>NZ_JABEPE010000002.1 GCF_026788005.1 Alteromonas sp. a30
GACAGTGAAACTCGCCGCGCCGCTATAGTCACCCGATTGGGTCACCGACACTAAGGATTCAATCTCGGTGCGATACGTCGCCCCATCGTTGCCATAGGTGCCACCGACTAACACCAAGCGCTGACCATCTAAACATAAGCGGTCGGTTGCCGTGTAATCCACCCCGGCAATAAAGTTATCTTGTGCCACGGTTGCAGGACAGCGGGTGATACTGCTGCTTGCAGATAAACTAAAGCCTACACCGGCAATACCATTGCCACTGCGACTGCTGTAATTCAGTGCCACATTCGGCTGCACGCCGTTTCGACCCGGCGGTATCACTATTGGAATATGGTATGACGCCGCCCCGCCGCTGACACCGGCCTGTGCCGGCGTGGCACCATTAAAGTCACTGGCTGATGCGGTTTTGCTCACCTGTGCGGCATCTGCTGCTTCTCCGCCTAGCTGTCCCCAGTCTAGGACGCGCGCCTGACCGACAACGACAACCTCACTAACAATGGATTCTTCCATGCCCTCATCATCGGTGTAACTCACCTCAACACTCAACGACTTGGCATCGTCACTGCTAAGCACTGTGTAGCTAGCGGCGGTTTCACCTGTAATAACCACACCATCACGCAACCACTGGTATTGCAAAGCACCAATACCATCAGCATCATGAAGGGCGCTGGTTTGCGCGGTTAAGGTCTCGCCGATTTGCGCCTCACCAATGATAAGCACGTTACCTTCAACCGGGTCGTTAATGGGTAAAACCTGAAGGTTAAACTCGGTCCCGCTAGACAACCGCCCATCAGAAAGGGTCAGCGTGATAGTAACCTCACCGTATTGGTCATCCTCAAGGGTGATATTCAAACTGCGCTGCGCACCTGTCCCCTCAATGCTAAGGTTTTCATCAGGCAATAGGGTTTGGTTATCCGAGGTAGCCTCAAGGGTTAAATCGGCCAGTGGTACCGCATCGCCTAAAATGCTAAAGCTCAGCGGAGATATGAGCGTATCTTCATCCACGCTCAGCGGCTCAAGCACACTAATGCTCATCGGCAATTGCGCTGCCACCACAGCCGTTGGCACGGCACTAATACTTTCGTTATAACCATCACCATCAGCGAAAAGAACCGAGGCACTTAAGTTGTAACCAATATCATCTGCACTCACGGTATAACTTGAAGTCGTCGCCCCATCAATAATCAGACTCACCCCGTCTTTATGGCGCATCCACTGATAACGAAACTCCCCTAACCCATTCGCATCCGTAATGGCAACAGTTTCTTCCACATTGAGGACTTCTCCCACTAAAGGCTCACCACTAATCGCCACTTCACCTTGGGCTTCATGGTTAGGTGCTTTAAATTCTTCGTTATAAAGGGCGGTGATTTCTTCGCGCGATAAGGCGCGGTTGTACATGCGGTAGTTATCTATCGCACCGTCAAAATACTGATAGCCGTGTTTGCAAAGAAGGTGCCCGTAGTAACATAAGGCCCCGACCTTTCTGGCCGATTTAGGCTGGTCTGCCGTCCAATTATCCGGCCCGCCAATGCTGTTATCAATACCGCTTTGCACACCGTCCATGAAACCTTCCATAAAGGTGCCATCGGTGATAACGGTCATCATATGCCAGCGGCCATCACGGTAGTTTTTCTGTGTATCGTAAAAATACACCAAATCGCGGAGGACACCGTTATCACCCAAGGTCACAAAATGGATACGCCCATCTTTAATGATTTCAGGTCGAAACTCCCATGCCGGTAGCCTGCCATCAACATCCCAGTATCCTTGGTGCATCAAATACAAGAACTCGCGGGTGGAGCTGGTTTTAAACCAAAAGTTAATGGTCACCACCTGCCCTTTATTAAAGCCGGGCAATTGTTTAAGTGCGCCATAGGTGGTGTGCATCCCCATACCAATTTTGCCGACGGTTTGCCTAGGCGACCTATCAATGGTGCCATGATTACCACGCCCGGAGGTGTCTAAACCAAGATTACTGGCATCTTCAAATAAATATTCTGCAATCAACCCCGGATTTGGCGTGGTCACTTCCCCGACCGTAACAGTGACCGTGCTTTGCGATGTCTGCCCTGCGCCATCTTCAATGGTATAAACAAAGCTGACCGTACCCACAAAATCCCCTTGCGGCGCAAAAATAAGCTGCTTGCCGCCAGAGGCAATCGCCACCTGCCCTTGGGTAATATCCCCCACCTGCACAATGCTTAAAAGGTCACCATCAGGGGTATCGTTATCCAATACCGACAAAAGGTTATTACTTGAGTATTGCTCCACCGTATACTCATCAGGATTGGCAACGGGTGGCTCTGCTGGTTGTATCTCGCCATACACAGGCACAGTGACACTGCCATTACTGTTGTAACAGGTCACCGTGAAATCCCATACTGTCGGCGATTCACGCAGGACAGGGCCCCAACTAAAAGTGCCCGACTGCAATTGGCCATTGTTCAGCACATAATCCACACCAAGACTGTTTTTACATTCCCGCACATTGGTATAGGAAAAAGAAAACATTTGCTCCTCTCCCACCTTCACAATTTGCGGAAAATAGTGCAATTCAGTTAAGGTTGGCGCCGGGTCTGGCGCAGGCGTAATAACATTAATGCTCACCTGAGCGGTTGAGGTGCCGCCCCAACCATCACTGACCGTATAAAAGAAACTGGTTGAAGTATTCCCCAAACGCGACGAAGGCGCGGTATACGTACACACACTCGAACAGTTAACACTGCCCGCACTTGGCTGCGTGTAACTGGTAATCGCCAAAGCATGACCATCCGCATCGATATCATTATCCAACACCCGAATAGTGGCGGTTTGGTCATAAAACAGCGCCTGCGAATCATCGTAAGCGATCGGGGCCCGATTCGCATGAATGATGGTAGAAACTTTCTGGGTTTTCTTGCTGTTATTGATTCTGTTGTAGCAGGTGACATCAAAGGTCCACGTTGCAGGTGCCGCGCGATAAGCCGACCAACTAAAATGTGAAGAGGAAACCGTGGTGTTATTAGGGCCACCAATGTAGGTGACAGATGCATTCGGATCATGAGAGTAATTATGGCTATAACACCAAGTGGCATTTTCATAGTCAAAATTAAAACGCTGGGTCTGCCCCACATACGCCACAACCGGCGTGTAGGTTAAGTTGGTAATGCTCGCTTGCCCCACCGCACTTGGCAGCACACTCACATTCACCTCATAGGGACTAGGACCAGAACAATATGCTGAGGTTTTATTGCAAGAGTAGATTTTATAGTTGTATTGACCCGCCAAGCGATGATTAAACTGCACCGTAGCCGATGTGGTCGTTGAAGCCAGTTTATCCTTTACCCAAGACTGAACACCATTTGGGTTTGTTTCTAATATTTTATAGTAACCACCGGAGCCAATCAGCCCATCAGGGCGCGACCAACTTAATGACACTTCGACATCGCTATCAGCAGGAACGGTATCGATTGATGAAACAAACTGCGTCACAGGCTGCGGGATATTATAAATATACACACTTCGATAAGGACTGCTGGGACTGCACCCTTTGGCATTACACGCTTGAATATAATAAAAACGGCTGCCTTCGGTGCTTTCCGACAAGGTAAAACTGGTACCACTGGTGTAGTGATAAGTATTTTCTTGAGTTTGACCCCGGTCATAACTTACCCAAATCTCATACTTGTTGGCATCCGCCACCGGCGCCCAACTTAACGTAAAAGGTTGGTTAATAGCAGGATAAGCCCCCACCGAGGAAACCGGCGCGCTCGGAGGATTTTCAGGCACTGTGGTGCCTTCTGTGGATGTAACCGCAACCGTGCTGCTGGCTGTGGCTGCGTTTTGTGCCATCAACGGCGCTTTGGCACCAGCGCTGTATGCATCATCACTTTTTGCGCTTAGCTCACCGGTATCACCATCGCGACCAGCGCGACGCTTGTGTTTACGCTTCTTACGCTTTTGGCGCTTAAGCTCACATTTTGTGCCGCTTTCCTGCGAATGAGGCATGAAATACACATACCGGCACTTCTTATGGCGCAGCGTATCGGTCTCATCAGGAATAAAGCGGCCTTCCTCATCTATGCCGCCATTACTGTTGTACAAGCGCACTAAATAAGATACACCGCCACTTTCCTCTATAACCGAACTAAAACCATCACCCGTCCAATCGAAATCGGTAAAATCCGCCTTAATGACCTGCGTATTTCTACGCTTAAACACACCCTTTTCATTGGCAAGCGCCAGATAGTGTTTTTTACGCTTTTTCTTAGACAAGGCAAAAATGTCATCTCGCCCGTCACCGTTAAAATCAGCAATGTACAAGGCTTCTGCTTTTTTAAGACCCCAACGGGACTTGCGTTTACGCTTTTGGGCTAGTGTGAAATCGCCATTGGGTAAGCTGTGATAAAGCTGATGCGCACCGGAATCATTCATCAGCACCAATAAATCACTTTGGTCATCGCCGTTGAAATCGCCCGTGTAATATTGATTGTCCTCACCCATCTTAAGCCACGAGAACTGCTCGGCTTGAAAACGACGAAAGCCCAACATACCGCGCGGCTCACCCATTAACAAATACGCTTTTTGCAGGGCAGGTAACACCACCAGCGCATCTTCATAGGCATCATCGTTAAAATAGCCCGGCACCACCTGCGCCTCTTCTACCGTCCAGCTTGCACCGTCCAACTCCGCTTCCAGAAAAAGCGCTGCATCATCATGATATTGAATGGAAAAGTTAACCTGCTTACCCAAATACAAGGCGCTTTTTGAGGAGGAAGACGCTGCCTGAAGCAACAAATCTTTTACCCCATCACCGTTAACATCAAGATAGTGCTCGACATGCGTCGACGAGTCCCAATGCACCGCATCGGCAGCGCTGGTTTGCGCACTAAAGATGAAAAAAAGAAAAGTAAAAAACGACAGAAGCGTAGTGTGTTTCATTCCCTGACCTGCATTCCCTAAAGGATGTAATTGTGGCTGATAAAATTCGGGCAGAAACTTATCTCAAACAGGTTAACATTTCAACCAAAAAGCGCAAAAATTATCAAATTAAGGGAAGGGGGAGAGAGACAAGGAGTGAAAATATCAACCTGACTTAAGTCGACTCAAATCTTATAAAAAAGGCCGCTTAAAAGCGGCCTAATGACATTTAACTTATTCAAACAACTTATTTCTTTTTCGCCTTAGGATTTGGCAAGTCGGTAATGCTACCTTCGTACACTTCCGCCGCTAAACCGATAGACTCATTCAATGTTGGGTGAGCGTGAATCGTTAATGCGATGTCTTCCGCATCTGCGCCCATTTCAACTGCCAAGCCAATTTCGCCTAGCATTTCGCCTGCATTGATACCAATCATGGCGCCACCAATCACACGATGAGATTCTTTATCGAAAATAAGTTTTGTCATACCTTCTGTACGTCCAGAAGCGATAGCACGACCAGAAGCAGCCCAAGGGAAGTTTGCTGTTTCATACTTGATACCTTGCTCCTTAGCTTCTTTTTCAGTTAAGCCAACCCAAGCTACTTCTGGGTCTGTGTAAGCCACTGAAGGGATACACTTAGGATCGAAGTAATGCTTCATGCCAGAAATCACTTCTGCGGCAACGTGACCTTCGTGAACCGCTTTGTGAGCAAGCATAGGTTGACCAACTAAATCACCAATCGCAAAGATGTGTGAAACGTTAGTGCGCATTTGCTTATCAACGTTAATAAAGCCACGCTCATCAACCGCAACACCTGCTTTATCTGCATCAACCAAACCGCCGTTTGGACGACGACCAACAGCCACTAATACTTTGTCGTAACGAACAGGTTCTGCTGGAGCTTGTTTGCCTTCGAAAGACACGTACAAACCATCGTCTTTTGCTTCCACCGCAGTCACTTTGGTTTCTAGCATTACGTTGAATTTGTCTTTAACGTGCTTTTGATAAATCTTGATGATGTCTTTGTCGGCAGCAGGGATAAGTTGGTCTAGGAACTCAACAACGTCGATTTGACTACCAAGTGAACGGTAAACAGTACCCATTTCTAGGCCGATAATACCGCCACCAAGCACCAGCATTTTTTCTGGTACATCGGCCATTTCCAACGCGCCTGTAGAATCAATAACGCGCGGGTCATCATTTGGAATGAAAGGCAAACTAACAGGCTCGGACCCTGCTGCAATAATCGCGTTATCAAAATTGATAACCGTTTTCTTACCATCTTTACCCTCTACTTCAAGGGTATTTGAGCCAGTGAATTTACCGTAACCTTGCACGTTCTTCACTTTGCGCATTTTAGACATGCCAGACAAACCTTTTGTAAGCTGACCTACTACGCTATCTTTCCACGCTCTAACTTTGTCAATATCAATGCTAGGTTCACCGAAAGACACACCATGAGCCGCCATTTCTTTTGCATCATCAATGACTTTTGCAACGTGTAATAATGCTTTGGAAGGAATACAGCCAACGTTCAAGCACACACCACCTAAGGTATCGCGTGCATCAACAAGCACTGTTTCTATGCCTAAGTCAGCAGCACGGAATGCCGCCGAATATCCACCTGGGCCTGCGCCCAATACGACTAGCTGAGTTTTTAGTTCACTCATGTGTGACCTCAATGACTGTTTGATACAAAGTTAAATGTTTTAATTTTTAAACCTAGGCTCCGAATTTCCGCAGCTTGGTTCTTTTATTTCTCAATAAATTAGGCGCAATTCTAACGACCTGCGCCTTTAATGGCAAAGGATATGACGGGTAATGTGCTATTTCATCATATCCCTGCACATGACGGCTATAAAACCAACCTTCTAATGTCGCTTAAAACGCCAGATAAATGCACCGCGAAACGCGCCGCAACCGCGCCATCAATTACTCGGTGATCGTATGAAAGTGACAATGGCAACATTAACCTAGGGTCAAAATCTGAACCATTCCATTTTGGTTTCATTTCACTCTTGGAAACACCCAAAATAGCGACATCTGGTGCATTAACGATTGGCGTAAAGGCTGTACCGCCGATACCGCCTAAGCTAGAGATTGTAAAGCAGCTACCCTGCATATCCGCTGCTTTGAGCTTACCATCTCTGGCTTTTTGGCTGATTTCCATAAGTTCGCTTGAAAGCTCCATAATGCCTTTTTTATCGACATCACGAACCACTGGAACCACTAAACCTCCCGGCGTGTCTACAGCAATACCAATGTGAAAATACTTCTTCTGAATCAAAGACTCACCTGACTCAGACAACGAAGAGTTAAACACAGGATAAGCTTGTAACGCGCTTGCAGCCGCTTTCATGATGAAAACTAATGGCGTAATCTTCACGTTTGCTTTTTGCTTCGCCAACAATGCATTTTGTTCTTTACGGAACGCTTCTACATCTGTGATATCTGCTTCCTCGAACTGGGTCACATGAGGAATAGTGACCCAATTGCGGTGCAAGTTTGGACCCGAGATTTTCTGAATACGTGTTAATGGAACCTCTTCAATTTCACCAAATTTACTGAAATCAACTTTCGGTGGCGCAAGCACTTGTAAACCACCCGAACCGGAAGAAACCGAGGAACCTGCTGTCATCTTAGGTCGAGAAAGCTCATATTTCACATAAGATTGCACATCTTCTTTTAGTACACGACCTTTGCGTCCAGAACCTTTGACAACGGCTAAATCAACCCCAAATTCGCGTGCCAATCGGCGCACAGAAGGTGAGGCATGCACTTTGCCGGTTTTTTCCCTCTCACCCGCAGAAGGATGATGTGGAACTGGTGGTGCTTTTACTGGTGCTGGCGCAGCTTGTTCTTCCGATTTTGTAGGTTCTGCTGCTGGCGCAGATTGCGCTGACGGTTCAGAGGCTTGAGCTGGCGCTCCAGCTACTTCGAGTAGTAAGACCAAAGAACCTTGAGAAACCTTGTCACCTACCGCCACTTTAAGCTCTTTCACCACACCAGACTGCGGCGCGGGAACATCCATTGTCGCTTTATCGGTTTCCAAGGTAATCAAGCCTTGTTCTTCTTCCAGCTCGTCGCCAACCGCAACTAACACTTCAATCACATCAACATCGGACGCATCGCCAATATCAGGCACAGCGACTTCAATAACAGAAGGTTCGCCGCTGGCAACAGGTGTTTCTGCCGCCGCTTGTTCAGATTCAACGGGCTCCGATTGGGTGGCAGTTTCCGGTTCTGCCTCTTTTTCGGGCGTTGATTCAGCGGGTGCCGACTCTGCGGCACCCGCCGCTTTCATTTTCATAATGAGTTTGTCCATGCTGACCTTGTCGCCAACTTGGACCAAAATATCTGCAATCTCACCAGCAAAAGGCGCTGGAATATCCATGCTTGCCTTATCACTTTCAACTGTGACTAATGCATCCTCTGCCTCAACGGTGTCGCCAACGGCAACACAGATTTCAATGACTTCTACTTCATCACCGCCGACATCCGGCACGAGTACATCTTTTAGATCTGCCATAAGAATTTCTCCTGCCTGATTTACGCGTACAATGGATTAACTTTATCGATATCGATACCGTATTTACTGATGGCTTCAGCCAATACTTTCTTATCGATAGCGCCAGATTTCACAAGTTCGTGCAAACTAGCAACAACCACATATTTTGCATCCACTTCAAAGTGACGACGCAAGTTAGCCCGGCTATCAGAGCGACCAAATCCATCGGTACCCAATACGCGATACGCCCCAGGTACAAAACCACGCACTTGGTCTGCAAAGGCTTTTAAGTAGTCTGTTGCCGCAATTGTTGGCCCACTGTTACCTTGCTCAAGCACTTGTGTGATGTAGGCTTTCTTGTCTTCTCCATCTGGGTGCAACATGTTGTAGCGATCAACGTCTAAGCCATCACGGCCCAATTCATTGAACGATGTCACGCTGTATACTTCAGAAGAAATATTGAAGTCGTCTTTTAGCATTTGCGCCGCTTCGCGTACTTGCAACAAGATGGTGCCAGAACCTAACAACTTCACTTCGCCTTTGGCTTTATCTGCTGTCACTGTTTCTAGCTGATAAATTCCTTTTACGATGCCCTCTTCAATACCTTCTGGCATCGCTGGTTGCTCGTAGTTTTCATTCATTACCGTTAGGTAATAGAACACGTTTTCCTGTTCTTCACCCATACGACGCATACCATCTTGAACAATCACAGCCACTTCATAGCCGTATGTAGGGTCGTAACTAACACAGTTTGGGATCATGTTAGCTTGTAGCTGGCTGTGACCATCTTGGTGTTGCAACCCTTCACCGTTAAGGGTTGTACGCCCTGCTGTGCCGCCCACTAAGAAACCACGCGCTTGTGAATCACCTGCTGCCCATGCCATGTCACCAATACGCTGGAAACCAAACATAGAGTAGTAGATGTAGAACGGAATCATCGGGAAATTGTTTGTAGAATAAGACGTTGCTGCTGCTAGCCACGACGACATCGCACCTAGTTCGTTAATGCCTTCTTGCAACACTTGGCCTTTTTTATCTTCACGATAGTAGGCTACCTGATCCGAGTCTTGTGGTTCATATTTCTGACCTTGGCTAGAATAAATGCCTACTTGACGGAACAAACCTTCCATACCGAAAGTACGTGCTTCATCTGGAATGATTGGCACAATGCGTTTGCCAATTTGCTTATCTTTCAGTAGTGCCGTTAATACACGAACAAACGCCATGGTAGTTGAAATTTCACGACCTTTAGAGCCTTGTAAAACAGCATCAAATGCTTTTAATGGTGGAACGGGTAATTCTTCCGTGCTCTTTGGCAAACGCGCTGGTAAATAACCTTTTAATGCTTCTCGACGCGCCCGCAAATAACGCATCTCGTCACTATCTTCATCGAAACGGTAGTACGGTAAAGACTCAAGTTGCTCATCGCTTAATGGAATATTGAAACGATCGCGGTAGCCTTTGATGCTTTCCATATCCATTTTCTTAACTTGGTGAGCGATGTTTTTACCTTCACCAGCCTGACCCATGCCGTAACCTTTAACGGTTTTAGCAAGAATCACTTGTGGGCGACCTTTGGTTTTCACCGCACGGTCATAAGCAGCGTAGACTTTTACGGGATCGTGACCACCACGGTTCAAACGCCAAATATCGTCGTCAGACATATTGGCAACCATTTCTTTCAATTCAGGGTATTTCCCGAAGAAATGTTCACGCGTATACGCGCCGCCTTTGGCTTTGCAGTTTTGATATTCACCATCAATGGTTTCGTTCATCAAATCAAGCAACTTGCCTGATGTATCGCGGGCTAGAAGCGGGTCCCAATAGCGGCCCCAAATGACTTTAATGACTTCCCAACCTGCGCCACGGAATGTGCCTTCCAATTCTTGGATGATTTTCCCGTTACCGCGTACTGGGCCATCTAAGCGCTGTAAGTTACAGTTGATAACGAAAGTCAGGTTATCTAAGCCTTCACGCGCCGCAAGACCGATTGCGCCCAATGACTCTGGCTCATCACATTCGCCATCGCCCATAAAGCACCAAACACGTTGATCTGAGCAGTCTTTAATACCGCGATCCGTTAAATATTGAAGGTAACGAGCAAGATAAATGGCTTGCATTGGACCTAAGCCCATAGAAACCGTTGGGAACTGCCAATAATCAGGCATTAATTTGGGGTGCGGATAAGAAGAAATACCTTCGCCATCCACTTCTTGGCGGAAGTTATCTAATTGACCTTCGTTAAGTCTGCCTTCAATAAAAGACCGAGCATAAATACCCGGCGCAACATGCCCTTGAATGAAAAGATAATCCCCACCGTCTTTGTCATTGGCTGCCCGGAAAAAGTGGTTGAAACCCACATCATAAAGCATCGCTGAAGAAGCAAAGCTGGAAATATGACCGCCTAATTCAAGATCTTTTTTGGAACCACGAAGCACCATCATTAAGGCATTCCAGCGTATCGCTGCACGAATTTTAGCTTCAATGGTTTGATCGCCCGGCATGGTCGGTTCCTGACCAGAGGGGATGGTGTTGATGTAAGCTGTGGTTGCATCAAACGGCAAATGCGCGCCTGTACGACGTGCTTTTTCAATTAATGTTTCCAACAAGAAGTGCGCACGATCAGCGCCTTCTTCTTCCATCACCGCTTCTAATGCATCTAACCATTCCTGCGTTTCTTGTGGGTCGACATCTGGTTGCATCATATCTGCCATGGTGCGTTCCTATATTTGGTTTTGATTAAAG
Organism: Alteromonas sp. a30; assembly: GCF_026788005.1. GTDB lineage: Bacteria > Pseudomonadota > Gammaproteobacteria > Enterobacterales > Alteromonadaceae > Paraneptunicella. Next base: position 11,158 of record NZ_JABEPE010000002.1, read on the forward strand.
CTAAAAGTGCCAATCTCACTTTTAACCTTGGTTGATTTCAATTCGGCGTAACGCCCTTTGCATACGCGAGTCTTTCTGGTTGATTTCCAACAAAGTTTGCTCAATGTATGCCAAATGTTCATTACTGGCGTTTCTCGCCTGACTCGGGTTGCGAGCAACAATCGCTGCTGCAATTTCTTCTCGTTGCTGGTGAATCTTTTTACATGCTTCTGGGGCTGTTTGGAGTAATCGCAAGTTGCCTTCGATATTTTCTTTAAGCAATGTCGACAAATTCCCCATCACATGAATTAACACCATGTTATGAGAGCCCTTTGCCATGCACATGTAGAACTCAGCCAAAGCCTGTGCCAACGCGGACAAATCGTCCTTTTGCACCTGTTTTTGAACACGTTCTAACGCAGTATTTAAATGCTTGTAATCGCTTTGTGTGCCTCGTAATGCTGCATAATAAGCAGCCATTCCTTCTAAAGCATGACGAAATTCTAGTAGGTCAAATTGCCCCTCTGGACGCGTTGCGACTAATTCCATCAAGGGGTCGGTTACTTTCGGCGTGAGTTGGTTAGCAACATAAGTGCCGCCACCTTGCTTACGCATCAATAACCCCTTACTCACCAGCGTTTGAATCGCTTCACGCAGAGAAGGTCGAGAAACTTCAAATTGGGCGGCTAAATCACGTTCGGAAGGTAAGCGCTGCCCAGGCAATAACTTGCCTTCGATGAGCATGGTTTCAAGCTGCTCAGCAATCACTTCCGCGAGTTTTCGTGTTTGTATTTGACCCATTTTTCTCAACTCAAGAATCCATAAAACGACACTAGTTAACACGCTTTACTTGATTTTAAATTGTGTTTTTCAGCATCTTGGTAAATTGGTAAGACCAATTTACCGCAAAAAGCATAGCCCAAGTTTCCCTTTAGGTAAACCCACTGACGGTTCTAATCGGGATAATTTCATCTACCGGAACTCAGTAAAACTCATTGAATATGGGTACTCTGTGGCAATAAGGTTACAGATCTGACCAGTATAAATGCAGGGAAAGCTAACTGGAAAACTAGCTTTACAAAAGGAAATCAGGAAGAAAAAAGGTTAACGGCAGCAACCATACTCCAAAGACTGCCAACATAGACATATGGCAGCCTTCAAATATCAGTGTTCATTAAATTAGCCAGCCACTTAGTGTAAGTAATGCGACGACAACTAACATCAGCATGACATTGCGCTTTGCTAATTTCAGCATTGTGCAAGGCTCTTCAGTGCAATCTTGAGCACCGACTTCTACCACTTCGGATGCTTTAGCTATTTTTGCAATTAAATCCGCAGCAGAAATTTTAGGATCAACAAGCGCTCGTCCCCAAATACCGAAGGCATCAGTAAAGTTGCCCACTAACATATAGCCTAAAGTCGTCAGTCGAACGGGGATCCAATCTAGCACATGCAGCACCGTAAAAATCTGCGCCGTCAGTGAATGATTGACCTGAACTAAACGAACAGCCATGTAACGAGCACTAATATAAAGCATTACTCCAGCGGGCCCTAAAGCAATAAACCATAGTGCCACCGCCATGTAATGAGTGTAATTAATCCACGCAATATGTTGACCAAATGAACGCCCTGAATCCGGCTTATAACTTAATTCTTGGGCGTAAAGGTCACACGCTTCCATATCGCCTCGATTCGCGGCTTGAAGATACCCTTTAAAAGCGGTTCTGACATTCGGACACCCCGTCCCAATCATCAAAATGGCGGTACCCAAAAATAACTGAAATAGTACGTTTTCTACCTGTGTCTGCACCACAAACACCAACACAGCAGGGATAAATACAATGACATACATCATCAATACTGAGTGTCTTTGTTCAAATTTCAGTAAGCGAGAAATGGCAGAATAGTAAGGTGATAAGTAGGTTTCGTTTCGCCATAGGCGTGTCTTGGTTAGCATTCGTTCTAATGCGAAGACTAAAAGTAAGCTAAATAACGCCATGATTTTTCCTGTAGTTAACCAGCTGACAGCGATAACGACACCAATCGAAGGCAACACCCGGATCGGTTTTTCGCCCAAACGCTATATCGTTGTGACCAACAATGCGGCCTAAAGAAATCTCGGGGTAGTGTTGCATAATTGTACTGCTTAAGGCTATCAGCTTTTGGTACTGTGCATCAGTATAAGGCTCAACATCCGTGCCCTCCATTTCGATTCCAATACTATAGTCATTGCAGTTTTCACGTCCTTGGAACGTTGATACTCCTGCGTGCCAAGCACGGTCATTGAAATTGACAAACTGCACAATTTCACCGCTGCGGCGAATCAAACAATGTGCAGACACTTGCAAATGCGAGATTTCCTGAAAAAACGGATGTTCATCGGCATTTAGTTTGCCAGTAAATAAATCATGAATATAAGGTCCACCAAATTGGCCCGGAGGAAGTGAAATATTATGTATGACTAATAGATTTGGCGCCTGACCTAGCGGCCTTTGGTTGTAAAAAGGCGATTCAACAAAGCAATCATCACCAAGTTTACCTTGGATAATATCCACTCAACCCCCATTATATTCAGCTAAAATATGAACTTAGCTGCCAGTGTAATACACTTCTAAATCAAACAACACTCGCAACAAACACTTATCATTAAGAGCGCAATACGTTATGCAAGAGCCCCAGTCACCAGAATCAAATAATCAGCACAATAAAACGGGAAAGTGGATGTTTGCTCTTGCGTGGATCGCTGCTTTATTGCTGGTAACGATCTGGTTTGACGACTTGCTCATGGAGCGAATTAACCCAAACGCTGAGCCACAAAGTTATCGCTCATCTTCCGGTGTAGAGGTGCGATTAAAACAAAACATGATGGGACATTATGTGGTGACTGGGAGCATCAATGGGCGAAAAGTCGTATTCTTACTAGATACAGGCGCGACAAGTGTGTCCATTCCTGCACATCTTACTGACGAACTCGGTTTAATTCCCGGTATGCAAGGACGCGCGCAAACCGCCAATGGCATCGTAACAGTATTCAACACCCGAATTAGCGAACTCACCCTAGGCGACATTACGCTCAATGATGTTTCTGGCACATTAAATCCCGGAATGAAAAGTGATGAGATCTTATTAGGCATGAGCGCATTAAAAGATTTAGAATTCACCCAAAAAGATGGCTGGTTAGTGTTGAGAGATACCCGTTTCAACTAGGCAACACAGTATTGATTAACGCAACATAGACTCCCATCAATTTAACCTGACGACGACCCAAAAGAAGTAAGCAGATCAAATGACACAAAGCACATTTACCCAACCAGTGCCTTTCGAAGCGCTATTGAAAAAAGAAATTCAGCAATCCGTGAAGTACGCTATAGATGAAGACTTAGGTGGATTGTCGCCAAACGAGGGGGATGTTACAGCAAACCTTATTCCCGCAAACAATCAACTTGTTGCCGATCTAATCACTCGCGAACACTGTGTTTTTGTTGGTCAAGCATGGGTGGAGGCGGTATTCAAACACATTGATAGTCAGGTAGTGATTCAATGGTTTGCTCAAGATGGCGATACGTTGCAACCCAATGATCGTATTTGCACACTCGAAGGCAATGCCCGCAGCATTCTCACAGGCGAGCGCACTGCAATGAACTTTGTGCAAACGTTATCGGCAACTGCAACCCAAGTAAGTCGCTATGTCGCCCTATTAAAAGGTAGCCAAACACGGTTATTGGATACACGTAAAACGATTCCCGGATTACGTTATGCACAGAAGTACGCTGTCACTTGTGGTGGAGGCTTTAATCATAGAATTGGCTTGTTTGATGCGTATCTCATTAAAGAAAATCATATTATGGCGTGCGGATCGATTGAAGCAGCAGTGCACACGGCAAAAAGCCAGCACCCAGAAAAAACCGTAGAAGTAGAAGTTGAGAATTTACAAGAATTTAGCCAAGCATTAGAGGCTGGCGCAGACGTAACTATGCTCGACAACTTCAGCTATGAAGATGTGGAAAAAGCAGTACAAATTAATCAGGGCAGAGCAAAGTTAGAGGTATCAGGGAATATAACCAATGAACACCTTACCTCTTTGTCAAAACTCGGTGTTGATTACATTTCTTCTGGTGCAATTACCAAACACATACACGCTATTGACCTATCATTAAGAGTCAGAAAATAGAAAAACACACCTTTTACCTTTGCGCGCTACCTATGACGGTAGCGCCTTCAAGAATGAAGTTTTATATATAAGCATACAATCTCCATACGCAAACTGTGAATTAGTTCACGAACCCATCCCCCTCTCGCCATGAATCGAGAAACTTTAGTTTCAAACGCCTACTTACGTATTTCAAAGCATACTTTCCAGAGGACTTTTGACTCATATACTGCAACTGAGACTAACAACCAAATCGACTGGAGCTAACCGCATTATTGGCTATAGTCATAACAATCAGATTGATTAATAAGTAAACATTCCTAAATCGAATGAGCTTTGGAGAAACAAGACATGAAACAACAAAACAACAAAGGTTTTACGCTTATCGAACTAATGATTGTCGTTGCAATCATTGGTATTTTGGCAGCAATTGCATTACCTGCTTATCAAGGCTACACACAACGAGCCGGATTCTCTGAGGTGGTAAATGCAACCGCAAGCGCCAAAACACAGGTTGAAACTTGTGTACAAGTCACTGGCACAATTGCGAACTGTAACGCGGGTCAAAATGGTATTCCTGCAACAGTAGCTGCTGCCGCTAACATTGCAGGTGTAGACACAGTCGCTGGTGTCATCACCGCCACAGCGCCAACGGGTGAGTTTGGTGACTCAACTTATATTTTAACGCCAAACCTAAACGCAGCAGGCAACCAAGTTGTTTCATGGACTGTCGGCGGCACTTGCCAAGCAGCACAGCTTTGCTAGTGCTTAGCTAAGAATTGTCCCCCTCGAAGCCAAGCCCAGTTTTGTTCTGGGCTTTTATCGTTTAATTTCTTTATTGAATGACTGACAACATCATGGCGAATACCGAACAAACCTTGGAAATTTTTAACTGGGTAGGCAAAACCCGAGAAGGGCAAACCGTAAAAGGTGAACTAACTGGTGAATCAATCAGTGATGTTAAAAATTTACTAAGACGAAAAGGGATTTCTGCCACGAAAGTGCGAAAACAAGCAAAACCTTTATTCGGCACGGGACAGAAAGTAGAGGTTGCTGATATATGTGTTATTTCTCGGCAAATTGCTACCATGCTCAGTGCGGGCGTTTCGCTCATTCAAACGATCGATATGATAGGACAAGGTCATGCCAAACAACCAATGCGAAAGCTGCTTGGTGACATTGGTAATGAAGTCAAATCGGGAAACCCACTTTCACAGGCCCTACGAAAACATCGAGAACATTTCGACGATTTGTACTGTGATTTGGTACAAACCGGTGAACAATCTGGTGCGCTTGAAACCATTTACGACAGAATCGCGACTTATAAAGAAAAAGCAGAAGCGCTTAAATCAAAAATTAAGAAAGCGATGTTTTACCCAATTGCGGTGCTCGTTGTGGCATTTGTCGTTACCGCTATTCTACTCATTTTTGTGGTTCCTCAATTTGAAGACATCTTCAAAAGTGTTGGTGCGGAACTACCCGCATTTACCCAGATGGTGCTTAACATCTCACGTTTTATACAAGATTACGGTATTTTCATCGCCATTGGACTTGTTGCCTTTACCCTATTTTTTAGACGCACTTACAAACGCTCCCTAAAATTAAGAGACAATATCGATAAAAAAGTCCTACGAATTCCAGTGATTGGTGAAATCTTGAAAAAAGCGGCTATCGCTCGTTACACAAGAACGCTTTCCACAACTTTCGCAGCAGGTGTACCGCTCATTGAAGCCCTAGATTCAGCCGCAGGCGCATCCGGCAACGCCGTATTTCGAGATGCCATTCTTTTTATTAAACATGAAGTTGCTGGCGGTTTGCCCATGCATGTCGCCATGAGAGCGACTAATGTTTTCCCAGATATGGTGACGCAAATGGTTGCTATTGGGGAAGAATCTGGCTCTGTGGATGCGATGCTCGACAAAGTTGCCAATATCTATGAACGAGAAGTGGATGATATGGTGGATGGGCTTACCTCCTTACTTGAACCAATGATTATGGCTGTATTAGGCGTTATTATCGGCGGCCTTATTGTTGCAATGTATTTACCTATTTTCCAAATGGGAATGGTGGTATAACACCTCGAATTCTGGCAAAGTCAGCTCACAAATATAACTTAAAATAAATTATCCCTTCTTATGTTTCACATTTTTGAACTGTTTTCCCTGTACCCAACCTTTTTCTACACCATCACATTTATTATCAGCTTGATGATTGGTAGCTTCTTAAATGTTGTCATTCATCGATTACCTATCATGATGGAAAAAAACTGGAAGGCAGAATTTAATAGCTACTTTGATAATGATGACTCAACATCGTCCAATACAGAGCCCGCTTTTAACCTCGCCACCCCCGGCTCAACCTGCCCTAAATGTGGTCATAAAATAAAAGCTTGGGAAAACATTCCTTTGATTAGCTGGTTAATTCAGCGGGGAAAATGCACTTCATGCAGAGCCGCCATTTCTGCGCGCTATCCGTTAGTTGAGCTACTCACAGGGTTACTATCACTTGTCATCGCTTTTCATTTTGGGCCAACCTATGCTTGCCTTGCCGCCCTGATTCTTACTTGGTCACTTATCGCTTTAACCTTTATTGATGCCGATACCATGCTACTACCAGACCAAATCACACTACCTTTGTTGTGGTTAGGTCTGCTGATAAGCATCGACTCAATTTTTGTTACGCCAACAGAGGCTATTATTGGTGCAACGGCTGGCTATTTAGTCTTATGGTCGCTTTTCTGGGGGTTTAAATTACTAACGGGAAAAGAAGGCATGGGATATGGAGATTTCAAACTGCTAGCGGCATTAGGCGCTTGGGTAGGATGGCAGCATTTAGCCATTATTGTCATTCTATCTTCTTTCGTTGGGGCAATACTTGGCATTATCATTCTGAGTATTAAAGGCAAAGATAAAAACATTCCAATACCGTTTGGTCCTTATTTAGCCATTGCTGGCTGGCTAACATTTTTATACGGAGATTGGATTGCACAGCAATATTGGGGATACGTTTTAGGATGAGTGAATTTGTTGTTGGATTAACAGGTGGTATCGGCAGTGGAAAAAGTAGCGTAGCGTCACTTTTTGCTGATTTAGGCATTGATGTTATTGATGCCGATGTGGTCGCAAGAGAAGTCGTAGCGAAAGGCTCTGATGCATTGGCAAAAATAACAGCACACTTTGGAAGCGAAGTCCTAACACCAGAAGGAGAACTCGATAGAAAGGCGTTGCGCGAAATTGTTTTCTCTCAGTCCGAGGCAAAGCAATGGCTCAATAACCTACTTCACCCCCGCATTCGTGAAGGTATGGTTGAACAGGCTAAAGCAGCGACATCACCATACTGCATTATTGAAATTCCACTATTAGTAGAAAATAAGCTGCAACACCTTGTTGATAAAATTCTGGTGGTCGACTGTCAAGAGAAACAGCAACTCACTCGTACCCAAAGTCGCGACCAAGCGCATGAAGCGCAGATTAAAAACATTATGAAATCGCAATGTTCTCGGCAGGAAAGACTACGCTATGCTGATGATATTATAGACAACAGCGGGGACTTTGATGCTTTAAAAGCTAACGTGCAGCAATTACATCAAGGATATCTATTGCAAAGTCATGACAAGTCGTCAAAATGACAGGATAATTCAGCTAAAGTAATGTAACGTTATTACTTAGTGAATATAAACTAAAGCAAATGGCTAGCACACCTCCTTGAAGTTGACACAGAGAAAGTAATGAGCAATACGGTTTACGAATTTCCGTTGAATGAAAAGGTACGCACCTACCTAAGATTGGAGCAACTTTTCAAACAACTCGATTACGCACAAAACTGCTCCGAGGATTGGCAGTTCATTAGCTTTTTTGACTGTTTTTTTACTCTGCTTGACCTCTTAGAACGCATTGATATTCGCACCGATATTCTCAAAGATATTGAAGCTCACAAAAAGAACCTACAACACTGGTCGAAACACCCTAAAATTGATCAGGAAGCTCTAAGCCAAGCAATGAATAAAATCATCGAGCTTCGGGAAAAATTGAAAAATAGCAATAAGATTGGCACCAAGTTAAAAGATGATCGTTTTTTAAGCTCTATTCGCCAACGTTTTTCCATCCCCGGTGCAACTTGTAGCTTTGATCTTCCTAATTTACACTTTTGGTTGAAACAGCCAGAAGAAAAAGTTCAACACGATATGAAACGTTGGGTAGGAGAGTTCGCACTCATTCACCAAGCGATCGACATTACGCTGTCTTTCTTAAGAGAGCGAGGACGCTTTGAAACGGTAACAGCAACCAATGGCTTTTATCAGGGTGTAGCCGACGATAAAAATGATCTCATTCGTGTATTTTGTGCTTATAACCATAACTACTATCCAACATTAAGTGGTAACAAATACCGCTACGCCATCCGCTTCATGTTTTTTGAGGCTGATTCATCGGGGAAAGTGGCAGTTGATTATGACACCGAATTTAAATTAGCTTGTTGCTAGCCTCCCCCCAATTCGTTAAGACTGATATTTTATGAAAGTTGATTGCCCCCAGTGCCATAAATCTATTGAGTGGGATTCCAGTAACCCATATCGCCCTTTTTGTAGTAAACGCTGCCAGCTTATTGATTTAGGAGAATGGACCTCAGAGAGCCATGCAATTCCACTAAAAGATGAACAAAGCGAGATCTTGCTTGATCCTGAAAGTGTTGAAGAAATGCTCAGCCAGATGCCTGATGATTTTTTCAAAGAGTAAGCGCGTTACTTCTGATTGACCATAGCCGCTTGCATCACACTGTGCGCTTTTCTAACAGCCATAGAAACCAACACAGAACAAAAAGACATAAACCCTAGCGCACCGCCGAGTTGGTCAATTTCCCGATACATCAACGCGTAAATACCAGCTAATATCAATGAAGCAATACTAATATCCAAATAGGAGAAGTGCTTTCTCGTCGACATTCCAACAAATGTGCCCGCGTAAAACAGTGTCAATAGGCTATCAAAAGCCAATGAGTGAACGCTCATAAACACTGTTACCAACAAACAAAACACAAGTGTCACACCCGTTGCTATTCGAACAATATTTCCCTGAAAACGCCTGTATAACGCAAACGTGCTAACTGCTGCTAACAAGGGAACTAAATACATAACTAATTCCACAAGACTAGATCCCCTAATATGATAAGGCTGGCAATAAATGCAATTGAGCCCAAACGTCCACCCAAGCCGTGGAAATAAGCATTAGATGCTGAACACAGAAAGCCTGAGATTAAGCCCACAGCCAAGACTTCATTCAGCCCTAGTACCAGACTTCCCGAACACATTCCTGCGAAGCTGCCAATAAAGATATTGTTGTGTAAATCCGTTGTTTTCACATACTTGTTGCCCGATAAAAAACTACCTAGAAAACCGACCATTGCCGATGCAACAACAGGGTGAAAACTAAGGCCATCGATGAGGATAAAGGTGAGAAGCGTGCTAAAACACACGCTGATCGCATCTAGCACTAGCGTAGGAAAAGGGACGCTTTTCTGCTCTGTGTTAAGCACAATTAAGCGACTTCAATTAATTTTTCAATAATAGGCCCATTTGCATCGGGGAAGTCTAAACTAGGCAGTTCATGAATCGACACCCACATTGACTCCTGTCCCTCTGCACCAGCAGGCTCACCGGAAAAAGAAAAAACTCGGTGAATATCCAGCTTTACTGATTTATCTGGATAATTGTGTTCGATGACCATCAATGGCTCAGAAGCATCAATACAGATGCCCACTTCTTCTTGTAGCTCCCGAGACAATGCTTGTGTAACAGACTCTCCGGGCTCTATTTTACCGCCGGGAAACTCCCACTTTCCACCTTGATGCTGATGAGCTAAGCGACGCGTAATAAAAGTATCCTTTCCTCTTAAAATAACGCCCACCGCAACATGAATTTGTTTCATTTTTCATTTTCCTCAAACAAAAAAGGGTTGATAAAAAATTATCAACCCTTATGAATGCAACAATAAATACAAGCTAACGTTTAGCTTAATTTACCATGACATTGCTTGTACTTCTTACCTGAACCGCATGGGCAAGGGTCGTTACGACCCACTTTCGGATACTGGTCCGCCGTGCTTTGTGCTGTTTCAGTATTGTCGGTAACAGGCTCATGCTGGAAATTCATTGGTGCCTGCTCTGCCGCTTGACGACGCTTCTCTTCAACGGCTTCAACATCTGATTCTGCACGCACTTGTACTTTACTCAAAATACTAACCACATCGACTTTTAGCGTTTCTAGCATTTCAGAGAAGAGTTCAAATGATTCACGCTTATACTCTTGCTTAGGATTCTTTTGCGCGTAACCACGAAGATGGATGCCTTGGCGTAAATGATCCATTGCCGCGAGGTGCTCTTTCCAATGGCTGTCTAAACTTTGCAACATAATAGCTTTTTCGAAGTGTCTTAATACTTCTTCGCCAACTTGCTGTTCTTTATCTGCGTAGGCTTTTGCTAACTCATCGTGAATGCGCTCACGCAACTTTTCTTCGTAAAGCTTATCATCTTCCTCTATCCATTTTTGGATAGGTAGGTCTAATGAGAATTCGGACTTAAGGCGCTCTTCTAATTCAGGCAAACTCCACATTTCTTCCAAAGATTCTGGCGGAATATATTGATCGATAACGCTTTCTAAAACATCACCACGAATCGCTTCGATAGTTTCTTTGATGTCTCCCTCATCCAGCAGCTCATTACGTTGCTCATAAATAACCTTACGTTGATCATTTGCAACATCATCAAATTCAAGCAATTGCTTACGGATATCAAAGTTACGACCTTCAACTTTGCGCTGTGCATTCTCAATTGCTTTTGTAACCCAAGGGTGCTCAATTGCTTCCCCACGCTCCATACCTAATCGCTTCATCATGCTTGCCATTCTCTCGGAAGCAAAAATACGCATTAATGGATCTTCTAGTGATAGATAAAAACGTGATGAGCCGGGATCGCCCTGACGACCGGAGCGCCCACGAAGCTGGTTATCGATACGACGCGATTCATGTCGTTCAGTCCCAATGATATGTAAACCACCGGACTCTAATACTTTGGCATGGCGCTCTTTCCATGCTTCTTTTATTTTGGCTATTTTCTCATCACTTGGCTCGCTAAGAGCGGCTACCTCAGCTTGCCAACTCCCGCCTAAGACAATATCGGTACCACGACCCGCCATATTCGTTGCGATCGTGACAGCGCTAGGCTGACCTGCTTGCGCAATAATCTCTGCTTCTTGAGCATGGAATTTGGCGTTTAGCACTTTATGAGGGATTTTTTGTTTTTTCAGAATTGAAGATAACAACTCGGAATTCTCGATAGACGCGGTTCCCACCAAGGTAGGTTGGCCTGCTTTTACCCTATCTTTGATATCTTCAATAATGGCTTCATATTTCTCTTGGGCTGTCAGATAAATCAAGTCTGCCATATCTTTACGAACCATTTCTCTGTTCGTAGGAATGACAACCGTTTCTAGACCGTAAATATGCTGGAATTCAAATGCTTCTGTATCGGCCGTACCTGTCATACCAGCCAATTTGTTGTATATACGGAAATAGTTCTGGAAGGTAATAGAAGCCAGCGTTTGGTTCTCATTTTGAATACGAACACCTTCTTTCGCTTCGACCGCTTGGTGTAAACCGTCTGACCAGCGGCGACCTTCCATTGTACGGCCCGTATGTTCATCAACAATAATAACGTCGTCACCTTTTACGATGTAATCAACATCACGGTGAAACAGCTTATGCGCTCGTAAAGCCGCATTAACATGATGCATCAAAGAAATATTTGCTGGGGCATATAGCGAATCATCTTCTTCTAACATGCCATTTTGTTTTAAGATTTCTTCTACTCGAACTTGACCACGTTCCGTTAAATAAATCTGCTTCGATTTTTCATCAATAGTAAAGTCACCGCTACTTTCAACGCCTTCCTCATCTTCTTTCTCTTGCTGTTCAAGCTGAGGAATAATGCCATTGATTTTCTTGTACACTTCAGAGCTATCTTCGGCAGGACCCGAAATAATGAGTGGCGTACGAGCTTCATCAATTAGGATAGAGTCGACCTCATCCACAACGGCATAATTTAAAGGACGCTGAACACGCTCTTCAGGAGAAAACGCCATGTTATCGCGAAGGTAATCAAAACCAAACTCGTTGTTAGTACCGTAAGTAATATCGCACTGATAACCTGCTTTCTTTTCGTCTGGATGCATGCCCGGCACATTGCAGCCTACGGTCATACCCAAGAATTCAAATAAGGGACGGCTCCAATCTGCGTCACGTCTAGCAAGGTAATCGTTTACCGTTACGATATGAACCCCTTTGCCACTAAGTGCGTTTAAATAAGAGGGTAAGGTGGCTGTCAGAGTTTTACCTTCACCTGTACGCATTTCAGGAATTTTACCTTGGTGTAAAACAATACCTCCCAGCATCTGAACGTCGAAATGACGCATTTCAAATACTCGCTTGCTGGCTTCTCTGACAATGGCGAAGGCTTCCACGAGAACCGAATCCAAGGTTGCACCATCTAAAACACGCTGTTTTAGCTCTGTGCTTTTGTCTTTGATTTCTTGATCACTTAACGCTTCCAATCCTGGCTCTAACGCATTGATCTGAGCCACAATCTTATTTAGTTTTTTTATTGTACGGTCGTTACGGCTACCAAAGACCTTTTTGAGAATGCTCGACAACATGGATTTTTCGTTTCCCAATTATTCTTATTCGATGCAAATTCCGCTGCAATTTACATAATTAAAAACCCAAATCAATGGGCGCGACAAACCTGATAAAATCAGACGAAAGAAAGGTTCTCCCAATGCAAGGGAAAACCAATAACTGCTTGTTCTTTGTTACTTAAAGGCGAGGCCTACATTCTTGGCTATTACGAGAATGACTGACACATAAGAACAGGTGAAGTTGTATATTTGTTCGCTTAACGCATTTATCAATGCTCTCGCGACAACTTTTCCACTTTTACTTCAATTAAACATAAAAATAATCGGCTAAAACTGGCCGATTATTATTTAATACTTTTTGCTATTCGAAACAAAAACGCTATTTGCGACTATTCCGGTAAACATATTTGAGCGGATCAACTTGCTTACCATGACGTAACACCTCGTAATGAACATGCGCTCCTGTCGACCTTCCTGTGCTTCCCATTGAGGCGATCTTTTGTCCTTTAGTAACAACATCGCCAATCTTAACATGCAACGACTTGTTATGCCCATACCGAGTAACGAAACCGTCCCCATGCTCTATTTCGATCAGGTTGCCATAGCCGTAACGTTCACTTGCCCAAGTTACAATACCGGCTCCCGTCGCAATTACCTCAGTTCCTGTCTTGCCCGCGAAATCTAATCCTTTATGCATAGCAGGTAAACCATTGAAGGGGTCTTTACGGATACCGTAATAGGACGAAAGCCAGCCCGAACGAATAGGTCGGCCCTCAATAAAGCTGGCATCATTAACATCATGCTGCAATAAAATTGACTCCAACGCCTCAAGCTGCTGCGTTTTGTCATCTAACGACGATAACATCAAATCAATTTGTTGGATAACGTCTTGCCCAGAAGTGACTTCAAGTTCAACAGACTCTGATAGTTCACCGGTAGGCCCTCCGACAGCAGGCAAGGAAGACATATTAAACTCTGTCGCATCGAGGTCTGATTCTTGAGCAAGCTTTTCACCAAGCGCATCAAGGCGGTAGATTCGACTCTGCAAATCGGCCAGTTTGAGCATCATGCCACTCAATTGCTGCTCGGTATTCTTCTTAAGGTTTTCAACTTCATGTCTTTGTTGCACTAAGCCACTTTGGGTAAAGTCAATACGCGCTTGCGCGTCAGAAACCGTTTGTGTTGACCGACCAGCGACAAAAACCAACCCCAAAACAAAAACACTGGCTGCGACTAATTGTCTGCGAGAAAGGCTATATATAAACCGATATTTCTTACTTCTATATAGGATGGTAAAGCTCATCTTTTCCTTCACTTCTTTGGTTGCGTCTGTGCAATCATCAGAAACTTTATGGCATGAGATAAAGTTTTTGGAATCGTTATTTATAGACAATATAACATCAAACTAAAAATGATAAGCCCTGTTAAAAAAAATGCCGCAACAAAGGCGGCATTTCTTCAAAAAATTAATGATTAACTCATCCAAGCAGGGAGACCGAAATGGATTGGAGAGTGTTCCGTTTCGTCGAAGCTGACAAGCTCCCAACTTTTTTCATCATTAAGTAAACAATTTAATAACTTATTGTTGAGTCCATGACCCGACTTGTAGGCTTTCAACTCGCCTATAATGCTGTGTCCACCTAGGTACAAATCGCCGACTGCGTCTAAGATTTTATGCTTCACAAACTCATCTTGATAACGCAACCCTTCTTGGTTGAGAACGCGATAGTCATCTAAAGCAACGGCGTTATCCATACTGCCACCTAGTGCCAAATCATTCGAGTGCATAAATTCTAAATCGCTTAAGAAGCCGAAAGTGCGTGCACGGCTTACTTCGTCGATGTAAGAATCACTACTGAAGTCCAACACCATATGTTGTTTACTTTGGCGAATAATCGGATGTTCAAAGTCGATTTGGAAGTCGATGCGGAAACCTTCATAAGGGTGGAACTCTGCCCACTTATCTCCATCTTCAACACGTACTTTGCGCTTTATTTTAATGAACTTTTTGGATGCATTTAGCTCTTCAATTCCAGCTGATTGCAACAAGAAAATGAAAGGACTCGCACTGCCATCCATAATCGGCAATTCGTTACTATCCACTTCTACGATAATGTTGTCGATACCCAAACCAGCTAACGCTGACGCCAAGTGCTCAACCGTTGATATCGTGTGACCTTCTTCGTTGCTCAAACAAGTACATAACATAGTATCGCCAACCAAACCTGCTTTAGCGGGAATGTCTGCATGTGGAACAAGGTCAATACGCCTAAATACAATACCTGTATTTGCCGGAGCCGGGCGAAGTGTCATAGTGACTTTATCGCCTTTATGAAGTCCTATCCCTGTGACAGAAACCGATTGTTTAATTGTACGTTGTCTAATCATGGGTTCTTTATTCTGCCTAAGTGTGGATCATCCCCACACAACTGCTTTCCAATGTTTTTAAAAATCAGTAAGTTATTTTGACTCACCGCAAAACGGCCGAGCATTGTAGTGATTTATGACCATTTTGTCAAAAATCAAACAATTTTCAGGCTGTTTAGTCTTACTGATTCATAAAAAGTTCAATTATTTACCACGCAAACTTTATATGAACAACTTCCTACTTAATCTGCTTGTTTACGCAAGAATGCTGGAATATCGAGATATTCTAGATCATTACCTGATTCAACTTTGTCATCTGTACCCGTTGCTTTAATGGGCTCAACAAACAAGCTTTCATTCATTTCTGCCTGTGGTGCCTCAACTTCTTTGCTCGCTGCTGGCGTACGGTTTACTCGATTATTAACCAAAGAAATCTCTGGCTTACGTTCACCAATACCCGTTGCCACAACAGTAACGCGTAGCTCATCTGCCATTTCCATATCGATAACCGTACCCACAACTACCGTGGCGTTTTCTGAGGCAAAGGCTTTCACTGCGTTACCCACAGTTTCAAATTCATCAATGGCAAAGTCAGGGCCCGCTGTGATGTTAACCAAGATGCCTCGTGCACCAGACAAGTCAATGTCTTCTAACAATGGGCAAGCAATCGCAGCTTCTGCCGCTTCTTCTGCTCTGTCTTCACCAGAAGCATTGCCACTTCCCATCATTGCCGTACCCATTTCAGACATAACGGTTCTAACGTCTGCAAAGTCCACGTTGATTAAGCCTGGACGTGTAATCAGTTCAGCAATACCTTGTACAGCGCCACGTAATACGTCATTTGCTGAGCTAAATGCTTGCAATAAAGGCGTACCGCGTCCCATCACCTTGAGTAATTTTTCGTTAGGAATGGTAATCAACGAATCCACATACTTTTCTAGTTCAAGAATGCCTTCCTCTGCGATTTGGATGCGCTTTTTACCTTCAAATGGAAAAGGCTTAGTTACAACAGCGACCGTTAAGATGCCAAGCTCTCTGGCAATTTTGGCAACTTCTGGTGCAGCGCCAGTTCCTGTACCACCGCCCATACCTGCGGTGATGAAGATCATGTCTGCGCCATCGAGCGACTGCTTAATAGTTTCGCGATCTTCTTCAGCTGCGCGACGACCAATTTCAGGGTTCGCTCCAGCACCTAATCCTTTAGTGACCTCAGAACCAATCTGTAAAGTCACATTCGCTGCGGATTTTCTTAATACTTGCGCGTCGGTATTCACAGCAATGAACTCAACGCCTTCAATATTTTGTGAAACCATGTGTTCAACGGCATTACCACCACCGCCGCCAACACCGATTACTTTAATGACAGCTTCTTCGCTATGGCTATCCATTAATTCATACATATTCAACTCTCCGATTTTTACGCACTTTTTTACTAGCTAATAACGTGCATAGAGTGCTTTCGTTACTAAACTAAAATTCCCCTTTAAACCAGCTATGAACTCGCTTCCACAAGCTCTCACCAGATGCATTTTTATTGGTATTTTTGGTTTGCACTAGGTCTTTACCGTAATGTAATAGACCAACTGCTGTCGCGTAAGCAGGATCTTCCACATACTCTGCTAATCCCTTTACGCTTCTTGCCTGACCAACTCGCACGGGCATATGAAAAATTTCTTCAGCAAATTCAACCGCGCCTTCCATTTTCGCTGTACCGCCAGTCAACACGATACCCGCAGCGATTTGTTCCTCTAAACCACTGCTACGAATTTCTTCCTGAGCCAATTCAAATAATTCCTGATACCTTGGCTCAATTACTTCTGCCAAAGTATGACGGGACATTGTTCTAGACGGACGCCCGCCGACACTGTGTACTTCAATGGTTTCTTCCATGCTAACCATGTCTTTTAAAGCACACGCATAATTAATCTTAATTTCCTCCGCATACCCAATTGGCGTACGGAAGATTTTGGCAATGTCGCTGGTAATTTGATTTCCAGCAACAGGAATCACTGCGGTGTGGCGAATAACGCCATCCGTGTAGATAACCATATCGATGGTGCCGCCACCAATATCCACTACACAAACACCTAATTCTTTTTCATCTTCGGTCAATATTGCGTAACTAGAAGCCAACGCCGAAAAGATCATATGATCTGATGTAAGCCCGCATCGTTCAACACATTTTACCAAATTCTTTGCCATATCATCAGCGCATGTCACGATGTGGGCTTTGGCTTCCATTCTGACGCCAGACATACCAATTGGGTTTTTAATGCCCTCTTGTACATCAATCGTATATTCTTGTGGCAACACGTGTAGCAACCTACGCTCAGCAGCGATAGGAACAGAACGTGCAGCGTGAATAACGTTGTCTACATCCTCTTGAGTCACTTCCTTATTATTAATAGGCACCATGCCATTTTCATTCTGGCATTGCACATGACGCCCAGAAATAGACATAAATACGGATGACACGCGACAATCTGCCATCAGTTCTAATTCTTCAATTGCGCGCTTGACCGACTGTCCTACCAAATCCAAATCATTGACGCCGCCTTTATCCATGCCACGCGCAGCCTGTGTACCCACACCCACGATACTAATATCGCCATCTTCAAGCAGCTCACCTACCACCGCCTTCACTTGACTGGTGCCAATATCCAATCCTACGATTAAGTTCCGGTCTATTACTTTCGACACGCTTTTAATTGCCTTTATCTATAGCGCCTACGATTTTGAATCTGACGTAGAGCCCGCTAATTTTTGTCTTGTTCCGAGTTATCCCACCCCACCGCTAAACCAGTGTCGTAGCGAAGGTCGACATAACTCACCTCTTTTTCGTTTTTTAACAGCAACGGATACACATCGATAAATCGTTGTAACCGTCCCATAAATTCTGTTCGTCCTAAGTCAAGATTCACACCGTTATCCAATCGGATATGCCATGCAAATCGTTCACTTAAGAACAATTCAGCGATTTTAAGCCCACTCGACTGCAACAAACTTTGCATTGAGCGATACCCTTCTAACGCAGTTGTTTCACTGCCACCTGGCCCAAACAATACGGGTAAATATTGAAGCGCTTCTGGCGCCTTAGCCTGAAAGCTCTCCCCGTACTGATTCAACAACATGTCATCTTGCCAACGCGCTACTGGCGTTTGCTCTACAACATAAACTCGCAGAGTATCTGGCCATTGTTTACGAATTGACGCCTGATACACCCAAGGCAACGACTCAACATCGTCGTGCGCCTTATCAACATCTAACTCAATAAAGCTGCCATGCTGCCCTTTTCGAATGATGCGTTTCACATCTTCATCATCAAGGAACTGCCTGTCCCCCGAAATTAAAATCGTTTTCAGCGGAACACGTTGCTCATCTTCTAGCCATGTTGCCAAGCTGTGCCACACATAACCAAGCAAGGCCATTACCACGATAAAAAACGCAAACCCCAGCCAAAGCTTTACATTGCGCCACGGGCTAGCAATTTCCCGACTCACCTAGACTCCCGACACAAAGCTCGTATCTAACACAGCTAAGCACAAAGTTTGAAAATCCAAACCTCGTTGTTTGGCCGCCATTGGCACCAAACTTTTCTGTGTCATGCCCGGAACGGTGTTCACCTCCAATAAATAATATTGGCCCTGCGCATCTTGCATAAAATCTACTCGTCCCCAACCTGAAGCTCCAACAACACTGAATGCTCGAGTAGCGAGTTTAGCAAGCCTCTCTTCTTCTGACTCAGACAAACCGCTGGGGCAATGATATTGAGTTGTATCCGCTTGATATTTCGCTTCATAGTCGTAAAACGTTCTTGGCGTTACCATACTAATGGACGGCAACGCTTGGTCATTCAAGATAGAAACCGTAAATTCTTTACCTTCAACAAAACGCTCAACCAAAACCCTGTGATCATATTGGAAAGCGAGCGCTAACGCACTGATAAACTCATCCAGATTGGTAACTTTATTCATACCAATGCTTGATCCTTCAAGGGCTGGCTTCACCATCACAGTTCCACCTAATGCCGACAACATGTCTGGTAATTGATCGCTGTAATCTTCGTGACTAAACAGCACTTTATAGTCAGCCGTTGGCAAATCACACGCTTGAAAGAGCTGTTTGCAACGAACTTTGTCCATTCCTAGTGCCGAACCTAATACATCACTTCCGGTATAAGGAATGTTCATGAACGTCAACGCCCCCTGAATGGTTCCATCTTCGCCTCCTCGCCCATGCAAAACGATAAAAGCACGATCAAAGCCTTGGGTAACGAGTTCTGCCAGAGGTTGCTCCGCTGGGTCAAACTTATACGCATCACAACCCACAGCTTGTAATGCATTTAATACTGCATTGCCAGAATTGAGCGACACTTCGCGCTCCGCAGAGTCTCCACCAAACAGCACAGCAACTTTGCCGTATTTCTGTTTAAGACTCTCTTTAGTTGTCATGAATACTGTTCTCCGAACTTATTCTCTATTGCTTGCTGGTGCTCGCTAGTTACAGCGTTCACCTTAACCCAACGACATCAATCAGCTTGATGACGCAGTGTGCTTAACATTAGCTTGCTTTGTTCTAATTCTTTGGCGATGCGCCCAATGTTGCCCGCGCCTTGCGTTAGCAAGACATCACCATTTTTCATTACATCTGCAATGACAGTTTGCAGTTCATCGGTTTGCCCCACATACACGGGTTCAATTTGCCCACGCTGACGAATCGAGCGACATAACGCCTTGCTATCCGCGCCCTCAATAGGCTCTTCGCCAGCAGGGTAAACGTCCAATAACAGCAGCACATCCACTTGGGACAACACTCGCACGAAATCTTCATATAAATCTCGTGTTCGCGAATAACGGTGAGGCTGATACGCCATCACCAAGCGACGATCTGGCCAATTATTGCGTGCCGCAGCGATAGTCACTTCTACTTCTGTAGGGTGATGTCCGTAATCGTCAACCAACGTCACTGTACCTAGTTCATTATTAAAGTTGCCTAACATCTCGAAACGACGCCCAATACCCGAAAAGGTGCCTAACGCCGCTTGTAAGTCTGCATCGTCAATGCCTTCTTCCGTTGCCACCGCAATCGCGGCTAACGCATTTAAAATATTGTGTGTGCCCGGTAAATTCAGGGTAATGCTCAAATCATCTTTGCCTTTACGTTGCACGGTGAAATGGCTTTGATTAAATCCGCTGGAAATATCTACCGCTCTCACATCAACATTTTCACCCAATCCATAAGTAATGTATTGACGCCCAATGTCAGGCAACAATTGTTGGATGATTGGATCGTCTCCGCATACAACGGCTAAGCCATAAAACGGTAAGTTATGCAAAAACTCCACAAAGGTATCTTGTACTTTTTGGAAGTCACCGCCGTAAGTTTCCATGTGATCCGCTTCGATATTGGTAACAATCGACATCATGGGCTGTAAGTGCACAAAAGAAGCGTCACTCTCATCAGCTTCGGCAATGAAATAACGGCTGCTGCCAAGACGTGCATTGCTGCCTAAGCTATTCAACTTGCCACCAATCACGAACGTTGGGTCCAATCCTGCCTGCGCAAAGATAGTAGCCACTAAACTTGTGGTAGTGGTTTTACCGTGCGTACCGGCAACCGCAATGCCATGACGAAAGCGCATTAGCTCTGCTAACATTTCTGCACGACGGATAACCGGAATTCTAGCTTCCATCGCTGCCTGAATCTCAGGGTTGTCTGTGCTTATGGCGCTTGAAACCACCACAACATCAACGTTTTCAACGTTACTTGCCGCATGCGTGAAAAACACGGTCGCACCCAACTTTTGTAAGTGTTGCGTCATTTGGCTCGCTTGTTGGTCCGAGCCAGAAATCACATAACCTTCATTGAGCAGCACTTCTGCAATGCCGCCCATGCCGACTCCACCAATACCAATGAAGTGGATTTGCTTAATTCTTCTCATTTCAGGTACAGAGTGATTCACTTTGCTCATGCACCCACCTTTGATAATTCCATGCACACCTTCGCCACTTGTTCTGCGGCATCTACTTTTGCTTGTTGTTTTGCATGACTTGCTAACGCATTGATGCGTGAAGGCGCAGCAATCAACTCTTTTAAAACAATGGGTAACGCACCTGTCATTAGTTCAGACTGCGGCATTAATATGGCGGCATCTGCATCCGCCAACGATTTTGCATTTAGTGTTTGATGGTCATCTACTGCATGAGGAAGCGGCACGAATATCGCACAGCGACCAGACGCCGCGACCTCGGCAACCGTTAAAGCGCCAGCACGACAAATGATGACATCGGCCCAAGCATATGCTTCAACCATATCACTGATAAACTCACTCACCTGCCATTCACAGTGGCTTCCCACTTTTTCAGTGTACGCTTGAGTCACTTTATCCTGATGCCCTTTGCCACACTGATGTCGAATTGAAATCGATACTGCTGCTTCATCGGCAAAAAGTTGCTCAATGGCGTTTGGTACTGTTTCATTTAAACATTGTGCGCCTAGGCTTCCCCCTACCACCAATATGTTAAAAGAGGTAGTGGTATTTTGTGACTCAACACTTTCTTCTGACTGATTAACCTTTTCTGCTATTTGAGCAAATTCAGCCCTAACAGGGTTCCCCACCCATATGGCTTTTTTATGACCACTAAAAGCCTGTTTAAAGCCTACTAACAAGCGCGATGCAAATCGGCTTAGAATCTTGTTGGTCATTCCTGGGACTGCATTTTGCTCATGGATCACTACAGGAACACCAAGCAACCATGCAGCTATTCCGCCGGGTCCAGCAGCGAACCCTCCCATTCCCAGCACCACATTTGGCTTAAATTGCCTGATTACCGCAATGGCTTGAAACACCGACTTTGCAATATGAAAAGGCGCACCTAAAAGCCTTAACAAACCATTACCTCGCACCCCCGTCACATCAATGTAACTAATCGCAAAGCCCGCTTTTGGCACGAGTTGGGCTTCCATTCGGGTTGCTGTACCCAACCAATGAATATCCCAGCCTTGATTTTGCAAATATTTCGCCACAGCAATACCGGGGAAAATATGCCCACCAGTGCCACCAGCCATAACGAGAAGCCGCTTAGTCATTAACGCCTCCCTCGCCTGCGTCCGGCCCAAAATCGGGGCGTTCATCTAAATCATGCGAAGTGGCATTTCCTCTGCTTTTCGCTTCTCGTTTTGATGCTACCGCCGTGTCTTTAGATGCCTCATCAGCAGGCGCTTTTAACCGTGACTTAGCCTTTCTTGTCGTTTTTTTCGCTAACGCTTGCACTCCCATCACACGAAGCTCAAAGTCAATGCGAACCAGCAAAGAAATAGCAACACACATAATGATGAGACTCGAACCACCTGAACTGACAAGCGGTAATGTTAGCCCTTTCGTGGGTAAGGCTCCTGCGCTTGCGCCCACATTAACAGCGGTTTGGAAAGCAACCCAAACACCGATTGCATAGGCTAAATAACCTTCAAACGGTAGCGACTTTTGCAATGCTCTATTGCCAATAATCAATGCTTTAACAGTAATGAAAAACAGCAGAGTCAAAATACCCATAACACCAATAAAGCCCGTCTCTTCAGCAATAATGGCGATAATAAAGTCGGTGTGTGCCTCTGGCAGAAATTCGAGTTTTTGCAAGCTATTGCCAAGCCCTTGTCCAAAGAAGCTGCCTCGTCCAAATGCCATTAACGACTGTGTTAGTTGATAACCTGTGCCAAACGGATCGGCCCACGGGTCGAGGAACGATGTCACACGCTTCATTCGATATTCTTCGAAAACAATGAGCGCCACCACCGCTGAAATACCAGCAAAGGCTAAGCCAAAGAACTGCCACAACTTGGCACCGGCAAGGAAAAGTAAACTCACTGTTGTGGCAAACATCACTACTACCGTGCCTAAATCAGGTTGACGAAGTAACAACAAAGCCAATAAGAAGAAGACGACAAGAGGTTTGATGAAGCCTTTTAAGTTTTCCGTTACTTCTTCATAACGGCGCACCAGATAACCAGCTAAATACACGAAGAAAAATAGCTTCGCGGGTTCTGCCGCCTGCACCGTAAACGGGCCAATAACCAACCAACGTGTACTACCGTTAACCGTTCTCCCTACCAGTAACACGGCAAAGAGTAATGCAACAGCAAGTAACAAAAGCCAACCGTTGCTCAGACGCCACCAAGACATGGGAATTGTCATGGTAATGCACGCGGCAGTCATCGCGATGATAAGGTAAATGCCATGACGAACCGCAAAATGGAAAGGATTATTAAACAAACGCTCAGCAACAGGCATAGACGCTGACGTCACCATAACAAAACCAATACAAAGTAGGGTAAACGCAACCAGAATTAGACCAAGGTCATAGGGCTTAAAAGCGGAATGAGCGTCATGCTTTGATTTAAATAACTTTTGCAGCATTGAATCATTCTCATCCGTAGAGGAATGCTGAGCTGGCATCCCTGAGGATGACGCAGACACAGCATTATTGGTTGAGAACCGATTACTGAAAATCATGCTACTGCCTCCACTGCTTCCACAAAGCAATTTCCGCGATGCATATAACTTTGAAACATGTCCAGACTGGCACAAGCGGGGGACAACAACACCATGTCTCCTGCTTTAGCTTCGTTTGCCGCCACCTGAACAGCTTCTTCTAGTTTTGTCACCCTTTGACTTCGTACTGATAACGGCATAAATAGAGCCGCATCTTTACCAAAGCACAGCAATTTAAATACATACTGGTTAAATACAGATGCTAATGGCTGGACATCGGCTTGCTTTGCATCACCGCCAACAATCAAGAATAAGCGGCCTTTTAAACTTGGGGTGACGCCTTCAATTGCTGCGATACAGGCTCCAACATTAGTTGCCTTGGAGTCGTTAATCCACGTAACACCTGCCACTTCCCTGACTTTTTGGCAGCGATGGGGTAAACCTGTAAATGTTTTTGCTGCGCGGATTGCGTCATGCGTTTCAATCCCTACTTGTGCGCTCATGACCAATGCAGCTTGAATATTCAATAAGTTGTGAACTCCAACTAATTGAATGTCCTTTGCAGCTAACAAGGGCTCACTATTAAAGCAAATAGAGTTTTTGTCTTGACTTAGCCCCCACCCTTCAACGTTTTGTTGTGCCGAAATGTAAACAATATCAACATCAGCAGCGGATAGGTGCGCGCTGGTTAATGGATGCGTTAACGCATCCTCTTTCAAACAAACGGCTTGTTTACTGTGCGTGTAAATACGTTGCTTGGCACCCACATAATCGCTCAAGCTTTCATAGCGATCCATGTGGTCTTCACTAAGATTTAAAATGCATGCCGAAGCAAGCTGTAAACTATCGGTGGTTTCCAGTTGAAAGCTGGATAACTCCAAAATAAAGAGTTCCGCTTCTTGTTCGAAAAGTTCAAGTGCAGGGATACCAATATTCCCACCTAAAGCGACCCGCTTACCGGCCTGTTTTGCAATCCACTCCAATAAAGTAACAACGGTTGATTTTCCGTTGGAACCTGTTACCGCAATAATCGGCACATCTGGGCGATGTGCAGCGGCATACAATGCAAAAATTTCAATATCCCCCAGAATCCACTTCCCAGCCGCAGCAGCTTGGGCAATCTGTGGTGTTTCGATGTCAATGCCGGGACTTACCACTAGTACATCAGCAGCAGCGATTTCAGCTTCATCAAAACCGCCAAGAAAACAAGAAATATCCGGGTCTGGGGTAATATCAGCACGCGTATCCATTGCACTGATTTGAATATTCCAGTTGTCCTGATGCTGTTTTAAAAAACGCACACAAGCGCGCCCGGTCATACCTAGACCAAGCACGATGATACGTTTATTAAATAAGCTATTCAGAACATTCATATTTTGCCTTTACCTCAACTTCAGCGTTGCTAAACCAATCAATACAAGGATGATGGAAATGATCCAAAAGCGCACAATCACGCGAGGTTCAGGCCATCCTTTTAATTCGTAGTGATGGTGAATAGGTGCCATTCTAAAAATACGCTGCCCGCGCAATTTAAATGAACCAACTTGCAGAATGACCGAAAGGGCTTCCGCCACAAAGATGCCGCCCATAATGACAAGTACCAATTCTTGACGCACTAACACGGCAATAATGCCTAACGCACCACCTAACGCGAGTGAGCCAACATCCCCCATAAATACTTGCGCCGGATAGGTGTTAAACCATAAGAATCCAAGCCCAGCACCGACAATAGCGGTGCACACCACCACCAGTTCACTGGCAAGCGGCAAATAAGGGATATTCAGGTAAGACGAGAAATTCACATTGCCTGTTACGTAAGCGAAGATGGCAAACGCTCCTGCAACTAGAATAGTGGGAACAATGGCGAGGCCGTCCAAACCATCGGTTAAATTCACGGCATTACTGGTACCAACAATTACGAAGTAGGAAACAACCACAAAAAATAGCCCTAATTGGGGCATTACTTCTTTAAAGAAAGGCACAAGTAACGCGGTTTCTTTTGGGTCTTGGCTGGACGCAAACAGATAAAAAGCCACAACAATCGCGACAACGGATTGCCAGAAAAATTTCCATTTGGCAATTAAGCCTTTGGGATCTTTACGCACCACTTTACGGTAATCGTCAACAAAACCAATAATACCGTAACTGATAATGACACCAATGGTCGCCCACACATAACGGTTGCTCAAGTCCGTCCACAGGAAAGCACTAACCAGTATCGCACCTAGGATCAACACGCCGCCCATAGTTGGTGTGCCCGATTTCGATAAATGTGACTGTGGACCATCTTCTCGAACCGTTTGCCCGATTTGCATTTTTTGCAATTTACGAATGACGCTTGGTCCCATTAAAATAGCAATAAGCAGCGCCGTTAGGGTGCTAAGAATCGCCCGCATCGTCACGTAGGAAAAAACGTTAAACCCTGGGTCGAATTGCTCTAACCACTGAGCAAGCAAAACTAACATGCAATCGACTCCCTAACGCGTTTTAGCTTTCCCAAGGGGGATACCTCCAACGCTGTTACCACATTTTCCATATGTGCACTTCGAGATCCTTTCACTAAAATACTGATGTCACACTTTTCATGTGCATAATCTTTATTCAATTGCTCAACCAATTTATCTATATCGTTAAAATGCTTGCCGTTTTTCTCATACACATCGCTGGAATGACGGCTAAGTACCCCTAATGTATAAATGGCATCAATGCGACTCTCTAAAGCATGTTCACCAACTTGCTCATGGTAATAACGACCTTTATCACCTAATTCTGCCATGTCGCCCAACACTAAGATTCGGCGCCCTGAAAAGCTGGCTAATAAATCGATAGCGGCATTCACTGAAGCAACATTGGCATTGTAGGTGTCATCTAATAACCGCACCTGATCCGTTAGCTGCTTCACATTTAAACGCCCTTGGATCTGCCCCATGTTCTGAAGACCCATTTTGATGTCTTCCAATGTGGCGCCAACGGCCATTGAAAGAGCCGCAGCAGCCAACGCATTGTTGACGTTGTGAATACCCGGAAGCGCTAAGTCAACCCAAATAGTTCCTTGGGGAGTTTGCAATTCAAATTGTGCGCAACCATCCATCCCTAACGTAATTTCATGGGCAACAAAGTCAGCATCTTTGTCCATCGAAAAGCTTTGTTGTTCAACATGCGAAGACTTGCCTTTCCAAAAATCGTAAAACTGGCTGTCTTGATTCAAGATCGCGGTGCTGCCAACTTCTAATTCTTTGAAGATTTCACTTTTTGCCCGAGCAACCCCCAGTAATGATCCAAAACCTTCTAGGTGAGATGCCGCCGCATTCACAATAGTGCTCACATTGGGCTTGGTTAGCGAACAGGTGTAAGCAATTTCACCTAAGTGATTAGCTCCCATTTCCACTACGGCAAAATCGTGTGTGTGATTCAAGCGCAGGAGCGTAAGCGGAACGCCGACGTCATTATTAAAGTTGCCTTCTGTCGCTAAAACATTGCCACGCGCAGACAATATTGCGGCCACCATCTCTTTTACGGTCGTTTTTCCACAGCTACCTGTGATACCAACAGTTAACGGATTAACTTCCGCCTTCACCGCAGCACCCAGCTTACCCAACGCCATCTTGCTGTTTTCAACAACGACTTGAGGAATATCAAGTGACATAGGCTTCTCAACAATAGCCGCTATCGCACCTTTTTCTCGAGCCTGCTCAACAAATTGGTGCCCATCAAAATTAGGCCCACATAACGCGATGAATAAATCACCTTTAGCAATTTTACGGGTATCCGTGCTTACGTTTTCGATGGTGACGTTGTCTCCCATCAAATTTCCATCAACTTTTTCTGCAACCCACTCGAGTGTTACCGGAATCATTGCTTTACCTCTGATAGAAGTGTTTGTAGGTATTCGCGTTCATCGTAGGCTTTCTTTTGCCCATCAATGATTTGATAATCTTCATGCCCTTTGCCCGCTAGCACCACGACATCATTAATCTCTGCTTTTTCCAGAGCGGTTTTTACCGCCAATTGGCGTGATTCGATGACGTGAACGTTTGGCGATTGAGCACTTTCTAGCGTCATTCCTTTTTGAATGTCCTTGATAATATTGAGAGTCGCTTCGCCTCGACTATTGTCACTTGTCAGAATAATTTGATCAGCAAGGGTCTCAGCCACTTTCCCCATTAACGGACGTTTACCTAAGTCACGCTCTCCGCCACAACCGAAAACGCACCAAAGCTTGCCACTTACATGTTTTTTAATGGATGTAAGTACATTCTCTAAGGCATCCGGTGTATGAGCGTAATCAACAACAAAGGTAGCGCTTTGTTGTTGCTTGAATAATTCCATTCGGCCCGGCACGGGACGAATGCTGGCAATGCTATCAACCAATGTTGCTAGTTTCGCGCCACACGCCAACTGAGAGGCAATCGCTGCGAGCAAATTGGCGATATTGAAACCGCCCAATAAACAACTCGTCACCTCGGCATCACCCCAGCTAGTATTTAACGTAAAGCTCACCCCACTAGCGTGGTACCGAATATTATTAGCAAAGCAATATGCAGCTTCTTCTGAGCGTGGTTGCTGACTCTGCTCAAGACCGAAATAGATAACGTTAACCATAGAGGGCTTATTTGCGACCCAATTTTTGTGCTCATCATCTTCAATGTTAAGTACAAGATGGTGTAATCCCGGTTGTCTGAGCAAAAGACGTTTCGCTGCCGCGTAGGTTTGCATATCACCGTGATAATCAAGGTGGTCACGTGTCAAATTTGTAAATACTGCAACACCGGTTTGTAAGTATTTAATGCGATTTTGAACCAAGGCATGAGAGGATGCTTCGAATGCCACAGATTGCGCGCCATCTGCTTTCACTTCAGCTAAAATACGGTGCATGGTAATGGCATCTGGCGTGGTGTTTTGTGTCTTTTTCAAATCACCCAATAAGCCTGCGCCTAAGGTGCCAACTAAAGCACTGGTTTCCCCAAGAAGCTGAGCAAACTGTGCAATAAAGTGCGTTGTTGACGTTTTGCCATTGGTGCCTGTTACCGCAAATGTTTTTAATCCTTCCGATGGCGATGAAAAGAATACTTCAGCTAATCGGGATAGCTGCTTAGCCAATTCGTAAAACTTAATGATGATGCTCATTTCACGCATTTCAGTCTCGCCATGCTGCGCAGCATCATTACACTCGGCAATAATCACTTTGGCCCCTAAGCTAATCGCTTGAGGAATGAAGTCGCGTCCGTCTAGCTCATGACCTTTCACTGCCAAAAATGCTTTATGAATAGCCACCTGACGCGAATCGAGAACTAAGTCGTCAATTTCAATAGCCGGCGCATCAATACCGAAAGGAGCTAACACATCGCTTAACAATCTTACAGGCCACTTAGGAGTCATTATTTGCTCCCCTTACTGCCGCAATAGAAGATACATCCCGTCCATCAGGGGGAATATTCAGCATTTGTAATGCTCCAGACATAATTTTAGAAAAAACAGGGGCCGCAGTATCGCCCGCATAATAAAGATCACCGGCTGGCTCATTAATCATCACCACAACAACTAACTGCGGATCAGAAACGGGGGCCAATCCAGCAAAATTGTTAACGTATTCCTCGCCGTATCCACCGGCAATCGCTTTACGACTCGTTCCGGTTTTCCCGGCCACTCGATACCCGGGAACGCGGGCTTTAATTCCCGTACCACCTTCTATAACAACATGCTCCATCATCTCAACAACCGCTTGTGCAGTGCCCGCTGAAATCACACGCTCTTTTTGGAATTCGCTAATGGGTTGATCTTTTATGATGCTCATTGGCACCTTCACACCACCATTTCCTAAGATGCTATACATACGTGCCAGTTGCAGTGTTGTAACTGACAACCCATACCCAAAAGAAAGTGTGGCTAATTCAAAGTCGGACCAACGACGACGGTCATGAAAAATGCCTGAACTTTCCCCTATCATGTTGCTCCCTGTATCCCCTACCAGCCCCATGCTGTGATACAGGTCAATGAAGTGTTCTTTCGGGATAGACAACGCCAGTTTGGACGTCCCCATGTTGCTGGATTTTTTAATGATTTGTGTAAGTCCAATTTGCCCATAATTGCGGGAATCCTGAACTAAACTGCCACCAAGCCGCATCCAACCCGGATTCGTATTGATTATCGTTTTCTGATCGGCTGAACCAAACTCTAACGCCCCTATTACTGCAAGTGGCTTAACAGAAGATCCCGGCTCAAACGTGTCGGTAATGGCGCGGTTTCGAATACGATGAGCAGACACGTTCTGACGGTTATTGGGGTTAAATGAAGGGCTATTCACCATTGCCAAAATTTCCCCAGAATGCACATCGGCAACAATCGCAGACCCTGATGTAGCTTGTAGGTATTTCACCCCTTTTTTCAGCTCTCTATACGCTAATGATTGAATGCGTTGGTCGATTGTTAATTGAATGTTGCTCGGCTCTTTCCCTTTGGTTTGAGAGAGCAGTTCTACCTGACGCCCTTTGGCATCTCGACGAATGCGTCGCTGGTCTGGCGTACCACTGAGTTGCTCGTTAAAGATACGTTCGATGCCTTCAATCCCACGATCATCAACATCGGTAAAACCAATGAGATGCGCGGACACTTCACCTGTTGGATAAAAGCGACGCGATTCATTACGCAAGTACAATCCGGGAATCTTTAATTGCTTCACATAGTTCGCCATCGCAGGCGATACCTGACGTTGAACGTACACAAAGCGTCTTTCTGGGTTTTGCACTAAAGCGAGCATTTCTTCGACGGGTTGACCTAACACCTCGGCAAGCGCACGCCAGCGACGCTTATCTTTTAATGCGTCATTTTCATGAATAACTTTGGGATCAGCCCAAATCGCTTTTACTGGCACACTAACAGCGAGTTCCTGCCCATTACGATCTAGAATCAGACCTCTGTGAACCTGACGTTCACGGGTTCGAATTGTACGATTATCACCTTGTGCCACCAGCATATCCGGTTCCACAATTTGAATGTAAGCCGCACGTACCGCTAACCCAACGAAAACCAAGCACACGCCCACTAAAACGGTGATAAAGCGCCATTGCACCAAACGCGGTGTTTGTAATCCTTTAGCTTGTGATTTCTTTTTTTGTACGGCCATTTATTTTAACCTCACCACGACTTCTTCCACTGGCGTAGGACGATACATACCAAGCTGCTTCTGCACTCTAGATTCAATACGCGTATGCTCTGTTAATGCACTTTGTTCCAGCACTAAGTTGCGCCATTCAACATCCAAGCGGTCACGCTCAGCCATGAGTTGTTCTTTTTCAATGCTCAGTTGACGATTATGGTGTGTTGCCAAAATCACACCTATCGCACTTGCTAAAACCACTAAAAACAACAAAACTCGCACTGGATGGCGAGCTACATCAGTTGCAATAATGCGAACTAAATTGAAGTTAGTTTGGGGTTGGGTACTCATAGTCGCTGTGCCACCCTCAGTACCGAACTTCTTGCTCTTACGTTCTGTTCTAATTCATCTTTTGATGGCTTAATCGCTTTGCCAATTGCTTGTAATGTGCGAGTTGCCGCCAATTCAGCTTCGGTAATCGGCAAGCCATGAGGCACTTGTTTACCCTTACTCTGCTCACGAATGAAGCGTTTTACGATGCGATCTTCCAATGAATGGAAACTAATGACCGCCAATCTGCCGCCGGTTTTCAAGGCTTTCAATGTGGCATTTAGGGCTGTTTCAATTTCGCCCAGTTCATCATTAACAAAAATTCGAATAGCCTGAAAACTCCGTGTTGCCGGATGCTTGAATTTATCTTTTACTGGCACAGCAGCATCAATGATTTCTGCCAATTGCAATGTTGTTTCAATAGGCTTCTCTTCTCGTGTTGTCACGATGGCATGAGCGATTCGCTTGCCAAACTTCTCCTCACCATACTCTTTAATCACTCGTGTAATTTCGTCCGCGTCTGCGCTCGCAAGCCACTGTGCCGCACTCACACCACGCGTGGTATCCATGCGCATGTCTAACTTGCCATCACGGGAAAAGCTGAAACCTCGGGCGGCATCATCAAGTTGTGGAGAAGACACGCCTAAATCCATCAGAATGCCATCAACCTGACCGACTAATTGCTCTTGTTCAACTACGTCGACGAGTTCGGAAAACGGCACATGATGAATCGTAAAGCGGGCATCAGCAGCAAAGCGCTGAGCGGCTTCAATGGCGCTTGGGTCTCTATCGAGTGCAATAAGGCGACCATGCTCTGAAAGTTGTTGAAGAATATGAGACGAATGCCCTCCACGACCAAAAGTAGCGTCAATGTAAACCCCGTCAGGATTGATTTGTAACGCTTCAATGGACTCATTAAGCAGCACTGATGTGTGGGTAAAAGTGCCTGAAGTCATAGTGAGAAGTCCTGAAGGTTATCGGTAAGTTCAAAGCCTGCGCTTAGTTCAGTTTGGATGTCGTCTTGAACTTGTTTGTTCCACGCCTCGGCAGACCAAATTTCAAATTTGTTCAATTGCCCCACCAACATGATGTCTTTGTTGAGATTTGCATGTTGACGTAACGGCGCAGAAAGCAAAAAACGCCCGCTCTTATCCATATCACCTTCCATTGCATAACCAAGTAAGAGCCTTTGAAGACGGCGTTCATGAGGATTCATACTGGAAAGACGACTGAGCTTTTGCTCAATTTCTTCCCATTCTGGGAGTGGGTAAAGTAGCAAACAGGGTTGTTGAATATCGATTGTGCACACGAGCTGTCCCTGACAATCGTCCAGCAAGAGTTGGCGATACCGTGTCGGTACCGTTACTCGCCCTTTTGAGTCCAGACTGATTGCGTTAGCGCCGCGGAACATTCCCCTAGCCCATAATTTATTGTTTTTATTTGAAACGACACAAATCGATAGTTACGATCCACTTTATGCCACTTTTACCCACAAAATGTAGTTTAGGAACCACCCCCTCCCCCTGTCAAGCTAAAAAACGGCGATAAACCGTGACTTCACATACTTTTTAAAAATGCAAAAATAAAAGTGTTTAAAAAGCATCAAGTTACTTAGAATCCCGTTTTTGCTGGCTTTTAACCAATTAGGTAAGTAAAAATACGGGTATGAAAAGACGCTGGACTTGGCTGATATAGATATGAAGTCCAATACGTTTTATATAAATTGATAAGAGAAAAATAGAATGAATCGCGACACTTGTATCCTTGCTATCGACCAAAGCACCACGTCTAGCCGTGCCATCTTATTTAGTCCCAATGGCGATATTCTGACGATCGAACAGCAAGAATTTAAACAATATTATCCGCATTCAGGGTGGGTAGAACACGATCCAGAAGAAATTTGGCAAAGTACACTCAACGTTACCCGCGCTGCCATCAATACAGCCCACAACATGCAACTTAACGTGGCGACGATTGGCATCACCAATCAGCGAGAAACAACTCTCGTGTGGGATCGCGAAACAGGTAAACCTATTTATAACGCAATTGTTTGGCAAGACAGACGAACATCCTCCCAATGCCTAGCATTAAAAAAGCAAGGACACGCAAATCGAGTCAACCGTAAAACAGGCTTGCTACTGGACCCCTATTTCTCTGCAACCAAAGTAAGCTGGATTTTAGACAATGTAGCAGGGGCAAGGCAGCGAGCTGAAAAAGGCGAATTACTGTTTGGCACCATTGATACCTTTTTGATTTGGCGCCTCACGCAAGGTAAATCGCATGTCACTGACATCACTAACGCCAGTCGCACCAACTTATACAATATTCACTCGCAACAGTGGGATACCGAATTACTTAAGTTATTTAATGTACCTGACCCGATGTTGCCAAAAGTGCTAGCCTGCACCGATGAATTTGGTGAAACTGATGCATCTTTATTTGGTAAACCGATTCCTATTCAAGGCGTTGCCGGCGACCAACAAGCTGCCAGTATTGGTCAATGTTGCTTTGAAGCTGGCGAGATAAAAAGTACCTACGGAACAGGTTGCTTTATGCTCGTTAACACTGGCGACAAAGCACTTCAATCGCAAAATAATTTGCTCACAACTGTGGCCTTTAATATCAAAGGACATATCAACTATGCTCTGGAAGGGTCTATTTTTATTGCTGGCGCAGCAGTGCAATGGCTACGTGATGGTTTAGGCATTATCAACAATGCTAAAGAAACCAGTCAACTCGCGGAATCTCTTGATTACCAACACGGGGTTTACTTAGTTCCGGCGTTTACGGGTATGGGAGCACCTTATTGGTCGCCAGAAACAAAAGGAGCAATATTTGGCTTAACCCGCGCAACACAAACCGCCCATTTTGCCCGAGCAACTTTAGAAGCCGTTTGTTTTCAAACTCATGACTTATTAACAGCTATGAAAAAAGACGGCGTGACCGTCAAATCGTTAAATGTTGATGGGGGCATGATTGCAAACGATTGGTTATGCCAATATTTAACCGACATTCTTAATACCCAAGTCAACCGACCTCAAGTAAAAGAAACCACAGCCTTAGGTGCAGCCTACTTGGCAGGCTTGCAGCATGGCATTTATGAGTCGACACAAGATTTAGTGGCAAAACGCCAAATCGAACGCCGTTTTTCTCCG
Organism: Alteromonas sp. a30; assembly: GCF_026788005.1. Classification (GTDB taxonomy): domain Bacteria; phylum Pseudomonadota; class Gammaproteobacteria; order Enterobacterales; family Alteromonadaceae; genus Paraneptunicella. The sequence continues at coordinate 45,406 of NZ_JABEPE010000002.1, forward strand.
ACTATGCAATCGGAATTAAGGCAAACATTACTCAACGGCTGGGAGTCCGCAATTAAGGCAACCTTGTCTCACACTCCTGAGTAATCATCTGCGTAGCTGTTCTGAGCCATTAATCACCTATAAGAATCTAAAGCAAACCCTCAACCGCCGGGAAACGTCTGTGAAGCCTGCATGGAAATATTCCGGCGAGTTTGCGATAAATCGCTATTGGTGATTGGCAAGTAAACACCGTCATTTAAGTTCATCAGGCTAATTTGAGCAGGAAAGTCACTTAAAAGCCGCTAATTTCACGTAAGGGGATATAATTGTAGACAATATCCTCCCCCTGTAATAAAACTGTTAATATTATGCGACTGATCATTACATTCTTTATGATCGCGATTGGGTTCTCTGCCTTTGGAGAACAAGAGCAGTTTTCGCGAGAAGAAACTGAAAAAGACATCCAATTTCATTACGTGTGGCGTGACGCAAACGACGCACAAAAGTCGCTTGAGTTCAGCATAGATAAACAACTCCTTCACGACCAATTTCAGACTATTAAATCTTATAAGCAAGATATTGCCCAACGTTACATTTATATTGCTTTGCAAAAGGCAGCCATGAAAGTATCGCCAAAAGAAGCGCGAATCAAGATCAAGAAGCTCACCAACAATATCAATATTTCCGTTAAAGCCAATTCCTCGGAAAAACAGCGCTTTTGGCTCAACAACATGCATACCGCCAAAGAAGCTGCTTTTGATGCTTATCTTCAAGAGAATTACTACAATCGATACCAAAGCCCAACCGGGCAACAAGGTGTTAAGCCTGATCACATTCGCTTTGTGAAAGACAACCGAGTATTCCTGCTTCCAATCGCACAAGCCATATACGATCGCTTAGAAAAGGACAGTTCCACTAGAGCCTATGTCAACTTACTACTCGGCTGGCTACAAAGTATTCCTTATGATCCGCTTGAAGATAGACTCACCAGCAATGGTTCTGGCTTTTTGCCTCCAGCTCAGGTCATTACAGGCAATTTGGGCGATTGTGATAGTAAAACCGTGCTAGCAGCTTCTTTAATGCGCTCGCTTTTGCCCAACCTCAGCATGGTCATCATCTACTTACCAAACCACGCCCTATTGGGTGCAGCTCTGCCACATCGAGAAGACGAGAAGTTTATTAACTTGGATGGTCTAGACTATTTATTAATGGAACCAACAGGCCCCGCTCTGTTTGTAGCTGGAGAAGTGGCACCAAGCTCTGAGCACATGATAGATAGCGGCATGTTCACTTATGAAAAGGTGCCTTGAGCGTATTACGCTTCTAATTCCCGTAGAATCACGCCGGCTTTTCTTCACGGGCAAGCATATCCATGAACTTCTCAAATCGCCTTTGTCTGGTTTCGGGTTTCTTTGCACTTAGCAATCCATTTGCAATGACATAGCGATTCGATTTAGTGAGCGTTTCATAAAATGCTTTCGCCTTCGGCTTGCTCTCCAGCGCCACGATGAAGTCCTGAGGCACTTCCATTTCACTTACCGAATACGCATTTTCCCACCGACCATCAGCTTTGGCTGCACTAATATGCACAAACCCAGCCTTCATCATCCGGCCATCGTTTATCAAACGCTGCGCATGTTCTCTGTTTCTTTTTGACCAACTGCTTTTAGCTTTCCTAGGGGTAATTCTTTGTAAATAAGCTTGCTCGTCGATTGCCTTCTTAATACCGTCAATCCAGCCCCAACACAGGGCCTCAATCACAATATCATCCCAAGTTACGCTAACAATGCCTGTATTTTTCTTGAAGACCTTTATCCACAACTCACTTTCGGTTTTGTGATTTATCTGTAACCACTGACCAAGATCGTTAGGCGTTGCAAACGTCATTACTTTGACTGGCGCCATTTCAGGCATAAAGCTCGATCCCCTATTGGTTATAGACACAATGACTCCCTGAGAAATGCGAGTCTTCGCACTTTCGTAAGTTATCTAAAAGCCAGTGCCGTAATAGTGGAAGCGACAGCGGTAAAATAGAAAGAACCAAGAAGAACGGGGGCAATCCTATTTTTAGCTTGATAGATAACGTGATGGGATGACAAAGCCTTGTATTGAATAACAAAAACCATTCGAAGTCTAAACTTCTAGCTCGGCATGTTGGCTTTGATTTCTACCCGATTTCTTTGCTTTATAAAGCATTTTATCGGCGAGTTCGATTAACGCCACGCGCTCCATTTCTGGAGTGGGAGTCACAGAAGCAATGCCGCCACTGATAGTTAGAATATCGGAAACATCGGAATCTTCGTGTTTAATATTTAAACGCTCAATAGCCTGTCGCGCACGCTCACCAAGACTATACGCTTTTTGGGGAGGGCAATGAGGCCAAACAAATACAAATTCCTCACCGCCATAACGCGCCACGAAGTCACCTGCCCGGCGGTTTTGCGAAGAGAGCTTTCTTGCAACTTGCACCAAACAATCATCACCAGCGATATGGCCGTAGGTATCGTTAAACTGTTTGAAAAAATCGATGTCAAATAACCCTATCGAAATAGGATATTGGTTACGTAACGCCCGACGCCACTCTTGCTCAAAGATCTCATCAAAGTATCGACGATTAGGGATTTTCGTTAATGCATCAAAGCTCGCTAAGCGCGACAGCAAGTCGGTTTTCTGTTTGAGCAAAACTTGGTTGCGTACTCTCGCCTTAACAAGTGGAATATTAAACGGCTTAGTAATGTAATCTGACGCACCCATATTCAGTCCCATAACTTCTTCTTCAGTGGAGGTTTTACTGGTCGAAAAAATAATGGGAATGGTTTGGGTAATAGGACTTAATCGCAATGCACGACAAACCGCATAACCGTCGATGTCGGGCATAACAATATCAAGCAGAATTGTGTCTGGTAATTCTTCTTCTGCCATTTTGATGGCTTCTTCACCAGAACTAGCGAGGATGACCCTATAATCGCTCTGAAATGCATAAGCCAACATTTCCCGGTTTATGTAATCATCATCGACTATCAATACTGTTGGTTTTTTTAAGTGAGTGTCCACATTTACACCTTGTTCTGTACTAACCTCAACTTCACAGCACGAACCACTAAACTCGTGTACTCGCCTGAGTATAACGACTTTAGTGGATATTTCGCTACTGTTTGAAAAGTTTTTTCCTTAAATCAAGGGGTAACACTTTAACCCACCTTATTAAAACGCTTTCAAATATCCTATCGCTATTATAGGTGTTGTTCATCACATTCTGCCAGACGGCTACGCACAACGCCGTCTAAATTGACCGTGGCACTACCAGAGAAATTCTTCAACCTTTCCATTAAAGTAGGTTCAACCGGATATCACTACAAATAAACAATGGCTATCAGATTACGACTATTCCATCAATACGCCCTAATAATTTTGTGAAGTGACAGCTTGATTGAAAATTGAGTCGAAGAGACGAAAAGCCCTAAATAAACCTATGTACATGGGTTTAGTAAGGAACTGAAAAGATAAAAATATCGGGAGATGCCTATGAAGGCGGTGACATTGCAAGTTCAACAACATAACCGAAGCATCATTACTTCACTGACTGAATTGGCCGATAAGTGGAATGTTCCCCCTATTCGGCAGCCAGTCGCAACTAAACGACTGGCTGCGCTTAAGTGGGTTATTCCTCTTTCATTGATGACACGAACTTTCGAAAGACTCCAGTGAGTATCGTCCGTTTTATTCAATACTTTGTTGCTATTAGAGATGTTGCTCAGCAAACTCAGCCAAACGGCTGCGCACAACACCGTCTAGGTTAACCGTTGCACTACCAGAGAAGTTTTTAAACTTCTCAACCAAGTAGGTTAAGCCAGACGTTACTGCGGATAAATAATTGCTATCGATTTGCGCCAAGTTACCACCACAAATCAGTTTCGTTCCTTCACCACAGCGCGTAATGATAGTTTTTAGCTGAGAAGCTGTTAAGTTCTGTGACTCATCCAAAATAACAATGGCATTTTGAATACTTCGACCACGCATAAAGTTAACTGATTTAAACTGGATATTGGCTTTTTCCATAATGTAACTCATGGAGCCATGCACATTTTCATCATTTTTATGTAGCACTTCCAAAGAATCGGTAATAGCTGCAAGCCAAGGTGCCATTTTTTCTTCTTCTGTGCCGGGTAGGAAACCAATGGATTCTGCAATTTCTGGTGTGCTTCGAGTTACGATAATTTTATCGTACATATTCTTTTCAACGACCATCTCCAGAGCTGCGGCAAGTGCCAGCAAGGTTTTACCACTTCCAGCAGGACCCGTTAAAATCACCAAATCAATATGAGGGTCCAATAAGGCATGTAAAGCCATTGCCTGACCGATATTCTTCGGCGAAATACCCCACGCGGATTTTCCCATCAAGCGCTCATATCCCATATCAAGCAACTCAATTTTGTCTTCGGTAATCGACTCAACTAACCCTGCAAATTCGTTACCATCGTCCAGTATAAACTCATTAACATACGCTTCTGGTAATACATTGCGCTCAATGGTGTGAATGGTATCGCGCCCTTCTGTGCGGCTCTCTACATTTTTAACGGCATCCCAAAAATTCCCTTCAAAACGGTAAAACCCTTTGAACAAGAATTTAATATCATTAATGAGCTGATCAGTACGATAATCTTCAACATGAGCAAGACCCGCGCCTTTTGCTTTTAAGCGCATATTGATGTCTTTCGTAACAAGCACAACCTGCCTAGGCGTTTGTGTTTTTTGCAAGTACAAGGCCGCGCAAATTATGTTGTTGTCGTTCTCGTTAGAAGTGAAGACTCGATGCTCATCTTCAAGGTTTTGGTCGGCAAAAATAGATAAATGACCAGTTGGTGCAGCTTCTCCAGCGGTACTCCCTTGCAAACTTACACCTTCAATCATTTCTTCCGGTGTTGCATTGTGCAAAATATCTTCCATGGAGCGAATAGACACTCGTGCATCGCGGGCCACGTCTTTCTTGCTGTCTTTAATGTAATCCAATTCCTCCAATACGGTCATAGGAATAACAACGTCATGTTCTTTGAATGATAAAAAGGCTAGAGGCTCGTGGAGGAGAATATTGGTATCTAAAACGTATAATTTCGTACTGGGTTTCGCATCTTTTGGCATCCGCTACTCCGCTAATGAATTACCAGACTGTTTTCAATAGTTATCGTTCGGCTTGGTAAGCCTGAATGATCACATTAAAACACTTTTTACAATCGATCATCTGTTTTGTTCCCCCTATCAATAGAAACCTATAATAAATTTCTGATAATGAGTTGGGGCCAACAAAGATATTATTGTAGAATCTCACGTTTTTTCGTACCGACAGAGACAAGTTAAGTATCAATGAGTCAACAACCACAATTTGCCGCCGGCCAAAGATGGCTAAGCACAGCGGAAATGGAATTGGGATTAGGCACGGTTATTACCGTAACAGACCGAATCATCTCTCTACTTTTTCCTGCAACAGGAGAAAGCCGTAACTACGCCTTAAAAGATGCGCCATTAACCCGCATAGCCTTTGAAGAGGGCGAAACAGTTGAGCATCATGAAGGCTGGCATTTCAAAGTGAAACAAGTTCACAATGAAGATGGCATGTTAAGTTACACAGGCACTCGCACCGATACTGGTGAAGATGTGTTAATCAAAGAAACGTTCTTGGCTCACGATTACCAACTTAACGACCCGATTCAACGCCTATTTAATAGTCAGTTCGACGGGCCGCGTTGGTTCGAATTAAGAAAACAAAGTCTGCTAAACCAGCATAATCACCTCACGTCCCCTAATTTAGGCTTTGTGGGCGCGCGCGTCAGTTTAATTAAGCACCAAATCCATATTGCCAAAGAAGTAGGCCAACGCTATGCACCGCGCGTTTTACTTGCCGATGAAGTGGGTTTAGGTAAAACCATTGAAGCCGCGTTGATTATCCACCAGCAATTACTCACTGGGCGCGCGCATCGTGTGCTAATTATCGTGCCTTCCAGCTTGGTGCATCAATGGCTTGTTGAAATGCTACGCAGAGTCAACTTAAGCTTTTCTATTTTCGACGAAGAACGTTGCCAAAATATCGAAGAAGATAACGGCAACCCGTTTGAAACTGAGCAGCTTGTACTTTGTAGCCTCGACTTTCTAACCGAAAATGAAAAATACCGTAAACTGGCGACGCAAGCTGCATGGGACTTAATGATTGTCGACGAAGCTCATCATTTACGCTGGAGTTCGGAGCACGCTTCGGAAGAATACCAAGTCGTTGAAGCGTTGTCGCAACAAACAAAAGGCGTATTATTACTGACAGCAACGCCTGATCAGTTGGGGCATGAAAGCCACTTTGCCCGCTTACGCTTGCTCGACCCAAATCGCTTCCACGATTACCAAAAATTTGTGGAAGAAGAGCAGCAATATGCAAACTTAGCACAAGCCATACATCCGCTTGTTGCCATTGCTTCTGGCGAGTCGCAAGTAAATAGCATTGAAGCACATCACATTACAGCAATTGAACAGTTTGCTGATGGAGAATCTTTAGATTATCTAAAACAAGATATCACTGCTGAACAAACACAAAAACTTATTGATAACTTATTAGACCGCCACGGTACGAGTCGCTTATTGTTCCGTAACAGCCGAAATAATATTTCAGGTTTCCCAAAACGCATCATGCATAGCTATCCGCTCGTCATGCCTGACGCTTATGCGGAACAAGCGCAGCAGGAAGACACTCACCCAGAAGCGGGACTACGTAAACGCTTAGCACCGGAAAAAACCAACTTAGTTGTTGCACAGTGGATGGAACAAGATCCGCGCGTCAATTGGTTAGTTGAGCACCTACAATCCCTCCAAGGTGAAAAAGTCCTTACCATCTGTGCAAAAGCCAGCACCGCATTAGCATTGGCAGAAGCGATTCGCACAAAATCGGGCACTCGCGCAGCGGTATTTCACGAACACATGAGCATTGTGGATCGCGACAAAGCCGCTAACTACTTCGCACAAACCGAAGAAGGTGCGCAAGTGCTTATTTGTAGCGAGATTGGCAGTGAAGGTCGTAACTTCCAATTCGCACACCATTTAGTGCTGTTCGACTTACCACTTGTTCCTGACTTGTTAGAACAACGCATTGGTCGTTTGGATCGTATCGGACAAAATTCCGATATTCATTTACACATTCCGTATTTTGAAGGCTCCGCTCAAGAAGTGATGTTTAACTGGTATCACCAAGCGTTAAATGCTTTTGAACACACCTGCCCAACAGGTGGCGTCATTTACGAGAATATCCGTGAATCATTAGGTGAATGTTTACGCCAGCCCAATGATAACGCCGCAATCGAAGCCCTCATTCAAAGCACCAAAAATCAGCACCTAGCAATGTTGGAAAAACTTGAACAAGGCCGTGACAAACTGCTAGAAATGAACTCATCAGGTGCAGGTAAGATAGACGGTTTCATTGACGGCTTGGTTGATAACGACGAATCCCCCTATCTGGAAAAGTTCATGGGTCGATTATTCGACGCCATTGGTATTGCCCAAGAAGATCATGACGAAGGCACTTATTTACTGCAACAAACCGAAAGCATGATCACGCAACTTCCGGGTTGGAACGAAGAAGGAATGACCGTCACTTATGAACGTGATACCGCCACCCAATTGGAACATATTCACTACTTAAGCTGGGATCATCCATTAGTCAACAACGCTATGGATTTGCTATTGTCGGAAAACCATGGAAAGAGCGCCATTAGCTTGTTTAGTGACAAAGCCAAACCCGCGGGATACTTCTGGGTAGAATGCTTATTTGTGCTTACCGGTCACGCCGACAAATCATTACAACTGCAACGCTTCTTCCCACCTACGCCTTTCATGGTGAGATTGGATGCCAAAGCGCAGCCCATCGACATCGACTTTGGCGAAATGAAGCGGGTTAAGAAGAAAATGGGGAATCAGCTAAGCAAGGCACTTGAGCCACACGTTAAAAAGGTGTTAGACGTAGCCAATGTGCTAGGTGAAAAACAAAGCGCAGAAGTCATGAAACAAACCACAACTAACGTGCAAACTTTGCTTGATGATGAAATTGCCAGACTCAAAGCGTTACGCAAAGTGAACCCGTCTGTTCGAGAAGAGGAAATTACCTTTATTGAACAACAAAAGGCTGGATTACTGAGCGCGATTTCCAACGCCAAGCTGCGCTTGGAAGCCGTTCGCTTAGTCGTTAATAATCCATAACATTAAGGCAATTACCCTATGGCACTGCTGCATTATGCGCCACCCACTCGACCTTATCTGAATATTCTGTATCAAGATGATTGTATTTTGGTACTAGATAAACCGAGCGGCTTGCTGACCGTTCCGGGAAAAGCTCTGGAGCATAGGGACAGCGTGCAACTAAGAGCAACTCGGGTCTTTCCAGAGGCCCGAATTATTCATCGTTTAGATATGGCAACATCTGGCTTGCTGGTAATGGGATTTGGCAAAGCCAACCAAGGTGCCATTGCAAAACAATTCGAAAAGCGCACTGTACAAAAGCGCTACCGAGCACGAATTTGGGGTCATCCTGAAAGTGAATCTGGCACCATTTCACTGCCATTAATTTGCGACTGGCCTAACCGTCCGAAGCAAATGGTCGATATGGAAAAAGGCAAACCTGCAACCACACATTGGTCTTTACTGTCGCAAGATGCCCATTCTAGTGTGGTCGACTTAAAACCCGTTACCGGACGCTCACACCAATTACGCGTACACATGCTGAGTATGGGCCATCCTATTCTTGGGGACCGTTTGTATGCTCATGAACAGGCGCTTGCCGCAGCACCACGGCTTCAACTTCATGCTTGCGAGTTGCATTTTCAACACCCTGTAACACAAGCCGATATGCACTTCCTTTCTGATAGCCCTTTCTAGGGGCGCTTTCTAACTTACCTGTTCCAAACTCCCCGTTACCTGTAGAAAATGAGGAGCCTACATGGCGAATGTGCGATAAATCTTTATGGGTGACTGACAATTAAATACCGCTATTTAGACGCACTTTTTAACGGTGCGATTCGACCAACTTATCTACCTGATTTAAATCTGATCTGCGTCAATTTATAAAATTGGAAATTAAAGCGAGACCATAATTATCCGATATACTTTATACACTTCGACATTGGATAAACCTAACTTGAATACGCCATTTCACCTCACAATTTGCCTCATTTTTGGACTGTTGTTGAGCAGTGTTGCTTTCGCGCAAGAAGCCGAAGATACGCAAACTGAGCAAGATACGAGTAGTGCCTCAAGTACCGAATCTAGCTCGCCTCCCAATGCCACATCAGATGCAACTTCCACCTCGCCAACAGAGGATTTAAGTCAACGTAACCCAAGGTTAGATTTGCCCCCTCCTAGCGTGATTGAATTGGCCAAACAGCAAAATAACGACATTAAGCGTTACATGGATGCTGACCACTACCGTAAATTCGAAATAAATGGCGTTGAGCAACTATTGGTAATTAGTGAGTCACATACCGCCCTCACCAAAGGAGTTGCGGTGATTGTGGCAGAAACCGGCACTAACAGTTTAAGCCGGCACGCCTTAGCGGAACTGGTAAAACCATTAAATGCCACAGGCTGGGTGACGGTACTTTTACCTGCCCCAACCTTCGCCTTTGAACCCATAAAGGGTAAAAACTTGAACCCTGAGAAAATACCTCCTACATTAGAAGATAAGGCAACAACAAAACAGCCTTTTCCATTCGAAGACAGAGAACAAATTCCTGATTCGGATTTCACGACCCATGAATCGCATATGACAGAATTGATGGAACGTGTGGTAGAAGTAAGTAATAACTACCCAGGCTTTTTTTTAGTGGTTGCCCAGGGAACTTCCGCAGCTTGGTTATCCAAGATTTATGCTGAACAAACAATTTCACAACCCGATGCTCTTGTGGCAATTAGCCCTTACTGGCCTGATTACCGCTACAACAAACAGTTACCTAAATGGCTAGCCCGAGTTCCGGCTCCCGTATTAGATATATATAACTCGTGGGATAACGCTTGGATCAAAAAAACCGCTCCTCAACGTGTCATCGAAGCTGAGAAAGCTTTGAAGCTACACTACCGGCAGCGAGAAATAGTTGGTCAACCATACGACAAGCAACAATTTTTGTATGTTGCGAAAGAAATTTACGGTTGGTTGACTCATATGGGTTGGTAGTGGGGACTAACGTTATAGGGCAGTATTTTTAGGTAAGTAACAATATATAAGATATTAGGTGTTAAAAATAATACTTAATTTCAATTAGATACTTCTTTGTTCTTTGATGGCAAAGAATATCGGGTTAATAGAGGCTATACTCATTGAATAACGACACGAACAGTACTGCTCAAATGGTAACGGTTGAAAGCTTTATCGAGTCAAAATCCAATCAGCTGGTGTACTACGTACGAGCATTTTGGGACGAACGTATTCCCTATAATGAAGTGAACTTATATTTCTGGGATACGATGGAGGAGTGGGTGCAAATTGAAACGCATTCTCATGAACCTGAGTCTCAAAAGGAACGCGTTTTCTGGCATTTATTGCATCAGTTACACTTTTGGTCTGAGGAGAAATTACGCGAGGATCAATTTTTACGCTTGGAGTTACTAACCTGCGTGAAGTTTCTTGAGGGTGAACAAGTTTGTCCATTAGATTGTGTTGGTGTTCGCCCATAACCTTTCCAACAAATTACGAGAAACACCCTCCCCTTCCCTAACAATATAACCTGAACATTGCATTCCCAACGTAACCGTGATCAAATAGCAAAAAAATCACGAAGTTAACCTGCATTGAGCCAATTCATTCAACAGTTCTCCCATTACAAGGACAAACGCGTCCTTAGCATCTTTTTATTCGGTATATCCAGTGGATTTCCTTGGGTCATGATAGGCTCAGCTTTAACTGCATGGCTTAAAGAAGAGGATCTAACTCGTTCAGCTATCGGCTTATTTGGTGTGATTTTTGGCGCTTATTCTGTCAACTTTTTATGGTCGCCTTTGCTGGATAGATACCGCACACCATTGATGGGGATAAAACGTCTTGGGCTGCGCAGAGGTTGGGTTTACTCCATGCAACTCGCCATCGCACTATGCTGCCTAATTATGTCCACTTTCAACGTCCAACAAGATTTATTCTTTATCGCCTTGTTTGGTTTATTTATTGCGATTTTTTCAGCTACTCAGGATATTGCTATTGACGCTTTCCGCATTGATAGCATCCCATCAGGCGGCCGCGAAACCATGTCTGCGGCTTCCGCTGCTGCAACTGCGGGTTGGTGGACAGGTTATGGTGGGTTGGGAGCTATTCCCTTTTTCATTGCCGACTTGCCAAATTGGCAATGGAGCGATATTTACCTCATTTTAGGCGGTATCATGCTATTGCTCGGTATACCGGTATTGCTCGCAAAAGAGCCTAACATTGACAGAGACAGCGCTGTTCAGTCCGCTTCACGCTATTACAATGCTCACTTTATAACAGGTAACAAACACAGCATTAAACATCAAATCTCGAATTGGTTAATGGTGACGCTGTTTGAGCCCTTTAGAGAATTTTTCTCCAGAAACGGTACTAAATTCGCACTCTCCGTTTTACTCTTCATTTTTCTATTTAAAATGGGGGAAGCCTTTCTCGGCCGAATGTCGATTGTGTTCTACAAAGAAGTCGGCTTTTCCAATACCGATATTGGCACCTATTCAAAATTGTTCAATTGGTGGGTGACGATTCTATTTGCGGGTATTGGTGGGCTGGTTAACATCCGTTACGGCATTTATCGTGGACTAATGATAAGCGGTATCGCAATGGCATCTAGCAACCTAATGTTCGCAGCCATTGCCATGACAGGGCCGAATATTCCGCTATTTATCGCTACTATTTTCGTGGATGGCTTCACCACAGCATGGTCTTCAGTTGCGATGGTCGCCTTCATCTCACTCATGTGTAACAAAGCCTTTTCAGCAACGCAGTACGCCTTAATGGCCTCGCTTGGAGTATTGGGAAGAACGGTACTTGCTTCCGCTAGCGGCTTTATTGTGGATGGAATGGATGGAAACTGGGTGCTGTTCTTTATCATCACCTCTGTAATGGTGACTCCGGGGCTGGTCTTTTTGTGGCGGATAAAACACCATGTTGAGGCGCTAGAACAACGATAATCGCGTCGATAACCTCATCCATTTTGAATTACTTGGACATCACCGTTCGATTACGTCCACGCTCTTTAGCTTCATATAAACCTTTATCGGCACGCTCTATCCATGTTGTGTAATTGTCGTAAGACATATCCAACATGGAAATCCCTAAACTAATAGTAAAGTTAATCTCGATGCCTTCATATTCTACAGGGAAGGCTTCCGTTAGCCTTCTTATCCTTTCCGCAACCATTTTGGCGCTCTTAGCCTCTGTATTCGGCAATATGATGGTATATTCCTCTCCTCCATAGCGCCCGGCCACATCTGTTTCTCTGATGGCCGTTTTAATAATTTTCGCCATCGTTTTAATCACCAGATCACCCGCAGGATGTCCATATGTATCATTAATATTTTTAAAATGATCAATATCCAAGATAATCAAAGAGGAAAACTGCTCGGTACGCTTGGCTCGCTTAAATTCCAGCTCACACATTTCCTCCCAGTAAAAGCGATTATATAAGCCTGTTAATCCATCTGTTCGACTCATTTTTTGCAGTTGGGTATTTACCGATAAAAAGCGCTGTTTGCTCACCGCTTCAAGGGTGACATCGTAAATCACCACGCAAATTTGCTCGACCTCACCAGACAAGGAGGTTAACGGGAAAATAGTCACATTCTGGTACATATGTGGGCTTTGCGAGGTAATAGGACGATACGCATTAAATTTAAAAACGTAAGGGCGCTGCTCCCAAATAATAAAAGCGGGGCTCCGTAACGCAAAAACAGGATCACATTTTTTGGTAAACCAATCTCTGTCTATTTCCTCAAATAAGTCGAACAAGCATTTATCACGCACTGCGTTTGGCGTTAACCCACTGTGGTTCTCCATGAATTGATTCCAAAGTTGGACATGGAATTTTCTATCCAGAATTAAAATCCCAACTTCGATGGAACCTAATAAATCATGTTTTAAATGAATGTCTTCTAGTTCAGCTCGTTTCGACACAATCATTCCACCACGCTAACCAGTCTTTCTAAAATGTTCTCCATTGACGTATCAGGGAACAACAGCATCAAATCAAAACTCACATCCGAGTTTTCTATCGCGTAGGCAATCTCAATCGCCGTTATTTTATTCCAACGACTGACATTGTTACTCAATAGTTGTTTTAAATCGGTATGACGCCCCAACACGATGGGATGATTAATATTTAATTTAACGTGAATTTGCTCAGATAGAGCTGTTAAACACGCACCAACCAGAATGTTGGCAATATCCATTAAAACCTCTAGTTCGAGTTCCGCATTTAAATTCACTTCGCTGTATTTCAATAAGCGCGCCATGCTCTTGACATTAGCATCATCGAAAATCAGCAAAGCTTCTCCATTAATGCCCGGACTCACAAACCCCTGAGAAATTGCAGAAATAGATTCTTTTTCCTGAACCTCGGCAATAGCCATATGCAATTCTGTTGAGGCAATTTCATTTACATTTGGAATAGGTAAATTAACAAAGACACCAAGCAGTTTGGCAAGCTTTTCACCTGCTCGACCCATGGCAACATTGGCCATTTCACGATAAGCATCAAGACGTTCACTCAGGTCGGCGGGCTTTTTTAGGGCGGGTAAGTCATCGCCAATATCACCAGAATACAAACCGTACTGCTTCAAAATAACAAACAGTTTATCTTTGTCGATGGGCTTTTGAATGAAATCAAGCGCGCCCATCTTCATCATCCTAGTACGAGCTTCTTCTTGCACATCCCCAGAAACCACGATCACCATAGAGGGCAACTCATCTTGCTGAATACGTAACATGGTCTCGTAGCCATCCAGTACAGGCATATTGAGATCGAGAAAAAGCACTTCACCTTTTCCCTTAGCAATAAGATCAAGTGCCTCTTGCCCATTTTCCGCATAGCTCAGTTCAACGTCCCAGCCTCTAGGAATAGAACGTGCCATTTGGCTTCTGGCAAACTTAGAATCGTCGCAAATCAGTACCGAGATTGTCATTGTTTACTGTTTACTACCCATTTTTCACCTACGGCTTCACACCTCAACATGTTATATCGCTACAGGTGCTTTGATGTGTGGATGACATTGATAATTCGTTAGTTCAAAGTCATCAAATTTGAAACTAAAAATATCCTTGATGTCTGGATTAATATGCATTTTGGGTTTTGTATAAGGCTCACGAGTTAATTGTAAATCAACTTGTTCTAAATGATTTACATACAAATGAGCATCACCAAGTGTATGAATAAAATCGCCTACCTCCAGTTCACAAACCTGCGCAATCATCATGGTTAACAAGGCGTAACTGGCAATATTAAATGGCACACCTAAAAACACATCACCACTTCGCTGATACAACTGACAGGACAATTTACCATCTATTACGTAAAACTGAAACATCGTATGACAAGGAGGGAGTGCTTGACGATTTTGGGCTGCATTTTCTTTTGGGCTTAATTTAGCATCTGGGAGCACAGCAGGATTCCAAGCACTGACCAATAACCGACGCGAATCTGGGTTAGATTTTATCTCCGCAATCACTTGTGCTATCTGGTCAATAGATTCACCATCGGGTGATTCCCAGCTACGCCATTGTTTACCATAAACCGGCCCTAACTCGCCCCCATCAGTCGCCCATTCATCCCAAATACTGACACCATTTTCGTTTAAGTATGCGACATTTGTTTCTCCCTTCAAAAACCACAAAAGCTCGTGAATAATTGACCGAAGGTGACATTTCTTTGTCGTTACTAAAGGAAACCCTTCTTGTAAGTCAAAGCGCATTTGATACCCAAAAATACTCAGGGTACCGGTACCTGTTCTATCGTCCTTCCTTGTGCCGTTTTCCTTAATGTGACGCATTAATTCGAGATACTGTTTCATGAATGTATTCTATCTTTATTCAAATATTATCGATTAAGCTTTAGCACTTTTTGATGCATTTTTAAAAGCATAAGCAATGATAAACAACCCAACTAATATCATAGGTAATGACAGTAATTGCCCTTGAGACAAATAATTACCATAGAGACCAATATGTTCATCTGGCTCGCGGAAAAATTCAACAATAAAACGGAATGCACCATATCCTGTTAAAAATAATCCCGACACCACACCTGTTGGTTTTGGCTTAATCGAAACCAGCCATAAAATTGCAAATAGCACAACACCTTCGAGGAAGAACTCATAAAGTTGTGAAGGGTGTCTTGGCAAAGGTCCTGCGTTTGGAAAGACAAAAGCCCAAGGAACATCGGTTGTTCGTCCCCAAAGCTCTGCATTGATGAAGTTGCCTAATCGACCAAAGCCTAAACCAATTGGCACCAGTGGTGCAACGAAATCGCCGACTTTTAACAAGGTTGCTTGCCGTTTTTTGGCAAAATAAATCAGTGCCGCGATAACCCCAAGCAGGCCACCGTGGAACGACATGCCGCCTGTCCAAATTTTAAACAAGTAGAGTGGATCATCGAGAAATGCCTCAAACTGATAAAAAAACACGTAGCCAATCCGACCACCTAGAATGACCCCCATAAATGCCATAAACAGGAGATCGCTCAAATGCTCTTCGGTCCACCCTGTGCGATATAAACGCCGTTTAGCTAACCACCAAGCAGCAAGAAAGCCGAGAAGATACATCAAGCCGTACCAGCGTAAAGCGAGCGGCCCTACCTCAAAAATAATGGGGTCAATGCTCGGAAAAGTTAAATAGTTATTTGCCATATTATGTTGTCTCAATCACCACTTTTGTTTAAACCGCACTCTACCGAGTACGCTTTCACATACTATTTTAAAATTGTCGAAAAATGAGTTTTGAAGGCTATACCCCAATTGACCTTCTTTTAGAATGCGCTGAATTTGATTATTTACCTGCGCGAACGAGGCCCCCTAGCCCCATATTTTCCAGTTCAAGATTCAGAATCTCCCCAATTTCCAATGAATCGGGTTGTTTTAGCACGTCATCCAAAATGCGTTGTGCTTCCACAATGTCAATTTGACTGACGACCCATTTTACTTTCGCCAGATTATGACCGTTAACGCTGAGTTTTCGGTATCCCATCGCCAACAAAAGAATAATTGCGGCAGGATCTGCACCTAATTCACCACACAACGTCACTGGTGTATCGACAGCATTCGCCTGATCAATAATTTGTTTCAACACCGCCAAAACTGCGGGGTGCAAATTATTGTATATGGACGAAACCCGAGGATTATTCCTATCAACCGCTAGCAAATATTGAATAAGATCGTTTGTACCTACAGAAAAAAAGTCAACTTGTTCAGCTAGCGCTGGAATTTGATAAACAGTTGCAGGCACCTCAATCATCACACCGATTTCAGGTCGCTTAAGCACTTCTCCTTCAGCCAGCCATTCATCTTGTACCTCCGAAAATGCTTGGTTTATCAAACGTTTTGATTCTTTCACTTCCGAAACAGAAGTAATCATTGGCAACATAATCCGCAAATTGGAGAAACCAATACTGGCCCGAAGCATCGCTCTTACTTGAACAATAAATATCTCTGGATGATCTAATGTTAAGCGAATACCACGCCAACCAAGAAAAGGGTTATCTTCCTCGTAGCTTAAATAGGGTAACGGCTTGTCTCCTCCCACATCCAACGTTCGCATAGTCACACTTTTGTTGGGGTAAGCTTTGAGCATCGTCCGATACAAATTGACTTGCTCCTGCTCAGAGGGAAAGCGCTCTTTTTGCATAAAAGGAATTTCTGTTCGGTACAAGCCAATACCATCGCCCAGAGCAAGATAAGAAGCATCCAAGTCGGCTGACAACCCTGCGTTAATGAGCAATTCTAACGGCTCTCCATCTCGGGTGATGGCACAAAGGTCGGCATATTGCGCGATGATCCGCTCTAGTTCTTGTTCTTCAACTATGAGCCGTTTAAAGCGTTTTAGCTCAGCTTCTTCAGGATTAACCCGAATCGTCCCAGAATACCCATCAATTAGTATTGGATAACGATTAAAAACCGCAAGAGGAACATCGGAAAGTCCCATCACCGCCGGGATCCCCATTGCTCTTGCCATAATCGCAGTGTGGGAATTTCCTGAGCCTCTTAGTGAAATAATCCCCTTGAGTTTTTCCATCGGGTATTCGGCAAGCATGGCTGCTGTTACCGTTTCAGCCACAAGAATAATGGAGTCTACGTCAACCTCAGGAACAACCTTATCATTCACTAAATAAGCAAAAACCCGCCCACCAAGATCTTCAACGTCGATTGCCCGTTCTTTCATGTAAGGATCGGACATCATTGCAAACTGATTGCGATAGCCTTCCACTACAAGCTTTAGCGCTGAAGGTGCATTCCAACCTTCTAAAATCTTACTTTCAACTTCATTGCCTAAACTATTGGCATCAAGCAACTGTTCGTATAATTGGAAAATGGACGCAACATCTTGAGGCACAGTTCCGGCAATGCGTTCTGTTAGCTCTTGGATGTCGTCTTTGGTTGCAAGCACAGCCTCCCGGTACACGGCAATGTCTTCGGAAATATCATCGCTACGCTGCAATACATAATCTTTTAATTGAATTCTATCTTCTGGAACTAACCCCAAGCCTATATTTAGCCCAGGAGAACCCGGTACACCGAAGATGACACTTTGGCGCTTTTTACCCAAATGCCTAGGCTCGTTTACCCGTATGACACCGCGCACCTCGGCATTCGCAATCTCCAATGCCATTTGGGCAGCAAGCGTCACTAAAAAAGCTTCTTCTTCCTCACCAAACTTTCGAGTTTGTTTATCTTGAATGGTAATCACGCCCAAAACTTGGCGTTGATGGATGATAGGGGTGCCAAGAAAGCCGTGATAAGCTTCCTCTTCAACCTCTGGAATGTGTTTATAGCGCCAATGCGTTTGCGCATCTGGCACATTAATAGGTTCGCCTTTTTGCCCAACGAACCCAATTAACCCTTCTGAAAAGCCAATTGATACCTTACCAACGGAATCAGCGGACAACCCATCAGTTGCCACTAATTCAAATACCTTATTTTGGTAGTCGGCAAGGTAAATACTGCAACAAGAGATATTCATCACCTCAACTAGGCGATGGGCAACACAGGCTAATGCTTCATCCAAAACCGGAATCTGGCCAATCTCCTGCACAATTTCCTTAAGTTTGGTAAGCATTACTTAGCTAAATCTCCTACGGAAAACCGCTCCGTCAACTATCTCCTACGTCGTCTTTTTTGGGGTCGCTCAGAAGTAGAATGGCGATTTGAAAACGGCTGACTAGGCATAGCAACCGTTACAAATTCCTTCATTACTTTGCGATAAACCTCTCGTTTGAAAGAGACAACATTTCTGATTGGATACCAATAACTTACCCAACGCCACTCATCAAATTCAGGATGCCCTGAATGGGTTAAGTTCACTTCTTGCTCTGGACAGGTTAACTGAAGCAAAAACCACTTCTGTTTTTGTCCGATGCAAATAGGCGTTGATTCACGGCGAATAAGCCGTTTCGGTAAACGATATCGTACCCAGTTTTTCGTCGCTTTAAGTATTTTAACTTGATTGGCTCTTAACCCCACTTCCTCATGCAATTCACGAAACATTGCTTGTTCTGGAGTTTCACCATCGTCTATTCCGCCTTGCGGAAACTGCCATGAATGTTGCCCGTAACGCCGAGCCCAAAACAATTGGCCCTGCTGGTTACAAATAATAATGCCAACATTCGCGCGGAACCCCTCTGTATCTATCACTTAGACTCCGGGCGCATAACCTTATAGATGTTTTCCATTCTTCCACAAACTGATACGCTTTCAAAGCTTTAAGAAAACAAATCCAACGATTACATCAGTAAGAGAGTTTTTGCATGCCTGTATCTGTGCCTTCGAACCCGCCACAAAGTCCAGAAGAGCTAATGCAACGAGCATTATCCCTGTCCGGTTTGAGTTTAGGAGAACTGGCAAAAATCGCCAACGTGAAAGTCCCTGATAATTTTAAAACCGAGAAAGGTTGGAGCGGGCAACTCATAGAACTCATGCTAGGTGCAACCGCAGGTTCAAAGCCGCAGCAAGACTTCCCAGAACTCGGTATTGAATTAAAAACTATTCCAATTGGTAGCAAAGGCGAACCGCTGGAAACCACTTACGTTTGCTTTGCCCCTTTGCTTGGTTTGACAGGTATTCAATGGCAGCACTCAAATGTGTATAACAAGTTGCGCCAGGTGTTGTGGTTGCCCATTCAAGGTAGCCGAGACATCCCCCCAGCCGAGCGAATGATAGGGACGGCTTTTTTATGGCAGCCATCTCAGGAGCAACAACAGCAATTACAAGCGGATTGGGAGGAACTCATGGATTTTATTGTACTGGGACGCATAGAAGACATTACGGCTCGTCACGGCGAGTTTTTACAACTTCGCCCTAAGGCAGCAAATGGAGATGTGTTAACTGATGCTATTGGTAACAAGGGGCAAATAATCAAAACCCGCCCACGTGGTTTTTACTTACGAAAGCAGTTTACTCAGGCAATACTAGAGCAACATTTTGGAACCATGTAACCAAGGCGTATTCTCATCCTTCTTTCGAAGCATCATGTTCTTTCGTTAACTTTTCAACATATCGCTCAAACATTTCACTTAGCGATTTTTCGGAATCAAATCCGAGCTTGCGAGCTACGACGGAGACCTTGGTATCCGTTTGGCTAAGCAGTAACTTGGCGTACTCTAACCGATAGTGGAAAATGAAATCTCTAAACGTTTTACCTTGGATTTCTCGACAAGCAATAGCGAACTCAGTGGGCTCAATTCCACTTAAATCGCACAATTGCCGTAAACGAATGCCTTTTTTCCTATAGATTTTATTTTCAACAATTGCCGCATCCGCTTTATCCAAGATAAGTTGCATATCTTGCTCATTTAATTGTTTATGGTGCAGTGAAAAGTAATTTATTGGAGAAGGTGCATATAACCGCTTTTCCACCAGCACCATAGCGACCAACCACAAAGAGAATGAATACAACATCACAAGGCCAAATTGCCACACTGCTATGTAACTTAAATCCAACGCAACCAGCAACACCGTAACAATGGCTGTTGCAGAAACAGCTAACATCATAGCGTGCATGACTGTTAGTGATTTAACTTTATAAAATCCCGTGTCGGCCGTATGTTCAGGTAAGTGATTTTTATAGGCATTTAAGTCCAGCAGTATAAAAGCGGCATAAGCCAATACCACAATTGCCACCAGCAACTGATACAAATAAACAAACCAAAATATCTTAAACTCCCCTACAACTGGAGACACATTAATCAGCACTTTAGCTTCGGGATTCATCAACAAAAAAGGGAACTGGAGCAACGCAAAAAAAACCACTACCCACAAATGCCGCGAGGGCTTCTCGGGCCTTTCAAGCAACATTTTTTGCACGCTCAAAAAAGACAACACAATCAACAATACGGGGATAAAGTCAAAAAGACCAAGTAAATAGGAAAAGGGAACATGCCAATTAAATACCACCAGCACGTTATCTAGCAGCATCAATGGCGCAGATAAAATGAAGATAAACGCATAACGCGCATGAGGGAGGCGATCATATCTCACCCATGTTAAAACCAGAGGAAATATCCAAGCACACCCAATGGCAATAAGAAAAATTTGAAACGCTATTGTAACTTGATTCATTTACCTGACCATTGGATTCACGGTATTGGCACTTGGCCTAGCAAAATTGAAGCGCTCAAGTACAGTACAACACATTCATTTTAAAGAAGATGCTGAACTTCACCCATGAGTTCCAGCGTATCGCGCTGTTTCCTTGTACACCATTTTGTTAACGATGCTTTGTCTTCAAGATTCATCGTTGAAAGCGATTCCTCGAATACTTGCAAGGTAAGCAGATCCACAACGCCATCAAGCATATTTCGCCAATTAACGTCACAGGAATGCGTCCGCTGTAACAACGACTCATCAAGGAATAATGCCAAATAATCCATGTCCTTTAGTAAAGTATAGGATGTCATTGCTTGCTGAGCAGTTGCGTATTTCTGACTTCCAATCAAAGTTTGAATTTGTTTGACCGTGTTGACCACCCACTGCGAAGCGCAATCAGTAATATCATTCAAATACGCTTGTCCGTGTTTACGCCAAGGTTTTAGCAACAGCAATTCAAGCACATCTAACTGCAACGAAGTATATTCTTTATTAAAAAAACACTCCTCCGGTTTTTCCTGCTCAAGTAAATCGCGTAATTGCACACGCAACTGTTTTCTTAATCCGTCATTATTCGATAGCTTTTTACGGAAGGCGCCCTTTGAAGAATGCAACTCCCGAATAGCATCGACGCGTTCAGCCCACATCCAAGATTGACGGAGCGATTGTGCTTTTTGCGAGACCTTTTTCAATTCTGGGCAGCTCAGGTAATCACCAAACAGCGTCGTTACCTTGTGGATGAAGCCTTGAACATTGGCAATACTCTGTAATTCGCGAGGTTTAGCTTCTTCTAAATAGAATTGCTCACAATGCTGCCAGAAGGATAGTGCTTCTTGTAGTGCTGTCATCAGAACAGTTTCAACATTACCTTGAGTCTGAGGATGAATCGCTTCGGAAATACGTTTACGCTCCATCCTTACACCGTCAACTAGACGATAACCTCGTTGTGCTTTGCTTTGCGTACCCAAACGGAATGGCACAAACTGTAAAATAGCTTTCGCTGTTTTCAATAATGCTGAAGCCTGACCTTTTTTCAGTTCCAATTCAATTTCACAAATTGGGTCCTGATGTTTTGTTGTTTCAATCATGCCTGAATCAAAAACGCACTCTATTTCGGTATCGTCATCAATATTTAGTAAATACACATCACGCTCAAAATGCGTATCAAATAAACAGTGTAAGTCATCTTGAAGTGCCCTCACTGACACGTCTTCAGGCCATTGAATCGCTTCAAACAACATTAAATTTGGTTTGTTACCTTCTATCGCGACGTTATATTCTGGACGCTGCGCTAAACCACCTGTGGATTCACCACGCGTTTTGATGGTTTGTTCAAATTTGCCATCTTTGCCACGCACACGACAAGCCATACCAAGGGATTGGAGGCGTTTATCAGGAGTGTCAAAGTAGCTATTGTATAACTGAGAAGAGTTGCGAGTGTAATCAGGCTGCTGATTCTTAATGAAGCTTTCATAGAGTTGGTCGCCGGCTTCGGGCTTAACTAACAGCTTCAGTTCAATTTCATCGTCCATTTTTTGGCGGGCGTTGTTATTTTAAATAAATGTTAACAGTAAACAGGAACCTTATCCCGAGAAATATTATTTGGCAATGAGTTTCTACTCTTCGTTAGTTGCCTTTCTTTTTGAATCCCCCTAACATCCTGTTTGTTATAAAAAGTTTCAACATGGAGCCTTACCTTGGTAGCACAAATTAATCGATTATTTCTTGTGTTTTTACTGATATTTTCCGCTCATGTCGTCGCTCAAAGCAATGATTCATCCGGCAATGAGTTAGTCGACGGAGAGCCCCGGTTTATCTCAGACGACCTGTATATTTATTTACATAGTGGGCCAGGTCGTAACTATCGCATTCTAGGCTCTGTCTCTGCGGGAACACCGATCACTCAATTACAAACCGACGCCGAAACCCAGTATGTCGAAATTATTGATGATAAGGATAGACGAGGTTGGGTAGAGGGTCGTCACGTTTCCGAAACGCCGAGTCTTCGAGACCAAATTCCACAGTTAAAGGAAGAAATGGCGGGATTCAGGGAAACGTTAATGAATAAGGAAACACGCATCACCCAGCTGAGTAAATATATCGAAAAGCTAGAGTCAGAAAAGGTGAGTCTACAAACTCAATATGATCAGTTATTGAAAGAACACGAGCAATCTCAGCAACGTATATCACAGGAAAGTTATGCCTCACAAAAGGAATGGTTTGTCCGTGGTGGCTTACTTGCACTCGGCGGCGTCATTATTGGTATCGTGATTACTTATCTTCCTAAAAAACGTCAGCGCCGTGACACTTGGATGTAAAGCGCCCAGACCCGGCGCGCTTGCTGTCTCGTTTTATTTACAAAAAACCCATGTTTTCACTGGTCTGACCATAAAGAAGGCATTGGTTTTGTCAGCATTTTGAAAATAATGGCGCAAACCTATTAAGGTTCCTAAATGCCCCCATGATACTGTTGTTTTTGGGGGGCGATTTTTTGAATTTGCAGTAGTTATTTGTCCCTTTAATGGCCCATTTAACGCCTTTGAATCCCTATGATTAAAATAATGATTCAATTGAAAAACTGATGTTTTAATTCCAATGTCAGGAGACGCAAACTATGTTTCGTGCAAGTGAACTCAAAAGCAATGCTTACACCCTACCCTCACTGAGTGAGCTGAGACAAATCATCACCAACAACTACATTGTTGATGAAAACGAGTATTTAAATGAATTACTTACTCTTGTAGATGAAGACGAAACTGAGCTTTTAAAGCTGCGTCAGGATGCCATTAATTTAATTAACCGCGTGCGTGAAGAAACCAACGGCGGAGATAGCATCGACAAGTTTCTTCAAGAATACAGCCTCGACACCCAAGAAGGCATTGTATTGATGTGTTTAGCGGAAGCTTTGTTGCGCATTCCAGATGCCGCGACTGCTGACGCCTTAATTAAGGACAAATTGTCGAGCGCAAATTGGAAAGCGCACTTAAAAAGAAGTGGTTCGATGCTAGTTAACGCATCAACTTGGGGATTATTGTTAACAGGAAAAATCCTACAAACCAACACTCCCAAAGACCAACTCAACGCCTTAGATAAACTGGTAAATCGACTTGGTGAGCCCGTTGTGCGCAAAGCGATGTATGCGGCAATGCAGATCATGGGGAAACAATTCGTCTTAGGGCGCAGTATTGAAGAAGCCTTAAAGCATAGTCGTAGCCAGCGTACCAAGGGTTATACACACTCTTACGATATGTTAGGTGAAGCCGCACTTACGAACCACGATGCCCAACGTTATTTTGATGCATACGCCAGTGCGATTAAATCCATCGGCGCAGAAAGCATCGCGGAAACTCACCCGGCATTACCCACTATTTCCATTAAATTGTCGGCCCTTCACCCTCGTTACGAGGTGGCAAATGAAGATCGCGTTTTAACTGAATTATATCAGCGCGTTGTTGCCTTAGTGGAATTAGCACGCGATCTCAACGTCGCTATCAGCGTAGACGCCGAGGAAATGAATCGCTTAGAGCTGTCACTTAGCTTATTCGAAAAAGTGTATCAGTCTCCCCAATCAAAAGGCTGGGGTGGTTTAGGTTTGGTTGTTCAAGCCTATTCAAAACGCGCATTACCGGTATTAATGTGGATTAACCAGCTCGCAAATGCGCAAGGCGACGCGATTCCCGTGCGCTTAGTAAAAGGTGCCTATTGGGATTCCGAGATCAAGTGGAGCCAAGAAATGGGCATTGCTTCGTATCCGGTTTATACCCGCAAAGCCAGCACAGATGTCAGCTACCTTGCTTGTGCACATTTCTTGTTGAGCGATCACACCAAAGGCAACATTTTCCCACAATTTGCTACCCACAATGCCCATACTCTGCTTTGTATTAAACGGATTGCTGGCGACCGTGAAATGGAATTCCAGCGCTTACACGGCATGGGAGAAGAGCTTTACGACACGGTGCTGAGTAACTCGCCCAATATGAATGTGCGGATTTACGCCCCTGTTGGAGCGCATAAAGACTTGCTGCCATACCTTGTTCGACGCTTGTTGGAAAACGGCGCCAATAGCTCATTTGTCCACAAACTTGTTGATCCAAACACGCCTGTGGAGTCGCTTGTTGAGCATCCACTTGAGTCTTTAAAAGGTAATGCCAGTTTGGCAAACGATAAAATCCCACTGCCACCACAAATTTTCGGTTCAAGAAAAAACTCACAAGGCACAAACTTAGATATTGAGTCTTTACAGAAACCGTTTTTATCCAGCGTGGAAACCCATGCCAAAAAGCAATGGCATGGCGGCCCGATCGTTGATGGAGAAAAACGTTCAGGTGGCGAAAAAATTACCGTCACCAGCCCACAAAATCGCGAACATCAGGTGGGTGAAATCTACTGGGCAACACCGGAAGAAACCGAAAATGCGGTATTTAGCGCACACAGAGCATTTAGAAGCTGGAACCGCCGTCCTATTGAAGAGCGCGCCTCTTTACTGGAAAAACTGGCAGATGAATTGGAAGCCAACGAGCATGAGTTAATCGCACTTTGCACCATGGAAGCAGGTAAATCGCTGCAAGATGGCATTGATGAAGTACGCGAAGCGGTGGACTTTTGTCGTTTTTATGCCATCGAGGGCCGCAAGCTCTTTAATGCAGACCCATTACTGCCGGGGCCAACAGGAGAGCGCAATGAAATTTTCGTTTCCGGCAAAGGTGTGTTTGTTTGTATTAGCCCATGGAACTTCCCGCTGGCAATTTTCTTAGGACAAATTTCAGCAGCACTGGTGACTGGTAATACTGTCATAGCCAAGTCAGCAGAACAGACAGGGCTTGTCGCCCACCGCACTATAGAACTGATGTTAAAAGTTGGCTTCCCCAAAGAAGTCATCCAATTTTTGCCGGGTAAAGGCAGTGTAATTGGCCCCCAACTTACCGATGATACGCGCATTGCTGGCGTTTGCTTTACTGGTTCAACCGGCACCGCTAAACGAATCAATATTTCTTTGGCGCAACGTGATGGTGCTATCGCAACATTAATCGCTGAAACCGGCGGTCAAAATGCCATGATTGTTGACAGCACCTCATTACCCGAGCAAGTGGTAACTGATGCACTGGCCTCTGCTTTCAAGAG
The DNA here is from genome assembly GCF_026788005.1 of Alteromonas sp. a30. Taxonomy (GTDB): domain Bacteria; phylum Pseudomonadota; class Gammaproteobacteria; order Enterobacterales; family Alteromonadaceae; genus Paraneptunicella. The sequence goes on from NZ_JABEPE010000002.1 coordinate 71,329, forward strand.
TGCTGGACAACGCTGTTCAGCACTGCGCGTTATGTATGTGCAAGATGACGTAGCAGACCGTGTATTAGAACTACTTGATGGAGCAATGCAGGAACTGAGTGTGGGTGATCCGCTTTCTTACAAAACAGATGTCGGACCGGTAATCGACCACACTGCACAAGCAAGCTTAACTGCGCATATCGAAGCCATCAGTCGTGCCGGCAAGCTTATATCGACAGTACCGATGCCAGAAATGAGCAAAAAAGGCAGCTATGTGCAACCAAGCGCCATTGAGATCGATAGTATTAAGCAACTGGATAAGGAGCACTTTGGTCCAATCCTTCACATCATCCGCTTCAAAGCAAAAGAATTGGATGTGGTGATTGATGAAATCAACGGCACGGGCTTTGGCCTTACATTGGGGATTCACAGTCGAAACGAATCTTTCGCCTTCGATGTGGCAGACCGTATTGATGTCGGTAATGTTTATATTAACCGTAACCAAGTTGGCGCTATTGTTGGAGTACAACCGTTTGGTGGTCAAGGCTTGTCAGGAACAGGTCCGAAAGCCGGTGGTCCTCATTATTTAACACGATTTGTGACGGAAAAAACCTATAGCAATAACGTTACGGCAATTGGTGGTAACACCACTTTGCTGAGCCTAGGTGATTAAGTAATACGGTAAGCTCACCCCCTTAAACAAGCCTTGTGGCGACAATTAGTCGCCACATTTTCTTCCATTGACAACTCGACTTGGACATCTCCCCCTCAGGCGCAGTCGATCACAACAAACCTTTTCGTCTTTCTCGCCAGTAGCTTAACGACAAATTTAACTAATTTTGTGTATCTTTTGTTGCGACTTATTATCAAATACGCATAATAACCTCACTACTAAAAATGAAGGCGTAGCATCTCATGGGCAAATGGGTCAGTATGATTCTGTTAGTTTGCTTATCCTTGTTGCAATATCGACTTTGGTTCGGCAAACACAGTATTCCGGACTACCTCCTGCAAGAAAAGGAAGTCGCTAAACAGGAATTGCAAAATGCAAAACTGAGACAAAGGAACAGCTTGTTACGCGCTGATATTCATGACTTAAAAATTGGCCTAGAAGCAATAGAAGAAAGAGCGCGCAACGAGCTTGGCCTGATAAAGCCTGGGGAAACGTTCTATCGCATCCTTCCCTCGGAACGTTAAAAGAAACGCATTAATCCCAGATATTCAACTCATTAAAGTATTTTCATGACAATGATACACAGCGCTGATCCACTCCCTCAGTTTTCTGCGATTGTTCCCGCCGCTGGCGTAGGAAAGCGCATGAAAACCAATATTCCAAAGCAATACCTAACGTTGCTAAACAAGAGCCTTTTAGAGTGGACACTAGCAACCCTTATCAGTCATCCACAAATCAAGCATATCCTTGTTGCTATTAACCCTAACGACGAATATTTTGGTTCACTCAAAATCGCTAAATCACCTTGGCTAACCCGTATTGATGGTGGTAAAGAACGATCTGACTCTGTGCTTGCTGGTCTGCAACATCTGCAACAAACCAGCGAAAATTTTGATAGCGAGTGGGCACTCGTTCACGATGCAGCTCGCCCCTGTGTTTCCCATCACGACATTAGTCAGCTACTCGCCTTACACGGCAGTGGCTGTGGTGGCATTTTAGCAACGCCTGTCCGCGACACCATGAAACGCAGTGAAGCCACTTCGTCATCAACACCACTGGTCAACCAAACCGTTGAACGAGACAACTTATGGCACGCTCTAACACCACAGTTTTTCCCTGCTCAGGAATTGCTCCAAGCACTGGAAATGGGATTGAATCAGGGGCGGAAAGTGACCGATGAGGCATCAGCCATTGAGTTCCAAAAAGGCAGTGTGAAGCTGGTTGAAGGCTGTTCGAGCAATATAAAAGTCACACACCCACAAGACCTAAAACTGGCTGAATTCTACATAAAAAATCGAGGTACTTATGAGTCATAACGCTCTCCCACTAGGCTTTTTACGGATAGGTCAGGGCTATGATGTTCATAAATTTGGCGGAGAAGGCCCGATTGTCATTGGCGGAGAAACCATTCAATACGATACTGGCTTACTTGCACATTCTGATGGTGATGTTTTATTACACGCCATTTGTGACGCCATTCTCGGCGCATTAGCTCTTCGGGATATTGGTTACCACTTTCCCGATACCGCAGAAGAATTTAAAAATATAGATAGCCGATTACTTTTACGTAAAGTGATTTTAGATATTCATGAGCGTGGATATGCTGTTAATAATATTGACAGCACTATCGTAGCTCAGGCCCCTAAAATGGCCCCTTATATCAACGCTATGCGACAAAATATCGCCGAAGATTGCCAATGCCAACTTGAGCAAATTAATGTGAAAGCCACCACCACAGAGAAATTGGGCTTTACAGGCAGAAAAGAAGGCATCGCAAGTTACGCAAATGTGTTGCTGGTTCAAAAGCCTCAACAACCTGAGTAATAGTTGGTTAATTAAAATAATAAAAAAGAGTTGTAACCATGACCACACCTATCATGCAAACGGATCACTGGCTCCATTATCATGGCACGCCGAATATTACCGCTGAGTTAAAATCTCGGCCAGAAGATTTTATTGTAAAAGAATTACTAACCTTTGAGCCGTTGGGAGAAGGTGAGCACTGCCTTATTTGGTTGAAGAAAACAGGTCTAAATACCGCGTTTGTAGCAGAACAATTAGCAAAGTTTGCACAGCTACCGCTTCGAAATGTGAGTTATGCGGGAAGAAAAGACAAATTTGCTGTCACCGAACAGTGGTTTAGCCTACATATGCCGGGAAAAGCGGAGCCTGACTGGTCCACTTTTAACTTACCTGGCGCCGAAATTCTTCGGAGAGAAAGACATCATAAGAAGCTACGTCCCGGAAATTTAGACAGCAACCAATTCCAAATCACATTGCGTAATCTTAGTCATACAGAAGGACTAGAAGCTCGGCTTGCACAAATTGAAAAACTCGGTGTACCTAATTATTACGGCTCTCAGCGATTCGGCGAAATTCGACTCCAACCGGAAACAGACGATAGCAGTCAAACAACCAAACGCCGCGGTGGTAACTTAGAATTAGCGCAAAAGATGTTAGAGGGCGAAAGCATACGAAACAGGAACAAACGCTCTATGGCCATATCAGCTTTACGCTCATGGCTATTTAACGAATTTGTTCATGGACGTATTCACTATGCTCGCCACAACAATCAATCTATTCATGAAGCGATTTCCGGCGATATTTTGATGCTGGCTGGCAGCAATAGTTTTTTTCATTGCGAGACACCTGATGCTATGATTCAGTCTCGCTTAAAAGAACAAGATATTCAGCTCTCAGCCCCACTTTGGGGTAAAGGTGAGCTAGGTTCTACAGGTGAAGCTCTGGCCTTTGAGTCGAGTATTGCAGAACAGCACCCAGAACAATGCGAAATGTTAGAGGCGCTAGGACTGAAACAAGAGCGTCGCCCCCTATGGCTTTATCCATTAAAATTGAATTGGGAGTTATCTGGCAATAACCTGACACTTCAGTTTTATCTACCGCCCGGCTGTTTCGCAACATCCATTTTAAGAGAGCTGGTGATAACAGATTAAAGGAATCAAGCAGATGAAAATTTTGCTCAGTAATGATGATGGTGTTCATGCCGAGGGGTTAGCAGCTTTGCATGAAGTGCTTGCAGAAGAGCACAATGTAACCGTGATTGCACCAGATCGAAATTGCAGTGGTGCTAGCAATGCTTTATCGCTTATGTACCCTTTGCGTATACAGAAAATGCAAAACGGTTTCCATTCAGTTAACGGAACCCCCTCTGATTGCGTGCATTTGGGCATTAACCAGTTTATGGATGATGACCCGGAACTAGTAGTATCGGGAATCAACCATGGTCCCAATTTAGGCGATGATGTTATTTATTCAGGTACCGTAGCCGCAGCCACCGAAGGGCGTTACATGGGATTGCCGGCCATAGCGGTATCATTAAATAGCCGCACTGGTGAACATTTTAAGACTGCAGCGCTAGTCGTCAGAAATATTATCCGTCACTTAAAAGCGCATCCATTAAAAGCAGACCAAATTTTAAATATTAATGTCCCAAACATTCCGATTGAAGAGCTAAAAGGCATCAAAGTCACTCGTCAAGGTCGTCGACACCGTGCTGAATCAATGGTCAAAGCAGAAGACGCCGCTGGCAGAGAAATTTTCTGGTATGGCAAGGTGGGACAGGAACAAGATGCCGGAGAGGGAACTGACTTCCATGCGGTCGCCAGTGGTTATTGCTCGGTGACACCCATTTCGGTTGATATGACAGCTTATAAAAGCTTAGAAGAAATACAAGAGTGGATTGAAAAGCTATAACAACAATGAGTGGATTTAAAATTCAACTGACACGGCGAGGAGAAACCCTTGCCGCTTTGCTGAAAAAGGAAGGCATTTCACACTCAGGCGTACTAAAAGCGATAGCCAGTACGCCAAGAGAAATGTTTATCCCCGAAACGCTACAGCATCAAGCATACTTAAATACTGCGCTACCAATTGGTCAAGGGCAGACGATTTCACAACCCTATATCGTTGCCAAGATGACAGAACTACTCTTAAATGGGGAGCACCCTCACCGAAAAGTGCTCGAAATAGGCACCGGTTCCGGTTATCAATCCGCAATTCTAGCGCAAATATTTGATCAGGTTTTTTCAGTAGAGCGCATCAAGTTATTACAATTTCAAGCCAAACGACGTTTGCAAAAGCTCGACTTATATAATGTTGGTATGAAGCATGGCGACGGCTGGGAAGGTTGGCCAAGTAAAGGAAAATACGATGCGATTATCGTGACTGCGGCAGCTAGCTCATTACCTCAAAAACTTCTCCCTCAATTAGAAGATGCGGGACAATTGGTGATCCCCGTTGGTACTGATGCCCAAACACTGCTGCTAATTACACGGCGGGGCAATCATTTCGAACAAAAATACATTGAGGATGTGCGCTTTGTTCCGCTTGTACCCGGTGATTTATCGTGAGAATCTTTGAAAAGCTTTACGACACAACACTACGTTGGGCTAGGCACAAACACGCACAGTATTACCTTTTCTTATTAGGATTAAGTGAATCCATCTTCTTCCCAATCCCGCCTGATGTCATGCTTGCACCGATGGCTTTAGCTAATCGTACAAAAGCCTGGTTTTATGCAACAATCACTACGGTTTCATCTGTTATTGGTGGAGCGTGCGGTTATCTGCTCGGCTGGCTAGCTTTTGATAATTATATTGAACCGCTCATCAACCAATGGGGCTACGCAGATCGCCTCGAAATGGCTATAGGTTGGTTTAAAGAATATGGCATTGGCATCGTTTTTTTAGCCGGTTTCTCACCTATCCCGTATAAAATTTTTACAATCAGCGCAGGCTTTTTAGGTATGGCTTTCATTCCCTTTATGTTAGTTTCGACAATCAGTAGAGGAATGCGTTTTTATCTTGTTGCCGGGTTGATGTATTGGGGCGGTGAGATCATGGAGCAAAAATTGAGAAAGTATATGGACTGGATTGGATGGACGACTATTTTCCTTGCGGTGTTGACTTACCTTCTAATATAGGTAAATATAATGACCGAGAATAGAGGTTACATTTTCCTACTTTTCGCCTTTATCGCCTTATTGGTCAGCGGCTGTAGTTCTCGTACAGGCCCTGCTCCCGTCGTTAGACTAGGAAAGCATTCAGGTCATAATGTTATAAAAAGACCGATTGTTAATTCAAAATATTATATTGTCAAAAAAGACGACACTCTCTACTCAATTGCTTTTTCTGCAGGTCGAGACTTCAGGGAAATTGCACAAATCAATGGCATCTCAAAGCCTTACTCTATATACCCTGGGCAGAAAATAACACTTATACCGTCAAATAACCGACAGCAAAAAAACACACCAAATTTCCGCACAAAAACCACGAAAAACAAACCTATTCAAACGGTTGATCGCAAAAAAAAGAAGGCGTATGGTAAGTACGTAAAACGCAATGCAGCACAAAAAAAGTCATCTTTTCCGTCTGAAATAAGCCAATGGACATGGCCAAGCAAGGGCAAAATTATTAACAAATTTTCACTTGCTGCTGAAGGTAATAAAGGGCTCGATATTGCAGGTAGCAAAGGCGACCCGGTAAAAGCAGCAGCAGATGGAAAGGTAGTTTATACAGGGAATGCATTGCGAGGATATGGCAATCTTGTGATCATTAAGCACTCTGAATCATATTTAAGCGCTTACGCTCATAACGACACCATAATTGTTAAGGAACAACAGTGGGTAAAAGCAGGACAGCGAGTTGCTCACATGGGAAATTCCGGTACGGACCAAACAATGCTTCACTTTGAAATACGTTACAAAGGGAAGTCGGTTGATCCACTCAGGTATTTACCAAAATAAAAAATAAAATAAGAAGAATAAGAAAAAATAATAAGAAGAAAGCAGTACAAAAGGGGGATAGGTATACATTGATTCCATGTTGGAGATATATCTCATGGCAAACGATACCTCAGTTAAAGAACTGGAAGCCCTGGATTCAGAAGCAAAAACGGGCTTAATCCAAGAAACATCACAAACCGAAGAGTTTGAGGAAGCATTATCGAATCAGGAAGGTTCACCTAAAAGCTTAGACGCCACTCAATTGTATTTGGGTGAGATTGGCTATGCTTCTTTACTTTCAGCTGAAGAAGAAGTTTACTTCGCTAGACGCGCCTTAAAAGGTGATGCTAGTGCAAGACAGCGCATGATTGTCAGTAATTTACGCTTAGTGGTTAAAATTGCCAGACGCTACAATAATCGAGGCCTTGCTTTACTTGATTTAGTAGAAGAAGGAAATTTAGGTTTAATCCGTGCCGTTGAAAAGTTTGACCCCGAACGAGGTTTTCGTTTTTCTACCTATGCAACTTGGTGGATTCGTCAAACTATTGAACGAGCGATAATGAACCAAACGCGTACAATTCGCCTCCCTATTCATATTGTCAAAGAGCTTAATGTTTATTTGCGTGCATCGAGAGAGTTAGCACAAAAGCTAGACCATGAGCCTACTGCCGAAGAAATCGCAGATGCATTAGATAAACCTGTTAAGGATGTCAGCAAAATGTTGCGCCTTAATGAGAAAATCACATCCGTTGATTCACCTTTTGGTCAAGACAATGAAAAAGCCTTATTGGATGTTATTCCTGACGAAAAGCATCATGGCCCCGAGGAGGAGTTACAAGACAAGGATGTTAAGACAAGCATTGTTGACTGGTTACAAGAACTGAATCCGAAACAAAGGGAAGTATTGGCTAGACGCTATGGTCTGCTCGGCTACGAACCTTCAACACTTGAAGATGTAGGAGCTGAGATTGGCCTTACAAGGGAACGCGTTCGCCAAATTCAGGTAGAAGCTTTACGTAAGATTCGCGAGCAACTGTCCGCACAAGGGCTAAGCAAAGACGCGTTGCTTTGTGAACTAGCTTAACGAAAAACACCATTCATCGCGCTTAGCTTTATTTCACCATAAAACTAGGCGCGACTATGGTATTTTTTATATTGTGTTTTTCGTGTCAAATGGTAAGAAAATACCATTGCACATTATAGAAAATCATTTTCAAATAAATGAAAGCGTTTTAGTTAATAATTTTATCGTAAAAAGACATTTTTTCATTCCCCACCATAGACACGAAAGTAATTGAAATCCTTAAATATTTAATCATTTCAAGAAATTAGATTACCGAAATTGGTATTATCTTGGACTACATTTTTACCGTCTGCATAGATATATTCGTGAAAGTTTTCAACACGGCCCATATATTTAGAGAGGTATTTATGAAAAAAACCAAAATTTGGCTCCCCGTTATCTTTTCCGCTTTATCCTTTGCATCTAATGCTGAAGACGCTGTTTTAGATCAGACTCAACTTAGTCAAGGTAGCGAAATTAACGTAAACACAACATGTAACAACTGGTCGTTGAATTGTTTATTGGATAAAATAGTTTCCAGTAGCTCAGCTTCGCTACTAGGCCCAGGCGTGAGTGGTGATCCATCATGATTTCCTGAACTGAATAACGCTTAAGCCAGGGTTACACCTGGCTTATCACAATGAGTAGATAGATTTACAGAATGTTGGATTTAGCAATTGCCTTTGTAATTAGTAATATTTGGACTATCGGATTTTTAATTGCAGCAGTGTATAACCAGAGCTTTCGCCCTGAACACAAACCTATTACTCACTTTGCACTATTTGCCGCAGTGATCTTTGCCTTAGCGCATTTAGCTTTCTCACAGTGGATCGCATTTTTACACGAACCAATTAAAATTCATTACCTGTACCTCGCTTTTTCAGCCCTTGTTCTAGCAGTTACCCCATTGATTTATAACAGAATCCGAGGATTCGTTTTCCACTGGCAATTAAAATTAGCCATGGGGTTATTGGTCTTTGATTTAATATTAACCTTCCTCGTTCACATTGATCGTAATGTTATTGCATTAAACACAGGAGTGGGGGTGAATTATGAAAGAGGCAGTGCATGGTGGCTGTGGGATGTAAGAACCATTTTAAGCCATCTCTTTAATACTATTATTTTTGTAAGCTTGTTTTTGCCTGTTGGTCTGTTCACTAAAAATAAGAGTACAGAGGAGGCTGATATTAATTTTAATGGTGAATACGCCAATATCGATAATGTCATCCCGATGCCACAAACTCCATCAAGCAACTTGGTTAAACTATCAATTGGTAATGGCTTTCGTACTTTATCGACAGAAGCTTATTTGAAGGAAGTTGATCAGGCATATAACCGAGTAGAAGCAATTCAAGATCTTATTCATGCGATGCCTGAAGGTGATAAGAAAATAACTGCTTCGCAATTTGTGTTTACTGCCTCTGAGTTAATTACCGAGCAAGACCACTCGAAAACAGATTATATCCAAAGCATTAACTTGTTATGTGATAAAGCTCGAGACTTAGCATTGTATTCTTACCCTCCCGGTGAAAAGCGGAATGTCGAACTGACAAGTCGCCTTGAACAACACATTTAATAAATAACAAGGTAACTATAAAATGCAATGAATGACGGTTTATGCGCTCGTAACGTCCCTCTCAAGCGCAAATTCTACTGCCTTTTCGACGTGCGATTCTACCGTGTCAAATAAAGGTAATGGGCTGTGTTCCTGTTTTACCAACAAACCAATTTCGGTACAGCCCAAAATGACGCCCTGTGCGCCTTTCTGAGACAAATTGTCGATGATATTTAGGTAGGCCCTTCTGGCATCGTCGGAGACCACGCCTTGACATAGCTCTTCATAAATTACTCGGTGAATAATGTCTCGCTCACTCTGACTAGGCGTCATCACATTTAAACCGAAATTTTCTTGTAAACGCACTCGGTAAAATGCCTCGGTCATAGTGAAAGCCGTTCCGAGCAGAGCGACATTATCAATATTTTGCTTTGCAATGCGTTCACCTACCGCATCAGCAATATGCAGCAGAGGAATATCAATAGCATTGGCGACCTGTTCAGCAACAATATGCATGGTATTGGTACCAATTAACAAAAAGTCAGCCCCAGCGTTTTCAATTTTTCGAGCAGCGTCAATGAGTAAATCAGCTGCGGCTCCCCAATTCTTAGCTTGTTGTAACACTTCTAACCTAGCAAAGTCGATGCTGTACAGCACCATTTCAGCGGAATGTAATCCGCCTAAACGCTGCTTAATGGCTTCGTTCAGTGCTCTGTAGTAAATTTGACTACTTTCCCAACTCATACCACCCAATAAACCAATGACTTTCATTCAACTATTCCTCGGCACAATAAAAAGGCTACTTATTTTTAACGGCTTGCCAAAGTGACTCCATTTCGTCCAAAGAGGCTTCCTTAGGTTGTTTATTTTGCTCCCGAAGTGCAGCTTCAACTTTTCGAAAACGCTGTTCAAACTTATGATTAGCCTTCCGCAACGCGGCATCAGCATCAACATCAAGGTAACGAGCAAGATTCACTACCGAAAAGAACAGATCACCGACTTCCTCTGTTAAATTATCTTTATCCACTTCTGGCTGCTCAAGCTCGGCCAATACTTCGCCAACTTCTTCGTTGATTTTATCGATAACCGGTGACAACTCTCCCCAATCAAAACCCACTTTAGCACAACGCTTTTGTAACTTATGAGCACGAATTAATGGCGTTAAACCTACGGGGATATTCGCTAAGACGCTAGTATCAATCTCGCCTTTATCTTCCTTTTCTTTTTCCTTGATCCGCTCCCAATTAAGCTTAACGGCTTCGGGTGAATCAACTTGAGTATCACCAAAAACGTGGGGGTGACGGCGGACCAATTTATCTGACAAGGTTTCAACAATATCAGAAAAATCAAACTGATTTTGCTCCTTTCCTAATTGCGCATAAAAAACAACCTGAAAAAGTAAGTCGCCGAGCTCCTCTTTTACATCGTCCATCGTGCCAAATTCAATCGCATCTGCAACTTCATAAGCTTCTTCAAGTGTGTGAGGAACGATACTTTGGAAAGTTTGCTGAATATCCCAAGGACATCCTGTTTCGGGGTGCCTGAGTTGAGCCATAATCTCAAGCAAGCGAGTTAACGGTTTGGAGGCATTTTGCATGATGAAAGGAATGATAAAATAGTAGGTTGAGCTTACTCGAGAATAAGCTCAACCTAATTTCATTGCAACGGCTGTTTAGCGATTAGCCCGGATGACATCAATGACGCTTGGGATATTTTGAATACGCTTCATTGTCCGCGCTAGACTGTTGAGATTCTTAACCTCAATCTTGAGCTTAATCTTCGCGGTTTGTTCATCCTTCAAAGACGCCGTTTCAACGCCAAGCAATCCCGCTTTTTCATTCGCTAACACGGTAGTAAGATCCCGCAGAATCCCATCACGATCCCAGCACATCACATCCAAAGCAACTTGGAACTTCTCCTGAAGATCTTGAACCCAACTCACTTCGATGGCTCTTTCTGGGTGCTGCTCAAGCAATTGAGCCAACTGCTCACACCCTTCTTTATGAACACTTACCCCTCGACCAATTGTGACATAGCCTTCAATTGGATCTCCGGGTAGTGGTTGGCAGCAACGCGCAATCTGGCTCATCAAGCGCCCCACACCTTCTACAATGATATGTTCCTTATTACCCGTAGATTTTGCCTTGCTTGGCTTAGGTACACGTGGATCGATTTGTGGCTCGGGGCGTTGTTGTTGCTGCAAATAGTTAATGACTTGCATAATACGCACATCGCCAGCGCCAATCGCCACGTAGAGATCATCTAAAGATGTCATATTGAACCGCTCAACACACTTATCTATTCCTTCGTGAGTCAAACGAGCTCGCTGGATCTCCACTTCCAGCATTTCTTTACCCGCTGCAAGGTTCTTTTCTCTATCTTGCTTTTTGAACCATGTTTGAATTTTAGCCCGTGCTCGAGAGGAGTGAATATAACCAGAAGACGGGTTCATCCAATCTCGGCTCGGATTCATATTCTTACTGGTTAATACTTCTACCTGATCGCCCGTCTGCAATTCGTAGGTTAACGGTACAATTCTCCCTGCAATCTTTGCCCCAGTGCATCGATGACCAACGTTACTATGGATATAGTAAGCAAAATCAAGTGGTGTGCTGCCTGTCGGTAAATCCAGTACATCACCTTTTGGCGTGTACACATATACGCGATCTTCAAAGACTTGGCTGCGAAGCTCTTCAACCATCTCACCATCGCCAGCCATATCTTCATGCCATTGCAGGATTTTCCGCAGCCAAGCAATTTTCTCTTCATATTTTTCGTCACTGCCGCTTTTTCCTTCTTTATATTTCCAGTGAGCGGCAACCCCAAGCTCGGCATCGTCATGCATTTGCTCGGTACGAATTTGAATTTCAATCGGCTTACCTTCAGGGCCAATAACGACCGTATGAATGGATTGGTAGCCATTGCTTTTCGGGGTGGCAATATAATCATCAAATTCCTTTGGAATATGCTTCCAAACGGAATGAACCAGCCCCAAACATGAGTAACAATCTTGAACGCGCTTCGCTACGACACGCACAGCTCGAATATCAAACAACTCGTTAAAATCTAAATTCTTCTTCTGCATTTTCCGCCAAATGCTAAAGAAGTGTTTTGGTCGACCTTGTACTTTGGCTTGAATATCGGCTTTATCTAACTGCTTCTGTAAATCAGAAACAAAGTTATTAATGTAGTTTTGTCTGTCTGAGCGCTTCTCAGCCAACATCGCATAAATATTTTTGTATGTATCGGGGTGCAGGTAGCGAAAGGCGAGATCTTCTAACTCCCACTTTAACTGACCAACGCCTAGGCGATTCGCCAATGGCGCATAAATATTAGCGCATTCGAGGGCGGCAATAACTTTAGATTCTTCACTGGCGTTTTTTAACTGTCGCAATCGACAAATACGTTCAGCTAATTTAATCAATACCGCACGAACATCTTTGACCATGGCAAGTAACATGCGTCGAATTTTATCGACCTGAGCCTCATCGGCGCGCACATGCTGAGTGACATACAAGCTACGTATGGCGTCCATTTCCCTGACGCCTTCAATGAGGTGACAAATCTCTTCACCAAATTGCTCTTTGATTTGATTCGAGTCTAACTCATGGATTTGACAATAAGGGAAGATCAACGCTGCTTGCAGGGTCCGGTCGTCCATTTGCAACTCGTGCAAAATTTCCACCATTTCTTGCCCAATTAACAAGCTTTCTGGTTGCTCTGATGTGGTTGCTAGCTTTTCTTTTGTGGTTTCAGGCAGATCAAGCTGCTCTAACCACTCAGCAAAGCCCGGGCGATCAGCTTGATGAACCTTACGTATAGAAACCATTGTTCTCGTTATTCTCTCGTTTTATTTTCAGTTACCCACGCTCGAGTAGTGCAATGACTTCCGTATGCGCAGTGTAGGGAAACATATCTAATAACGCGATTTTGCGCAGTTGGTATCCCACATACCGTTTGTTAGATGCTTTAAGTTGCATCAAAGTAGCAATATCTCTGCCGAAGGTTGCCGGATTACATGAAACATAGAGTATTTTCTCTGGTTTAAGTTCAGCAATTTGTGACATAAGCGCTTTTGCGCCGACTCTAGAAGGGTCAAGAATGACTTTATTGACCCCTAAACCCAACCATTTTTTTAACGCTTCAGGTTGATCTAAGTCCCGACAAAAGAAATCTACATGGGATATGCCATTTTGTTGTGCGTTCTGCGACGCCCTTTGCACCATTTCAGGTACACCTTCTAAACCAACAACCTGCTTTGCTATTTCAGCCACGGGTAAACTAAAGTTACCTAATCCACAATATAAATCCAACACTATGTCAGAAGTTTTTATATCCAACCACTCTATTGCGGTTGCTACCACCTTACGATTCACAACCGGATTTACTTGAATAAAATCAGTTACTTGTGCTTTAAGTGAAATAGAGTTAGTTAGCGAATAATCAATATTCGCAGACATACCCGCTAACATTTCAAAACGGCTATTTTGCAGTTCTAAAGCCACATCACAGCCCTGTTGTTGAGCAAAGGAGCTAATAATCTGTTTATCCTGTTGTGATAAGTCTTTGGTCATTCGAAAAACCACCAAAGGACGCGTATCAACGTATTCACTCCCCTCCTGTCTATCACCTTGCAGAAGCTCTATATGTCCAATCGCTCTCTTGTTATTCAATTCAAAACAAAGCGTTCGAATCGGTGCGATTAATGCTGCCAAATCAGGCTTTAAAACAGGGCATGAAGTGATATTAATCACCTCCGCTGTGCCTTTCCCTCGATAGCCAATGCGAGGGGATTGTTCTTGGCGGAAATCCACGGCTAAACGAGCTTTACGACGGTAAGCAACATCCGAGTCAAGAATTGGGCTTTGCCACGGTACATCTTGTTCAATGTCAACCGCACCCAATTTATTCAGGAGTTGCGTAATAGCTTCCTGCTTAAAGCCCAACATTGTTTGGTGATCAACATATTGTGTTTGGCAACCACCACACTGATTAAAGTGCGGGCAAATTGCTTCTTTACGATGTCGGCTGGCCTGTAATACTTGTTTCACCCGCCCTTTAAATACCTGTTTCTTTTGTTCAGTAATGTCTACCAAACACGTTTCTCCGGGCAAGGCTCCTGAAACAAAAACAATTGGTGAATGCTGTTTAGCAACGCCGAGCCCTTCGTGATCAAGAGAGTCAATCTCTAGACGCAATGCTTGATGTGAAGTCTTCCCTTTTTTATGGTGTGTTTTCTTGGGAGGACGAAATGCTTTAACCACGCGATATTCCTGCTTTTAGTATGTGATAAAAATGTTTGTCAACCTAAGCACGCGCTTCAAGCATTAATCGCTTCATATCGGAAACAGCTTTTTCCAAGCCTTCAAAAGCAGCACGGGCAATAATCGCGTGGCCAATGTTGAGTTCGACAACTTCGTACAACGCGGCAATGGGCTTAACATTATGATAGTTCAATCCGTGCCCTGCATTAACACGCAAACCAATATCATGTCCGTGAGATACGCCCTTCGTGATTTTTTCAAGCTCCAATTCGGCTTGTTTTTCATTCGTCGCATCAGCATAGTGACCTGTGTGAATTTCAATAAACTCAGCGCCACATGCCTTGGCTGCATCAATCTGTTTCAAATCAGTATCAATGAACAGTGACACGATAATATCAGCATCCATCAACTTTTCTGTTGCAGCTTTCACTTTTTCAAATCCACCGACAACATCCAACCCCCCTTCTGTTGTCAACTCCTCGCGTTTTTCTGGCACTAAACAGCAAAATGTTGGCTTGATTTCGCAAGCAATATCAATCATTTCATCCGTAACAGCCATTTCTAAATTCAAACGTGTATTGATAGTTTGAGCCAACAAACGTACATCTCTATCTTTGATATGACGACGATCTTCTCGTAGGTGGACCGTAATTCCATCGGCCCCAGCACGCTCAGCAATATCAGCGGCATGAACCGGATCGGGGTAATGCGTCCCTCGTGCATTTCTCAGCGTAGCAATGTGATCAATATTGACACCCAGAAGCATATCTTTCATGTTTTAAACCTTCACAGTTTTGTTATCTTTCCTGTGCTGCTGCACAGATGCGCAATTAATTTTCAACCTTAAACGTTACTTACGCGTATTTTGTGGTTTATTAAATAATTCTCGACTTTTCAATGGCTTATTACCTAATAAGACGCCAAGCGCTAGTCGATTCATGTATTTAGCCGTTTTTAACGAAGCTGGATGCCAGTTAAATTCACTCACATCCAATAGCAACTGACCGGGGATAGAAAGCGATTGACTATTTTCTACCAAGGTTACGCCTATCTCTGGATCAAACGTATAGCGACCCTCAGCAATGACTGGCTGGTCATTTTGCACGTCATATTGTAAATCAATCCCGTAACCAAATTCATTGAGAAGACTCAATTCAAACTCTCGAAGAATTGGCTCAATAGGTTTCTGCTCAGAAAACCAGTGTAACATTTGTTGATAATGCTCAAAGAGAGCAGGATAGGTTAACTCTGGAGGTAAGAGTCTGACCAAAAGCTCATTGGCATACAATGCAGAGTACAGATGATTATCGGTTAATGTTAGGGCCACACTTAGCGCTTCGACACTGGCTAAGTTTTTTAATTCATTATTACCAAATACACATACAGATAAAGGGATAAACGGCTGTAGCAGTGCAATTTTAGCATTTTTTTTAGCGCGAATACCTTTAGCAATAAAACTGAGTTTGCCAAACTCCTGGGATAGACATGTCACAATTGCGCTAGTGTCTCGGTATGGTCTGCTATGCAATACGTACACATTCGCTGTACGACTTTCGCCTCGATTGTAAGCCATGAACAGATTCCAATAGCGCTAGGAACGGCGCAAGCGCACCACTTTCATTACCTCAAATGGAATACCCGCCACTTCTTCTGTTATCGGATAGTAAGTCATATTCACGCGGGCACCTTGCAATGGTTTATAACGCTTTTTACGTTTGAACTTAAATGGTACCTCAATACCTTCAATCATCAAGCTATGTTGAATCCAATCCCCATCCTCTCGCTGTACATGGGATACCACTTTTAAGTTATCGGATTGAATTAGATCATGGTGTCTTGTTAGAAGCTTTTCAGTTTCAGTTGCCATTCCACTGCTCTTACAAACGCAAAGATATAACTAGGATAACACTTCTATCGCTTCAACCAACATTTGCAAAGAGACTTTCCCTCGAAAGCGATTAATATCGAGCTTATAGGCTACATGTAACCATGTTGACGACGCTGGGCAAGTTGCAGGATCGACATTAAACATAATCGCATCTATTAACTCATTGCTATTTTCCAGTTGCAGTACCAACTTCAAATGTTTTCCGGCCAGCACACGATGCTGGATTAACCGGAACTTGCCATCGAAAATAGGCTCGGGAAAGCCTTGTCCCCATGGTCCCGCCGTTTTCAGTTGTTGTGCAAAATCCAAAGACAAGCATTCAATGGGCAGGCTACCATCGCTGTATACTGCATCATGCAAATCTTCTGGCGATAATGCTTCTTCACAAAGCTGATTAAACAATGAGGTAAATGCTGTTAGCTGGTCTTGCTCGATGGCTAATCCTGCGGCTGCGGCATGCCCCCCAAACTTTAATATGACCCCCGGATAACGTGTGTTTAACTCTTCAAGCACATCGCGAATGTGCAATCCGGGAATCGAACGCGCCGAGCCTTTTAAGGTATTGTCATCCTGCTCAGCAAAAACAATTGTTGGTCGATAATATTTATCTTTCACTCTACCTGCGACAATACCAATAATGCCTTGATGCCAGTTTGCCTCGTAAAGCACAATTCCGTGAGGAATATCATGCAACGCAAAGGCATTCAATACGGCTTCTGCCTCCTTTTGCATACCAGACTCAATTTCTTTACGTTCACTATTGAGTGAATCTAACTTGCTAGCAAGTTGAATTGCTTCGTACGGATTATCAGTCAACAAGCATTGAATACCTAAGGACATATCATCTAAGCGTCCAGCCGCATTAAGCCTTGGGCCAAGCACAAATCCTAATGTAGAAGAATCAATGTCTGTCGCCTCCTTTTGGGCAACCTTCAGCAAAGCATTAATACCAGCAGCACATTTCCCCGCTTTTATTCGCTGCACCCCTTGATGCACTAAAATACGGTTATTGGTATCAAGGGGAACAACATCGGCAACCGTACCCAAGGCAACTAAATCGAGTAACGACCCTAAATTTGGTTCTGCTATAGATTGCTCCTGAAACCAGTGCTGCTGTTGCAGGTGTCGTCTAAGCGCCATCATCAAATAAAAGGCAACTCCCACACCTGCAAGATTCTTCGAAGGAAAAGCGCAATCTCTCTGGTTAGGGTTCACAATAGCATCAGCATTAGGCAGTGCCTCAGCGGGTAAATGATGATCGGTAATGATCACTTGTAAACCTAATGATTTCGCCAAACTCACCCCTTCCAAACAGGCAATGCCATTATCAACCGTTACAATGACTTCCGCGCCTTGCTGATGTGCCATGGTGACAATTTCAGGACTTAAACCATAGCCATACTCGAAGCGATTCGGTACAAGATAGTGATGGCTAACACATCCTAGCATCGTTAACGCTCGCACCATCACAGCAGTGCTTGTTGCGCCATCTGCATCAAAATCGCCGATGATCATGATCTTTTGTTTATTTTTGATAGCTTGCGTAAGGAGTTCGACGGCAAGCTCTACTTGCTTCAAGCCATCATAGTGCAGCAAATCTTTAGTCGAGTGCTTGATATCTTGCTCACTAAGTACGCCTCGACTGGCATAAATGCGCTGGATAATAGGGTGTAGATGTTGAGGAAGACCGCCGATTTCCACCGGCGGTCGATACTGAATTTTCAAAAGAGGGTCACTACTTTTTATATTTAATCAAGGAGACCGATTGGATTAAAGCGTTTTAAGTAATTGCTCTAATTGCTGCGGCGGTTGATAACCTGGCAACATACTACCATCGGCTAGCATGATAGCAGGCGTACCATTAACACCCACTTGCATGCCGAACATATATTGGTCGTGTACTTTGTTTGAACAAGACGCAGAATGTACTGAATCACCGGCCTTAGCAGCAGTCATTGCTTCTCGTTTGTTCTTTGAACACCACACAGACTGCATGTCACCGAATGCCTTACTATTCGGGCCGCCACGAGGGAATGCCAAGTAACGAACAGTAATACCTAAGTCATTATATTCTGCTATTTGATTATGCAAACGACGACAGTAACCACAGGTAATATCGGTAAAGACGGTAACTTCGTATTTCTCATCTTTCGCTTTGAATTCGATCATGTCGTTTTCAAATTTTTTCATACCACTAATACGGACAGATGCTAGCGCATCTTCAGTTTCATTGCGCATACCTTCATCTAAATTGAAGATACGACCATGAACAAAGTATTTTGCGTCTTCACTTACGTAGAACAAGCCACGCTCAGTCATGACTTGATAAAGACCTTGGATAGGAGAGCTTTTGATTTCACTAACCTGCATTTTCAGCAAGTTTTCAATTTTGGCTTTTGCCGCAGATTCTTTTTCACTTTCAGCGTGGGCTTGAAAAGAAAATGTCATCAGCAACAGGCACAACGACATAACATAAGAAATTGTACGCATAGGTAATCCCGATAGTTTATTTGGTGCCCCGGTCAGGGAGGTATCGATTCAGTAGACCTAGTTTCATGCATTATATTTCCGTGAATCAAGTAATTCCAAGCAAAAAACCTCGTGGTTAAGGTTGAGTTCAAACTTAAACACCATTATTTACCCCCTCGGATGATGCTCAGTTACCAACTGCTGTAGGCGCTCAGTGGCAATATGGGTGTATATTTGTGTTGTCGATAAATCACTATGACCAAGTAACATTTGCACGGCTCTTAAATCAGCGCCATGATTTAGCAAATGCGTTGCAAAGGCATGGCGTAACGTATGAGGAGACAATATTTCTGAGGCAATCCCTGCGATTTGCGCATAGATTTTTATACGATGCCAAAACGTTTGCCGCGTCATTTGAACCCCACGACTACTTGGAAAAACAATATCACTATTGCCCTTTAAAAGCTCTCGCCGTCCATGTTTAATGAAACGACTCACCCACTCCACAGCGACCTCCCCCATCGGCACTAAACGCTCTTTTCCGCCTTTGCCTATGATGCGAATAACCCCCTGCTGCAAACTCATATTATTAAGACTTAATCCCACCAATTCAGACACTCGCAAACCAGTTGCATACAACAATTCAAGCATGGCCTTATCCCTGAACTGCACCACATCTTCATCATTTGGTGCAGCTAACAAATCCAACACTTGTTGTTCACTTAACACTTTGGGCAGGGTTTGCGGTAATTTGGGGTTTTGAATTAATGCGACAGGGTCGTCTTCTCGGAGCTTTTCGTCCTGAAGCCAATGCATAAAGCTTCGTAAACTACTTAAAAAACGTGCGGTACTGCGTTCAGACAAACCTTGCTCGTATCGTTGCGCTAAATAGTGATTGATATGATTTGCCTCAATTTGGCTCAAATTAGAACAGGCCGTTTGCCCCTCCAAATATAAAGCCAACTTACTCAAATCGCTCCGATACGCACTCAATGTATGCTTGCTCAAGCCCTTTTCTAACCACAATGCATCAACAAACTGCTCAATAAGTTGCGTGTTTTCATCATTAATAATAATGGGTTTTAAGCGTTGGTCATTGGCCTTCATTGGCTTTGGTCTACTCTTTGTCGAAGCCGATTGGTATCAGCATATCTGAAAGCGATATGAAAGTGGAATCGGCCTGAGAATTAGCAACATACATTTCTCATGTTACAATCGCCGCAGTTTGTTCCACTCAGTCGTTTTTAACCTAAAAGTAGTCGATGCAACTTATGCCTGATAATCCCTCTCCAATTGGTTTATTTTATGGTTCCACCACCTGCTACACAGAAATGGCAGCCGAAAAAATTCAAGAAGCAATCAACACGAAATGTGGCTTTGAGCGCGTATCTTTGCACAATATAAAAGATACCAACCTTGCCAATACGGAAAACTACTCTGTCATCATTTTTGGTATTTCAACATGGGATTTTGGCGAGCTTCAGGAAGACTGGGAATCGCAGTGGGATGATGTTGCATCATTGAACCTTAAAGATAAAATCGTCGCTATTTTCGGTTTAGGGGATCAAGTCGGCTATCCAGACTGGTTTCAAGATGCTGTGGGCATGTTGCACGAACATATTCAACCTCAGGGCTGCCATAGCATTGGATATTGGCCTAACGAAGGTTACGAATTCACGCAATCAAAAGCGCTTACAGAAGATGGGGAATTTTTTGTTGGTCTCAGCTTGGATGATGAAAACCAATGGCAATCAAGCGAGGAGCGTATTGACAATTGGGTTGAACAAATTTTGCTGGAAATCCAAGAAATCGAAAAAGTCCTTTAAATAAAATAAGTAACATTCATGAACACACAACACGTATTAATTACTGGCGCTGGTCAACGACTTGGGTTGCATTGCGCGCAGACATTGCTTGAAAAAGGGCACCAAGTTACGATTACCTATCGCACAGAAAAAGTGGGCGTGGATCGCCTCCGCGATATGGGAGCGCGATGTATTCAAGCGGACTTTGCTAGCGACGACGGTATCTCTCGCTGCATCGATGAAATAAAAGCAAAAGCTAACGGTATTACAGCAATCGTTCACAATGCTTCCACATGGTCTTCTGATACACCTGAGCAACGTGGCAGCATTTTTGACAACATGATGCAGGTTCATGCCAAAGCGCCCTACCTCATTAACTACGCTTTAGAAGAAGCCTTCAGAGATTCACTAAAGAGCATTACTCATATTAGTGACTTTGTATCTCAAGTAGGTAGCACTAAACACACCGCTTATGCAGCCTCAAAAGCGGCACTCGACAATTTAACACTTTCATTTGCGCGCAAATGGGCACCGGCCATTCGAGTCAATAGCATCTCCCCCTCAATGATTATTTTTAACGAACACGATGATGCTGCCTATCGCCAAAAAGCACTGGCTAAATCCCTTGTTGGCATTGAACCAGGTGAGTCGGTAGTAACGAATACGTTGTTATATTTACTGGAAAACGCTTACGTGACAGGTCAAATTATTTCACTAAATGGTGGTAGAAATTTGAACCTCCCGTAAACGCCGTTGTCTTAGTAGAGAGGACGACGTTGGTCAAACACCATAACAAAGCCGTTAGCTGGGGGACAGGGTCTACTGACTCAGTAGGGCCAGTTTGTTCAATTGCCTATTTTACAACTCCCCTTTATTCAATAAACCGATTAGTTTCTTTAAATTACTGCGAAATAAAAACAATTACTTAACAATTAATCTAATTAGGTGATGCACTTTTAAACAAATCATCGACTTTATTTACTAGACTTTAGTCGCAAAATATCGCGTTATTAGGTAAAAACTTTTTAATTAAAATGTATTTAAGGGTTAAATATTTCCATAAACTTTAGAAGTATTCCCCTTGTTAACCAACTGAATGAAATAAATTTTTTATTCAAAAAGTTGATTCAGTCCCACATTTTCTTTTAACAAGAATCGAAAAATTAATACTATTTTCTAATAATAAAATAGGTTTAATTAATTTGATGAGTTGCTATATTAATAATCAAACAGGTTGTGAAACGATTTCCAAATGAGTTCAGTTAAGATGGTTTAACGGAGCTTGAAATATCGCAGGGAGCTAAAGCGGTTTTTTTTAAATTTAGGAGGCTGTTTATGCGCGAAATCCAATTGCCAGATGCCATGTCAAATTTGATTAAGAATCTTCAAATCGTTCAGATTGAATGGCGAGATGTTCCTATTCAAATTCCGAAGTTCGCAGTTTATGCAGTCATTGATAACCCTGTTATCGAAAGCTACGTTTATCGTGAAAACCGCAGAGTAGGCTTATTAAAGCAGAAACACTACTCTATTCCTGTCATAGATCCTTTCAGAGGCAGTTTACTAGAGGCGCCAAAACATGTTGTTGTGGTCAGCCATACTAAAGGAAATCGTTTTGGTTTATTTGGGTATCCGGCAGATACAATCGAGCACAATATTTCATTACCCTTTTACCATCGCTCGGTTAATCGCATCGTTAAAGACTTCGTGTAGTGCTAAGCCGCTTTTCGCCAGCCTGTTACTGAGCTGGCGTTTTTTATGCGTTAACGCTTAATCCGCACCTAATAATGACGCTCCCATATCTTTTTAAAATGCAAGATAAAAAGCTTGGCAAAGCCGCTTGAAAGCCTCGCTGTAATCTCCATCATCCTGATGAATCGTCAGGCGCTCACATTTTACGATTAACCCCTCCCTCTTTTTTTGAATACACCAGCACTGACGCTTAATCGCTTTTATACTGGTTGTTTGAATATCGAGTCGTTGCGTTATCGTTAAGCCATACTGACAGACAACCTGTTCCAATTCTGTTTGAGACTGAACAGGCAATACGCAATAAAAACGCCCCGTTTCACACAGCAACTGACTCACGCTTTCGATTAACAGCCGCAGTGTTAAATGGTTCGATTGACGCGCACGCTTACGTGAATCGGGCATAGACAGCACATTATTATCGCGCTCGTTAGGTTGGTGTGCAGCGTAGTAAGGGGGATTACTAACAATTAAATCAAAGGCATGGGGCCTATTGTGTGATCTTTTTGTTCCCTCGACGATCAACTCTGAAGTTTGAGCAACAAAGTGTTGTAAATCTACATGCTGTGCTTTTATTTTGTTGCTCCACGGCGATTGAGAAAAGTTGTGCCGCGCTTGCCAAAAAGCCAAATCATCCGGCTCAATCGCCACAATTTCAGCATGCGTTAACGATGCTGTTTTTTGCGCCAGCATCAATGCTAACAAACCACTCCCTGTACCGATGTCTAAACAATTGCGCGCTCCCGCTGTATCCAGCCAACTGCCCAAAATAATGCTGTCTGTACCCACTTTCATCGCACATTGATCGTGTTGTACATAAAAAGCTTTAAACTGAAATCCTGACGACGCCACGCTTTCCTACTTTTTATTCAAAGTGTTAACAATTAATGCCCGCCACCAGCCATCATAAATGATGGATTCACAGCGAGTCTGTGTTAATTTCAATTAGTCACTGATGGTTGTGAGAACACCACGCTATAGACAAAGTGAACTCACGCTTCGCTGTAGTGTCTATAGCAAAGTCGTGATTCAGAAAGAAACAGTAACAATGAAGAAACTTCAATAATGCTGTAATACTTCTTAGAATAGATCCCATCTCACAGAGGATACACTTTAATATACATCCTCTCCCAGTCTCCACTAACGGAAGTTGCAATGATTAACAAAAAAATTGCTCTCTCTTTCTTGGCAAGCCTGACAATGGCTTCTCAAGGTTTTACTGAAGAGCTTACGATTGAACGCATTTTTTCATCGCCCGCACTTGAAGGCACAGCCCCAAAACAACTAAAAATTTCTCCCGATGGTCAACGCGTCACATTTACCCAAGGCAAAAAAGACGATTACGAACGCTACGATTTGTGGGAATACCATATCCCCACGAAAAAAGTGCAACTCCTGTTTGACGCCGACGATTTGCACACAGGTAACGAAGTATTATCCGATGAAGAAAAAGCGCGCCGTGAACGTTTACGTGAATACGGTAGCGGCATTATGTTTTATGAGTGGTCTGATGATGGCAAGGCGCTACTTTTCCCCTTAGCAGGCGATGCTTACTTCTATAAAATTGGCGACGAAAAAGCCAAACGCCTACTCAACACACCTGAATTCGAAACCGATGTGCGTTTATCACCAAAAAGCAATTTCATTAGCTACATTCGTGAGCAAAATCTGTATGTAATGGAAATTGCCACCGGCAAAGAAACACAAATCACTCACGATGGTGGTGACAACATTAAAAACGGCATGGCGGAATTTGTAGCTCAAGAAGAAATGGATCGCATGACAGGATATTGGTGGTCTCCCGATGAAAGCAAAATTGCTTTCACTCGCGTGGATATGTCCCCCGTAAATGTCATTACTCGTAGCGAAATTTATGCCGACAGCATCAAGATGATTCAACAACGTTACCCAAGCGCAGGCACTCCAAACGTTGAAATCAAACTGGCTATTCATACGCTAGATGGCGCAAAAACCGATTGGGTTGATTTAGGCAAGAATAAAGACATTTACCTCGCCCGAGGCAATTGGATGCAAAACAGCCAGCACTTTACTTACCAAATACAAAGCCGCAACCAGCAAGACTTACAACTGATTTCTGTGGATACCCAAAGCGGAAAACAGCACACTTTATTACAAGAACTCAGCGATACGTGGGTGAACCTTCACGATGATTTACATTTCCTAAAGTCATCGGAACAATTCGTTTGGTTATCTGAAAAAGATGGTTTTAAGCATATTTATTTACATAACAACGATGGCACGCCAGTTCGTCAATTGACCAGCGGAGACTGGGTTGTGGACGAAATTGCGGCCATTGATGAAAAACAACAAATCATCTATTTCACAGGCCGCTACGATACGCCCATTGAAAAGCACTTGTACAAAGTTAAGTTTGATGGGACTGGACTTGCTCGCGTAAGCCAACGTAGTGGATTTCATGAGATCAACTTCAGCAAAGATGCAAGCGTCTATGTTGACGACTTTTCTACCGTCAACACCCCGCCCCAAGTGAGTTTACATGACAACCAAGGCGAACATTTATTCTGGCTTAAAGAAAATGCCGTCGACGAAAAACACCCACTGCATCCGTATCAAGATAAATGGGTTTATCCTGAATTTGGTAAGTTCAAAACACAAGATGGCGTGACCTTGCATTATCGCATGTGGAAGCCCACAGAAATTAAAGGTAAACACCCCGTCATTGTTTTTGTATACGGCGGCCCACACGCGCAAATAGTCACCAACTCTTGGTACAAACAACGCGGCTTGTTAATGCAGCATTGGGTTAACAAAGGCTATATTGTTTTCACCGTGGATAACCGTGGCTCAAATTTCCGAGGCAAAGCTTTTGAAGAACCCATTTATAAGCGCATGGGTGAAATTGAAGTACAAGACCAAGTGGCCGGTGTGAAATTCTTACATACTTTGCCCTATGTTGATAAGCAACGTATTGGCATTTACGGTCATAGCTATGGTGGCTACATGGCGCTGATGAGCATGTTCAAAGCAGGAGACTACTTTCAAGCTGGTGTAGCGGGCGCGCCTGTGACTGACTGGCGTTTATACGATACCCATTACACCGAACGCTACATGGGAGACCCTCGCATTGATGGTGAAGCATACGAAAATGCCTCAGTATTTCCTTACGCAAAAAACTTAAAAGGTAAACTGCTGATTTATCACGGTATGGCAGACGACAACGTACTATTTAAAAACAGCACTAAGCTGTATAAGCATTTACAAGACTTGGGGATGCCATTCGAAGTAATGGATTATCCGGGTAAAAAGCACAGTATTCGTGGGAAACAAACCGGCATTCACCTTTATCACACGATCACTAACTTTTTCGATCGTAACCTAATGCCTCCACAATAAAGCAAACTGCATAATAGGAAAGAAGTACCATGCAAACATTCAGTATCCAAGAAATTGTACAGGCGAGTAGGCGCGTAAAGCCCTTTATTCATCACACCCCTATTGTCAGTTCTAGCTTACTTAATCAGTGGCTAGGCCATGATATTTTCTTCAAAGCTGAATGTTTGCAGAAAATTGGCGCATTCAAAATGCGCGGTGCAACTAACTTTATTGCACGATCCATTGAAGAAGGGCGCCGACCGAAACGCATTGTTGCCAATAGCTCAGGTAATCATGCACAGGCGGTTGCCCTAGCTGCTTCGTTATTTGACATCCCAGCCACTATATTTACCACGGAGTCGGTATCGCCAGTGAAAGCCGCGGCAACCGAATACTACGGAGCGGAATTACGTAAATTCCCCACTCGTCCAGAAGCGGATCAAGCGGCACAAGAAGCACAAACCGAGGCTGGAACAGTGTGGATTCCACCCTTTAACCATTACGATGTGATGGCAGGACAAGGCACCGCAGCTTATGAAGCGTTAACCGAACTTGGTGAGGTGGATGCCGTATTTGCTCCTTGTGGTGGTGGCGGATTGGTCTCAGGTACCTTAGTGGCCTCTAGAGCGTTGTCACCTCAAGCACAAGTTGTTGGCTGTGAACCTGTTGCAGCCAATGATGCAGCGCGTTCTCGTCGTAGCGGCAAAATTGAATCTTTGGATGGACCACCAGCTACCATTGCCGATGGTGTCGCCACGCCTTCTTTAGGCGACTTAACCTTCCCACTGGTTCAACAGTTAGATGACTTTATCGAAGTTGAGGAGGCGCACATTATTTATTGGGCGCAGTGGTTACAACACCTGCTAAAACTCCACGTTGAGCCAACAAGTGCCATGTGTATGCAAGGTGTTGTGCAGTGGTTGAAGCAACAAGAAAGTAGCAGTAGAAAACGTATTTTGGTGATCCTTTCTGGTGGTAATATCGCTGAAAAAACCAGCCGTCAAATTTGGCAGGACGATCACCTTTCGCAACTACCGTCCCTCTAACAATCGTCGCTCCGCTCGTTCTACACGGCGGGGCTTTCCAGACACCACCAAAATATCATTTGCTTGCAAGACTGTATCACCCGCTGGCTCTGCTATTTCAGTATTATCTCTGCGCAAACCTCCAACCGTAATCCGCATATTTTCCAGCCCCATATCTTCAATGGTTTTGCCAATAGCATATGCATCTCTAGGCAACGGAATAGCGTGTATGAATACCAACTTTTCAACTCGATTGGATGCCATATCTGTACTTTCACCGGGGAAAAAACCATGCAAATGACGATAATGACTCTTTCGCTCTTTTCGTACCCGTTTCAGAATACGCGACATAGGTACACCAGATAAATGCAACACCTGAGACACCAGCATCAAGCTTCCTTCTAAAATTTCCGGCACAACTTGCGTCGCCCCAGCCTGATATAAGGACGCTAAGTTTTCATCTTTGCGTGTGCGAACCACAATGGGCAAATCAGCCTTTATCGCTTTTACGCTTTCAATAACATTAAGTGCGGCATTAGGTTGATCAAATGTCAAAATCGCCAGTTTTGCTCGCTCTAAACCCAAAGTACGTAAAATATCCTTACTACGTACGTCACCAAAATACACAGACTCTCCCGCCAAGCGACTCTCGTTGACTCTTACAGGATCAATATCCACCGCTACATAAGCTATTCCTTCCGCTTTGAGTAAACGACTAACTGACTGCCCTACTCGACCAAAACCAAAAATCAAAATATGATCTTGGAACTCTTGTTCCGAGGTAAGCTCTGACGGCGTATCGACACTTCGAACAGGGGATAACTTCAAAGCGAGTTTGCCGCTGTTTTCTATCAACCAAGGCGTGATTGCCATGCTCAAAATTCCAATACTGATCAACAAAGAAGATTGTTGATTACTAATAATGTGATTTTGAACGGCAAGTGCGGCAATAATGAAGCTAAACTCCCCCATCTGCGAGAGCTTAATTCCGGCTGCCCATGAATCTTTTACAGGTGCGTTGAATAACCATGCAGACAATCGCATCATCAACACTTTGCAGCAAACTAAGACCACTAAACCAGAAAGTATCCAGTACCAGCTATCAGGTAATACCGACAAATCTAGTTTCATTCCGATGGTGATGAAAAATAACCCCATTAGAATATCGCGAAACGGGCGAATATCAGCCTCTAATTGATGACGATACTGACTTTCACCCAACATCATGCCAGCCAGAAATGCGCCAAGCGCCATCGATAACCCAAAAGAATACGTGAGACCGGCTGCGATTAGCGCAACCAATATGGTGGTTAAGACAAAAAGCTCATCAGTACGCGTTCTCGCCACTTCATTAAAAATGCGGGGCAACAGCCATTTCCCCGTTGAAAGCAAAATGACAAAGACTAGCGCACCTTTTGCCACCGCCGCCGCAATGGCTACGATGAAGTTGGCATCATTACCATCGGCTAATAAAGGAATAACGATTAGCAAAGGCACAACGGCTAGATCTTGGAACAACAGCACACTCACCGCCATTTGCGCTCGAGAGGTATTTAGAATGCCAAGTTCAGAAGACTGTTTGATAACAATGGCCGTGGAAGACAAAGCCAACATGCTTCCAATAACCAGTGCAGGGACAGCTTCTAACCCTAGCAACATGGCTAACGCCATAAACAGCAATGTTGTTGTTAGCATTTGCCCAAACCCCACACCAAATACGAGGTGTCGCATAGAAATCATACGGGGAAGCGAGAATTCTAAACCTAGAGAGAAAAGTAGGAACACGATCCCTAGCTCAGCCATGAAATGCATCTCATCAGGATTTTGATACACCCCGACAAGACTCGGCCCAATGACAATACCGCAACACAGGTAAGCGAGGATAGGCGGCAAATGAACGCGCTTAAATAGCCAAACAAAAGCCACAGAGACCGTCATCAAAATAAGAATATCAACAAATCCGCCCGGCATTACATCCTTCTTTCGAGTTGGTCTGAAGATAACTGGCACACTACTTGCCAGAGTAGTAACAATTAAAGCAAATTTGTCCCAAAAGTCATATTTTTGGCAGGAGTGTAAACTTGGAAAATTTGACACCTTTCTATGACGGTAACGCAGGTTCTGGCTTTTTCAGTTTAAGCCAACATGAATCCCCGTTTTCTGACAAAGAATTACATCGCTTGCTGGAAAAGTTTTCGTCCTGCTTGGATATTCAGCAACTTATACAGCAGTATTTCAGCGAGTTACATGCCAGAGTGCCCGTCAATCACTTAAGCATCGACACCCCCGTTGGACAGTATCACGTTGGTACAGCCGATGCCAATAGAACAGAAAAGTCCATGACGACAGAATTGGGCGAAGATAATCATGTTCAAGTGCGTCACTACTATTGCAACACGCTAAGCATCAAAGCACAACAAATCATAAGAGAATTCAATAGGTTAGTTAGAATTCCGTTGAAAAACGCTATTGCTTTTGCACAGTTGCAACAAAGCGCTTTAAAAGATCCACTTACAGGCTTAGGTAATCGTAATATGTACGATGAAACCTTATCCAAACAAATGCGCCAAGCCCAACGTACTAACGAGAGCTTAACCTTGCTTGTATTGGACCTCGACAATTTTAAGCCCGTAAACGACTTCTATGGTCATATTGAGGGTGATAAAGTCCTGATTGCGTTTGCTCAAACACTATCATCCTCACTTAGGTTGTCGGATTATGCCTTTCGATTTGGTGGTGATGAATTTTGTTGCCTATTACAAGGCAGTGAAGATGACACCAACCAAACGGTGATTCGCCGGCTCATGAATAATATCGAAAACAATCCCATCCTGAACCAATACCATGTCACATGCAGTATCGGCAGTGCTTTGTTAGGGAAAAACGATACGCCAGAAACCTTTTTTATGCGCGCAGATACCGCGTTATATCAAGCTAAGAAACAGGGAAAAGATTGCGTTGTTAACGCTTAGCCAGCAAAACGGCAAGCGTTAGCCTCGCGGCGATTCGCTGCCGAGAGCGGTAACGAAGTTAACGGGACCAGTAACACACCCGGACAGCCGCCGCGCTCTGTTTTTCAAACCCTTGCCCCACTACTTCGCCTACCATAGCGAGTTCACCATTCACGTACACTAAGGGTATTCTTTCTCTCTCCCAAGGTGGAGTTTGCCATTGCTTAAACCATTGTTTCAACGGTTTTGAATGGGGGCTTCCTTTAGGTTTAAAGCGAGAAGAAAAATTTCTGAAGTAAATACTAACTTTGTCTTTATCCCCAATAAAAATAGCGTGTTTTTTATTTTCTTTAGGAAGAGCATCAAAGTGAATCACCCCCATTTTCTCGGGTAAGGTTAGTTGCTTTTCACCTCGCCACTCAATACTTAACTGCTGGCAAGACTTGACGTTTTCCACTAAAAATAAGCGCGCTTGGAAACGCCGAAAACTCCACTCTCCATTCATCACTTTAGGGTTTGCATCCTCCTTGGCATTTACCAATGAATGCAGAATCTGATTCAGCGTTTTCTCGGAAGGCAATTGTAATGAATGCCCGTTTTTTGACATTGTGGAAAACTGCTTGACCCAAACTCGTATAACCCACTTTTGCCATGCAACAGATAACGAATTTAACGCCGTCAAACACAAACTTCCATCGTCTTTCAGACAAGGCATAAGATACGCCTCCCCAACTTCGTTTAACATTGCTTCTTGCTCGGCAATGAGTCGAACTGAACGTGCCGCCGACTGAACAAAAGCCGACCAACGCGTTTCAAGTTCAGGCATGATTTCATGACGAAGAAAGTTACGATCAAAGTCTCGATTTTGATTGGACTCATCTTCTATCCAATGCAACTGATGTGTTTCTGCATAGGCGAAAATATCGGCTTTACTTGTATTAAGTAACGGACGAGCAAAACGCAGCACTCCACCTTCGAGCGACATTTCACCAAAAGCCGCCATTGATGCGAGTCCTTTGGGCCCTGCGCCACGTTTTAGTTGCAACAAAAACGTTTCTACCTGATCTTGCTGGTGCTGCCCTAAAAGCAGCACTTCATCATCAAACATCATTGCCGACAACGCCTGATAACGAGCATTACGAGCCTCCGCTTCTAGGCTTTTTCGCGCTTGCTTTTGTAAAGACAACGTTTGAGATTCAAATCCTATACCTTGAGAATGGCAAAAATCGCGGCAGTGTTGTGTCCACTTGTCAGCATTTATGCTCAATCCATGATTCACATGTAATGCGCGAAGTTGCATTGCTGGATAGTTGGCTTTAAGTTGCATACACAGATGCAACAACACCTGTGAATCGACACCACCACTATAAGCAACAACTAGCTTGATCCGCTCAAGTTGTTGCGAAGAAAGATTTTTAAATAGAAGCTCTGAGGTGTTAGCTGAAGGTTTGAATTTTGCTTGGAAAAATGGGAAAACTGACTGGGCTAAAGCACATTCAAAATCATACAAACTGATCACGATTCTGCCTTAGCCCAATAGGTATTACTTAACAGTATCCGAAAGACATTAAGCGTTGATAACGCTGTTCCATCAAGTCTTCTTTGCTTAATCCTTTTAATTGAGATAACTGCTGCTTTAAACACGCTTTGATGTTTGCTGCCATTGTGTCGTAGTCACGATGTGCTCCGCCTAAAGGCTCATCAACAATGCTGTTGATTAAATCTAACTCTTTAATTTGTGGCGCGGATACACCCATCGCTTCTGCTGCCAAGTTCGCCTTTTCGGCGCTCTTCCAAAGAATAGAGGCGCAGCCTTCCGGTGAGATAACGGAATAGGTGCTGTATTGCAACATGTTCACGCGATCACCCACACCAATCGCCAATGCACCACCGGAGCCACCTTCGCCAATAACAGTACAGATAATAGGAACGGTCAGTTCTGCCATCACTTTAAGATTACGCGCAATGGCTTCACTTTGACCACGTTCCTCCGCACCAACGCCCGGATAAGCTCCCGGGGTATCGATGAAGGTAATAATCGGCAACTGAAAACGCTCAGCCATTTCCATCAAACGTAGTGCTTTGCGGTAGCCTTCTGGTTTTGGCATTCCGAAGTTACGTTTAATTTTCTCTGCTGTATCGCGCCCTTTTTGATGCCCAATAATCACAATGGGTTGATCATCCAACTTTGCTAACCCGCCAACGATAGCCTTGTCATCTGCAAAAGCTCTATCACCGCAAAGTTCATCAAATTCGGTAAAAATGCGAGGAATATAATCCAGCGTATAGGGACGCATGGGGTGTCTGGCCATTTGTGAAATTTGCCAAGGGCCCAAGTTATCGAAGATTTTTCGCGTTAATTCTGCGTTTTTTTCACGTAATTTGGTGATTTCTTCTTCTAGCCCTAAATCAAACTCACCACCCTGATTAACCGAACGTAGTTCTTCAATTTTCGCTTCCAACTCGGCGATAGGTTGCTCAAACTCAAGGAAATGTAAACTCATTCAGGTTCCTACTACTCTTTATTGGTTATTATATATTTTGGCTACGTTTAGAACAGTCAAGTAAATTAACACCTCGTTAGCAAAACAACAATTTATTTTACCTTTTGGCTTAGTTTTTACTTATTTGGAATATCTATTACTTTAGGGACTAAAGAATACGCTTATTGGAAAAGCATCGTTACTTGCTCTTGTCCCAACATCTGTTTTAGTTCATGTAGCAGCTGGTCTTCCGGGACAAGATACCACATTGCCCCTACGTCTAAAACGACTTCTGCTTCATCCTGCTGATAATGGATACTGATCGGACATGTTCCATTGCTGTATTCTTTTAGGAGCGATTTTAAGTTTTCAATATTCTGAGGAACACACCATGATTTCTCAACGTCCAAACGAATACGGCGTAAGTGTTTTTCTCGTGCTGTAACAATATCAACGCACTCTCTCACCGTAATCGTATTGCCACCGTTAAAATCATCGAAACTCACCGGCCCGCTTACCACTAACACTTTGTCGGCTTGTAGGATTTCCTCGAACCGCTCAAAATCATCAGGAAAGAAGCGTGCATCAACGCGTGCGCTCTTATCATCAAGTGTAACTATTGCCCAACGTCGACCTTTCTTATTAACCATGACGCGCACGCCTAATACCAAACCCGCAGCAGTAACGGAGCCATCTCTTGGTGTTGGTTTTAAATCAACTAAGCGACCTTTACGGTAATACTTAAGCTCTTCTCTATATTGATTAATAGGATGGCCGGTTAAATACAGCCCTAGAGTTTCTTTCTCGCCATCTAACCAGCGTTTTTCAGGCCACGTTGGCACATCTGCAAACACACCGCTAACATCTTCTGGCTCTGAGGTCATCAAACCAAACATATCGCCTTGACCACATTGCAAATTTTTCGCGTGCTGATCGGCTGCGGCAATGGCATCAGGAAGGGTTTCCCATAAAGCTGCACGATGCGGTCCAAGATTATCCATTGCACCAGCTAGCACTAATTTCTCAAGCACACGCTTGTTAATTTTTTTAAGATCAACCTTAGTACAAAAATCGAATAAATCGGTGAAGAAGCCGTGAGTTTCTCGCGCTTTAATAATCGCTTCAATCGGGCCTTCGCCCACGCCTTTAATCGCCCCAATCCCGTATACGATATCGCCCTCTGTGTTGACCGAAAATTTATACTTGCCGGTGTTTAAGTCTGGCGGTAACACCTCCAGCCCTAAACGTTGACATTCGTCCACCAAGGTTACGATTTTGTCAGTGTTATCCATATCTGCGGACATAACCGCGGCCATAAATTCGGCTGGATAATGCGCTTTTAACCACAAAGTTTGATAGGAAACCAAAGCGTAAGCTGCGGAGTGTGATTTGTTAAATCCGTAACCCGCGAACTTCTCTACAAGATCGAAGATTTTTGTCGCCAATTCAGGGTCGATATTGTTCTTTTCTGCCCCATCAGCAAACATGCCACGCTGCTTTGCCATTTCCTCTGGCTTTTTCTTACCCATGGCTCGACGCAGCAAGTCAGCGCCACCAAGTGAGTAACCCGCCATCGCCTGTGCAATCTGCATAACCTGTTCTTGATAAACAATAATGCCGTAGGTTGGTGCGAGAATTTCTTTTAAACAATCATGTTGATATTCATGATCGGGGTAAGCAACTTCTTCTTCGCCTTTTTTACGAAGAATAAAGTTATCCACCATGCCAGAATCCAAAGGACCGGGGCGGAATAGTGCTACTAGTGCGATGATTTCTTCGAAATTATCAGGCTGCAAGCGCTTGATAAGGTTTTTCATCCCTGAGGATTCAAGCTGGAACACCGCCGTGGTTTCCGCTCGTTTCAACATGGCAAAACTGTCTTTGTCTTCCAGCGGAATAGCGGAGATGTCGATGTCTTTCCCTTGCCCATCGCGGATCATATCCAGCGCCCACTGAATAATGGTCAGTGTGCGTAGTCCTAAAAAATCAAACTTAACTAAACCCGCCGTTTCAACGTCGTTTTTGTCGAATTGGGTAACGGGGTTTTTACCTTCGTCATCACAATATAAAGGAGCAAAATCAGTAATTTGCGTTGGCGCAATTACCACACCTCCAGCGTGTTTCCCAGCATTTCTCACCACACCTTCAAGGATGCGCGCCATAGCGATAAGATCGCTGACATCTTCATCTTCGTCGCACGCTTCTTGTAAGCGCGGCTCAACATTAAAGGCTTTTTCGAGGGTCATACCGGGATCGCCCGGAATAAGTTTGGAAATACGGTCAACAAAACCGTATGGATGGCCTAATACGCGCCCAACATCACGCACGACGGCTTTTGCCGCCATGGTCCCGAAAGTGATAATTTGCGAGACCGCTTCACGGCCATATAATTCAGCAACGTGATCGATAACCTCATCACGACGATCCATACAGAAATCAATGTCGAAATCTGGCATAGAAACCCGCTCAGGGTTCAAAAAGCGTTCGAATAGTAGGTCAAATTCCAATGGATCGAGGTCGGTAATCTTTAATGCGTATGCCACCAAGGAGCCTGCACCAGAACCGCGCCCGGGCCCAACCGGGATGCCATGGTCCTTACTCCACTGAATGAATTCCATTACGATCAGGAAGTAACCGGGAAATCCCATTTGGTTAATCACTTCCAGCTCAATATCCAAACGCTCATCATACTCACCGCGTTTTTCGGCGCGCACTTCAGGGTTTGGGAATAGAAATTCTAAGCGTTCTTCAAGCCCTTCTTTAGACTTAACCACAAGGAAATCTTCTTCCGATAAATCCCCTGTAGGGCACTTTGGCAAGAAGTACGTGCCTAGTTGAACAGTAACATTACAGCGCTTAGCGATTTCAACTGTGTTTTCAATCGCTTCAGGAATATCAGAAAATAGCGCCTGCATTTCTTCTGTGGAGCGCATGTATTGTTGTTCACTGTACAGCTTAGGACGTCGAGAATCCTCTAATGTGTAACCATCGTGAATACAGACACGGATCTCATGCGCGTCGAAGTCTTCTTGTGCGTTAAACACCACTTCATTTGTCGCCACAACAGGCAAATCGTTTTCAGCCGCCCACTCCACTGCCGCATGCAGGTAATCTTCCTCACCAGCACGACCTGTTCTGTGCAATTCAACGTAAAAATTATTTGGGAAGTGTTGCTTATAGAATCCGGTAATAGCGGCAGCTTGCGCCATATTACCCTTCGCTAAGGTCATGCCAAGATCGCCATCTTTTGCGCCTGAAAGCACAATCACACCTTCGGCATGCTCAGCTAGCCAACCTACATCGATAACGGGGCGATCTCCAACATAACCTCGCTGATAAGCTTTGGAAATCAATAGGGTAACGTTCTTATACCCTTTATTATTTTGTGCTATTAAGGTTAAACGAGAAACGTTTTCGTCGGGCAACGCTGGATTTTGAACCCAGAAATCGGCACCAATAATTGGCTTCATTCCCATATCATGCGCAGTGCTGTAAAACTTAACCAAACCACACATGTTCATTTGGTCAGTAATAGCGATAGCTGGCATGTTGAGCTCTTTTGCTTTTTGCAAAATAGGCTTGATTTTATTCAAGCCATCGCTCATGGAAAAGTCGCTATGAACTCGTAAGTGTACAAATTCAGGTTGATGCATGAAAAAATTAACCTCAGAGCAATTCGGCTTAGTTAGCCATGTTTAACGCGTTTTGAACAGGCTTGAAGCTGCGGCGGTGTTGTGGCAAAGCACCGTATTTTTGCAGCATCTCTCGATGTAATTTTGTTGGATAACCTTTGTGTTTATCCAAACCAAAATCAGGGTATATTAAGTGCAACTCACCCATTTGTCGGTCACGAAACTCTTTCGCCAGAATCGATGCCGCAGAAATTTCCGCCACGCTGCCATCACCTTTCACAATAGCTTCACTCGCGTAAGGCCATTTGGGACAACGGTTTCCATCAACTTTTACGAAATCAGGCTGGACGTCAAGTTGCTGTACGGCCCGTGTCATGGCAAGCATAGTTGCCTGTAAGATGTTGATTTCGTCGATCTCAGAATGTGTGGCGATACCAATCGACCAACTTATAGCAACTTCTTTAATTTGTGGTTCCAATAGCGCCCGTTTTTTCTCAGACAGTTTCTTAGAATCGGTTAACCCCGTTAAGCCATGATCTTCCGGCAAAATAACCGCAGCGGTCACAACATCACCAATCAGTGGACCTCGCCCAACTTCATCGACTCCCGCAACTAGCATGTGATTGATTTTCCTTCCATAACGTCAATAACCGCAACCGCCGCTTGAACATCGGCTTGCTTGTTCAATTTTTGATGTAACTCAGTAAATGTGTTTATCAGCGCCTGATTATCATTTTGCATAATACGGCGCAAATGGCTGCAAATTGTAGCGGGATTTACATCATCTTGTAATAGCTCGGGTACGATTTCTTTTTCTGCCAAAATATTAGGTAGCGCAAAGTAATCGGGCTTATACAGATAACCCATAATCCAGTGTGTAATTGGCGCTAATTTATAGGCAACAACCATAGGGCGCTTGCAGAGCATGGCCTCAAGCGTTGCCGTACCAGAGGCTAATAAAACGCTGTCGGAAGCAAGCATTGCTTCTCTTGCCTGACCGTCGATTAAATGCAATGAAAAGGCAAATTGGTGTTGCGCTAAGTAATCTTCGATTTGTGCGCGCCGATGTTGATTTACGGCGGGGACAACAACCTGCAACTCGGGTACGGATTCACTTAATAATTGAGCGCTTTGCATAAACACATCGAGCAACTTAGCCACTTCCCCACCGCGGCTTCCTGGCAATAACGCCAGTACCGGTTTGTCTTGTGGCAAATGCAGTTGCTCGCGCGCAGCTTGTTTGTCGACTTCCAATGGAATTTGGTCCGCCATTGTGTGACCAACGAACTTCGCATTCACGCCATATTGATTATAAATCTGAGGTTCGAAAGGAAACAGACATAACACTAAGTCAGCGGCTTTTTTGATCTTGTGAACACGCCCTTCTCGCCATGCCCAGATAGTTGGGCTGACATAATGCGCGGTTTTAATACCTTGAGCTTTTAATTTAGTTTCTAAGCCTAAGTTAAAATCGGGGGCGTCGATACCAATAAAAATATCGGGAGGATTCTGGGAAAAGTGTGAAATGAGTTCGCCGCGAACCTGAAATAAACGGCGGATACGTGATAGCACTTCAACCAGCCCCATCACGGAGAGTTCTTCCATATCGAACAAGGAGTTAAAACCCTGCTCAATCATGCGTGGCCCGCCAATACCTTCAAAAATAGCATTGGGGTAACGCTGTTTTAATTCTCGTAGTAAACCTGCACCGAGAATATCTCCCGACACCTCACCAACCACAATTCCTATGCGGATACGTTTTTCAGACATACGGGACACTTCTCGGTTTTTATTTCGCTTTAGCACTCACATCGGCTGTGCCAGCCAACGCTTGATATTAGCGAACAATGCCGCGCGTTGAGTCTTTCATAAACTCAACCATAATATTCACATCTTGCTCATCTTGAGCCAGCTTTTCGAGTTCAACGATTGCTCCTGCGGCCGTTAAACCAGAACGGAAAATAGCACGATAAGCGCGCTTAATCGCCATAATAGTTTCTTTAGATTTACCACGACGACGTAACCCTTCGGAATTAATTCCATGAGGTTTTCCATCATGTCCTAACATAACGTAGGGAGGTAAGTCTTTAAGTACGATACTACCGCCACCTGCAAAACAGTACGCACCAATATGGCAGAACTGATGTACCGCCGATAAGCCACCCAAAATGGCACCGTCACCAACTTTTACATGACCTGCCAACGTGCAAGCGTTGGCAAAAATACAATTATCACCAACGATACAATCGTGTGCGACATGGGCATAAGCCATAAACAGGTTGTTACTACCAATCTTGGTAATACCTTTATCTTGAACAGTGCCTCTATGCACTGTTACAGACTCACGGAAAATGTTGTTATCACCAATTTCCAAAAAGGTATCTTCACCTGCAAATTTCTTGTCTTGGCAATCTTCACCTATCGACGCAAACTGGAAAATCCGGTTGTTTTTACCAATCTTGCTTGGCCCTTTGATCACAACATGAGAATGAATTTGGCAGTCATCGCCAATTTCTACCTTAGGTCCAATAACGGTATAGGGACCAACGCTCACGTTGTTCCCCAGTTTAGCTTCCGAATGGATAATCGCTGTTTCGTGTATCACAGGTTACATTTTCCTCATTGCACACATGAAAGACGTACAGCAGGCTTCAACACCATCAACATAAGCAAAGCCGTTAAACTTCCAGATACCGCGTCTTTCTTTTTCAAAGAAGACTTCCATATCCATTCTGTCACCTGGGGTTACAGGACGCTTAAAACGCGCACTATCAACTCCCGCGAATAGGTATAGATCATCATTATTACCAACGGTTTTAAACCCTAAAATACCGGCGGCTTGGGCAATAGCTTCAAGAATTAACACACCCGGAAAAATAGGTTTGCCAGGAAAGTGACCTGTGAAGCATGGCTCATTGAAGGTAATATTTTTATAAGCTTTAATGCTCTCGCCTAGCTTAATATCGGTAACGCGATCAACCAATAACATGGGATACCGATGCGGCAAAAGTGCCATAATTTCTTCAATTTCAATTCTATCGATTACTTCACTCAATCGAGTCTCTCCTATACGAAAGCTAACCAAAACTAATGTTAACTTAGAAAATTAGACCATGTGCCAAACTCAGAAACGCTAAGCTCAGCACTGAAAGAAACACTACCGTTTTTCGAGCGCTTTGATTCTAGCTCGAAGATCGCCAAGGTTACGCAATACTGCCATATTTTTGCGCCACTCTTTATTGGTAGTTGCAGGCATACCAGAGGAGTACACGCCAGGCTCGGTGATACTTTTCGTCACCATAGAAAAGCCGGTAATATGCACTTTGTCGGCTATTTCAGTGTGCCCATTAATCGCCACGAATCCACCAATAACACAATGTTTACCAATATTCACGCTGCCTGCAACAACACTACATCCAGCGATTGCAGAATGATCGCCCATTACTACATTGTGTGCAATTTGAACCAAGTTATCGATGATCACACCGTGACCAATAATCGTATCGTCTAATGCGCCTCTATCGATACACGAGTTTGCCCCAACTTCCGTTTTGTTACCAATAACGACTCGGCCAACTTGTGGAATTTTAATCCATTGACCTGCGTTAGGTGCGTAACCAAAACCATCTGCACCGATAACCGCTCCTGCTTGAATTAAGCATTCTGAGCCTAATTCACAGTCATGATAAATGGTTACATTTGGCCACAAACGCGTGCCTCTGCCCAATTTTACATTTTTACCAACAAAGCATCCTGCACCAATCTGTACATTATCTTCTACGATGGCGCCCTCTTCGATAACAGCATTAGGCCCAATGGAAACATGGTTCCCTAAGGTTGCTGTGTCAGCAATTTTCGCCGCCGTAGAAATGCCCTCTGCCACCTGAGGTGTGCTATCCAGAAGTTGAGCAATTAGCGCAAAGCCTGCGTAAGGGTTATCCATTACAAGGCAAGGACAAGGGCAATGTTCACTATCGTTTGGATGTAAAATGACTGCCGAAGCGTGGGTAGCTGCAAGTTGGCTACGATATTTGCTATTCGACAAAAATGAAATCTGACCACTACGAGCGTTGCTCAATGTGGCAATTGAATCAACGCTAACGCTATCATCACCTTGGACGGTAGCGTTAACGTGTTTGGCAAGTTCTGCCAAAGTATATGAAGGCATAGTGTCAACTATTTGATTTTGCTTACTTTATCAATAACTTTTTGAGTTAAGTCTTTAGAGTCATCGATGAAAGCAACTGCGCCAGCATTTAGGATAAGGTCGTATTTTTCTTCAGCAGCAATAGTATCAACGCTTTGCTTGATCAAGGCTAAGATTTTATTGCGTTCTTCCGCTGCACGACCTTGCATTTGTTCACGTAATGGCTGCGCTTTCGCTTTATAGTCATCACCTAAAGTACGTAGCTTATCGTCAAGTTCTTTGATTTCAGCTTCGCTCATCGTAGCAGTATCGCGTTTTTTCTTTTCAAGATAATATTGAAGATCCTTCTCTATACGCTGAATTTCTTCCATCTTATCTTTAAATTCACTAGCGATATCCTGTTGAATCGAAGCCGCTTGAGGCAACGCCTGAAAAATAGACTGCACATCAACAACACCAATCTTTTCAGCGGCATTCGCTTGTACAAGACCCGCTAGCATAACTGTCACGGCAACTAGAGTTTTGTTTACAAAGTTCAAGAGAGACTCCTTATTTTAATGTATTCATTTCAATTGAAACCGAAGTGTCTAACACCTCGGCCCGCAAGTTTATAAAAATTCGAATTAGAATGCTTGTCCAATATTAAATGAGAAGAACTGAACTTCATCTCCAGCTCGCTCTTGAATCGCTCGAGCGAAGCTGAAAGTCATTGGCCCCATTGGCGATAACCACTGAACCGACAACCCATAAGAAGCACGGAATTGTGTTTCATCACTAAAGTCGATTAGGCGATCCGCCGAAATATCACTGGCTTCAAGTTCTTTAATATCATCATAATCAAACTCTGTATCCCACACGTTACCTGCATCAACAAACAAGCTAGTACGTACTGAGTTTGAGAAATCTTCAGAAATGAATGGCGTTGGCACAATTAACTCCACGCCACCTAAGACCATAGCATTCCCCCCAATAGAGCGCTCGGTCACGAAGACTTGGTCCGACTCAGGTCCCAATGTGATGCTTGAACCGTCCGGCGCTGTAATGGTTTGAGGAGCTCGTTGAACCCCTCTTGGGCCTACGGTGTTATTCTCAAATCCACGCAAAGTACCGCTACCACCGGCGGTAAAGTTTTGCGTAAATGGCAAGAAGTGGTCGCGACCATTAATACTGCCATAACCATTACCATAGCCAGCTCTCATACGTGCTAAAAATGACCAGCGTTGATCTCGACTAATAGGGAAGTAGAAGCGTGAATCAAACTCAAGTTTATAGTATTTCGCGTCTGAATTTGGCGACGCCACACTTACATTAAAACGCTGACTTGAGCCTGCTGTCGGGAAAACACCACGGTTTAATGTGGTCCGCGACCAAACCCCCGATAATAGGAAAGTATCATATTTGATAGCAGCATCAGGATCGTTTGGATCAGAGAATAAATCATAGAATCTTGCCGTTTGAATATAGGTATCACGTTGTGATAACTCTTCATTTCGATAAGAAATGCCGAAACTCAAGCGGTTGTATTGGTCAATCGGGAAACCTAAATTAGCGCCAATCGCATAGGTTTTGGTGTTGAACTGAATGAGGTTAACATTACCTGCGTCCAATTCACTGTACGAAATACTCCCACCCAAACTGATGCCATCAATCGTAAAATACGGATCATTATAAGTAACGGCGACGCGCTGTTGGAAACGGTTTGTATTAACGTTAAAGCCGACCTGTTTACCCGTTCCTAAGAAGTTATCCTGTTGCACACCTGCTTGTAAACTTAATCCCGTTCGATCCCCGAAACCAATACCTGCGTTAAATGAACCTGAGGGCTGTTCTTTCACAGTAAAGTTAACGTCAACTTTATCGTCATGAGTAGGTAAACGTACCGTTTCAAATTCAGCTTCTTCAACGAAATTCAAACGACGTGTCATATTGGCCTTGGAGTTCTCAAGAGCCGTGTTTGACAGCCACGCACCTTCCATCTGAATGATTTCACGACGCAACACTTCATCGGAGGTCACTTGGTGCCCAGCAATATTAATACGACGCACATAAACACGTTTGCCAGGATCAACCGAAATAATCAACTTAACGGTTTTATCGTCTTCATTGATCTGTGGAATCGTCGTAACGGTAGGGTAAGCGTAGCCAAATCGACCATAGTATTTACTGATGAATTCTTCTGTATAGGTAACTTCTGCCTGATTGTATAACTTGCCTTCCGCTAATGGGATAACGGATTCTAACGTTTTCCCATGACCTAACAATTCGCCAGACAGCTCAAAACCTGAAACGGTATACTGCTCACCTTCAGTCAAATTGAGTGTAATATAAACGCCCGTCTTATCTGGCGTCATAGAAACTTGTGTTGAATCAAGGTTATATTTCAAATAACCACGATCCATGTAATAGCTTCTTAGCGTTTCAATGTCACCTTCTAGTGTCTGCTTCTGGTAACGTGT
This sequence comes from Alteromonas sp. a30, assembly GCF_026788005.1. GTDB lineage: Bacteria > Pseudomonadota > Gammaproteobacteria > Enterobacterales > Alteromonadaceae > Paraneptunicella. The sequence goes on from NZ_JABEPE010000002.1 coordinate 113,565, forward strand.
TTCCGTTAAGAAATCCCACCACGGCGCATCAAATTCAAGTTCGAAGGTTTTTAATAGTTCAATGTCAGAAAATACTTCATTGCCCACAATATTGATTTGTTCAATGTCGGCTGCATCACCCTCTTCAAATAGGAATTTTAGATCCACACGATTACGCGGTAGAGGAGTGATAATAGCGGATACATCCGCGTTGTATTTACCCACACTGTAAAAGAAGTCTTTCAAACCATTTTCGATAGAGGTAAGCACCGTTTTATCCAACGGCTCACCTATACGAATATTACTGCCATCCAAGCTTTCTTGTAACTGCTCATCTTTGATGTCGTCGTTACCATCAAAAATAATATTACTGATAGTTGGGCGCTCTTTTACCTTGATAACTAATATATCGCCATCACGGAACACTTCGATATTTTCAAAGTGGCTAGAGGAGTAAAGCGAGCGAATGAGCTGTGTGGTACGAAAACCGTTTAAAGAGTCACCAACTTTAACGGGAATGTAGGTCAGCGCAGCACCCAGTGCTACTCGCTGCAATCCTTCAATCTTAATGTCTTGAATGATGAATTCACTGGATGGGGCTGCGTAGGCTTTAGTCCCTGTACACAGCAATGACATAGCTGCAACAAAACGAATAAACTTCATTTAATTATTTTTATCCAATTAAAGTTAACAAGTAACGGCAATCTCTCACCCATAAATTCCGGCTTTGGTAACACCAAAACGTCAGAGCCTAGCAATATCATTAAAAATAGCCACTGCCATGAGTAACATGATAATTGCTCCGCCGATTCTGAACCCTATTTCTTGAATATGCTCTGGAACCGGTTTGCCCCGCAAAAGCTCTATAAAATAATAGAGTAAGTGCCCGCCATCAAGCACCGGAAGGGGTAAAAGGTTGATTATCCCAAGATTGACACTAATCAACGCCAAAAAGCTTAAAAAATAAACAACACCAAACCCTGCGCTTGCCCCTGCCCCTTGGGCTATTGATATGGGACCACTAAGATTTTTCACTGAAACATCTCCCGTCAGCAATTTGCCGATCATTTCGAAGCTCAGTGTAATCAAACGCCATGTTTTTAGTATTGCTTGCTCAATTGCACCAATAACACCGTATTGTTGGTTGAAGCGGTATTTTTCTGGCCAAGCTTCAGATTTTGGGACTATCCCCAAATATCCTTGTCCTTGACGATCAGGATGCACTCCAACTGCGGCCATTATTGGTACAGTCTTTCCTTCTCTTTCCACCATAATGCCAATGGTTTTACTGGGTCTGGCAGAGATGTACTCCACTATTTGTTCCCATTTTCCGATAGGAGTTCCATCTAATTGCACAATTTTGTCATTTACCTGCAATCCTGCTCGGCTCGCAGGTGAACTTTCGGCTACTAACCCCACTTCTGTGGTCACTGCTGGACGGAATGGTTCTATCCCCAAACTCATCAAAGGCGATGTTTTATCTGGATCAAACTGCCATTGACGAATATCCAACACCACTTGGGATGTCGAAAGCATGCCCTCATGTTGCACATCGATAACCATTTTCTCATCGCCAATATGGGAAACCAACTCGAAATTTACCGCTTCCCAATCACGCGTTTGATTACCATCTATGGCCACGATTTCACTGCCAACTGGCAAATTTGCACGTTGCGCAATACTGTTTGCAGTTACATGACCAATCACTGGCTTAACTGACTCCACCCCAATGAGGTAGACCAAAAACATGGCGAAAACGGCAAAGATAAGGTTAACCAAAGGCCCGGCAGCAAATACTGCCATTTTCTGAGGTACTGGTCGTCCGTGAAACTCGACTTCTTTTTCGTCTTCAGATACGTCATCTACACGACTATCCAACATACGAACATACCCACCAAGAGGAATCGCAGAGAGCGCGTATTCCGTTCCCTGTTTATCAACTGTTTTCCACAGAGGTTTACCAAAGCCAATGTTAAAGCGCAGCACTTTAATACCAAAACGTCGTGCCACATAAAAATGCCCCCACTCATGTACCGCAATGAGCACGCCAATGGCAATAACGAAAAAAACAAAACTCCAAACAAATCCAAACATTAGGTGAGCTCCCGCAGTATTTGATTGGCAATATGGCGACTTTCAATATCATGTGTGATGACAGATTCAATGCTATTTAAATCACAAGCATTGATACGCTCAACTACTTTAGCGTTAATTCGAGCAATATCGGTAAAGCGGATTTGACGATTAAGAAACGCGGCAACGGAAATTTCATTCGCGGCATTTAAGGCTGTGCTCGCCCATTGACCCGCATCTACAGCGTTAATCGCTAACTCAAGATTAGGAAAACGTTGAAAATCAGGCGGGCAGAAGGTTAATTCATTAAGCTGCATAAAGTCGAGAGCCTCAACACCTGAATCGATACGTTCGGGATAGGCCATCACATGAGCAATAGGGATACGCATATCGGAACGTCCCATTTGCGCTAAAACCGAACCGTCTTGATACTGCACCATTGAATGGATAACGCTTTGCGGATGGACAACAATTTGAATCATGTCTTTGGGCATATGAAACAACCAGTGCGCCTCGATAAATTCCAACCCTTTGTTCATCATTGTGGCGGAATCGACAGAAATTTTTCGTCCCATATCCCAATTAGGATGGTTACATGCCTGTTCTGGCGTTACAGTCTCAAGCTCGGCTAAAGGCGTATTCAAAAAAGGCCCGCCTGAGCCGGTAAGCAAAAGCTTTTTAATACCAAGCTGAGTTGCCTGTTCATTTGAATGGATAGCTTGAGGCAAGCATTGAAAAATAGCGTTGTGTTCACTGTCAACGGGCAACAACAAAGCGTTGTTTTCTTTAACCGATTGCATAAACAAACTACCAGACATCACTAAGGATTCTTTGTTCGCCAGCAAGATTCGTTTACCCGCTTTTGCTGCCGCGTAGGTGGGAGCTAAACCGGCAGCGCCCACTATGGCAGCCATCACCATATCAACTTCTGGCAAGGTGGCTATGGTGATTAGCCCTTCTTCCCCAACCAATATTTCTGTTACAACACCCGCGTCGTTCAGTTTCGACTTCAGCGTTTGATACTGCGCTTCATCAGCACACACAATATATTGAGGATGAACCGCCTTGGCTTGTTCAACCACCATATCAATTTGTGAGAAACAGGATAGAGCAAACACACGGTATTTATCAGGGTGATGCTTCACCACATCTAACGTACTAATACCAATGGATCCCGTGGAGCCTAAGACACAAATGTTCTGCATTAGGCCATCCACGAAACGTAGCAAAGCGCAAAAATAGGAAATGCGGCGGTTAAACTATCGATTCGGTCAAGCAAGCCACCGTGACCCGGCAGCAAATTACCACTGTCCTTGCAACCTGCGGAGCGCTTAAACATGCTTTCATTTAAGTCACCCAACGCGGATACTGCTACTGTTAACCCACCAATTAATAGATGAATCCAGATACGGCTGTATTCCACCTGATAATGCAAAGCAGCAAAACCAATAATCGCTGAAGACGCAGCAATACCGCCAAATAAACCTTCAAGGGTTTTACCCGGAGACACGTTTGGACGTAACTTCAAGCGACCAAACTTAACACCTACGAAAAAGGCACCTATATCTGCCGCCCATACGATACCTAACACATAGAAAATGAGAGAAGCGCCATACAGTGGCTCAACATCGTAGAGACTCGTACGTAAGGTGACAATCGCCACCCATGTTGGAATAAGGGTGAGGATACCGAAACTACCACGCCAAAATACACTGGTTCGCCAAAATGAATTATATCGCGGGTACACAATAATCAGTGCTAAGGAGATAAACCACCATAGGGCAGCAACCGAAAGTATCCAACGATAAACTGCATTTAGCTGGCCCTGAACCCAGATTGCCTCTATGGGAATTGAATACGTAAGGAACAAACATATGCCTAGAATAAGAACGGTATAAATAGACTTAAAAATACCAATGGTGAGCCCAGTTAGATTTGCCCACTCCCATGCACCTAAGGCCATAACAACCGCCACAGCCAATAAAAATCCTTGGAGAGGTAGAAACAGAATGGCAAACAGGGCAAGAGGCGCCAATATCAATGCCGTAACAATACGTTGTTTTAACACTGGAACCCCCTTGTATTATTCATCATCTTGGTGATCCGGGATTTTGCCATAGCGACGCTGCCTTGAGCAGAACTCATCTACCGCCAATTGGAAAGCATCTTCGTTGAAATCTGGCCAAAGAGTTTCGGTAAAGTACAACTCAGCATAAGCAATATGCCACAACAAGAAGTTACTAATACGCTTATCTCCACCCGTTCTAATCAATAAATCAACATCAGGTTGTTCTGACAATGTCGTGAATTCATTGAAACAATCTTCATTAATATCTTGCATCGTTAATTCACCACACTGAACTGACTGAATTAATTGCTTGCAAGTATTCACAATCTCCCACTTACCGCCGTAGTTAACTGCGATATTGAGAACTAAAGATTGGTTATTCTGCGTTAACGCCTCAGCCTCATTGATTTTACGGACAAGCTTATCGTCGAAGCGAGACTTGTCTCCGACAACCTTTAAACGCACATCATTTTTATGAAGTTTTTTCACTTCGCTACCAAGCACGAAGTGAAACAGCTCCATTAATGTACTAACTTCTTTGGCCGGCCTAAGCCAGTTTTCGCTACTGAAGGCAAACAGTGTAAGGGACTCAATATCGTTCTTGCGACAGAATCTTACTGAGCTACGCACGGACTCGACACCTGCCTTGTGTCCAAACGTACGTAGCTTCCCTTTCTTTTTCGCCCATCGACCATTGCCATCCATAATGATGGCAACATGACGAGGCATATTAGGGTTACTCATGCAATTTAAGAGACTAGATTTCCATTAATTCAGCTTCTTTAGCAGCGAGTAGTTCGTCAATCTGCTTAATCACGGAATCAGTTAATTTTTGAATTGTTTCCTCGCCTTTGCGTGATTCATCTTCTGAGATTTCTTTTTCTTTCAAAAGCTCTTTGATGTCACTATTCGCATCACGACGAATGTTACGTATACCAACACGACCTTGCTCAGCTTCATTACGGACTACTTTAATAAGGTCTTTACGCCGTTCTTCCGTAAGGGGAGGCATAGGAATGCGGATTGTTGTCCCGGCAGTAACAGGGTTTAGTCCCAAGTCAGAAGACATAATGGCCTTTTCAACTGCCTGAATGGTACTTTTATCAAAAACCGTTAAAGCCAAGGTTCTTGAATCTTCTGCGGTCACATTTGCTAATTGATTTAGCGGCGTATCAGCACCGTAGTAAGAAACTTGAATGCCATTTAAAAGGCTCGGATGCGCACGACCTGTGCGGATTTTGCTAAAGTTCGATTTTAGAGCAGAAATAGTTTTTTCCATACGCTGTTCTGCATCAGCTTTGATCTCATCAATCATGACTTACCTTTAATTATTGTGCAGTGTTTGTTATTAATGTCCCGACAGGCTGCCCTTCAATCACTGCCTTTAAGCAGCCAGGCTTATTCATGTTAAACACACAGATTGGCATATTATGATCGCGCGCCAAAGTAAAGGCAGCTAAGTCCATTACCTTTAATTCACGCTCTAATACCTGTTGGTAATTCAGCGCATCATACAAGACTGCGTCAGGATTTTTATTTGGGTCTTCGCTGTATACGCCATCAACTTTCGTTGCTTTCATAACAACATCAGCGTCAATTTCTATGCCGCGTAAACAGGCTGCAGAATCGGTTGTGAAGAAAGGATTGCCTGTGCCCGCAGAAAAGATAACAACTCGGCCAGTGCGCAATAAGCTAATTGCATCGGCCCAGTTATAAGGGTCACAAACACCATTTAGAGGAATTGCTGACATCACTCTGGCTGCAACGTTGGCTCGATGTAATGCATCACGCATCGCAAGACCATTCATCACAGTCGCTAGCATCCCCATGTGATCACCAACGACTCGGTTCATTCCAGCTGCTGCTAATCCTTCCCCACGGAAAAGATTGCCACCACCAATAACCAAGCCAACTTGCACTCCCATGGCAAGTATCTCTTTAATTTCTCCGGCCATCCTGTCCAAGACTTTTGGGTCGATTCCGAACCCCTCACTACCCATGAGCGCTTCGCCACTCAATTTCAACAAAATACGGTTATACTTTGCCTTTTTCGTCGTACTAAATGAATCAGTCATTGAATCGGATGTCCCCTTCACCTGAATTATTTACTCAAGATTTGCCTACGGAACCCCACTCAGTGGTTAATGCTCCATTGGACGTAATTTTCACTTTTCCCCAATCCTTGGGTTCGTAATTACGAAAAGGCACCTCTAAGGTTTGTTCTCTTTTAAGGACGGAGAATAATCCTTCACTTAAAAGAGAACAAACCCGCTAGGTGCCTTCCGCTAGTTTAACCGACTCCAGTTAAAGACTAAAGCCGGACAACCAACTTATTTTTTAGCAGCTTCCATTTGAGCTGCAACTTCTGCTGCGAAGTCTTCTTCTTTCTTCTCGATACCTTCACCGACTTCGAAACGAACGAAGTTGATGACATCAGCACCCTTAGACTTAAGAAGATCACCAACGCTTGTGCTTGGATCTTTAACGAAAGGCTGACCTGTTAAACTGATTTCGCCAGTGAATTTCTTCATGCGACCAGCAACCATTTTTTCAGCAATATCAGCAGGCTTACCACTTTGAACAGCAATGTCGATTTGAATTTCTTTTTCTTTCTCAACAACATCAGCTGGTACATCTTCAGGCTTCACGAATTGGGGGCTTGCAGCAGCAACGTGCATTGCTACGTCTTTCGCTAATTCTTCATCACCACCATTTAGAATAGCAATAACGCCGATACGACCACCGTGTACATATGCACCAAGGTTGTCACCTTCAACGCTAACGACACGGCGAGGAGAGATGTTTTCACCAATTTTAGCAACCAATGTGTCGCGAGTATCAGCAACTGTTGTGCCGTCTAATTCAAGTGCGTTTACATCCTCGATGCTGCTTGATTTGTTTGTGTGAGCAAGCTCAAGAACTTTGTTACCGAACGCTAAGAAACCTTCGTCACGCGCAACGAAATCAGTTTCACAGTTCAATTCCATCATGGTTGCTACGCCGCTGTCGATCTTAGTTAAGATCACACCTTCAGCTGCGATACGGCCCGCTTTTTTGGCGGCTTTTGCTTGACCAGACTTGCGCATGTTTTCAATGGCTAGCTCGATGTCACCGTCAGTTTCAACCAACGCTTTTTTACAATCAAGCATACCTGCACCAGTACGCTCACGAAGTTCTTTAACAAGGGCTGCAGTCACTGCCATTTTGCTTTCCTCAGAAATAATTTTTAGTGTTTAACAGACAGGACTTGGCTGCGTGTCTGTCATCCAGAATTCATGTTAAACAGGGGCTTTACGCCCCTGCTTAGTCTACTTTCCCGAAATCTTGTCGACTTCAAGACGATGCGTGAAGAAACTTATTCAGCTTCTACGAAGTCATCGCTTTCTGCTTGCACTTCAAGATTGCTATCGCGACCAGCACTGATAGCGTCAGCAGCAGCGTTCAAATAAAGTTGAACCGCACGGATTGCGTCGTCATTACCAGGGATGATGTAATCGATGTTGTCAGGGTTGCTGTTTGTATCAACAACAGATACAACAGGGATACCTAGGCTTTTCGCTTCACGGATAGCAATGTGCTCGTGGCTAGCATCAACAACGAATAATACGTCAGGCAAACCGCCCATATCTTTGATACCGCCTAAGCTGCTTTCAAGCTTTTCCATTTCTCTTTGAAGCATTAGCGCTTCTTTTTTGGTCAACTTTTCGAAAGTGCCGTCTTGAGCTTGTTGCTCTAGCTCTTTCAAACGTTTGATTGATTGACGTACTGTCTTCCAGTTAGTCAACATGCCACCCAACCAACGCTTGTTCACATAGTATTGATCGCACTTTTTCGCCGCTTCTTTAACTGCATCACCGGCAGCACGTTTAGTACCAACGAACAATACCTTACCTTTCTTAGCAGCTACGCCAGAAAGGAAACTCATTGCGTCGTTAAAAAGTGGAACGGTTTTTTCAAGATTGATGATGTGAACTTTGTTACGAGCACCAAAGATGAAAGGCTTCATTTTTGGGTTCCAGTAACGAGTTTGGTGACCGAAGTGAACACCAGCTTGTAGCATGTCGCGCATTGACACATTTGCCATGAGAATTTTCCTCTTGTACGGGGTTATGCCTCCACACATCCCAATTTTCGATTCAGCACGCCGAGCGTTACCGCCCTCTGAACACCCCGAAAATCGTGTCGATGTATGTGTGTTATTTAAATTAAGTTATTTTGCCTATTTCGAGCTTCGAAATCGCGGGCGCTTTATACCATGATAAGCCCACCAACTCAAATTTATATTTAATAGCAAATCCCCATATTGTGGTGATGTACAGCTAGCGCTGGCTCGGCTAAAATGCCGAGCAAAGTTAGCAATATTGGAACAGTTCATTGTCTATCACGATTAAAACACCGGAAGAAATCGAAAAAATGCGCGTCGCAGGGCGACTGGCAGCTGAGGTACTTGAAATGATTGGTGAACACGTTAAAAAAGGCGTCACCACAGATGAACTCAATACCTTATGTCACAACTATATTGTTGATGTGCAAAAAGGGATCCCTGCGCCTTTAAATTATGGTAATCCTCCCTTTCCTAAATCAATTTGTACGTCGGTAAATCACGTTATTTGTCACGGTATTCCCTCTGACAAAAAGCTCAAAGACGGTGATATTGTCAACATCGATGTCACCGTTATTAAAGACGGCTACCACGGTGACACCTCAAAAATGTTTATCGTTGGTAAACCCAAAATCATGGCAGAACGTTTGGTTAGCGTCACTCAAGAATGTTTATATAAAGCCATTCGTTTGGTGAAGCCTGGCTGTCGTTTAGGTGATATTGGTGCCGTCATCCAAGATTACGCTGAAAGCCATAATTATTCGATTGTACGTGAATATTGCGGTCACGGGATTGGCGCAAACTTCCATGAAGAACCGCAAGTTGTGCACTATGGCAAGTATGGAACAGGCGAAGAACTCAAAGCAGGCATGTGTTTCACCATTGAACCGATGATCAATGCGGGCAAGCGCCATAGCAAATTACTCCCCGATGAGTGGACAGTTGTCACCAAAGATAGAAGCCTGAGCGCCCAATGGGAGCACACTTTACTGGTGACTGAAAATGGTTGTGAAATTCTCACCTTGAGAAGTGACGAAGACATTGAACGCGTCATCACCCACTAATCGTTTCTATTCCTAACCTTAATAGGCATTGTGACCTCGTCGGAGTGATTTAATGACTGCGCATTTATTACTTAGCCAAATAAAACAAATCAATTCCGCCGATGACCGCGATGCCTTTAAATCCTGTATCGCGGATTATTATACATGGATGCAAACCATGTATAACGGCACGGAAAATATCGCCAGCTTGGTAGAAGGCCGAGCCGCCTTTGTTGACGTGCTCCTGTGCCATATTTGGCGCTTACTCAAATTAGATGAGCAGGATAAAATCAGTCTTGTCGCTGTAGGAGGATATGGAAGAGGTCATCTTCAACCACATTCCGACATCGATTTACTCATTTTAAGCAAACGTAGTCTCAACAGTGAACAACAAGCCCTCGTCCAACAATTTATTACGCTACTTTGGGATATTGGTTTAGATATTGGTCAATCAGTACGGACCATAGACGAAACCTTTGACTTAGCGATGCAAGACATCAGCATAGCAACTAATTTGGTGGAATCGCGCTTACTCATTGGTAACGAAAAAAACTACGAAGCGCTCTACAACAAAATTCATGGTAAGAAGTTTTGGTCGAGTAAAGACTTCTTCCTCGCGAAATATCAAGAACAACAAAATAGGCACGCTAAATTCAATGGCACGTCCTATAACCTAGAGCCGAATATCAAAGAAAATCCCGGCTGTCTTCGTGATATTCAAACCATTGGTTGGGTGGCTAAAAAGCACTTTCATGTTTTAAAAGGTAAGTCCTTAGTTGAACACGGCTATTTTACCCAAGAAGAGCTTGATGAGCTTATGGCGTGCCGGAAAATTTTGTGGTGTATTCGTTTCACCCTGCATTTTCATACTGGTCGCAACGAAAACCGCTTATTGTTTGATTATCAGGCCGATATTGCGCGAAAACTGGGTTACGTTGACCCTACTGATCCCGATAACGACAAAGGTGCTGTCGAGAAAATGATGAAGGAATTTTTCCGCATCATTCGCCGCGTGTCTGAATTAAACGGCATGCTACTACAGCACTTTTTACAAGACATCCTCAGTGCTGATGTTAAAAACACCAAAGTTATTAATGACGATTTTGATTTATGGGATGGTCTGGTTCATGCGCGCCATGACGATGTTTTCTCAAGTCCAGAAGACATCATGAGCTTCTTCTTGTTGCTCACCAATTTACCTGACGCCAAAGGATTGCATTCCAAAACCATGCGCTTATTGAGAAATGGTCGGCGTAAATTCTCTAAACAATACTTTTGTGAGTTCCCTGTTTGCCGAGAAATTTTCATGCGCCTTGTTAAGCAAGTCAGATTCTTTGGTTTATCTTGGGATTTAATGCATCGACACGGCATCATGCAAGCATATTTGCCTCAGTGGGACCACATTGTTGGCATGATGCAATTCGACCTATTTCACGCCTATACGGTCGATGAACATACGCATCGTTTAATCAAACAACTGGCTTATTTTGCTAATAAAGACCAAAACGACACTTTCCCGCGCTGTGGTCGTATTATGCAAAACATGGACAAGCCGGAAATCATCTTCCTAGCAGGCATTTTTCACGATATAGACAAAGGCAGAAACGGCGATCATTCCAAGCTTGGTGCCGAAACCGTTAAAGAGTTTGGCAAGCTACACGGCCTACCGCCTGAAGATACTAAGCTCATTTCGTGGCTGGTTGAAAAGCACTTACTGCTTTCTGTGGTGGCCCAACGCCGCGATATTCAAGACCCAGAAGTGATCCAAGAGTTCGCGACCACCATACGTAACCATGTCAATCTAGAACACTTGTACGCATTAACCCTAGCGGATATTCGTGCAACCAACGATAATTTATGGAATGACTGGAAGTCCTCACTGCTAAGAGAGCTTTACTTGCTTACCAGCAAAGCACTTGAAAATGGCTTGGAAAACGAAGTCGATGTGCAAGAAAGGATCGAAAAAAATAAGGCGAAAGCAAGAGCATTACTGGAAAACTTCAAATGCGAACCCAGTAAATACGAAGCGCTATGGTCACAATTTCCCGATGACTATTTTATTCGTTTTAAGCCAACACAGGTTGCCTGGCATTCACAGTCTATTATTTATCATACAGATTTATCGGAAGATAACGGGGAAGTTCCTATGGTAGACATTGCCAATGGCACGCTAAAAGCGGGAACCGAACTAATTATCTTTTGCAAAGATAGACCCGCATTATTTGCCCAAACGGCCTCGGTGCTAGACAGCAAAAACTGCTCAATTAACGATGCACAAATCTGCGCTTTAAATAATGGCTATATCTTTGACAGCTTTATTATTTTGGAACAAGACGGCAAGCAGATAAAATCTAAAGCCCGTTTGGAAGCGTTAAAAGACGCGGTTATCACCCAATTGAGACGCCCCGGTGTTGAACACAAAAACTTGCGCAGAATGCCAAGACAGCTAAAACAGCTAAATGTGCCGACAAAAGTACGCTTCTTCTCTCAGCCAGAACAAACTATGGTGGAACTAGAAGCACTCGACGCACCGGGCCTACTCGCTAAAATCGCCCATGTTTTCGTTGATCAAGAATTAACATTGCGAGTGGCAAAAGTAACCACCATTGGCGAGCGTGCGGAAGACTTGTTTATCGTCAGTAATAAAGACGGTATCGCGCTCACCCAGAATGAACAAGTCAAACTAAAAAAAGAATTATTAGAGCGATTATCGGATTAACCCCAGTTGCTCACAAAGATTTAACCACAACAGGATTTAACCCCCATGTCTGATGTAAAAACTATCATTGAAAATGCCTTCGAAGACCGCGATAACATTTCGCCACTTTTGGTCTCTGAAGAAGTGAAATCGGCTATCAATGAAACCATTGCTAAGCTTAACGATGGCAGCATTCGTGTTGCAGAAAAAATCGCCGGTGAGTGGGTGGTACATCAATGGGTAAAAAAGGCGGTATTACTGTCGTTTCGCATCAATGAAAACCACATGATGCTAACATCCGAAAACCGTTACTTTGATAAAGTAGCCTTAAAATTTAGAGATTACACCAAAGAACAGTTTCAAAAAGAAGGCATGCGAGTTGTGCCACCAGCGACCGTGCGCACGGGGTCATACATTGGAAAAAACGTGGTGTTAATGCCCTCTTACGTCAACATCGGAGCTTTTGTTGATGAAGGCACAATGGTCGACACATGGGCAACCGTTGGCTCTTGTGCTCAAATTGGTAAAAACGTGCATCTTTCTGGCGGTGTCGGCATTGGCGGCGTGCTAGAGCCACTTCAAGCAAACCCAACCATCATTGAAGACAACTGTTTTATTGGCGCACGCTCTGAAATCGTAGAAGGCGTGATTGTTGAGGAAGGCGCGGTGATTTCAATGGGAGTTTACATTGGTCAAAGTACGCGTATTTACGACCGTGAAACGGGTGAAATCCATTATGGCCGAGTTCCTGCGGGCGCAGTTGTGGTGCCAGGCAACTTGCCATCGGCTGACGGAAAATACAGCTTATATGCGGCTATTATCGTAAAGAAAGTAGATGCACAAACCCGCGCAAAAGTAGGCATCAATGCCTTATTAAGAGCAGCCGACTAAACATTATTGAGATATGTTTAAGTAACTAGGCACAATGGAATGACTACCTGCGCACCGTTAAAAACAGTAAATCTGCATTGACGGCACGTAGGTAGCTCAGAAATAGCAACTTTCTTAATTTATCAGCAGGTTAGGCTTTATAAACCGTCTCTATCCAAGGTAATACCTCTTCTTCCGCGTTAAATGTCTCTAACGCATCTACGATCTTAAGCTCTGAAATCGGACTCCCCGCCAATTCAAGCATTAACTCATATACCTCTCTACCAGCTTGCGCAAAGCTATCTCCATAACTGCTATCGCCTAAGGCCACTACGCTAAACGGCTTACCATTGAGCATCGGCATTTGGTCACGCAAATCCGCAATAAAGAATTCAATATTTGGCGGAAAGTCACCTTGTCCTGTAGTTGAGGTGATAAAACAAATATTTTCAGCCTCTTTAAAATCCGGTATTAATGGATCATCAAATAACGTCACCGTATGACCCATTTCCTCTAACTTTGACTGAGCTTGCTCCGCAACATTTTGTGCGTTGCCATATACAGTACCCACAAAAATACTGATGTTTGACATGAATTAAATACTCCAAATTTTCCGTATTGCTTGTTTCGGATAATCCCATAACGATAACAGTTTCACCATCCGATCATCGACATTGGTGTGTATCGTTATAGGCTTGTTGGTTACAGGGTGATGCAGCGACATGCTGGTCGCATTCAACGCTAAACCCTGAAAGTGAAATTGCTGCCTAACAAATTTATTATGCTTACCATCGCCATGCGTCGTGTCACCAATAATAGGGTGACTAATATGCGCCATATGGCGCCGCAATTGATGTTTTCGTCCCGTTTTGGGAGATAAGCTCAACAACGAATATCGGGCAGATGCATAACGCCCTACGGCGAAAGGCAGTTCAAACGTTGCCAATCGCTGATAAGCAGTCTGTGCGGGTTGTGCGTCTTTGTTTTTATCTGCCAATTTATCGGCAATCTTATCTAATTCTTCTTTTAAGGCGTAATCAATAAAGCCGCTTTCATCGGTATAGCCTCGAACAATGGCGGTATAGCGTTTCTGAACTTGATTCTCCGAAAATTGCACGCCTAATTCACGGGCAATACCGGAAGATAGCGCAAACAATAATACCCCAGAGGTTGGTCTATCCAGACGATGAACAGGGTATACATGCTGACCAATCTGATCACGTACCATTTGCATGGCAAAGCGCGTTTCTCGCTTATCAATTAGACTTCGGTGAACCAGTAAACCCGGTGACTTATCGACAGCCACAATGGCGTCATCTTGATACAAAATAGGTAAAGTCATGCGTCAACAACCGAATGCATACTTAACTGAGAGAAATAAGCATCGAGATGCCCAATAACGTCTTTTAACGCATGCGTATTGTCAACAGGTAACGTTTCTTCTGCCATCGGCAAAAGCAACATGTTTGAAGGTAAACTCTGTTTGTGTTTAATAAGCGTGTGCATTTTCGGCAAAAAGACAAACTGCAACCACTGTTGGAAATGCAAAGTATCGCAACAAAATGACAATGCACTTTGCAGCGCTTTTTCATCTGGGGCAACCTCAGACCAAAGACCTGCGCCTCGAATTTCAGATTCTAACTGCTTGAGCAGTTGACTGACTCGTAAATAAGGTTGTTCTAATACGTGTGTCTGCATGTGTCAATTTAGTTAAGCCATAATGGCGTGGGATTATGAAATTTTCTGCTCTTGTAAAATTTCTATTAGCGAATAACATAGCGGCGGCAGTATTTTATCCCAGTATTGGCCTAGCCACTCTTTTACTCGGCTAATTTAAGGAGCTAACCTTGTACATTACTCTAACGGATGTGGTTGTTTTACTGGCAGCCTTTGTCGTCATCGCACAATTCTGGCATATCAGAGCCATCACTGAAACCGCTAATCGTTATTTGGCGGCATTTTGCGAAGAGCGAGGATTGCAGCTTCTCAGCGTTGCCCGTTTTAAGACTCGTATAGGAATGCACCGAGGCAAGCCCGATTGGCACACTATCTTTGAATTTGAATTCTCTGGAAATGGGGAAGATAAATATAACGGCAAGTTGATAATGAAAGGTAAACAGGCAGTTGATGTCGATATGCCTGCTTACCGAATTGATTAACCGCGTCTATTTGGGTTTAACTCTATCCCTAAACATCAACATACCTTTGATGTTACCGACCTCCATTTCTTTTAGTGGACGATAACCTGAAGACTCAAACAATTCTCTGTTTCTGTCTAGCGTCCGAAACACCGCAATTCCTTGACTATTTTCATCTTCCAACATGGCGCTTTCAACAGCAGATAACAACATTGTTGGTAAGCCTAAGCCTCTCTCGCCGGGATGGACCGCAATGAAAGACAAAATATGAAAGTGCTCTACCGGTACATTTTCTAGAATTTTTTGCTCTTTTTCCAAAAGCTGTTTTGTTCCTACAAATCCAGCTGTTAGTAGCATCTTAAACTTCCAATGCCAATAACGCCCACCGCCAAATGCGGCTTCTGAACTATTCAAACATGCGACCGCGACCAAACGCTCATCATCAAACAATCCAATCATGGGCTGTTCTGCACGCAAAAAGTTTTTTAATTCTTCCCGAATTGCAGAACGCAAACGGTCCCCATATCCTTCTTGATCCGATTGAAATATATCCTGGAACACAGAGTCATTTCGATAAGCTTGATAGATCAACGATCCTGCTACTTTTAAATCGCTGTCTGCAAGGTAAATCGCTTTGATTTTACTACGTTTCTCAACATCTATGTCGTTGCTCATAGCCGCCCTTACAATTTGTTCGCCAAGTATTTAATGCCCATACCTAGCTTAATAATCACCAATTAACAAAAGTTGTTTGCTTTAACTGACTTAAAAATGTGTTTAAACACATTAATCTTGAAAGTTAGCATAGCAGTTTTCTTTTTTTTGGTAAGTCCCTTTAGCATTTTGTTGATTAGAGACAAAATATAATGTGTTAAATCCACTAAATAACGTTCAAACGCAAAAAAGCCACGAGGTTTTAAACTCTCGTGGCTAGGGCGTGTTGATCTTTCGTGTATGAATTTTGTTCTAAATATATACAGGCCGCTGCAAAATTATACACGAAAGATCAACACGCCTTAATAATAGGAAGAACGAATCCTTAAATTTTTCGATAGGTAGCGTCGCCCCAACCAATGAGCTTATTTTCTTTGAAGACAAGTGGTGTGCATTCATCCTTAGTTGTCATACCATCGCCTTTAACGCGTTGTGTACGATAAAATAACACCATGTACTCACCGTCGGCTTTGTGGAATTCTGTAAAATCAGGGGTTCCAAGAATGCTTTTAACTTGATCGGCACTTAAATCAAGTTTTAGGTTTGAAATTGCTTTTCTATTGCTTTCTTCACGATCTTCCCAATCGCTGTATCCACTGCGAATATCACCATTTCCATCGATTTTTACCACACAGCCACCAAGTGACAATGCCAAAGGTAATACCGCAACAATAGCTAGCTTGTTAAATTTCATTATTCTAATTCCCATATCAATATTAAGTTGTGCTAGTGTTGCCACTCTATCAATAACAATGCCAAATCATAACTTATTGATATTATTATATAATTTTAATTAAAATAAACGATAGATTACCCTTTAGTTAGTAATTCTTACTAAAATGTCGTTTTTTTAACGAAATGATGCTTATTATGATTGACGAAAAATTACTCTTTATTTGCGCCCAACTCGCCAAGCAAGGCAAAAAGCCCAGTGTTGGATTACTCAAAGGTAAGGCCCCTGCGAATTACCCTCTACCGCAAATTATTGCCGCAGTTCAATATTGGAAAGCCAATCCAACATTAAAAGGAGTGGAAGTTAGTGAAGAAGCAGGTAATGAAGCGCTTTCTGCACAAGGCCCTTCCCCAGCAACGCTAGAAGCAAGGGTCGAATACCTAGAAACGAAAGTCGCTCTATTGGAAGCAAAACTCAACAAGCTTTTACATCCGCAAGGATAGAATATGAAAGCACTATAAAACGTTATAAAACAACTGGCTCTAACCCTCTTAAAAACGTTGCGAGATCACTAGCAATGACTTTTTTAGGTTCTTGTCCAACAGGCTCCAAAATCACCTCACCAGTCTCATTCAGAACAGAAAGAATATAATTATCATCTTCTGTTTGTGCAAAAAACAAAGTATCGCGCTGCCCTAAACGGCGCTTCATTAATAAGTGCGCAATTAAGTTTTCTTGTAACCGGATAAAATCATCTTCATTCCAAACCATGAGTAATTGTAAATCACCTTGACTCGCTCTCGCGTTGAGATGGTCGGCCCAATATGTACAAAAATAATCTTGAAAGTCTTGGTGAATTCGCATATCCATGCCTTTCTCAACTTGACTAAAATCAACAGAAACATCATGCCTGACAGGCTGCCAAACACATACACCATCAACCATCGTCGTTGTACAACAAGGAGATAACCAACTATCATCACAATCAACTTTTAGAGGTACACCCTCCTCTTCATATCTTGCGATGTATTTCCCGATGAAATTTGCTAGCGCAATTTGAGTCCTGGACTGCATAAAATATCCTATTTAACCATGAGTAAAGGGTAATGTTACCCGCACAAACTACCACAAAATAACGTATTTTGGTTTATCAAAAAGATGACAAATTCAACAATTTCAGAAGCCAATGAACTCGCCGATTTAACCTTGGGTAAATCAGTTACCTATCAGGAAAACTATACCCCAACGTTGCTGCAAGCAGTTCCCCGAGCCATGGGCAGAAATGCCATTAGTTTGAAAAGCCCGCTTCCCTTCCACGGTGTCGATATTTGGAACGGTTATGAATTTTCATGGTTGAACACAAAAGGCAAACCCAATGTGGCAATTCTTCAATGTGTCGTGCCGTCAACCTCTCCTAATTTAATCGAATCGAAGTCTTTTAAACTCTATTTAAATAGCTTCAATCAAACGCATTTTGACCATCAGCAATCCGTCCTAAAAACGCTAAAAAAAGATTTATCGGAATGTGCCGGAGAAAGTGTGGAGGTGTTTCTTGAGCCTGTTCATCGCATTGCCCAAACTCATCAAATCACTGAGTTTTCAGGAGAGTGCATTGACGATATTGATGTCGAAATCTCACAATATCAGCCCGCACCCGAGTTACTCCGTACTTCGGTTAGTGAGCACGTCAGCGAAACGCTGGTGAGCCACTTACTAAAATCTAATTGTTTGATCACATCACAACCTGATTGGGCAAGTATCATGATTCGATACCAAGGTGCGCGAATCGACCAAGCAAACTTACTTAAGTATTTAATTAGTTTTCGCCAACACAACGAGTTTCATGAGCAGTGCGTAGAGCGAATTTTTTCAGACATTCAATCCCGTTGTCACCCTGAGAAGCTCACTGTTTATGCTCGTTACACACGACGCGGCGGATTAGACATCAATCCAATCCGAAGCAATTTTGAAACACATTTCCCAAACTTGAGACTGGTTCGTCAATAATTGGGTTATTCTTTTTCACAATAAATTGCGGTAACGTTAACAATCCGACAATAAAAAGTGCGACTGAGTACAGTACGATTTTGTCTTAAACAAGGTCTAATTCAGTAACTCGTAAAATAATCGTCGTTGCAAAGCCTGAGATTTACAGCATGAATCAATTAGTTCGTTCACGAGGCAGCAACACCTCAAAAGAGGAATAAATATCCAATGACCACAACACAATTAAATGCAATTGGAGTAATGAGCCAACTTTCTCAACTTGAAGTTGATCGTTTAAGCCAATCTAAGAGCAAGGAGTTGTACCAAATCTTCAGAAAGTGCTGTCTTGCTGTATTAAATAGTGGTGCAGAAAAAGACGACTTGGAAGCGATGATGGCTTCCTATGAAGATTTTGACGTTAATTTGGTACGCCGTGAGCGCGGTGTAAAAATAGAATTAATTAACCCACCATCAATGCCCTTTGTTGACGGTAAATTGATGCGTGGCGTACACGAACATTTGTTCTCTGTATTGCGCGATTTGTTGCACATGGGAGCTAAATATGAAACTCACGAACTCGACCTAAGAGATTCCATTCATATTACTCACATGGTCTTCGATATGTTGCGTAATGCAGAAGTGATTAACAGCGAACAGGACCCTAATCTTGTGGTTTGCTGGGGTGGTCACTCCATCAACGAAACAGAATACCGTTACACCAAGAAGGTGGGTTATCAGTTAGGTTTACGGGAAATGAATATTTGTACCGGATGCGGCCCGGGAGCCATGAAAGGCCCAATGAAAGGTGCCACCATTGGTCACGCCAAACAACGATATGCACAAGGACGCTATCTGGGCATTACTGAACCCAGCATTATTGCTGCCGAGCCACCCAATCCTATCGTCGATCAATTGGTTATCATGCCCGACATTGAAAAACGCTTGGAAGCTTTTGTGCGCTCAGCCCATGCAATTGTCGTATTCCCCGGTGGCGTTGGCACCGCAGAAGAATTGTTGTATTTGCTCGGCATCATGTTGCATGAACAAAACCAAAAACAAAAATTACCCATAATCTTAACGGGTCCTAAAGAATGCGAAGCTTACTTTAAATCGATTGACCAATTTGTTGCAGCAACATTAGGCCCCGAAGCACAAAAACTTTACGAAATCATCGTGGACGATCCCGTGAAAGCGGCGCAACGTATCAAAGCACAGCAAACTGAAGTCAGAGAATACCGTAAAGAAACTGGCGATTCTTATCACTTCAACTGGTCATTGAAAATCGAATCGGAATTCCAGCGTCCATTCGCTCCGACTCACGAGAATATGGCAAACTTAAACTTGAATTTAGATCAGCCTAAGGCCGAGTTAGCCGCCGCACTGCGTCGCGCTTTCTCAGGTATTGTAGCGGGTAACGTAAAAGCGGAAGGCTTGGAAGAAATTCGTAAGAATGGCCCATTTACCATCAATGGCGATCATAACTTAATGAAATTGATGGATGAGCTACTTCAATCTTTTGTTGAACAAGGCCGGATGAAACTGCCAGGGACCAAATACGAACCTTGCTATCAGGTCGTTATTTAAGCATTCAAACTTATGTAAAAAAACCTCACGAACTGATCTTCACCATTCGATAAAGATTAGTTCGTGAAAAAATCACCGTAGCAGATTACAATCACCTCAGTTTTGTTTTTGCTTACATATCAATTTCATGAATAAAATTGTTAAAAGGGTTTCAATTGGATTTGCCGTTTACATCACTTTCGCAGCGGTTGTTGTACTGTATTACCCCGATGAACCTGACAATATGAATTGGGAGGACCGTGAGCAATACAACAGCATCCAAATTGGTAAACTCAAGTTAGGTGTAACACATAAGGATATTATCAACTTACTTGGCTCCCCTGATATTAGTGAGGCCAAATTGGTGGAGAACGAGAAAGTGCAGGTCATGTTTTACCGTACTCAACGTAAAACCCCCGACGGCATAACCACACAAGATGAATGTACGCCGTTGCTGTTCAAAAATGATGTACTTATCGCTTTCGGTGAAAATGCCTATAATCAATTTAAAGACAGCTAAAAAGTTACTACTTTGAGTGCCGAAGCAAACGATATTACACAGCCTTTTTCAATACATTTAGCCTCTCTTTATCAATCGCTTACACGATTAATTGATAAGTATCAGCGACAAAGTATCTCCCAATCACTCATTCAAGAAACGCTGGCATTCTCCGAAGAATTCATTGATGTTAGCAAACACTTCCCTGAAGCTTTATTAGCCCAGCTTCAATTTTATAAAGTGCAATATTCTTACAGCGTTAACTTGGTGTTTAATCAGGTGCTGGCGACTTACGTTATTGCCAGCCGCAATCAGTGGAACGACACCGCAATACAACATTTACTTTGTTGCGTGATATCACAATTTGGCGGGGTTATTGAGTCTCTAGACAGACGTGCTAAAGATCCAAGTATTAATATCGATCGCAAACACATTACTCAACATAATTTGCCACTATTACGTATTCTCAATCAATTACATTTAGAGATTTGGTTTTCAGGAGTTCGCCATGCTGAACTGCGTTACCATGCACACCCTGAACTGATATTAAGTCGAATTAACAAGCAATCTCATGAGTTATCAATATTGTGTTTAGGCACCTATATTGGTCAAAGGCTCACACGAACTAAGTCCGAAAAAGCGTTAGCTTTCCCGCAAATACTGCGACTTATCGCCAGAAAATTATCAAGCGCAGATTATTCACTTCTTGATGGCTTATTACAGTACCCAACATTAGTTCCACCGGGGAGTTTGGTGTCACTGAAAGATGGTCGTTATCTATTAGTGCTTACAACGTTCAAAAATCACCTTTTTGGAAAAGCCTTTTCGGCCGAAACCAGAGACTGTGCGAATGAGGTTGAAAGTCACTCAACGTCTGATATTAAACAGGTGCTCAGCCAACAACCTATCAAAACCCTAAGCAGCTTTGATACTTGGTGGGATGAAAGCAGTTTGCAACATTGTGGGTATCAAAATCAGATAGACTCAGACGACAGCAGCAATACCGAGATAGAACGGCCGCAACTGCGTCCTAAGCTATTTAAGTTGGACACGCCGCCCCCAACTTTGTTATCAATTCAAGCCCATTTATACAGTGATGATTTAGACACCAATACACTAACCAACCTCATCCTCGCTGAACCGGTTTTTGCCATGCATATCAAAACAACTGCGACACTTTCGTCCCGGGAAAATATCGTTATCACTGACGTGAAACATGGTTTATTAATGCATGGATTCGAACGAGCCAACTCGATTCTTATGGATCATGCTTTAACGCTAAGGCTCAATCAGCATTACTTTCCTGCACAAGAACAGCTATTGCAATTTTGCCATCTCTTCAAACACTTAGTTGCGACAATATCAGAGAGTAAAAAGCCATTAACACCGGAATTGATGGCGTGTTGGGCAGGGTTTGCCAGTGCTGGTTTTTTCACCAGCCCAAGCTTAAAAAGCAAACTTTCGGTGACGGTAAATCAGCAGGGTGGTCCTTCTTTGTCTCACGTAATAGAAACAGAAAATGCACATCTATTATCCCAACATGCACAAAAACTCTGTCAGTGTTGGGATCAACCCAAACAACTGCTACTCGCCCTACGCACATTAGAATCAGGCAATCTTAACCTTAACTCACCCAAACAACACGATACGATCGCATACATTTTGGGGCTTGGACTAATACTTGCGAAAGCAACATATTGGGCAGCGGATTATACATTTACAGAGCCTGACAAAGACTGGCTCAAACTTGCACCGCGCTTCTTAGGCAAGGCGCTTGATTATCAGGAAACCATAGAAAAAGCGCTTGCAAAAGCACATAGCTACTCCCCGTTAACATCCAAAAAACGTTAACATAAGTAAATTTAAAATACCCAAAGGTATCATTTTTTACCCACCCATAATACATTCTATTTTGAAATGCTCAGCAAAAAGAGACTAAATGGTTTAAGAACAAAGTTTGAGCTACGATATATAGAAAAAATGGGTCAGAAGTGGTATAAAGCGCCCCGCAAAAACATCCGTAATCGGCTAGATTTGAAGAATAGCCGCCATTCAATTCTAAGGAAATTTTGATGACACAACGTATTACCGTAATTAAAGGCGATGGCATTGGGCCGGATATCGTAGATTCTGCCCTTCAAGTGCTCGACAAAGTTGGTTGCAATTTTGAGTATGATTTCGCCGATGCGGGTTTGGTCGCTTTGGAAAACCATGGTGAATTATTGCCTCAAGCTACGCTCGATCTCATCGCTAAAAACAAAATTACATTAAAAGGCCCACTCACAACACCTGTTGGTGAAGGTTTTACGTCTATTAACGTTAGCTTACGTAAGCAATTCCAGCTTTACGCTAATGTGCGCCCAGTTATTTCCTTCAAAGGCACCAAAGCACGTTATGAAGACATCAACATCCTAACTGTTCGTGAAAATACTGAAGGTATGTACTCTGGTCTAGGACAGGTGGTTTCAGAGGATGGCAGTACCGCCGAAGCAATGAGTCGAATTACGCGCGAAGGCGCAGAGCGCATTGTTCGTTTTGCTTACGAATTAGCAAAACGCGAAGGGCGTAAAAAAGTAACAGCAGTTCATAAAGCTAATATTTTGAAATCAACTTCAGGTTTGTTCTTAAAAGTTGCTCGTGAAATTGGTGAGCAATATCCTGATATTGAATCCGCAGAAATGATTGTTGATAACACCTGTATGCAATTGGTAATGAACCCTCATCAATTCGACGTTATCGTGACAACCAACTTGTTTGGCGACATCATTTCCGACTTATGTGCGGGTCTAATTGGCGGCTTGGGCATGGCACCAGGAGCTAACATCGGTAAAGATTGCTCAATTTTTGAGGCGGTTCACGGCTCAGCACCTGATATTGCAGGCAAAAACTTAGCAAACCCTTCATCCGTTATTCTTGCATCCGTTCAAATGTTGGAATACTTAAACATGGGTGACAAAGCACAACGAATTATTGCAGCGTTGCGTGACGTAATTGAAACGGGCGACCGTACAACACGTGACTTAGGTGGTACGCACGGTACAACTGATTTCACTCAAGCAGTTCTTGACCGTCTATAAATCAAGAAAGCAGTAACAACAAAATACGGCACTGCTAGCACTATGCAAAAGGCGAATCATTTCGGTGTTTCGCCTTTTTTGTATTTCGCTTTCATCACCCTTTCTCCAACTTTATATTCGCCTTATCAGCGTTATTTCTCACACAGTATTGTTCCCCATTATTAAGCATGTCTTCCCATAATTGCAGGGAAAATAAGAAACTGGTTAGATAACAGTCGAAGCGAAAGCTTCAAGAAAATGGAACTTAACTTTAAATCAAATAATGGAAATGGAGACAATCATGAAAAAACATTTTTCAGCGATTATTACCTTTATTTTACTTCAGCTTGGCGTGCTAAATCCTGCTTTCGCAGCAGATAGCAACACACAATCAGTAGCAAGTGTTGGCGCTGAGCAAAGTAATCTTATTAACCTTAACACTGCAACTGAAGCGCAATTGAAAAGCTTGCCAGGCATCGGCCCTAAAAAAGCCAAAGCCATTGTTGAATACAGAGAAGCATTCGGTAACTTTACCAGTGTGGATTCTGTTACTAAGGTGAAGGGAGTGGGAAACAAGTTGCTTTCTAAATTCAGAGACAAAATAGAAGTGTAATCCCGCTTTCAACTTCTTTGTGACAAGAAACGGTAAATGCTAGCGGTTTCCCTCTCCCGCTAGCATTCCTAATCTGGAACAAGCTTAGCTAAGGCTGTCTAGAAAAGCCTTAAAATCTTGTTTGATTTCAGGGTGACGCAATGCATATTCAACATTGGCTTTCATGTACCCTAATTTGCTACCACAATCATGACTTTTACCTACCATTGCATAGGCCTCAACGGCTTGAGTGTCCATCAATGAAGCAATAGCATCGGTTAACTGAATTTCATCACCCGCGCCCGGAGGAGTTTTCTCTAACCACTCCCAAATTGCTGGGGATAATACGTAACGACCAACAATAGCTAAGTCAGAAGGAGCAGTATCAATAGAAGGTTTTTCCACCATTTGAGAAATCGCGCCAAACTCACCCGCCTTAATATCAGCGCCAGATAAATCCACAATACCGAATTTACTCACTTCATCTTTTGCCACTTGCTCAACCATGATTTGGCTATTTCCGGTCACATCATAACGTTCTAGCATTTTGGTTAAATTATCTTTGCTCTGATCACAACAAGCATCATCGATAATGACATCCGGCAACACAACTGCAAATGGACTGTCTCCCACGAGTGGATGAGCACACTTGATCGCGTGGCCAAGCCCTTTCGCTACGCCTTGGCGCACGTGCATAATAGTCACGTCAGAAGGACAAATACCTTTGACCTCGTCTAAAAGTTGGCGCTTCACTCGCTTTTCCAGCACGGCTTCAAGCTCAAAGCTAGTATCGAAATGGTTTTCAATGCTGTTTTTACTCGCATGAGTAACTAATACAATGTCTTTAATTCCAGCTTGAACACATTCATTAACCACGTATTGAATTAATGGTTTATCAACAATAGGCAGCATTTCCTTTGGAATGGCTTTAGTCGCTGGCAGCATACGAGTTCCGAGCCCGGCAACGGGAATAACTGCTTTCGTCACCTTCGACATTTAATTCTTCTCCTTTACTGAACGTCCACGCCCAATAGCAAAGTACGCTATGCCCAACGATTCAACATACGTGGGCTCATACAGGTTTCTGCCATCAAAAATAACGGGCTTCGCAAGTCGTTTCTTAATTTGTTCAAAATCGGGGGCCTTAAATGCTTTCCATTCAGTGCAAATAACAAGACCATCCGCACCATTAAGGCCGCCAAATACATCATCAGCAACTTGCAAATTCGCATGGTTATTGAAGTAACGTTGAACCGCAGCGCTCGCAACCGGATCATAAATCGTCACGCTTGCACCGGCTTTTAATAATGAATCAATTAATACTAAACTCGGCGCTTCGCGAATATCATCAGTATTCGGCTTAAACGCTACGCCCCAAAGAGCAAAATGCTTGTTTTCGAGAGAGTCATAACGTAGACGGATCATCTGTTCGAGTTTGGTTTTTTGAACCTGATTAACTTTTTCAACCGACTTTAAGATATTCGCTTCGTAATGATGTTCAGAAGAGGTTTTTATCAGCGCACTCACATCTTTCGGGAAACATGAGCCGCCATAACCACAACCGGGATAAATAAAGTGGTAGCCAATTCGAGGATCTGACCCCATTCCTTGGCGTACCATTTCAATATCTGCTCCCACCTGCTCAGCAATATTTGACATTTCGTTCATAAAGCTGATTTTGGTTGCCAACATACAATTTGCAGCATATTTGGTTAACTCAGCGCTGCGGCGATCCATCACGATAGTGCGTTGGTGATTACGGTTGAAAGGCGCGTAAAGCACATTCATCGCAGCCAACGCTTTATCGCTATCTGTGCCTAAAATAATGCGATCCGGCTTCGAGCAATCCGCTACCGCAGCACCTTCTTTTAAGAATTCGGGATTCGACACGACATCGAAAGCAATACTGACATCACGCTGTGCTAACACACGATTCATTTCCGCTTCCACTAAATCCCCCGTGCCTACGGGTACCGTTGATTTAGTGACAACTACCGTATATTCACTTAGGTAAGTAGCAATGGTTTGCGATACGTTCAGCACGTACTTTAAGTCTGCTGAACCATCTTCGTCCATCGGCGTACCAACAGCGATAAAGATAATTTCAGCCTCGGCCACAGCGGGTTCAGGCTCAGTGGTAAAAATCAGCCTACCCGATTGGTAATTAGAATGAACTAAGCTTGCTAATCCAGGCTCATGGATGGGAATATTACCCTGTTTCAAGAGCGCAATTTTCGCTTCATCAACATCAACACATGTCACTACATTGCCCAAATCCGCAAGCACTGCTGCTTGAACCAAGCCAACATAGCCAATTCCAAATACTGTTACTTTCACTTAACCCACCCTACGAATCATTTTCTTTGACACCGTCTTTATCAAATATAAGGAGCCAACTGTTATCACCTATTGCTCATATAAGTGTATTGTCTTTTCATTAACTTTATGTGATGCGAATTCTTCTTCAGCCATTTTACGGGAAATCTCCCCCATTTCTTGCCTAAGTGACTTATTTTCAGCAAGAAGTTGTATCTTTTCAGCAAGCGTCTGAACATCATACAACGGCACCAGAAAGCCATTTTTTCCGTCTTCGACGACTTCTCTACAACCCGGCACATCTGTAGTAATAATTGGCCGCCCCACCGAGGCCGACTCTAATAGGGACTTCGGCAAACCTTCACGATAAGAAGGCAAAACGGAAACATGAGAATGTTTCCATACATCAAAAATTTGCGAACTTGGGCCATCCCAAATAACCCCCGCGTCTTTAGCCAAGCGAGTCAACTCATTTTCGGTAAAGGCATTAGGATTCTTGGCGTCCACATCCCCCACCAGCACAAACTCAACATTTGTTAGTTTGTCGCTCACACGCTTCGCGGCTTGCAAAAACTCTCCTACACCTTTGTCTTTTAGCATGCGCGCAACCAGAGTAAAACGCACTTTATCGGTGTTGGGAAATGGCTGATGCGAAAACTGCTCAATATTAATTCCCGCGCCACGAATCAAACACAAGTGCGTTTGTTTAACGCCAATTGTCTCAACAAAAAATTGATAATCATCACGGTTTTGCAAAATCAACACCGTGCGACGCAAGTTAAACAACAATTTGTAAAGCGTGGACATCACGTACTTTAAAATTTTGGCTTTGGTGGTTTTCGACATAAAGACAAACCCAAGTCCACCAAGCGCATTCACAATACGTTTCGCGCCGCATAAGTGCGCCGCTATGGTCCCCATCAATACTGGTTTTTGCGCTACGTTATGCACAACATCGGGCTTTTCTTTTAAGAAAATCTTGATAACTTGCAGCAATAGCATCAGGTTCGCCAACAACCCCGTATTAGCGCGATCAATATCCATGGGGATAACTCGAATACCCGCTTCTTCTATCACGCTTCGATGCCGATTAACATTGCAAAGAATAGACACATCATAGCCTTTAGCAACCGCCGCTTTTGCCAATTCCAAGCGATGTGAACAGAAATACCAATCTTCAGAGACAAAATATAATAACTTGGACATCAAAAACCTATGTTGTTAGCTCTGCATTGTTAGCTTTGTAAGTTAAGAGAGCATAAAGAGTGATACAAATCCAAATACTGCTCACTAATTGCCTCTATAGAAAAATGTTCCTGCATCCGCTGGCGATGTGTTTTGCCAAGCACAGAACATTGCGCGGCGTCTAAATCCAAAAGCTCTCCGAGTTTCGATTCTAGCGCCTTGTCTTGATAAGGAGGCACAATCCAGTCAGCATCATTAAGTAAGTACCCACTATCACCAACATCATTTGTTAAACAAACAAGTTCACACGCCATAGCTTCGCCCAACACATTGGGGAACCCTTCCCCCCAATTCGAGCTTAAAACGAAATAATCGAAAAACGGCATCAGCACGTTTACATCATTTCGTTCCCCCAATAAATGGATGCGAGACTTGCCAGGTATGTCAGGTATAGGAAGGGCATCGGTCCCTTTGCCAATAACCACCAAGTGTGCATTAGGATATTTATCCGCCAACGCCAAGAAGTGCTTAATCAAGCCGAGCTGGTTTTTCATTGGATGAGCTCGACCAACATTACCGATAATGCGACCTTGTTCAATATTGAGTAATGCGCGCAGTGGATCCTGAGTTGTATCTGCAAGCTCGCGCTTGGGAAGCCATGTAGACAACTCAAAGCCATTGGCAATGAATTGCGCTTTGTCTTTCATGTTCCAATATTTTTGGTGCTCCAACGCACTTTTTTGCGAGTTGAACACCACGCGTTCCGGCAACACTAATAACAAACCTAATAAGCGGATAATCAATCGAATACTCGGTTTCTCTTGATTCAGGTTTTGCAAACTATGGCGTACATTCCACAACAAACGAGGCCCACGCGTTAAGGAGAAAAGAGATAATAAACAGGCAAATAGCATGGCGTGATACATCCATGCATTAATAATCTGAATTTTTTCTTGTTTGATGGCACTCAGCAAGCGCCACAAATAGACGGGAAGTAGCCAAACTTTCTTTACATTCAATGTGATAACGCGAATGCCTTTTTCTTCTAACATGGCGTGGTGTTTACCACCGGGCGTTAAAGAAACCACAATATTATCAACGCGATTATCGGCTCCTTGCTGATTTAACAACTTATACAACATCGCCTCGGCACCACCTGTACCAAGACCCGTTATAATGTGCATCACTTTGATAGGTTGCATTTGCTTATAGTAAACAGTGACTAGCGCGAAAACACTAACGCTTTAGCAGGGCTAACTCGCCCAACATGCCAATGTATTTTCCGCCAAATTCAAAGATTCGATAAGGCTGTTTTTGCTGCTCGCTTAAACACAAGTCCATAAAAAAGCTGTTGTCGTTAATATCATCCATAATAATAAGTGCATTATCGGAAAGCTTGGTTTTTAGGGCTTGCATGGCTTGCTCGCGACCAGCATAGCGCTTGTCCGAATCGTAGTGAAATAAGTCCACACTCGACACGCTCTGCGCAATTTTAGATAGGTTTTTCGCGTCACCATCAATGAACAAATGCCAACGTGCTTTTAAGTCTTCTGGCACTAAAATGCCAATGTATTTTTCGGGGTTTTCAATACGAAAATATGGAAAATCACTACTGAATAAGCGCCCATCAGCACCTGAATCGGCATTTTTCTGCAACCCAGATAAAAACGCATGAGAGGAATACCCTGCGGCAACGCCCGTTTCAACAACGGTTTGCGGCTTTAAGTAACGGGTTACAAAGTAAATTAACGGATAAAAACCACCACCACCCAGCGTCACATCAATATTGCTTAACACCTTGTTGGCATGAGCTTCCAAAGACTTTGCATAAGCTAGTGACTCCTGCCACAACTCAGCATCTAAAGATTGCGCGTATTCTGCAAAATCTTGTTGTTGCTGTGCTAACCAACGCAAGTTAGCTTCATTGTTTTCCTGCTTTTTGTCGGTTAGTCGTTGAAACACTTTGCCAAGCAAAACCGGCAGTCTTTTCACATTCAAAGCTTGTTTAGCGATGTTGATTAGCACGTGATTACTCATAACGGGACTCTACACTGACTTATTCATTTTAATTAATTTAATAGCTGCTGAAGCGACTTACGGGTTTTCTTTGAATTTAAACACCGATGCTAACGCAGAATTCGGGTTATTAATAAACACTTCGGCCTGCATCGACTCTTTTAACAGAGCGAGCGCGGTTTCAACCTTTAATCCTGTCGCACTATCATTAGTTGGATGCGCTTTTACATCCTGCAATTCTTCTTCCGAAAAAGGGTTAGGAATAATGTGCGTCAACCAATGATTTTCTTCTTCGTAAAAATACCGAGGCGAATTTAAATCGATACCGATTAACAATATTTCTTCGTAGCCTAAGGCATCCGCCCAATAACAAGTGGCAAATAAAGAGGCTCTGGATTGAAAAAAATACTTTTTTGCCAACCCAAAGAAACTAATAAGCTTAATAAACTGCTTTATTTTTTTCGCCGACTTCAAATGAATAGGGAATGTCATGGTATTAATGCATGAGGGAAAAAGTGCTTGAAAAGAGGAACTTTTGGAATGCGGATTTTTAAGGGTAATGCCATGCAACAATCCCGCCTCTTGTTTCTGCTTTAGAGCTGGATATAAAAGCGCTTCATGCTGCTTTAATAGCTCACCCTCGGGAATTTCGTACATGTAGTAATCAATTCGTGTTGGCAATAACGCGGCATGACTAAACGCCGCAATGTCGTAATCACCCAGCTTGTCGAAAAAATCTGAATCCAGTTGATTAATACTTGGACCACAGCCAATTACGGCTAATTTAGAACGACGCTGAGAGCGCACCATCTTATCCGCACGACTGACTTTTAAGCCTCGCACCACAACCACATACACATACCGATAAAGCATGTATAAAGCATTGGCGACAATTGATCGAGACAGCGCGTTAACTAAGAAGGTATGTAATCGCATCAAAATGGGCCTTGGCGTTGGTCTCTGCATCAATGTTTTTATGGTCCAAACTCGCTTGCCCACCAATGGCGGCATCAAATCCGTACTCTTTAATTAGCTGCGCAAAAGCTTTCACCAAATACACCTCTGGACGAACGCCTTGCTCAATGTTGTTGATTGCGGTTTGCAGAGCCTTTTCTGAATCAATAAAGTACACGCCATGACATGGACGAAACCAAGACACGGCGAAGCTCAATGCAGGCAATCCGCGTGCAATCGCTTCCCAACAGACCGTTCCACCAGCAGACGCAACCGCTTCGCTCTTCGCCATTAAGGTGAACGAATCTAAAGACAAGCTCATTAAAGAAACATTAGGAATATCATTTAATTCTGTGTAGTAACGCTCATCTCGGAAACATTCACCGAAACGCGTGTAACTGCTTATAAACTGGCTTGGATGCTCTTTCACCAAAATATGCCATGAATCGCCAAGCATAGAGGCTAACCACTTAATCATGTAACGTTGATCCACAAAACGCCCTGCAAGTGGGCAAGTGGACTTTTCTGGTTGATATTGCAACGCCACATAAATGAATTTTTTATTCTCTGGCAAACGCGACAAGTCGTCTAACGCCAAGTTGTTGTAAACCGCTTTGATGGCGTCTTTCTTTTTAATCGCTCGCATTTTGTTAAAAACGTATTCACGGTAGGTATGCTGCGAGGTCATCATGGTTGAACCCGCTTTGTATTGATCCGAGCGCATCGGTACGTTTTTGATAAAGCGGCCACCTACATCTATGGCTGTTTTCACTTTTTTGATTAATGCACTTGGTGAAGGAAACACACGCTTGCGATTGGAAGCCAACTGATTGTATTCCTCAACCTGATCCCATAAATGTTCTTTTAATACAGTTTGGTAATCTTGATTGAGTTTATCTACATATTCGTTGATGCTAGGTAAAATCTCGATTTGCTTGCCTGATGTGGTGTAATCCTCTACCACTTTGGCATAACGCGTGTTTAATTCGGGAAAACCTTCTTCAAAATCGTGATACGGCAATATGCCTAATTCAGAAATAGTTCGTGTTGTCATGATGGTGGTTACACCTAACAACTTTGCCGTGAGGTACAAACCGTAATCTACAGCTTGATGTGGTTCTTCTTCAAACCATACGAGGTCGATTTGGTATTGCTGAATAACCTTTTTCCACAAAGAGATAACATGATAGAAAAACGCCAAGCGTTCTTTGTATTCAAAGGCAGAATCGTTAGAGTCGTTGCGCTCTAACATATAAATAAAGTTAAATTCGTATTTGGAAAGAAAGTCTAAATCATCCGGTGTCGGTGGCAATAAGTCATTATATGCCATCCCTTGAGGTAAAATGCCTTTTACTACATCAAAAAAGTCGTACTGAAACGCATCGGGAAATGTGTTTTTCACTAACTCCCTGTTTTCATCTGCCACAAACCAAACAGTCGGAGCCCAATTCAATTGCTGAGCAAACTTCTGCGCGGTTTTAACAACGTAGGGCTGATAACTGGAAACAAGAACTCGTCGATTTCTGTAGCTTTCTAACGACATATTTTAATTATTCTGACTTAGTGATTTCAGGATTTAATCATTCGGGGATAAATTAGAAAAGCGGTCTTGAAATATGCGCACGCTCAGCGCCACATACTTATCAACGACCGCCATAAAAGTGGTTAGTGCTTGGCGAGCCCTATTTAGCGAGGACTCTTAACAAATACTTCAAGTAAAAACCACGCGGGATATTACCACCTCGACGGCGATAAATGAAGCTCACTCCCTTTGCATTTACTGTATTGTCGCATCTCTACTGCGAACTAACTTAATATACAGAGGATCATCTAAGTTTTTGTGCTCGGAAATATCAAGATTCATTCTATCTCGCAAATTCTCTAACGACATAGATGTGAAACTTAACATCAAGGCGCAGCGGGATTTCGATTTTGCTCTTGAACCATAATGGAAGCAATTACAAGAATCGACGGTGAGCACACTGCCACTTTTTCCTTTCACAATCACTTTTTCAGCGTTTTCGTACTTGGTTAACTTTGCATCTTCAACCGACATATTCGACATTGCGCTGCCGTAATTGAGTTCTTTATCTTTCTTCATCTCATTAGAAACAGACAATGGAAAGAAAGTAAACGGCCCATTTTCTTCATCGACATCAGTAATATACACCACAACTCTGAGTATTTTGGTGTCGATCACATCGAGGTGAAGCTGTTGACTATTTAACCAACCATTACGGTCCGTTGGGTCGCTGCGTAATAAGTCGATGTTATTTAAGATCGGGTATTCGCCAAGATATTTAGCGGCGTGTGCAATCATCTTTTTCGAGAAGGCAAAGTTATAAAATGCGTCATTCGCCAGTAATTCGTCGGCATAAACCACCGAATACGGCATATCAACGCGAGAGGTATCCGGGCCCTTTTCTTCGAATAATTTTAATGATTCTTCTACGACTTCTTTTGTGTAGGGGAAATATTCACTATCGAATAACGTCCAACCGTCTTTCATAAAGTCATCAGGAATGGGAAAGTCGTTTTCTTTTTGGAAGTCTTCGAGAAACGCCTTACGTTGTTCAGCAATCGTTTTGTATTTTCGGCTATTTAGCTGCTTAGCCAATTTCTTGTACAAATTCGTGCTGAGTACACGTCTGCCATCTTTAGTGCGCCATTTTTCAAAAAGGTAATACAACCCCACACCAAAAGGATCGTGCAATAATTTATTTATACTGTTCATTTCCCTAGCTCTTTAATGGTAGTTCAGCAAAGGCTTTTAGAATCGCTAATCCTGCATCAGCACTGTTCTCAGGGTGGAACTGCATCCCCCAAATGTTGTCTTGGCTAACGGCAGCACAGAATTCAACATCTTCGTATTGGCCTTTCGCCAGCACCGCTGATTCATTCTCAGGTAGTGCCATGTAAGTATGTACGAAATAAAAGTAGTCGGCTTGAGAAAGAAGCGCATCATTTTCTTTAACGACTTCTAATTTACACCAACCAATATGCGGTAATTTGAGCGATGGGTTAGTAGACACAATTTTCTTCACTTGGCCTTTAATTAAGCCTAAACCATCAGCACCACCGTGCTCATCGCTATGCTCAAGCAAAAGTTGCATACCAAGACAAATACCAAGAATAGGCGTGCCTGCATTGACCTTTGTTATAATCGCATCAAATAAGTTCAACGATTTGATATTTTCCATACCGACTGGAAATGCCCCAACGCCCGGTAAAATCAGCTTTTCTGCTGCCAAAATCACTTCAGGATCGGAGGTCATTTCTACTTCTGCGCCAATATGGGCTATCGCCTGCTCAACACTTTTTAAATTGCCGCAGTGGTAATCAATAATCGTAACTTTACTTGGCATAAATAGAGACTTCCTGTTGGATGTAATTGCTTGCGCCGATTCTAACTTTATCGACTTATTAAATCTATTTTCGATAAGGTTTTCTTCAGTAATAATCGCGCCCCTGCATTGGATAAATGATCATCATCTAAATACAAGGGTTCGCCATTAAATTGCGCTACACAATGAGCCTCAACCAAGGTATCGCAAAACACCTGCGATGGTTGCACAGGCACGATGTTCGAATTTTGATTTGAAACAACATCAAGCACACTTGTCGCAAATTGATGGCGCTGTTGATAAGCCGAGTATGGGTACGCCAACGTCTCTAAGGGTTTTCCATTCTCGGTGTAATATTCTAGATTTTCGCTGTAAATGTCCCAGCCAATCTCAGGTACAGGGTAATGCAAATAAAGGGGGATATTTTGGCTTAAGCGGGATAAAAACTGCTGTGTTTTTTCCTGTTTTTCTAACGCAGCGACACTCACACTGCCATCGTTTCTTACTGCCACATTTTCACGATATTGAATGTGCTCAACACCACCAACGGTATTATCAAACCCTAGCGCGTTAATTTGCGGGGTTTTCGCATCGGAAGCGCCTTGCGACGCTGAAACCGGATAGTAAATCAATGTCCAACGAGCAAAAAGCAACACGGCATCCGCCTGCTGCTCAATATAACGAGCGAGGTTTTCTTGTGCTTGCGTGCATTTATCGTAATACGTTTTGCCATCTTTAATCGGCAGCTTGGTAATGAGTGGGACGGTTCCGCAACCATCGTTAAACACACGTAATCCCTTAATGCCTTTCTTTTCAAAAGCATGATGAGTCTCTTCCAACATTGCATCAGCATGAGAGTCGCCATACAAGGCTATCGTTGTTGCGCTTGATGCATCACCAAAATAACAGGCGATCACACCCGGATAATTTTCAACTGGAGCATAGCGGCAAACCTCTCCTTGCTGATCGATTTTATCGCCCAAACTTATCCATTGCACATTAGGCGGCAATTCATAGCGGTCTCGAAAGCCTTCTTTCACATGGCCTACTACACCAACAATAATAAATGCGCTGCTTACTACTACGGTGCTAACCATCAATGATTTCGAGCCAACTCGACTGCGGTCTCTGAAAGGCGTTTCAACAAAACGCCACGTTAAGTAGGACAAAGGAAAAGTTAACAATACCATTATCAACATTACTGCATTAGAGGCTTGAAAATAGTGTTGATACTTAACAAAGGCGATGAGTGGCTGGTGCCACAGATACAAGCTGTAACTGAGTAAACCGATTCCAACCAAAATACGGTTTCTTAATAGGCTAACAACGAATCCCGAATCGCGGGCAAACAGCAAAATAAATGCCGTACCAAAGGTAGGCACTAGCGTATAAACACTCGGAAATGGCGTATTGTGGTCGTAAACAAAAATACTAAACAGAATCGCGGCAACGCCTATTAAACTGAATACCTCTCGGCGCTTTTGAGAAATATTCGGCAAACCATAATAAGACACCCAAGCCGCAGTTAGCGCTCCAACCAACAACTCCCACATTCGGCTGGGTAATAAATAAAACGCCGCACTCGGATTGTTGTACACCTCATAGTTGGCATACAACAAGCTCGCGATAAAAATAAGAAAAATAGGAACAAGCACTTTTAGTCGAAGCGCTGTTAGCACTAGCAGGAATACCGGAAAAAACAGATAAAACTGCTCTTCAACCGATAAACTCCAAGTGTGTAATAACGGTTTTAATTCTGAGGCGAGATCAAAGTAACCACTTTGTAAAAAGAAAAGAATATTGGAGGAAAATAATGTAACGGCTGTCAGGCTTTGAAAATAAACTTTGGTTTCCGGCGGGGAAAACAGTAGCCAAGGGACAGGAATAGACGCCAACATCACCACATATAAAGCAGGTAATATTCGTCTTATTCGTCTTTCATAAAATCGCGTAATGCTGAACTTACGTTGTGCTATTTCATCCAGCAAAATACGAGAAATAAGGTAGCCGCTGATAACAAAGAAAACATCAACACCTACATAACCGCCACTAAAAAGTGTAAAACCTGCGTGGAAGAAAATAACGGGCAGTACCGCTAACGCTCTTAGTCCATCGATTTCTGGGCGATACTGCATGCAAATGTCTCCTAACTTGCCAACCTATCTTGCTTTTGAAAGGTAAATGCGCAAATTCAAGTAGAAGCTCGGCTGAAGTAGCCTCAACAATGACTTATATTCATTGAATAGTGCAACTCGCATCTCTTTAATAAACAAAGGGAAAACCACTTCGTTGGCAAAATAACTAATCAACGTTGCAACACTTGCACCTTCAATACCCCAGCGCGGAATAAGCAGATAGTTCAAAATAAAATTGAGTATTAAGGTCAACACTCTTAAATAGAAAAGTGGCTTAACTATGCCATTGAGTAAACAATATTCTGTTTTGAGCGACGACATGGCGACAACCACAACGTATAGCGCAAAAATCACTAATGTTGCCGTTGAGTAATGAAATTCAGGGCCTACAAAAAAGGTAATGACTGGATTACCAAACAAAATCAACCCGCCGCCAGCGAATAAAGCCAAAAGAAACTTCAGTGCTGTTGCTTCTTGATAGCGCTGCCAAAACTGCTCTTTTGAGCGAAAGAATAACTTATTTAAAATAGGGACAGATGACATATTGAATGCAGCAAAAGCAAACAACACAATCGACACGATTTGCACTAATAGCGCATATTGACCGAGCGTTGCTTCATCTGCCAAGTCGTATAAAAACATCTTATCCATTTGAAAAAACAGGGTGCCAACTATGCCACTTAACGTTAATGGCCACGACAATCGGATAAGCCTTTTGCATTCAGTCAAAGAGAAACACAATGGTGGTAATTCAATGTCTTTTTTGACGCGCCAAAGAAACACATAGCAGGCACACACTAAAAAGGTTTCTAATACGGCGGGAATAGCAAACCAAATAATATTGGCATCGAAAAACAAGAAAATAATCTTCGCCGCAGCAGACGCAAGTAAACCCAAGACGCGAACCATAGTCGCCACTTCCGAGCGTAACGCCTTGCGATAAAATGCCTCAAAGGTATTGCCAACGGCAAAAAAGAAGGCAAAGGAAATGGCGAAAATCATCCATTGCACTTGCTCACTGGTGTAGGCAAAAAAGCTATACACATTAATAAGCACAAAACCAAGAATTGCAGCGGTAAACCTAAGTGCGACAACACTTCCCACCAAGGTTTCTACCGACTTGGAAACTTCCAGTTCTTTTAATAAAACGCGGTCGAGTCCGAGTGTACCAACAACCGAAAATATGGAAAAAACAGCAAGCACAATCGCAATAACGCCAAGCCCTTCTGCGCCTAAGTAACGCGCAATGAGGATGCTCGTCAAGCCAGAAATAACGGCCTTGGAAATTTTTTCAATAAAAACCCAGTTGGTATTTAACAAGAATTTTTTAGGCAGGCTGATACTCATGAAACCCCTAAGACAGCAATCGCTTGTTACTCGAAAAAAGAGCTTACTTAAGAAGCAAGCTCTGAGATAGGTCTGACAGGAATGTCTTTCGACATTGCGTAGGACTTAATGTCGGCAACCGACAGTTTTTTGTAATGTAGCATGTGAGCAACGGCGACTGCATCGGCGCTGGCATCAGTAACACAGGCGTCAAAGTCTTCTAAACTGCCCATGCCACCACTGGCGATAACCGGAATGCTAACCAGCTTGCTAACAGACCTAACCAAGTCAAGGTCAAAGCCTTTTTGCGTGCCTTCTTTGTCGATAGACGTAAGCAGAATTTCGCCTGCGCCAAGTGCTTCCACTTTTTTCGCCCACTCGACAACATCAACGCCTGTTTTTTCTCGCCCATTATCAACGTACGCCTCCCATGAACCATCAGCTTTTGCCTTTGCTTCAATTGAGATCACCACGGCTTGATTGCCAAAACGCTTAGCAATTTGGGTAATCAAATCCGGGTTAGCGATGGCGGCAGTATTCAATGCTACTTTGTCGGCACCGCTACGGAATAATCCCCAAGCATCATCAACACTGCGAATACCGCCACCTACAGTAATAGGAATAAAGATATTCTTCGATGTTTTTTCTACGATGTCGGTCAAGCTGTTACGCCCATACAAGGACGCCACCGCGTCCATGTAGATGATTTCATCAATACCTTGTTGAAAATAATCTTGAGAGAAAACTTGAGGATCGCCCAAAACCCGCAACCCTTCTAAGTGAATCCCTTTGATTAAATTTGGCCCTTTAACATCTAAACGGGCGATAACGCGTGTATTTCTCATAATTATTTAATTGTATGACGTAATTTCCAAATACCGTTGTCTTTCATCCACAAGTGTGGAGAACGGAAATTACTGGTTAATCGCTCGTAATAATCGTGTGTGAAAGTCGGTTCTTCAAATTGCTTATAAGCAATTGGCAACTCGTGCTCTTTTACTGATAAATAATCGAATACTTCACTAGCAAAACGCTCAGGGAACTCGTGATCATAACGGTGAATCAGTGCCACGCCTTCTTCACGGGTAATGTCGCCCGACCTTACTTCTTGTGCCGCATCGTAAGTGGCGCGACCAATACCAAATTTCACACCAGACGTATGGTAGTGGAAGTCATCGATTTTATCGTCGATGCTGTTGTACTTACTGTACGTGCCCACGGTTCTTTCTGGAGACGCTTGGAAGCCGCCTTTTTCTACTGAGAAGTAGTAACAGCTTTGCGGATGCCATTTTAGGTAATAACCCAAGTAGTGCACTTCCACTTTCGCATCTTCAATCACTTGTGGATCGGCTGGCATGTATGGCAATAACTCGTTTTTGGTTACACCAAACTCTTCTTCAAGCTCTTTAACACTCACGCCGCCAAGCATAACTTGGTCTCTGTCTTCGGCAGTGAAGTAACGCCAATCACGCTGCGCTGAATCGTTTTCGGCAATTGGGTTGCCGTATTCGGCTTCGTTTTCACCAAAGAACACTAGCGGGATGTTAAGCTGAGCAGCCATTTTCGGCGCTAAGAACTTCTGGCCTAACATGAAAGGTTGGAAAGGATGTAGCAATACATCAACCGCTAAACGGGTCAGTAGTCGGTGAATACGACCATTTGGCGTCACTAATTGGTTATCGAAACCCGCGTTAATCCACGCGTGAAAATTCTTGTAACCCCAATCGGTGTACATGTGCGGCGCCCACGTTACGGTGAGTGGGTTCATACCATATTCGTACTTCAGTTTATACGCGGCATAGAAGCTGTCTTTACCACCTGAACCGGGAACAAGACAGTCGTAGCTACCATCATTTTTACGGTAACGGTCACATAACTCTCTAAGCTGTTTGTCTCTGGCTTCCCAGTCAATGATTTGCTTCTTTCTTTCCGCTTGCACACAGGCTTCACAGATACCATCTTCTGTGAAGTTAATGGTGGTCTTTTTAGAATCTTTGTTGTGCTTATATTCAACGGCGGAGTTTGGTCTCTGATTTGATACTACACAACGCTTACAATATTTAACGTCTAAAGGAAGACCATATTTGGTGTCTTTCACTTTAGCATCTGGCGCAAATTGGGATAAGTCGGCCATCGTAGGCGCTTTAATAATCATTTATTTCCCCTTCAATAGAAATTCGCAAAATTCAAAATCTTTAATCGTATCAATGTCGACAGCTTCGCCACTTTGAGAAACCACGGTTAATGCGTTTTCGTCGAAAATTGGCTTACCTGCTAATAAGTCGGATATCGGCATCACATAAACACAGCCATCTACATAATAGACGGGTTTACATTCTTGTCTTCGTGTTGGTCTTGGGTGTTCTTGAGTGACGTACTCAATCCCTTTTTCTGCACGATAAAACATCCACTCTATGGGTTTTGCACTTTCGCTAACGGAGACAACCGAAGCGTTTTCCTGCACACTTAATTCAATGCCTGTTTGCAAGGTTTCGAGTGTGCGTAATGGCGATGTTGGCTGCAATAACACCAACACATCGTAATTTTCATCCAGCGCATTAACACAGTGCACTAACGCATCTTTCGTTGGTGCTGAATCTGTTGCCAGCTCCGCTGGACGCATAAAAGGCACATCCGCACCATGGGCTTTAGCAACTTCAGCAATGTCCGTATCGTCGGTGGAAACCACCACTCTATCGATGAACTCACAACGATTAGCAAGTTCTATTGTCCATGCTATCAACGGCTTATCGATAAGTGTTTTAACATTTTTCCCCGGCAGCCCTTTTGAGCCACCACGAGCAGGTATGACTGTAAGTATCTTCTTATTCTGGAGCATAGACGTTAATTTTCTTCATCAAACACTTGGTGATATTCCACCTGCGCGCGCTCAAAATCTTGCATCTTACCAATATCCAACCAATATTCATGCAACGGATACATAGTAACGTCTAGCCCAGCATCCATTTGGGCTTTTAGTAGCTCTGGCATATCAACGACTTCGTTCGTTTTGACTTTCTTGATGATACTTGGCTCTAGCACATAAATACCGGAGTTCACAAAGAAGCTATAAGAGGGTTTTTCGGTAATCGAGGTAATCAGCTTGCCATCCGTCTCGATAACGCCATAAGGTACTTGATACTGATATTGACGCACACACATCGTCGCAATACCGTTGTTTTCGGCATGATATTCCAATAATTGACGGAAATTGATTTGCGTTAGGATGTCGCCGTTAATCATCACTAATGGTAAGTTGGGTAAACTCTCTGGCAATAAACCGAGGGCGCCAGCCGTACCTAATGGCGAATCTTCATCGACATATTCAATTTGGATGCCGCTAGACGAGCCGTCGCCAAAATAGGATTTGATCATGTCCGCTTTGTAATGCGTGGAAATATAAAAGCGGTAAAAACCGGCATGGATAAAACGCGAGATAATGCTTTCTAAAATGGGCTTTCCACCAATTTTCAGCATAGGCTTCGGGCAATCGTCGGTAAGGGGACGTAAACGTGTACCGAATCCACCCGCCATAATAAAGACAGGGTTTTCTAAACGATCATAATCGACAAAATCTTCAAGAATGACCACATCGATCAACTTGCCGTTATCGACAATTGGCATATGCAGCAATTTGTTCTGTTCAATAATAGATTTAATCGTTTTTCGACTTTGCGATGGTGAGCACGTTAACGGATTAACATGCATGACTTCTTTTACAGAAGAATCAAGATCGACGTTTTTTAACAACGCCCGTCTAATGTCGCCATCAGTCACGACACCTTGCAGCATGTCGTTTTCATCTACAATGAATGCCGCGCGTAGTGACTCTCGATCAATAATTTGAATGACTTCACGAACAGAACAGTGCGGAAATGCGAGTGCATTTCTCCATTTATTTGTCATTAATCCAATCGCTTATACTGAAACGGGTTTCAAATCTTATAAAAAATACGGGGAAGGCCCGACTTTTCATATGCCTCACAGAAACTGCGGATTATACAGAACTCCGTTTTCTATACCAGCGTTAAAGGGTATTTCAGCGTCTATAATGTATTTGATTAAGACGGTATTCATTCAGCCAAGCGCTTGGCGATCACTTTAACCAACTTTTGATTCCCCGCAGCGGATAAATGTAACTCATCAGTAAATAAAAACTGTCCGTCTTCACCCGCGATGCAAACATCAGAATCAGGGCGGCATGTTATCTGTTTCGAATTAATCAGCGTAAGGTTTGAATAGGTTGACAACGATGACTCTACAAACTGTTCAAAATCGGCGGTTTGTTGGTTAATCGCCGCCTGAGGAATCGCTAACGCATTGAATAATGCCTTGCTCGTAGCATGTTTTTCTGGATAGAGGCGCACAAGTTTTCTTGCGCGTTCAACTGGACTCCACCCATTCGAGTAGGAGGGGTACACTAGCACAACGCGGTCAGCAACTTGGGTTAATTTTTTAATTGAGTTTGCTAACGCGGTTTTAAAGTTTGCGCGCACTTGCTCTGATGATTGATTCAATCCAGTAGCGGCCTTTATATGCCTTTCAGCGCTGATGCCTCCCACTCCGTTATCCACGGCATCATCATAGCCGTAATGTAGCCAATGAGCAGAAACCACCACTACCTTGTATTCAGATTCAAATTGCTTAATAAAGT
The DNA here is from genome assembly GCF_026788005.1 of Alteromonas sp. a30. Lineage (GTDB taxonomy): Bacteria > Pseudomonadota > Gammaproteobacteria > Enterobacterales > Alteromonadaceae > Paraneptunicella. The sequence continues at coordinate 155,549 of NZ_JABEPE010000002.1, forward strand.
CTAAACGTAGTTGTTGATACTCCGGCGTACATTGCGGATTTTGCGCCGCGCCTTCATAGATGGAGAGATCGAGTAAAAAAGGACAGCCACTGGCCGATAAATCCACCAACTCTGAATAGAGCGTTTTATCCTGCCACAGTGCGCCACTCAAAACCCGAGATTGGCTGTCACCTAAGATAAATAAGGACCTCGGCTCCACCTTCTTGCCTGCTAATACACAAACATCATCCTCTTTGATACTGGGGAAACTACAATTTCGCCCGCGATGTTCAATTCCCATAAAAGCACTGGGTAATTGCAACACTTCCTGTTGGAGCTGGAGTCGGTCAGCAACCTTAACGTTGAAATGTCCATACAATCCAATAGCAACCGTAGCAATTGAGGTCAAAACATAAAAAACTAACAACCGAGGGGAGCTAACCTTTTGTCGATTTCGAAAAGGTTGTTCAACAAATTGATAAGTAACCGCCGATAGCAAAAACACCACCAGTATTAACACAAGATAATCAATATTGGTTAATGCCCGCAAACTGTATGCTTTTGCTAAAGCGAAAACCGGCTGATGCCACAAATATAGGCTGTAACTCAGCTTACCTATCAACACAAACGGTACCCTACGCAATAACGTGTTAACTAAGGTTCCGTTTACCGCCGATAAAATAATCAGAGCAGTACCAACAGTGGGAATCAACGTATAAAAGCTTGGGGTTGGCGTATGCTCACCGAAAAGTAAAATGCTGCCCACTATCGCGAATAAGCCAATCAAACTAAGTAGGTTATGCCATGCAACCGAAAGCTTCGGTAAATGTTGATAAAACATCAAGCTTGCAAGCAATGCCCCAATCAACAACTCCCACGCGCGAAACGGTAACAAAAAGAAAGTTAGAGAATGGTAACTCGCCGAATAATGGTTTGCGGCAATCAAACTCACAATCAGCAAAAAGCTAATTAAACCCAATATACGCCACGCTTTTTTCGCGCTAAATAGGGATAAAAGTAAAGGAAAAATAACGTAATACTGTTCTTCGACCGCTAAGCTCCATGTATGCAGAAGCGGTTTCAGCTCGGCGGCAGTATCGAAATAGCCACTTTCTAACCAGAACAACACATTGGATGCAAAAAAAGTGGTCGCCACGAGGCTTTGGGAATAGTTAATAAGCTGATCTTCAGACAACAACCACCATGCAAAAGGCACAGAAACCAACAGAACTACCGCAAGTGCAGGAGCGATTCGCCGCACTCGCCTTTCGTAAAAATTAAATAAGGAAAAACGCCCTTCTTCCAACTCCTGTAAAATCAGGGAGGTGATTAAAAAACCGCTGATAACGAAGAAGACATCAACACCAAGAAAGCCTCCACTAATGAACTCAAATCCAGCATGAAATAAAATAACGGACATCACCGCAATGGTTCTGAGTCCGTCAATCTCTGGCCTGTATTTCAACATAGTCAAATTCGAATATCGCTTTGAAGTCTTGCTTGATGCTAGCGGCTTTTTTGGAAATTAATCTTCAAGAAAGTCGCCAACTTGGTAGTCTTTGTTAGCCGTTTTGCCGATTAAATCCCAGTAGCGCGAAGGCGACATGCCTTTTTCTGGGCGCTTCACTGATAAATGCGCCGCGGTGATTTCTTCACCCTGCTTTAATGGCGCGGTAATTACTAAACTTTTTCTAGCTGGCTCGCGATTTTTTAGCTCTGCGGCAACAGGACGTTTAATGCCATCACCTAGCGCCACTTCAACATTGCGAATAGCATCAACCATGGCTTTTAGCTCATATGGCTCTAAGGAAGCTTGATGATCTGGACCAGGAAGGGTTTTATCCAAGGTAAAGTGTTTCTCGACAATAGTTGCGCCGAGTGTTACCGCGCTAATCGGTGCCCAAATGCCAAGGGAGTGATCCGAATAACCCACGTTTAAACCAAAGGTTTCTCGAATACTTTGAATTGCTTTTAGATTTAACGAATCCGCTGGTGCAGGATATTCGGTTACACATTGCAAAATTGACACTTTTTCTTTTAGTAACGTTTGCGCTTGTGGGTTGGTATAAGCCAGATCCCACTGATGATTTACATCGATATTTTCGCGCGCTAAAAAACCGCCACTAATGACTTTCAGTGCTTGCTCAATTTCACTTAGGGTTGCCATGCCAGTGGAAACAATAACATCTAATCCACTTTTGGCGTGCTCGAAAACCAGCGGTAAATTGGTGATTTCACCCGAGGGCAGCTTGAGCCTTTTTAAATCCATTTGCGTTAACAGAAAGTCGAGGCTCTCTAGGTCGAAGGCCGTCGACATGAACTCGATCCCTTTGCTTTCACAGTAATCTTTTATTTTGAAATGATGTTCATGGGGCAGCTCAAGCTTGCGCAGCATATCGATTTGGCTCTCTTCACTGTCAGTTAGCTTTTTCTGATATTCTGCTTTTGATGCACTTTCTGTGACTAAATTTTCCGATTTAAAGGTTTGAAATTTAACAGCATCCGCACCCGCTTCCACAGCAACATCCACTAACTGTAAAGCTTTGTCTAATTCACCGTTATGATTAACGCCGGCTTCTGCAATAATAAATGTGCTCATGTTCAAACCTTTCCTGATAATGCTTGCTTAGATGTAGTGTGTTCTTAAATTCGAATTGTTAAACGATGTTGACTGACAAACATTGCCATTAACAAAAACTCGATAACTCACTGCTTAATTCAAATCGTTAAATATTTTTTTGCCAACGTCATTTAAATCTATGGCTTTTAGTATTTCTATAATTTGCTGGCTTGTTTCACCGCCATCATAGGGATTAGTGAAAATGGGGTCGGCTGCCGAGTACTTCTGGGCCATAACGTGATTAAGCGTTTTTAAAATACTGTCCTTAGTTGGCTTACAATTAAACACCGAATCGGCCCTAGCTCGGCCTTGTTGGCGACAACCAATATCCACCGTTGGTACGCTAAACGAAGGCGCTTCAATAACACCGCTTGATGAATTCCCGACCACACAAGCACAATGACTTAGGGCACTCAAATAACGCACTCGCCCCAAGGATTCAGTAAGATAAACACGCTCGCTATTTTGACTGACATACCGTTTAAGCGTATCGATAAGCTCCCTACCGTGCGCATCCGCGTTAGGAAACGTAATGAGTAGTTTTACATTAGGGAATGCATCTAGCGCTTCTAACATGGCTTGCATGCCTTCGCGCTGCTCTTGTACATCCAAAGTAACAGGGTGATACGTCACTAAAAAGAAGCGCTCGCCTAAATCAAAACCAATGGATTCTTCTAGCGCTTGTTTCGATAAGGCTTGGGTTTTCACCGAGGATTCAACGCCTAACGCGCCCACGTTATAAACCGATTCTGGTTGCTCACCCATTTGAATTAAACGCGCTCGATATTCTTCGGTTGCTGGAAAATGAATATGCGCCATTTTTGAAATAGCATGTCGAATAGATTCGTCCACCGCGCCAAATGTAGCTTCACCACCATGCAAGTGAGCAATAGGAATATTGGCAAACAGAGCCGCTGTCGCCGCACCAAGCGCTTCAAAACGATCGCCAAGCAGCATAACCAAATCCGGTTGCAGATTCTTAAAGCTTTCTGCAAACCCCATTAACGCTAACCCTGTAGATTTGGTGATAGCAACTGGGGAATCACCAGAAAGCAATATTTCAACGGTGTCGTGAATGGGAAAGCCGTCTTTTTCAATTTCTTGATAAGTCGAACCAAACTCAGGTGATAAATGCATACCTGTAACAACTAGCTGCAATTCAAAACTTGGATCGTCATTGAGTGCTTTAAGCAGCCAATAAAACAGTCCGTATTCCGCTCGGGTTCCTGTTACGACACAAACTTTCATTTATCACCTTTTAAGTCGTTAAAAACCTTAAACAATCACCGAACTCGGAATGTTTACTATGCAATCGGCTAAATGTGTGGCATTCGGTAACGGGCCTGCCTGACAATGCTTGAACGCTGGCAGAGTATTTAGCAACTGCCACGCTGGGCGGGTCATGATGCCACTATCATTAGTAACGGTTAAGAACGCGTCACGCTGCGTTTTGTCTGCAAGTTTCACCGTACATAACCAATAGTTCACTTGAGTATTGGGTAATTCTGTAATGAAAGTAATTTCGGTATCAGCGAAAAACGCTTGGTACGATTTTGCCAACTCACGTTTGGCTCGCATAAAGCTAGGCACTTGTTCTAATTGCGCCACCCCTAATGCTGCGTTGAGGTTCGGCATTCGGAAATTAAAACCGACCACATCATGCACGTACTCCCACTTATGGGGCACCTTTGCTGTGGTTGATAAATGGCGCGCAACCTGTGCGATTTCATCATCATTAGTCACTAACATACCACCGCCTCCGGTGGTCATAATCTTGTTGCCATTGAAGCTAATCGCACCACAAGAAGCAAACGTTCCAGCATGTTGGTCGTTTTTGGTGGAACCTAGCGATTCAGCGGCATCTTCAACCACTGGGATGCCATATTGCTGACAAACTTCGATAACACCTTCGATGTCGCCTATAAAACCAAAGCTGTGCATAGGCACACAAGCTGAAATGGGCTTTTGGGTATGCTTGTTAATGGCTTTCCCGTCAACTATTTCTGCGTTTTGCTCAAGCCAACTCGCCAAGGCTTTCGGGCATAAGCTCATGGAGGCGGCATCAACATCGATGAATACTGGCTCTGCATTGCAGTAGTGAATGGCATTAGTAGTGGCAACAAATGACAAAGGCTGGGTTAGCACTTCGGAATCAGGCTTTACGCCTACTGCCAGCAAGGCAATGTGCAAAGCGGCTGTGCCATTAACCATAGCAACCGCGTGTTTTACCCCTAAATAAGTGGCCATTTGCTGCTCAAAATCCACCACACGTTGCCCAACAGTTGAAACAAACGTGCTACGGATAGCATCAACAACATAAGCTTCTTCGTTGCCGTTAAGCGTGGGAATATGTAAAGGGATAAAGTCGGTTGTTTTAAATGTCGTTTGGACGAATTGGCAGAATGACTCTGCCAATTGATTGATATTCTGTGACATGTTTACGTCTTATAGAACCAGTTTAAATTAAACGTTTTTATAACGTCCGTCGTCTGGATTAACAATGAATCCATCTTTAACAACTTGCAGAATTTGCTCGATACCATCTGGTACAGTTTTGGTAATTTCAAACCCAAGTACAGACTTAATCTTGTCGAAGTTAACGCGGTAATCGCGCGGATCTTCTTGCTTTTCAACGTATTTGATTTTAGCTTCTGGCAAGAATTTTTGGATCTCATCAACAATCATTTTCTTCTGATAGTTTTCGCTGGTATTACCAACGTTGAATACTTCAAAAGACACTTTTTCTGCGTCAGCATTGAATACTTCAACCACGGAACGAGACAAATCAACAACATGGCAATAAGGACGCCAGAATTGCTCACCAAAGATAACCAGTTCTCTGTCTAACGCCAATTCTTTAGTGAATTCATTCACTGTGAGGTCGAAACGCAAACGCGGAGACAAACCGTAAACAGTGGAGAAACGCAAACAAGTTGGCACACAGCCTGTCGCTTTGTCTTGACCTAACAAGAACTGTTCAAATTCAACTTTGGTTTCTGCATACAAAGAAACTGGCGTTAATGGCGAGTTTTCATGAACATAGCCTTCGCTGTCTTCCATTTTTCCGTAGTTACTGCATGTAGATGCAAAAACAAAACGCTTAACGCCCGCTTCTTGCGCTAGCTCATAAAGCTTTTTGGAACCATCCAAGTTAATTGAGCGAGTTACTTCCGGCTCTTTAGCACAAGCTGGATCGCCTACGATCGCAGCTAGGTGTGCAACATATTCGATGTCCGCTAATACGTCTTTCATTAGCGCTTCATCACGAATATCACCTTTTACGAAAGTAAAGTTAGGAGCATTCAGTAATTCAACGATGCTTTCGCCGCCAAAGCTTAAGTTATCAACAACGACAACATGATAATTTTGAGCCAACAATAAACGAACTAACACACTACCGATGTAACCTGCGCCACCAGTAACTAACACTTTTTTCATTCTTTCCTCACAATTTATAGTTGTAGTAATCTACAAACCAATCAATAAATTTCGCAATACCGGTTTCTACAGTGGTTTCTGGCTTAAAACCCGTTTGCTTAATCAGCGCGCCCACATCTGCATGGGTATCAGGCACATCACCCGGTTGCAGTGGCAACATTTTCATGGATGCACTTTTGCCTAATGCTTTTTCAATGGCTTTAATATAGTCCATCAGCATAACAGGGCTTGAGTTACCAATGTTATAAACACGCCACGGGAATTTACTTGAACCGGGATCTGGATTTGCACCTGACCATTCTGGGTCGGGCGCAGCTATGTTATCTGATACGCGAATAATGCCTTCGCAAATATCATCGATGTAGGTGAAGTCACGGCGGTGATTGCCGTAGTTAAAGACCTCAATTTCTTCATCGTTTAGAATGGCTTTGGCAAATTTAAATAGGGCCATATCAGGACGACCCCACGGACCATAAACGGTAAAAAAGCGTAATCCCGTGGTCGGAATGCCATATAAAGCACTATAAGTATGCGCCATCAATTCGTTAGATTTTTTGGTTGCGGCGTACATGGAAAGTGGGTGATCGACAGAATCGCTTACCGAAAATGGAAGTGTTTCATTCGCACCATATACCGAGCTAGAAGAAGCATAAACTAAATGCTCTACCCCAGTATTTCGGCAACCTTCAAGAATATTTAGAAAACCAACAATGTTGCTATCAATGTAAGCCCGAGGGTTTTCCATTGAATAACGTACACCGGCTTGAGCAGCAAGGTTGATCACTAAGTTAAATTTGTGCGCTGAAAAAATGTCGCTAATAGCTGACGTATCTGCCAAATCGACTTTATGAAATTCGAAATGAGGATGATTTTGTATTAAAGAAAGCCTATCGTGCTTGAGCTTTGGATCGTAATAGTCGTTGATATTATCGATACCGACGACATTATCTCCCCTTTCCAATAAGCGCTGAGCGACGTGCATACCAATAAATCCGGCTGCACCAGTAACCAATACGTTCATTCAATTTGATCTTTAATTTAAGAAGTTTCAACCTAACTTTGGAAGCAGTGTAGTCTACCTGTATTAATAGGAAATTAATACAGGTTAAGCGGCTTTCAAACTTAAGTCCTACGAGTTCAGCTCAGCGCCTTTTACACCGGCTTTCGAACGAGCTACACCAATGACTAAGGGTAACAGTGCAACGATCGCAATTAACGCAGAGTAGTCGTAAAAAGTCGTTGCTAACCACGCAAGTGGAAATAGCCAAAACACATTCATCAATACAATGCATAAAGTCACGCGCGTGTGAGAACCCAGCTTCCTGCTCCACTTTTGATATGCATGCAAATTATGCGCTTTAAGCCACGGTTGTCCGGTTAGCATTCGAGTAATGAGCGTGACTGTTGAATCCACGACAAAATAGCCGTACAGAATCACCCAACTCCATGGGCTAATGACATCGACTGATGACACACCTATCGCATAGATAGCCATGGCAAAACCTAGGAAACTGCTGCCAACATCTCCCATAAAAATACGGGCTTTGGGAAAGTTAAAAACTAAAAAGCCAAGGGTACTAACGCTTAACAAAAGCAACGATGCCGAATACATGGTTTCACCCGATGTATATAAAATGATAGCGGCTCCAATACTTACCGTTAGCGTTTCGAATCCAGCAAGGCCGTTAATTCCATCCATAAAGTTAAACAAGTTGGTCGACCAAACGATAACAAGCAAAGCAACCAAATAAGCAATATAATCAAGTAAAGGAAAACGGTCTGAAAATGGAAGCTCGGGAACATCCTTTAGCAATATGAGGGAAACGACTGCGGCAATAGTTTGAACAAGTAAACGCCACTTTGCATCAACGCCTCTTTTGTCATCAATCCAACCAATCCACGCAATAAATCCACCGCCTAAAATAAGCGCCATAAACATAGGGTCAGTAACAACATTTTTAACATAAATAGCAAATAACCCGATGAAAAACGTTAGAATCAAAGCCGCGCCACCACCTCTAGGAGTAGGCACAGTATGCGAACTTCTGTCATTGGGTATATCAAGCATCGCCTTTTGCTTGGTGTGTCGAATTAACGACCACGTTAAAAATGCTGACACAAAGCTGAGAGAAAACAAAAATAACCACAAGCGCATTTAATTATTTTCCTCTTTTAAGTAGGCGAGCTCTTCAACCATCGGATAACGAGCTTCCCAATGATAATACCTCATGGCATTTTGCCCACTTATCTCAAGATTACTAGACAGTTTATTCCACATCGTTCCTTTACCAATAAGCTTAAAAGCAAACGCCATTAATGCGGGAGGAATGCTTAACATCATAATGGATTTACCAAGTGCTTGGGCAATATTTTGACAAAGTTGGGCGGTACTAACAGGGGATTTATCGGCAACAAGAAACACGGAATAATCGTATTGCTCCGCAGGTTTTGTACTGAGTATTGTCAATATGAAATGATTCAAATTCCCAACACTGATTAATGAGCGACGATTATTAATGGCCCCTAGAGGCAATACTGGTAAACGCTTCACTAGGCTGACTAAAGCATTCATATTAGCTTTAACTCCTTTGCCATAGACCAAGGGAGGGCGAATAATAGAAACCCTCAAGGATGAACTCGATATACTTCGAAGGTACTGTTCAGCCTGAAACTTCGTTAAAGCATAAACACCTTCAGGTGAAGGTATATCGTCTTCAGAAAAGGCTTGAATTGATGTTTCGTCACCATTGACTTTAATTGAGCTTACGTAGATGAAGTGTTTCACCTGCTTAGCGATAGCGACTTGTGCTACCGCTTTGGTTCCATCCACATTTATTCGTTCGTACTCGCCAGCTAACTCATTATTTTCAACCACATGAGCCTTGGCAGCTAAATGAATGACGACATCAATATTGGAACTAAGCTGCTGCGCTGATAAATTTTCGATAGAATCCACTTGAATAAAGTGAATATTCCTATCTTTCAAATGCGCTATCGGGAGATGTTCCCTCGGATCGTTTCTGGCAACCAAAAACAGTTCTATATCTTGGCTTTGCTTGAGTAGGTCGCTAACAAGCTGGCGACCTACAAACCCAGTTGCCCCAGTTATCAAAATGTTCATTTTCATCACTAATGCAAATTGGGCCTATCGTGCGTGGAGCTCGCCTCTTGATGAGAAAGCGCGTCTTGTGAAGCCGGCTTAAAGCCAGTTGGGGCTTCTAAAAGCAGCTCTCGGACGGTCGCCGGGTTGCGAACATCAATTGCATTAATAAGGGCTTTAACTAGCGCTTCTAATTCGGTTAACTCTAGGTATGACTCTCGAGCACACATAATGCGCTGATGTTGAGTTCCTAACGCATTGTCATCAACTAACAATTCTTCGTATAGCTTTTCACCCGGCCTTAGTCCTGAATATTGCAAGTCTATAAATCGCTCAGACGTTGGGTCATCTGAATATCCCATTAAATGAATCATCTTCTTGGCTAAATCTGCAATTTTAACAGGGCTTCCCATATCAAGGACAAAAACCTCACCCCCTTTAGCCAATGCTCCGGCTTGAATAACTAACTGAGCGGCCTCGGGGATGGTCATAAAATACCGTGTAATTTCTGGGTGTGTTACCGTGACCGGCCCTCCCTGTTTAATTTGGGACTTAAACAGGGGCACAACGGAGCCCGACGAACCTAAAACGTTACCAAATCGCACCATGCTAAAACAGGTTTTACTTTCCATCGTGGAAAAAGCCTGCAAAACAAATTCGGCAACGCGTTTTGACGCGCCCATTACGTTGGTTGAACGCACCGCTTTGTCCGTGGAAATCAGTACCATATTTTCAACATTAAATTTGAGCGCCATTTGCGCCACTCGATAAGTACCAATAACATTATTTTTCACGCCTTCAACAATATTTTGCTCCACTAAGGGAACATGCTTGTAGGCTGCGGCATGGTAAATTGTATCGACCTTATTATTGCTAATCACATCTTCAATAAGAGCATTATCAAGCACATTTCCAATCACCGGAATAATTGTATTCGAGGGATCGACTTGAGATGGTCCTAAAAGCTCTTTATGAATGGAATACAAAGAAAATTCTGAACTATCTAAAAGAATTAGCTTGCGGGGGGATAATTTAATAATCTGCCGACATAGCTCCGATCCAATGGAGCCGCCAGCCCCTGTGACCATGACCGCTTTTCCTTTTATACATTTATCCATCAATTCCGTTATTGGTTCAACAGGAGTGCGCCCTAACAGATCTTCTACGTTGATATTTCTGAGATTCTCAACGCTCATCTCACCGGAAACAAGCTGAGAATAAGCCGGTATTGTTTTAATCTTGATGCGTAGATGAGCAAACTGCTCATAAATGTCTTTTCTGCGTTCGGAGGGTAAGTTTGCAATTGCTAAAAGAATACGCTTAACACCATAGGTCTTAACCAAATCATCAATTTTATCCGGGGGAGAAACTTCAATACCTTGAACTCTCCGGCCATGTAATTTGGGATTATCGTCAACAAGGGCAATCGGCATATAGCGATTATCATGCTTTAAAGCCGCCGCTAATTCGTTTCCTGCTGACCCAGCCCCGTAGATAACGACAGGTTCACCAAGCTGTTCTTTTGCATAATGTTGGAATAAAAGCCTTAACCCAAAGCGGGTTCCTAACATCAATAAAATCGCTAAACAACCATAAATAATAGGCGTTGAACGTGGTAAGGAGATGGAGAAAAAGAACAAGCACAGCGACATAACAATAGAAGACGCCGCCACAACAGAGCAAATTGAAACGATATTTTGATTACCAAAGAAGCGCACAACTGTTTTATAAACGCCTATCTTTTCGCCAAATGAAATCGTGAAGATGATACAAAATACCAAACAGCCCCAAGCATAAGGAGAGTGAGGGATATGAATTTCTCCTAGACGAATTGATAACGCCAAAAGGAATGCCATCGTTAACGACAAAGCATCTATCGCCTGAGCAATCAATTTCTTGTTCAGTCTTGAAAGATTTAATAATTTCAGCAACATTCGTTCCTATCTTTCTTGGAATATTTAACAACTAGCTTGTTCAAACACGGCATGTAATGCCGAGCATATTTCATCCATGTCATTTTCGGTAATCGTTGGATGGACCAAAAAACACAAGCTTGTTTTGCCCATTTGAGCTGCATTAGGTAAGCGTTCAACAGGGCGATAAGGCGTATTATCAAAGGCTTTTTCTAAATAAACTTCCGAACACGTACCCGAAAAACAAGGAATCCCTTTTTCATTAATCGATTGGATTATGCGGTCTCGAGTCCAGCCTTCTGCCAACGCGTCTGGTTTAACGTATAGGTAATGTTTGTAGGGAACATACTCAAAGTAATTTGCAGCTTCAGGCACTTCAATTGCGGAAAACTGCCTTGCAACTTGGTTATAACGTTCAGCATAGGACTTACGAATTCGGCCCCACTCATCTAATTGAGTAAGTTGATAGCGACCAATCGTGGCTTGCATTTCGGTCATACGCCAATTCGTGCCAAAAGATTCATGTAGCCAACGATAGCCTTTTTTGTGCTCTTTTTCATAAACTGCCGACCAGCTCTTTCCATGATCTTTATAAGACCACGCCTTAGACCAGAGCCCCTTGTCATTGCACACTAACATGCCCCCTTCGCCGCCAGTTGTCATGATTTTGTCTTGGCAGAAGGAAAACGCGCCTACATGGCCGATACTACCAAGCCGCTTCCCTTTATAACTTGAACAATGAGATTGAGCACAGTCTTCAATAACATACAGCTCATGCTCATTAGCTAAAGCCATGATCTCGTCCATTTCACAGGGCCAACCACCGAGATGAACACAAATAATTGCTTTAGTTTTATCAGTTAATACAGGCAGGATAGTGCGGGCGCTGATATTACCGGAATCTAATTCAACGTCGGCAAATACGGGGGTTGCCCCTACATTAATAACACTTGAAATAGAGGCAATAAATGTTCGAGGAGTAACAACGACCTCATCCCCCTGCCCGACACCCATTGCAATCAAGGCAAGCTCAATGGCAACGGAGCCATTAGATAACGCAATGGCATATTCAACACCAAAATAATCGGCAAACTCTTTTTCAAAAGATCGAGCTTCGGTGCCAGTCCAGTAATTCACTTTATTACTACGTAAGACATTACTGACTTTTTCGACTTCTTCCTGACTAAAATTCGGCCAAGAGGGTAACTTAGTTCCTAACATTCTTATTCTTACCGTTAACAACTTCGAGGACATCCTCAGATTCGGTGCCCATTATACTTCAACTACCAACGAGCAGGAACTCCAATGGCGACATGATTATCAGGGATATTCTGAGTTACTGCTGCCCCTGCACCAACAGTAACACGGTTACCGATTGTTTTTCCTGGAATCACACTTGCCCCAACTCCAATTAAGCAGGACTCCCCTACAGAGCAACCGCCTGTTAAAGCACTCTTAGGAGCAATATGTGTATTCGCACCAATATAGCAATCGTGCTCAACAATGGCCCCTGTATTAATAATGACATTATCAGCCACCGTTGCACTCGCGTTAATGATTGCACCAGCTAGCACCACTACGCCTCTGCCCAAACGCACACTTGATGCAACCGTTGCAGACGGATGGATAACCGTAGCCAAATCTGCCCCAGCCTTACACAACGCCTGATATTTCTCCGCTCGGACATCGTTATCGCCTATAGCGATAATAAACTGACACCCTTGCACTATCAGCTCTGGAATAAGACTATCATTACCGATAACAGGAAAGCCTATCTGAATCGGTAATGATTCGAATCTATCATCAAGAAAGCTTACAGTATCAAAGCCTCCCTGTGCATGGGCAGCATCTGCAACAACTTTTCCATGCCCTCCTGCACCCACAATAACGAGAGGCGGTTTACTATTCATTACGCCCTTCCTTTTGATCTACAGCTTTGGGTTTACTAGAAATAAGGTCGCTTCGTTTGTGGTAAAAATCTATATACTCTTTGAACTTCTCGTTTCTTGGGTACATTAAATTTGCTTCTTTCGCGTATTTTAATGCCTGAATATGTTTACCCCCCAACCGTAGACCTTCTACAAAGTTCTGATAAGTCACCTCTAAGGGCGCGTACTGAATAGTAGAATAAGACCAATACAGGAAGCTCTGTAAATCATTAAAGGAGATATTGCCTGACTCTTTTGCTTTACGTAATCGATATTGAAGTATCTCGAACTCGCGACGCAATTTAAACGCTGCTGGGTTATTGATGGACGTGAGCAGTTTGATATGCGTTTTATTAGATTTATTAAACAATAAAAACATCTGTAATGCATAAACTGTGGACAGCATAAACATTTGGATTTGAACAAAGGCCCATATAGCCACTGGCACGATCAATAACTTTGAAAACTTAGGTAGCTTTATTCTTAGTACCTTTGTTGAACGTGTGGCAACAAAAAACAATGACACCAATAAAAAAGCATGTGGCGCCGAATGATACAAAGGTAACTCCAACATCGAGTGAACAATCAAAGGCAAACCAATCAATAAAAGTCGCCAGTCAATTATCCCTCGAAATGATAACCACCAACATCCGCAAACTAATAGCAAAAAACCAAGAGCGGAAAACAGACCGAGTTCAACAACCCAATATAGGATTTCATTATGCGGATGATCTAAATTGAATTCTGCCGGCGCATCAGGATATTGTTTTAAATATTCGCCCTGATGAAGTAAGTATTGTTTAGTAAAAGCACCGGGACCTACACCTACCCAGGGATGCTCAATAATCATTTTGATAGTTATTGGATAAATAACTGAGCGAGTGCCCAATAACCGCCACCAAATATTATCTCCCTGTTTGGGAGCCGATAACTCACTTTGTTTGGTTACTTGATTTACGGCGTCTGAAGCCGTAACAGGCTTAGCTACCTGTTGTCCCGGAAGGAAATATTCTGAGGGGTGAGGTCGAAAATGAACCAGTTCTCTTGGAATAATCGCACTAATGATACAAACCGCCAGAATAACAACTGGTTTAGTAACTTGTTTTTTGTCATAAGCCACAAATGCTAAGTAAACAAAGACAGATACTAGATTGACAATTTTACCTGTTTCGGCAAGAGCAAGCTCCGTTAAATGCGTATTGGCAAAGACTAATAGGGTCGCGGCAATATACTTCCAAATAACTTGTTGCTTAGCATAAAAAGCGTAATACAGCGCCATCACTGAACCTACAGCTAAATAGCTTCCATAGTCATTGATTTGTTGGAAAACACCGTAAGGCTGACCTAGATCAGCACGGTAAAACAAAACCTGCGACTCGTAGATAAAATAAAACTGCAACAGCCCCCAGAAAGTCTGAATCAGGGTAGATAGGAACAAAATCATCAAGACGACTTTTTTAGACCTAAACGACGTTAATTGGTACAACAGCAGCAAATAAAAGAGCCCTACTGCTAAACCATAAAAACGCTCCATGGCAGTATCAAGCAAAACTCGATTAACATAAAGCAAGGGAAAAACAATAAGTAGAGCAGAAATCACAACTAACCAATATGGTTTGGGAATGTTAATGCGAGAGGTCAGCGCAATTTTAAACACCGCGAATAGCGCAAAAACAACGATACCTATGATAAAAAAGATATTGTAGGGTAATTCAATACCTGAACCACCGAGGTTACGCCCAACATGATTCATTCCAAACCAAAAGGAAAGCGCAAGAAAGAAAAATAGACTTCTATCATACCAAGTGTTTATTTTTCTAAGACGGTTATAACTCATCATCCTATCGTCCACCAACCTCTTCTATTTTTTGTGTAAACTGACAAATCAAATCTTCTCTATTAAATTTACTTACCGCCAACTCTTTAGCTTTTTCAGCCATTTCAGCAGTTCGTTCTTCATCCATTGCAACTTTAATTAAAGCATCAGCTAACGCTTCTGCATCATCCGGGTTAACGGCTATGCCAGCCCCTGTTTCATCTAATTGTTTCTCAATCCAACCCGGATAGTTACAAATGATAGGTAATCCAGCAGACAAATAATCAAAAAATTTATTTGGGGATGTACCATTATAAAATGCAGGGATATTATCCAAAATCATTAACCCTCCAGTACACCGTGTATAAATTGAAAAAACTTGTTTTTTCGGCAAATTACCTAGGAAGAAAATATTATGTAAGCCTCTTGCCTTAGCATCAGCCTCTAACGACTCCCTCAACATTCCATCACCAGCGAGAAGAATTTTTATGTTCTCAACTTTCCGTTTTTTGAGTACCTCAGCCGCATCATTTAATGCCATCAAGCCATTGGCAATACCCAAGGTTCCACTGTAAATAAAAACTTTATCAGAAGGAGATAAATAATCTGGAAGATCTATAGATTGAGAAGCTTGCTCAACATAATGTAAATCACATCCATTAGAAATAATGGACACCTTATTGGCTTCAACATGCTTACTAACACCAGCGGCCATCCCAGCAGATAATGCAATCACATGATCTGCAAGTTTATAACTTACAACCTCAAGTAGTTTAAGCGCAAAAATCACTAGAGGATTCTTAATAACGCCCATTGCCACGGGCAATTCTGGCCATAGATCACGAACTTCGAAAACAAACTTTTTTCTAGCAAAAAGTTTGGCAAAGATACCAGGAATAGCAATGGTTAAGGGTGTAGACGTACAAAAAACCAACTCTGGTTTTTGTTTGAAGACTTCTTTACAACATACCAAAGAAAACTTTAAAAATTGTGCAGCTCGTTTCAACAAGCCTAATCGATTAGAGTACGGAGCTTGGTACTCTATTACCTTTATTCCCTCAACTAACCCTTCTCGTCGATTCTTAACAAATGCATGACTAAGCCCTGTGCGACCAACATCATAACTACCACATATAACCGTTACTTCATGACCACGAGAAACAAGCGCCTTAGAAAACTCATAAGAACGAGTTCCCGTTCCACCATCAGGGGTGGAAAAATGTTGGTGGAAATACAAAATTTTCATTTTTAGATTCAGATTTATAGACTAAGAATTCAGGAAAGATATTACATGGAGGAAGTGTCTTTTACCCTCACTAAAAAGACAAAAGGAGCGCAAAGCGCTCCTTTTTTAGATCATAACTTTATTTCAATATTATTATTGAACCCAGTTACGTGGGTTAGCACCAGAGATATTGTAGTAAACTGGTAGAGAAACTCGGCCATCAGATGCTTTCTTCTCAGCAATCAAGTGGATCAAGTTAGTTTGACCAGCAACAGTCACTGTTAATGAAGCATCAACAATACCTTCAGGGTTGCCCATTGCTTCTAGAATAGAAGCTTCTGAAACTGTGAATACACCGCCAGCATCAACTGTACCTAGAGCAGCGTTATCAACAGAACCTTCTGTGCCATCAGCTAGCGTGTAGATAATGTCAGCATTGATTTGCGCAGAAGTTGTACCTTCGTTAGCAACTTTCAACCAGCTAACAAAGCCAGAAGAATTCAATGTTAGGTGTGCAACTTTAGCTTGTAAACCGTTGATATTCCACAAACCAGCAGGAGTACCTTCAGCCACTAAGTTCTTGTCAGTTTCAGTTTCGAAGTTCAAGTCAGCTTTAACAGTGAAAGTACGTGTAGTCAAAGCAGTCTCGCCGTCAACTGTAGCGCGGATAACGCTTGACGCGGTACCAAACACATCAGAAGCACTCGCAGAGAATGTTGCAGATGCATTGTCGTCAGCAACAACAAATTCGCCACGCTCAACCGCATTTGCACCATTAGTTTCAGTAGTAATTAACGCTACAGAAACCAAGCCACTCATGTCACCAGAAAGAACGAAATCAACTTCATCGTTGTCATTCAAAGTAACACCATTTGCAACAGCCGCATCACTAAGTTCTAGTGCGATGTCATCTGATGAGCCGTCATTCAAGAATGTTAAACGATTAGTGTTAACATCAATAGTCTCATCTGCTAGGTCGCTAACTGCACCACTAAACTGGTTAGCATATTCGAAAATTTCAACACCTGGGTAGATATCATAGACACCACCAAGATCGCTCATTGAAGCGCTTAGGTTAACTGAGTTGCCAGCAGCTAGGCTAGGAAGCGTTACAGTGAAACCAGCACCAACACCAGCAATTGCCGAAGAGCTAGAAAGCACGTACTCAGCTGTAGTTGAAACTGTACTCGCTGAACGGAATACGATAGAAGACGCGCCTGCAACAGGATTAGTTACTGTTGTAAAGGCCGTATTACCAACGTCAGCGCCGTCACTTGTGAATAACGTGTATGAACCATCAGCAAACGTTGCACCGTCACTTAAAGTAACAGTGATACGGTCAGAAGCATTTGTACCAACAGCTGGAACGATTTCAAAAACACCACCTGCAGCAACTAAGCTACCAGTAGTTGCTGCTTCAACACCAACTGCTGCGGACGTACCCGCGATCGTACCAGCGAAAGCGCCAGTAGAAGCAACTGCAAGAGCTACTCCAAGAGCCAAACTATTCATATTTAGCTTTTTCATTATTTTAAACTCCAATTCAAAATGAATGTGTTAATTGCAATTAGCACAATTCCTTAAAAATGTGCTCGCCGTGGATTATCAAAGCTACATAGCTATATGTCAAGGCCAGATTAATCCGTACTCGTTAAAATTTCTCAGCATTCTCTTACTTTTAGTCGAATTGCGTCAACTCATCAAGAAATAAGGTTTTAATGTCGTCGATATCACTCGAATTTGAGATAATTCTAGGCGTTATCAGAACCACTAACTCAGTCCTTGATGTAGAGCGAGAATCACTTCGAAATAATTTACCCACAACAGGAATATCACCTAACAAAGGTATCTTTGAGTCGTCTGACGAATTATTCTCCCGAATCAATCCACCAAGCACTAATGTCTGCCCAGAGTTGGCAATAACATAGGTATCGAAAGAACGGTTTAAGATAAGAGGAGAATCTATTCCAGAAGACGCATTTTCAGAAGTCTCACTCACATTCTGAGAGATGGACATTGAAATGACATTGCTAGAATTCACTGTGGGCTCAACAGTCAAATCCACACCAGTAGATCGATATTGAATACTTTGTAAGACACGATCACTATCAACATCTGCGGCCTGAGTCGAAAGTACTGGAATTTCAGTCCCGACGTTGAGAGAGGCTTTTTCCCCATTAGCAACAACAATACGTGGGCTTGACAGCACCTTAAGGCGATCTTGGCTTTGCAGTAAATTTAACGCTGCGTTGTAATCAACTCCACTGATTGTGTAGGAAAAACTTCCGTTAGAAAATGAACTCAATTGTGACGTACCGATTTCACGCTTTGCGCCGCCACCAAAGAGGCTCCACTCAATACCTTGACTAAACTGGTCCGTCAGTGTGATTTCAATTAATCGAGCTTCGATCAGCACTTGGGACGGGGTAACATCTAACTTTTTCAGCAGCGGTAAAAGCCCTTTATAGCGACTCGCATCCGAATAAATAATGATCACATTCCGATTTTCGTCAACGACATAATTAAAATCATCTGTCCCCCCTGAACTGCCTCTAGAGCTATTTGAGGTTGATGCAGCACTACCGCCACCGCTGGATTCCGAGCTCGCCCCCCCTGTTCTGCGGGAATTACTGGAAGACCCCCTTCCTCCCTGCGATACAGAAACCAGTTTGCCTAACACTTCCGCTAACTTTTTCGCCTCAATATTTTCGGGGTAATACATAAAGTATTGCTTATCATCTGTAGACTCTGGTGTATCCAACTTCTCACGCCAAAAATTAATTCTTTGGATCACTTCAGGGCTGCTCGAATGCACAACGACGCCATTTTGTCGTGTTAAATCAGCAAAACTGACGACCTGTGAGACCGATACTCCCTCGTTTTCTAGCAACTCTTCGACCTGAGTAATAAACTCTGAGGAAGGCAGATACTCTAGTTTGATAAAGCTAATATGTTTTCCTTTAACTTTAGGTACGTCGACCATACTGATAACATCGAGCGCACGTAATACATCATTTCGTGCCCCTCTAATGCCAATCAAGTTGGGATCAGCCATAGCTTCAGGTGAACCATTCGTTAAACGCAAAAGGAAGGTCGTTAAACTTTTTTGGTCGATAAAATCAATAGGAACAACATGGAATATAGGTTGAGACCCCTCTGGCACACTCTCTTTAGTGCGCCCAAAGCCGTAATCATAATCAGGTAAACCATTACGCGCATTGACTGGAAGCAGGAATACAACACCATTTCTCACTTTCATAGTCAGATTGTGTTGTTTAAGAACCTCTTGAAAAAGTGCTAAATACCGTTTTTGACTGACTTTTTCTTTGATCGACAACGTCACCGACTTACCGCTCATGTTAGCCTGCGGCTCAATAACAAAATTAGCTTTAAGTACATTTGCCAACGAGTGGTTAATGAATTGCTCTAGTGGGATTTGTTCAAAAGAAACGGTGATCGTTTCCGCATCACTTAACTCAAGCTGTTCAGATGACGTAGAAATGGTATTGCCTCTATCTACAGAAAAAGGAGATAAAGACTCAGACGATCCCGAAGAACGCCCTTCATCTGACTTATTCGTTTCCGCTTCTGCCGCTTCAGAAGAATTGTCCCCACGTTGCTTCTCAAATACAGATTTAAATGGGCTATCGCTATTTGTGGCACACCCTTGCAACAACAAACCCGACATGCACATAAGCAAGGCAAGCTTCGCAGGAGTTTT
Source organism: Alteromonas sp. a30 (assembly GCF_026788005.1). Lineage (GTDB taxonomy): Bacteria > Pseudomonadota > Gammaproteobacteria > Enterobacterales > Alteromonadaceae > Paraneptunicella. The sequence continues at coordinate 175,289 of NZ_JABEPE010000002.1, forward strand.
AACCTGACTCTTTGAAAAAACACTAAATCCCATAATTAAATATCACCAAGTTGAACGACGATTTTTCTTCTATATTATTGATAACAGAGACTTGAATAGAGTCACTCAACACGTTATCCAGTGTTAGATTAACTTTACCATCCTGCAAGGCCAGAGAGTCTCCTTGTCTAATCTTCAGCAATTTATCTTCTTTACTTGTATTTTTTACAGAGATGATTGCAAGTTTCTCATCACCATTGACTGAAATACCAAATAAACGAACATTGTCTTTACCAAAAACAAGAACATCATCTCGCTTTTTCTTTTCATTCTCTTTTTGCTTCTGGGCTAATTGCTCAGCAGCCCTAGCTTGCTCCTCGGCCAATCGCTCTTGCTCAATTTCTGCTTCAGAACGCAAACCAAATAACGCATTTAGTGGAGACAAGTCTGCACTTTTCTGCTGTGCCAAAATTGTCTTATCCCAGCTATCTGTTGATAAACTCCTACCGGAGTTTGATTCATCAATAAGAACATTCACCACAAACTCTATGAGCAATAAGGTAATGAATCCTATTAAAACCGCCTGACTAGGATTAAGCTTTTTCAACATACTTACGTAGCTCCATCCTTATTTTCATTTCTTGCTTACGACGGTTGTATACTGTCAAGCGCTGAACAGCGAACAAGGAATCATCTTGTTCTAACGCTCGAACAAACCGAAACAACTCATCTACCGTGCCAGTCGCTTCAATATTTAATGCAAATACAGAAAGGGTCGAATTTAAGTCTTCCAGCTCGGAGACAGCAACCTGATTAATCGTAATATTGTGAGATTGGCTAATCTCCCGAATTTGACTGGGCAAAACAACCTGACTATTGCCTTTGCTTTTGTAGTCGGAGCCCAAGGTCGCTAAATCTTTTTGAAGCGCTTCAGTTTTTGCTTTAAGTTCATCAATCGCAAGTGTCAAATCATCGTCACTGAACGTTAACGCTGATTTACTATGCCAATCTTGCGCAACTTCTCCACGCCAATCGAGCCAAGGCACTAATATAGTTTGCAGTACAAACAAAATAGCGACAGCAATTAAACCATACTTAACTATCGGCTTTTGCAGCTCTTCTTTATACTTATCAATCATTTATAAACTCAAATTTGATTGCAAACCTGTCTTTACCGCTCTTGTCAGGTTTAATAGGAGAAATGAATTCCAATTGTTTAACACGCTTCTGCTCGGACAAGTATCCAACAAATAAATCGACATCATCTACCAAACCTCCAATACGAACTTCGCCTTGGATATAATCAAATCGATCAATTCTGAGGCCAGCCTTGGTATCGATGCTCCCCAGTAACTTAGGAACATCTGATGCGTAACTGCGTTTCGATTCTGCTTCGGCGTAATGCCCATAACGTTCCAGCAAATTGTTATAGTTGCGCTTCAACTGTGAATAGCTTTGTCTTAACTCTGCATTTGAATCAATTTGATTATTCAGATATTGGGTTGACGCAATTAAAAAACCTGACTCCAATAACACAGCGGCAATTACTGCGTACCCCAAAAACTTATAATTAATTTGCTGGAGGAATTGTGTGGAAGTTGATTGATTAAACGCTTGCTTATTAAAGGTCCCGGCAATTTCCCACCATGCAAATGTCACTAGATAATCAACCGTTAACTGATGTAACGCTTTATCATCAAAATGCATTTCTTTAATAGTGCCGTGATTTTCTACGTTTAAAATTTTGTTTTTTAAGCTCTTAGCATTTTCACTTGAAAGGTGCACTTTCCCTTCATTGAGGGTTGCCTTTTCCGCCCCCCAACACGAACTAACTCGAAGAACAGAAAGACTTTCTTTTTTCAGCAGGAAGTTAGCAATTTCTTCCCATAGCAATAGCATCTTGTACTGAAGCACCTCTGGATGAGCTTCTAGGTCAACAAAATAGAATTTAACATTCCATTCCCCATCCCCAATACTATCAACACGATACAGGACATAGCTTTGTTTAAAGGGTGAGCGTAACAGCTTTTCATTCTCGACAATCGCTAATAGCTCTTTTTTCGAGATAACCTTATAACGTCGATCCATCGATAAATACATTTGCTTTGGCAAAATGCCTATACGCTTTGTCGACTCTGATACTTGAGAATCAGCACGCTTCTCAATAAAAAGCGGTGAAATATTATTCGACAGGATTCCAACTAATTTGGCTTTTACTTTTAACCCAATATTTTTCATTGCCAACCATTTATATAAAAGGGCATCACATCCGTTCCGGCCATATTGACATCTGCCTCTCGGCGGAATGTTGCAGCATTATCGAATGCAACTTCCACCGTAATTCTAAAAATACCAGAAGGCACATCATTGACCAACGTCGCATCAACACCTTCTAAGCGATTATATAATACCCTTAACTGACCTGACTCCGCGCGCTTACGCATTACCTCTTGATATTGCTCTTGAGATGAATACGCCAGAATCATCGCTGGGCTTCCTAACAAAGGCGAGCGAGACGTTGCTCCCCAATAACTCATTTCATCTTTTAACTGAGCAAATAGTGTTGAATCCATCCCAGGTATAAAAGTCAACTCATCAAGCGACTGCATAATATCATTTCGAGGATAAATACTCAGTCCACTTATGCGATATGCTCTCGCCTCCATCCCCTGTAAGCGTCTAAAATTGTCCGTATCCATCCAATCTTCGATACGATCAACAATTGCCTCAGCTTCCGCTTTCTCCTTACCATAATATTGAAGGACAGAGCGCCACTCATGTGCCCGAAATGGCACAACATTCAACATTGCTGACAAATCCAACAAAGAGATGTTAGTCTGCGCAGACACTTTTTCGGGCTTTCCCCAAAATTGGGCGGGATACAATACACCGGAATCAGGCCAAACCAAACCCGAAAAACCTAAATTTAGTGCGCCATAAATAGCTTTATTCAATTCACTTTCAGTTTTGTGGCTCAATTCAATTCGCTTACTAACACTTTCAGCCAACTTGATATTTTTCTGCGCCTTGTGAGTAAAAAAAGCAGCAAAAACACCTAATAAAATAGCCACCAGCAATGAAAAAATCAGGGCTGCTCCTGACTGTTTTTGTGGGAGCGCACGCATTATCGAGCTCCTCCGAGCATCAAGCCCCGCTTAGCCAAATTGAAAGCTTTCACCTCAAAAATAGCAGGCCAAGAGTTGTTATCCGGCCAGTCAACCTGCATTCTGACTTTACTTGGCAAATAACCAACGGCATTACCGTCGTAATCCCCAAGCCAGCGTAAGTTACTGTTGAAATTCTCTGTCGTTCCTGAGGGGTAAAGTTGACGTATGTTTTCTATACCCAAATAATCGAACGCAATACGCTTAGCTCCATCAATCAATATAATACCTTGCAATGAATCTTGTGATGGAAACTGATTAACCTCAAAAAAAACATCTTGCGACAAAGGGCGTTGATACAAAACTAATGCTTCCAACGTATTATCCAGCTTGTCACTTTCAACTCGCAAAATATTGAGTGTATCTTGCTCTTCACGCCACCCTGTGGTCGAAACAAAACGAATTTCTCTCTCATTTCCCTGATAAAACAGTACATTATTTCCGTTATTATTTTTGACGTAATAATCTGACGTTCGATTGATAAGTTCTTTCAATTGTTCAAGGTTTAGGTATCCGTTAATTCGCGCCTCAAACCCCTTTCCCGACTTATCCGCATAACCATTAAATTGTGATAGAGCCATGGTTGCTAGCGACATGACAATAGCCATTAACACCATAGAGACCATCAACTCTATCAGGGTAAACCCACTACTTTTTCTAAACCCAAGTGAGATGCGTGAATTCATATTCAACTTCATTTATCTCAACACTGATATATTGTAGAAAGACTTTTCTTCCAAATTGCACTTGGGTATTTGATTCATAATCGAGACCAGCTTTAGACCATTTTTCTTTAACATCCACAACCTTCCACGAATACTCGAATCGACTCCATCGACCTTCCCCAGATGTATTGCTTGGGGAAGCTCGTAGTTCTTCTTTGATTGCCGCTTCAATAAAGCCAAGCGCCACAGCCCTAAAAACATGCTTTTCAGCAGCCATTTCCGCGCGAATTCCACTTTTGTACGCCATAGATACAAGCGCAATAGCCATGAAGAGAATGACACTCGCAATCAATACCTCAATAAGCGTAAACCCTTTAGCGCTTCGCAGACTAATACGCATTAACAAACGCTAGCCCCCGTATTGCAACCTGTTTCACCACGCCTTTCGAGCCCACCATGACATCAATGGAATGTTGCTGAATATGCCCGCTTTTTGACGCTACAATAGAAGCTGGCACGAAATTCAAATACTCAAAAGACACTTCAAATAGATTGGGTTCATTTAAAACTGAAGGCCCCGATGCATTTTCAGAAAATAGCTCCTGACGTTCACTTTCTATTTCATCTGTATTATTGGATTGTTCTGGGTGACTGGAGACTGAACTAGACATCACAGAGAGCCGATTATCTTCCAGCAGAATGGTTAGATCTTGATATTGAGAATACGCTTTACTGGAAATGTCTTTCACATACTGTTGCATTAAACGTATTTCTTGCTGAGCCATATGTTGGCGATACATTTTGTTCACAGATGGGGCCACCACGGACATCACCATAGCAATGATCATAAAGACCACTAACAACTCTATCAATGAAAACCCAACCGATGACTTACGCATGATATAACCCTAAAAGCTTAAAAGCCGATATCCTGCACAGCAATGATGCTCATCAACATCACCACTACTACGCTCCCTACGATACCCGCCATTAACATGATCAGCGCAGGCTCAAGTAGCGCGGTGAAACGAGTCACTAAAGCATCGAAGTTAAACTGTTCACGCTCGGTAATTTCCTTAAATATACTTTCTAAGTCGCCGCTGCGCTCGCCAACTTCTATCAAGCCCGTATGAATTTCATCGTAGATCAAGGTTTGCTTAAAGGACGATGCCAAAGCATTACCTTGTCTTACTTTCATTTCTGCGGCTTCAGCCTGACGCTGTAAAACAATATTCTTAATAACCTTAGCACTGTATTGCATCGCCCTTTCAACGGAGATGCCGCTTTTTATTGTTAGAAACATTGCCGAACTATAGCGAATACGTTCTAACATTCTGATTAACTGAGACACCATGGGAATATGGATCAAAGCGGTATCAATAGAAGCTTTCAGTTCAGGTCGGCGCTTTAATTGGATTAATAAAGCGGGAATCGCAACGACCAGAGGCAACATTAACCATTGGTATGTGGTAACAAAGTTTGCTGAAGCGAGCATAACTTCGGTATACCAAGGCAGATTTTCTTGGTTCTCAAACAGTACCGACATGCGAGGAATAACAACATTGAATACAAACAAAATGGCTAGCGTACAAAACACCAACACTAAGATGGGATAAGATACCGCTTGTTTGACTTTTCCGGCCAGCGCTTTTTTGAACTTTAAATCAGCGGCAATGCCAGCAAAGACATCTGAGATATTCCCTGAAGATTCACCAATCTGCACTAAGCTGACATAGAGTTTGTCGAACCCCCATCGGCTTTCTAGCGCCCCCGATAACGGATGCCCCTCTCTTACCTGATTGAGCATTTTTCCAACAACAAATTTAATATTCTTCTCAACCGCTACTTTTTGCAGTAACTCAAGCGCTTCATCGAGTTTTAAACCGTTACCCAACAGCAAAGACATTTGAGCGCTAAAAAATTCGAGTTGCTCTAACGTGAGTCGATTTTTGGCGAATAGTGATGTGCCTTTTTTCTCACTGATTTCAACGACTTTAGCAACGCTATAGCCTGCTTCAACTAACTTTCTTTTAGCCGCCTCTTCTGTCGTGCTATTAATCGTCACAACCTGACGAATACCATGCTGATCGTAGACTGTGCATTCGAATTGAATCATCCGGCAACCCTAACCACTTCATCAATCGTGGTAATTCCTTGAATGGCTTTATACAAGCCATCTTCGTATAAATCCCGAACGCCATTTTGCTGCATATGGCGCGTGGCTTTCAGTAAAAAATCAGCCCCTTTGGGCATACTGCGAATCTCATCATCAACACGAAGGTATTCGAGGATTGCCACACGTCCTTGATAACCGGTAAACGCGCAAGACTTACAGCCACTTCCCACCCGTAAGTCAACATTTTCAACACCAAATTGTTTCGCATATGCTTCTAAATTGTATTTTACTTTAAGTTCCTGTGCGTGTTCATGAGGTTCACTGCAATGTGAACAAACTTTACGCACAAGGCGCTGTGCAACGATCGACACTAACGCAGCATTAAGTAAAAACTCTTCCACACCTAGGTCAATTAGACGTGTATAAGCACTTGGCGCATCATTGGTATGTACGGTACTAAAAACTAAGTGACCTGTAAGTGCAGATTGCATCGCAATTTTTGCAGACTCCGCGTCACGAATCTCACCTAGCATCAGAATGTCGGGATCCTGACGCAAGATACTCTTTAGACCTGCGGCAAAGTCGAAACCTATGTCCGGCTTTACTTGAATTTGGTTTACGCCATCTAGCTGATACTCAACAGGATCTTCTAACGTGATAATTTTCACTTTGTCGTTGTTAAGCTTATTCAAGAATGAATATAACGACGTGGTTTTACCGCTTCCGGTTGGTCCGGTAAGCAAAATAACGCCGGATGATTTAGTCAGGTCCTCATCGATCCACTGACGAATATCATCGGAAATCCCTAACGTGGAAAGTTCATAGCGCACCGACTCCTTTAAAAGGAAACGCATGACGATACTTTCTCCCGCGTTCAACGGCAGCGCCGAAACACGAATATCCAGATCGAAACCTGATATTTTCATGGCAATTTTGCCATCCTGAGGACGCCGTTTTTCGGCAATATCCATCGACGATAAAATCTTAATTCTGGAGATAACCGCAAGTGACATCGCACTTGGGATAAATTCCAAATCCCGAAGCACGCCATCAACCCTCGCTCGGGCCTTAAAAATATTGCCACTAGGCTCAATATGAAGGTCAGATGCCCCAAGCTGTAACGATTTGCTGATTAACGCATTTACCAAATTCACCACTGGCGCTTCTGAGGCTAGCTCTTTTAAACGCTCGACCTCGAGGTCGGAAAAGTCATCTATGGCTAATTCCAGTCCAGCGTCTGCGCTTAAACGACCCGTTAATTCGCGCCATGTACCTTCGGAACTAACAAAAAGCTCAAATTCCTTATTGAGGTATTCAAGGTACTCGATAGCTTCTAAATTGGTTGGATTAAAGGTGATATAGTAGGCAACCTCCGTGGGCGATTCGCCAAGAAGATACCAATTTCGTTCTTTTAAAAACTTGCTCTGCTCAACTTGTGATCCCGAAAAGCGTTGATACATTTCTTCAACTTGTTCTTGTGAGACATAAGTCAACTGGAGTGACTCCGCTAGCGCCTCACAAATCACCTCGCCATTTACAATGCCCAAGTTCGAGAGAATGGTCTCGATTTTGCCACCATAGCTAGCTTGAAACTGCAAAGCCCGATCAATTTCAGACTCCGCTACAGAAAACTTTTGAATAAGAATGTCGGTAAATTTCATACGACTTAATTAGTTACGTCGGCAGAGTCGTCTTCACCACCTGGCTTACCATCTTTACCAAACGACTTTAAGGTGTATTCTTGGCCATTTTCACCCGGCTTTTGGTAGGTATATTCATTGCCCCATGGATCCAGCGGCACATCTTTTGGAAGATATGGGCCATCCCATCCTCTGCGTTCAGAAACCCGTAGCTCACTGAGTCTATCTGGGTAATCCCCGGTATCTAAACGAAAAGTATCCAATGCCGTACCTAACATTTGGATTTGTGTTTGCGCCGTTTTAACACGAGAAGAATCAACTTTTCCAAACATTGCTGGGCCAACTAATGAGGCTAATAAGCCCAAAATTACCATTACCACCAAAAGCTCAATCAAACTGAAACCTTGGTTTTTCTTGTTCGTTTTCAAATTTTCTACTCCATTTAGAACATCATCACGGATATGCTCACTGAATTGTGACATAGAATGCATAAATAATCTGAAGATAAGCTGAGCGAGCGGAGTGTATTACATAAAAACACAGAGAGAAATAGAAGATTTGCGCCGCAATTTACCTCCACATCTTCTGGTGTAGAACAGCTAAGTTTAAACCGTCCTTCGTTGTTATATGCAACGCCCAACTTACATTTTGGCTTATCTTCGCGACTTGGGTTAACTGGCGTTAAGCAAGGTATCTACAACCTGCTGCCTTTCTTCTTCGCTCATATAGGCGTGCATGGGCAAGCTAAAAATAGACGCGGAAATACGCTCCGAAACCGATAAGTCCACATAATGCTGCAAGCCTTCATATGCACTTTGACTATGAAGAGGTTTGCCGTAATAAATGGCACTTGGAACGCCTTTTTCTTTTAATGCGTTCATATACTGCTGACGGTTACCCATTTTTGGAATGAGGCAATATTGCGCCCAACTACTTTTCATATTCTCAGGAACATGTGGCACGATAAACCGCTCAGATAATTGTGCAGAATAACTTTCAGCCAACGCTTGTTTAGCGACAACTTCATTATCGAAGATGCGTAGCTTCTGCAAAAGAATAGCTGCTTGGATGGTATCTAGCCGACTGTTCATACCAATACGCACATTATCGTACTTATCATTTCCTTTTCCATGTACACGCAACGACTCAACTATTTCCATCAACGCAGCATTATTACTAAAAACAGCGCCACCATCACCATAACAACCTAATGGCTTCGCTGGGAAAAAACTCGTTGTTGCAATATCACCAAAACTACAGGCTTTTCTGTTGTCAATTTGCCCGCCAAAACCTTGGGCTGCATCTTCAATAACAAAAATGTCGTTTTCTTTGGCTATGGTTTCAATGTGTGTGTAATCCGCTGGAAGGCCAAATAAATCCACTGCAATTAATGCTTTCGGTTTGATCCCTTCTTGCTTTAGTTGAGTGATTGCCTGCTTTAATGACTCCGCCGACATGTTGTAAGTAGTTGGGCAAATATCAACAAAAACGGGAGTAGCGCCAACTAAACTGATAACCTCAGCAGTAGCAAAAAAGCTAAATGTCGTGGTGATAACCACATCACCTTTTCCAATATTCAGAGCCATTAATGCCAGCTGTAAGGCATCTGTACCATTCGCAACGCCCGCACAAAATTCGGTGCCGACATAATCAGCTAGTTTTTTCTCTAGCTCAGCAACTTCAGGTCCCATAATGAATTTGCCATGATCAAGTACCGTTTGAATACGCTTATCGATGTCTAGCTTATTTTGTTGATACTGAGTTTTTAAGTCGATAAATTCCATTATGCTTTTACCAATTCATCATTTTTTAAGTAATACACATCGCCACTATGAGGGCACACCGCTTCTAATTCGTGACCTGTAACAGGCAAATCCAATTGCTCACCATATTCACTCATCCAACCAATTTGCTTTGCAGGTACCCCCACCATCAAGGCATAGTCTTTTACATCTTTGTTAATGACAGCGCCCGCACCTACAAATGCATACTGACCAATGGTCACACCGCACACGATAGTGCAATTTGCCCCTAACGTTGCCCCGCGCTTGACTAATGTGTCGCGATATTCGCTTTTTCTTTCGATAGAAGAACGAGGGTTGTATACATTGGTGAATACCATGCTTGGACCACAAAAGACATCGTCTTCTAGGAACACATTGTCATAAACAGAAACGTTGTTCTGAATTTTACAGCGATTGCCTATTTTAACGTTATTCCCGACGAAGACATTTTGACCAAAAGAGCAAGACTCGCCAATGCGAGCGCCTCCACAAATATGTACAAAATGCCAAATGCGAGAACCCTCGCCTATTTGAGCGCCTTCATCAACAATGGCGGAAGAATGAATATATACAGACATGACGTTCTCTGGGGGTAGTAGCACTTCATCGCTAAGCGACCAAGGCTAGGAATTAACACTCAGCGATAAAGCCTTTTATCGTAACTTCGTTTCTAAGAAAAAAGGGCTGAACCAGCCCCTTTTCTCACACTTTCACGCGCTTAATTATTATTTAGCAATGCCATTAAGAAAGGATGAACAAAACTTTCATCGTTAATATTAGGAACTGCATTGCGAATATTTTCCACAGCTTGAATACAGGTTCGGGCATCTTCTATTCCATAACCTCGCCCTTGCAAAATTTCGTTATAGCTCACTGTATGCAGATCGGTGAAACCACCGGAAAACTCAATTTCTTTTCCACCCACAGTAATGGAACGATAGGTCGTCTGCTTTTGCTTAGCTTCAGCTGGCAAGTCGTCAGAATCAATAGACAAGAACCACTTTACCCGAGCATTTTCATACTCTAAGTATCCTGCACTTTTTGTTGCCGTTTGGTAGTGTAGTTGGTTCTCTTGAAGCGCTCCAAAGAGGTGGTGCAGCATATCGAAGAAGTGCACACCAATATTAGTTGCAAGGCCGCCCGACCGTCTTAAATCACCTTTCCAGCTTCCTAAATACCAGCGCCCACGGGAAGTAATATAGGTCAATTCAACTTCGTGCTTTTTACCGGCTTTGTTTTCAGGCGCTAATTCTTTTCTGAGTGCTTTAATTGAATCATGGCAACGCAATTGAAGGATGTTATACACGCGTTTTCCGGTTTCATCTTCTACACGCTTTAAATCATCTAAATCTTCAATCGTTGTGACAAGTGGCTTCTCACTGATGACATCCGCCCCAAAACGCATTGCCGAAACAATATGCGAATGATGAAGGTAGTTAGGTGAACACACTGCTACATAATCTAAACTCGCTGCAGAATTGCGCTTAAGTCGCCAACAATGATCTTCATAAAGTTCAAATTCAGTGAAAAACATAGTATCAGGCGAAATACTATCAATGATGCCCACTGAGTCATTAGGATCGTAAGCAACCGCCAGATTATGATCCAGCTCTTTAATTGCTTTCATGTGTCGTGGCGCGATGTAACCGGACGCACCAACAATTGCAAAGTTTTTCCTAGTCATTCTACGCTTTCACTACATTTTCAAAATTTTTCAAATACTTACCGCGAGTATCAACAATTAGTTTGGCATGTTGTTGAATCAAGGAATAATCAAAACGGTCATGGTCGGTTGCAACCAAGACAACATCGTAACTCGCTAGGTTTTCCGGTGTTAGCTCAACACTGCTTAAATCAAATTCATGTTGCCGCATTTTCGGGAACACTGGCACATGTGGATCGCTATACGCAAGATGAGCCCCTTTCTCTTTGAGCATTTCCATAATCTCAACAGACGGCGACTCTCTCATGTCGTCTACATTCTTTTTGTAAGCAATGCCAAGCACTAATACTTTGGCGCCTCGCAACGCAACGCCATTGTCGTTTAAGCCGTCCATTATTTTGGTCACAACCCATTGGGGCATGGCCTGATTAATCTCACCGGAAAGCTCAATAAAACGTGTATGCAAACCATATTCTCTGGCTTTCCAAGTTAAATAGAATGGGTCAATTGGAATACAGTGCCCCCCTAATCCTGGCCCGGGGTAGTATGGCGTAAACCCAAATGGCTTAGTAGCCGCTGCGGTTATCACTTCGTGAATGTCGATGCCCATTTTGTCAGACACAATCTTCATTTCATTAACTAAACCGATATTAACCGCTCTATGGATGTTTTCTAGCAACTTGGTCATTTCTGCGGCTTTAGTTGAAGAAACCGGAACAACATGATTAACCGCTTGATCATAAAGCGCTAAGCCAACATCCAAACAATGTTTTGTGTGACCACCGCAAATTTTAGGAATTGTGGCCGTAGAGAAATGCGCGTTGCCTGGGTCTTCTCTTTCTGGAGAATAAACCACAAAAATGTCGTCACCAACGACAAAGCCCTGAGCTTCACAACGTGGCACAATTTCTTCCTCGGTCGTCCCCGGATATGTTGTGCTTTCCAGAGACAACACTTGCCCTTTACGTAAATGCGGCTGTAAAGACTCAACCGTGCCAATCACAAAGCCTAAGTCTGGTTCACGGTATTTGTTTAAAGGCGTTGGAACACAAATGATGAGCGCATCACACGCACTGGCTTCGGAAAAATCCGTGGAGGAATAGAAGCCTGTGTCTCTAGCAACTTGAATGTCCTTGGAAGCGATATGTTCGATATAACTTTCGCCATTCGTTAACGCACTGACTTTTTTCTCATCAACATCAATGCCAATCACTTTGTAACCAATAGATGAAAAGCGTAATACCAGCGGCAAACCAACATAACCCAATCCAATGATGCCAATGGTCGCATCACGCTTTTTTAACTTACTAATTAACTCTACTGAATTACCCATTTAAAAATTTCCTAATTCTTTTATCTGAAGCCGCCAAATAGCCGCGCAATTCTAATACAACCACCACCAAGACAAAACAGGTTATTCCACTAACATGGCAAAGTTCCAAGACTATGGTTTACTCTTTATTAAGCCCAGATACCAACTTAACTGGATGAGAACAAAAAATGTCCCAACCCAACTAAACCAGCTCAAAGCCGTTAATCCATCATATAGCACTGCCCCAAGACCCAATGAGGCAATCATTGCACCGGTATAAAACATTTCAAAAATCAGCGCGATATGCTGTTTTTCTCGAAGAATGGGCATAAAAGCCAAAACCCCTGTTATCGTTCTTAACGCAAACCAAGGCATCATAATTTGTGCAACGCGCCCTGCCTCTCGCCATTGTTCACCCAAAACCAATATAAATAGCGGCGTAGCGATAAAATACAGAATGAAATAGAAGACAATCGCCACAGCGCTATACCCCCCCCACAGTTTCCCTACTTTCGACAAATTTGGGTGTTCACTTTGGAGTGTTTTTGCACAATGTTGATATAAAACGCGATATAGGGCATTTGACACCATATGCCACGGAGTCATGATCAATCGATTGGTCTGGGAAAATTGCCCAAGAATTTGTGTTAATCCAAAAAACTGCAACACATAAGCCGGTGCAGATGCATTCACATTACTTAACAAAGCATGGGGAAGATTAAATTTGGGGAAGTCTTTAAATGCTTTAACAACCTGAATAACGCTCACTTTTTCCAACGCTGTAGCAGAGGTTAAGACGGCTATAAAGCAATACTCTATAACACTAACAAGGATATAAGACGCTGCGAACGCATAAACAATCCCCAACTCAACTTCAGGTAAAACGAAAGGCCATGCCCCTGCAATGCCAACCCAAAGCAACGCCCTTAAAACGAGAAAACCGGAAATCGCAGAATAGTGCTCGTTGGCATTTAACCAACCGACATGCAAATTGTGTATTGCAAGTGCTAACGCCGAGACAGGCAAAAACCAGCCATAATGCTGATTTACGATGCCGGCCAAAAGCGCGATTGAAAGAATGATGAAAATACAACACGCAAGAAAGATTGCCATTCTTCGACCTGCGCTTAATAACGCCATTTTTTGTTTCGCTTCAGATACAGAAACAAGCGCGACATCAAAACGCAACGCCATTAATATAGAAAGGAATGTGCACAACGCCATAAAAAAAGCGAGATGACCAAAGTCTTGCGGCGAATAGAGTCGAGCCAGAAAAGGCAGTGCAACAAACGGAATTATCTGCGCGGCCACGTTGCCTGATGCCAGCTTAACAACCGATGACAATAGACTCACAGAACCTTTCAAAGCCGCCATATTACAGGGCACCGTTTATCTGAGAGCGATGATATGAGGCTTGATAGAGCGAAACCAATTCATCAGACACATGGTCATAAGAGTAATGCGTTAACACGTGCTGACGAATCACATTTGACTCAAAAGATAGCGAGACAAACCGACATAAACTTTCAGCTAATTTATGTTTATCGTCACATATGAAACCAACACGCGCATCCGTAATAATTTCTGAGGCACCTTGGCATGGCGTCGATAACACAGGCAACCCCATGCTCATGGCTTCAATGAGTACCACACCAAACGTTTCATAATGGCTAGACAAGACAAAGGCATCATGAGCCGCCAATTGATCCCGTATTTGTGTTTTATTCAGTTGCCCTAGCAACTGCACCCTATGTATCAACCCAAGCTCCTGAATTTTATCCTCTATATTCGTTTTTAAAGGACCATCACCAATGAGGGTAAGTGTCACCTCTTGAGGTAAATTAGCTTCAGCAAAAGCATGAAGTAACCCAAGTTGATTCTTAACTTCCACCATACGACCTATGTTAATCAGCCGTTTGATATTGCCAGTGACGGCGGCTTGTTGAGGTACAAAAAACGCGGTATCAACACAATTAGGTAAGACTTGAAACGACAGCTGAAACGAACGGTGTAGTGTGTTTGCTAAATGCTGACTCACAGCAATACGCTCCGATGCATCCTGATAGCATTGCTTCGCGACTTGTAACTGTCCTTTATCATATCGCTCTTCTGCGAAGCCTGATAGATGCTCGGTCACTACATACGGAATGCGTTTAGCTTGTTTGAGCCAACGAGCAACGCCCCCTCCGGGAAACATGTGTACATGACAAACATCGGGCTGCCACGTTTTTAATAAGCGCTTGGCCAGCCTTTTTTGGATAACTTCACGTAACCATTGAGTCAATTTGGGTAACTTCGGAATCGCAGGGAACAAATACTGGATAATGGCAACACCGTTTTCGGTGCGGCTCTGATAACCTAGCGCCCTTACTCCCATTTTTATGGCTTTCGGCAGTGGGATTGCGACAACGTTCAAGACTCTTACATCAACAGCTTTTTGTTGCAGCGCTTTTATTTGCTCCTCAACAAACACTCCTGCCATAGGGAAATAGTGGTTCTTATAGTTGAAAGGAACAAAGAGTACCTTCACTGAAAATATCCTTATTGACGGTGACAAATATGAGAAAAAGGAGAGTCAAAAAATCCCATCAGCATGCTAGTTTGAGCCATTGTATTTTTCCATCGTGACTTGAGATGATGCATTTACACCTTCACGCTTCAATACTTTCAATATTGTGAGCAACGCGATTTTCACGTCAAAACGAAAAGAAACATTCTGAACGTAATACAAATCCAACTTAAACTTCTGCTTCCAAGCTAAACTATTTCGACCATTAACCTGTGCCCACCCCGTAATACCAGGCTTCACATCATGGCGATGGCGTTCTGTCTCAGAATACAAAGGAAGGTATTCCATGAGTAAAGGTCTTGGTCCAATAAAAGACATCTCGCCTTTGATGACATTGAGAAGTTGCGGCAATTCATCGATGCTCAGGCTCCTAATGATTTTACCGGCTGAGGTTAGCCTGACATTGTCGGGCAAAAGCTCCCCCACTTCGTTGGTAAGATTATTCATGGTCCTGAATTTGATCAAATTAAAGGGCTTCCCCTTTAATCCTGGGCGTTGTTGTACAAAAAAAGGGTTTCCTTTGAGGCTGAACATCAGCACTATTGCGGCAAGAATAAACGCCCAGCTCAGACAGACGAGCAGCACTATTGCAAGCACTCGGTCCAGTAAGCTTTTGATAAGATTCGCGTACAAAAGTACCTCCACAGATGCCCAATGGCTAATTCAAAAGACGTTCGTAAAGGGCTTTAAGTTCATTAAACTCAACATGCCATTCAAACTTTTCAGAAACTGCCCTACGACCATTGTCACCCATGCTTTTCGCTGTGTCTTCTTCGCTCATTAACGTTTGAATCTTGTCCGCTAGCGCCTTGGCATTTTCTGGGGCAATATAAAATCCACATTGGGCTTCATCAACAATACTTTTCCAAAGCGGAAAATCACTACAAATAACGGGCAAACCTGACGCCATGTATTCGAACATTTTTACGGGTAACGCGTCTTCGTAATCCCCTGTTGCACTTAACACAACAATGCCAATTCGACTTTTTTGCGCCAATGCTGCTACATCATCCCGTGAACACCATCCATGATAATCGACCTGAGCCCAAGAAGGATGCGACTGGCAGAATCCCTCTAATTCACCATTACTAAACCGCCCGGCTAAGTTAAGACGAACATCTGGCAAGCGCTGTAACGCATCTAACATGGTTTTTATGCCGCGATCCAAAGTAATGCCACCAACATAAAAAATGCTTTTCGGACGCTGACAATAATCACTTAAATCCGCACTGGAAAATTCACTAGCAAGCGGATAATTGCGCACTTCTGTAACATTCTCAGTATAAGTCAAATATCGATTAACTAATTTCGGCGTAACGCTTATCAATGCTTCAAATAGGCGAGCGCATAACCACTCCCAAACCTTCACAAAAGGAAGCAATAAATAAGCCGCCCATTTAGGCAACCAATACTTTCGGAAAATCTGGCCTTGGAGATCTTCATGAATATCGAAGACAACCTTACGTCCTCGAAGCGCGGGAATGAAAAAATAAGGGGTTAACTCAGGATCGTGCAGTTGGTATATGTCAGCCTTTAACGATAACGCCGTATTTTTGGCTAGAACTGCCATTTTGGTGATTCTGGCGAATCTTCCAGTGGGTTTACCAATATCTCGAATCTCAACACCTTGGCAAACCTCATCACCTTTGCCGTCCGCGACAACTAAGGTGACTTTAAATCCAGCTTTAGCAAGAGAAGCACACTGTTTAACAAAAACACGCGTATCGTAACGAGCATGAACGGTCGTCACATGACAAATATGCTTCACGCTGCCCACTATTTTCTCCAAACACCTTTAAAGTCTAAAACCGTTTTATCAATGAGCCGCTCTACAGGCACAGCGATGAACTCTTTATGCTCGACAAGCAAAACCAAAATGTCCGCTGTTTCTATGGCTTTTTCTAAACTTACCAACTTAGTGTCGGCCAACTTTTCCACACCTTGAATAGAGTCAATATTAGGTTCCACAACCATGACAGAGTCTAAGTCCGAGGAAAACGCTTTAATAATATCAAGAGCCGGACTTTCCCTTAAATCATCGATATTCGCTTTGAAGGCCGCACCAAGAAATGCGATTTTCACTTGATTGGGTGGTACTTGTAAGTCGATCGCTTTTTGTTGAAGTGATGCTCTTATTTTATTGATGGTCCATTCTGGCTTATGGGAATTCACTTCTCTTGCTGTGGTGATGAGTCGTGCCAGTTCCGGTGTTTTTGAAACGATAAACCAAGGGTCAACCGCGATGCAATGCCCACCTACTCCGGGACCGGGTTGCAGAATATTCACCCGAGGGTGACGATTCGCAATGCTAATCAGCTCCCACACATCAATATTCAATTCGTCACAAATAATCGACAGTTCATTGGCAAAAGCAATATTGGTGTCCCTAAACGCATTCTCTGTTAGCTTGGCCATTTCAGCCGTATCGGTATCAGTAAGAACGCATTCACCTTTAACAAAAATTTGATAAAGAGACCTTGCTTTTTCTGCACAAAGACGAGACATCCCTCCAATCACACGATCATTTTCCACTAATTCTCGCATTACATGGCCCGGCAGCACTCTTTCAGGACAGTGCGCAATAAAAATATCATGCTCTGTGGAGTTAACCGAATCAGGTAGAGCGAGATCAGGCCGCATTTCTGCGATCCAATAGGCCATTTGCTTGGTTGCACCTACAGGTGAGGTCGACTCTAATACCAGCACGTTGCCTTTTTCTAAAACCGGAGCTATCGCTTTGCAAGCGGCTTCGATGTAACTTAAATCGGGTTGCTTGTCTGCTTTAAAGGGCGTGGGAACCGCGATAAGGAAAGCATCTGCTGGCTCAGGAGTACTGCTGGCTCGAAGAAACCCTTTTTCGACTGATTCTCTAACAACAATGTCTAAATCAGGCTCAATGATGTGAATTTGCCCTGCATTGATAGTATTGACAGCGTTTTCATTAACATCAATACCAAGGACTGCTTTCTCGTGAGAAGCGAACATGGCTGCCGTCGGCAAGCCAATGTATCCCAACCCAACGACAGATATTTTATTAAACAATTGCTTACTACCTAAACTTTATAATGAACTTATTATGTCTGCGATACGTTGTGCGCTTTTACCGTCACCATAAGGGTTATGAGACTCTGCCATCTTGGCATAACAACTCGCATCATCGAGCAGTAGCGATAACTGATCAATGATCTGCTTTTTATCCGTACCAACCAATTTAACCGTTCCAGCATCAACCGCTTCTGGGCGTTCGGTTGTATCTCGCATTACGAGGACAGGTTTCCCTAACGACGGTGCTTCTTCTTGGATTCCACCCGAATCAGTCAAAATCACCTTACAGTTATTCATTAAATAAACAAAAGGGAGATAATCCTGAGGTTTGATCAACTTCACATTTTCACGGTCAGACAGCACCCTGCGAACAGGTTCTTGTACATTAGGATTCAAGTGCACTGGATAGATAAAATCAATATTGGGGTATTTATCAGCCAGCTCTGCTATTGCTGAGCAAATGTTTTCAAATCCCGAGCCAAAGCTTTCTCGTCTATGACCGGTAATCAACACAAATTCTCGTTCGGGTTGAAAACCAAACGCTTGCTTGAAGCCTTCGACCAAGTCGTGACGCAAGTCTTCATCGTGCTTAACCAAGTGACTGACTTCAAGCAACGAATCAATTACCGTGTTTCCTGTCACCCAAATCACATCGTCACTCACACCTTCACGTAACAAGTTCTGCTTTGCTGTTTCAGTTGGGGCGAAATGCAGTTGGGCGAGAGCCCCTGTAAGCTTTCTATTTGCTTCTTCAGGCCAAGGAGAATAAATATTTCCTGTTCTTAACCCGGCTTCCACATGTCCCACTTTTACTTTGGCGTAATAGCACGCCAAACTGGTAGCAAACGTGGTAGTTGTATCACCATGTACTAAAACGACATCCGGCTTTTCCGCCTCAAGAATGTCACGCATCCCAAGTAAAATACGTGACGTAACATCAGATAAATCTTGCTGTTTAGTCATGATGTCGAGGTCATAGTTAGGTGCAATTTTAAACAACTCAAGCACTTGATCTAACATCTCTCGATGCTGAGCTGTAACACACACTTTCGACGTTATGTTTGGCGATGCTTCCAGCGCCTTCACGACCATCGCCATTTTAATAGCTTCCGGCCGTGTTCCAAATACGGTCAATACCTTCAACACTACGCGTCGCTCCTAACCAGATTACAACGAGCTGATCGCAGCAAGAGCAACACCCGATTGATACAAGATCTGAGTCACCGATGACCACAAGGTTAAGTTATCAATTGGCGCTGAATCTAGCGGTACGACGATAGTATCACCGGGTTTCAAAGAAGAGCTTTCTGAACTAAACCAGAAACCTTGTTCAGGGCGAATAACCGAGCCATTAGCTTGGATAACGAAAACGCTTTCTTCATCACCAAGATGCTTAATACCACCGCTTCGACCAAGATAATCCTCAATGCTCAATCCAGGTTCAAAACGATGCGATGTAGGCAAGAAGACTTCACCAACTACTGAAACTGTCTGTGAACGTGGTGGAATTGTTAAAGTGTCACCTCGGATCAATTCTACATCGGCATCTGAGTCACCCCCTAATAAGGTAGGCAAATCAATGACCATACGGCCAACCGCTTTCGTATCGGTTAGGTCTTTTAACACTTTTTGCAATTCTTGATAGTCGGTATTGGTGCTATCAGTCACATTATTACTGAGTCGCTTGGCAGCCACCTGCTTACGCAAATCATCCGCTAAGCTAAGTAAGTTTTCTTTTTCTTTCAGTTTTAGGGATTCTCGCGTGAAAATTGCCCCTTCAGCGTGCGCGTATTCTGTTAGACCACCCGCTTTTTTGATTAAGCTAGAAAGCGACTCGCCTCGTTTCACTGTGTAGGTGCCCGGGAAACGCACTTCACCTTTAATTTGGACCTGTGCGAAGTCATTTGCTTCAGGCTTGGTAAATACCGATATTTTATCTTTACCTGAGACCTTAAAGTCCTCTGCCATGCTAACGTGAACATCGAACTGCTCAACGCCACTCTCCGTTTCTCTTGAAACTTTAATGATAGGAGAAGCAAGATCTGTCACACCACCTGCTGCATCAAGGGCACTTTCCAATGTTCCACCAGCACTTAGAGGATAGGTTCCCGGATAACGTACATTACCGGTTACTTCAACTAATGGTAACGAGTTGCCGATGCGGTTTGCATCCAACACTAATTTGTAGGCAGGCCAAAGAAGATAGTGTCTTGAGCTCGCATCCCATTTATAAATTTGGTATTTGTTGATTAACTCGGAGAAGCTTTGGTTCTCTAATTCAAAGATTGAGGGTAGGTCCTGTTCAACTTCCTCTTTTTCAGTTTTTTCTTCTTCGTCCTCTTGTAAATTTGCGTATAAATCCCAGAAAAACTGATTTTCAACGTCTTGTTCAACATGACTCTTGATCAGGTCTAATTTAGGTTTTTCTCCCGCAAGCTCCTCAAAGCTTAATAGCTGTTTGGATTTAGTATTCGTAGAGAAAACAAACAGTTTATCGTTAGGTGATAAGGTAATATCCGCATGCTCACCATGAAGTAACTTTGCCGGACTAAACTGAAGTGCTTCAACATTTCCTTTGGATTGACGAATCACTAGCCCATAATTAATGTCCGAGTGCTCAGTGAAAAAGCTCACTTCTGATTCAATCAAGGTAGATAATGTCACTCCCTGATACCACTCATAAAAACCGGGACGAGACACTTCACCTAATACCTGAATAGCATCTTGCAGGCGATCCGCAGAAAGAGGGACTTTAACTTCGGCAATATTAGCCACAGAAATACGCTTAGCATCTATCTCATTAAGGTTAAGATTTTGAATCAACTTAGTGCCATTTTTGAAACGATAAACACTGACTTTATTGACGTAGGCTTCATTGGAAACACCACCAACCATACTGAGTAAATCATCAAAGGTTTCATCCGGTAGAACTTCATAAATAGCAGGTCTATTAACACCACCGTCAACACGAATCTGCTTACCAACGGAAGGAATAAACACAACGTCACCGGATTGCAGAATTACATCGTCTTTAGTATCGCCACGAAGCAGCAGATCATATAGATCCAACTCTTTGATAACTTTACCTGAGCGCTTCAGTTGAATTTTTCTTAACGATCCATTTTCTTTAATACCACCACTCGCAAATAAAGCGTGGGTGATGGTAGACAATGAACTCACGGTATAGGTGCCCGGCGTATATGCGTCACCTAATACAAAAATTTGGATAGCCCCTAACTCACCAAAAGCGATATGTGCAGTTACCCCGATATTTTGTTCTTCAATGCGGCTTTTTATGTAGGATTTTGCTTCTGAGTAGCTTAAACCAGCAACGTTAATAGGTGCGAGGCCCGGAACGACGACTTGTCCTTGACGGTTAACTTCCAGCTCATATTCTTGGCTCTCTTTGCCATAAAGCGTGACCAGCAGCATGTCCCCTAAACCGATAATATAATTGGCAGGTACAGGGGCTTTAGCTAACGGAGAGAAAGTAGTAGGTTGTCCAGCAAAAAGGTCATACCCAAAAGGCTTGAGTTCATCTTCTTCCTCATCATTTTTGCCTTCCTCTTCTTCGTCATACTCTTCATCAGATGACTTTTTCTTTTTGCCATTTGGACGCGGCAACACGAAAGGAGATGAAGAATCTTCACCCGGCTCACTGTTTTTTTTGGAAAGACCCAATTCAGCAAGATCAAACCCATATTTATCTGCAAGCTCGGCTTGCTGTTCAGGAGACAATCGTTTAAACAACTCAAGTTGCTCATCTGAAGGCTGGAACCCTTGTTGAGCCATCACAGGAGATGCAGTGAACATCAAGATGAATAAACTAAGTGCTAAACCAATTTTTATTTTCATTTCCAGTAAAACTCGCTTGTTTAAATTACTGAACACGTGTAATTCTTTTCTACTACTTACAAAGGGCCGTGATTCTACAACATCACGCTATTTATTGCACCGACAATAGTCGCCCAAATTTTTATACAGAATCCATTTGAGGGGCAAAATACAGCCAATTCGTAAAGCTTTCAGGCTGTCGTGATTAACCTTAACTTCGCCGTTTAAACTTGCTTTTGCCTGACGTGCTCGGTATAACCACTCCTTTATGTAAAAATGACGTGTACTTTTTAAGGCGAACTTATCGAGCCACCTTTAGCTCATGCCTTAATAATAAAAAGAATAAAGCTACACAAAATCCATCACCTTTGAGGCCGATTTATGACCGCTATTAGCGTTAATAGTTCCGATAATTTGTTCGGACATCCGAAGGGACTCTATGTCTGCTTCGCTACAGAGTTGTGGGAACGTTTTTCCTTCTACGGAATGAAGTATTTGCTCCTCCTTTACCTCACAAAGTACCACCTTTTCAGTGACGGAGCGGGTTTAGAAATTTTAGGTTCTTATGCTGGGTTAGTTTATGCCCTCCCCGTTATTGGCGGCGTGTTAGCCGACAGATACCTAGGTATGAGAAAAGCCGTACTGTTTGGAGGCATTTTACTCTGCTTAGGCCACTTATTGATGGCATACGAAGGCCACCAAGCTATCCAATACGATGCAGGAACGATTCTCCAGTCGGCCATTACCTTAACTGACGGTTCTGTGCTTGCCGCTGGTACACAACTTCAAGAAACTATCAAAATCCAAGATGTAGCCGCGCTAAACGTTTTCTATTTCGCGTTAGCGCTTATTGTAACGGGCGTAGGCTTCTTAAAACCAAACATCTCAACAATTGTTGGTCAATTATATCCAGAAGGCGACCCTCGCCGTGACTCTGGTTTCACCATTTTCTACATGGGAATCAATGTGGGTTCTTTCTTTGCAACCATAATCTGTGGTTACTTAGGCGAAACTTACGGCTGGGGATACGGATTTGGCGCTGCTGGGATTGGTATGTTAGTTGGTTTGGTTACGTTTATCCGAGGCCAAAAATACCTACACGGTTTAGCGGAACCTACTAACCCTGAAGTATTAGAAGAAAAGGTCGGCGGCTTCATCAAGAAAGAACACCTGATCTACCTTGCATCTATTGCCAGTTTATCTGTGATTTGGTTGATGGTTCAACACGAACCTTTCGTCTTCATGGCACAACAAACTCTTCTGGTTATAGCAGGCATTGGTTTATTAGCTTATTCACTATTAAAAGGCACACGTGAAGAATTCCACAGGATGATCGTATTGGTCATTCTCATCGCTTCTACCATTATTTTTTGGGCACTGTTTGAACAAAGTGCAGGCTCCATGACCCTCTACGCAGACCGCGTAGTAGACCGCGAGTTTAATGGCTTCGAGATTACCGCATCGCAGTTTGGTAGCTTGAATGCAGGCTTTATCATGATGCTTTCGCTTCCTATCGCCGCACTGTGGGTATGGCTAGAGAAATTCAAATTAAACCCCAATACACCGGTAAAATTTGGCTTAGGTATTATTCAAGTAGGTCTTGGTTTCGGTGCATTAGTGGTGGGCGTTCAATACCCAAATGAAGCAGGACAAATAAGTATGTGGTGGCTCGTACTCGCTTACTTATTGCATACAACTGGTGAGCTTTGCTTATCGCCTGTTGGCCTATCTGCGGTAACTAAGCTTGCTGTGCATCGCGTTGTTGGCATGGCAATGGGTACTTGGTTCCTTGCCACGGCTCTAGCGGAAACCGTCGCAATGCGACTTGGTAAGATGGCTGCTATTGATACGGCATCAGCGGATACAGGAGATATTGCCTCTATTATTTCTACTTACACTGAACTATTCCAATTCTTGATGTATGTCGGTATCGGTGTGGGTATCTTTATGATTGCTATTTCCCCCATACTGAAAAAGGGTATGCATGGTGTAAAATAGACCGTCTAGCGTACATTACCTAAAGCCTGCCTAGCGCAGGCTTTTTTATATAGTAACGACCACACTTAGAAAGTCCCTAATCGATGACATGCGTTATACTGACTTTGTTTCTGTGATGGGCATAGATATAAGAGAATATGAAGCTTTATTTAACAGCAAGACAATTACCCGGTTTACAAGATTTACCGCTGCAAGAGAGGCTAGCGGCTATTGCGACGGCTCAGCAAAAACTCACTCTGCCTGAAAAGCTATTTTTGAATTTACTCAAGCTCTTCATTTTTACTTGTATCTTTGTTTTATTGACTGGGCAGTTTGCCTTAGTGACTGTTATCGTTGGGGTGATTGTCGCACTATTGCTTTTCCCATTAATATTGCGACCAATTCACCTAACCATCATTTCCAAATATCTAAAGGAAAGCTCTAACAAGTAAACAAAAGGAAAATGCCAGTCGGCTATTAACTGACTGGCATTAGTCTCAAAGGGTCTTTACCAACAATGAGCGTAGCGTAAATAGAGGGTTAATCGATATTTTCGAGATAGGCGTCTAACTCTTCATTTAACTCGACTTCTTCCTCTGATTGCTTCTGCTCCACACCATTATTGACTTTGTTTTGTAGGCGCTGGAAATATGCGTCTTTTACAAATGCATAAGGATCTAAAGAGTTGTAAAGCTGATCTTCTTGTGCGACTAAATCAGCTCTGGTTTCTAGCAACTTAACGCCATTTTGTAGAACGGAAAAATAGATGTTTAAATCGGCCAGAGGGAAATATGCGTTATCGACAACCCGACCCAATGTGGTTCTCACATCGTGAGGTCCTAATGCTGGCAACATAATATAAGGCCCGGTGCCTGACCCCCATCGCCCTAACACTTCTCCGAAGTCTTCGGGACGACGTTCTATCCCCATCTCACGGGCCACATCAATCGTTCCCAGCAAGCCTATCGTCGTGTTGATAGTAAAACGACCTAAACTGACCGCCATCCCTTGCATTTCGCCTTGCAATAAGTTGTTCACGGTACTCGCGGGTTCTTCTAAGTTTAACGCTGCATTGTGCACACCACGGCGAATAAAACTCGGGACATTTTCTCGATAAGAAACCGCTACTGGTCGCACTAGGTATTTATCCAAAATATCCCAATTAAACGACCACATGACTCGGTTAAAAGACTCTAGAGGATCGCGAGGATCAGATACTGAAGTATCAACCTCTGGAGTATTTTCATTATTAGCTTTTTGTGCTTGTTCAGACACATTCTTCGATGAAGCACAGCCTGTGAGAACAAGACAGCCAGCAACGATAATGCTACGCCAAATCATTTAGGGTAACTCCTTATTTATTTCAATAGTAATCTCATTCAGCTGAGATCGAGTGATAGGGACTGTTACCTCTCCCTCCAAATCCCCAGTTTGCGCTTCAACTTTGTCATCTTTTGAGATCCGCACAACAACATCTGCGAGTTCAAGGCTGGACAAGTTTAAAGCCGGTATCATTGCATTTTTGTCAGAAAGCGTAATAACCAGTGGCAATTGTGTTAAAGGTTGTTTCACCACCGCAACCGGCATTTTCATATCTGAATTGGCTTGACGCGCGAAGACAATTAAATACCCTTGTTCTGGCAACGCCGATGTCAGTGCAGGCTCAATACTAATAGCAACCTTCAATTCTGTTTCTACCGCATCTAACTCCGCTATTTTGTTCTTAACAACTTGTTGTAACGGATCATCTTCCTCTAATACTTTCCCCAATTCTGTCCACGCAGTTTTCGCTAGGTCCTTTTCACCTAGCTGAGTTGCGGCAATAGCCAATAATCCAAGCGCATCGGTTTCTTTGGGGTTTATGGAGACCGCCTTTAATAACAATTGCTTCGCTCTTTTTATATTATTCTCTTGATCTGTCAGTAACAGTGTTTGCCCAAAACTGACCAGCGTTCCTACACGTTCAGGTTCAATCGCTAGCGATTTTTCGAACGCTTCTATTGCATAATCAACACTCTGGAGCGATGCAAAAATGCGTCCCATCAACAACCACCCCACGGCATCATCGGGTTTCTCAGCAAGGCGAGTACGTAGAGCAAGCAAAAAGTCTTGTAAGTCTTTGGAAGTGAGAGATTCATCATTCTTCATCACCACACGTTCTCCAAGCTCGCCTAAACGCCCTTTCGCTCTTTGCCAATCTTGAAGATCTGCTAATTCATTACTTTTCCAATACGCCCAGCCTGAAAGCAAGACGCAACAAAGCGCGCCCACACTTAACATCTTGGAGCCTTTAGACTTCAATAAGCCTTGAGAAGGAGGAGTGGAGTTTTGTTCAACTTCATTAAGTAAAGAAAGTTTTAGTTCTTCTTCCGCTTGCGCTTTTTGCTCGGCTGTTAATATGCCTTCTTCTAAATCACGTTGTAGCTCAGTAACGCGCTCTTTCACCAGCATCACATTGAGTCTTTCTCTATCATGCTCTGTACGCTGTGTTTTAAATATCCAAGGCCAGAAAATTGCGATAGCCGCAATTAAAGAAAGTGCGAACGCACCAATCCAAAATAATGTCACTTGTATTTATCCAACAATTTATCCGCTTCTTCCAAATCCTGAGGCGATGCATCTTCACTTTTAAGTGGGGATTCACCTGCTTCATTGAGGTCAGATTTGGCATTTCGTCTTGCAAAAAACATCACCAAAAATGCAACCACAATAAATCCCGCTGGCAATAACCATAACCATATCGTTATTGGGGTGACTGGCGGCTTGTAATGAACAAACTCACCATATCGTGCCTTCATATAGTCAATCACTTCCTGTTTCGACTTTCCTGATTCAACCAATTCAAATGTTTTGCGTTTTAAGTCCAACGCAATCATGGCATTGGAATCCCCAATGGTCTGGTTCTGACACATAGGGCAACGCAACTCATGCTTAAGCTCCAAAAAGATTTTTTGCTTCGCGGGGTCATCTAACTGGTAGGTTGTTTCTGTAGCATGTGCGACCGCGATTATCCAACCGCTTATCAATAACACAACGATCGGTAAACTCAACTTCACTTAAGACTCCCCAAAATACATTGAGAACTTCTCTTTCCACACTCTGGTATTTAAGTCACCCACGTGATGGACTTTTACGACACCAAGTTCGTCAATAAGAAAAGTCTCTGGCGCACCCGTCACGCCGAGATCCATTCCGTAACTGCGATCTTTATCGAACATATTGAATTGATATGGATTACCGTGCTTACCTAACATTTGACGAATTTCCCACTGTAGTTGTGGCAATGGCTTTTGATCGAAGTCAGGATCATTATTGAGCTGATAGTACAGTCCTACAATGCGTACTCCTTGCTTTCTCAACTCTGTTAAATAAGGCAACTCAACCGCGCATGTAACGCACCACACCCCCCAAACATTGAGTAACGTTTTCTGACCTAAAAAGGTTTCTTTGGTATAAAGTTTTTTGGGATCCATTACATCTGGTAACTCAAAGTCAGGAATCGGTTTGCTTACCGAGACCGACACTTCGTAGCGAGGCTCTGAATATAAGCCTTTTAATAAAAACCCTGTTACCGCGATAAATGCACCTAGAGGAATTAAAAACAGCAAAATCTTTTTCATTGTTGAGGGACTCCCTGAGGTACTGCATTATTGTCTAAAACAGCTTTCTTACGTGTTGCAAATTTCGACAAACGATAACGCTTGTCTGCCATGCTTAAAAAGGCGCCAAACGCCATAATAAACGCACCAATCCAAATCCAAGTAACGAGCGGCTTAACATACAAACGCAAAGCCCATGAACCATCCTTTAGTTGCTCGCCCAGAGCCACGAACAGATCTCTAGACAAATTGCTGTCGATTCCAGCTTCGGTCATCGTTGAGCGTTGCACTGAATAAAAGCGCTTTTCGGCTCGTAAAGAACTCACAAAGTCGCCATCTTTGTGAATATCAACAATCCCTGCATGTCCTGAATAGTTTTGTCCTTCTATCGATACAATCCCTTTAAAAGTAAAATTGTATCCAGATAAAGCGACTGTTTCTCCTTCCGACATTCTTACTTCCATCTCTGTCGTAAAATGGCTAGTCACAGCAATTCCCATGATAGAAATAGCAAAGCCCAAATGCCCTAATACCATCCCCCAGTGACTCCGAGACAATTTACCTAGCGAGGAAAGTGAAAACTGATTCCCTGTACGCTGCAATATTTCAAAAATTGTTGAAACAGCAATCCATATACTTAGGAAACTACCAAGAAGCGTGATGGTTGCTAAGCTGTCATAAGAGTAATTAATTGCCAGAGCACCCAATATAGCGATGATAAACGCCATGACTAATTGATTTCTTAAATCAACTAGATTTTGTTTTTTCCAGCGAGATAGCGGGCCAACCCCCATCAAAAAGGCAAATGGCACAATAAGCACAGTAAACATTTGGTTAAAGAATGGCTCTCCAATAGAAATAGAGCCCATTCCAAGTTCTTTGTGAACCAGTGGTAGAAGCGTTCCAAGCAGCACCACCAGCGTTGCAGCGCTTAGCAGCACATTGTTCCCGAACAACATCACTTCACGCGAAACCAACCCGTAGCGTCCAACACTTTTTAGTTGGCTTGCTCTAAGGCCATAGAGCAGTAATGAGCCACCAATGACGGTAACAAGTAGCGCTAAAATGAACAGTCCACGTTCAGGGTCACTCGCGAAAGAGTGAACGGAAATCAGAATACCGGAACGAACAAGAAACGTGCCTAATAGGCTCAAAGAAAAAGCGGCAATAGCAAGCAGTATTGTCCATGACTTAAAGAGCTTACGTTTCTCAGTAACAGCCAGAGAATGCAATAATGCCGTTCCTATTAACCAAGGCATAAAAGAAGCATTTTCAACTGGATCCCAAAACCACCAGCCTCCCCAGCCTAATTCGTAATATGCCCACCAACTGCCCAATGCTATACCAATACTTAAGAAAGCCCATGCAGCTTGAGTCCAAGGTCTTGCCCAACGAGCCCAAACCGAATCAAGTTGACCAGATAGCAACGCTGCAAGAGCAAAAGCAAATGCGACGGAAAATCCTACGTAACCCATATAAAGCATGGGAGGGTGTATGATCATGCCAATATCTTGAAGCAGTGGATTGAGATCACGTCCATCAACAGGGTAGAAAGGCAAGAGGCTTTCAAACGGATTGGAAGCGATAATGATGAATAAGTAAAACCCCACGGCAACGACACCTAAAATGCCGAGTACCCGAGCCACCATCTCCTGTGGAATAGCTTTACTAAATAAAGAAACAGCAAACGTCCAACCTGAAAACATTAGCACCCACAGCAAAAATGAGCCTTCATGCCCTCCCCATACCGCTGTGTACTTATATTGAATGGGTAATAAACTATTTGAGTTATGGGCAACATACGACAACGTAAAATCATCAGTAACAAAAGAATAGGTTAAACAAGCAAAAGCAATCGCGGTAAACAAGAATAGGCCAACGGATAGGGGTCTAGCCATCGCCATGTACATTTGGTTGCCAGTATGCGCTCCCCATAAAGGATAAATAGACATTAACATTGAAACGAGCAATGCCAACACTAATGAAAAATGGCCTAATTCTGCAATCATGATGTATCTTGCGCCCCTTAGTTAGTGCCTTGAGAATATTGTGGCTTTTCATGCTTGATGCCTATCATGGCCTCAGCGAGTTCAGGAGGCATATATTCTTCATCGTGTTTTGCTAATACTTCATCAGCACGAATAACGTTACCTTCTTGTAATACTCCTGTAGCGACAATACCTTGTCCTTCCCTGAATAAATCAGGCAGTATCCCACTGTAAACCACTTTAACAGTGGGACCGGTATCAACAAGATCAAAGCTTACATCCAGCGAGGAATCTGCTCTTTCCACCGAGCCTTCGACGACCATGCCTCCAATGCGGAGCCGCTGTCCTACTGTAGGACGAGTACCATCTTTACCATGTAAGATTTCTGACGGGGTATAAAACAAATCAATATTTTGACTTAGGGCAAATAGCATTAACCCAATGGCGGCCGCAATGACAGCAACCACAGAGGAAACAGCAAACATTCGTTTTTTTCTTCTAGGGTTCATAGTATTTTCTCTTAAATTTAAATTCAGTCCGCTTATTAAGTGAAATTTAGCCTAACTCTGTCGCGCTTTATCTTTGGCCTTTTTAATACGCTCTAAACGCTTTTTCTCTTTTTTAGCCACTTGTTGAATATGATTTTTACGCCACTTCTGCTCTACAAACAGTAAGACAATACTCAAAAGCGTCACGGCAAAAGAGGTCCAAACGTAAAAGGCGTAACCTCCCATCTCGAAAAAAGCAGAAAAAGATGAAAAGTGCATTATTTGGCGCCCTCTCCTAGTAATAATGTCTGAACCCAAGGTCTACGCATTTCGCGCGTCAAGATTTCGTTTTGAAGTCGGCGACACGCTAATGCGCCAATGAGTAATCCGAAACCTAGAATATTCAGCAACAACGGCCAAAGCATGTCAGAAGAGATCGAAGGGTTGTCAAATTTGCTGATCGTCGCGCCTTGATGCAGGGTATTCCACCAGTACACAGAATAGTGAATAATCGGCAAATTAATCACGCCAACCAGCGACATAACCGCCACGGCTTTACCCGCTTGAATCTTGTCATCGAAAGCACCGTACAATGCAATAACACCCAGATATAAAAAGAGTAAAATGAGCTCAGATGTGAGTCTTGCATCCCAAACCCACCATGTTCCCCACATAGGTTTTCCCCAAACGGCTCCGGTAAATAATGCAATAAAAGTCATTACCGCCCCCACAGGTGCGAGTGCGGCAATAGCCATATAGCAGGTTCGGATTTGCCACACTAAGCCGATAAAACCGAGAATTGCCATGCCTGCATATACGCCCATTGATAGCATCGCCCCTGGCACATGAATATAGATAATTCGAAAGGAGTCACCTTGTTGGTAATCGGTGGGAGCAAACGCGAGCCCCCAAAGAGTTCCAACAACAGATAAGACGATAGCAGGCCATAAAAGCCACGGATAAAGACGTCCGCAAAGCGCATAAGTTTCTTCAGTTTTTGCGTAAGGGTGCAACCATTTCCACATTAGTTTTGACTCACTTTAATCGCATATGCCACAGCAAAGGGTGTTAGTGCGATGGCAAACAACAGCATGGCCCCAATGATAGCGAGTTGACCAACAAAAGGGATATTCAGACTGGCACTCTCTACCGCTGAGGTAGCAAAAATTAGTAAGGGAATGTAAACAGGTAAAAGCAACAGCCCAAGCAGCGTCCCACCTTTATTCAAGCCCGCAGTTAACGCGACAGCGATAGCGCCAATTAGGCTCATCAATGGGGTTCCAATGAGTAAAGTAAGCAAAAGCGCCCAATACATATCCCATGTAAGATTGAGAAACAAAGCCAGCAACGGAGAAAGTAATAAAAGGGGAAGTGAACTCACCAACCAGTGAACCAGCACTTTGGCAATAGCAAGCATAGGCAGAGAAGCAGGAGTAAGCACTAACTGCTCCAATGAACCATCCAAGAAATCCTGTTTAAATAGCTTTTCTAGCGCTAACAGGGAAGACAATAACGCAGCAACCCAAATAATACCGGGGCCGACCTTTTGTAAGGTTTGGGGAGAGGGGCCGATCCCCAGAGGAAACATGGTAACTACGAGCAAACAAAACAAAACTGGCTGTAAAAACTCGGCATTTTGCCTAAATGCCAGTAACCAATCGCGCTTAAACACAGACCAAAATACACTCATACTTAGCTGGGCTCCAACTCCAACACCCTGACAGGGATGTCTTCCGCGAATTGTTGATGCGACGTTGAAATAATCATTCCACCCCTTTTTATATGTGCGAGCATCCTCGCTTGTAGCAACTTAATACCAAATTTATCAAGAGCGGTTAGTGGCTCATCCAAAATCCATATTTTAGCGGGTGTAAGCCACAAACGCGCCAATGCGACTCGACGCTGTTGACCTGCTGACATTTGTCGCACTAACACATCTTCCATTCCTACCAAGGCCAAATCATCAAGAACATCGATAATAACGTCATCGTTAACGGGTTGTTCTCGCTGTTGCATCCAAAAGCGTAAATTCTCGAGAGCCGTTAAATTAATGCTGAAACCTAATTTATGCCCGATGTAAATTAACGCGGACTTATAATCCGACTCATCGTCATCAATTGCTTTGGTTCCCCAATGTATTTCACCGGCCTCTGGAGAAGACAAACCCGCAAGAATTCGAAGCAAACTTGTCTTACCTGCACCATTTGGACCTGCAATAACCAGCATCTCGCCTTCTTCAACCTTTAACGCCAAATTGTTGAAAAGTAATTTGTCTCTTTTAATGCAAGCGAGATCTTGCGCTTTCAACTGTATCAATTTATCACCAGACCGTTATAAAACTCGCGCATAATAGCACAGCAATTGTGAGATTTGATGGACTTTGTAGACATCCAAAATGGTTGGCCGGTGCAAATTTGTACCCTACAACCCTATAGTATTGCAACGTTATTAAGTCATTATTAGGATAATTATTTCTTTTTGCTAAGGTTCTGCACTGGTGGGACGCCCTAACGTCATTTAGAATTAATCTCTTAGCGCCAGTTACCGATAAATAAACTATGGCACAAATAGTCAATTCCCAAATTACTTCTCAGGCAATAACGAAAGGTGATTCAGGCAGCATCGAAGGTGCACTGTCTAAACTCAATGGACAGCTAGCACAATTGCAGACCTCTCCAACAGGCGCCGCACAGCTTATTATGAAGGGCCAAACTCTGCTGCTTCCAAGGTTGCCCAATACTTCTCAGCAAGGACAGACTGTTCAGTTAAAAATTAAAGAACAAGCCACGCACACGCTACTTGAGCTTATTAAACCCGGAACCACAAGCCAATCATTGCAATTAACGCCGACACAGAGCCAACAGTTACTCACTTCATTAGCCAATCAGTTAGAGATTTTAGCAGCCGTACGTGGGCCAGAAGTTGAGGCGAAGGTAAAACACGTTGTTGGAAACCAACTCACACTGCAAGTTGGCGCTAAGGCGATAACACTCACCGTTAATAATGCGGCGCAACAGTTTAAGACAGGGCAACAAGTATCCTTAAAACTTGCTAACGTTAACAGTCCACTACAAATTGAAGTATCTCAACCTCACACACAGGGACAAAACAAACCGATACAGTCCCATATTGGTTATCCAAATAGTAAACAAATGCCTGTCGTATTAGGCGCCATTTTACCAAAGCAAACTGCAATTCCTTTGCAACTTGATGACAAGGCGTCACATTTCAACATCCAAAAAAACCTTCCTGCCTCAATCCAAACAGAGTTCAAGTTAAATAGCACCACTTCACCGGTCATTTATGTCAACAAACAACAGCAAGTGAAGCTACAGTGGAACCAGACTGAGCCCTCTCTTGCCAAAATCCCCCTCGATGGTCAATTCAAAGGGAAAGTGGCCGACTTCGCTAACGTAGCCTTTGGTGAAAAGCCCCTCCCCTCAAAGGTTGGCCTTGCACCGCCATCTGAACCAGTAAAAAGCGGAGCTAGCACTTTATCGGGAAAAGAACACACTGAAGTCCAAAACATAAAACCCAGCCAATCAGTAGAGACTATTTCACCAGCTACAATACGAGCAAATGCGCTCGCTTCAGTTGAAGCGCAAAGCGCAAAGTCTGATATTCAGCCCTTACTACGTATGCTTCAGGCTAAAATTGAATCCCCAAGCTTAATGATAAACCGCCTGGAATTAGCGCTGTCTTCTTTGAAATTAGACACTGAATCACCTGTCGATAAACTAATTTCTCAATTTACAAAAGCGCTAGATGTCTCATCAGAAGGCCAATCAAGGCCGACAGCCAATGTAACAGCTCAAGAGATTAAACAAATCTTCAACGCGGCCACACTACCGGTCAGCACACAATCTTTTAACGCTCCCGCACAAAACCAGTCCCAACTTCTATCTGGACTCATTGGTATGATGCAGGTTTCTCTCGCCGCTCGACTCGCAAATAAAAACAATGCGCAATTAGAAACCATTACCCAGCTTTTCTCGCCTGCTGCTGCACAAAATGTCAAAGCAACAACACGGCAACAAGTTGGAAAAAGCCTGAATGAATTTCTACAAGCAGATAACAAATTTCAGTTATTGAAAGGCATAGATAAGCTACTTTCTTCGCACCAGTACAGTAAGTTATCCAGTGCGGAAGCTCAACTTCAAGGGCAAGAGAGTCTTTATTATGTGCTCCCTTTTGGTGGCAATGAAAGACGGCAAGATATTGAAGTGCGTATTCGTCGCGAAAAAGAAAAAGAACAGCAAACTGAAAAAGAAAAATCGAAGGGAACTTATTGGGCATTAACCATGAAATTGCCCGTTGGCGACATTGGTCAGGTACTTGCCAAAGCAAAAATAAATGGCAAAAACTTGGACCTCGATTTTTATACTTCCAATACCGCAACACGTGAGCTCGTCTTTAACTTTATTCCGCTGTTAAAAAAGCGCTTTGTAACGCTTGGCATCGATATGGGAAAGTGCCAGTGCCAACTCGGCAAAATTCCTGATAGTCTTCAAGAGCGCCCCTATCAATTATTTGAGGCTAAAGCATGAGCTCAGAGAGTACCGATAAAAGCAGTAAAAAAGCGGTTGGATTAAAATACGATGACAGCGACGCTCCTAAACTCATCGCTAAAGGCTTTGGTGATCTGGCAGAGGAAATTATTGCGCTGGCAAAAGAAAATGGTGTATTAGTCCATGAAGATGAATACCTGAGCGACTTTTTAGCTCGGCTGGATTTAGGACAAGAGATCCCTCCTGAGCTGTATTATGTTATTGCTGAACTCATCGCTTTTTCTTATGTACTACAAGGAAAATACCCAGAAAACTGGGCAAAATTACACAACAAAATATCCAAAGAAGTTTAAATTATGGTTTTATTTTCGATGCAAGGATATAAGCAGTTCTGCCTCGGCTCTCGGCAAATCACACTCTTCCATAATATCATCGATACTGGCCCCAGAAGCCACTAGTTTAGCGGCCCGAGTATACATAGGGGAGCTGACTTCTTGATGTGCTAAGTCAGCCTGCTTGTTGCTTAATTCAATTTGTTGTTGTTTCAGCGCTTTTAACTCAGCTTCAACCGCTTTTAACTTACTCCCAATGCCAATGGCACCCGTCCTGACTTCATGAAGCATCTCATCCAATTTTTGATGCGCTCGGTCAGTGGATTGTCGCTTACCTTCCAACGCCTGAATAAGTGTTAAAATATGCTGTTGCTTTTTCTGTAGAAGACGAAACAAAAAAAGAGCAAGGATAATTGCGATGCCAGCAACAACAAGTGAGATGTACTGCATTACTAACAAGTCTTCATCCTCAGAAAATTTTCACAATGAATCAATAGTATAGATTAAGAATCTCGCCTATTTAAGCACCAGAAAGACATTCAGACAAAGATTAAATGCAATTTTTAGAGTTTTATGAAGGGACACAGGCTCACTTAGATGTAAGTGAGCCAAGGAGTACAAACGAAGGCCAATTAATGCGAGCACTTAGATTTTAGATAACTCATCCCATTCATCATCGGTTAGCAGCTTATTAAGATCAACGAGAATGAGTAGCTCGCCATCACGATTGCTCACTCCTTGGATAAACTTGGCACTTTCCTCTGTTCCAACATTTGGTGCGCTGTCAATCTCGGAAGTTTTAAGGTAAACCACTTCAGCCACACTATCCACCAAAATACCAACAACTTGCTCATCTGACTCAATAATCACGATACGCGTATTATCAGTTGTTTCTGTTGGTGGTAAGCCAAAGCGAGAGCGAGTATCAATAACGGTAACGACATTACCACGTAAATTGATGATACCAAGCACATAATCAGGCGCACCGGGCACTGGCGCAATATCAGTGTATCTCAACACTTCTTGAACCTGCATCACATTGATGCCATAGGTTTCTTCGTCTAGTCGGTAAGTAACCCACTGTAACACTTCATCATTCAAGTCTTCTGCCGTATTTATTCTTTCATCACTCATGAAATGCGCTCCACTAGATCGCTTTACTGTTCATTACTTGCCAACCCTTTATCAAGCATATCAATTAATTGCGAGATATCGAGTAACGCACACATTTTTTCTTTGACCATACCCGCTAGCCAAGGACGCTTACTTCGCTCAGTTCTCCATCTTACATCTTCGGGCTTAAGTGTGACGGTATTAATCAACCTTTCGCAGGTCAGACCCCACGCACTTTCACCTAACATAATAAGATATTGATAATGAAGCGAATCAGCTAATGTTTCGTTGCATTTTTCTGGCATGACCCATTGAGCTGTATCGACCACACTGAGCTTTTCTTCACGATAAAGCATGACCCCCAAAAACCAATCCGGTTTACCAAACAGTGGATTTGGCTTTTCAAGGTTATGAATTCCACCAAGATGAGTTAGCGGAACAGCAAGGGTCAAACCTGCCACTTCAAAAAACAACGCTTGAAACTCACCTTCTTTTAGTGCTTTAAGATTATCTTCTGAGATGCCAACTTCTTCTGGCAAATCAACATGAGCCAACGACTCAGACAACCTTTCACTAATTGCAGAAGGCAGCGCAACTTCTTGTGTTTGTAAAACCTCATCAGACACAGGAGCGGCGACTTCGTTTTTCGTTTCGACTTGTTCCGTTTTCACCGGTGCATCAACATTCTGCAACAAGCGCTCTACCGAGTCTCGCTGCACAGTTTCAACAACGGGCTCATCATCCGTCAGTAACGCGGATAGATAATCTTCCATTACGTCTTCATTTTGGAATGACCCGTTATTCATGATGTTGGCTCTAACGACTGAACATAATTAAGTAAACTGTTGTAGGCGTACACACCTCGAGAACGAGGAGCAAAAACAGACGGCGGAGTTTGCGCCTGACTGGCATCTCGAAACCGAGTGTCTATCGGTATTACACTTGACCAAACCGACTTACCATACTTTCCTCTAAGCTTTTTGTACGCATCTATCGCTGCTTTAGTCCGCTTATCAAACATGGTTGGGATAATCGTGTAATTAAATGTTTTCCCTTGAGACTTACCCATGATGACGAGCGTGTGCATCATCCTATCCAGCCCTTTCAACGCAAGAAACTCGGTTTGCACTGGCACTAATATTCTAGAACATGCTGCTAAAGCATTCACCATTAAAACGCCTAACACCGGAGGGCAATCCAGCAAAGCGTAATCAAATTCATCTTCTACACTTTTCAGAGCTTTTTGTAATACTAAGCCCATTCCGCCTTTTTTGCCCATTTGGCGGTCTAATGTTGATAGCGCCATTGTAGCAGGCAAAATAAATAATGAATCTAATTTAGTCGGACATAGGCAATCTAACACTTTATCTTTTGTCAGCTCCTGACTAGAGACAAAAAGATCGTAAACACTAGCCGACAACTCCTCCGAGTCAATACCAAAATAATAACTTAGGGACGCCTGAGGATCGGTATCAATTAGTAAAACCCGTTTCCCTCTTTGTGCTAGTAATGCCCCTAACGTTACGGTCGTTGTTGTTTTTCCTACGCCGCCTTTTTGATTAGCGACTGACCAGATAATCACAAGTTGCCCTTTCTAATTAGTTAGCTGCGTTCAAAATAGCATAATCGGTTAGATTCTGTCGCTACAGAGCTACATTTCTTTGCGAATAGAATCCGCCATTTCAGATAGCGCTATGTTTCTTTCAGAAATATTTGCTTTTGTTACTGCTTGCGGCATTCCATAAACGACACATGACTGTTCGTCTTGTGCCCAAATCTTAGCACCGAACTGTTTGAGCTTGCGACAACCTTCTCTGCCATCAGCCCCCATTCCCGTCAAGATAACCCCTAGCACATCCCCTTTAAATACTTTTGCTAAAGAGGTAAACGTCAAATCAACACTTGGCTTGTACGTTAAATTTTCTAGGACTGAAGACTCTGTAATACTAATTCTCGCATTGCTACTTGAACCTTCAATGACCATTTGCTTACCACCAGGAGCCAAATAAGCAACTCCGGGCTTCAACACATCACCATCCTCGGCTTCTTTCACCTTTATTTGACACATCTGATTTAGTCGCTCAGCAAAGGCCGCTGTAAAGGTTCCTGGCATATGCTGCACTAATATTATCGGATAGGGGAATGTCGCTGGAATATCCATTAAGATCGTTTGAAGCGCGACAGGTCCACCCGTTGAGGTCCCGATTGCCAATAATTTATACTGCTTTGTTCTTCTTGAAAGCGAGTCATTTAAAGTAGCAGAACGAATAAACGTCCGCGTTGCTTTTGTCCTACCGGGAATAGAAACGGGCTCAGGGGGTTTACGAAAACGACGAATACTTCTTTTACGTAAGCCTAAAGCCCTGACTCTTGCTTGCAGCAACTCCACGACTTCTTTTCTGTCTCGAGCGATGTCTTCAAACTTTTTAGGTAGAAAATCCAGTGCTCCCGCCTCTAAAGCATCCAATGTTGCTTGAGCCCCCTCATAAGTTAATGAGGAAAACATGATGATAGGAACAGGATGTGTGGACATGATCTTTTTAACAGCGGAGATACCATCCATAATTGGCATTTCCACATCCATAGTAACCACATCAGGGTCTAGCTCATCAACTAAGTCTAAAGCCTCTTGGCCATTTCGGGCTTCACCGACTACTTCTAATAATGGATCCTGACTTAGAATCTCTCTGACTCGACGCCGGAAAAAGGTAGAATCATCTACAACCAATACCTTATAGGGCATTATCTCGTACTCTTTCGGTAAACCAAGCGGCTCCGTTATCTTGTATAGCCACTTTTAAAATCAACATATAAGGGAATATATCCTTCAACTTGCTAAGGCGCCTTATCTAGCTTGTAAGGCACTTTATAGGCGAGTGCTTAGACAAAAACAAACCGAAACATTAAAAGCAAGATACTTCTTATTTAAGTTATAGCAATAAGTATTCTGTTTCCCCATAAAAACAGAAAGCTCTTGTATAAAATCATACAAGAGCTTTAATCATCACTTAGTATAATTGGTGATGTTTTGGCACTATTTAAGCGCCTTCTTCGCGTACTTTTTAAGTAAGCTTGGTATATCCAGAATAAGGGCTATACCACCATCACTTGTAATGGTTGCACCGGCCATACCTGGAGTCCCTTGTAATAATTCATCAAGGGGCTTAATGACAACTTCTTCTTGTCCGATAAGCGCATCCACTACGAAGCCGACTTGAAGCGTTCCAATTTGAACAACAACAACATGCCCTTTATCTCGTTCAATTTCCCCAGGATTACGACGAACCCATTCCCTCAGATAAAACAGAGGGATAGCCTTTGAACGAACAATCATAGTCAGCTGCCCATCAACGGTATTCGTCTTACTTAAATCGACATTTAAAATTTCGTTCACGGAACTTAACGGTAACGCAAATGTTTGCCCGCCAACAATAATCATCAATGTCGGTAAAATCGCCAACGTCAATGGTACTTTGATTTCTAGTCGAGTTCCTTTGCCAAGTTCAGAGAAGATGTTAACCGAGCCATTTAGCTGATTAATTTTGGTCTTAACCACATCCATCCCTACACCACGGCCGGAAATGTCAGAAATTTCAGTTTTCGTTGAAAAGCCTGGGGCAAATATTAAATTAAATGCCTCAATATCTGACATCCTTGCCGCGGCATCGGCGTCTAACACGCCTCGACTAATTGCAATACTTTTCAGCTTTTCGGCATCCATTCCTTTACCATCATCTTCAATGGTTAACAGAATATGGTCGCCTTCTTGCGAAGCGGATAACGTCACCGTACCTGTACGAGGTTTACCGCTTGCTTCACGCTCATCTGGCATTTCAATACCGTGGTCTACAGAGTTACGAACTAAGTGGACTAACGGATCGGCTAATGCCTCTACTAAGTTTTTATCTAAGTCTGTCTCTTCACCAATAAGCTCAAGAACAATTTCTTTCTTCAAGCTTCTCGCCAAATCTCTTACTACCCGAGGGAAGCGGCCAAATACCTTTTTAATTGGCTGCATCCGGGTTTTCATTACTGCGCCTTGTAAGTCACCGGTAACGACGTCTAAGTTAGCAATTGCCTTAGACATATTCTCATCGTTAGTGTTGATACCTAAGCTCAACAATCGGTTTCTAACTAACACTAGCTCACCGACCATGTTCATTATCTGATCTAAACGTTTAGTATCAACACGAACGGTCGTTTCTGCTTGAGGCGGAGCAGCATGTTTCTTTTCATCTTTTTTCGGCGCTGAGGCTGAAGCTGGCGCAGGCGGTTGCTTGGCTTCAGCAGCTGGCGCAGGCGCAGGTTTAACATCAGCCTTAGGCGCTTCCTTAGATGACGAGCTTTCTCCTGAGGATTGGCTCGCCTCTTTTTCTTTATCCACTTTGGCACCGGGCCCATTGCCTTCACCGTGGAGCTGATCAAGAAGTGCTTCAAACTCATCATCGGTAATATCTTCATCATCATTCGTTGAAGTTTTTACCGCTTTAGGCTTTTCTGCTTTAGCTGGAGCTGCTTCATCTTGCCCATTACCACTAAACTTACCTTTGCCGTGGAGCTGGTCAAGAAGTGCCTCAAACTCATCGTCTGTTATGTCTTCATCGCCACCAACATCAATAGCGGGAGGAGGAGCTTCCGACGTTTTCGATTCTTTCTTACCAGGCGCACCATTTGGACCATGGAGTTCATCTAGTAACTTTTCAAATTCATCTTCCGAAATTTCGTCGATGCCAGAATCATCACTGCCAGCACTCGTTGGCGCTTCAGGCTCATCATCATCGAATAAATCGACGCCTAAATCGTCATTGGAGTTTGTTTCAGGAGTGGGAGTGGGTGACGTTTTCTCGATAACAATCGGTGCTTCGTCTTCGGTTTCGGGCTTACTTAATTTATGCAGTGTTTCAATTAAGGCGGCATCGGCATGCTCTAGCGGATCTCTCGCTTTAACCTTTTCAAACATATCAACGACAACATCGGTAGCCTGTAGGATGACATCCA
This sequence comes from Alteromonas sp. a30, assembly GCF_026788005.1. Classification (GTDB taxonomy): domain Bacteria; phylum Pseudomonadota; class Gammaproteobacteria; order Enterobacterales; family Alteromonadaceae; genus Paraneptunicella. The sequence continues at coordinate 216,063 of NZ_JABEPE010000002.1, forward strand.
TTAATTCCGGTGTTAGTTTCCTTTGCCCATTTCTCATGACATCAAAAACGTTTTCTGCACCGTGACATATTTCAACCAACTCGGTAAGGGACAAGAAGCCCGCACCACCTTTTACTGTATGGTACCCACGGAAGATTGCGTTAAGTAAATCTGAATCTTCGGGATTATTTTCCAGATCGACGAGTTGTTCTTGCAGTTGTTCAAGAATCTCACCAGCTTCAACTAGAAAGTCCTGAAGAATATCCTCGTCAAGATCAAAAGACATAGATTAGTCCCCCTAAAAACCCAAGCTCGATAGCAGGTCATCAACATCATCCTGGCCTGATACCACATCATCTCGCGATTCTGCATCAATGATTGGTCCTTCAGGAGAATGCGCTTCGATTTCTTTTTTCTTAGTCTTCGTTTCTTCGCTCACTTCGGGCTCACCAAAGACTTTAAGAACATTTACAAGGCTGTCTTCAACCTCTTTAACCAGCTCAATGACTCGACGAATAACTTGTCCCGTCAAATCCTGATACCCCTGAGCCATGAGCACTTCGGTCATTAATTCTGTTAACTTGGAGGAGTCGGCGCTTGATTCTTTCAAGAATTTATCAATGCTGTGACACAGTGCTTTAAACTCACCTAATTCTAGCTCTCTATTCATGAGCTTGTTCCAGTGAGGCAAGATTTCCGTTATTTCACTATTGAGCTTTTCTGCAATGGGCATACTCGTTTCTACGGCATCCATCGTTTGATTAGCAGCTTGCTCTGTTGTTTCAATAACGTAATTTAATCTTGATTGCGCGTCTGGAATATCCTCAGTTGCAAGATCAGCAATTCTTGAATCAATGTTAAAACTATTCAATGAGTCGTGCAGTTGTCGAGTCAACTTGCCTACTTCGGCAAATAATTCCATTGAATCTTGTATTTGCGTTGCTTCCAACAACGCCGTGGCAGCCTCGTTATTGCCCGTTTCTAGAAACTCAACGAGGCGCTTGGCATCTTCCACTGACATTGGCGCTTTGCTTGGATTGCTCATGGTGAGACCTCTCCTCAGATTAACAGGATCAGCCCAGACTAATCTAAACGTTCAAAGATTTTATCGAGCTTCTCTTTCAACGTAGCTGCTGTAAACGGTTTTACAACATAACCATTCACGCCCGCTTGCGCTGCCGCAACGATTTGTTCTTTTTTCGCTTCTGCTGTTACCATTAAAACGGGAATATCCTTAAGATTATCATCTGCGCGGATTGCTCTTAAAAGATCGATTCCTTGCATACCTGGCATATTCCAGTCAGTAACAACAAAGTCAAAATCACCCTGTTGAAGCATAGGCAACGCGGTGCTGCCATCATCGGCTTCCTGCACATTTGTAAACCCTAAATCTTTTAACAAGTTCTTAATGATACGCCTCATTGTTGAAAAATCGTCAACAACAAGAATCTTCATATTTTTATCCAAAACCGCCTCCAAAAAGGACCAGATCAACTGCTATTATTGTACTTATTTACTCAGCTTGCCAAGACTGCATCCGTGACTTTAGCCTCATCATAGCCTGGCTATGTATCTGACTAACTCGCGACTCGCTCACTTCCAGTACTTCACCAATTTCTCTAAGATTTAGCTCTTCATCGTAATAGAGAGACAACACAATCGCCTCTCTCTCAGGCAAGGTTGTAATGGCATGCGCCAATGCTTTTTGAAATTCCCCTTGCATAAGATCATCCAAGGGACGATCCAAACCTTTGTTGCTCTCTGTCGTCAGAACGTCTTCCGTAACGCCTAAATCTTCAATGCCGATCATTTTGCCAGCATTTACTTCATTTAGCATCTGATGATAATCGTTAACCGACACATTTAACTTTCGCGCAATATCTACGTCCTTTGCATCAGCGCCAGTTTCTCTTTCGACTTCGTTGATAGCCTCGGCAATGGCTCGACTGTTTTTATGAACAGAGCGGGGAGTCCAATCACCTTTACGTATATCATCAAGCATAGCACCTCTGATGCGAATGCCTGCGAAAGTTTCAAAACTCGCGCCTTTACTACCATCGAAATTACGCGCGGCTTCAAGCAATCCAATCATTCCTGCTTGAATCAAATCATCAACTAACACACTTGCGGGCAATCTTGCCATTAAATGATGAGCAATGCGCTTAACAAGTAGCGCATGTTTCTCTACCAACTGCTGTTTTGTGTCAAGTTGCCGATATGCTGCTGCTTTGTTATTCACGCTTGGTCACTTATCGCCTGTTTGTTCACCAGTTGCTCTAAGAAAAACTCTAAATGACCGCCCGGTTGATTCGGGATTGGCCACTTAAGCGCCGTCTTAGCCAAATTCATTACTGCAATGGAAGCTGGTGAATTAGGAAATGCTTCTACAATTGCTTTTTGCTTTCTAACCGCTAAGCGAATATTTTCGTCGTAGGGTACCGTTGCTACTAATTCTAATGCAACATCAAGAAAGCGATTTGTTACTTTTGATAGTTTAGCAAAGAGTTCCTGACCTTCTCTAACATTACGAACCATATTAGCCACAATTTTAAAGCGGAAAACACCATAATCTCTGTTTAACAACTTCATCAAAGCGTAAGCATCAGTAAGCGAGGTAGGTTCGTTACACACAACCACCATGACATCTTGCGACGCTTTGGCAAAGCTTAACACCATTCCTGATATTCCAGCTGCCGTATCAACGAGTAATACATCAATCGGTGTGCGTAATTCGCTAAACGCCCTTATTAAGCCAGCATGTTCAGCAGCAGTCAATTCTGTCATTGACTGAGTTCCACTTGTGGCTGGAGCGATTTTAATTCCGTGAGGCCCCTCGACGAGCACATCATCTAGTGTGCATTCTCCCGAAAGGACATGGGAGAGGTTTTTACTAACACGCAATCCCAGCATAACGTCAACATTGGCCAGACCTAAATCAGCGTCCAGCACCATAACGCGTTTTCCCAGTTTTGCCATAGCAATAGCCGTATTAAGGGTGATGTTGGTTTTACCAACCCCCCCTTTTCCGCCTGTAATTGCTATAACTTTTGTTAATCCTGGTTGATTCATTCTTCTCAAACTACTCGCTTGATCCTCTATCATACTGCGACTGCTGACCGTTTAATTTGTTCTGCTGTAGTATGCGGTAAACAATATTTTTTATAAAGCTTTGCCGCGGCCGATACTAAATATTTTGCATCTGCAATTCTTAAATCTTCAGGAACCCGCTGACCATCTGTTGAATAACACACTGGCAGTCCCCTTTGGATGGCTACACTCACTGCTTCGCCAAGGCTGTAGCATTCATCTAACTTCGTAAATATACAACCTTTCATTGCATCTTGCTGGAAAGCAGAGAACGTTTTCTCTAATACTTGTCTTTGGGAGTTCGCTTGGACAACCAAGTATTTGTCGACTTTTATACCAGTGTTTGCATTTAAAGTCTCTAACTGCTTGATTAAACGCGCATCACGCTGCCCAAACCCTGCTGTATCTACCAATACTAACTTTTTATTTCTAAATTGGTATAAAACATCTGATAACTCTTGTTCGTTCGCTGCTTTTTTAACCGGACACCCCAGAATTTTCCCATAAGTAGCCAATTGGTCGTAAGCAGCAATGCGATAACTATCTATTGTTACCATAGCGACTTGGTCTGCACCATATTTTTGCGCGAATTGTGCGGCCAACTTCGCAATTGTCGTTGTTTTTCCGCAGCCCGTCGGACCCACTAAGGCTACAACGCCACCTTTTGTCAAAATATCGTCAGTCCCCGTTCTCAATTTATTTGCTAACAATTTAAGAATAAACAACCAAGCTTCGCGCTCATTCGCACTTTCAGGCGCATAAGAAACGACATCTTCGGCTAACTGTTGGCTAATGCCCATATCAACCAAACGGGCAACTAAAAAAGATTGTAAAGGGTGGCTGCGTTGCTTCTCTTGCTTTAACAAACCAGACACTTGAAATTCTAAAACATCACGTAATGATTTGAGTTCTTGGCGAATTTCATCAATCGCAGTGTCATCAGCAGGCGAAGGATTTGAAGCTGGTCTTTGATAATCTGACATGGATGCAACATTATTTGTATTCGATGCTTTGCTCACTTCAGTCTCAGGGTTCGACTGATAATGTGAGGCTGGAGATGCTTTTGGTGCTTGTGCTGTTGCATTAGTTACAGGTGTCGCTGGTGCATTATGCACAGACTCTCCACCCAAAGATTGCTGCTGTTTTTCCAATAATGCTTTTAAACTATCAGAGCCCGACTCGCCAATAATTTCACTTAAAGAAGCTGAAGGCTTGATGCTACTTTTTGCTTTAACAGGCGTATCTTGAACAAACCTTGGTGGCGAACCTGCCCCTGCTTTTGGAGCAGTTTGTGCTGGCGCTGGCTCATTGTCATAAGCTGCTACGATTTCTACGCCGTCTGCCAGCTTCTTGTTAGACATGATCACTGCATCACTGCCCAGTTCCGTTTTCACCTGATTTAACGCTTCACGCATGTCTTTACCGAAAAAACGTCTAATTTTCATACATCACCTTCGTGCTAGTGTCAGATTATTGGCCAACGGCACTTACAATCTTAATTTGTTTGTCATCAGGGACTTCTTGATAAGACAGTACATGTAACCCTGAAATACTGTGCTTCAAGAAGCGAGATAACACTGGGCGTAACATCCCGGACGTGAGTAGTACCGCAGGTTCACCTTCTAATTCTTGCTGTTGAGATGCCTCATTTAGCGAAGATTGAAGTTTTTCTGCGAGTCCAGGTTCGATGCCAGCGCCATCTTCCCCTCCAGCTTGAAGAGACTGATGCAACATCTGTTCCAACTCTGGCGCCAAAGTTATGACAGGAATTTCTCGGTTAGATCCGTTTATCTCCTGAACGATTAATCTCTTCAGGGCGATGCGCACGGCAGAGACCAGTACATCAGGGTCTTGCGTCTTCGGTCCATACTCAGAAAGTGTTTGAACAATAGTGCGTAAATCGCGAATTGGAATGCCTTCAAATAGTAATGTCTGTAGAACACGAACCACGGTACTTAACGGTAAAATGTCAGGTACTAAGCCCTCAACCAACTTCGGATTATTCTTAGCAAGCATATCCAGAAGCTGCTGAACTTCTTCATAGCCAAGCAATTGATAAGCATTAGTGGTGAGCAACTGGCTCATATGAGTTGCAACGACCGTTGCAGCGTCTACTACTGTGTAACCTAGAGTTTGAGCGTGCTCTCTTTGTTCTGGGCGAATCCATACGGCTTCAAGACCAAATGCAGGATCAACTGTTGGCGTGCCCTCTAAGGTGCCAAAAACTTGACCCGGATTAATCGCTAATTCATCGTCGTGACTGATTTCAGCATCCCCCACACTGACCCCCATCATCGAAATACTGTAAGTATTCGGCGTCAAATCTAAATTATCTCGGATATGCACAGGTGGAATAAGGAAGCCCAACTCTTGAGATAACTTCTTACGAACTCCTTTAATACGTTGAAGCAACTCACCACCCTGCGCCTTATCAACCAACGGAATTAAACGATACCCTACTTCTAAACCAATGGTATCGACCTGTTGTACGTCATCCCAGCCAAGCTCTTTTACTTCAATGGGTTTATTAGACGTTTGCTCTTTCGATGCATCCGAGGCTTTGGCTATCTCTGTCGATTCTTTGGCACGCTTTTGATCCCAGTATGCAATTCCACCAATCAATGCAGAGAAACCCAAAAATGCAACATGAGGCATTCCCGGTACAACGCCCATCACGAATAAAATGCCGCAAGTAACCCACAAGGCACGAGGATTACCTAATTGCTCTTTCATTACGCTACCCATTTCCTGGGTATCATTTTCACGGGTTACGATAATTGCCGTTGCAACAGAAAGAAGTAATGATGGAATTTGCGCAACAAGGCCGTCACCAATGGTCAACAATGTATAAATTTCAATGGCTTGGCTAAATGGTAAGTTGTGTTGGATCATGCCGATAAACAAACCACCTACCACGTTAATCAACATGATGAATAGACCGGCTACCGCATCCCCTTTTACGAACTTAGACGCACCATCCATTGACCCGTAAAAGTCTGCTTCAGCGGTGATTTCTTCGCGGCGTTTACGTGCTTCATCAGAGTCGATATAGCCTGCGTTGAGGTCTGCATCGATAGCCATTTGCTTGCCTGGCATAGCGTCCAATGTAAAGCGAGCACTAACTTCTGAGATACGACCCGCACCAGCAGTTACCACTTTAAAGTTGATAATAAGTAAGATAGCGAAAACAACGATACCAACCGCGAAATTACCACCGATAACCACTTCACCAAACGCCTGAATAACCTTACCTGCTGCGTCACCACCTTCATGACCTTCAAGCAAAACAACTCGGGTAGATGCAATATTCAGCGCAAGCCTTAATACCGTTGCAATCAACAGGACAAAAGGGAACAAACCGAAGTCTACCGGTTTTCTGGTAAAAACCGACACCAGAATAACTACGAGAGAAAGCGCAATGTTGAAACTGAAAAGAATATCCAGCAGGAATGCAGGCATGGGAAGAATAACCATTCCCATGATAGCAAGTAGCACTAATGGAGTGCCTAACCCGCTGGTTATTTGTTTGATTTGAGCTTGATCTACCTGCTTAAAGTAAGTCGCCAGTTGCATGCTGTTTCACTAAAAAATTGACAGATGCAAGCTAAAAGCAATAATCCTGCCAATTTATTAGCGACGTAATTCTGGCGGAATGGGTAGATTCGTAGATAACGATTTTGGCCGATGACCCTTGCCTGCTTTCCACTTCTTAAGCTGGAAGACATAAGCCAATACTTGTGCAACCGCCATGAAGAGTTTTTCCGGTATTTCATGGTCAAGTTCAGTGGAATAATAAATAGCACGAGCAAGCGCAGGTGATGCCACCATGGGGACATCATTCCCCTCTGCAATTTTCCGAATATGCATTGCTAACTCATCAACCCCTTTTGCAACTACAACAGGAGCTCTGTCTCCATTATCTTGATACTTAATGGCGATGGAATAATGCGTTGGGTTGGTGACGACAACATCAGCCTCGGGAACCGCCTGCATCATACGCTTTGCAGCAGCTTGGAACTGCAACTTACGAATACGGCTTTTAACAAGCGGATCACCTTCTGCATTCTTACGCTCATCCTTCACTTCTTGCTTCGTCATTTTCATTTGTTCGTTATGCTTGTATGACTGATAAGGCACATCAAACGCTGCAATAGGCAACATAGCGCAACAGATAATGATAAAGCTCCAACCAATTAACTCTAGAGCGTGATAGACATTACGAGGATAAAGTTCTAAATCTAAATGCAACGCTTCATCACTGAAAAAACGCAAAACCGAAAACGTGATGGTCCCAACTATCAAAAACTTAGCCAGGGCCTTGAACAATTCAACAATGCCGTTCATCCCAAACATGCGTTTCAACCCGGCGATAGGACTCAGCTTACTTGCTTTAGGCTTAGCTGATTCCCATGACCAGTTGTAGCCTCCCAAGGCAATACTGCCATAAAAGCCTGCGATAACAGTGATCACTAGAAATGAAATGACGGGAATAGCCACTTCTGATAACGCAAAACCCCACGCTTGAAACATATGCGTGTAGTCATAGGTTTCATCCCGAGACAACGCAAACATGCGCCCCATAATATTGTATACGGCCTTACCAATATCACGTCCAAGTATGAAAATAGAGATGGCACTAAACAGAAGAACAAGCGCCGTTCCCAATTCCCGGGATCGAGCAATTTGCCCTTTTTTTCGAGCATCCTCTATCCGTTTGGATGTGGGTTCCTCCGTTTTATCATGGGAATCTTCAGCCATCAGCGCATTCCTCTATGGGCAAATTCTCAAAAGCTGACACATCAATAATTGCGCCCGCTCCCACTGCGCTAAAAAGTGCGTAGTGAAGTTGCTTAACGTTAAAGCCATAATAATTAGACCAGTGATTTGTGCAATGGAAAAACCAATCGTAAAAATATTCAGCTGCGGTGCTGCTTTAGTCATGACCCCAAAAGCCAAGTTAATAATAAGAAGCGACACGATTGGCGCTAATGACAAGGTGAGGGAAGCAACAAACATCCAGGCACTCCAATCCACAATGCTTTTCATTTGACCTGCGGTCCACCAGCCTTCGCTAATGGGGAAGGCTTGAAAACTCATTACAATCATACGAATCATGGACAAATGCCCATCAAAGGCCCAAAACAGCAATGTGGCCAAAATCAGATAAAACTGCCCAACGGCAGGGACATTAATACCGTTTACGGGATCGACGATTGACGCAAATCCCAACCCTGTTTGCATTGCAATCACCTGACCTGCAATAACAAAAGTGTTTAAGACCATTGTAGAAATGAAGCCAATTCCTGCGCCAATAATCAACTGCTGAACCACTATTACCATGGTATCTACGCTCACCATTTCTTTTACATGCACAGGTTCAATAACCGGCATAATCATAAAAGACAAAAGCAGTGTTAACAGAACACGGATAGGCGTTGGAATAGATTTAGCACTAATGCCAATCATTGCTGCAAACATGCCCGATATGCGCATAAAGGGCAGCATTAAATCCGCTAAAAACTGATAAATGGTATCCAGAGGAAAATTCATCGGCTCACCCAACAATTTCCGGGATGCGGTGAACCATTGAAATGGTAAAATCCATCACTTTTTGAACGAGCCAATGCCCGCCCCACATTAACGCGAGCAGCGTCACAATTAAACGAGGCAAGAAGTTGATAGTCTGTTCATTGATTGACGTTGCCGCTTGGAATACGGCAACAATTAAGCCCACAATCATACTCGGAACGATAATGGCGCTTACCAATATAATGACCATGGTAAGTGCTTCTTGGAGTATCTCGACAAAGACTTCTGGGCTCATTTGTCTCTCCTACATGCCAAAACTGGTGGCTAATGTGCCGAATATTAAATTCCAGCCATCAACTAGAACAAACAGCATCAGCTTAAAGGGAAGAGAAACAATCATTGGCGATAACATCATCATCCCCATCGCCATCAAAACCGACGCAACAACTAAGTCGAGGATCAAGAAGGGAATAAACAACATAAAACCAATTTGGAATGCGGTTTTCAGCTCACTGGTAACAAACGCTGGGATAAGTACGGTCATAGGCACATCATCCACATCTTGAACCTGATCTTGATAGCCGCCGATTTCAACAAATGTTTCCAAGTCTTTTACTCGGGTTTGCGACATCATGAAAGCTCGAAGAGGTAATTTTGCGTTTTCAAACGCATCTCTTGCGGTCATGGTTTCACTCAAGTAAGGCTGGAGTGCCGTTTCGTTAATTTTTTCAAAAACGGGCGCCATGATAAACATGGTCAAAAACAAACTAATACCGATAATGACTTGGTTTGAGGGAGCCTGTTGTAACCCCATTGCCTGACGTAAAATCGACATCACCACAACAATACGTGTAAAGGATGTCATCATCACCACAAATGCTGGAATTAAGCTTAGTGCCGTCATGATAAACAGCACTTGCAGAGTCATGGTGTAATCTTGAGAGCCATCAGGGTTACTCGTGATGGTTAGCGCTTTTATTCCCGGAGCAGCAGACGCCACTTCGGGTAAAAACAGTAACACAAACGCAACCAATAACGATGAAATCACGCGTAAAGTCATTCTGAATCTCCATTGACCTTCGTTTGCTGCTTGGTTAATAAACTCTGAAATTTCGACTTGAGATTTTCATTCACTTGCGGCCCGGAAATAGGCTGTTCAAGCTTTGCGAGATGATTAATATTATTCGCAGTAATACCGATAAGATGCTGTTCATCCCCCACTTGCACCACCATCATACGCTCCCGGGTTCCCACCATCATCGTTGCCACGACATGCATTTGATTTGATCCCGTATGCGTGACATTTAATCGGCGCAATAAATAAGCCAGCATGAACACAATGCCTATTACCACGATGAGTGACAAAAAAACGGACACTAGTGTGCTTGCTGAACCAATTGACTGGGAGTTTTTTTCTTCCGCAAATAAAGGATAGGAAATAAGGATGAGAGGCAGTGAAACCCACCAACCTCTCTGTAAGTATTTGAATTTACTTGAGCTTTTTAATTCTTTCGATCTGACTAATAACATCCGTTAACCGAATACCAAATTTATCATTGACCACAACTACTTCTCCATGAGCAATCAACGTGCCATTTACCAACACGTCCAACGGCTCACCAGCAACCCGGTCGAGTTCTACAACCGAACCTTGGTTCAATTGCAGCAGATTACGAATGCTAATCAAACTCCGGCCCACTTCCATCGAAATGGTAACAGGAATATCAAGAATTGTATCGAGTTTACGTTTTTCATCACCGGTGATTTCATCAGCTACCAGCTCATCAAGCTCGGCGGGCTGCACATCTTCTGCACCAAGTAACCCGGCATCTCCTGATTCTTGAGCCTCAGCTTCGGCTTGTTCTGCCATTGCCTCTGCCCAATCATCCATACCGCCTTCGTCTTCACCACTCATACTTCACCTCTTTCTTATTTCGCACTACAAATCTTCTTCTAGGACTTGTAGCTCTGCATCACTGTCAATTCTGCGTCCACCTTTCGTTAGCAGGTGTAGCTGAGATTTAACCGAAACCGGTCTTGGGATCTTCTCAACAATTTTCAATGCTAGATATTCACGCGAACGACCTAGTTTACTTCTAAAGGTAGGCAAGCCTTCCACCAAAACCGTAATGTATTCAGGCATTTCAATCGGGATAACATCGCCATCTTTTAGATCCATAACTTTACCTAAAGGCATATCAAAATCCATCATATGCGTGCCCAATTCAACATTAACATCCATGATTTCATCGCGAAGTGCTCGACTCCACCGTAGATCCGTGTCTTCTTTATCACTCTGTACACCAGCATCTAGCAGTTCTCGAATAGGTTCAAGCATTGAATAAGGCAACGCTACATGGAAATCCCCACCGCCACCATCAAGCTCGATATGGAACGAGCTAATCACCACAACTTCCGTTGGGTTAACAATGTTGGCCATCGCGGGGTTTACTTCCGAATCTAAATATTCGAAGGATACATCCATAACAGGACCCCAAGCTTCCTTGTAATCCTCAAAGATGATTTTCAAAAGCATCTGGATAATTCGACGCTCTGTTGGTGTAAATTCACGCCCCTCGATTTTGGCATGGTATCGACCATCACCACCGAAGAAGTTATCCACTAATATGAAAACTAAACGGGCTTCCATAGTAATGAGCCCTGTCCCTTTTAACGGACGGAAACGCACCATGTTTAAGCTGGTCGGCACAAACAAAGTATGGATATATTCGCCAAATTTGATCATCTGTATGCCGTTAATCGACACCTCAGCAGAACGGCGCATCATGTTGAATAAACTGACACGCATATGACGCGCAAAACGTTCGTTTACCATTTCAAGCGTTGGCATTCGCCCACGAACAATACGATCTTGTGAAGAAAAGTCATATTCCATCGCGGACGTGCTAACGTCCGAATCTTCTATGTCTTCTTCTTCGACTTCATCAACACCGTGTAACAGGGCATCAATTTCGTCTTGAGATAATAAATCGCTCACACCACGCCTCTTTGGTTACTGCATAACAAAGCCGGTAAATAATACTTGCTCAACGACATCTTTACCTGCGACCTCGTTTAACGCCTTTTGGACTTCTCGTAAAGACTGGTCCCGCATTGCAACTTTACCCACTTCTGTGACTAAATCATCCGCACTAGAAGAGCTAAACACTTTTAATAAAGTTCCTTCTATCATGGGAATATGCATTTTTGCTAATTCTTCACTTTCTGCGCCACGCACCATGAGTTGCACTTTAATCTGGACTAATCTATCTCGACCAGAACCAGGCACGTTAAAGATAAATGGTCTTGGCATTGCAACATATAAAGCCGTTCCAACATCTGCATTGAGTGTTTGACCACCCTGAGCCCCGTCTCCTTCTTGTGCCATCATTTCCTCAGGAACTTCTTCGGAGCCGCCTAAGAAGAAGTAAGCCGCACCGCCACCTATTGCCAGTACAACGACAATAATGATGATCAACATCATCTTGCCTTTTTTACCGCCTTCTTCCATTTCTAATTCGTTGTCAGCCATTGCTTAATCTCGTGGTTTGTTTAGAACAAATTGTTAGCGCAGCAATTAAACCCGCATTTCTTTAATTCTACAACAAGCTATAAATTTATTGTGTTGTTTTAAGCAAAGTAATCAATACCATTGACCGAACCGTTCACCATTTGAATGGTTTGCACTTCTGGTACGTCTTCTTCTAGCTCAGAGGAACCGTCACCATTTCCACCACGACCATCCGCTAATTGACCATCACCCGCTTCCCCCTGTTGATTAGACTCTTGTTGAACGGAAGATTGTCCAAGCTCAATGCCTTGCTCATCTAACAACTCTTTTAACCTAGGTGTAGCTTGTTCCAATGCCTCTCTAGCGTGCTGAGTCTGTACAACAAAGTTAACGGATGCGGCGTCACCTGTCATATTTAACTTAATCTTCATTCCACCAAGATCGGGTGGATCGAGACGAATTTCCGCCACCATGTTTTTCTGGTTAACCATAACCTGCACTTTTTCAGCCAAATGCTGAGGCGCTTCCGGCTTATGCATGTTAACGGTCTTATCCATTTGTGCGGCTTGTTGTTGTCTTGAAGCCTCCAACTGGGCTGTATTTAACTCTTTAGCGGAAACGGTAGAAGTCGACTGAGGTCGACTTGTTTCAGCGACCAGTTGTTTTTGCTCCGTTAATTGACTAGATACTTCAAGGCTACTACTAGCAACGGACAACACCTGTTGCAGTTTCGCCTGCTCAACATTAACAGATGAATTCACATCAGTGACACTTGCCAATGCATCTTTAACAACTTGGGCAACATCCGCTGCACTATCGCCTTGTTTCAACTGTGACTTTAAGTCTTCCAGCCCTGCTTTTAACTTTTCAACAAAGCTTTCTTTTAATTCTGGAGAAGCATCTTTCGGTAATATTTGCTGGGCCACATATTCTGCTACTTTCTGCACTTGTTCAGGCTCAGCCTTCGCAATTTGACGCGCTAATGTGTCTGTTACCTGAAGCACTTCATCTAAGCTTTCCGCTGCTTTATCTGCTGTTATGGGTGTTTGCAACACGTTAGCGACAAGCTTGGTATCTAGTTTCAGCCATTCACCGCCGCTTAGCTCTTTTAATGCTGAACCTGCTAATTCGGGTTTTGTATCAATAAATTCATCAATCATTTGATCAAGCTTGGCGAGTTCTTCCTCAGACACTTCATCTTGAGACTTGAGCGCATCAATCAGACTTAAAATATCCGCTAATGACTCACCTTCCGCTTCACCAGTGGCTTCATCTGTTGCCAATGTGTTATCTGTACTCGCGGCACTCCCCACAATCTGTTCTGACACTTCCTCTAACGTTTGAGATTGAGAGTTAACAATATCTTTTAGTGCTTTTTGCAAATCTGATAATTGAGAAATATCGGCTGGAATATCAGTCTCGGGTGGTGGAGTTGTACCATCAGTTTCAATGATAGCTCCCCTAGACTGACCGTAGATTTTATCTAACATCGTTAACCAATCAAAATGCTCTGCTGGTTTTGATGCCACTTCACCACCTTGCTCATCAGGAGCAGGTTCGCCAATCTGTTCATCTCCCGATACGTCTCCAGCCTGTTCCGCTTCTTTTGCACTCCAGTCAGCCTCATCACTATGATGTTCTGATGCTTCCTGTGATGAGGATTCTGCATTATTTGAAGATGGCTTGTCGGCGCTGGAACGCTCATTTTGCTCAGTTCGGGACGTTTCCTGCTTGTAAGCATCAGCCTGTTTTTCGGCTTCAAGCACCTCTGTGTCTCTTCTTTTATCAGCTTCTTTCGCGCTATTTAGCTTTTCGGATGAAGCTCGTTTACTGGCTTGGCGAGTTTCGTTATCACGAATCGCTTGTCGTTCACCACGCTCATTGGCTTCTGCAATATGGCGATTTTGATCGAATACAGACGCGAACTCCTGCCCTCGTCCTCTATCATGACTCGAAGCATTATTTCCAGCGCCTAACTTATTAGGAGAGGCAAGGTCATTTTTTTGAGCGGCAAGATGTTGCATCATCGTTTGCATTCCTCGAAAAACGTATGTGACAAAATCAACATAACAAATTGAATTTTATCGAATTTCAAACTTATCCACTGACGGTATTGTGAAATTCGTCAAGATACCGATACTTTATGCAAAAACTAATGCAAGAGTTATTCCAACTAATCAAAACTTGTTTAATTTTTAATCCTTCGGAAAAAGCGTTGTGTTGCGACTTCGTCCATTAACTTCTGATCCTGCTTGGCTTCTTTCATTAATGCTTCTTGCTTTTTCTTCTCCAGCAGCATTTCAACGGCTTTGCGTTTTTGCTGGTGCTGTAACCAAATCGACTTTCGCTGGTCTGCTGCTAACACCGCGTTATGAATAATCTTTCGTTGCTGCTCGCAGGCTGAATCCAGCTTGGCAATAAAATCTTGATGTTGGTTAAAAGTCATGGCCTTTAACCCTTCTGAACGGCCTTTTAACTGGATTTGACGAAAATAATCTAGACGGTACTGCTCCAAACCTTGGAGTTTCATTCTTTGCTCGTTAACGTAACTCTGAGCCAATTGGAAGTTCATCGCCGCCTTTTCTTCTTTCTCTTGCTCTAATTGGGCAACTAAATGAAGCTGTGAATTTGCCAACGTCTTTACTCCCTAAACTAACTGTTTTGCACGGTTTGAATAAGTTGAACCATGCCTTGTAAACTTTCATCATAAGGAATAATTTCTTTCATTTTTTGTTGTAAGAATTGATTGATATGAGGTTCGGCCCGAACAGCAAGATCAATTCGAGGGTCAGTGCCTTTGCTATAGGCGCCAATGCTAATTAAGTCTTTGTTTTGCTGATAAGTCGAATAGACCTGTTTTAACGCTCGCATCGAATCTAGATGCTGGTCGCTCACGACCATTGGCATAACACGACTAATGGATGCTTCAATGTCAATTGCTGGGAAATGTCCTGAATCTGCGAGTTGTCGCGTTAAAACGATATGTCCGTCTAAAATCGCGCGAGCGGAGTCAGCGATCGGGTCTTGCAAATCATCCCCTTCTGTTAAAACGGTATAAAATGCGGTAATGCTACCCTGATTTTCGGCTCCATTGCCCGCACGCTCAACTAAAGCAGGTAAACGCGCAAATACTGAGGGTGGATAACCTTTTGTTGCCGGCGGTTCGCCCACAGCCAATGCAATTTCGCGCTGCGCCATGGCATAGCGTGTTAAGGAATCTATGAGCAGCAACACATTCATGCCTTGATCGCGAAAATATTCCGCAATACTCACCGCGGTTTCACAGCCTTTTAAGCGCATTAAGGGTGAGGTATCGGCAGGTGCAGCAACTACAACGGATTTTTGGCGCTCTTCTTCGCCCAAAATGTCTTGAATGAATTCTTTAACCTCTCGACCACGCTCCCCCACTAATCCAACAACAACGACATCGGCGGTCGTACCTCGTGTCATCATGCCAAGCAATACGCTTTTACCGACACCACTTCCAGCGAACAACCCCATACGTTGCCCAACGCCGACAGTTATCATTGAATTAATGGCTCGCACGCCAACATCTAAAGGCTGAGTAATCGGTTTACGGATCAGAGGGTTCATTGGTGGGCGTGTTAATGGAACCCGTTTTTCCGCTTTAATCGCACCAAGACCATCTAAGGGTTGACCGTTACCGTCAACTACTCGACCAAGTAAGGACATACCAACAGGAATCCCACCTTCTCGATTAAGAGGCATCACCCGCGAGCCAGGTACAATACCTTTTACGGCTTCGGTTGGCATGAGGTAGGTTACTGCGTCAGCGAAGCCAACCACTTCGGCTTCGATTTCACCGTCAATTGTTTGTACTAAACACTGACTGCCAACAGGTAACTGGCATCCAACGGCTTCTAATGTTAGGCCAACGCCTCGCACTAATTTACCAGATGCCACAGGTTTGGAATGTGGAATTTGCGTTTGTAGAGTTTTGACTTTTTCTAAAAAATCCATAGCAGCCTAAGTGTGTAAACAGGCTGATGCTAACGATGTCAAAATTTAGTCGTTAGCCACAACCTCAGACGATAATCCTTGCTCATGCAAGAACTTGTCCAACACGTCACGACAACGTCTTTCAACAGTCAGATCAACCGCATTGCTTTCTGTCGTAATATCGCAACCACCTCGAGATAATTCAGGTGACTCAATGAATATCCAACGATGTCGTTCAATATCCTCTTGCGTATATTGTGTCTTAATTAAGGCAATATCTTCTGGATTCATGCGAATTTGATAAGATTTTTCGCCGATAGGTAATACTTTCAAGCCTTCTGCTAATGCCTGAAAAATAACATCTGGATTAGTTTTTACTTCCTGCTTAATCACCGCTCTCGCTAAACCAACAGAGAGCGCAACCAATTCTTTTTGCAGTTCTTGCTGCACTGATTCAACGGGCGTATGAAGCTTTTGCATCAGTTCTTGCCATACGCCAACCTGTTCCTGAATGATGGCTTCACCCGCTTGCAAACCTTGTTCTTGTCCGGCTTGCACACCTTGTTCATGCCCTTCAGCTTGACCTTTCTCAAAACCTTCTTGATATCCTTTTTCTAAGCCTTCCTGCGTACCTTGTTCCAGCCCTTCTTCATAGGCATTTTGGCGAATCGCTTCAATTTCTTCTAGCGTCGGCGGTAGAACCACCTCTTCCTCTTCCGGCGGTTCATACTTCCATTCGCTGGTTCGGCCTAACGCATTGGTTGAACCTGTATTCACTTTTTGTTCGTCGATAACAGGCAATTCCCATGCTTTTACTTCGGCTGCGGCTTCATCTGCAATTGGCTCGTTGGTTATCATGTTGCTTTAATCCTAATTATAAGAATTCTTCGCCGCCACCGCCGCCAAGCATAATTTCACCGGCATCCGCTAATCGACGAGCAATAGAGAGAATTTCTTTTTGTGCCGTTTCCACTTCGCTTACACGAACTGGCCCAAGCGCTTCTAAATCATCCATTAACATCTCTGCCGCACGCTTCGACATATTACGTGAGATTTTATCGCGTAATTCGTCTTCAGCACCCTTGATTGCTTTAATCAAGACATCTTGCTGAACTTCACGCAGAATGGTTTGCATAGCTCTGTCGTCAACATCAACAAGGTTGTCGAATACGAACATTAAGTCTTGGATTTGCTGACTCATTTCTTCGTCTTGCTCGCGAATTGCATCCATCAACTGACCTTCGATATTGGTATCTAAGTAGTTCATGATTTCTGCGGCAGACTTCAAGCCGCCCATCTTCGCGGCTTGTGTACCGGCCTGACCTGCGAATTGTTTCTCCATAATTTCGTTTAACTCCTGTAGTGCTGCTGGTTGAACTTCTTCTAAGTTGGCAATACGCATCATCAAGTCTAAGCGTACTTTTTCTGGGAACTGCGCCAAAATTTCGGCAGATTGCTCTGCTTCCAAATACGCCAACACAATGGTTTGAATTTGCGGGTGCTCATTTCGGATAATGCCAGCAACCTGTTTGGAGTCCATCCACTTCAAGGAGTCCAAACCTTTAGCACCACCGCCAACCAAAATTTGGTCGATAAGGTTTGCCGCTTTGTCTTCACCGAGCGCCGCTGTCAGCGCTTTCTTCACGAAGTCATGACTATGGAAACCAATGGTACTGTAATTTTGGATTTCTTCGATGAAGTGCTTATGAACTGCCGTGATTTTAGGTTGGGTCATTTCATCCATGGTAGCCATGGCTTGACCCAGCTTTTGAACTTGTTTGGGTTCAAGATGCTTTAGAATTTGTGCTGCATCTTCTTCAGATAAGCTCAACAATAGAATGGCGGCCTTTTCGACCCCCTCCAACTTACTAACATCGTAAGTTGGAGCGGCATCCATAATACTGCCTTCTTGTTGAACATTTGCGATTTCAGTTGCCATGATTATTCATCCATCATTAGCCAGCCGCGTACCACCTGAGCTGAAAGCTCTGGCTCATTTGCCACTAGGGCACGCACGACTTTCAATACATCTTCATCTTTATGTAAATCTGGTAGCATCAGTGAGCCATCTGGGGAGAAGCCAACCTGACCTTCATCAAACTCTTGGGACAACATACTGATGGTTTCGTCACCTAAGTCCAGACCTTCATCCACACTATACTCTTCAGCTTCCGTTGTGTCTTCTGGGTAGATTAAGCGTTTCAGCATCGGTCTGACAATGAATAGCATCAATACAATGATAACCAAACCGCCAACAACCAACTTCAATGCACGCATGAACCAAGGCTGTTCCCAGATTTCTAACTTAACATCTAAACCTTGATCAACACGACTAAACGGAATACTA
This sequence comes from Alteromonas sp. a30, assembly GCF_026788005.1. Lineage (GTDB taxonomy): Bacteria > Pseudomonadota > Gammaproteobacteria > Enterobacterales > Alteromonadaceae > Paraneptunicella. Next base: position 234,476 of record NZ_JABEPE010000002.1, read on the forward strand.
ACCACTTCTAACGAATCACCACGCGTCACATCGAAACCGATACCACCTTGCAATAAACGACGCAAGCTCATCAGTTCTTCTTGAGAGCGCGGCTCGCTCACCTTGCCGCCTTCGGCATTAGTTGAGTTAAGATAATCAACTGCCACAGACACGCTGAGTCTTCTAATGACACCAGTCTGTTGCTTAGTATGGCTGATAGTTGTATCAAGTTCATAGTTTCTTGTTGCTTCTTTTCGGCTTGACCCCGGTGTTGAGCGTGTCTGATTCGAGCCTGTTGCTTGTTGAGGGATTTCTGCATCCAGTGGCGGTTGATTAGTTAGCGCTCCCGGAATGCCTGCAACCACGCTACCAATGGTGTTATTTTCCATGGTCATTTCACTACGCACGGCGGGTAAGTCTGGGTTGTAACGTTTCTGTGTTTGCTCAACCGATGTAAAGTCCATGGTAACGTCAACTTGCGCGGTATAATTTTCTAAACCCAAAACAGGAATCAAAATAGAGTCGATTTTCTCCATGTATTCTTGTTCGCGCTGCTTTTCAATCTCGTATTCTTTGCGAGAACGCGCTGACAACGAATCTTGGGAACCGGAATTAAGCAGACGACCATTGCTGTCGGTGACAGTTACGCGGCTTGGCTCCAAGCCTTGTACCGCTGATGCGACAATATCAACTACAGAATCAACTTCTTCACCTGAAAGTAACGCGCCTCGACGCATCGTTACAACAACCGTTGCACTGCCTTTTTTCTCTCTGCGTGCAAATACATTTTCTTTCGGTAAAGCTAGTAATACCTTGGCTTTAGCAACTGATGACATATCTTCAATGGTTCTAGCTATTTGTTGTTCGCGGGCATGTTTCAAACGTTCTTTTTCAACACGTTGACTCACACCAAATCCCATATCTTGAAGGATGATGTCTTCACCTGCGGTAGGGTCTTGATTGATACCAGAGCGAGTTAACCCAAGCTTGATGTCTCGGTATTGCTCTTCATTAACATAGATGGTGTTGCCTTCTAAACGATATTCAATTTGGTTTTGGTCCAAATAGTCGAGGGTTTCGATAAGCTCTTCGGTTGGCATTTTTGCAAGTGGACGGAAGTCCGGCTCTTGCGCCCAAATAACGATGAAAATAGCGATTGCCACGCAAATAACTAATGCAATAACAAGCACGATTTGGCGCAGCATATCAACACTGCCAAGGGCTTCCATGAAGCCAGATTTTTGCTCTGAGTTTAACTCGTTATCGGCATCATCATTACCCGAAGGAAGTGCCAGCTCTGTTCCAGTTGCATCAGCCATGATTCACCTCGTCTTATACTGGCATGTTCATAATTTGTTTATAGGCTTCAAGCACTTTATTGCGTACTTGAACTGTTGCCTCAAATGCAATCCCGGACTTTTCTTTTGCGACCATCACATCCGCAAGACTTAAGCTTGGATCACCCATTTCGAATGCTTTTGTTTGTGTTTTCGCATTGAGTTGCATTTCGTTTACGCCGTTAATCGCGTTGGATAGCATATTGGCGAAATTGTCTTTCGATGAAGGATTAGTTTGAATAGATGGGACTTCAGGCATGCCAACTTGGGCTTGAGTCGCCAAAGATTGCATTTCGCTGTAAAGAGCTTGCGCTTTAATATCCATCGTTCTCCCCTCCTAAGGGTGACTATTAATTGACACGGGATCAATTCGTTAACTATCTGATGGATAAAATGCAAACAACATGCCAAAAAATAACCCTTTAAAATCAATTAGTTAAAGCCAATTTTGATAAGGTTATTTTTTGACGAGCTTATTTACGCTAAAAATATGACAACACTTTTAGCGTAAATAAGAGTCTAGCTATGTGGGAAAACGGCACTACGCTGGAAGTTCAATCCCCATATCTCGCATTTTGGCGAGTTTGTAGCGTAATGTTCTTGGACTAATACCTAGCTTTTCTGCAACTTGTTTACGGCTGCCATTACAGGACGCTAGTGTATCCAGTATGATTTGATGCTCTTGCTGGCGAAGTTCACTGCCTAAAACGCTCGCCTGTTGAGGTTCTTCTCTCACCTCCGGCTTGATAGATATACTGTCCATCGGCGAATTATCGAGCATGAGATCAGTGACTTCAATCTGCTGACCTCCACTTAAAATAAGCGCGCGTTGGATGAGATTTTCTAATTCTCGTACATTGCCCGGCCACTGATGTTGTGCCAGCTTATTTCTCGCAGAAGCGGATAACTTCGGGATCGCCAAGCCTTGTTGCTTTGCGTGCCTTTCCAATAAATGCTCAGCGAGTGGCACAATATCATCGGGACGCTGATTCAACGAAAGCCAAGTCAGAGGGAAGACGTTCAAGCGATAATATAAATCCTCGCGGAAAACGCCGTCTTGTACAGCCTGACGTAAATCTCGGTTACTGGTCGCAATGACTCTCACGTCTAAGCTAATGGTTTTTCTTCCACCTAACCGTTCAACTTCGCGTTCTTGTAACACTCGTAATAGTTTAGCTTGCAAAGCAAGATCCATTTCCGTTATCTCATCAAGTAAAATGGTCCCACCTTGAGCTTGCTCAAACTTTCCTGGACATGCCTGCAAAGCGCCCGTAAACGCGCCTTTTTCATAACCAAATAAGGTGGCTTCCAGCATGTTTTCTGGAATAGCTGCGCAATTAATAGCGATAAAGGGCTGTTCATTTCTTTGCGATTGATCGTGGATATAACGCGCTAACACTTCTTTACCAGAACCACTTGGTCCCAACACCATCACAGTGGCATCCGTATTCGCAACCTTTTGGGCAAGCTGTAAAAGCTGCTTGCTGCTAGCATCGCCTACTACTGGTTTACAAGCTTCGATTTTTTGAGCTGGCGCATATTTACCAACAATGTTTAGTAACACTTCTGGCGAAAAGGGCTTTGCCAAATAATCAGTAGCGCCCTCACGCATAGCTTGTACCGCATCATCAATCGTTGCATAAGCCGTCATGAGCAACATTGGCATATTTGGAAATTTATTCTTAATGTTTTGTAGCAGGTTTAACCCTGTCAGCCCACCTAATTGAATATCGCTAATCACAATATCAATATTTTGTTGTGGCAACTGTGCAAGAGCAGATTCTGCACTATCACAAGCGATAACGTGATAACCACCGAGTAAGAGTGTATCCGTTAGCGCTTCGCGCAAACCCGGATCATCTTCAACCAACATGACATTTGCTTTTAACATGACTTATTTCCCCGCAACTAACGCGCTTGGTTCATATTGAGTTTTGTTAACCGCTGTTGAACTGCACACTCGGCTAATTGGCAGTTTCATACCAATGCTGGCACCGCCATTTTTTTGATTACTAACGAGCACTTCCCCTTTATGCGCCTGCGCGACAGACTTCACGACGGCCAAGCCTAACCCTGTACCTTGCGTCCGCGTGGTAAAAAACGGTTCGAATATTTGCTGCATTTTAGCTTCGGGAATTCCTGGGCCTTCATCAGCAATAATCACCTCAACCATATCGGGCTCGCTAATGCTGCGCTTCGCAGTAAATGAGATTGGTTTTTCAGAAGGAGAAAAGTGCAAGCTATTGTGAATAAGATTTTGAAAAGCGCTGGCTAACGCTGTTTTGTTGCCCAAAATAATGAGATCCGGCTCCGGCACATTAATTTTTAGCTTACAGCCTTTTGCAATTAGCATGGCTTCAGCGCCTTCGTGAATTTCCGTCATTAATGAACGTAACGATAATTCAGTGACCACTTGTTCTTCGCCACTTTTAGCGAACATCAACATGTCATTAATTTGGCTTTCTAAGTCTTTTAAGCGAGATTGTAACTTCTGACAAAACTGCTCTCGTGAATCATCTGAAATCGTTGGATTCAGTAAGTTTGCCGCATATAAGGTTGCCGCAGATAAAGGTGTTCTTAATTGGTGAGCGAGTGAAGCGACCATTTTGCCTAACGACGATAAGCGCTGCATGTGGCTCACTCGTTGCTGCAATAAGCGTGTTTCGGTTAGGTCTGTCATCAAAATTAACTGACCCGGTTCTTCAACTAATGGCGAAATGGAGAGTTTGACGCGACGACCATCACTTAATGAGATTTCATGGCCATCGTCTTGGCGAGGACGGAATGAACGCGCGATAATCGTCCGCCAAAGTTGCCCTTCTAGTGGCTCACCCAACATATCCTTTGCAACTAGGTTAGCTTGCTTAACATAGCCTTCTGCATCAATAACAACAACGCCTGCTGGCATAACATCTAGAATATGGTTCATACTTTTTGACGTTGCCAATATTTCTTCTTGGAGCGTTTCTTTTTGCAAAACCTCAGCAGAAACCGACTCCGCTGCCGCACACGACATTGCAATCTGTGTTGCATCTGAATGGTATTTAACTGCTGTTGTTTGAAGACCTGAATATAACATACTCACCTCGCGTCAAAATAATCACGCAAGGATTAATGCAGCATGTGTGCCAATTATTTACTTCTTATTTATCAACTGCTTAAATTAAAAAATTTAGAATGGAGTGAGATAGGAAAGGCGTCAGTTATCCGACACAAAAGCCGATAGCGATGCTATCGGCTGATATTATATTTACGCATTTTTTCAACCAAGGTGGTTCTGCGCATATCTAAAAACTCTGCGGTTCTAGCAACAACCCAATCGTGTTGTTCTAACGCCTGTTTTATCATATCAACTTCAAGCGTAGACAAATATTCTTTTAAATTAAGCCCATCTGACGGTAAGGCTCCAGCGGGTGATTCAGAGGTGGTATCAACAATGATTTCATCATCACTATCGTCACTAAAATCAAAGCCTTCATCAGTAAATAACGCATTAATTGCATCGCGTTCAGCCAATTCATCAGGATACTCTGGCTCAAACCCATTTACTTCAACATGCTGATATTTTGCGGGAAGGTCTTGCACATCAACAATCTGGTTAGGATAGAGAATCACGAGTCGTTCAACCAAATTCGACAACTCCCTAACATTCCCGGACCAGCGATGCTCCATTAATGAAGCAATGGACTCTTGGGTAAATCGGACACTCTTCCCTTCCCTTTCTTCGAAACGGGACACAATTTCTTGCAACAGTAACGGAATATCTTCTTTTCTTTCTCTTAATGCAGGATTTTCAATGGGAAAAACATTTAAGCGATAATATAAATCCTCTCGGAAATCGCCTTTTTCAATCATGGTTTCCAAATTGCGGTGAGTGGCTGCGATAATACGCACATCACAATCGATAGGCTTAGTACCGCCAACACGTTCAAATGTTCTTTCTTGTAGAACACGAAGTAACTTCACCTGCATTTGCAATGGCATATCGCCAATTTCATCCAAAAACAATGTGCCGCTTTGTGCCAGTTCAAAACGTCCCTTACGAGCAGAAACCGCCCCTGTAAACGCCCCTTTTTCATGACCAAAAAGCTCACTCTCCAAAAGTTCACCGGGGATAGCTCCACAGTTTACCGGAATGAAAGGGCCTTTTTGTCGATTCGATAAATAGTGAATATTGCTCGCAATCACTTCTTTCCCTGTACCCGACTCCCCCAGCACCAATACATTGGCGTCGGTTGGCGCCACTTGTTGGATCATCAAGCGGATTCTTTGAATTTCAGCACTTTTACCAACAAGATTCTGGAATGTCGCTTTCTCTGGTTTAGCGTTGGAACCGGGTTTATGGCGTATATATTCCTGACACCGATGAATTAAACGTGCCAGCTCGGGATAACGTACGGGCTCGTGTAGCTCTCCAACAACATTCGCCAGTTGGCTCTCTAACTGCTGAGAATCGGCAACGGCAATAAAGGGTAGACTAGGTGTAGATTTAACAATTTGGGTGGCATTGTTGCATTCAGCGTCAATGATGACTGCCTGAATACCGGGCGTAGACTCTAAAAACGATGAGGCTTGCTCAGGTGAAACGACACTACATTCTTCACCAATAAATGAACAAACAATCTCTAGATTTTTATAGCGCGATTCCTTTGAACTTATTATTAGTATATGGCTCATTACAGAAAGTGGTTATGTTCCGAACAGTTAGCGTTAGTTTGCTGGGATTTTGACAGTTTTGCAAGGAAGAATTGCCCTTAAACGTCATTAATTTGACGACTACGCAACGCCTTTCACAATGTACGTTGTGCATTTAACGGAAGAGTAAAACGATAATAAAAAGAGACGCTGATAAAATTCGGAATTAGATACAAAAACCGCCCAAAGGTTTTCCTTTGAGCGGCGGAGATACGAGAAGGATAATGAGAAACTAACCAAGCAAGCTCAATACTTGACTTTGGCGTTGATTTGCCTGCGCTTGAACCGCAATGGAAGATTGACTCAAAATACTATTTGCTGCCTGCTCGGCTGTCGCCTGCGCAAAATCGGTATCACCAATACGGCTATTTGCGGCTGCCACATTTTCTTGTGTTTGCGCTAAATTTCGCGCTGCACTTTCAAATTGATTCTGAACAGCACCTAATTCAGCTCTTGCACCACCGACTGTTTCCAAAGCTGTATCTGCGATAGAAAGCGCATCTTGAGCTCCCTGAGATGTTGACACATCGACACTTAAAATACCTGACAAACTGGAAGCAAAATCTTGAGTGTTTACACCAATATTCTGCCCTGCATTAGCCCCCACTTGAAAATCCAATGTTCCTTCGCTCTGCAATAGAGGCTTACCAGCGAATTCAGTTTGGTCGATAGTTTGTTGAATATTGCCTTGAAGCTGGGAAATTTCAGACTGAATCGCATCACGATCAGATTGACTTAAAATACCATTGCCTGCTTGCACTGATAGTTCACGAATACGATTAACATCGTTATTAATCCCAGATAGCCCACCCTCTGCTACTTGTGCGAGTGAAACACCATCTAGAGAATTTCTGACAGCTTGGCCTAAGCCATTTTCTTGGGCCGTCAGTCTGTCGATAATTTGCTGCGCGGCTGCACCATCAGCAGCACTATTGATTCGTTTTCCTGACGCTAGGCGTTCAAAAATCGAATCTTGTTTATTTTGCACTTGCTGCAAAATAGATGAATTATTCTTTGCATCTAGATTAATCATAATCTACTCCTCTTTATACCTCACCTCTAAGTATAGCAAAGGCATGTACAAATAGTAACCACTCGATGTGTGTAATAGTTATTAGTAAAAATACCTATAGATGATATCAAAATCTCTTAATAGATTAGATCTATTCAACCTCTTTTAATCACGTTATTATGAGTAGAATGTTAACCACTGAATCACTGGTAAACTGGCGTCGTCTACTCAGTATTCAAATCACATTCTCTGTTAACTTTCCTAGCAGTTTTAACCCTGATTAAAATAATTGGAGCGGCATTAATCAATGAACTTTCGTCGTGGTGAAAGAGGCCCTTCTTCACTCAATAGAAATAACATTTCAAAGCCTCTACTGCTCATTGAGGACAGTCGAAGTATAGCGAATATTATCAAGTCGCAAGTTGAAAATAGATGGGGATGTGATGTTCATGTTGCTAGTAGTTATGAGGAAGCCATTACCCTTCTTAAAGCGCACCGTAGAGAATACTTTTTAACCATTAGTGATCTCAATCTTCCTGATGCGCCAAATGGCGAAATAGTGGAACTACTAAAGCGGACTGGCTTACCTATTATCGTGATAACTGGCACCATGGAGAAAGGGCATTTTCACAAAAGTCTGCACACTCACGTTGTTGATTTCATACTTAAAAGTCAGACTAATTCGGTTCAATACCTCATTGACCAAGTGGGCCGTTTTTACTTCAATCAATTTACCACATTAATGATAGTTGACGATTCAAAACTCTCCCGGGAAGTGATTACTCAAGTATTAGAAACCCAGAACTTTAAGGTGGTTAACGCTGGCAGTGCGGAAGAAGCACTTTCACTCATTGAGTCAACACCTGAAATCAAGTTGATTGTTTCAGACTACATTATGCCTAATATGAACGGTGTTGAATTAACAACAGAGCTGCGTAAAAAATACGCTAAATCAAAGCTATCCATTATCGGCCTATCGTCGGATAACGAGCCTAGGTTGGGACTTGAATTCATTCGTAACGGCGCCAACGACTTTCTGACCAAGCCTTTTATAGCCGAAGAATTAATAATGCGGATAAATCAAAATCTCGATACCATGAGCTATATAGAGGTTATCGAAAATTCTGCCAATCGAGATTATCTTACCAATCTGCATAACAGACGTTACTTCTACCGAAAAGGTGAGAAATTGTTAGCGGACAGTAAAAAACAAAACAAACCATTTGTCACGGCTCTTTTAGATATCGACCACTTCAAGAAAATCAATGATACCTACGGACATGATGTCGGCGACAAGGTATTAATTCAGCTAGCCATTTTCATCAACAACCATTTTAGTCATACACTTTCTGCCAGAGTCGGAGGGGAAGAATTCGCGATCTTGTTCCAAGAACCTTTACCATCTGTGCTAGATCAACTCGAAGCGTTTAGAAAAGAATTGGCAGAAACGACTTTGGAATTTGGTGGTAATACCTTTAACGTGACAACCAGTATTGGTTGCACAGATGCCCTTTCTACATCCCTTGACGATTCACTAAAAGCAGCCGATTTATGTTTATACGATGCTAAAAAGCAAGGAAGAAACACAATAGTCCACCAAGCTTGCTAACTCGCGCTATGATTATGGATACTAGTAAAATCAGTGCCACTTATAATTCCCAAACAGATGAGTAAATTAATAAACATGGATCACCTAAATCGAGGGAAATATGGCTTTTTTTCGTTCTGTGCTGGTAAATACTCATGAAAGCGATAAAATCGCCCTCTAATTTATCGATAATCAGCGCATTTAAGGCCGCCACTTTTCAACATTGTATGTATTATAACCATTTAATTCGAATTCCTTTGTTCTTTGGTATCGCACTGCCAATTGCTGCTCAGGAACAATGCCTAGCCCCTCTAAAACCATTTGAAAACAATGGTTTAGCTAATGGCGACAAAATAGTAGTACAGGCTGAAAAAGTAGAAATAAAGCAAGATACTATTGCTGAGTTCAACGGAAAAGTTGCAATATCGAATCGTAATGCACTGATTAATGCTGAACGTGCTCTAATTAATAAAGATAGCCAAGAGTTGTCTGCAGAAGGCAATATCCAATATTCAGACCCCTCAATTCAAATCGATAGTGATAACGTTGACCTAGACATCAATGATAACAGGCTACAGCTGGATAACACGCTATATCAATTGAGAGGTCTCCCCGGTAGAGGAAAAGCTGAACGTATTGTCCTAAGTGAAGAAAATGGTGTTGAACTACAGGATGTGAGTTTTAGTAGCTGTCCTGTCGGCGCTGAGGACTGGCATATTCAGGCAAGTGCTATTGAACTTAAACCGGGCAGTCTTTGGGGTACGGCAAAACATACTCGCTTTTACATTAAAGATGTCCCCGTATTTTATCTCCCTTATTTTGCTTTTCCGGTAACAGAGCAACGCCAATCAGGCTTGCTATTTCCACAAATTTCTAGCAATAACCGTACAGGTTTGTCTTACGAGCAACCTATCTACTGGAATATTCTTCCAAACATAGACATGACATTTTCACCTCGGTACATGACGCGTAGAGGATTGCAGTTGAAAACGGAACTGCGTTATCTCACGCCACTGCATACCGGCGAAATGCACCTAGAGTACCTTAACAACGATCAAGAAGATGAGAATCTAGACGAACGTTATTTCTACCGTTTCTCACATAAAGGCTATTTAGACGAAAATTGGTCAGTCCATGCCGAATGGAATGATTTAAGTGACGATAATTACATCACAGACCTCGGTTCCGATTTTTATAACCGCGCAGATACACATTTGTTCAAAACGCTCGGAATGAATTATCACAGTGATGACCTCTTTTTTAGTGCGAAATTTAGAGACTTTGAAACCATTGGCGACCATCCTGATAGCTACCGTTCGCTACCTGAACTTAAGTTGCAATATAAAGCGTGGGAGTCCGGGTTAAATCAGTTACAAATTAACTCAGAAGTGAGCTACTTTGATAACAATGAAGAAGATGCGCCATCAGCAACGCGGATTCACATTGCCCCCAAACTCTCCTTACCTTATCGAACAAGTTGGGCAGAATTCCTTGCAGAAACCAGCCTACTGCATACCGAATATTTTCAAGACAACATTGAAGGTGAACTTGATAGTCACGCAAGCAGAACACTCGCGCAAGTAAGGTTATACGGTTCAATGTCGTTAGAGCGCCCCGCAAGCTGGTTTGGTCAGCAAGTCACACAAACACTAGAACCCAAATTCCAGTACCATTACACAAGCTATGAAGATCAAAATGATATTGGTTTGTACGATACGACTCGTCTCTTAAACGACGTAGTAGGTATCTTCAGAGGGCAAGAGTTTACAGGCTTGGACCGTATTAGTGACACCAATCAAATTGCGCTTGGTGTTACCTCTCGTATTTTAGATAAGAATAATAGGGAACAATTCCGCCTTGGTTTGGGTCAGATATTCTACTTTGACGATAACCGAGTATTGGAAGCATCAAAGGAAAGTAATCGCTCAGCAATTGCCGCTGAGCTTGACTGGAATATTAGCAGTAAATGGACAATCAACACTGAAATCCAAGTGTCCAGTCGCAGTGAAAAGGTTGAGCGTAGTAATATTGCATTGGAATACCGTTTAGGGGCCAATAAATTATTGCAGCTTAATCACCGCTACATTAGGGACATTTCCGGTGATGAAATTGATCAACTCGGGGTAACAGCTTCTTGGCCCATTACCCATAACTGGCAATGGGTTGGCCGCTACTATCGTGATATGGACTTAAACCGCTCAACAGAGAGTTTCATTGGTATTCAATACGAATCTTGTTGCTGGGGAATGCAGCTTGTTTGGCAACGTCACCTAAGCAATCGCTTCGATGCACTTGGTAATCAAAGCTTCAATGCGTATGATTCGGGTATCAACTTTAAGTTTGTGTTTAAAGGAATGGGAAGTGGTAAAAGTAGTCGCACCTTGTTGGATGAAGGCTTGTATGGCTACCGTCGCCCTTATTTTTTAAGTAATTAACAAAGCAATAAATTACATGAATTACACTAGAGTTTTATCAGTATTCTTCGGCTTATTTATTTCTATAAGTGCTTTTGCTCAGCAACAAATGCTAGACAAAGTCGCTGTTATAGTCGATCAAGGCGTTATCCTAGAAAGCGAAATTAAAACGCTTATTGCCACTGTAAAGAGTAATGCCATTAGGAACAATCAGGAACTACCATCGGACAATATTCTCCGCACCCAAGCAATTGAGCGTTTGATAACACAAAACCTACAAATGCAGTTAGCCGAGCGCATGGGTATTCAAATTAGTGACCCTCAGCTTGAGCAAACGATTGCGAACATCGCCAGAGACCAAGGCTTAACTGTGGAAGAGTTAAGAAAAGGGGTTATTGCGGATGGCATGACCTACGATAACTATCGTCATCATTTACGCACTGAACTCATCACTGGCGAAGTAACCCGAGCTAATGTGCGCCGCCGCGTCTATATTACGCCTCAAGAAGTAACAAATCTGCTCAAGTTAATTGATGAACAAGGTGCAGAACAGGTCGAGTATCATTTAGGACATATCCTTGTTGGCTTCCCATCTCAACCCTCACAAGAAGACATTGATAGCGCGAAAGAACGGGCCGGAAAAGTGCTCGAGTTATTAAAAGATGAGAATTCTGACTTTGCCAAAATTGCGGCAACAGCATCTTCAGGCGCAAAAGCGCTAGAAGGGGGTGATTTAGGTTGGATGAATATAAACTCCATGCCTACCCTTTTTGCCGAAGCCGTTCAGGGAGCTCGAAAAAATGACCTTATCGGTCCGATTCGAAGCGGTGCAGGCTTTCATATTCTTAAAATTAAAAATATTCGCGGGCTTGAAATCGCAGAAGTCAAAGAAGTCAATGCACGCCATATTCTCATCAAACCTACCATTATTCTTTCTGAGGAACGCGCTAAACAAATGCTAGCGGATTTCCGTGAACAAATATTAAATGAAGAAGCTGACTTTGGTGAGCTCGCAAAAGAGCACTCCGTTGATCCGGGTTCCGCATTAAAGGGAGGCGAGTTAGGTTGGGCTGACCCCAACATGTATGTTCCTGCCTTTAAAGAAGTGGTAGAAAACTTAGAGAAAGATGAATTATCAGAACCGTTTCGATCTGTACATGGATGGCACCTTGTCCAGTTAATTGATAGCCGCGTAGATGATGTTACTGAGAAGCTGAAAGAAGAAAGAGCTTATCAGTTACTCTTCAAACGTAAATACGCCGAAGAGCGTGACTCATGGCTAAAAGAAATGCGTGACAATGCCTACGTTGAGGTATTAGCGGACTAGCGGAGCATCGATGTCCATTAAATTAGCAATAACTCCGGGCGAACCTGCGGGTATCGGCCCGGATTTAATTATCCAGTTAGCACAAGAAAAATGGGATGCACAACTCGTCGTCTTTGCCGACCGAGAGATGTTACAACAACGAGCCCAAATATTAGGTTTTCCTTTAACACTCCTTGATTATCATCCTGAAACCAAAGCACTACAGGAAGCTGGACAGCTCTATATTAGCCATATTCCCGTGCAAACTCAGGTCTCACCGGGTGATTTGAACGCTGAAAACGGCCACTACGTTGTGGAAACGCTAAAACAGGCCAGCGAATCTAATATGAGCGGAGAGTTTGATGCAGTTGTTACCGGTCCCGTGCATAAAGGCATCATCAATCAGGCAGGCGTATCCTTTAGCGGTCACACAGAATATTTTGCACTACAAGCGAATTGCTCCGATGTAGTAATGATGTTGGCAACAGAGGGGCTACGGGTTGCTTTAGTGACAACTCATATTCCTCTCGCCTACGTCAATAAAGCGATTACACAAGAACGTTTAGATAAAGTCATTACCATTTTACATCACGACCTAAAAACAAAGTTTGGTATCACGAACCCACGAATTTATGTCTGTGGACTCAACCCTCACGCAGGGGAAAATGGGCATCTCGGCAGAGAAGAGATTGAAGTTATCTCGCCTACACTGGCGCTGCTCAGAGAAAAAGGACTCGACCTTGTTGGCCCACTTCCCGCCGACACCATTTTCCAAAAGAAATATTTAGATGATGCCGATGCGGTATTAACCATGTATCACGACCAAGGTCTTCCTGTATTAAAATATAAAGGATTCGGCGCATCAGTGAACATCACCCTAGGTCTTCCATTTATTCGCACATCTGTTGATCATGGCACAGCATTAGACTTAGCGGGAACTGGAAACATCGACAAAGGCAGTTTTAGAATAGCCATTGAAGAAGCAATTAAGCTCGCTTCAACTCGGACAACAAAGCAGTGAACAGTAAAACTCATTTAGGTCATACCGCCCGAAAACGTTTCGGACAAAACTTTTTACACGACGAAGGTGTCATAGATGGCATCGTTTCCTCTATTAATCCACAAGACGGTGAAAACCTAGTTGAAATTGGGCCAGGTCTGGGGGCATTAACAGAGCCTGTTTGCGAACAAGTATCAAAGCTGACGGTTGTTGAGCTAGATCGCGATTTAGCAAAACGTCTACGCAGTCACCCTTTCATTCAAAACAAACTAACCATTGTTGAAGCTGATGCAATGAAAATGGATTTTTCCACGTTGTATCAAACAGGAAAGCCTCTGCGTATTTTTGGCAACTTACCCTACAACATTTCAACGCCCCTCATGTTTCATTTGTTTGAGTTCATTGAGCACATTCAAGATATGCACTTTATGTTGCAAAAAGAAGTGGTTAATCGCTTGGCTGCCGTACCGGGTAATAAAGACTATGGTCGATTATCGGTAATGACGCAGTATTACTGTCAAGTGATCCCAGTCCTGCATGTACCACCTCATGCATTTAAACCGGCCCCAAAAGTGGATTCAGCGGTTGTTAGGCTTATTCCTCACGCGAATAAAAGCGTTAAAGTGAACAATGTTAAAACCTTGGAAAAGGTCTGCTCAGCAGCGTTCGGACAACGTCGTAAAACGTTGCGGAATAGTTTAAAAGAGATTCTGGATGCCGAGGCTATTGAGCGCCTCGGTATTGATCCCGGCGCCAGAGCAGAGACCCTATCCCTCGCGGACTATGCCAATCTCGCGAACGCTGTAACTTAAAATTTATCAGTTTAGAGTCAACACCTTATGTCATCATCCGTTACAGACAATATTTCTGTTGAAGCAAAAACAGCTTTTATGCCAGATCACCCTGCAACCAGAGATAACCAATTTGCTTTTAGTTATGAAATTACGATCGTAAATAATAGCGACACCAATATCACTTTATTGAACCGATATTGGCTTATTACCGATGCAGATGGAAAGAAAATGGAAGTACAAGGAGCTGGAGTCATTGGCGAACAGCCCGTTATCAAAATCGGCTCATCATATAGCTATACCAGCGGTGCCGTGCTTGATACACCTGTAGGTGCAATGGAAGGGCACTACGAAATGCAATTAGAAAATGGGAAAAAAATTCGAGTCCCCATTCCCCCTTTCGGTTTAGCGATCCCAAACGCCATTAATTAGTATGTATTAATATTCCTAATAACGGTGGAATCAGACACATGTCAACTTATGTAGTAGGTGATATTCAAGGATGTTATCTCGGGTTAATGGCTTTACTGGAGAAATTACAGTTCAACCCACAAAAAGATAAACTGTATGCAGTAGGCGACCTGATTGGTAGAGGACCGAATGCACTCGAAACATTAGACTTCCTCTATCAACTTGGAGATGGCTTCGATACGGTATTGGGAAACCATGATTTACATTTTTTAGCCGTTTACCATGGGATTAAGAAGAACAATCCCAAAGATGGCTTTGAACCACTCCTAAGATCTTCTAAAACAGCTAATTTTGTGGAATGGCTTAGACACAAACCACTCGCTATACAATTAAATTCTGAAACATTTTTAAGTCACGCAGGATTGTATCCTTATTGGAACATAAATGAAGCACTAGGCTACTCTCAAGAGGTGGAAAAAGCTTTACAAAGCGATAGTTATATTCAACTTCTAAGAAATATGTACCACAAAAATTCGGTAGTTTTTTCTTCCGAAATGACGGCAAAGGACCGTTTTCGGTTTATTATCGACGCCTTTACACGAATGCGCTATCTGTGTGAAGATGGCACCCTTGAGTATACTTGTAAAACATCGGTAAAAGATGCACCTAAGCCGCTTATACCATGGTTTAAGCACTCCCGGATTACATCTCTTGAAGGGGTCAAGTTGATTTTCGGTCATTGGGCATCTTTGGAAGGAACCACCTCAGTCTCACATTGTATAGCACTCGATACAGGTTACATTTGGGGCGGAAAACTTTCCGCAATATGCTTAGATACGATGCAAATAAGCTCAGTAAGCAACTAAATTTAAGATTTAATAAGTTCGACCGACTAAAATACAATTACATGGTTTTAGCGGTTTTAAGGAAGCATAATGCTTCTAATCAGCATTGGGAGAAGTAATGAACATTACAGTTGCTTTGCGAATAATCGGCGGATTTACCACCATCAGTGTTCTATTATTCGTAATTAGTTTCACCTCTCTAATTAATCTCAGCAACATTAACGACGCGTCCGATGAGGTTATCGATCTAGCTATCCCAACGTTAGTTACCAGTGACCGCCTGAAAATTTTGTTATCTCAGGTCAATACATCAACTTACAAAAGCTATTTTGAAACAAACCTTTCGCGCTTAGAGAATGAAGAAAGCCTGTTTAAAAAATTAGAAAATGACTTCGAAAAGGACATCAAACGACTCAAGCAGGTTGTCGTCAATGAAGAGGGTATCCGTAATGCTACGAACAAGCTTGATCCGCTTTACCAAGCATATTTTGGCTCTGTTAACCTTATTTTTGAGAACAAGCGTAAAATTCTTGAAATCAATCGAGCCCTAGACGGCTTTTCATCCGATGTTGAAGATTTTGTTGACGACACATCAACCCTCATTCTTGATTTCAACGACAGTCGCGCTACTGCCCAAAATAAAGCGCTAAAATCAGCTGCGAAAATCGGCGAATCCGTTGACACTGCCTTAATGTCAGTGGTGACAACCAGTAATAATTTCCTCAAAACTCAAACGAAAGCACGAGCAGAAACGCTTGGAAGTGAAGTTCGAATTTTAATAGAGCGTATCAATAGCGGAAGCGACGAAATGCTGAGTAAAGCCAACGGCAAAGATGATTCTGGCGCGTTGGAAGAAATGAAAGATAATATCAACGAGTTAAACGATTTAATCCTTGGTTCCTCAGGTATTATTGCTCAACATAATCACAGACTAAATTTAATTGAGCAATCAGAAGCGACGTTAAAAACAGCAATTCAACAAATGGACTCAACGTCAGCTCAACTCGACCAAGTCGTGTCTTTAGGCGACAAAAAAGCCGATGATATTAAAGCTGAAGTGGGTGAAAGTGTTTCTAATAGCCGAATCAGCACCATCATCATTACCCTACTTTCGATTGCAGCGGCCATTGCTATCGGCTTTTTCACGGTAAGAGCCATCACTCGCCCATTACGAGAAGTCAATACCTTACTCAATGTTGTAGCCACGGGAGACCTTACGCATCAACTTGACGACAGCTCAAAAGACGAGTTTGGCGAATTAGCGAAAAACTGTAACGCGCTCATCAATAGCCTTAAAACGCTTATTTCTGGTATCAGCTCTGGCGCAACACAACTTGCTGCGGCATCAGAACAAACGTCTAGCGTTACAGAACAAACAACACGCTCTATCCAAGAGCAAAAATCACAAGTCAGCCAAGTTGCTACCGCGACAACTGAATTGAACAGCACTGCTCAAATGGTTGCACAAAGCGCAGAAGATACATTGGCACAAATTGGGCAAGCAAATAAAGAAGCTGAAACCGTTAAGCATATTTCCGAAAACAACAAGAAAACCATTCTTGTTCTATCGGGAGATGTGGATTCAGCTTCAGAGGTAATTAATAAAGTTCACCAAGATAGTGCCAGTATCGGTAGTATCTTAGATGTTATCCGAGGCATTGCCGATCAAACCAATTTATTGGCGCTGAATGCAGCCATTGAAGCGGCACGAGCAGGGGAACAAGGTAGAGGTTTCGCTGTAGTAGCCGATGAAGTAAGAACGCTCGCCAGCCGAACGCAAGAGTCAACACAGGAGATTCAATCCATGATTGAAATCCTTCAAAGCGGTGCGGAACAAGCGGTATCTGTCATGCAAAAAGGTAAAGAGCAAACGTCTCTGTGTGTTGAACAGGCAGAAAAAGCAGCTGAAGCCTTAAACTCTATTACCGCAGCAGTGCAAGAAGCACACAATGTGAGCACTCAGATCGAACAAGCAGCAAAAGAGCAGCATACTGTATCCCGCGATATTAGTGAGAAGTTAGAGAACATCGTTGCCATTGCGGAAGAAACAGCGACGGGGGCGCAGCATACCTCTCGTGCAAGCCAAGAAGTAGCGAGTTTATCCGAAGAGTTGCAAAGTTCGGTACGTAAGTTCCAAGTTTAGCAAGCTAAAAAGAGCGAACTTGTGGAAGGGTATTTGACAGTATTCTTTAAATAACACAATTGTCAGAAATAAAAAACGGTGCTTATTGGATTTCCTTCCTAAGCACCGTTTTTATTTGGGTAGTAATACAGATAGAAACTCGAACTTAAACTCGTTCTAAGGTAACAAACCGATAATTATAAGGGTTAGCATCATCAGCACTGTGAAGTTCCTCTTCTAATACCGCCCACGCAGCCTCAGCAGCATAATCAGGGAAGCATGTATCCCCGTTTACCTCTAAGTCGATGAAAGTAAGATATAAACGTGAAGCTACAGGCAAAAACTGAGCATAGATATTGCCACCACCAATAATCATGATTTCTGGCTCATCGGGAACAATCAGTAACGCTTCTTCAGCAGATGACACGATATCTGCATCGGGCGCACTAAAGCCAGATCCACTGACAACGATATTGCGACGTTTTGGTAACGCCTTGCCAATGGACTCATAAGTTTTACGTCCCATCACCACAGGCTTACCTAGTGTAGTGGCTTTAAAATGCTTTAAATCAGCGGGTAGGTGCCATGGCATAGCATTATCGTTACCGATAACGCGGTTATTCGCCATTGCCGCTATCATAGAAATACGTTGTTCTTGCACACTTATAAACCTTTGTTGTTAACGCTGATAAACTACTTCAACATCGTAATCATCATCATCGTCGTCAAGGTCATCGTCATCTTCTTCAATGTCTTCAACAATTTCTTTATGGTAGTTATCCCATTTAAACTCAATCGGTTTATCGTCTTCGACTTTTTCTTCTTCAACAGGAAGTGATGCTAGTAAATCGCTAATTTCATAACAGAGCTTGTCTGTCCCTTCCTTCTGGAAGGCTGAGATATAGAAGCAAGGGGCGTCCCAATCAAGCGCTTTACGAATACGCTCACAGGTTTCTTCTACTTCTTCTGGCAACAACAAATCAATTTTATTGAAAACCAACCAACGCGGCTTGTTAGCTAACTCAGGGCTGTACTTTTCTAGCTCGCCAATAATAGTTTTCGCATTTTCAACTGGGTCAGATTGATCGGCAGGTAATAAATCGATCATATGTAGCAACACTCGGCAACGCTCTAGGTGCTTCAAAAAACGAATACCAAGGCCAGCACCGTCTGCTGCGCCTTCAATCAACCCGGGAATATCGGCGATGACGAAACTCTTGCTTGCATCCGTTCTTACCACACCTAAATTTGGTACTAAGGTGGTAAAAGGGTAATCCGCGACTTTAGGTTTCGCTGCGGAAACACTTCTGATAAAGGTAGATTTACCCGCATTAGGCAAGCCTAATAAACCAACATCAGCGAGCAATAACAACTCTAATTTAAGGTTGCGAATTTCACCCGGTGTACCATTAGACTTTTTACGTGGCGCACGGTTTGTACTGCTTTTAAAGCGTGTATTACCTAAACCATGGAACCCACCTTTCGCCACCATTAATTGCTGACCATGCTTCATTGTTTCGCCTAACACTTCCAGTGTATCGCCATCAGTCGCACGAGTACCAACAGGTACTTTCAACACTAAGTCTGAGCCACGTTTCCCTGTACAGTTTGCACTTTGACCATTTTGCCCGCGTTCAGCTCTGTGAAATCGCTCAAATCGATAATCAATCAACGTATTCAGGTTTTCATCGGCTTCTAAATAAACATCGCCACCATCGCCACCGTCACCGCCATCAGGTCCACCTTTGGCGACATACTTTTCGCGGCGGAAACTAATTATTCCATTTCCACCATCTCCAGCTTCAACCCGAATCTCGACTTCATCGACAAATTTCATCGTACATACCTATATAACGCGCCAAATTCCATGCCCAATATGAGCAATATAGATTAGGAATTTTAGCTTGTATTTTTCTCTTCTACCAAAATAAAAAACCCCGCAAAAGCGGGGTTTTAAAAAATTAATTCGCTCAACGAATTACTCAGCAACAATGCTCACAAATTTGCGATTATATTTGCCTTTCTCTTCGAATTGAACCTTGCCGTCTGACAATGCAAATAGAGTGTGGTCACGACCACAGCCAACGTTGTCACCAGCGTGGAACTTCGTGCCGCGTTGACGAACAATGATACTACCTGCTAAAACAGATTCACCACCGAAACGCTTAACGCCTAGACGCTTACTTTCAGAGTCGCGTCCGTTTTTGGTACTACCACCAGCCTTTTTATGTGCCATGAGTTCTCGCTCCTCTTATCCGCTGATTTCCGTAATCTTCACTTCAGTGAACCACTGGCGGTGGCCCATTTGTGAACGTGAATGCTTACGACGACGGAACTTAACAATTTTAATTTTATCGCCACGGCCGTGAGTCACTACTTCTGCAGTCACTTTACCGCCTTGAACATACGGGGTGCCTATCTTCACGTCTGCACCATCACCAACCATTAAAACGTTATCGAATTCAATGGTTTCACCTGGCGCAATTTCGATCTTTTCTAGGCGAACAGTTTGGCCCTCAGCCACACGGTGTTGTTTGCCACCACTTTGGAAAACCGCGTACATAACTTACTCCGCTCTCACGCTAGCGTTTCTAGCGTATATTAGGATTCTAAAACAGGGCGCGAATTGTACGTGAAGCGAATTCGTCCCGCAAGCCCAATCTTGAATTTAATTTGTACAAAATCAGAGAAATAAACTTCATTTATAGGGTCAATACAGCAAATACTGGATACTTGGCTAAATTTTTGTAAAATTGCCGCACTTAAATACACCGATAAAGCGGACCGACTTAAAACCCAATGGATATCAACGCGATTATAAAGCTATCCGAGCCCGATATGCTCGCCGTCAATCAACTCATTCAAACTCAAGTTAAGTCGGATGTGAGCTTGGTTAATCAGCTCGGATTTTATATTGTTAACAGCGGCGGCAAACGTATGCGCCCACTGCTGTGTGTGCTTGCGTGTCGTGCACTTAAAGCAAATAATGACGATCTGCATACACTCGCCGCAATCATCGAGTTTATTCATACTGCAACCTTACTTCACGACGATGTTGTCGACGAATCAAGCTTACGCCGAGGGAAAAAAACGGCAAATGAGGTATTCGGAAATCAAGCTAGCGTATTAGTCGGTGATTTTCTATACACTCGCTCTTTTCAAATGATGGTTAGCCTCAATAATATGCGCGTAATGGAGATTTTATCGACAGCAACGAATGTGATTGCAGAAGGGGAAGTGCTGCAATTGATGAATTGCAACGACCCTGACACCACCGAAGAAAGCTACATGCAAGTCATTTATTATAAGACGGCGCGCTTATTCGAAGCTGCAACTCAGCTTGCTGCGGTACTAACACGTCAACCTCCTGAAATGGAAACTGCCATGCAAAATTATGGAAAATACCTTGGCACCGCTTTCCAATTAGTGGATGACATTATGGATTATTCTTCCGATGCTCAAGAGATGGGCAAAAATCTAGGGGATGATCTGGCAGAGGGCAAACCCACTTTGCCTCTGTTATATGCAATGTGGAATGGAAATGAAAACCAAGCTGCGCTAATTCGCAGTGCCATTGAAAACAGTAATGGTATGGAAAACCTAGATACAATCTTACAAGCAATGGAAGAAACAAAGGCGCTCGAATACGTTAAAGAACAAGCATTAAAGGCGAAACAACAAGCGTTAGATGCGCTCTCGATTATCCCAGAATCAGAATATAAAGATGCATTAAAAGGTTTAGCAGAAGCGGCTGTAGAGCGAGTCTCTTAGAGCGTTAAAAGCACTAATCCCGTTTAGCCAGATCATCTTCTTGAGGATCCAAAACTTGAGACAACGTTGCATCACTAGCAGAATCCACATTAACAGTGGACTCCGTTTCTGAATACACAATAACTTCTGCTTCGGTCTCAGTGCTTATCTCAACCTCTGGCTGAGAAAAGTCAAACGAGCTTGGCAGCACGTTAATACCAAAGCGCTCTCCAAGCTTAACAATGGCAGGAATCGTGATAGGAGAAAATGGTAAAACCGTAAGCACTCCTAACCCTAACCCCCGCATTAAATTAACAAACTGTTTATTCGCCTGACGCATTTCATCCTTGCTTGCCTTCCCCATTGTGTACTGATGATAAATATTCAGCATCACTTTGGTTTCTTGTGTTTCTATAGCTAAACCACGCTTAATTACCAATAAATTACGGCGCATAGATGCACTGGCTTTCTGCTTCGCAGAATGCCCTCTTTCTCGCACATAATTCTTTGCCGTTAGGTAAAATTTCATCGTTGGTTAGTTTGCTCTTATCAGACAGTCATTACAGATATTATTTAGGTAAATGTCAGTATAACGGAAATATAGCGCAACCTTGGTAATGCATTTGTTACAGCTTGTATGAGTTGCGATAGACTTCAGTATCTCCTATATACTACCAGTTGTATCGTTAATAAATCGTTTAAAAACTTGCCCTGCTTTATACACTCTTGGCGCATATTGCTTGATAAAATCTTCATCCAAAGCATAGGCATGATTTTCCCGTCTTAATGACATCAACTGCGCTAATGCAGCAGCGCCATCATAATCACACCCGGATAGCCTGAGCGTTAGTTGATTCGCATCAGCACCAAATGCCACACCGGGTAAGCTAGAAATCTCATACTTCTCTAATAAAACTTGAGCTAAATCTTTGGAGGTCTCCACGCCTACATTTTTTAATGCATCGCGATGTTCTTCAAAATCGGGATAATTATAAAACGCTCCTTGAGGTGTAGGCGCTTTTATTCCCAACGCTTTTAATTCATCACTGATATACCGATTCATATGGCTGTGAAGTTCGCTACATGCTGCCACATGCTCTTCTATATCAGCATGACCTTTGTACGCTTCGATTGCTGCAACTTGAATCGGTGCAGGCACACACGACCAAAGTTCACTAGCAATATTAGTCATTCTAGAAAACATGCCATCGATAGCCTTAGGTATAAAACAAATTCCGATACGCCACCCACCTAAAGACAGATGTTTCGATAAACCTGATGAAATTGCCGTATGATTGGGGGCGAATCTTGAGATACTTTGGTAGCTGCGTTGATGATTAACAAAACCATAAATTTCATCGGAAATAATGAGAATATCTTCTTCTTCACACACTCTTGCTATTGCTTCCAACTCATGGTCGGGAATACTTAATCCTGTTGGATTAGAAGGATAATTTAATAAGATTTTGCTTGGTTTTAGCCCCGCTTCGCGCGCATCTTTTATCACAGTACGTAACGTATCTGCGTTCAAATGCATTCCATCATCATCCAACGTCGTGGGCATTTTAATCACATTGCGTCCCAGCATTTTTGCTTGAGGCGCGTAGCTAACCCAACTGGGTACAGGCATGATAAAGTCACCGTCAACGGCCATCTGTAGGCTGTAAATAATTAATTTGCTACCCGGCGCAATCAGTACATCGTAAGCAGAGGTATCCACACCGACCTTCTCAGCATAGTAACTTGCTACGGCTTCTCTTAATTCTGGCAAACCTGCTGTCGGCAAATACTGTTTATGATGTGTATTGTTCTTTAATGCTTCAGCAAGCCGATGAGGAACTGGAAATGGCGATTCGCCAAATCCCATGTGCAGAATTTCCTTTCCTTCTGCGCGCTTTTTAACGACAAGCTCGTTGATAGCGAGTGTTGGAGACAACTCAAATTCGGTTTCCGTTTTCGTCAGTGCAATCACAATGCTCCCGCCTTTCTTTAGTCACTTTCGACCGAAACAAAGTTATTGCCCAATTGTTGGGAGCTAACGTCAACTACCTACTAAATACGCTCCTATTAGTGCTTAAAACCGCACTGCTGCACCGCTACATCACTCGGGGAATTGCCTTTATTTAGCCAAAATTCTGTTGATGTGTTGTTCGCTTAGTATCGCCTTAGAAAACAGCCTAATTATTTAACCAAGCTTTACCATTCTTAAAAAAAAATTGTCAGGAAACAACTATTTTTGGTAATTATTTTACTACCTAGGTAAGTGAACAATGATCATAAAAAAATGGTCTCGATTGAGAGACCATTATTCACGACAAAAAAGGGATAAATCAAAACAGCGATTACACAGCTTTCGCTTGCTCTCTTAAAATGAACTTTTGAATCTTACCTGTCGCGGTTTTTGCTAATTCACCAAATACCACAAATTTCGGGCACTTAAAGCGCGCAACATTCTCCTGACAAAACCCAATAATCTCTTCTTCTGTCGCTGAAAGTCCTTCCTTCAACTCAATAAAAGCGCAAGGGACTTCACCCCATTTATCATCAGGCTTAGCAACGACTGCCGCAGCAGCAACAGCAGGGTGTCGATATAATACATCTTCAAGTTCAATGGAGGATATGTTCTCTCCACCAGAGATAATAATATCTTTAGATCTATCTTTAATCTCGATGTATCCATTCGGATGCATAACCGCTAAATCCCCTGTGTGGAACCAGCCACCAGCAAAGGATTTTTTCGTCGATTCGGGATTTTTCAAATACCCCTTCATGGTGATGTTACCTTTAGTGAACACTTCACCAATGGTTTTTCCATCACTTGGCACAGGCTGCATGGAGTCAGGGTCAGCAACCATGAGTTCTTCTTGCAATTCGTATGGTACGCCTTGGCGTGACTTCAACACGGCTCGCTCATTGGCAGAAAGCTCATTCCAATCGGGATTCCACGCACACACAATGGACGGCCCATAAATTTCAGTTAAACCGTAAACATGAGTAACATCAAATCCCATTGCCTCGAGCTTACCAATAACCGAAGAAGGTGGCGCTGCGCCAGCTGTCATCATCGCAATAGGACTATCCAGTTGATAATCCTTTTCATCGTTTGCTTGAATCATCATACTCATGACAATCGGTGCACCGCATAAATGCGTTACGTTATGCTCTTTGATTGCTTCTAAAATGGCGTGACCTTCTGTTTTACGCAAACAAACATGAGTTCCTGCAAGGGATGTAACCGCCCAAGGAAAACACCACCCGTTGCAATGAAACATAGGCAGTGTCCATAAATACACTGGGAAGTGTGTCATTCCCCAAGTGAAGGCATTGCCAACGGCATTCAAATAGGCGCCGCGATGGTGACAAACAACGCCTTTAGGATCGCCAGTAGTACCAGAGGTATAATTAAGCGCAATGGCGTCCCACTCATCATCTGGCAAACGATATGGATAGTCAGGCTCCCCTATTGCGATAAAGGCTTCATAATCCTGCTTGCCAATCAGATCGCCTTCGCCGTCGTAAATAGGGTCGTCAATATCAATAACTAAAATATCGCGTCCTGCAATTTCCAGCGCTTCACTAATGACCGAAGAAAATTGCCTGTCCGTCAATAACACCTTGGCTTCACTGTGATTCAAAATAAAAGCTAACGCCTCAGCATCTAAACGAATATTCAGTGAATTAAGCACTGCGCCACACATAGGTACACCAAAAGACGCTTCGACGAATTCTGGAATATTGGGTGCCATAATCGACACCGTGTCACCTTTTCCAATACCAACGTTTTCCAATGCTGAAGCGAGTTGTTTACAACGGATGTAAGTTTCCGCCCAATTACGTCGAATGTGTCCGTGAATCACCGCTGTGCGTTGTGGATAGACACTTGCTGTGCGGCGAAGGAAAGAAATAGGCGAAAGCTGGACAAAGTTTGCTTCATTCTTATCCAGCCCTATGTCGTAAATATTCGTGGTATTCATCGATTTACCCTTAATACGTTTACCTAGCACTCAGTAATGGCGGCTAACGTGAAGAAAACAGTGTCGTTTTGCATTAATGAGTATGCTGGCCCAAAAAGATTATTAACAACAGGTTTTACCAGTTTTATCGACGTTTGAGAATCAGACCTCAGTCCTATGTGGATACATTAATCAATGCGCGGGTGATTTTTCGTTGTTCTAAATCATCTAACGCTTGGTTAATGTCATCCAACGAATATTCGTGACTCAATAACAAGGCAAGGTTTGGTAATCGTCCGGCATTGTATAGTTCAACAAAATAAGGGATGTCGCGATCTGGTTGACTGCCGCCTCCCCAACTCCCACGAATATGTTTACCACGATGAAAAGCATGTGGTTCAAGTTGGATAAGCTCACCTTCTTGAGGGTGCGAAGCAAAGATGCATTGACCGCCGCCATCTTTCACTGAACGAAAAGCCATTTCAATGGTTTTCGCCTTACCACCCGCTTCAAAACTATAATCGACACCTTGTGGACAAATACGTTTCAATTCGGTGTCTAAATCCTGCGTTGATAAGTTAATACAGTGGGTTGCGCCAAGCTGCTTTGCCAACTCGAGCTTGTGCGCTTCAACATCAATCGCAATAAGTGTTTTAGGCTTGGTTGCGTAGGCCGCAATCAATGCACTTAGGCCAACGCCACCCAATCCAAAAATTGCGATACTTTTCCCTTGGGAAGCGTCATCATCGGGTAACAGTTTGGCTTCATTAAACACCAATCCCATTCCAGTTGGTAACGCACACCCAAGCAATACTGCGAGCTTATCAGGCATGCCCTGTGGTAGCGTTACTAAACGGTTTTCAGAAACAATCGTCTGTTCGCTAAACGTCGTTACGCCACCTGAATTTAATAAGTACGATTGCCCATTTAGCGCCAACGGATAACGCGCACCGGCAACGTCCATGCCTTGTCCTTTTATCCAACCAAGCACCACTTTATCACCCTCTTTGACTTTGGTGACGCCGCTACCAATAGCTTTAACCGTTCCAACGGCTTCATGACCTAATAAGTGCGGCAACCACTTGTCTTCTCCTCGATGCCCTCTTACTTCGGCCAACTGAGAATGACAAAGCCCGGAGTAATGTACTTTTACTTGTACCTGCCCACTTTCTAGCGCAGGCAGTTGAACGCCTTCAACCACTTGTAACGGTTTACCCGTTTCAAAAAGCACTGCGGCTTTCATACCTTGCGTCATGAATTGCTCATCCTTATTTTTCAAATTAATGCTGATTGGTAACGCGAGCTACTCGGCACGAGCTACTCTGTGTCTTGCTTTATCCAGTTGTTGTTGCTTTCTTTTGAAGGCATTATTGCGCTCCTCCTGATGTTTACTTGCAAATAAACGTCGCTCGTCATCAGGGTGCTTAAATTCATTTAAAAAGATTAACGCCCACTTTAAGTGCGATAAAGGCAATAAGCTCGTGCATCGCTCAACTAAATTCGGTTGTTTGGGAAAGGCAATTTCGCAAAAGGATGCGATCCAATGAGCGTGAAGCTCAAAACGCGGCTGGGCAAAAAAATCTGTGACTAGTTTTTCGGCGCTATCCCAACCTGAGTATTCGAAATCAAAAAAAGATAAAGTATCCGTTTCGCTGTCTAACAAAGTGTTATGAAAACCAATATCGGAAGGCGATAATACTCGCTCAAATGGCGCGTGAAGATCATCGCCAAAATCATGCATGACTTGCTTTTCTACTCGTCGAAAAGCAGGCTCAAATACGGTTTTCAACCACTCTCGCATTGATTCGTATAACGGTGTTTCCAAGTCACTCACATTTTCTACCTCCAACGAGAATAAACTTTGCATTCTGCGCTGAATTTCTCGAATAAATTCAGCAGCAAGGCTTAGTCCCCCTCGAGCAGGCAACAAATGCGAGGCATCTTGGCTCACCACATCTTGATTAACACTGGCAATAAAATTCGCTACTTGTTGAATGTACACATCTTGTTTAGCTGAAATACAGATTTCGTTTGGTAATTGCCCTGACAAATGGCTAAAGATCGCGATTTCACTTTCCTCGCCTCCTAATTCAGAAGCGCCACGGCAATCAATCAGTTGAGCAACTGCGCCAACCTGATGTTTTTGTAGGAGTTTTGTAAAAGCAGTTTCTCGGTGAAAACGGTGACAATCATCGTCAAAGTATTGTTTAACAAAATACGGGCGACCATTGGCAACAACTTGCAATCCTCGGTTGTTTTTTCCTCCGGTTACAATTTGGATGGACTCAGGTGCGACCCCTAATGCTTTCTCAAGCCATCGAAATGAAGACTCATCTAACCATTGAGCAAAACTCGGCAACATTAGCCTCCCCGAATTAAATGTGGAATGTCAGACCAATGGCTCACCCGTCGAGCAGAGCTGAATGTTTGATGATGGTCATCGGGATCAAACAACACCCCTTTGGTATGCTCAGGAAAATCGTCATGCTCAAGAATTGAAGGCAAATCATCAATAAACCAATCAAGATGTAAGTCAGCAATTTGCTGAACTTTTTCATCCTTCTCCGGGCAAAAGTATACTTGGTCGAAGCACCGCTCTAAGCCATTTGTTGCCAACCAGAGTCGGGCGGCGGCATGAAAGTCCAGTTTATCGCCAATAATCGGATATTGGGTTTTATGGCTAATAACGAAAAGCAACATGTTATCGGTTTTCATTTGCACCAGTGATTGTGTAAGCCCTTCAAATGGTTTTGCATGACGAATGGCTTTGCCATACACCACGCCTTGAAGTTCTGTCCAGCGGGATTCTTCATTTCTGTCGATAAAGTAGTGCTTTACTTCCTGTTTACTCGTTCCCACGGACTCAGGTAGCCAGCCCAAATCAACCGCAGCTTTATGAAATACACCCTGGTAATTCACTATCGTATTGTCAAAGTCGATGCCAACTCGAATCATAATGACGTGGTTAACCTTCTAATTTAGCCAGTATCTTAGGAAGTATAGCTGCTTCGGTTAATCCTATACGCTTCCGCGCCGAATCTGGGTCATGAACTTTATCAATAAATGCGTCTGGAATGCCACAACGCAACAAATTCACTGGCTTTGAATAATGATCGATAATCCACTCGCCAATAGCTGAACCAAAGCCACCAATTAAACTGTGTTCTTCTAGTGTCACCACCACATCAAAATCGGCTAATTTTTGTAAATAGTCGGTATCAAGGGGCTTTACCGTATGCATACTGGTTAACTCAGCGGAAATACCCTTTTCCTCAAGCGCTTGATGTAACTTGCCACCTAGATGCAATGCCGTGCCTGTACACAGAAGTAATACACTTGAACCTTCCTTCAGCACATGCGCCTTACCTAATTGAATATCCGGCACTTCTTCATAATTTAGCGGTTCGTTTTTCTTGCCAATACGAAGGTAAGTTGGGTGATTCACTGTTAACATTTGCGGCATGAGCGCTTCTAATTCCAATGAATCCGCGGGGCATACCACCTGCATATTTGGCAACACACGCATTAGTGCAATATCTTCAAAACTATGATGCGTTGGGCCCAAGTTCGCATAAGATAATCCCGAACCAGTACCAACAATTACCACTGGCATATCGGCGTAGGCTAAATCGATTTTTATCTGTTCAAAATTGCGAGCAGTGGTAAAAGGCGTAATAGTATAAATAAACGGGCGCATACCGAGGTTTGCCATGCCAGACGCCATGGTTGCCATGTTCGCCTCGGCAATACCTGCATTAATGGCTCTTTCCGGTGCAACAGCTTTCAATTTGTCGAACAGGCGATTACCAATATCCGCGTATAGCAGGCAAATTTTGTCGTTTTCCGAAGCCATATTCGTTAAACATTGAGCAAATTTGTTTCTCATTTTTGTCTCTATTTCCTGCTAATTAATTCACTAAACCTAACTCTTTTGCCACAGATTCCACTTCTTCTTCAGTCGGAATACGATAATGCCAGTTGTTGTCATCTTCCATAAACGACACCCCGCCTCCTTTCACGGTATCAGCAATAATCGCGCGCGGCTTTCCAGCTTCGATGTAATCACTTTTGAGCACATGATAAAGCGCATCAACATCGTGACCATTCACTCTTGCGGTTTGCCATCCGAAGGCTTTCCACTTCGCTTCCATATCCTCTAGTTGCATGATGTCGCAACTTCTGCCTGTGCCTTGTAGTTTGTTGAAATCGACAATCACTGTCAGGTTATCGAGCTGATGCGCAGGCGCAAACATTGCCGCTTCCCAATTCGTCCCTTCATTTAGCTCGCCATCCCCAACTAAAGCATAAAAATGCGCTGGTGAAGCAGTAATTTTGGCGGCTTTTGCCATGCCAGTAGCCAGCCCGAGCGCATGACCAAGAGAGCCGGAAATATTCTCGACACCTGCTGGCGGGTGCTTTCCGGGATGTTCTTCAAAGGCGCTATCGTTTTGTCCAAGTGTCATGGTTTGCTCTGGTGGATAATAACCACGATAGCCCAACACACTGTACAAAACGGCAGCCGCATGGCCCTTACCGAGCAAAAAGCGATCGCGCGGCGCCCAATCCGGCTCATCTGGGCGAATATTCATCACTTTAAAATACAAAGTGTAGAGGATCTCCACACTCGAAAGAGAACATGCCAAATGCGGCACTTTATTTTGATTCGATACAGCAACCAGTTGCTGTCGAATTTTTGCGATAGTTTCTGCTACGTCTGCGCTCATGCTTTTGCCTTCGCCTTTCTGTATAAAAGGCCCATTACTGATTAGTTATCTCTTATCTATTTGTGATTTTTCACCAACATGGTGAATTCTAAGCTCACTCTGCTATCGTCACCTAAGTTGGGCATACCGCCGTGCAGAAGTTTGTCGTGAAAAACCACAAAACCACCCGCCCCCAAAGGCAAGCCAACCAAATCTAAATCTTCTTCTTTTTCATCCAATACTGGCTTCGTCATGCCGCCACGCTCTTCGCCGTGATAGCGCCACTCATCACTTTTTTGCGAACTTGGCACTACACGCAGGCCGCTTTTACCCGGCTGCGAATACAAGCTCATCCAAATTTTTAATCGATAATATTCATCCGGCTCTCCCGGCATATAATATTCATCCGGCTCTCCCGGCATAGTGCCGTGGCCTAAATCCCAGAACCATTTGTCGGCATGAACCGGACCAATATCTGACGCTCCAGGTCTGACCAAACGCCAATAAATGCCCGGCCAACCAAACCCTTCTTCATCAGACACAAGAAACTCGCCCAAATGCTGAGTTAACGTTTGATAAAATTGCAATTGCTGAACCTGTGCCACCGCCAACGGACCTAACACGCGGGCAGATTTACGCCATACTGAGCCATGGTCAAAATGTGTGCTCTGGTAAACTCGATGATAATTCGCCAACCCTGCATCTTTGTACAGAGCAACATGTTCTGGCGCAACACATTGAATCGTATGTAAAAACTGCTCTTTTACCCATGCGCGTAATTGCGCCAAATCCGTTTCGGACATTTGCCCAAGATAAAACCCTTCCGCTTCGTTTATTTGCGAAAGCAACGAATGTTGACTCATTTCCTCTAATGCATGAACGTACATTTGCTTATCCTCTTTATGACTTTAACTTGCTTTAACGCGCTGATACGCATCTCGCGTACTGTAAAGCGTTAGCTCAAAGGACGAATTGATTCAAATCTAATAAAGGATTCAATCAAACACGCTTGGGTATCTGGGTTCCAATCAATTAGCTGATTTTCATCGGCAAAACGGAAGTCTTTGCCTATTTCAATATTACGTTCAATAAAGCGCTCACTACTGGAGCCTTGGTAATCTTCCACTATCATTTTGGTGGTAATGTAAGATGCGGTTTTACTCAAATGACATAACTGCTTTGGTCCATTGGAGCAACCAGTATTAACATACGCTGCTTCATACAGTGCCATGCGTAAGTCCATATGAAACGAGGCCACAGGAAAATAGAACACGTTTGGCGCGGTAAATGGCTCGGATAAAAACGCATTTTCAGTGTCTCGAATGACCACTACCGACAATTCTGGATGCTGCTCACTTAACCACACAAAGAACTGGTTCCATTCTTCAATGTCGCTGTTACGTTTAGGCTGAAGTGTACTTTCGCGCAACGTCACGGAAATAAATCGCGGTTGTCCTTGCGGCAACTGATTTTCAACCCACTGTTGAACATAATGCGAGGCTTTAGGCGTAGAATGAAAACGCCTTGGGTCGATGCCTTGGTCCAACCAAAAGTAAAAGTCTTTGTGGACGGAAATCGGCGGCGGGTTGTCTAATCGGTAATCCGCTGGGAAATGATGAACTTGGTTGTCTAAATACATTTGTGCTTGGGTGCGCGACGTGCAATAAGTCATGCCTTTACACGCAGGAATTAGCGCACATGCTTGCTTAACAATGTTTTCGGCTCGCCATAGGCGCTCAGATTCCTCCAAACAATAGGCTTGAGCCTGCCATTGAGTATCGCGGGCAACAATCACCATATGCAAATGCGTTAAACCTTGCTGCTCCCGATAACAATCGGCAATAGCTAAAAAGGAGGTCACATCATAAGTTTCAGAGCTTCGGTTTAAATCGTAATAAGCGTAAAGAATGTCGTCATCCTGAATAGCTTGCAACATGGCTTTATGTTCAGACAAATCACATAAAGTATGGCGATCATAGCTATATACTTTAATTTTATCGGCTGAAGCGCCAAGGGCGATAAGTTGCTCAGACACCGCCTCAATGACCTCCGGTTTATCCCATAGTGTCAGAATGATTAGGTCATATTCCTGTGCTTGGATAAGCGCCTTGCTTGGCTTTTCAACTTGATAACCGAGGAAGTCACCTGTTTTGTGGTTATCCAACAGCGCACAAATTTCGTAAGGTTTAAGGTCGCCCGACTGCACAAATTTCTCGAAGACGACACCCGCACCAAACACCAATGCGTCTTGTTTGATACTGCTCATTCTTGCTCCTTAATCCTTATTTAGCACAAACTGCAAACAAGTAATGCGCCATCGGATAAAAGCCTGTGTGCACCACTTCATCATTCATTGAAAATAGGAAAACATGACGAAAATGTTGCTGTAAGAGCGCTTTAAAATCGTTACCCGATTTGCAATTAATATGGCCTATCTTACTTTGCTCAGAAGCATACTGCTGACTTTCTAAAGAAGGAATGCCAATAATCACTACGCCATCATCATGAGTTGACTGTTTTAGGTTTTCAACAATCCGATGCTCTTTCTCAGGCTCAATATGTTCAAATACATCAAGGCAATACAGGGCATCAAACGGACCTTGCTCTACCGCTAATGGACCACGGGTAATGTCGTGAACCAACGCTTGTTCATGCCAGCGTTTGTTAGGGGAGTTTTCGATAGATTCAATGAAAAGCGGATCAAAATCGGTAACAGTAAGCGCACCGACTTCACTTGCCACCACACGAGAACCAAAGGCATCACCGCATCCCACTTCAGCAACACGCGCTTTTCCAGCCAGCATTTTGGCAACAAATTTGTATCGGGATAACACAAACACCACACGCTTTGGGTCTTCATGCCAGACCTGATTAGTCATCCAACCCAGCTCGGTTTTATCAAAATCAAAGTTCCCGCTGTACTGCTGCTCTTTCGCTTGTTTTTTTGCTGTCATGATTGATGATTCTTCATTAGGAAAAAGTTACTAGGGCTTAAACTTATATCGTCTCGCCGGAAGAAATGTTGAACCTAAATTAGAACACACTAACTATAAAATTAAGAGGAAATTTAGGGAAAACCAGATCATCAAAGCGCTTTATTCTGTTATCATCACAGCGCTTAGAAGGCATGCAGTACGCAGGAATTAAAGTAAAAAACGGAAAATACAATGAATAAGCATTTTTTTAAATTATCGGTCCTAATTAGTTTATTGATAAGTGGATGCGGTGGAAGCGGCTCTAGCACTTCTGAAACACCTAACACCCCTCCCCCAGTTCCAGTAGAATCATCTCCATCGGTTATTTCTAATGTGATTATTGGTGAATCGGAACCAACACCTTTATCCGAAGCAGAAAGTGTTATTAGGTATGTTAACGGCGAAATTGACGGCACTGCGTTAAATATCACTCTCACCCTTAACTCCGAAAACGAAAACACCCGTTGTACATTAAACGATAGCGAAATGACGCTTGATGAAAATCGCATGACTGGTGCATTCATCCCATCTTATCTAAACGATATAGCTACTTTGGAATGTAAAATAGATGATGAAGTTAACACTGTTCAGTTAAATATTAAGTCGACAAGAGCCGATGTTGAAGATTTCTTTGCGTCATATTTACAATTCATTCCAGATTATCCGCTTAACAATGTTAATGCAGATGAAATAGATAGAGTTCAGCCAAATTATTATTACGAAATTAATAATTTAATATCAAATACAAGTATTTATAGCGAGCCACATTTATTTAATCTAGAAGAAGATGACCCCGTTCTAGAACGCGTAGAAAACTATTTAATTAATACAGCAGAATGGTATTTCCAACCTTGCTTCAATTACGACTTTGAAAATGGCGCTCCAGCCTCCTGCCGCTCCGAAGAAAAAGTAGATGGTTACTACCTATGGAGAAGTCCACAAAACAACTCCGAGTTATATAGAAAAAACCATGCAAAGGTAGAATTGCGCTCAGCAGCAGGTATATCTCAAGCGTTGAAGCACATACTTCTTAAGCACCCAAACAACAGCGAAGTATGTTTGGTAAGTGACCTACCGAGCCAAGTACGAGATCAAAGCATTTCATGCCGAGCCAAAAACATTAGGCGCATGATTTATGAACAAGTTTGGTTAAAGCTTCAAACGCCTATCGAAGAACTCAGCGTTATGCATTACATCGCTTGGGTAGAACTAATTGTTGATTTATTTGAAGCAACAAAAGACATTGAGCACAACTATTCATGTGAAGAGAATTGCTTAAAAACTATCCCTGCAATATCTTCTCAAATGGACAAATTACTCGAATATGCCATTCCTAACGGAGAGTATGTGAATTTCACATGCAGACACCCATCAGGCTCCCAAGCATGTGGATGGAGAGAATATGAGCTCGGATTAACCGCCTCTAACGATTTAAGTCACTTAGCCATTCCAATGCACGCTTTTGAAAAAACCGGCTTAGAACAAATCTGTAAAACAGACGGCTCATCGTGCTTATCGAGAACAGCCATAATCAAGACCCTAAAAGAAAAAGCTTGGGTAACAAACATTGAAGGCACTGAAGGGTTTAAGTTTCCAAAATTTGATGCATTCATTAATGGTTATTGCCAAGAAAACTTCAATAATCCTGAAAGCAGACTCAAGGATTATTGTTATGTGTTTTGGTATACAGAAGAAAAGCGTAATAACTCGCACCGAGAACTCTTTGGCTTCGTCAACTACGGCTCATACGATAGAGAATTAATGCAAATCCTCTTGTTAGCGGCAGACGCCAACAGAGATGGTGTAATTGATAATCAAGATGTTTTAGTCAAGAACTATATTCCGTTACTGTACAGATCATTAACCAATCCGAAGAACTAACTTTCAAAACCAGAATCCTCTTTCAGATAACTTGTGTTTGAAAGAGGATTTCCACTAGCATCAGCCAATTCTAATTTTTATTTGCGCAGCAACCGCGATAAATAAGACAATACAGAGGTCTTTAAAACAATTCATGCCCTCTGATGCCAAATACACCCTACCTTATCCCCGCTTCTTCGCATATTTTTGAAGAAGAAATCAAAAAAAGCCGGTTTATCACATATATTGCACATACACCCAGTGTAGAGGCTGCCAAAGCCTTTGTTGAAAGCATTAAAGAAAAACACAAAGACGCACGACATAACTGCTGGGCATTTGTAGCTTCGAGGCCAGAAGACTCAACCTTTTGGGGATGCAGCGACGACGGCGAACCTTCCGGTACTGCTGGTCGCCCAATGTTAGCGCAACTTTCAGGGAGTGGCGTAGGTGAAATTACCGCAGTGGTTACACGCTATTTTGGCGGCGTAAAGCTCGGGACAGGCGGTTTAGTAAAAGCCTATGGCGGCGGGGTAAAGCAAGCCCTTGCCACGCTACCAACCATTGAGAAAATTGCTCAAGACAACATAACCTTACAGTGTGGTTATGAACAAATCAGCTTAGTAGAGCACCTTTGCCAAGAGTTTAGCGCCGACATTTTATCGAGAGATTATTCCGACTCGCTGAGCATGACGTTATCGTTAGATGCGAGGCAAACAGCAGACCTCAAAGAAGCATTAATTAACAAGAGTGCGGGGCAAATTAGCATTTTATCGGACGAAAAATAACACACATAATAAAACCGGCACATTAGTACCGGTTTTATCATTCTTACTTGAAATGTATTGACAAATAATTAGCCGTTTACGAAGTCAACGCCTAACTTGATGTCGCCACGCAAACCTTCAAGCATGTCTTCTTTTGCTTTTTGTTCGAATGCGCTTAGCTCGCCGTAAGGTAAGATCTCTTCAACACCGTTTTTGCCCAAACGTACTGGATGAGAGAAGAATGCTGCATCTTCACTGTCATCCGTTTGAACGTATGTGTATTCGATAACGTCTTCACCTTGCATTGCTTTAGCAAGAGACAAGCAGAAACGTGCAGCCGCTTGGCCCATTGAAAGCGTTGCTGAACCACCGCCAGCTTTCGCTTCAACCACTTCTGTACCCGCGTTTTGAATGCGGTGAGTTAAGCTTGAAATTTCTTCGTCTGAGAATTCAACACCCTCAACTTGAGAAAGCAATGGTAGAATCGTTGTGCCTGAGTGACCACCGATAACAGGAACGTGAATGTTCGCAGGGTCTTTATCTTTCAACTCAGCAACGAATGTTTCTGCACGGATAACGTCGAGTGTCGTCACACCAAACAATTTGTTCTTGTCGTAAACGCCTTTTGCTTTTAGCGTTTCAGCAGCAATCGCCACGGTTGTATTCACAGGGTTTGTGATGATACAAGTACATGCGTTAGGGCAGTTTTCTGCAATGCCTTCAACCAAGTTCTTTACGATACCTGCATTGATATTGAATAAGTCAGAACGGTCCATACCCGGCTTGCGCGGTACACCCGCTGGGATAAGTACGATGTCACAGCCTGTTAATGCTGCTGCTAAATCGTCTTTTCCGAAACCTTTTACTTTCACATCGGTAGGGATGTGACTTAAATCTACAGCTACACCAGGTACGACTGGAGCAACATCATATAAGGACAACTCAGAACCCGCTGGTAAATTGGTTTTTAACAATAAAGATAAAGCCTGACCAATACCACCGGCAGCGCCTAAGACTGCTACTTTCATTTCATTCTCCTATGAGTGCTTTACGCAAGCGTAATAATATGAGGCCGTAAAGATACTTCTCTTTAGCCCTTCATACAAGTGCTGAGGGCGTCTAGAGAGATTAGATTGCATTTTTAATAGTGATATGGAAAATATCAAAACGTAATGTAATGAGGACACAAAGTGGCATCGAAGCAAGAAGACGAAATTAAAGCTTTCCGAGAAATATTAAATAACGAAAGTTACGGGTCTCAAGGAGAAATCGTAGAAGCGCTAAAGGATATGGGCTTCTCTCACATCAGCCAATCTAAAGTGTCA
Organism: Alteromonas sp. a30; assembly: GCF_026788005.1. Lineage (GTDB taxonomy): Bacteria > Pseudomonadota > Gammaproteobacteria > Enterobacterales > Alteromonadaceae > Paraneptunicella. The sequence goes on from NZ_JABEPE010000002.1 coordinate 271,306, forward strand.
CGAATGCTGAGCAAATTCGGCGCAGTTAGGGCTCGCAATGCCAAGGGTGACATGGTGTATTGCTTACCCCCCGAATTAGGGATGCCAACGGCTAAAAGTTCATTGAAGCAACTGGTATTAGACGTCACACACAATAACGTTATGATCGTTATTCGTACCACACCCGGAGCAGCACAGCTCATTGCTCGATTGCTGGACTCATTAGGTCGCTCAGAGGGCGTATTAGGCACAATCGCTGGAGACGATACTATTTTCATCGCTCCTGCGAACATTGACGAAATTGAACAAATGCGACAACAAGTCGAGCGCATGTTTGAAGCAGTTTAACCACGACTATGCATGGATTGGACGGCTATTTGCAGCCGTTCTATCCACTCACATTCAGGGCATTTTTAACTGAGGATATTGCTCAACAAGGTATTCATAGGTTTGCGGTGAGGTGACTTTTTTCCGTTCTACCCATTGCCTGTGACTGAGCCTAATCGGTGCCCCAGCTTCAATTAATCCTTTCACAAAGACATCTTTGCCATGCTGTATATCAATATGTTGCAATGCGGAATCTAAAGCATCGAATGTATGCCGCTCACTGTATAAATTCACGCCCTGAGACAGCAAAAAGTGGAACATATTCTCAGCTCGAAAATTAACACTCAATTTTATCCCACTCTCACCCAACGGGTTTTTAAAGTTCAAATCGAGCCCATATGGGATAAGCGCTTTTGCCAGATTGACATCATCTTGCCTCAACAATTGGTACATGATTGTCGAAGATAGCTCAACACCATCATCTAACAAGCTAAATACATATTCATTGGGTGCATTATAAAGAATCAAAAGATTGACCAAGAAGCTCAATGCTTCCGGCCCACCCTCAGCTCGAACATGGTCAATGGCCTCTTGCCAACGGCGGGATTTAACCAACTCAAGCACACTCTGAAATAAAGATTTGGCTTCTTGATTCAAGGTGTCAATATCGCGATTACTTTGTCTGGCTTCTTGGCGTCTTTCCTTTACTTCGCGATCCAACACTTCCCGTCTGTAAGCTTCCACTAACTCCTTACTTTCTATGCTGTTATCGGAAGCTAAATGCGCTTCAATGTCTTCTTGTTGAATATATAACGACTCAGCCTCCTCAAACTTCGAGAGCAATGTCTTTCTTTCCTGTTTTTGTTTAACGACACTATTTCCTCGTTGCTGCATTGCATTATTTTCAAGGTAATGCATGACATAGCGAGAACTCTCAGCTAAGCAGGGATGTGCTGGCTCAGCACTGATATCGAAATCTACGACCGAAGGTAAAATAAGCTGACGCACCTTTTCCACTAATAATTGTGCCGACATAAGTTCCTCGGAACTTAACAAAGAGGGCGTTGATGGCTTAAGTAAGCTAGCAAATTGTTGTCGCTCAGAGTCTGAAAGGTGCTGTTTTACCCAATCAGCTCCCATTGAGGTATTTGGCGATGCGCCAACATGCAGCATCGCGATGATCAGTTCATGAATTTTTTCTGTGCCGATTTGTGTCTCAGCCTCTTGCAACATATCCAAGGCATTTGGCGAATAAGGGTCGGGGTTCACTTGACTCCCTTGCTCTAACCAAAAAGCGATAAGCTCTGGGTTTTTCACTTCAACAGCATGGGTAAGTAACGATTGATAGCGCCCCCCAAGGCGCAAAACCTTATTTGCAGTTAAGCCACTGGCATAGTACATGTCCATAACCGTTTCCGTATCAACGCTGAACATAGTTGCTGCCGCCAAATCGGTATAGGTTGGCAAAACCCCAAGTTCCATCATCTGTTGAATGAATGGCTCGGGGTTATCTGAGTCCAATATAATATGCTCAAGTAAAGTCGTTACGCCGCGACCTTTTCGGATAGCGACATTAAATGGAAACTCTCCATTAACAAGGGCTTTTTTAATAGGCAGCAGCTCACCATAGCGAATCAAATTGGTAATAAGCCTTAATTGGCTGTGAGTTGCTTCTGGTAACACCGTATTTTGGTAACGCGGTTTAGATTTTAGGGTAGTTGAATCTAATGATAACTCTCGTGCTTTAACGACACTTAAGCCTAATGTGCTAAACGCAAAGTCGTAAGAAGGTAACAATGTATTTTCATCAACTAATAAGTGCCTCAACGCCAACACTTTTGATTTTGCCCAATCAGGTGTAAGCACACGCTTATTAATTAACGTTTCACATTGATTATTATTCTCAGTGGTATTAGGCGCATCTTTTTGGGCTGTTGATGCAGCCTGATCTGGCTCAGGCTCTGGAAAGAAAGCGAGTTGAAATACCTCGGTTTGCTCACTTAACACTGAAGACTCAGGCTTAACGGATTTATCCGAAGCAAAAAAGAGATATAAAGTGATTGCAACAACGACAACAACAAACAGCCCTTTAGCTTTATCAATCCAACCCAAGAAGGCAATCTCCCTACTTATTGCCTAAGCGATAGCTTAAGCCACACTAATCGATGATCCGATGATGCTGATCTATCCGCAACTAAACGAAATTCAGCGCTTTCTTTTTCCGGCCAATAAACGGCCCCACCCTCGATATTAAAACCATCAACGGAAGGTAATACGTAATCCGCTCGCATTCCCCACGCTGCCGTATGGCTTTCACTATATGGGTTATCTTTTCTCGTCTTTTTACCACCCGCACTGGTTGGCGTAATACTCTGATTGACAAGTGGATGCATCAACAGCTTTTTAATAGCATCGCCGTAGGAATCACCTTCAACCATTGACGAGTTTAAGTCACCTACAATAACAAAACGCCGACCTGTGAACCCACCGCGTTTTCCTTGGTCATCATAAAAATAGGCATCTTTGTTTAGATAGTCCACCCAAAAGCGAACTTCATCGTGGTTCCGCTTACCATTCCTATTTTCTGGCCCGTCAAATACGGGAGGTGTAGGATGACTTGCCAACACATGAATAACCTCACCGTCTACGTTCACGGGAATATCCCAGTGTGATTTTGAAGATAGCCTCATTATCTCGGTTCCTTGGGGGCGATACCAAGGGACGCCATTTTCATCCTTAATCTCTACAAGCAAATTATCAGGCATATCTTTCCACAAAAAACGCTGGAACGTCCGCACATTTTTGGTATCAATAGGGTATCGGCTTAATAGCAACATTCCGTATTGCCCGGGATAATGTCCGAATCCAAAAACATCATTGGAATTCCCATCACCATTAGCATCTAGCTTCATAGGAACACCAGTATTCACCGGAGCAACAAAATAGTGATGATAATCAATAGGGGACTGTCCTGACTGGGTTTTCTTTAGGTAATTTTTCAAAAAAGCTTCTACACCAACTTGAGAATCAGCAATGTAGTCAAATTCATTCATTAAAAGAATATCTGGGCGCACACGTTGAATAATTTCAGCAATATTTTTAATTTGCTGCTCATGCCCAGTCGCTAAACGACTTACTAACTCATTTCCTTTAGGTTTTTCACCTTTTGCGACGTAATTACTTCCATCCATGCTGGCATTAAATGTAGCGACTTTGATTGTTTTTGCATTCAAGGAAAAACAAACTCCTAACAATAATAAAAAGCGAATAAGCAACTTCATTAAAAAATATCAACCTCATACAGCAGGTAAAACACACTATATCACACATAAAAAAGCCGGCGATGAAAGCCGGCTTCTGATTCATAAATTCAGTGATTAGAACTTGTATTTAACACCCATGCGGATTTCCCACAATGAAGCGTCTGCTACGCGAGTTTGGCCCGCAGGTTCAATGAACTCTTCATAAACAAACTGGTTTTGCTCGTTGATGCTACCCGATACAACTTCTTGAGCACGAGGGAAGCTTGCTTCATACAATACGCCCCAATCGTCATTCAACAAGTTACCGAAGTTTTCGATAATTAAGAATGCACTACCCTTATGACCTTTGTAGAAGCCAGGGAATTCTTGCTCAATCTTAACGTCGAACTTGTGGAACCAAGAACTGTTAATGCTGTTACGCTCCATGATTTCACCGCGAGCCAAACCTTCAGATTCGATAAAGGCATTGAATGAATCTAGGTCGAAGCCTTCAGCATAAACTACGTTCGGGTCGTCAACGGTTGGGATGTACAACAAGTTGTGGTCGATAAAGCCTACAGAGCTACCGAATCCACCGCTTAAGTCTCCATCAAATACATAGCTGTATGGGCGACCTTCGTTGATTGTGCCAAACACAGAGAACTTCGTTTCATAGCCATCGAAGAACTCATGTGCATAGCTCAAACGAAGTGTGAAACGATGAGGGATCTCAAAGTTGGACGTCGCTGTACCTGGATTTTCTGGATCAGATACTGCTGGGCTGATGTAGTTAGAGAAAGCAACCGAGCTCGTCATCGGGCTGACATCTTCAGCTTTAGTGTAGGCGTACGCGATTGACCAATCTAAGCCAAAGTCATGAGATTTAGTTAGCGCTAATGAAGCACTTAGGCTATCGCCAGAATCACCACGAACATTGGTTAAAAAGAAGTCTTCTCCACGACCATTTACAGAATCGTAAATTGGACGTCCATCAGGGGCTGTACCTACTTGAACACGAGAAAGATCGCGGATAATTGCTGCATCTCGCTTATCGCTGTACAACACATCAGCCATTAACACATATTCATTGTCAAAGGTGTAAGTGGCACCAATGGCGTACTTCCACTCTGATGGAATATCAAAGTCAGGGTCTTGCAAGTTGATACCACCATTACCACCTTGACCATTCGCTACTGAATCATAAAGGTGCTGTGGAATATCATAAATTGGGCGGCCACCACCAGCGTGAGGAAGTGTAAATAGAGTATCAGTTACGCCGTCATCATCTAAGGTACGGTCTTGAACTTCTAACTGAATAACACCATTGTTTGAGTAGTTGTTAGAAATCCAAACGTTCGGGTTACCACCAGAGTACAAGCCAATACCACCACGAAGCTCTAGGTTATCGTTAATTAACCAGTTAACACCTAAACGCGGTTGCAATAAATCAAGACCATCTAAATTTTGCTGGTTTGAGAAACCATACAACTCTTCGACTTGCTCGTTTAAAGGAGGAAGATCATCACTTGTGTACCAGTCATAACGTAGACCAAAAGTGATAGTCATGTCTTGGTCTAGCCAGAAATACTCGTCTTGAATATAAGCTGTATGAATTTCATACTCGAATGATGCAGCGGCATCGTTAGGATCGTTAGTGAATGCAGCATTTTCGTATGTAATACGATTTGGACGACCCGCTTCGAAATCATCAATAGAGCTGAAACGATACTCACCTTCTGCTTCTTGAACGAATAGGTTGAATACATCTAGACTTTCGTATTCATAACCACCTGTGATGATGTGATCACCAGTGATATAAGTACCAGCAATTTTGATGGTATCGTTTGAATACTTAAGTTTGTTAGCGTGACGAGAATCATCCGCACCTAAGTAAACTGTTGCACGAGATGCGTTACCGTCACCATCGTGATCGTAGTTAGTTGTGATTTGAACTTCACCGAAGTCTGTGCCACCTAACGGCGTTACAAACTGTTCGAAGTCTGATGTACCGATGCGGAATTCAGTTGAGAAGTTGTCTGTCCAGTCTGAATACAAAGACGCAACATAAGACTCAAACTCACCACGTTGTGCGTAGTAGTGATTAGAGAATTCGAATTCGTTGGAATCACCGTCTGATTCACGGATGATGTCGCCATCGTTGTAGTTGTAAACTAATGAAGCACGGTGTGCATCAGTAATTTGCCAATCCAACTTCGCCATGATTTTTTCGTCTTCTACCGGAATAGAAGTAGCGAAAGCACCTGGGTCATAATCGTAAAGGTCACGAGCGATTTGCTCGATGCGATCGAGTTGTGCTTGAGAAACACCTTGAACACGAACCGCTGCGTTTGAGTCGCCAGCGCCACGGTCAAACAATGTTGCACCTTCTAATTTCTCGTAAGAAGTAAAGAAGAATAATTTATCTTCAATTAGTGCACCACCAACGTTGAACCCGAAACGACGCTCATTGAATGCGCCTGTTGCGATGTCGTCATCTTCTAACTTATCACCACGTAAATCATCGTTTGTGTAATCGAAGAACACACCACCGTGTAATTCATTTCCACCAGATTTAGTAACGGCGTTGATGTTACACGCTGTGAAACCACCATACTGAACATCGAAAGGTGCTAGTTCAACAGCAACCTGATCGATTGAATCGTATGAGAAAGGAATACGGATTGTTGGATAACCACTGCTACCTAAACCAAAGTTATCGTTAGTACGAATACCGTCAACCGTTAAGCTGTTGAAACGCGAGTTTGCACCCGCACATTGGATTGAGTCACCAAAAGCCTCGTCAACATAAATACGAGGGTCAATTTTAACCAAGTCTTTAATATCACGGTTAATTGACGGCGCATTTTCCAAATCTTCCAAACCGAAGTTAGCAACTGGGCCAGAAGCACCGAAGGTTGAGTTAACAACAGAGCCTGTTACCACGATGCTTTCTAGTTGTTCTTGCGATTCTAGACCAAGGTTTACACTCTTGGTTTCACCTAAGTTCAAGAAAACATTTTCGATTTTCTTAGAACCGGAGGCATCATTAACTTCGATGGTATATGGGCCACCAACACGCATACCACGTACAGAGTAGGAACCAGTCTGGTTAGATTCAACAACCTTTACAGCACCAGTACGGTTGTCCGTGATAGTAACAGTTGCACCTGATACTAACTGACCGCTATCAGTCATAACCGTACCACGAATGCTTGATGCAGTTTCCTGCGCAATTGCGGTAGAACCCATGCCAACAGACAACGCAACTGCTAGAGCGATGCGGTTGAGATTGGAGTGTTTCATTGTGTTTTCCTAAGTGTTATTGAGTGTAAAACGAATTTTTTCCGCTATATCTTTGGCGATTTTAAAAACATTATATTGCATTCCTATTAACGCGTTTATTTCGTATAAACTTGTGCCGTTATAGAAATTACTTTTTGCAAATAATTCTAATTTTAAAACTTATAAAAAAACCACCAAGATGAAATTCTTTTCACTTCCGGGGAAATATACGGGCAATTTAATTATCCGCTTTTTTACAAATATTCCCCTGATTATAAATCAGTCAATTTATGAAGTTAATGTGCGCATTCTCGTTGATAGAAAAAAAATTGCTAGCACTTAACAATATTCATAATATTTTATCAATATTATTTATTTTTCAGTATGTTAGCACATTCTAGTAATTTTACTTATTGCAATAAGTAAGGTTAATTGGTGAAATTGGACTAATTGAAAGCAAACTTCCACCTAAACCGTGTTATTAATTCGAATGTCAAAGGCATACTGGTACCTCTGTTTTTTACTCGCTGTTATCTTAATTTGGTATGCAGCTAAAAGCCAAATTAGCGTGGTAGATAAACCCTTGCCTCGAATTCTTGAGTTCGAAGATGTTTGTCAAACCAAAAATCAATCAAATCCGCATTCTTTGATTTTACTTGCACCAAATTCTTTTATGGCCAAAAGAATTTTACAACAATTATGCGATAGTGCCATAGTTGGGAAACAATTTGGAAAAGTCACGGCATATTGGCAAACAGAAGAACGCGATATTTTACAATTAATTGGTAAAGGTGTTGTTGATCTGATTTTAATAAAAGAAAACTTTATTAATGCATTTGGTTCCGACACAACCTACGGCTACGAGATGATTGCTTCTTATGCTGATTACCAAGCATTCTTAATGTCTGCACGTGAAAAACCTATTCTGACGAAAGAATACTTGTTAGGAAAACGTATCGGTATTTTAGACTACCCAACCAGCCGTTCAGGCTATATTGCCCCTATACGCTTGTTAAAAGATCTGGACCTGTCCACACAACAAGTGAAATTAGTTTATGCCAAATCCCACTCCGAACTTCGCCAACTCCTGCAATCCGGTCATGTCGACATCATTTCAACTTACTGGCAAGAAGAGGATGAGAAACACTTTTCTAGAAACTACATCACCCCATTAGAAGAGCAAATTAGTGGCAGTAAATGGTATTTAAAAATGCTTGAGCGCAATACAAATTTAAAGTGTGAAGTTCAAAAAATCCTGACGCAACAAGCAGAAAATGAGCAATTCTCGAAATATTATAAAAATATAAGCATTATCAAACCTTGTGAGGCTGAATAACGTGAATATTGAGCCGCTAAAACAACATTGGGGAAGAATTGCTAGTGCGTTTGTTGTACTTCTTTGCTTATTTATATTTCTGCACTATTACACCTCCATGACCTTCAAAAATTACGCTACGGGGAGGCTTACAGATGCTACATTAAACCGCATTGCACTTGATATTCCCGAATTAAAGCTAGCCGATAATCGATTTAATCAGGCGGTTAATACATCGAAAGTGATTAATTACATTAACCAACTGAACCAATATCTCGCGCTTCAAGGCCACCCAATACGAACATTGGCCATTCAAAATACCGAAATTAAGATAGATGAAGCGATACAGCATCGTTTTGCTAGAAGTTTACTCTTCCCTCGCCAAACCATTATTGTGCAGTTTGCCCTGCTACCTTCTCAAACTAACCTTATTATTTATCTTGTGCCCATTACACTTGCTTGCTTGCTAACCTACTTAGCGATTCCCTTTCTTATAGGCGACAAAGCACGACTCAATGCCAAATCCGGGGATCTTGTTGAAGAGCCTTGTAAGTTAATACTCGACCTAACCACACGAACCCTTTATATCAATCGGGAAAGAGACGTAGCCGTTCCGTTAGCCAACAAACCCTTTTGCTTCTATCTTGCTATGTTGGATTTCTGTGCCGATGAGCAAGAAGCATCGCTGTATCACAACAAAGCTCTGCCTGAAGAGTTTTTAGCACTCACCAGCAAATATTTTTCTCGTTTGATGGATTTAGGACACACCAAAAGAAAGCGCCCCGATTTCAATGCAAACATCGATAAAATGTTGAGTGAAATTCGTAATGCACTTGATGAAGTCTTCCAAACAGAATCTGAAGCTAAATTGAAGTTCTATCCTAAAAAGGCTCAAGGTGAAGGTTCTCGCTCAAAGTTGAATAATTTTTCACTCTCGGGGTTATCAGCGAATGACTACGAATTGATTGGCAAATAAAAAACACGATTTTCTGTAATAAAAATGACTTTTTATTTGAAACTATGCATCGTGCCGCTAGCATTTTTCAAATTCGCTGGTAGTCTTGTCGCATTTGCAAATTGACTACTTTTTACCAAATGAATGAATCGCGCATTATCGCCATCGCGGGTGGCTCCGGCTCCGGCAAATCCTTATTTACGAAAACGATTAAAGAAGAAATTGCGCAATCAGGGGCAGATATTATTGTTATATGTGAAGATCACTATTACCGTGATCAATCGCATCTATCAATGGAAGAACGTTTAAAAACCAATTACGACCATCCTCAAGCGTTCGAGCATTCTCTACTTTCTGACCATTTGCAAAAATTGAAATCTGGTGAGGCAATAGAATGCCCACTGTATTCACACGAACAACATACTCGTCTGGAAGAAAAATTACTCATTCAACCAGCGCCAGTTATTATTGTTGAAGGCATATTATTGCTGGCAAGCCCAGAGTTACTCCCTTTGTTTGATGTGAAAGTATTTATTGATACACCGCTTGATATTTGCTTGTTACGCCGTATTAAACGCGACATTCAAGAACGTAATCGTGATTTAGATTCCGTTATCTCGCAGTACCAAGAAACCGTCAAACCTATGTATCATAAATTTATTGAACCAAGCCGCTTTATTGCGGATGTAGTGGTGACCCAAGGAGGGAAAAACCGCATCGCTTTGGACGTTATAAAGTCCCATATCAAACAAATACTAAAATAATAAATAGGATTCAGTATGATTAGCTTGCTGGGAATCATAGCTTTGCTGGCTATTGCTTATGGTCTGTCTTACAACAGGAAAGCAATAAATTGGAGAACGGTCTCGGGCGCATTTGCCATTCAAGCTGCCGTTGGGCTATTGGTGTTGTATTTCCCCCCTGGAAAACAGTTTTTGCTGGTCGTTGCAGGCGGCGTAAGAAACGTTATTGAATACAGTCAAACCGGTATCGACTTTATGTTTGGCAAGTTAGGCGGGGATTCTCTTGGCTTCATTTTTGCCTTTAAAGTGCTCCCGGTGATCATCTTTTTCTCTGCATTAATCAGTGTGCTTTATCACATCGGCATTATGTCATGGGTGATCAGAGCAATTGGCGGTTTCTTGCAACGCATTTTGCAAACGAGTCGTCCCGAATCGATGAATGCAGCCGCCAATATTTTTGTTGGTCAAACGGAAGCCCCGTTAGTCGTAAAACCGTTTATTTCTTCTATGACACGCTCTGAACTATTTGCCTTGATGGTTGGCGGTATGGCTTCTATTGCAGGTTCCGTTATGGCGGGATATGCCGGTCTTGGGGTCGAAATCAAATACCTTGTTGCAGCCTCTTTCATGGCTGCTCCCGGTGGGTTATTAATGGCTAAGATCGTAATGCCCGAAACCGAAACGGCGAAGAATGATGTCAATGAGCTGGATGAAGAAATCGAAGCCAGTGCCAACGTCTTTGAAGCAGCAGCAGAAGGGGCAGCCGGTGGACTAAAAATTGCCGCGAATGTCGGTGCAATGCTTATGGCTTTTATCGCGTTGATTGCCATGCTTAACGGTTTAATTGGTTACGTTGGTGGATTATTCGGTTCACCCGATCTCACTTTCCAAGTTATTTTAGGTTTTGTTTTTCAGCCTTTAGCTTGGTTGCTGGGTGTTCCATGGAATGAAGCGAATTTAGCTGGTAGTTTCATCGGGCAAAAACTCGTCGTAAATGAATTTGTCGCCTATCTCGATTTTGTCAGCCACAAAGAGCAATTAAGTGACATCAGCCAAGCTGTCATCACATTTGCCTTATGCGGTTTTGCCAACTTTTCTTCTATCGCCATTTTGATGGGTGGAATTGGTGCAATGGCCCCCAGCCGCCGCAGTGACATCGCTAAATTAGGCTTAAGAGCCGTTATAACTGCTAGTTTTGCTAATCTAATGAGCGCGGCTATGGCTGGCTTTTTCCTAAGCCTGTAAACTCACTCATAATTTACGCTCCTGATGCTGAGCGTTTTACTAAATTATGATTAAGATCAAATCGGCGATGCGAACTCCTGCTAACATCGCCGCACTGTTATTTTATCAGAGGTAGAAAATGAAACTTGTTGCCGTAGACTATCAAGCAGAAAACGCTGCTCAACAGTTTGTTGAATCGCTAAGAGAAACGGGATTTGGTGTATTAAAAAACCATCCCATCAAGCAAGCATTAGTTTCCAGCATTTACTCAAATTGGCAAAAGTTCTTCGACTCAGAGGCAAAACACGACTTTCTTTTTGACAAAGATAAGCAAGATGGTTATTTCCCGCCTGATATATCAGAAGTCGCTAAAGGCTTTAAAATCAAGGATATAAAAGAGTATTTCCACTATTATCCTTGGGGCCGTTGTCCAGCTGAGCTTAAGCAGGAAATCTCAACTTATTACGATGAAGCAATGTCCCTAGCAGCAGAATTGTTAGGTTGGGTAGAATCGTATAGCCCTGAAAACATCTCTAAACATTACAGCCAATCCCTATCCAGCATGATTGACGGTAGTGATTTAACCTTACTTCGTGTATTGCATTACCCTCCTTTACAAGGCGACGAAGAAGCAGGCGCAATCCGTGCTGCTGCCCATGAAGACATCAACTTATTAACTATTTTGCCAGCCGCGAACGAGCCGGGCTTACAGGTAAAAGGTAAAGATGGAAATTGGTTAGATGTCCCTTGTGATTTTGGCAACTTGATTGTCAACATTGGTGACATGCTTCAGGAAGCATCAGGGCATTATTTCCCATCAACGACCCATCAAGTTATTAACCCAGAAGGGCAAGATCAAACCAAATCACGAATTTCGCTACCGTTATTCTTGCACCCAAAACCGGAAGTTAAACTTTCTGAACGTTACACCGCAGATAGCTACCTGAAAGAGCGTCTGAAAGAATTAGGCGTACTCTAAGCGTCATTCATCTAAGAAAAGGGCCATTAGGCCCTTTTTCATATCAAAATTGTCACTTTAAGCGTGACTCTTTGTTCATCTTTACGCTAACCTTATCAGCTTTTAAAGCATCAACCGTTTAACCATGAAAAAATTTTTAGCAATTCTTTCCTTGTGTGTGCTCTCCAAAGCGGCGCTTGCTGAGCAACCTAAACTGATCGTACAACTCACAATCGACCAACTTCGTGGTGATCTTCTACATAGGTACAAACAGCATTTTGTCAATCAACGTAATCGTAAAGGCTTTAATCGTTTCTTAGAGCAAGGCATCACCTACGATAATACCCATTATCGTCATGCCGCAACGTTAACGGCTGTAGGGCATGCGACACTAGCGACAGGCACTCTCCCAGCTCACCACGGAATCGTAGCAAATCATTGGTACGATCCTATCACAGAACAAGGCATGTACTGTGTTGCCGACGACAAAGCAAAAATGTTAGGTGATGCTGGTTCAGGTGCTTCTCCAGCCAACCTCAATGCATCAACCTTTTCCGATCAACTTTATATGGGAAGCAATGGCAAAGCCAAAGTCTACGCCGTGTCGATCAAAGACAGAGGAGCTGTATTAACTGGCGGGCACTTCGGCAAAGCATTTTGGTACAACAAATCAACGGGTAATTTTGTCACGAGCAACTATTACTACGATGCATTACCAGAGTGGGCACAGGAGTTTAATGAATCAGGTTTAAAAGACAGTTATATCGGAAAACAGTGGCGCCTTTCTCTTAACGAAGATGACTACCACAACGATGCACAAAACCGCATTTTCCAAATTCCACCTAAGGGATTTAATCGTGGTTTCCCGCATAATATGCCGAAACTAACCAATGATCTTTACTACAGAATGATCGCAAGCACCCCGTTTGGCGATGAAATGACCATCAATTTTGCTAAGTCCATCATCGAGAATGAGAAACTGGGTAACGACAATATTACCGATTATTTGTCTATGAGTTTCTCAGTGAATGATTACATTGGACACACTTATGGTCCAAATAGCATCGAAGCAGAAGATGGTCTCATTAAGCTAGATAGCTTACTAGCGGAGTTCTTCTACTATTTAGATAAACGAATTGGCTTAGATAACGTTTTGCTTGTTATTGCGGCTGATCACGGCGTTGATGCCATTCCTGAATATAAAAAAGCACGCGGTTTTAGTGGCCTAAGGGGTGAAGTTGATAAAGCAGTAGACACCGTCAATAAAGCGCTAATGCAAAAATACGGTTCAGAAAGCTCCTTTATTAAATCGGCCGAGCTACCCAATATCTATTTTGACCATGCTGCATTAGAGAAAGCAGATGTCGACGCAGACGATTTCGCAGAAGACTTCATTAAAGAAGTTATCAAAGATCCTGCGGTTGATAGAGCTTACACCAAAGAGGTATTGAAAAAGCCAGGCTTCCGCGATGATGTTAGCCAACGCGTTTACAACAACTTTGTTCCAACACGTTCAGGTGACATTGTACTGGTACAAGCGCCATCAGCGATTATGAAGAGCTATTCTGCGGCAACGCATGGCTCACCTTATAAGTACGATACACATGTACCTATGTACTTTGCGGGTTGGAAGTTAAAACCTCAACGTATTACTCGATTAACGTCCCCCGAAGATATTGCTGTAACACTCTCATCAGTAATGAAAGTGGGCTACCCTGATAAAGCAACGGGCACGGTACTACCTGAAGTTGCGAATAGCCATTAAACCTTGAGAAACATAGTTCATTGAAGGAGGCACTTGGCCTCCTTCTTTTTGTGTTTAACATACCCGCGATAAATCCCCAATACCTATTCTTTCTCGCCGTCACAACAAACACTGCATATAGTTAGGCATACCATCACATAGGGAGTCTTATTATGTTGTCTTGGACCTCAACCGCGTCAATACACTGGAAAAAATACTTGAGCGCCATAAAACCGACGGTGTTATTAGCATTAATCGGTATTAGTCAAAGTCTCGCCGCGACCTCTTGCCCATCGCACTTTTATTCTCTGCCTATACCAAGCGATGCCACCACTTGCCATCAATTTGATGACAGTTTTCCGGCATCTATTAGCTTTCATACGAGATTGAGTCTAGAGCAAATTGAGTCATTTTACACAGCTTCAAAAAGCCAGCTTTTAATTACCCAAAGCCAGTTAGGACGGGTTGTTATTCAAGATGAGAACAACCAGCATAGAGTCGTCATATCGAAAGATGGTCAAGGCACTCAGGTGGATTTGCTCGTTATCAATAAATAAGTTGGCACACTCCGTGCTTTAGTCTGGGAAAGAGCAAACGCTCTCAACTTTAATTTCAGTTATTTGACGGAGTGAATATGGAACTTGTTATTGTACTTATCATTTTATTGATTGCCGTCACCATTTTTGCAATCAAGCTGAATGACGGTGGCCTAGCATTTCCATTCAGAAAGCGCACCACTTTGTTTACCCCAGTGGAGAGACAATTTCTGGAACTACTAGAAACCGCTGTGGGTCATCAGTATCGCATTATTTGTCGAGTTAAACTCACCGATATTATTGACGTCAGGAAGAACACCGCTAAACGCACCATTCGAACAGCGATGCAACGAGCAAGCGGCAGGAACTTAGATTTTGTTTTGTGCTCAAAAAGCGACATGACCCCTATTGTTGGAATTGACTTAGTACACAACAGAGGCGAAGGCTATAAAACACAAAGAGATTGGTTTGTTGCTGGCGCACTAGACGCCGCTCGTATCCCCCATCTAAGAATCAAAGTAAAAGGTGGTTATAAGCCTCAAGATATTCGCAACTGCATTGATGCCAAATTAGCACCGGTCCGATTTAAAGAACCCCAAAAACCGATTGTTGCTGGCACCAATAATCCAGATAGAAAAGCGCCTCTTACGCGACCTATCGCAGCCTAGTTTTACCAAAACTTCCTCAAGGTTTTGCCTCTACCTATGTAGAGGCTTTTTTCGTTCTCGCGCATGACAAAAAGCTATATATCTCGCTTGCTAATGAACATAGCATCACCATAACTAAAGAAACGATACTTTTCTTCAACCGCTACTTTATACGCTTGCATCACATTTTCTTTTCCTGCAAACGCACTAATTAACATTATCAACGTTGATTCTGGTAAATGAAAGTTAGTTACCATGGCATCGACGACCTGAAATTCATAGCCGGGATAAATAAAAATACTGGTGTCGCTAGCAAAAGCCTCCAACGCTTTCCCCTCGCGTTTTGCCTGTTGTGCTGCCGACTCTAAAGAGCGAACAGACGTTGTCCCAACTGCCACCACTTTTCCACCATTGCGTTTAGTCTCAAGGATCGCTTCGACCACATCCTGCGGCACTTCTGCATATTCGGAATGCATTTGATGTTCAGTGATATTCTCAACCCGCACAGGTTGAAACGTGCCAGCCCCAACATGCAGTGTCACAAACGCTACATTCACGCCTTTGGCTTTTAACTTGTCAATAATTGATTCATCAAAATGCAAACCCGCAGTAGGGGCTGCTACCGCACCCGCCTTTTCAGCATAAACCGTTTGATAGCGCTCTTTGTCACTAAGCTCATCTTCTCGTTCAATGTAGGGTGGTAATGGCATATGACCGTACTGCTCCAGCAAGGTGAACACCGATTCATCATGTAGAAAACGAAGTACGAACAAACTCTCTTGACGACTTTCCATTTCTGCGTGAACCGCGCCTTCAAGAATAAGCTTACTGCCCGGTTTAGGCGATTTGCTGGAACGTACATGAGCTAAAACCCGATGTTCATCCAAAACTCGTTCAACCAACACTTCAAGCTTACCGCCAGATTCCTTTTGGCCAAGCATTCTAGCCGGAATCACTTTGGTGTTGTTAAACACCATTAGATCACCTGCATTCAGCTTGTCATAAACATCGGTAAAGCGTCTATGCTCTAGCGCACCGGAGTTTCCATCCAGACAGAGTAAACGACTGGCAGTGCGCTGCTCAGTTGGATAACGCGCGATTAACGCTTCAGGCAATTCATAGCTAAAATCAGATAACTTCATAAATCTCACTTTGTTGTCGTCACTGCACACCTTTGTCGTGCAAAGTCACGCTTATATTCTGCGGCACCCAAGTAAAATTCCTTTTATTTTTCACTACCTTAGTAACATTAAAGCCCCAATAACTGAGCTCATAACGCGTACTTTTGTATACCAATAGATACCTTAAGGAATGTGCTTATAACCTAAAACATGACACTTTTAGCGCCACTTCTGTATAGTCCTGAGGTACGGAATATTTCTTTTCCGTCTTTCTCCCAATTACTTTAGGAACCCGATTTTCGGGTTCATTTTTTCTTTACATTTCATAAAGTTAATATCATTCCCAGACCTATTCACCTTGTCATTCTATTGTCATCTGTGACCGATAAAGTGCCGCCTTTATATTATGCGGTAACCCGCGGAATCGATTTGTGGTTTAAAAATGATCCCAGCACGTTACAGAAAACTACGTTACAAAGTTTTAGGTCTCCTCGGCGGCGGTATTTTATCTGTGGGCTTTATTGCGATCTACAGCTTTATTGTCTTATCTGATGACATTGGCGATTTTAACTCGCTCATGTCCAACGAAGTTAATGCCGCAGGAATAGCAAATAACATGAATTTGAACTTTAAACGACAAGTTCAAGAATGGAAGAATGTACTATTACGGGGTCATGAAAAAGCAGACAGAGAAAAATACTGGCAGCGTTTTAACAACCACCATCATACGATTCAAAACCAAACGGATACCTTTCTAACGCTGGATGTTTCCCCCTCTTTACGACAAGACATGCAGCGCTTCCAAGAAATCCACATGGGGCTACTGCCAAAATATCAACAAGCATTTCGCGTGTTTGTTAACAGTGATTTCGGCTACAAACAAGCCGATCAGGTAGTAAGGGGCATAGATAGGGAACCAACGAAAATTTTAGAAACCCTCTCCGAAAACTTAAACAAAGCCATACTCACAAACAGCTCTATGTATTCAAAAGGTGCCGCCAATTCTGTTTTGTACGGCAGTATTGCTATTTTAGTTACCATACTGCTCAGCATGTTTTTAACATTGATTTTTATGAATAAGAAGGTGGTACACCCCATTACATTGCTGATAGAACATTTAAGAAAAGTTAGTAAAGGTAATTTCAATGATGAACTGGCTTTCTATCGAAGCGACGAAATAGGCGCCATGTCGAAAGCTATTGAGGTGCTCAGACAAAAATTACTTGGAATTTGTTCTGAAATGAGCGGCGCTGAACAAGGTTTAAAACAAGTCTGCTTTAGTCTTACCGACAGCGCTCACGCCATTAACCAAGGTGTGGCCGAACAAAACAAAGAAACGGATATGGTCAGTAATTCAATGCAAAGCATGGTCGATATGGCAGAGCACATTTCTGCGAATGCAGAAAATGCAGCAGAAGTTGCCGCTAAAGCTGAACAAACTGCCACTCAGAGCATTGCCTTCATGCAAGAAACCATCGATACCATTACCCACTCCTCGAGCCAAATCAAAGACACCAGTCTCGTCATTGCTAAACTAGATGAGGACGCAACCAACATCGGTTCGGTACTGGATGTGATAAAAAGCATTGCCGAACAAACCAACTTGTTGGCATTAAACGCCGCTATCGAAGCGGCAAGAGCGGGCGAACAAGGGAGAGGCTTTGCGGTTGTTGCCGACGAAGTAAGGACGCTGGCGGCTCGCACTCAACAATCCACCGAAGAAATTCAACAAATGATAACAAATGTACAACAAGGCGCTCATGAGGCAGTAAAAGCGATAGAGCAAGGCGAAAGTACATCGCAAATTAGCGTTCAAAAAGTTTATGACGCAGACAAAAACTTAAAATCCATCACTAATGCCATTACTAAAATTAGCGATTTAAATAACGAGATTGCTCGTGCTATCCAGCAGCAATCAAACGTTACCTTAGCGATTAATAATAACTTGCACGATCTCAGGGCCATCGCAAAAACCAATGAAGTTCATGCAAAATCTTGTCAGAAAGATAACGAAACACTTAGCACAATGGAGTCGGTGCTGGCTGACCAAATCGCCCTGTTAATGGGTAAACATAAAGCCAACTAACTTCTTTAAAAACGAACTATATCCGTGTAACAGGGATGTTCACTGCAACAAGAATCAAAGCCGCTAATCAAGTTTCACGCCCATCGCTTCAAAAATGTTCACGATCTCCGAGCGTTTGATCTGTGGTAGATTCAGCACAAACACAATCTGTAACAATAAATCCGCTCCCAAAATGCCTTTGTTTACTTTATTTCGTAAGTTATCTGCGCTCTGATGTACATCAATCTCCTTCAGCTTTTCACTAAGATTTTGGTACTTCACTCCTCGACGTGTCATTTCTGCTTTAATCAACCGTTGTAGCATCTGTCGCCAGTCTGCTTGACTTAAATTTTTAGACATGAAAAACTCCATCACAAACGTGAATGATAATTTACATACATAACCTTTATTATTCAATTGAAAAAACAAAGTTTGACATTATTTAAGCGCCATCGCTATGATGAAGTCTTACAAAGCATTCTCATGAGCCCAAGCAATAGGAGATAAAGTATGAATTGGGATCTCGATCAACTTGCCACGTTAGTTGGCCAACAAACTGACTATGTTGTAACGCGTGAA
This sequence comes from Alteromonas sp. a30, assembly GCF_026788005.1. GTDB lineage: Bacteria > Pseudomonadota > Gammaproteobacteria > Enterobacterales > Alteromonadaceae > Paraneptunicella. Next base: position 290,023 of record NZ_JABEPE010000002.1, read on the forward strand.
GATGACTGTTTATTGATTGCGAATGCTGATGGCCTAGACGCATGGATGGCAATCAGTGGCGAACAAATTCTCGTAGAATCACTTCTTTTTGCAGAAGCAGAAGTGGCAGATATAGCGGCATTAAACGCCGCGGTATTGCGAAGCCACATGATTTTCCCACTCACAACCGTAGGCATTTCCAATATTAATGGTGAAGACTACTACACCGCCTTCGGTTCACTTAGTGCGCAATCAAAAGAATCCAGCGTATTAATTGAAATCGAAACCCTGTTCCAAAATGTTGAGGCATTTTTAGATGCCTACCAAGAGTACCTAAAGTAAATACCGGAGAAGCATCATGTCTGTTTGGAAAAAGTTAGTAACCGCAATTAAAGGTGGCGCAACAGAAGCCGCAGAAGCCGTGGTCGATAGCCAAGCACTTCGCATCTTAGATCAAGAAATTCGCGAAGCCAAAGAAGAGCTGCGGAAATCGGATCATGCACGTACACAAATTTTAGCCAAGTGTAAATTAGCACAACAAAAAGTCGATAAGCTGGACGAGTCGATTGCCGAATACGAGGTCCATGCCCGCAAAGCCATCGACACCGATAAACAATTAGCCTTGGATTGTGCGCAAAAAGTCACCGAGTTGAAAGAAGAGCGCGAAGCTGAAGCTCAGTTTTTAGCGCAATTTCAGCAATCTGATAAGCAACTGTCTCAGAATATTGCACAAGCAAAAGCAAACTTACGTCGCTTAGAGCAACAAGTAGACATGGTGAAAGCAACTGAATCTGTTCAAAAAGCACAGGTTGCCGTATCATCTCGTCACTTAGGTGCTAATAGTAAAATGAAAACTGCGACCGAGTCGCTAGATCGTATACAAAGCAAACAAAACATGCGGGCAGCAGAACTGCAAGCCGCCGAAGAATTGGCGGCCGATGAGTCCACCAGTGACTTAGAAAAGCGTCTCGCCAGTGCCGGTATTAAAGGTGGAAAAGAATCCGCAGAGGATGAGCTAGCGCGTATCCTAGGAAAGTAACACCCGCCGCACGTAGTATAGGAGTGATAACACGGTTTGATGTTACAGAAAATAAAGGAACTACTACTCAGGCAATTTCTGGAAATGAAGTGGAGCACGACCTTGATCGTGCTTCTCACTTACTGTGTTATCTCTTGGGGATTACTGGCGCTTGCTGGTGAAACCGCATTCTCGAATATTCATGAATTCTTCTATTGGATTATCGTCACCGCGTCTACCGTAGGCTATGGCGATATATCTCCTTCTACACAAGCAGGAAAATGGATTGTTTCCCTATTCGTTATTCCTGTTGGGCTGAGTTTATTTGCATTAATCATTGGTCGTGCTGCATCATGGACCAGCGATCAATGGCGTAAAGGAGTAAGAGGTTTGAAAAATCTCAACGTTTCCAATCACATTTTGGTTATCGGCTGGAATGGTCAACGCACAATCCAACTATTACATCTTCTATTACGAGAACAAAAAGACATTGAAGAACATCGCGATGTCGTGTTGTGCGTAAAGGCCGATATCGAAAACCCTATGCCGGGAAAAATCGACTTCGTGAAAGTGAACTCTTTCAGTGAAGATGAAGACATGAATCGTTGCTGTGTCGCAGATGCCGCTGTCATTATTATTGATAATCCACAAGACGACCTAACCATGACAACGTCGTTATATGTGAACAGCCGCAACCCTGATTCTCATTTACTCGCCTATTTCGACGACGACAATCTCGTCAGATTACTGCAACTGCACTGCCCTAACGCCGAATGCATGCCTAGCGTAAGTGTTGAAATGTTAGCGAAGTCGGCCTTTGATCCCGGCTCAAGCGTACTGCATCACGATTTACTCAATGTTGATGATGGCGGACAAGCACAGTTCTCCGTCAATATCCCCGCAAACACCGAGTCCATGACAGTAGAACATGTATTCTTGGGGATGAAAAAGCACTATGGCGCTACCTTTATTGGGCTAGCTGTTGGAGGGTCAAGGCAACATCTCGAACTCAACCCTTCTTTAGAGCAAGTGATCCAAGCAGGCGATAAAATATTTTATATCGCCCAAAACCGTATTAAAAACATACAATGGAACAAATTCAATGCTGGGTAAGTTATTTGGTAAATTTAATCAATCGAAGCAAAAAAGCGCACCTAAAGCACCGGAAATTATGGGGCTGTACTTAGGGGGTTCATTTAAAATTGATCCATTAAAACTTAGACTCATTGAACCTGAACTTATCATTGAAGGCGCCACAAGCGCCCATATCATTCAAGCTGTTGGCGAAGTGAATTTGGATACGGGTGGTAAAATTCTGCGTTTTTACACCGATGACGATGCTTTCTTACAAGTGGTTATGGATGGTGGCGACACGGAAAATCATATTACCGATGTCAAACTGTGGTATTACTACAATACCAAGACCATTGGCAATGAACAGCAATGGCAGCACACATTGACATCAAACGTATCTAAACCCACTTATGAACTGGAAGGCCAAACTTTTCAGCGTGTCTGGGAAGCGGTAGGTGAAGAATCGCCTCCCGTTGCCATGACTGAAAAAACGTATGAAGAAGACGGCGATATTTCAGAAACAGACCAGTTTATTATGCTTTATGAGCGAGAATTAGATACCAATAACATTGAAGCACTAATGATAAGTGCTGAAGAAAAAATTATTAATCAAAATCATGATCGTTGTTTGGTAACCAGTACCGGATTTAATATCCAACCAAGTGACATCACAATAAACGGCTAAATTAGGATGGTATTATGGATGCAGTATTAGAATCGATTTCAGGACTCGACAGCTTCGCGCTCTACTTTATTATTTCAATTTCCCTTCTATTTGTTTTCAAAATTGCCTACGCATTTGTGACGCCGCATGACGAATGGAAACTGGTTAAAGAAGACAAAAACACCGCAGCCGCTATCGGATTCGGTGGTGCCATGATTGGTTTTGCGATTGCACTAGGAAGTGCAGCATCTAACTCGCAAGGTTTGGTCGACTTTGTAATTTGGGGTGCCGTTGCACTGGTGGCACAATGCTTTGCATTTGCTCTCTTACGTTTTACTTTTATGCCTAAAATCGTAGAGCGAATTGATAACAATGAAGACTCCGCAGGCATTATGCTCGCGGCTATGTCCATTGCTGTCGGTTTACTCAATGCAGCTTGCATGACGTACTAACGCTTCGGGAGACGCATTATGACTAACCCGATAATTCATCAGAAACGCAGCGCCCAAATTAACTTGGGAAGAATGCGTAAGGTGTTTGCTCCCAAACCTCTTTCCTTAGGTGTTGCTTCAATTATGCTAACCGCCTGTGGTGATAACCGAGAGCAAGCAATGATCTTCACCAATCTACAAGATTGTGTGAGTCAAATGCCTGAGCAAGCGGAACAATGTGAATTGGCCTACCGCAATGCATTAGAGGAAGCGCAAAGAACAGCACCAAAATATGCAGAGCAATCGGCTTGTGAATACGAATTTGGCGCCGGACAATGCACATCTTATCGAAGCAATGATGGCAATAGCTGGTTCATGCCCTTTATGGCCGGCTACATGCTAAGCAACTTAAGCTCGTCACGATATTATTCGTCACCGGTTTTCACTTCTTATTCTCGGTACTCTCCTTACCGTTATCGCTGGATTAGTGCAGATGGTTACGAATACGGTGACATCCGAAAGCGTAGAGTAAAAGTTAGCAAAAAGGCCTTCTCTCCTAAACCAACGGTCTCCAAAACCATCAAACGCGGTGGGTTTGGTTCATCAGTCAGAGCAAAATCCTCTTGGGGCAGTTCAAGAGGTGGTTGGGGAGGTTAGCCTTCCCTTCACTATCCACATGTTAAGAATTCAAATTCCCGAGCGTCCACATTGGCGTCAGAAAGCCGAAGAGTTTGGCTTTCATTTTCACACCTTTGATGGCGAACCGTACTGGGACGAAACCGCTTATTATCAATTCAGCCTTGAGCAAATCGAAAACGACATTGAAGCTCCAACTGAAGAGATTCATCAGATGTGCCTCGAGGTCGTCGATAACGTGGTAAAGGACGAGGAGCTCTTACGTCTCTTTCAAATTCCTGAGTTATTTTGGCAACAGATTGCTGACTCTTGGCGCAACAAAGATCCCAGCCTTTATTCTCGATTGGATTTCGCTTATCAAGGTAAAGGAGTAGCGAAGCTCTACGAAAACAATGCCGATACCCCGACAAGCTTGTACGAATCTGGGTTTTGGCAATGGTTATGGTTGGAAGAACAAGTTAATCGTGGAAAGTTGAGCCGTGGCTCAGACCAATTTAACTCGCTTCAAGAGAAACTCGTCCATCAACTTCGCTACATCGCGGAGCATTACCGCGTTTCTCACATCCACTTTTCTTGTTGTGAAGACACCCAAGAAGACCGTGGTACAGCGCAATATTTGCAAGACTGCACGCGCGAAGCAGGCATCGACGCCCCCTTTGTATTTATTGAAAACATCGGCTTATCCGAAACTGGCTTTTTCACCGACACGCACGACCATACCATCGACACATTATTTAAACTGTATCCGTGGGAATTCATGCAAAGAGAAGATTTCGGTGAACATATAGAAGCCGCACAGGTAAATTGGATTGAACCCATGTGGAAATCGGTGTTATCCAATAAAGCTTTGCTCCCCATGCTTTGGAAAATGTTTCCTAATCACCCTAATCTGCTTCCGTCATGGTTCGAATCGGAATTACCAACAAGCTCTTCTACACCTTTGGTAAAAAAGCCCATTTTTTCCAGAGAAGGAGCCAACATCAGCGTAATTGAGCAAGGCAAGGCACACATTAATACTGGCGGCCCCTACGGAGAGGAAGGATATATCTATCAAGCTTACTGTCCGCTGCCTAAATTTGGCGACAACTATACGTTAATTGGCAGTTGGTTAGTGGGCGACCAAGCTGCTGGTATATCCATTCGGGAAGATGCCTCCATGATCACACAAGATACTTCCCGTTATTTACCTCACATTATTCTGTAGTAAATGGAAGGTCATCATAATGAAATCCTCTACTCCATCATCTTTACAAATCAGTGTAGCTTTATTTGTTTTGTTAACCGTTTTGGAGGTTATCAATATTTTTACTGGCAGAATGCTCAACCAATTCAGCATCTTGCCAAGAAGTTTAGAACACTTAACAGGCATTTTCTTTAGCCCTTTTTTACACGGCAGCTTCTGGCATTTCACTTCTAACATCTTCCCTGTTTGCCTATTTACTTATCTCGTTTTGCAATGGGGAAAGACGCGCTATTTAATGGTGAGTGCCTTTATCATTATTGTGACAGGATTACTGGTGTGGCTTTTGGGGCGTCCAGCCTTCCATTTAGGGGCCAGCGGTTTAATCTATGGCTACTTTGGCTTTTTGGTGCTAGCGGGATTTCTCAGTAAAAAGCCTCGCCTGCTTTTCATATCGCTATTTGTCGGTTTACTATACGGTGGATTAATTTTCGGAATTCTTCCGCTCCAAAACTTTGTTTCCTGGGAGTCGCATTTATTCGGTTTGATTTCAGGGTTAATTGCCGCATACCTTTGGCCAACACCACAGAGCCAATGATGCGATAGAACAATATTTCATTTATAATCGGTAAACTTTTACCGAACAAAATTCACCTGATTTGGACAAATCAAATATGAGCGAAAATTCCTCTCAAGTCGCAAAGCCAATACCCAAAAAAGGCGGCCTATTTAAAGATCTTATCTTCAATATCATTATTCCAACGCTTATTCTCACTAAGTTAAGTTCGGATGAATATTTAGGACCAAGCTTAGGTATTGTTGTTGCCCTCGCCTTTCCTATCGGATATGGACTTTGGGATCTTAAACAATCAGGGAAAGTCAACGCAATTTCCATCTTAGGGATTATTAGTGTCTTTTTGACTGGCGGCATTAGTTTACTTGAGCTTGACCCTCAATACATTGCCATTAAAGAAGCGATGATCCCCGGCATTATTGGTGTCGCAGTGCTCATTTCTCAGTTTACAAAATACCCTCTCGTTAAAACCTTCATCCTCAATGACCAAGTCATCAACATGTCGGTGCTACATGATGAGCTCGAAAAACAAGGTAAACGCTCGCTCTTTGAAAAGAAACTCAACTTCAGCTCGCTAATTGTTGCGGCCTCGTTTTTCTTGTCATCAGCATTGAATTACATTTTGGCTAAATGGATAGTTGTGAGTCAGCCCGGCACAGAAGCGTATAACGAAGAGCTAGGGAAAATGACAGCATTGAGTTACCCCGTCATCGTTTTACCGTCAATGGTTTTGCTGATTGCAGCCATTTGGTATTTGTTTGTTCAAATGAAAAAGCTCACAGGCAAAGACATTGAGCACTTTTTGAATGACCTTTAATACCTAAAAATGGGGGCTGAGTTACGGCCCTTATGACCAAACTAAGCAGATTTAGCCTCAAACACCACCAGCCAAGCGCCGGCTACCACAAGTGCCGTCCCAATCAAATGCAAGATTGTGAAGACTTCTCCAAGTACAATAACGGCGAGGCCTGCGGTCATTACCGGTCCTAACCCTCCTAAAATACTGGTCAACTGAGGGCCTAATCGCCCAATCGCTCCGGCAATAAGCAACGAAGGGATCACCGTACACACAATTGACATAACCGCAGCCCAAAAATAAGCCTGCCATTGCAGTCCAACAAGATTGATATTTCCAGCAAGCATCATGTGTACGGCGACTGCCACCGATGCGATAAGCAAGGCTAAACAAGTATAAACTTGGCTGCCTAAAGCGGCAATTCCTCGTTTACTTAACAATAAGTAACAAGCGAACAAAAAAGCACTGATAAGAACGAGCGTTCCACCTGTTAACACATCTTGCCATTGCCCTTGAGCTTCAACGCCAACGACAGTGGCAATGCCAACATAGGTGAGCAATAGTGCAATCACAGTAGTTCTGCTTGGTACTTTTTTAAACAACATAAAAGAGAGGAGCATCACAAACCCCGGATAAGTGAATAAAATGAGACGTTCCAACTGTGCAGAAATTAACTCTAACCCCCACAAATCCAACAAACTCGCCAAATAATAACCAAAAATACCTGCCACCATTAAAACCCAGAAAATATCGCGCAACTTAGTCACTAAGATAGGTTTTCTAATTTGATGCCATAAGAAAATACCAAGGTAAATAGGTGCCGAAAAAAGCATTCTTAATGCGATGAGTTGTTCACCACCAATTCCGTGATGGTATGCCAATTTCACCACGATGGATTTAAATGAAAATAATAGTGTTCCAAAGAAAGCAAGTAACAACCCTAGAGTTGCCGGTGTTCGAGCTGTTCGTAGTTTTCGCAATAAGCCGTTCAAATCAACCTACTTCCCGATAAGTATTCACGATTAAGATGATGCTGCATGAAAAGAATGACAAACACAGACGTGAGGCGCGTACCCAATCGCACGCAAAAAAATAGGGAGCCTAAGCTCCCTAAAGGTTATGCAATTAACACGTTTAGAACTGATCTTCTTCGGTAGAGCCCGTCAGTGCAGTAACCGACGAGGCACCACCTTGGATAACGTTGGTTAAATCGTCGAAATAACCTGTCCCAACCTCTTGTTGGTGAGCAACAAATGTATATCCTTTATCTGCTGCTTTAAATTCTGGCTCTTGAACCATTTCAACGTAATGCTTCATACCTTCATCGCCTGAGTAAGCGTGTGCCAGCTCAAACATGTTATACCACATGTTATGAATGCCCGCCAAAGTGATGAACTGGTACTTATAACCCATTGCACCCAGTTCACGTTGGAACTTAGCAATAGTCGCATCATCAAGATTCTTTTTCCAGTTGAATGACGGAGAACAGTTATAAGCTAATAATTTTCCTGGGTATTTAGCATGAATCGCATCTGCAAACTTTTTCGCTTCTTCTAAATCGGGCGTTGCCGTTTCACACCACAATAAATCTGCATAAGGCGCATACGCTAAGCCACGAGAAATTGCTTGCTCAATACCCGGGTTAACACGATAGAAACCTTCACTTGTACGCTCACCTGTTAAGAACGGTGCATCGTATTGGTCGATGTCAGACGTAATTAAGTCTGCCGCGTTTGCGTCTGTACGCGCCAACAATAATGTTGGAATGCCTGCGACATCCGCTGCTAAACGCGCAGCCACAAGCTTTTGAACGGCTTCTTGAGTAGGCACAAGCACTTTACCGCCCATATGACCACACTTCTTAACTGACGCTAGTTGGTCTTCAAAGTGAACGCCTGAAGCTCCGGCTTTGATCATAGACTTCATAAGCTCATATGCATTCAGTACGCCACCGAAGCCAGCTTCCGCATCGGCAACGATTGGCGCAAAATAATCAATGAAGTTTTCGTCCCCCGGACGCACACCGTTCTTCCATTGGATTTGGTCTGCGCGGGTAAATGAATTGTTGATGCGCTCTACTACAGTAGGAACTGAATCAACAGGATATAAAGATTGATCGGGATACATACTGCAAGCACTATTGTTATCTGCTGCTACCTGCCAGCCCGAAAGGTAAATCGCTTCGATACCCGCTTTAACTTGCTGTACAGCTTGTCCACCAGTGAGTGAACCCAAGCAATTCACATACCCTTTCTTTGCTTCGCCATTAACCAAAGCCCAAAGCTTTTCTGCTCCACGACGAGCGAGAGTGTTTTCTTGTTTAACAGAGCCACGCAAACGAACCACATCAGCAGCGCTGTATGTACGCGTGATGTTTTTCCAGCGGGGATTTTCCGCCCAGTCACGTTCTAAATTGGCGATTTCTTGTTGCTCATCAAAATATCCGCTAGACATAGTTGATTCCTCTAACTTTTATGCTCTAAATAGAAAACCGAGTGATAAAAATTCACGGGTTTTGTAAACCTTTCGCTGACAAGTGTAGTTCTACGATGTACAATTCAATAAATTTATAAACTTAATTGCCGACATTAATATTATGAATATAAATAAAATCGATCTTAACCTTTTAGTTTATTTAGATGTGCTGTTAAGAGAGGGAAGCGTCACTCGCGCAGCCAACCGACTTAGCATCACTCAACCGGCAATGAGTAACGGGCTAAGACGTTTACGCGACCTCTTCAACGACCCCATTTTAGTTCGCACTAGCGATGGTATGACCCCCACCAAACGTGCGCTAGAGCTACAACCCGTCATTCGTGATGTCCTTGGCAAACTTGAAAATGCAATTCAGCCAGAGCAAGATTTCGATCCCCTTGAAAGCAAGCGCACATTTAGGATTATGGCAAGTGATTATGCAGAATCCACATTATTGCTCTCTTTATTAGGCGCACTTCAAGAAAAGGCACCAAAAATCGTCTTAGACGTTATTACACCAAGCGATGTAACCTTCCATGACGTTGAGCATGGAAAGGTAGATATGGCAATTAACCGCTTTGAAGAACTGCCACTTTCCTTCCATCAAAAGGTAATTTGGTACGATGCATTCTCCTGTGTGGTTAACATAAACAACCCCGTTTTAAACTCATTTGACTTAGAAAATTATCTAAAAGCGCAACATGTTTGGGTGAGTAAAACGGGTTTTGGTGTTGGCGTTGGTATCGACCCTACCGAAGTCCAGAAACTAGGGTGGGTAGACTCGGAGCTCAATAAATTCGGGCAAAAACGTGACATTCGGGTCTTCACTCGTCACTATCATGTTGCTCTACAGTTAGCTCGAACACAGAATTTAGTAGCAACCCTTCCTAGCAAAATTGCCAACATGTATGCAGACGATCCCCAAGTGAAAATTCTAGAGCCTCCTTTTGATATTCCTCCTATTGGGTTAAAGATGGCGTGGAGCTCTTTGTTGCATCAAGATGCAGGGCACATTTGGCTCAGACGCTTAATTGCTGATGTAGCCTCAAATCTAAGCCATTCACCAAAGTTATCATAAAAATAAAAACCATAAATTAAGTTTTAACCCTAAGTTCTGCATACACTGGCATTTATTGCGGAGGAAACGCCTCCGCACTACAGTTTATCGAAAGCCTGCAAGGAGTAAGTTATGCAGAATCCTGGCGATTCCACTATTTCTATTGGTCAACTGACTATCGATGCCCGCTTATTCCAATTCATCAATGAGGAAGCCCTTCCGGGAACACAAGTTGAACAAACACAGTTTTGGGCTGATTTTGAACAGCTTTTAGTGGATTTAGTGCCTGTCAATCAAGCCCTTTTAGCAAAACGCGAACAACTTCAACAGGAAATTGACCGTTACGCTAAAGCACATCTGGGACGCCCGAATCCCGACGAATACAAAACCTTGCTACAAAATATTGGTTATCTTGAGCCAAAACCTGCGCCGTTTAAAATTGGCACTCAACATGTAGACGCTGAAATTGCACAACTTGCAGGGCCTCAACTTGTAGTGCCAATTAGTAATGCGCGTTATGCATTAAATGCTGTAAATGCGCGCTGGGGAAGCCTCTACGACGCTCTTTACGGTACAGATGTCATCCCAAAAACGGGCAATGAAGAGCCCGGTTATGATGCGCAAAGAGGCGAAAAGGTCATTACCTACGCACGTAATTGGTTAAATACGCATTTCCCTTTAAAGGGAGGAAGTCACCATGATGCAACCAATTACCAAATTACCAACAATCAACTGGTAGTCACTTTAAAAGACGGTTCAGAAACCTGTCTCCAAAGTGACATCGCTTACCAAGGCTATCAAGGTGAAGCAAAAGCCCCTGAAAGCATCTTGTTGATTCACAATGGGTTACATATCGAACTCCAATTCGATGCTGAGCATCCAATTGGCAAAGATGACATCGCCCACATGAAAGACATCGCCGTAGAATCGGCATTGACCACAATTATCGATTGTGAAGATTCCGTTGCTGCCGTTGATGCAGAAGACAAAATACATGTTTATCGTAATTGGCTTGGTTTAATGCGAGGAACATTGAAAGAGGAAATTTCGAAAGGCGATAAAAGCATTCTGCGCAAAATGCGACCAGACCGTGAATACAAAGATAAGAACGGCAAAACACTCACACTCCCCGGACGAGCACTGATGTTCGTGCGCAATGTGGGTCACTTAATGACTAGCGATGCGATTTTGCTCAATGGCGAAGCAATTCCTGAAGGCATTATGGATGGCGTCATTACCAGTCTCATTGCCAAACACGACTTGTTAGGCAACAGCAAAGTACAAAACAGCCGTGAAGGCAGTGTATACATTGTTAAACCTAAAATGCATGGTTCCGAAGAAGTGGCTTTTGCCAATACCCTATTTGATCGTATCGAATCCCTCTTACATTTAGCACCCAACACACTAAAAATGGGCATCATGGATGAGGAACGACGCACCAGTGTTAACCTTGCCGCGTGTATTGCCGCCGCCAAAGACAGAGTTGTCTTTATCAACACAGGCTTTTTAGATAGAACTGGTGATGAAATTCATACCTCTATGTTATTTGGCCCCTTTGCCCCCAAAGCCACTCTCAAAACCTTGCCATGGATACAGGCTTATGAACGTTCAAACGTTGCTACAGGCTTAGCCGCAGGTATGAGCGGTCGTGCGCAAATAGGTAAAGGCATGTGGCCAGAACCAGATAACATGGCCGCCATGATGAGCGCCAAAATTGCCCATCCAAAGGCGGGTGCCAATACCGCTTGGGTACCTTCACCGACGGCCGCCACTCTACATGCGTTGCACTACCACGAAGTGGATGTTGCTGCGGTTCAACAAAGCTTATTAGCTGAAGAATTTGATGGGTTAGACGACATCCTCAACATTCCACTAATGGACGAGTCCACCACGCTCTCAGCTGACGAATTGCAACGTGAAATCGACAATAACGTACAAGGGATTTTAGGATACGTTGTACGCTGGGTTAACCAAGGTGTGGGATGCTCCAAAGTGCCAGACATTAACAATGTTGGCCTAATGGAAGACAGAGCAACATTGCGTATTTCCAGTCAACATTTAGCCAACTGGCTTTGTCACAACATCATCACAGAAGAGCAAGTTCGGGAAAGCATGGCTAAAATGGCCAAATTTGTTGACGAGCAAAACGCTAACGACCCTGAATACATACCCATGTTGCCAGACCTTGAAAACAGTATCGCCTTCCAAGCTGCACAGGATTTAATATTTGAAGGCATGAAGCAGCCAAGTGGCTACACCGAACCAGTATTGCATCAAAAGCGTCAAGCACTGAAAGCCAGCTTGCGCCCTTAAATATCGCTACAGGTAAAGCAAACGCTCCCAAAGCGTTAGCTAATTAGCAACCCGTTGTTCATCAAGGGCAAGGACGCCGACTTCAATCCCATTTTCCTACCAAAATTTTCTTATACTCCTCCAAGACCAAGCCCCTATGTCGTGCTCATTTTGCAGTAAAAAAAATCATCTCAACTTATTTGGGTGTGTTGATCTTTCGTGTATAGATAACGAACCCAGAGGACAGCGTCTGTATACGAAAGATCAACACGCCCTAAACAGCAAGTCTTTTATTTAACCAGTTGCGTTGCCTAAAATTGGTGGTACGATGCAGCCATTTTTTACAGGTTCTATTGAGGAAGAAATCCATGTCCAGAGTACTGATTATCGGCGCTGGCGGCGTGAGCACAGTAACAGTGAAAAAATGTGCCCGTTCACCTGAACTTTTTGATGAAATTTACTTAGCTAGTCGCACACTTTCTAAGTGTGAAGCATTACAAGAAGCGTGTGGAAAAGATCGCATTAAAGGCGTATTTGCCGTTGATGCCGACGATGCAACACAAGTTGCTGAACTTATTCGCAAAGTAGAGCCTAAGCTAGTAATTAACTTAGCTCTTCCTTACCAAGACTTACCGATTATGGATGCGTGCTTGGAAACCGGCGTAGATTATCTAGATACAGCCAATTATGAACCGAAAGACGAAGCTAAATTCGAATATTCTTGGCAGTGGGCTTATCAAGAGCGTTTTGAAAAAGCAGGCATTATGGCATTGCTCGGCAGTGGCTTTGATCCGGGTGTAACCAATGTTTATACCGCTTATGCTGCAAAACACTACTTCGACGAAATTCACTATTTGGATATTGTTGATTGTAACGGCGGCGATCACGGCCAAGCCTTTGCAACCAACTTCAATCCTGAAATCAACATCCGTGAAATTACCCAACGCGGTCGTTATTTCGAAAATGGCGAGTGGAAAGAAACCGATCCATTAAGCGTTCGCGAAGATTTGGACTACAAAAACATCGGTGTCCGTGCGTCTTACTTAATGTTCCACGAAGAATTGGAATCCATTGTTAAGCACTTCCCAACGCTAAAACGCGCCCGCTTCTGGATGACTTTCGGTGAAGCTTACTTAACGCACTTACGTGTATTAGAAGGCATTGGCATGACATCCATTGAACCGGTTGAATTCCAAGGTCAGAAAATCGTGCCACTAGAGTTCTTGAAAGCCGTGTTACCTAATCCGGGTTCTTTAGCAGAAGGCTACACAGGCCAAACCTGTATTGGTACTTACATTACAGGAATCAAAGATGGCCAAGAAAAAACCATCTTTATATACAACAACTGTGAACACGCGGTTTGTAACGAAGAAGTAGGCGCGCAAGCCGTTTCTTATACAACAGGTGTACCTGCCATGATTGGTGCGACCATGATGTTACAAGGTAAGTGGCATAAACCGGGCGTTTGGAACATGGAACAATTCGATCCTGATCCATTCATGGAAATGCTTAATGAACACGGCTTGCCTTGGCATGTGATTGAATGCGACGAAAGTCCATTTAAAAAGTAACTTAAAAATTTAAGCGGAGAATAAGCAGCAATATGAGCCAATATCAGGGAAAAGCCCCAGCTATTTTTTACGGCAACGACATACCTTCGCCCTGTTACGTGTGCGAAGAGTCTCGTTTGCAGGCCAATCTTGAACTGATGAAAAAAGTGCAAGAGGCGTCTGGTGCCAAAATCATTCTGGCATTAAAAGGCTTTTCGATGTGGTCGACATTTGATCTTGTTAAACAATATCTTCAAGGCGCAACCGCAAGCTCAGTATGGGAAGCCAAGCTCGCTCGAGAAGAAATTAACCAAGAAGTTCACGCTTATTCTCCAGCTTATAAGCAAAAAGAAATCGACGAGTTAGTTGAGCTAGTCGACCATATTTCCTTCAATAGCTTGAATCAATGGCAGCACTATCAGCAGCAAGTTGCTAACAAAGGGGTCTCAATGGGATTACGCGTTAATCCTGAACACCAAGAAGCAGACACCGAATTATATGATCCCAGCGCACCAGGCTCTCGCCTTGGTGTACGAGCAGCAGAACTCGAAGCATGGGAAACGCAAGGCAATAGCTTTGATGGCATTGACGGGTTCCATATTCACAACCTTTGTGAATGCGATTCATTCGCTACAGAGCGCACTATCAAAGCTGTTGAAGCCAAATTCGCTAAATGGTTGCCACAATTGAAGTGGATCAACTTAGGCGGCGGACATTTAATGACACGAGAAGGTTATGATGTTGATCATCTTATCCAAACCTTAAAAACCTTCCGTGAAAAATACGATATTGAACTTATTCTTGAACCGGGTTCAGCGGTTGCATGGCAAACAGGGCCGCTAGTTGCCGAAGTCATCGACATTGTGGAAAACCAAGGGCAAATTGCCATTTTAGATATTTCCGCTACCGCGCATATGCCCGATGTACTTGAAATGCCGTATCGTCCAACCATTACTGACGCAGAAGAAGCTAACGAAAAAGCCTTCACTTACAAGCTAGGTGGTAACTCTTGTTTAGCTGGCGATGTGATTGGCGAGTACAGTTTTGATCAAGCCCTACAAGTTGGTGATCGTGTAATTTTTGAAGACATGGTCCATTACACCATGGTAAAAACAACTTTCTTCAATGGCGTACAACATCCCGATATTGGCATACTAAAGAAAGACGGGCGTTTTGAGTTAGTGCGTCATTTCACCTACGAAGACTTTAAAAATAGATTGTCTTAGTATCCGACCTAAAGGGGAAAACAGAGTTTGAAAGTTGGCATTTTAGGTGCGCTTGAGCAAGAAATAGCACTTTTGCAAGCGCAAATGGATAACAAAAATACATTTCAACATGGGCAACTACATTTCATTACTGGCACATTGCATGGGGTCGACATCGTGTTGGTCCGTTGCGGTGTTGGCAAAGTAGCGGCCGCCATTGCGGCTTCCTCGCTGATTCAGTGCTATGCCCCCGACTATGTCGTCAATACGGGCTCTGCTGGCGGGTTCGACACCGAATTGAACATTGGTGATGTCGTAGTAGCAAATGAAGTCATGCATCATGATGTCGACGTTACCCACTTTGGGTTTGAACCGGGACAGGTGTTTGACATGCCAGCCCGCTATGTCAGTGACAACCGATTAATCAAGGCTGCGACGAAGGCAGCCGCCAACCTCACTCACCTCACCACAAAACAAGGGCTAATTTGCAGCGGAGATGCCTTTATCGGTTGCGACGATGCTGCGGCGAAGTTAAGAAACACCTTTCCAGACATGAGCGCAGTTGAAATGGAAGGCGCTGCCATTGGGCAGGCTTGTTACACATTGAACACCCCATTCGTGGTGATTCGCTCGCTATCCGATATTGCAGGAAAAACCTCTACCATTTCATTTCAAACATACCTTGAAAAAGCAGGTGAAATATCAGCCCAAATCGTGTTAGGAATGATTGAAAACCTTATCGAAGAAAACACCTAAATTGTGACAGACGAACTCAATCAAATTGCCAATATTCCTCTACTTTCCATCGCCACTATGGTGGTGGTGATGTTATTGGAGAAAGTCATTCCTTGGTCAGCCAGAAGCCATCCACTGACGTTATTGAACAGCATGGCGAAAACCATGGCGCTTAAAGTTCATAAAGATAAAAGCAACTCACCCGCCCAACAAAAAATATCAGGGGCGCTTGCCATCGTGGTACTTAGCGTTCCCGTTGTTTTCATCGTAGCTATTGTTTTGTTTTTTGCCGAGTTCACCTTCTTTTTTGATGGGCTGCTGTTACTCATTGCGTTGCGTTTTCAGCCTGTTGTTGAAGGCAGTAAAAAGATCCAACAGGCGCTGGAAAAGCGTAAAAAAGCACTTGCGAGATATGAGTTATCCCGTTGGACACTAAGAGAAACAGAATCTTTATCTGAAATGGGCATTTGTAAGGCCACCATCGAAACGTTACTGTTACGTTTCGGCTATCAATACATGAGTGTGATTTTTTGGTACTTGATTGGCGGCGGCATCGCAGCGCTGATATACCGATTCATTTATGAAATGTCTCAAACATGGAATATTAAAAACCCGCACTACAAACATTTTGGCCGCCCCGTATCTTGGGTTAGTTTTATTTTAAACTGGGTTCCAGTGAGATTAACTGGCGTTTTGTTTATTGTTGCCGTTAACTTGAGCAAAGCAATTCAAGCAGTTCGCCGTCAAAATGGCGTTGCATCAGGGCATACTCTACTTTTAACCCTATTTGGTGGAGCACTAGATATACAATTGGGTGGCCCTGCTTACTACAATAAGTGTAAAATAAGATTACCCAAGTGTGGTGGAAATAAGGCACCTGATTCAGGTGACATTAGCCGCGCTAGATTAGGCATACTTCAGTCTTTGGCTGTGTTTTTGGCTATGCTGGCTTTGGTCTCAGCGGGCTTGTACAGTGTCAGGTAGAAGTAATGAATTCACACAAAATAACTTTGTCAGACAGGATTAACGATGACGACAGCAAATATGATCAAAGACGGTGACTACAAAGTTGCTGATATTTCCCTCGCAGAATGGGGCCGTAAAGAATTAACAATTGCAGAAAGCGAAATGCCTGCATTAATGGCGATTCGTGAAAAATACCGTGCAGAACAGCCACTAGCGGGCGCTAAAATCCTCGGCTGTATTCACATGACAATTCAAACGGGTGTTCTTATTGAAACACTCATCGCTCTTGGAGCAGAAGTACGTTGGTCTTCATGTAACATCTTCTCTACTCAAGATCACGCAGCAGCAGCGATTGCCGCCGCTGGTGTACCGGTTTTCGCATGGAAAGGCGAAACAGACGAAGAATACGATTGGTGTATTGAACAAACCATCAAAAAAGATGGCAAAGTTTGGGATGCCAACATGGTACTTGACGATGGCGGCGACTTAACGGCAATGCTTCACGATCAATACCCTGAAGTGCTAGCAAATGTTCACGGAATCACCGAAGAAACCACTACCGGTGTTCACCGCCTAGTTGAAATGCTTGAAGCAGGCAAATTGAAAGTGCCAGCTATCAACGTCAACGACTCTGTGACTAAGTCTAAAAACGACAACAAATACGGTTGCCGCCACAGCTTAAACGACGCAATTAAGCGTGGTACTGACCACCTTCTTTCTGGTAAAAAAGCGTTGGTTATCGGTTACGGCGACGTAGGTAAAGGTTCTGCGGCATCGCTTCGTCAAGAAGGCATGATTGTACGCGTAACAGAAATCGACCCAATCTGCGCCATGCAAGCTTGCATGGACGGCTTCGAAGTGGTTTCCCCGTACAACGATGGTGTAAACACAGGCAAAGCAGACGACATCAACTTAGCACTGATGCAAAGCACTGACCTCATTGTTACGACTACAGGTAACGTTAACGTGTGCGATTCTGCCATGCTTAGCACGATTAAGTCAGGGGCTGTTGTTTGTAACATCGGTCACTTCGATAACGAAATCGACACAGCTTTCATGCGTGAAAACTGGCGTTGGGACGAAGTTAAACCACAAGTTCACAAAATTTATCGTAGTGATGACGAAAACGACAACATCATCTTGTTGTCTGAAGGTCGCTTGGTTAACTTAGGGAACGCTACAGGCCACCCTTCACGTATTATGGATGGTTCATTCTCCAACCAAGTATTAGCGCAAATTCACTTGTACAAGCAAGCGTTTGCTAACATGAACGATGCAGATAAAGCTAACGCAATGCGTGTTGAAGTGCTTCCTAAGAAGTTAGACGAAGAAGTGGCAGCCTACATGGTTCAAGGCTTCGACGGTGTTATTACTAAGCTAACAACACAACAAGCGGATTACATCCACGTTCCTGTTGAAGGCCCCTATAAAACAGAAAGCTACAAATACTAAGTTTTTTGTTCACTTAGAAGTTATTTACCAAAAAGCGCCACCTCGGCGCTTTTTTATTTTTAGCGCCTTCACGTTTTACCATCTTTTTTATTTAAAATTCACCTTTATCGCTTAAAGGCACCGTAAATAAAAAAATTTATTTACCATTAAAATTCAAACAGTTAGTTAATTTGGGTAAATTTTTATTCTCTAGAATACTTTCCTTATTCCCAATTGGGTGTTTACTCTAATTCAGGATTGTGAGAAATCTTTTGACAACGAACATCAGTAATTAACGTTATGAATTTATTTCAACTTACTTATATGAGTCAGTCTGAATTGCACCCGCTTGGGTTGCATGAAGAACTCGAAATCATTCAAAAAGCGGCTTCCGAGCTTAATAGAGAAAAACAAATTTCAGGTATTTTAGTTTATCGGAATGGCTTTTTTTTACAGCGCATTGAAGGAAACCGAAAAGCGGTCATCTACCTTGCAGAGAGTATTGCCAAAGATCGTCGCCACAAACATTTTAAAATACTAGAGCAAGGGCCTATTCAAAGACGCATGTTCGATGATTGGAGTGAGTTGCAATTACTCAGCACCAAAAAAGAAACCGCCGCTCTAGCGCCGTTATTCAACGTAATTGAAAAGCAGAGTCAAACCAGCGATTTCTTACGTATTAATGCCACTGAGGCTTTAGCATGTATGAAATCTCAATGGAGTCACGTTGCCTAACCTCAATACTTCACCCGTTTAATCAAATACAGCGACGGTTTGACGGCTCACCGCCACAAGCTCACCTTGTGCATTCCAAAAATTTGCTTCCTCTTGAATATAGCCATCACCTGCGGTTTGCGCCTCCGCTTGATACGCAAACCAATCCGCAGGCTCAATACTTTTATGAGGATGCAAAAAATCAACATACCAACTCAAAGAACTTGCAGGCGCAGGCCAACGTAAATTTTGCAACATCGTCGGCGGCCACGCATCTATCATGGCTAACGTATGAGCATCAGTAATCTTGTCTGGCGCTTCTTTAAACTTCACCCAACCATGCACAGCTACGTCTTTACGCCCTGTAAAAGGGAGTCCCTTCTCAATAGCCAGTTCAAAGTGACGAAGAAACTTAGGCACTACTTTAGGTATTTGAGGAATAAACTTTGGTTTTTTAGGAATTTGCATTTCATGACGTTCCGTCACCGGTAGCGTTAATTTTGAAGAACGTCCAAAGCCGTAACAAGCCTGAATAATCAAACAGACTTTGTCATCTTGCATAATTCGGCCACCAGTGTGAGTCACATTGCGACCTTCTCTGAGTTTTTCCACCTGAATCGTAAAAGGCTTTTCTAAATGAATGGGACCAACGAAGTTCACCGCAATAGATCGCATCACCCTGCCATCATGAATAAGCTTATTCATTGCAGCCGCCACCAAGCCAGTAGAGGCTCCACCGAATGCGGTGCGCCCTTGCGCCCAATCTTTTGGGATGCCGGGAATAACAATCTTTTCAGGGTTTTCTGCTACTTTCACCCACTGAAGCATGTCATCAAAGTTCATAAATAGTGCTCACTGAATACTGGTCCGATGTGTAAGAATAGCGATTATTAACCACTCTGGTGAAAATGTGCAACTATTGCGTCACTCCTTCGCCGCTTTTATACTCAGCCACTTTTTGCCAGCACAACGGTTTTAAAGCCAGCCTTTGGATGCATTTGTTGAACTGGCAAGCCTAAACAACGGAGGGGATAATGACGTCCTACACCAAAGAAGACGTAATTTATAAAGCCTATCAACCCGAGGATTTTGCCGCCGTTATTGCCTTGGGCAATCATGTGCACGGAGATAACTATTTAGACGATAAACAAGTTCAGTATCTCTTTGATGCTGGTCACAAAAATGGTATCAATGCCAGTCTAGTCGCCTATTTAGGCGATAAACTAGTAGGCTTTCGTTTAACCCAAGCTGCGGAACAATGGACCATTGATGAATGGTGCTCACCAGATCTCTGGGGCTTCCCCATTAGCGATGTGTGTTACTTCAAATGCAACACAGTAGATGAAACTTATCGTGGTTTAGGTATTGGTTCGGCGCTACTCAAGCGTTCAATCGAACAGGCAAAACTGCAAGGCGCGAAAGCCGGGTTAGCCCATATTTGGCGTGCGAGTCCCGGCAATAGTGCGTTTAAATACTTCTCGAAATGTGGTGGCGAATTGGTTAAAGACCACCCAAATCGTTGGCAAGGTTGGTTTGATTCTCATGGCTACATGTGCCCCGTTTGCGGCGAGTTTTGCACCTGTACCGCCGCTGAAATGATGATCAAGTTTTAAGATATGTACGATCCACTTGCCCATCCCCAATTAAGCCCAAATCAACCCTACCCAGAAAGCTTTTGGGCGTTTAACACTGGGAAGCGCCTGCACTTTCCACAGCTTGAAGCAACGGTGCAAACCGAAGTTGTTATTATTGGCGCAGGTTTCACTGGGCTTTCTGCGGCAATCGCGTTACGCGAAAAAGGCGTCGAAACCGCTCTTGTGGAAGCCAACAGCGTTGGCTGGGGATGCGCAGGAAGAAACGCTGGCTTTGCCCTACCCGGCTCGGGTCGCCTTGGTTTTAGCGCACTAAAAAGCGCTTACGGTAAGAATGCAGCCATAGGCATTATTAGCGAATACTATCAAGCAGTCGATAATCTCAAACACTTTATTGACAGTAACAACCTGCAAGTCGACTTGGTACAAGGTGGCTATTTAAAAATTGCCAGCAAAGCCAAAGACATCAACTTATTCGAGCAACAACTTAACGATTTACCCAGCACTTATGCATCTAAGTTGTCGTTATTGTCGGCTCAAGAGGTTGATACGCACTTTATTGAAACCCACCAACAATTTGGTGGATTATACAATTCCTCTTCCTTTGGGATTAATCCATTAAAAATGGCCTTAGCAATGGCCGAACTTGCTCGTGAGAATGGTGCTCATGTTTTTCAGAACTCTCCTGTGCTCAGTTATGAAAAGGCACAAAATGCAAGCCACGGAAAAAGGTACGTTGTTACCACTACCAAGGGGAAAATTTACTGCGATCACATCATACTTGCGACTAACGCTTACACGCCGAATAAATCATTGCCGGTGTTTTATCGTGCTCAGTTTCCGGTGTTATCCAGCGTACTCGTGACCCACCCTCTGCGCGATGAACAACTCAAATTCGTAAAACAAGCAGGGCTAATGTGCATGGATACGCGTGCATTGAAATACTATTACCGCTTATTGCCGGGCAACCGAATTTTGTTTGGCGGACGCGGCGCGGTTTGGGGGTATAATCACGATAGTCCGTTGATTAAGCGCAAGTTGATTAACGCACTAAAATCCAGTTTCCCCAATTTAGACGATGCCAGAATCGACTATTTTTGGAGCGGTTGGGTCAGTGTGTCACAAGATGAAATTCCGCATATTGGTAGTTTACCAAGCGATCCTAATATTCACTTTGCCATGGGATATTGCGGCTCAGGGGTGGCTTTCACTCACACAGCAGGAAAACGCTTAGCCCAGCTTGTCACCAGTAAAAATGATGTCCCAGAACTTCCCATATACAACACTTTCCCTAAAGACTTTCCATTCGCGCCGTTTCGTCGCTTGGGGTTATGGGGTTACTATCAATGGCAAAGCCTGATGGATTGGGTGTCGTAAACAAATTTGGGCTTTACTCTTTCGAAGCTTGATCAAGAATAACCGGTCCATCCCCTTGGCTCCCAAGTACATCGTCTGGATTATAAATAGGGCAATTTGTCATGGATAAACACCCACAGCCAATACAGCCCGAAAGCGAATCCCGCAACCGCGTCATATAGCGAATGCGATCGCTTAAATCTTGATGCCAATTTTCCGACAAACGTTGCCAATCTTCTTTGTTTGGGGTGCGTTGATTCGGCAAAGTATCCAGCGCCGCTTTAATGCTCTGCAAACTAATTCCTACCTTTTGTGCCGCTTTAATAACTGACACTCGGCGCAGTACATCGGGCGCATAACGCCGCTGATTGCCTTGGTTGCGTCGACTATGAATAAGCCCTTTATCCTCGTAAAAATGCAGCGTAGCCACGGAAACACCACAGCGTTTCGCTACCATGCCAACTGACAATGCTTTTTTCTGCATGTTTTCACCTGTTTCTTATCATCTAAGAACGCTTTGTTTTGCCTAATTTTTAAAAACTAACAGTGTAAATGAAAAAAACGCTTTACCTCAAGTTAACTTGAGGTTTTAGCATAGCAAACCAAATTACTCTATTCATGAAAACAGCGCGTTAATCGGGAGAGCAAGATGCATATCGAACACATTAATTTGGTAGTGACGAATTTAGAAACCACACTGACATTCTATCGCGCGGCTTTTCCTTACTGGAAAGTAAGAGGACAAGGTGAACAAGATTGGTATGGTATGAAACGTACGTGGCTGCATTTTGGTGATGAAAACGACTACCTATCATTCGCAGATTCAGGCACAGGAGAAAACCGTGATCTACAATCAAACCAGTTAGGCTTAGCGCATTTCGGTTTTATTACCAACAACCTAGACGCCACAATTGAACGCTTACAAAACGCAGGATTCACAATTCACAAACCGGGAAATCCAACTGAATTTAGGAAGAACGTTTATTTTCTAGACCCAGACGGTTACGAAGTGGAATTTGTAGAATATATGTCGGATGACCCAACACAACGAAACCAATACACAGGCTAAAAATTGTCACTTTAGTATTTTAAATCAGTGTGTTAGGAACGAGTTTATTCAATAAAAAACCCTTGCATTTTTTCAAGAACAAGGGTTTTCTTATTAGCTAAAACAACAATTGTTAAAATGACGACATGCTTGCTCCAATCACGTTTAGAGAATTAGGAGCAACCCCTCAGCCGCATGGCTGTATCTACCTCGAGTTTGCGATAAATCACCAATCGGGTAACGAACAATTAAACACAGCTAATTTAGATTGACGCTTCAAGCTTTACTCTCGCAAACTTACGCTTACCAACTTGATACACTGCCTCGCCTGCTTCGGTTAACATAAGCTTGTTATCCGTGACTTTTTCGCCATCAATCTTCACTGCGCCTTGTTTAATCATGCGTATGGCTTCTGAGGTCGATGCCACTAAGTTTGCTTCTTTCAACAAGTTAGCAATAGCAATGCCTTCATCGGATAACGCAAGAGAGACTTCCGGCATGTCATCAGGAATCGCGTTCTTCTGAAAGCGTTGAATAAAGTCTTGATGCGCACCTTCTGCGGCTTGTGCGTTGTGAAAGCGCTCGATAATTTCTTTCGCCAGCAAAATTTTGATGTCGCGAGGATTCGCACCATCGGCTATTTGCTGTTTGAAACCTTCAATTTCATCCAACGGACGGAAGCTCAATAATTCATAGTAACGCCACATCAACTCATCGGAAATCGACATCACTTTACCAAACATATCGTTTGGCGCATCGGTAATACCAATGTAATTGTTCAACGACTTCGACATTTTCTGAACGCCATCAAGCCCTTCAAGTAGCGGCATCATTAGAACCGTTTGTGGGCGCTGGCCTTCTTCTTTTTGCAACTCGCGCCCCATTAATAGATTAAAGCGCTGATCTGTGCCGCCTAACTCAACATCGGCTTCAAGGGCAACGGAGTCCCAGCCTTGAGCAAGCGGATACAAAAATTCATGAATAGCGATAGGTTGACCATTCGCGTAACGTTTTTTGAAATCGTCACGTTCTAACATTCTGGCAACCGTTTGACGCGCGGCCAGTTTAATCATGCCGGCTGCACCAAGGTCTTCCATCCACTCAGAGTTAAAACGAATTTGCGTTTTTTCTGGATCGAGGATTTTAAATACCTGCGTTTTATAAGTTTCAGCATTGGCAAGCACGTCTTCACGCGTTAAAGGTTTGCGCGTAACGTTTTTACCAGTCGGATCGCCAATCATACCCGTGAAATCACCGATTAAAAAAATCACTTCATGGCCTAAATCTTGAAACGCTCTGAGTTTATTGATCAGAACAGTATGACCAAGGTGTAGGTCTGGTGCGGTTGGATCAAAGCCAGCTTTAATTTTTAACGGCTTACCTTCTTTGAGCTTCTCAATCAGCTCTTCTTCCAACAAAATTTCATCTGCGCCGCGTTTTAACTCTGCGAACGCTTGTTGCCAATCGGACATGTACTTTTCTCAACCTACAGGGGAATTAAGGAATGCCGCATTCTACTGCTCATAAAAGTGCAAATAAAGGGGATTGCGCCTAGAAAATAGAGTGAAATGGGTATATTCTGCGAATTGTGCTATTTTTAGTTTCATGGCAGATATATTGGCTACTATGGTAAAACAACAAATAATCCACACCATAAAAGCGCTTCCGAACCGTCATAAATGGATGGTAGCGGTGGTGTCTTTAATCGTTATTATTTTCGCTGCACTTCCCTCTGAACCCGCCCGAGCCTCGCGTCAAACCAAAAGCGTAGAGTTAGAACTTGGCAAACGTTACACGCTTGATGTTCAGCCAACAGTGGTCGTGACCGAGGAACAGCTGGAAGACACAACTAAACAAGATTGGCAGAGTTATATCGTTCGCTCTGGCGACAACCTTGCCAAGATTTTTGCAAAAGCAGGGTTATCCCCTCGTGATGTGCATCATGTGAGTCGTGCTGGCAAAGACGCTAAAAAGTTGTTGAAAATGATGCCTGGCGAGACCATTCAAATTTTACTGGATGACGACGAGCAATTTCAGGCACTTCGCTACCCTTTCTCTAAAACCAAAACGCTGGTTATTGAACACAATAGCGATTTATACGCATCCCACATTGAAGAAAAAGCCATTAGCAAACGCTTAGATTTTGCCACTGGTGACATCAAAAGCAGCTTTTGGAATGCAGGTGTTAAGGCAGGCTTAACCGATAATCAGATTATGAGCCTAGCTAATATTTTCGGCTGGGACATCGACTTTGCGCTAGATATTCGTGATGGCGATTACTTTAATGTGATCTTTGAAGAAAACTTCGTTGAAGGTGAGTTTGCAGGATATGGCGATATCGTGGCCGCCGAGTTTACTAACCAAGGCGAAACCTTTACCGCAATTCGATATAAAGACGGTAACTACTACACACCCGAAGGGCGTAGTATGCGTAAGAGCTTCTTACGCGCGCCAGTGAACTTCAAATATATCAGTTCTAGCTTTAAACCTCGCCGCTTCCACCCCGTTTTAAAACGCTGGAAGCAACACAGAGGCATCGATTATGCAGCCAATACAGGAACCCCTGTCGTGGCAGCAGGTGATGGACGCGTCATTAAAGCCACTTATGACAAGTACAATGGTCATCATGTGTTTATTCAGCATGGTGAAAAATACGTCACCAAATACTTACACTTTTCTAAGCGTAAAGTTAGAAAGGGTGACTGGGTTAAACAGGGTCAAACCATTGGTTTAGTAGGCCGAACAGGCTTAGCAAGTGGGCCTCACTTACATTATGAATTTTTAGTCAATGGGGTTCACCAAAACCCTCGAACCGTTAGCCTGCCTAAAGCAACCCCTATCGCCTCCAAAGAACGCGATGAATTCCTTGCTTTAGCAAGCAACTATCAAACGCAATTAGAAAAAAACCGCCGCATTATGCTGGCTATGAACCAATGAGTTCAAGCCAGCTCTACATTGGATTGATGTCCGGCACCAGCGTCGATGGAATTGATGTCGCCTTGCTCGATATGCATCTGGGCAATTCTAAGCTTGTTGATTGCTTTACGCATCCCTACCCGCCGGCCTTAGCAACGACGCTTCACAGCTTATGTGAACCTGATCACAATGAAATTGTAAACCTAGGTGAAGCCGATATTGCCGTAGCCTTAGCGTTTAGTGATGCCGTATTTGCCATGTTGAAAAAGCATGGTTTATCGGCGCAGGACATCCAAGCCATTGGCAGTCACGGACAAACGGTCAGACACCACCCTGAACTATCTCATCCGTTTACACTACAAATAGGTGATGCCAATACTCTTGCTACTATCACCGATATTGATGTTGTGGCGGATTTTAGGCGTAAAGACATAGCGCTTGGGGGGCAAGGTGCTCCTCTTGTACCTGCTTTCCATCAAGCCGTTTTTTCCTCTCGCACTGACGATTCGAATGCGATAAAAAATGCTCAGAACAGAGCCATTGTTAACATTGGCGGCATTGCTAATATTACTTGGCTACCCGCATCTCCCCAGCAACCTGTTTTAGGGTTTGATACAGGCCCGGGCAACGTCTTAATGGACGCATGGTGTAAGCAGCATAAAAACTTCTCTTTCGATGAAAATGGCATGTGGGCAAACCAAGGCCGAGTGGATGAAGATTTACTCACCGCTCTTATGTCTCACCCATACCTATCTCAGCCTTACCCTAAAAGTACTGGCCGTGAAATATTTAATCTGACTTGGTTAAATCAAATACTCGCCTCTAAAAGAAACTATCAAGTAATCGATCCCGTCGATGTGCAACGCACGTTGTTGGCTTTTACCGCAGAGAGCATATGCTTACACCTGAACCAACTCGAGGGTTTAGAAGAAGTGTACATTTGCGGTGGAGGTGCCCGTAACACGGCTTTAATGCAAGTATTACAAAGTGCTTGTAATACCATTCCAGTTTATTCAACAGAAGCCTTGGGAATTCATCCTGACTCTGTGGAAGCCGCCGCTTTTGCTTGGCTTGCCTATGCGCATATTCATCGTATAGCTGGCAATATGCCATCAGTTACAGGCGCAAGAAGATCGGCTGTTCTTGGCGGGTTTTATCCGGCGGCATAAAGTCAATCGTTCTTTGCTCTTGCCTCAATGCAATTTCTAACATAAAAAGCCCAGTAGCTCTCCGCTCACTGGGCTTTTCATTTTTTTAGACATGCTACTATCGAAGCATCCTAGAATCCTGCTTAGCAGCCTTTGTTAACCTGAAAAACGACCATTTAGCAGTTCCTCGGTAGACGCCACACTTTCATAATGCTGAGCGCACATATTTTTTGCTGTATCCAAATACAACTGATCAACCTGAGCAGGAGACATAAAACCTTCGCTAAAGCCGGGCTTCACCGGGTCAATATGCAAACGCACTACATTTAAGAAGTGTGCAATCAACTCTTTAATGCTCTCTGTTCCTGTGGAAATACGCATAGTCGTTAAATAGATACCAGCATCGTGCTGGTCTTTCTCGCCCATTTCCGAGTGCGACGTTAACGCAGGGCAAAGTATAATCGTGTTATTTTGCCCAATACTCACCTGATGGCTAAAAGCTGGCTCTAATGCATCAAAGAAGCGCACGAAGGTATCTCTGTCTAACCCTGCTTTTTCCATGTCGACAGTAAACAATGCGCATGGCCAACCATGACGCATTAAATCATTCTTAATTTTAGCGTTAGGGTGCGAATCAATCGCATGACAATTCACATTCATATCAGGATGGGAGAATAAAAACTCGCTCAACACCTTGGTATTAATACACTTACTGAGCATACGTTGCTCAAGGGTTTTCATTCCTGTAAGAACATCAAAGGCTTTTTCCGAATCAAGGAAGGCTCCCTTAATGTAATACACATCCCAGAACATGGTTTTGCTCCAGTCATAGCCATTTACCGCTTGGCCTTTCGCTTGGAACATACGATAGGTTTCTGAAATCACTACACCGGCGGTTGTTGCGCCACTACCACAAATATCCTTTGTGTAGCTGTGAACAACGTAATCTGGACGTTCATCTTTATTCTTACGCTGTAATGGTTGATTCAATACCGGCGTTGCAAGCGTCGAATCTAACATAACCAAGTGTCCGTTAGCATGAGCAACGCGACAAATCCCCGGCACATCTAAAACATATCCATGCGGGTTACAAGGCGATTCAACATACACATGCAATGCATTATTTTTTAGACGAGCTTCGTGCTTAGCTTTGGACTTTTGTAGGAATTCACTAAATTCTGCTTCGCTATAACCATCAAACCATTCAATTTGAATTGCCATGCGATTTTCACGCGCGAAGAAATCCTCTAAAAGTTGGAAAACACCGCCATACACATTGCGAGAAACCACCAGCACATCGCCATGAGACAACACATTCGATAGCATTGCATCAATGGCAGCCATCCCTGAGTTAAAGTTCCATGCCAAATAGTCCGCGGCATAAGGACCCGCTTCAAGCTCAACAATGGCATTAGCTAACGAAATATTCGTGGGATTAAGCAAACGCGAATAAATTTGGTGAGTCGCTTCCTTTCCTTGAAACGCATCATCTACCCACTCTGTACAGGCATAAACATAAGTAGCGGTGCGCACAACCACAGGCGTTGCTGAAAAAAGTGCCGTCACGTTATCAAACAATGGATAGTGTGTTTTTCCTACCTGAGATCCCGTTTGTTGTTGCAAGCTTTGGAAAGTGGCGCGGAATGGGTTTTGGAGTGTATCTAATACCTTTGCAATCTGAAACGATAGGAATTTTTTCGCATTGAAATAGGCGATTTTATCTTTTCTATCTAAACCTTCTAGCGTGCGATTTGTAACTTGCCATAAATTGTTAATATCAAGTTGAGCTTGGTACAAGTGGCTCGCCGCTTGATTTAAACTTTGCCCGTACTCACTTTTAGGGTCGATGCCAAAATGCTGTAATTGCTCTTCTGCTAACTGCTCAATGCTTGTTGCCTCTGTCGAATTTCTTTTTGGGGACAACATTTTTGCTTGTTGGATTTGAGTCTCGTTCATGACATTTAGAACCATGTTTGTGAAAAAAGAGACTTGTTTTAACTCGATTTTAACAAACTACCAACATTAGCTTCCGGTTTATCTGAGCAAGCCTACAACTTGTATAGTCAAGATAGCTTTACTGCTTAATATGATGATGAAGATTCCGTACTCAAGCCTTTCAACTTTAGTATATTTCATCCTTTATTTAGAAAGAAAAGCGTTAAGAAATGGTTAACGTTAAGCGGTTATTAGAAAGATTCCCACTCAAATATTAAAAGAAAGCTGACAATTCTACTACAACACGCATTAAACTTAGGTTTTACCCCCTCAAGTCAGGTAAAACATTCATCTCCATAAAAATAGCTAGCGCAGAGTATACACATGCATAAACGCTATAAAATTAGGATAAAAAGTACATTTATACAAAACCATTAGATTTTTTCACCTAAAATCTTAATAAAATATCATCCATAATTTTTGGCGATTGCGCGGTCGCTCCCCCAAAATGCCATGGACCCACTTCAGGTAAAAGCTCGCGGAAAGTGCCTTCTCCCGTCATATCCCAAGTAGCAACATAAAATTGAACACCTTGCCAACTAGATACACCAAATGAGTCGCCATGATAGATGAATTGAATTTGTTGTTTTTGATAATCCACATTCACCTCTGGCGCCATACCAAGCTTATCGCCTTTCTCTTGTGGCAAACTGAGATTCGGAGTAAACAGTGAATTGCCCCAGCCAAAAATAATATGACCTAAAGACCATGTTAGGTCATGAGGCATACTCGCATTCAGGTAAGGCAAGACTTTTGCCGACTGTATCGGCCCCGCTAGCGCTTTAGGGAAATTAAAGTAAACGCTAAAAGCAACGTTATCAAAACCATTGGCCGCGCCCCAAACATTCGTCACCTTTTGCATATCTAGGGTCAGTATTAAATTCCCACCCGCAGCCTTTGCATCGGCTTTTAAGATCTCCCGTTGCCCAGCACTGTTTTCATGTTGCGGAGATTTATACTGCCCAGTGGGTCCATGAGCATCGTTAGCTTTATCTTCAACAACAACACCATATTCAGGCTTTTGCACTCGCGTTGTGAACTGCTGAATGGAGGACGTTATTTGATAGCGAGGCGCATAGAACTGTAAAGTGTACTGGCTCTCACCCAAGTTTCTAACGGGAAACACAAAACCGAAGCGCCCATTTTCATCTGAATGGAGTGTAATGGCTTTGTCTAAGTTGCCATTTATTATGGCTTTCAGGGTTTCTTTTCCTGTGGTGATACTGCCACTAATTTCAATGTCTTGGGTATACACCTCACCACTAATATGGTTATCCAGTTCAACAATCACATCACTAAGCGCAGAATCAGTTTGTATCACCGAAATGGGTTTCGCTCCAGCGTCATCGGGCGCAACATTGGTCACTAGCAAGGCGATAGCATTAGCGGGCAAAACCACATTGAGCTCACCGGCTTTGTTCAAGCTTGGGGGCGAGTCCAGTTGTTCGGAGAACACTAGGTGTAATGAGTTTAAAGAAGCATCATTCTTTTCTTTTATTCTCTGTTTTTGCGCGCTAATGCTCAAACCCTCTACCAAAATAGAATGTGGAGCAATGTTCATTAATATCAATGCGGTTTGACCCTGATAGTCACGACGATACGCCAGTAACCCCGCGCCATATTCATTCGCATCGAGCAACGTTAAATGCCCTCTGGACAGCACCCGATAACGTTTTCTTAGCTCTGCCAAAGATTGAATAAAAACAAACATTTCAGAAGTGGTGTCAAACTGATCTGATTCCGCTAAATACCCGCCGGAAAACATGGCTTGTCGCGCTTCTTTGTGCGCTTGTTCGCTGCCCTGATAGATAACCGGAATGCCCGGAATCGTAAAAATAACACTCAAGGCTTGCTTGAAATTTGCTATAGATGCTGCTGATAAAAAGCGCTTTACATCATGGTTGTCGACAAAATTAACAACGGTAAAAGGATCAGGATAGTGCATATGTTGTTCTAGGCGATACGCCAACTGTTTGCTTGGCTGCCCTTCCGCTAGCACTTTATTTATGGATTGATACAAAGGGAAGTTAATAACGGAATTAAACTCAGGAGTGCTCTTTGAGCCTAAATATGACCTGAGATTTTGTTCACCGTTGTCTTGATAGGGTTCAGAAAAGGCGAACACTTCGGCAAATGTGAGAAAATGAGACTTTCCAAGCTCACGAGCCTGAGCTTGAATGCCATCCTCATCGTGAAAGAAATGCTGCCAAAAATCATGGTCAACATATTTTGCCGTATCGACCCGAAAAGCATCGACTCCAGCTTCTTTCATCCAATAACGATATGATTCTTTAAACGCCTTTAAAACCTCGGGGGAACGTGTGTTGATGTCTGCCAAATTCCCTAGCTGATAACGCGATTGCTGCTCGTACGAGTTGTAGTCGTTAATGCTCGGTGTCCAATTATAAATATTTGCCTGAGCATGTTTGTGATTGAGTCTATCGGCTTTATCAAACGGCGTTTGTGTGGGGAATATATCGGCTTTATCGCCTAACAAGGTGAAATTTTGGCGAGTGTTATCAGGATCATAACCGCCTTTGTAAGTGAACAACGGCGCGCTGTGGTTAATCACAATATCCTGAATTAAATACATGTCTCTCTGGTGTAGGGATTTAGATAACCTCTGGTAATCCTCTAGTGTGCCAATATGCGGGTCGATACTTTTAAAATCTCGCGCCCAATACCCATGATAACCAGCGTATTGCGACGCTTCACTCCACCAAAGGTTTTTCACCGGCGGCGTCATCCAAACCGCTGTTGCGCCCAAACGTTGAATGTAATCAAGCTTATCAATGACGCCTTGGAGATCCCCCCCGTTGTAATGGCTCTCTTTTGTCGGATTGAACTCACCTAGACCTAAGTCGTTATTTGAAACATCACCATCGTTAAAACGATCTGTCATCAAAAAATAAATAATTTGATCACGCCAATCCGGCGATGACACCTGCAATAAGCCAGATTCCGAGGACAGAGGCTTTCCTGCCTGCGCTGTGAGCTTTGCCTGAGTCCCTGAATGCTCTGACTGAGGACTGCATGAGAACAGCGCTATAGTTGCAAGTAAAATCGGAACAATTGATTTGGATGAGTTTAGGACGAAATGATGGGCACAAAACCAAGGAGAAACAAACATATTGAATCGGTATAAATAAACCAGCATCAAAAAAGGCTATGGCGTAAACCAAGAAATTGCCAGAATTTTAACAATACAAACGTATGCACTACTTCAATCCAAACTTGAGATCACTTAGGATTTTCATCGTAAGAGCCAAAGAGGTCCTTCTCCTTGGCTTTCAATTAATTATAGGTGTGCAACGACCCAATCGAGTAACTTATCAATGCCTGCATCCATATAGCGGTAATCGTAGGCACCACCTTCACTGTTATTACAGCGGCCAATTTGCGTATGACTCAAATTCGCCCAGCTATGCTCATACCAAGATGTTTGGCTATAACAGAAAGAATGAACCGCGCCCGCAACAACAGGAGCACCTGTGGCGATATGACGGAACTTGGGTTTAGTCACGCCCGAGAAATATTTACCAAGGTCAGCATAACGAGAATAGTAATCACCATTCAGTGGGTTTCTGCAAATAGGCTGATCGGCTGTATTTAGTTCATTTTGCAAATCATTGGCAACGGCATCTAATAAACCAACATAAATGGGAGTATTCCCCCAGCCAGAATGTCGACGAATTTCTCGTGCCATACGTGTCGCCAACGCACCTCCGCGGCTCGAACCTAAAAGCACAATTCGGTCAACTTGGCTCGAGTAACCATGTTTTAAAAACCATTGAGTAAAGGCATTCTCAGCTTTATCTTTTGCGCTTGCGGTGTTTTCGTAGTTAAAGTTACTGTTCAGTACGACACTGAAAAAGGTATTCGATGAGCTCAAGTGGCCTGAACTAGCTAGTTTGGCAGCAAGAGACTGGCCGTTTAAAAGCGTATTTCTCGATTTATCACCTTTACCCCAATCCTGATCCCATGTGTGATTTTGTCCAGTCAAACAGTTAGATGCACCGGATGAACCCGAAAAGCCCTGCTGGCCCGCGATCAACATAACCATTGTGCGTACGTTACCTCGGCTTGGTTGCCACACTTTAGAAACAAACGTATTTTTGCGGTATTCCGTCCAAATACCTTCGTTTTTCCATTCTGGATATTCACCGTGGTCTGTCCAACTAAACAGGCTTTTCTTCCAACGAACACGATCTACTGATGCGTTAATATCAGCGAATACGACAGGCGCCATAAGACAGCTACAGGTCAAAGCGACCATAGCTTTTTGCATGAATTTTTTCATCTTTCTCTTCCTCTGTACTTATTGTTATTGTGGCCCCCCAACACACACGACAGGGAAGCTATTTTTAGGAATAACAGATGAGTAAAAAACTGGCTATATTAGTAAAATATGGTTTAGATTTAATCAGCCTTTAAATGGAACCCACGGTCAAAACTTTGCGGCAGAAGTCAAACTAGATGAATAACAGGCAGGTGAGAAAGCGAGGCATGTCTCAATATTAGTACGAATCGTGTGAACGTTAACAAAATGGCTGTTAATGCAGCGGCTCAACATATTGAATGATATTAAGCCGCCATTATTAAAAAGGATTTTTACGGGATAAACCAGTAATAATCACCGGTGTAACCCACTTCTTTAAAAAAGGCTTTCCACTCATCCACATGTAAAATGGTTTTTGCCGTTAATGCCCATTGCATCATGCGCTCTTTCTCTTCATCGTCACGATACGCATCTACCGTAATAAACGCTTTACCTTTGCTCACGCGCATAATTTCTTGCAACGCTTTGGCACAGTCGTCTTTTTCCAGATTGTGTACGGTATTAATGCTAATGACCGCATCAAACTGATTGTCGTCATAAGGCAACGACATAGCGTCACCAACTTGCAAAAAGGGCTTCACTTCTTCTTTCGCATGCTCAATGGCATATTCAGATATATCAATTCCGGCAACCGTAATGCCAGGGATATGCTGCATTAAATCAAATAAGGTAAAGCCCTTCGCACAACCAACGTCTAAAAATCGGCTATCAGCAGTAAGCGCAAAATGTGATTCAAAATCAGGGACAACAGGGCTCCAGAAACGCGGATTGTAATGAAACCCACCATACCCGTACAAGCGGTCACCATCGAAAAATTCCTTGCCGTATTGTCGTGCAATAGCACGCACTTCTTCCGTCATAATTTCGCTACGGCCTTTGGTATCGCGT
Organism: Alteromonas sp. a30; assembly: GCF_026788005.1. Taxonomy (GTDB): domain Bacteria; phylum Pseudomonadota; class Gammaproteobacteria; order Enterobacterales; family Alteromonadaceae; genus Paraneptunicella. The sequence goes on from NZ_JABEPE010000002.1 coordinate 324,082, forward strand.
TTGCTTTTTGGATAGTTCCTAAGTAAATCGATTTCCATTGTGTTTCCTAAGTTAAATCGGGGGTTAAACCTTTCGCTGAGTTAGCGTTAACATACTCAAAATAAAGTATTTAACAATGCTTCAATGCATTTACTAAATGCTGATGCACTTCTGCATAACGTTCTTTCGCTGTATGGCTACGCAACGTGCGTTCTTGCCCTTTTTTGGCAATTTCACGCGCTTTTTCAGGATGCTCAATCAAGTAGTTCGCTTTTTCAATGCATTCATGCAGCGAGGTATAAGTCACCACTTCGGTATCGCGCTCAAACAAATCACTCATGTTGTCACCGTCATTGGTCAACAAACATGCTCCAGCGCCGGTTGCTTGGAATACTCGCATCGCGCCAATTTCAGAATACATGGCATCGGTATGGCGTTGAAATGTGACTAGTGAATCATGCAATGTTTGAAAATAATCATCACCATAAACAGGCTTATGGACCGTACCTTTTGGCATCAAGTAACGCATTGGCGCAAAGGGGTTAGGATACGTACTGTAATCCGCATCTAAGTCTTTGTAATACTGCTCTTTCAAAGGAAATTCGATGAATGGGTTTGTATCACTTTCAGGATCCACAAAGGCGTCTTTATCGTCTATCCAGCCTTCTAATGGCGTGTTATGTGCCAGCTTAAGTAACTCCCAATACCGGGTTTTGTGGCCGGGACCAAAACCGTTGCCAGAAGTGCCAATAAAGCTAAATGGAATTTCCCGTTGCGTAGGTTTCATGCGCGCTAAAATACGCTCATCCCAGAAATGATAAATTAGGTGGGTTTCACAGCCCAATTCACTGAAGGATTTTTGAATATTAGGAAATGCCGCAAAAATAATCGTGTCTTTGGTGACGACATCATGACCATTAGGAAAACCAGAGTGAACGGCTATTTTTTTCACGTTGGGTAATTCATCTTGAATAGCGTAAATAGCAGCAGCGGTTATGCGAGTAAACCCTTGCAAATAAACTACATCAGGGTTAAGCGATTTAAGCTGCTCAAGAACAATTTTTACCTGCCACAACTCTCCATCGGCCATTGCTAAATCATTTTCTTTGGCCCACTGCTTTTGCAACCCTTCAACATCGTAAACTATTTCATCAACTCGATTGCCCAGTTTACGCATCTCATAAGCAAACACATCCGAATAGTTATAATTACCCGCTAGAATTTTTTCTAAATAAGCATCGTAGCTTAGACCTTGATAGCTTGGATCCGCGGCAATCTCTTGTCTTAAAGTCAGGTTGACAACGGGGGCAATTCGAACCACATGATAGTTGTTCATCGAAACTCCTAATCTTTGCGATGAGCCGCATCCGCTCACCTATACCGATATTCTTATATCGTCCTATTTACAAAAATCTTTGAAAATTAAATCGCAACATCAGCCTTGAGCCTTTGATGCAAAACATATTTCAGCGAGATTATAGGCTCCTTTATTCCTAAAGAAACCCAAAGCTTATGCGATAACTAACTGTGCGATGATTATTTAAAGGCTCTATCCCAAAGTTAGCCAAATAAGCATCGTTAAGGATTAGAAAAATAGCTGTATCTTTTTATTAAGGAAATCAATATGAAATTAAAGTCACTAGCATGCTGCCTAGCACTTCTATCTGCAAATACCCTTGCAACACCTATCACCATTACCAATCCTGACTTAGATTCTCAAGTCCTATCAGACGGAGCTTTCACCAACAGTGTACAGGGTTGGGCTGTTATTGATGGTTATGCTGGGGTTTATAATCCCCCAGAGTCACTTATCATCGGTGAGGCGGGAGCAGGATCACACGAGAATGTGCTGTATCTAAATGGCGACTCACTAGTCACGCAAACGCTAAATACCAATTTGGCGTCTGATACTGACTATACTTTAACCTTTGATGTGGGTGATAGATTAGACACCAACTTCCCTAACTATATCGTCAAAGTAAAAGCGGGCGGTAACACTGTGTTCACTGCGATTAATCCGCTCATTCCAAATGGCGGGGCATTTTCCCCAGTTACATTAACATTCAGCACAGGACAAACAGCGACCGCCGGAAACCCTATCGTAATTGAAGTTGAAGCAAAAGATAACGGACAAGTTTTACTAGACAACTTTACCCTTGATGCCGTTGCAGGTTCGGGCAACACAACAAGCCAATTTGGTCAATGGAATCACCCGGCGCTTGGTGGGCAAACTTACGCTGTAAGCACGGTTTATCAAGCTTCTACAGACGGTTTCATTATCTATTTGAATGGAGGGAAATGCACGCAAGCTCAGCACTTCATTCAGGTTGGCGATACACCTTCACCAGATGCCTTAGTCTCAAGGTTAGAAAATTATGGTTCAATGACAGCACCAGTGCGTAGCGGTCAATATTGGCGAGTTTTACGTGTTAGAGGGGGCAATGATGGAACTTGCTCCGATACCATAGGTTTCTTACCTTTAAACCCATAACCTAAAGACTATGATACAGGCGGCTTCAGTCAAAGCTGCCTGTTTTTTAATTAAGGCTTATGAATATACACTTTTGGCTGCTGACGAAGCACATCGAAGTTATCCTTTGCCCAGCGAATTGTTCGTTCCAAACCTTGGCTCAAGGATACTTTGTCCTGCCAGTTTAAGGTTTCGCGCAAACGCGATGCATCAAGCAAATAAGCGGCATCTTTACCCGGACGATCTTCTGTCACCTCACACACATCTTCAAAACGTACTTGCATCATTTCGCAAATCATATGCACTAATTGACGAATCGATACCGTTTCCGTTGTGGAAATATGATAGGCGCTACCAAGCTCGCCTTTTTCAGCGATTTTTAAAGTGGCATCGGATACATCATCCATATGAATGAACGAACGTTCTGAATGCCCGCCGCCATGCAATGGCAGTTTTTCACCAAGCAAAATACACATAATGGTTTTGGGAATGATGCGATACAACTGCTGACCTTCACCATAAACGTTCGCCGCCCGAGTACTAATAACGGGGAACTGATGTACGTCAAAGAAGGTTTTCAAACTCATGTCTGCCGCGGCTCTGGAAACGGCATAAGGCGTGCTCGGATTAAACACGTGATCTTCTTGAACAAAGCCACTACAACTGCCATACACTTCTGGTGTAGAAATATGAATATATTTGTCCATGTAATCTTTTTGGCGCAGCATGTTATGGAATTTGATGGTTGATACTGCGTTGGTCATAAACCAATGCTCCGGGAAATCCCAGCTTTGCCCGACCATGCTTTGCGCTGCAAAATTATAAATATGCGATGGTTTTTCCTTGTCGAGAAGCGATTCAATTTCGCTAAGATTCTGATTTAAATCGAGCTGATAGAATTTCAAACGAGAGGACTGCTCAGGCGTAACCCATTTATAGGGTAATAATGCATCAACTGGCTCTGCGGAGCGACTCATAGCAACAACGTCATAGCCTTGCTCTATCAGATGCTTACAAAAATTGGCTCCAGAGAATGAGTTACTGCCAACAACACAAACTTTACGTCCCATTATTCACAACCCTTTTTTAGTACGCTCGCCAAATGCTGCATAAGCATATGCCCGACAATCATCTGAGTATCTTCAGAAATTTGCATGTCATCAATATTAAAGTGTATAGGGTACTGCGCAAGCGCCTTCGCTTTGCCGCCACTGTAGCCCAAAATCGCGAAACTCTGCATGTTTAGTGTATTCGCTTGTTCTAGCGCATTAACAATATTGGGCGAGTTGCCACTTCCTGAAAGCACTATCAGTATGTCTTTGGCGTTAGCTTTAACTTTAAGCTGATGTGCGTAGATATTGTCGTAGCCTATGTCGTTGCCTAGACAAGTTAACACTGCGGAATTAGCAGACAACGCCTCAACATTTAACGCCCGACCGTTGGGCTCAATGCCATACAAAAAGTCGTTAGCTAAGTGAATTGCATTACCAGCACTACCGCCGTTTCCGCACAAAAACACTTGTCGCTTGTTTTCAACGGCCTCAATAAGGGCTTCTGCAAGCACTTCCACGGGAGACCAGTCGACATCATTTAAAACCGACTGCAAGCGCGCAACGTACTGATTGATTAAGGTAATCATGCCAAGTTATTTTCCTGCATCCATTTTAGGTTATGAAAACGCGTTTCATCTTTTAACGCACCAGCCATATAGGCATCAATAATTTCATTTATGGCAATTTGCACCGATTTCTTCGGCTCAAAACCAGTTGCGAGTAATTTGTCTGAGTTAATTCTATATGAACGTGGGTCATTTGAAGGGGTGACGATAATTTCAGCTTCTTTTCCTTCTAAATTAGAAACTTGTTCTACAGCCATATTGGCAATATCCAAAATAGAAATGTTCTCGAAGCCAGCGTTATAAACACCAGTCACTTGTGGATTTTGCAACAAAAATACATATAGATCGGTAATGTCATCAATGTGAATATTGGGACGGGTTTGTTTGCCACCGAATACGGTAATACGACCATTGGTTAGCGCTTGCATTGTTAACATGTTCACCGACACATCCAAACGCATACGTTTGGACAAACCACAGACTGTAGCCGGACGAACAATCTGAACGGTCATGTCTTCGGAATAGCTTAACAATACGCGCTCAGATACCATTTTCGTTTTGTTGTATTCAGAAATAGGCTCTAACGGCAATTCTTCTGTAACCTGCTCTTCCTCTTTCACGCCATACACACTGCCAGAAGATGCATAAATAAAGTGCTTAATACCACAACGTTTTGCTTTATCGGCAAGCTGCATGGTAGCTAGCGCGCTCACTTCCCATGTTAATTTCGGGTTTAGGTCTCCACATGGATCGTTGGCAATGGAAGCGAGATGAATAATGGCATCCACACCCTCTAAATTAATGGCGTGCGTATCGCGAACATCTTGTTTAAGCACAGTTAAATTGGGGTTTTCAGGCAAAAAGTTGCCAAACCATTGAGTATCCAACGCTACAACGTCATAACCTTGCTCTAGCAATTTCGGAACAAGCACTGTTCCTTTGTATCCGCAAGCACCTGTTACCAATACTTTCATAATATCTCTCTTTCTATTTCTTGTTGTAGCTATGAATAATGATTTTATGTCCAACCGCAGCGTACATGCCAACATGCGTGCATTCTACGTTGAATTGCTCACATATATCATGCCATGCTTTTTGCTCACCAAAGGACTTAGAGGCACGATTACAATACCAATTATCGAACAACAACTTCGCCCCTTCGCTTAAATGAGCCTGCTCAAACAAATGGTAAAGCACATCGTAGGTAGACTCGTATAAATCGCAATCAAGGTGAACAAAGCCAAATTTGCGCTCAGGTTCGATGCTGGAAAGCGTATCTTTATACCAACCTTCATAGATATTGATATTTTGTTCATCTAGGAACTGACTGCATAACTGTTTAAGTTCGTTAGCAGATAGCCCCTTTGCCGTCCCTTCTCCCCATGCGCCTGAAGCGACATGAGGCGATTGTAAATCCGCGTCTTTTGTTGAAGCAGGAAAGCCTTGGAAGCTGTCGAATAGGCACAATTCGCGAGGTTTCATCAAGTGCATCGTTTCATGAGATGATAAGTGACTTGAATAGTAGTTAATGGTTTTTGCTATAAGTGAGCTTGAATAACCTGAACAGGTACCAAACTCCGCAAAGTCTCCTTCCACAGAGGAAATAAACACGTAGGCAATACTTTTAACAATTTCTTTGTACACATCTGGAAATACGATATCACTGCTTAATGAAGTCGATAATGTTTCCTCTAATGAAAGCCAAGGTAAGTAGTAATAGTTTTCTTTAGAAAGAGATATGAAATCACTAAAAGCCACTTCCTGTAAGGATCGAGGCAAAACAATAGAAATGCGAGAATCATCAAACCCGAGGCTTCTACACGTCGCGATGATTTCATTGATGTAAGTGGAACAAATAATGAGTCTTTCTACTACATTGTTTGTTAATTGCTGCGGCAACATCACCGGTTTCCCTTGAAACTCACCTTCTTTATTAGAATCAACAAAACAGACGACCTCAGATAAGGCATCGCTTGCTTGCAAGTAGCGCTGAGCTAATGATCCTGTTCCCCAAATGGCTACACTTTTATTCATATAGATTTCACTAAATTTAGTTGTTTATAAACGCAGTTTGCTCTGCATTTACATTTATAAGATTACTTGTTCTTACTTTTAACATGTCTCATTTTGTTCTTGCGACACTACCATGCTATCCAATTTATCAAAGCTGGACTTAATGACATCAAAGGTGTCATCTTGCCATACCAGCTTTTGCATTGCGTTTGCTCCTGCAAAATCAGCCCCTATGGTGAAACCTCTATCTAGGAAAGATTGGGTAGAGGTGTGGGCGTAATCTTCCGTCACCTGTTTGTACATTATGTATCGGCAATGTGAGCTAAGCGCGCACAAATGCATTGGACCGTTGTTAACCCCTAAATTAATGTGGCTTAGCTCATACAACGCCATTCTAAGTTCAACGTTAAAACACGGGTCCCGATAAATATCGCACCCGGTTTCGCTAGCTAGCGCTAAAACATTTTCCGACCAGCATCTATCTGTATCGGGCAAAATCACAGGAAAATAAATATTTTTGTCTAGCTGACGAAGAAATGCACACCATTCGCTAAATAAGCTGTTTCGTGCAGGCTTAATATGCGACTCCCGGATTGTAACCGTTACTACTTTTTTGCAAGCACCACTTTTAGCAGGGTTCATGTAATCTAAATACTGCTGCACACATTGCCTCGCCTGAAGAGAAGCTTGTAAATACGCGACCTTTTCACCCTGTTCCGTTAGTTTAAAAAGTTGGTCAAATTCCCAACAAGCAATCGGTTGCTCAACGGAATAGTTGTGCGGGAACACATGCTGCGCCTGAAAGAGCAACGATGCAGCCTCCTCTTTTGTGGTTGTTAAGGTAAAACCATGACAAGAAGGTAGCAAGCCACAGGATTGCGCTAAGATTTGCCGCTTACGCCAGATATGTTCATTCGTAGAAATGATGCCACGAGCAGCAATATTAAAATCGTTGTTGGACGCATTAACAACGACAACATGGACACTATCGCATCCTAGCTTTTGCCGCTGTGCTTCTGCTAAACACAAAAAACCCAATACATCAAAGGTTGCCCTAGCCACATCCAAATCGTAAAACGCATACAACACTTGCTCTTGGGCAAACTCCCTGTGAGCCGACAAAGCATCGTTATGATCATGCTCTACAACACGATTTTTATTATGTTGGAACCAATAAATGTGCTCGCCTTTCGCTCCAATGTCTTTCAGTCGTTGGCTAATGTCGGAAATTGCCCACGAGGCAACAACGATATAATCAAACATTAGGCCCATTGCTTCATCAATGGAAAAACAGGGTAAGCCGCATAGCGACTCTGTGTTTATCTGGGCATCTGTTATCGCAACAAGTTCACATTGTCCTTGCAAATGTTCAATGAAATAACGGGCTGAAGAACCAGAACCGTATAACAGCACTTTTTTTTGGTGAAGTTGAGAAGGTAAGAACAGATAGTCTTCCATATATCACTCAATCGCTTTCACAATGCTAAGAACACCATCCAAACCAGCTTTTATTTGCTGGATTTTATCGGCATCTAGGCTAGATAAGGCTTTTTTCACTTCCGTGGTGGAAATGCTTGGTGTTCGGGGTAAGTAAACAACTTCACACAAAGGCGCTAAATGATCAAACTCGCCGCGCCAATCTTCGCCAATCCCAAAAATTGAGACTTCATGATGCTGAATATCGTGCTGTTTTTGTACCCAGCTATTCTCAGGGATTACGAGATCTACACAGGATAGGGCCTGCACAATTTCAGCACGCTCTTGATAGGCATAAACACTTTGCTTACCCTTATCAGCATTAAACTCATCTGTTGATACCCCAACGATGAGTTTATCGCCCAAACTACGCAAGCGTTGCAGCATTTTCAAATGACCAATATGGAACAAATCGAAGGTGCCGTAGGTAATAACGGTTTTAAGTTTTGAAGCAGATGTCGATGCAGAGGTATTCATGGGCGCTAGTTTACCTAATTACTTCATTTTGAACAGAATTATTCAAATACAGTGGCATTTTTCAGCATACCTAAGTGCCAATCTTTCACAGGTGTTTTCCAGTCACCATAGTGGCGCTGTAAATACCCTTCCACATCAGAAGGAATAGGGATTGACTGCCCCTTAAACTCTACGTAATCAAGCGTTTTTAGGTGGTAGCTGGGCATACTTAAACCTCTAGAAGACAACGCATAATCCATATTGTCACCTTGGATATATTTCAGGAAAATATCCAACATAGGTAAAGTAACACCATCTTCCACACATTTTAGTTTAATTCCCCTAATCGCCCCTTTGGGTACGGCACCAAAGTCACGACTGGCTTTGTGAACCTGAACATCCCACGCTTTACCAGTGTGTTGCGCTAGGATAGGCAATACTGATATTAGCGCTTGTTCGGCCTCTAGAGCTTGTTCACTTGGGACGGCAATATCAAGATCGTCATCCCAAGGAATCAAGCCACCATCACGATAAATACCAAGTAAGGTTCCTGCGTCCACATGAAATTGTACATTGGCTTTTTTAAGTGCATCGCATACCAAAAATAAAATAAATTCAGCCAAAGCAAGCATGTCACCATCGCCACCTAACATCAGAGGCTTAATGTAGGAAGTTGAAAGCACTTCTAATTTATTAGGAGAAATATTCAATTCAGATGTGAGTTGTTTTTGAATCTGTTCAAAAAACTCGCTCGCAATGAGGATTTTATCGAAATCATAGTTAGATAGTGCCAGTGGCGAGATAACCGGAATGCCTTTCAACGATGCCCCTACCTTTTCCATCGCGTTATCTGCAAACGCAAGCACACTATAATCTTGGGCCAGCTTGTCTAATGCACTTAAGCCTGACTGACTTGCACCAAAGATGATCACTTTGGGTTTTTCTAGGGTGTTCGCCATGCCGTTATCCTTTTGGAAGTTGAGTGAATATTGCCGCAGAAATCACCAAGGGACTGCCATTTAAAGCTTATCAATTCTCACTTACACTGTTTAGCAAGATTAAAGAATAGTTATTTTTCTTTGAAGTTGCTCCATCAAATCAAACCCATCCCAGATCACATTAAAATCAAGTGCCTGACCTAATGGGACGATTCTATCTAAACTTATTATCGGCGATTGTTGCATCAACTTAACCCAAAGCTGCCTGTCGATTCCCCAATAGATTAAGGTTTGGCAACGTTCATCAACACTTTCAATCGCGTCGTCTAAGGAAGCCACGTCAACAACATAAAGTAAGCCATTACCTGCATGCCAATTTAGTTTCTCTGGACTAAACGTTGGCAGCTCAAGTATGCATAAGTGCTCAGATAAAAGAATATTTATTTCTTTACTTTGCGACTGAATTAACTGAGTAGTGACAAGGTGCTCATTTTTCCGGGTCAGCTCAGGCGCTTGATACATTTCTGCCAATTGATTCAATGCCTGAGCCAAAGCATTTTTTTGGCTGTCATCACCTAACCAAAACAGCACTTTAGGAGAAGAGCACGCTTGCTGTTGGTAGGGTTGAATATCTCGCCACAGCTTTTCTGCCACCTCCGCAAGCTCATGATTAGACGTAAGCTTTTCACCGTTGATTACCGCAACTGAATAGCGGTCAGAAAAGCCAATATCACGTGTTTTAGGCTTTGCGGGGACGCTTCTAATTTGATTAACCGCTTCATCCCCTCCCCATAATATACGAGCATCGGATAGGCTTGATAGCGCCGATGTAATGTGGGCTTGGTGTTCATAAGTGATGAAGATATTGCGTTCAGACAACGCGTTGAATTGCGGTTTTTGAAATAGAGTATTAATCATACTCAGTAGACGCTGTTTAACAAAAGACGTCTGACGAGACAATCTTAAAACATTAATATTGCCAAGTACCAACGCACAAACCCAGCTATAAACAAACATGGTATCTACGTTGGCTGGGGTAAAATGTAAAATACGGCCTAAAGGGAAACGAAAAATATGATTTTCCGCATCCTTTTCCAGTGAACTTTCATATTCCTTTTGCCATTTAACAACTTGGCTCTTTCTCAACCAAAAACCCAGCGCTTTCAGTTCAGGTTCCTTCTCCAATAATAACGCCTTCGAGAACTCATGAAGAAAGGTGAGTGTTGGGGCATTAAACGGCTCTAAAGGAAGAAGTTGCATACGCTCAAGCACACACCCTAGCCCTCGACTATCACAGGAAGCGGGTTCGCCTTCATTCGATAACGATGTTGGCACCAGTATTTGAACTTGAAAGTCAGGTGCATCAATTTTATTGGGCTGTGTCACTGCAACCTCGCATTTCTGTTTTAGGTAGTCGCCCCTCAACAGAGAAGTACTTACCTTTACGCCCACAAGCGCAGTCATCAACGCCGAGTACAACGCCTAAGTCCTCTGTAAGAATGCTGTGCCCAGGATAACTAGTGGGTAAAGTAGAGATCACCTGAATCAACCCTTTCTGATGCAACGTCAATGGCTCAAGGGTAAAAGGATCACGTATTAATAAATCGGCAAAAACAGGTGTATGTAGATGTCCCGCTTCACACTCAACAAAAATAGAACCCACTTGCTCTGCCATGCCATAAAAGTTATGTACTCGACTCAAGTTTAGTGTTTCCGCTACTGTTTGCTTGAAACTATGATTGCTAACTTTTTCGGCTTCTAGCTTTTTCCAACCACCGCTGTGAATAAGTATCCCATCTGGTAAATCGAATGAAAGGTTTTTACTTTTAAGCGCTTGAATAAAGTATTTCCACACCATAAAAGTAAAACCAAATAGCAACACTGGCTTGTTTCGGTACTTTTCACAAAACGCTTCAATCACAGGCATATTAAGCTGCATTTGGTTATCAAGCGCATAGGTATGATCGCGACCAAATAATGACAACCCTTGAATGCCGGCACCTCGAGCACTGTATGTTTCTCGACCATTGACCACATCAGGGCTGTCAATTATCAGCATTGGCAAGCGAGACTTGCCAATAAATCCTTGTAGAATTTTCACCAATACTTTGGACTGCCTGACCGCCGTATCCCTATCCAAAATGACTTTGGCTGGCGTCTGAGATGTGGTTCCCGATGAATATAAAGTTTTAAACACGACCTCATCAGACACGCTTGATAATGACAAGTATTTAAATAGGCGAACTGCTAAATAGGGATAATGTTGCAGCTCGCCACTTAGAGAAAATGGCCCAATGTCATATGAAGAAAAGATATTCTGATATTGTAAACAATGAGACAGATGATGCTGATGTAATTGCTGAAGTAATGGCTTTAAGCGTTCCGTTTTTTCTGCCTGTAATAAGCTAAAACCATCTTCATTTAACAAGCCATTGAACGCCGTTTCATAGCTTTCTATGTTGTCACTTAAATTATCGTTCGAATTGGAAAGCATCGTATTTGTTAGCCTGCCTTAAGATTTTAGAAGATCATGTTTTAATGCTTCGTAGTCAGGTTTTCCGTTTGCGGTCCTTGGAAGATGATCAAGCGCCATAACTTTTATCGTTGAATGATGAATACTAAGTTCTGAAGTAAGCCATTTCAACACATTCGACAAACGCTCATTCTCATCTGCATCTTTTTCCAACAACACCCCAATACGCAACGTATTATCGTCGCCAACGGCATAGGTCTCTACTCCTTTGGTACTCAATAATTGTTCAACCTCATCAAGAGCAATGCGTTTTCCAAATATTTTTACGAAACGCTTGAGCCTACCAGCTATAAAGTAATCCCCTTCATCATCAAAATAAGCTAAGTCGCCGGTTCTCAGTTTGCTCAACTCATCAAAATAGGCAAGTTCAGAGGTATTTTGAGCATAGCCCAACATAACATTTGGCCCCTGATATACCAGTTCACCAACCGTATTTGGGTGAGTAATAATCTCTCCTTGTTCAGTATTGAGTGAAAACTGCCCGTTAGGAATGGCTTTCCCAATACTTTGGGGTTTATACGGCAATTTTTTGGGTTCCATGTAGGCCATTCTTGCACTGGCCTCTGTTTGACCATACATCACAAAAAAGGATTTACTGTTGTTCTGCGCATACTCAGACAGCATTCGCACTCTTTTCTCATCTAACTTTCCACCGGCCTGAGTAAAATACTTTAAGAATGGTAGTTCTTTTCTTGTAAGTCCGAGTCGTAACAACATTTCATAGGTATACGGCACGCCAGCAATGGAGCTAACCTTTTGCGTTTCTAAAATTTGCCAAAATGCCTTACTTACCACGGAGTGCTGATTCATAACAACATGAGCGCCCTTTGCAAGGTGCGTATTGATAACAGAGAGTCCGTAAGAATAGTTGAAGGGGAGCGTTGTAAGGGTGACATCTTCCTGCTGAATGGGTAAATAAGCACAAATGCTCTGGGTATTAGCCTCTATATTTTGATAGCTCAACGCGACATGTTTAGGCGACCCTGTGGAGCCTGATGTAGATAACAACAAAGCCAAACGCTTATCAAACACGTATCTCTGTTGATGTATTGGCGTGACAGTGCCTGAATCGACAAGGTAGTGAAATGCGAAGTGGGCTTGAAGAGAGTCAAGCTGTGACTCAGAGTAGGATGCATCAATTAATAACGCAGGATGTTTTGCTTGTAAACACGCGATATATGCAACTAAGGTGGGCAAGTTATTATGACAAACAATGCCTATTAAGCTTCGACCAGACGCATTTAATTGCTCGATAAATTGGTCGCAAGCTGCTTGTAGTTGTTGATATGTAATATGCGTAAATGTACCAGATGAAGTGGCGTAGCTTACCGCAACTGCCTCACCCCATCTTGATAAATCTTGGTAAAAAGCCGCCAAATTCTAACCTCTAGAAAAACGCAGCACCGTCTACCTCTAGGATTTGCCCGCTAATATAAGATGCTTGCTCAGAAAGCAGAAAACCAACCGCACTAGCAACCTCTAAAGGCTGCCCAGGTCTCGCCATAGCGACGTTGGTCATAAGCATATCGTGAATTTCATCTTGATAATGCGCTGTCATATTACTGGCAATAAAGCCCGGTGCTACACCATTAACTCGTATGTTATCGGCACCAACTTCTTTTGCTATAGATTTAGTCATGGAAGCAAGGCAACCTTTGGTTGAGGCATAAGCTGCAAAAAACGCTGCGCCATGAGTTCCAACATAAGAACACATATTCACAATACTGCCAGATTTCTTTGGAAGCATTAACTTAGTCGCTAGTTGAGAATGGAAAAATGTGGCTTTCACATTCACATCTAACAATTCAGAAAACTGCTCAAGGGATGTTTCCAAAAAAGACTCTTCTCGAAAAATACCCGCATTATTTACTAATCCATCAAGCGTTGAATGGGTTTGAGCCTCAATTTTTGCAAACGCGGCTCTAACAGATTGTGCATCAGCTACATCATACTGCAATATCTCAGCTTCACCGGAGAGTGCATCATAGGTGGGCCCAACCATATGCTCTTCTTTGACATTGGCAAAAACTCGCGCCCCTTCTGCTAAGCAATACTTTGCAGTTGCTAAGCCTATACCTGTATAAGCTCCCGTTACTAGAATGGTTTTCCCTTGTAAAATCACAATTCAACTCCGTATTTAACCACTATTTCCTTTGCCTTTTGCACGGAACTCATATCGATGATGTCATCTGTGTCCAACATAATATCGAACGCATCTTCTATTTCTGCCACAAGGGACATATGAGCGGTAGAATCCCACTCAGGAATGGTATTGTAGGCAAGTTCATCCTTTACTAAGGAAGGCTCTATATTTAATGCGGTCGCAAAGGCTGCAATCAGTTTACTTTGATTCTCAGACGCCACTTTATTTTCCTCCAGAAACCCTTGATAGCAAGCGTTTTAATGGCTTGCTTGCTACTTCATAACGTAGCGGTTCCAACTCTATTTCGATTAATGGTCCTTCACTGACGACTTCGTATCCTAACTTTTTGTTGTAATTCAAAGCAGCCAAATTCTCCGCTAATACAACGGCTTTCAATTTTTCGACACCGATGTCGTAAAAGCTAAAGTCATTTAACAATAATGTGGGAGCAAAGGCCAACAAATTTGCCCGATATTTATCTTCATATATATACAAGCCCGGCTCGATGCAGTTGCTGTCTCTTAAACACACACCATCAGCGGATTTAATATTCGCAGATCCAATCGGAGCCCCTTTATAGTAAATAACAAAATGTTGCTGAGAATTATCATTAACAATGCTTTCGAACCAACGTAACTGTTGTTCTTCCGTAATCAATGCGTTAGACAACATATGCTGACTAATTTTAGGGTCGTTACGCCATTGACGTAGCATGGGGAGATCTGATGCTTTTACAGGCTCTAATCTAACCTGATAACCTTCCAGTACCACTCACTATTCTCCAAGCACGGCAGTCAGTAAAGCGGCTTCATTAAGAGTATTGAACTGTGTTAATGACTTTGCCTTAGACGACATCTCTATTAACTTTTGTTCATCCTGCCAAAGATCAGAAACCAGCACTAGCAAGGCATCTAATCCCATTTTCTCTTGTAAATCGATGCTTTGACACCAACCTTGTTCCACCGCAGATCGAGTTGCCAAAACCTGATTATCTGCCACCGTAAGCAAGATAGAGGGGGTCGCACATGCCAACAATTCAAATTGTGATGAACCCGCAGCGGAAACGGCTAATCGAGATGAACAAAAAACCTCGGCAACTTGCTGACAATTGTGCAAATGTTGAATTGGTAAATTGGCGTGCTTAATAACGCTTTCTAACTCTTCTTTGTGGGGGTATGCGGCCCCTGTCAATACGCGCACAGAACCGTCGAATTCAGACTCTACGAGTGACTCTAGAATAGGAATAGTAAGATTATTAACATCGCTGCCACCCATCATAATGCTAAGGCTATTCCGCATGGAAAATGGGTGCTGCGGCAATATTGAAAACTCTCTTCTCAAAACACGATAGCTTGCCCCTAAGCACAATTGAGCATCTGGTGCTGTTTGCATGTAGTTGAGCAAATTTGCATTATCTGCTGAATTAATAATGACATCCGCATGAAGTGGCCCGGAGTTGTTGGTGTCATCGAAAAGAACCAGTCGTGACTTGACCTTATGTAGCGCCTTTCGTAGCGCTGCGCGATATTCGGTTGAAAATTGATACCCATCCAGAATTAACGCACGAATGCTGTCGAAGCCTTCTTGTTCAGCTAGCCAGTTGCTCTCATCGACTTCAGTCACCTCTGTAGGAATGAGCTTAAGTTTGCCAATCCAGTCGTGACGGGATAAGCAAATGGCCCGAGTCTCATCATTGACAAAGAAAACGATCTCCGCGCCTATCTCATCGAGTAATTGAGCCAAGGCCAAACAACGCATAAGATGCCCAACGCCTATTTGCGATGAAGCATCAACCCGAAACCACACATTCATGAGCGAGAAATCACATCCCAACTTAAGGGAGTGCCCTTAGTTAAATCTTTTGATACCGTTTGCCCTAACACATCATCCAAGTGTTTTGGCGAAAGCCCTAAAGCGGGCCTAACAATTTTAATATTATCTTTGGTGATTTTATCCCCAGCACTAATATTTTCAGAAATGAAAATTGAGCGACGATAATACTTTGCTTTTTCTTCAGCTTTGGAACCACCGTAAACAACGTTACCTAAAGCCTGATAAGCCCGCGCTGACTCTAAAACCAGCGCATTAAGCTCATTCGGCTCTATCGAAAACTCCGCATCCACACCACCCGCGCTTCTATCCAACACAAAGTGTTTTTCAATAACTGGCGCACCCAGCACAACGCTAGCAACAGAAACACCAATCCCAGCAGTATGGTCCGATAAACCAACATGGCAACCAAATGCCTCTCTCATATGAGGGATAGTGAGTAAATTAGTATTTTCAGGTGATGCTGGATAAGTGCTTGTACACTTTAATAAAATAATTTCATCGCACCCGGCTTGTTTTGCTGTTGAGACCGCCTCTTCTATTTCACTTAATGTTGCCATGCCCGTAGACATAATCAGCGGTTTCCCTTTGCTTGCAGCCTTGCGGATTAACGGGAGATCGGTAAGCTCAAATGAAGCTATCTTGAAGCAAGGTACACCAAGCGCATCTAGGAAGTCGACTGCATCTTCATCAAAAGGAGAACTGAACGCCTCCATTCCCAATGAATTCGCATGTTGAAAAAGGGGTTCATGCCATTCATAAGGTGTTGCCGCACGCGCATACAATTTATGCAACGACTCTCCATACCAGAGGCTATCTTTTTCGTTGATAACGAAGTGCTCATTATCCACGTCCAATGTCATACTATCCGGTGTATAAGTTTGCAGTTTAATCGCATGAGCGCCAGCCTTTGCGGCTTCATCAATCATACGTTTGGCAACACTGATGTCCTGCCCATGATTACCACTAAGCTCTGCAATGATAAAAGGGGATTGCGTCCCAACGACGTAATCCCCTATTTGAATGGGTTTCAGTATTTCGGATTGTGTTTTCATGTGACGACTCTATGCATTGGCGGCGTCTTGCTCAGAAAAAATGGATTTAATACTTTCAACGAGTTCTTCCGCTGGAACTGGGGTTTCACTCGGATCAGTTGCATAGTCAGGCATTAATGTACGTGGGTCAATTACACCACTAATCACTAAACTAGGGCAACCCACCGTTGTCGCTAACCACTGCGGCGCAGATGGAACGGTCACTAACAAGTCGCTTGCTTTTAAGTTCGATAAGGTTTTACGCATTGAAACACTGCCATCAAACCCTGTCCAGACCTCAAACCCGGCTTGTTTTAATAAGCTTTCGAGTTTATCACCATAGGGATAACTTCGTTCATCGGTTCTTGCTTGCGTTGCCAATGCGACGATTTTTTTACGCTTACGTAGTTTTTCAAACCTTTCGTTACTAGCAACGTCAATATTCATGTCCATTTCTATGTCAGAGAATCCACAACATGAACGTAAGAAGAATTCAGGATAACCATAATCAGGCAGCGTACCAAACTCCCACCAAGGACTATGCCATCGAGGCATTGCCATAAAAGAGCTTTCAATGTACTCAGACGGATCATTAACAAATTCTGGGCGAAGTGTTTGCGCTTGAAATTCGTTTAGCAATTCTTGCAGTGACTTAGCGATGTAATTACCACTAACGGATTCTCCCGCATCCTTCAAAAATCGCGCGAGGAAACATGGCATAAACCACGTATCTAAATTAACGATTTGCGTGTAAGCCTCACCGATAATATCTTCAGCTAAGCCCAAAAATGCTTCTAAAGCAGGCAAGAAGTCATCCGGCCATTCACCTTTCTTCATGGCTTTCACAGTAACCTCAGGTTCAGCTAAGGTCAGCACTTCTTCTGCCGCTGCATACGTCAAAAAGTGCAATTCAGCATCAGGGAATTTATTTTTAAAATAACGAATGGCAGGAATACCCACACAGGTAACATCCCCAAGGCCTAACATACGAATTAATAGAATTTTTTGCTTCGGGAGCGCGTCGCTCATGATGCAGACTCCTTTTGCTGCTCACCACCTAAATAGGCTTTATACATTAATTCTGCTCTAGTCCAGTCTTCTTGAGTATCAATATCTTGTACCAAGTGACGAGGTAACACAACTGGTATGCTAGCTTTTGAAAAAATCGCTTCGTCGGAAAGATAGCCTGCTGTCGTCCCCCAATAAAACTGCCCTGCATCATGGTACGCTTCTTCTAAATCTTGAGAACGTTTCCAAATATCCTTTGGGTACATTGCCTCTACCCCACCGTCTTTCAATTTAATTGCACGCTGCACCGGGAATGGAAAGCTCGTCACAGAAAATGCAAACTTTTTGAGTGGGTTTGCCTTTAACTGATCTAGCCCATTTTTCAGGTATTCTGCTTGTAGAAAAGGAGCCGTCGCATAAATACAACAAACGTATTCAGGTTCAAAGAAGTGCTTCTGACAGTATTCAATCGCATGATTGGTCACTGGTCGTGTACCCACTATGTCGTTGGATAGAGACTCAGGACGCAAAAATGGAACGTCCGCCCCATAGCGATGAGCCACCTCAGCAACATCTTCGCTATCAGTAGAAACAATAATTTTTTCGAACACCCCACTCTCCCGCGCCACCTCAATAGAATAGGCAATTAGCGGCTTATCACAAAAAAAACGGATGTTCTTTCCGGGGATACGTTTGCTACCACCACGAGCAGGAATAATTGCTACATTCAATTTAAGACCTCTTTCAAGCTATTCACTACAAATATTTGTTCTTCTTCCGTTAATGACGGATATAGAGGCAAAGTTAATGCCATTTTGTAGTATTGCTCTGCGTGAGGAAAATCGCCCCAATTAAAGCCTAAAGAGCGGTAATAGGGGTGCGTGTGAATAGGTATGTAGTGCACATTCACACCAATGCCCTTATCGACTAAAGCATTAAATACCGTTTTTCGGCAATGCTGCTTAAGCTCAATCACATAAATGTGCCATGCACTTTGTGATTGCTCAGAAACACTTGGCAAAATCACTGGTAGGCACTTTAATAACTCACTGTATCGCTGCGCCTGTTGTTGACGTTGAACAATGAACTGATCCAACTTTTTGAGCTGAGTAATGCCTAATGCAGCATGAAGATCACTCATTCTGTAGTTAAAGCCCAGCAATTGCTGCTCGTAATACCATCCCTCGCCCTGATGCGCTTCCGGGGATTGTATATCCGTACGGGTAATACCATGCTTAGCAAATAACACTAATCGTTTTGCTAGTTCAGGGTCCGCTGTTGTTACTGCTCCACCTTCTGCTGTTGTAATCGCTTTGACAGGATGAAAACTCAAAATGCTCATATCAGAAAAATGACAACTGCCAATTTTTCGTCCCTGATAGGTACCGCCGAGAGCATGTGCCGTATCCTCAATCAGAATAATGCCGTAAGGTTTTGTTAGTGCTTGAATAGATTGCATGTCACAAGACATTCCTGAGAAATGCACGACTACAATCGCTTTAGGTAACTTTCCGGCAGCTTCTGCTTGTTTTAATTTAGTCGCTAATCCTTCAACACTGATATTTCGAGTTGCTGGATCAATATCAACAAAATCAGCGTCCGCCCCACAATAACGGGCACAATTTGCTGAAGCCGCGAAAGAATTTGGTGATGTCCAAACGACGTCGCCGGGCCCAACCCCTGCCGCTAAGCAAGCAATGTGCAAAGCAGAAGTTCCGCTGTTAACCGCGACGCAATGTGTAATGTTGAGATAGTCACAAAGGGCCTGCTCAAATTGAGGTACCATTTGGCCTTGTGTCAAAAATTGATTTTCCAATACGTCAACCACAGCGTTTATATCTGCGGCATCTATATGGTGTTTTCCATAGGGAATCATAATATTATCCGAGTGCAGCTAAAATTAAGGATTCTCGCGATCAAGTTCCCTTAGCTCAGAAATACTTAAAAAATGCGGATTTGTACCAGAGTGGTACTCAAATTTCTCTTCAACAGGTTTACCTTTTTCACCATTATGATTAGTTGAATAATCAATGTTTTTATCAAAAAAGGTGATAGGGGGAGTGATGACATAATGATCATCAAACTCAAGTGAATGATGAGCAACTTCTTCAGGCACCATTACTTCATGAAGCTTCTCTCCTGGACGAATACCTATAATGTCAAAGTCTCTTGAACCTGACATCGCTTCTACCAAGTCAATGATGCGTACGGAAGGTATTTTGGGAACGAAAATTTCACCGCCTTGCATTCGAGTGAAGTTTTTAACAACAAATTCAACGCCTTGAGACAGGGTAATCCAAAAGCGCGTCATTTCTTCGTGAGTCACAGGTAGCACTTTTTTACCTTCGGCGATGAGCGAACGAAAGTACGGAACAACTGAACCTCGAGAACCAACGACATTGCCATATCTTACGACGGCAAAGCGAGCCCCCTTCGCCCCAGAAATATTATTCGCAGCGACGAAAAGTTTATCTGATGCAAGTTTGGTCGCACCATACAAATTAACGGGGTTTGCAGCCTTATCAGTGGAAAGTGCAATCACTTTACGAACGTTGTTTTCGATGGCGGCATCTATTACATTTTGCGCCCCCATAATATTGGTTTTAATACACTCGTTCGGGTTATATTCCGCAGCAGGAACCTGTTTTAGCGCAGCAGCATGAATAACAAAGTCGACATCTCGCATCGCCGCTTTTAAACGCTGCCCGTCTCTCACATCACCAATGAAATAGCGCATGCAAGGTTGGTCGAATTTTTGCTGCATTTCGTATTGTTTTAATTCATCGCGGGAATAAATGATGAGCTTTTTAGGTTTGTAGGTTTTTAGTAAGCGGGCAACGAAAGCGTGCCCAAATGAGCCTGTGCCACCTGTAATTAGAATCGATTTATTATCAAACATTATTCGTTACCAACTGCGGTTCACAACCTTAGCTCAGATGATAAGCAGCTAAGATCATTATTTATATTTAGAAACCGCCGACCGTCCACGCACTAACCCCAAAAGGCGCTGCTTTTGTTCTTTTTGTAGATGGCTGGTGATTTCAACAAGTTTATTGTTAACCTCTAACTCCTTGTTAATATATTCCTTTTTTTCCTCACTTTGCAAAGTTGGTAAATGCTTGAGGATAAGCTCGTCCCTTTCTTGAACCAATATTAGCAAAGCATCCGCGTCTAATTCATCTTGGGCAAATAAATCGGAAATAGCCTGGCAATTTGCTTCCAGGCTAAAAGGTGTAAGATCGTGAATAAGTGAGATATGTTTGTTCAAACTGCAGTTTGTCTCTTTTGACGTTGCATTTCGTAAGCTTCTTGTTTCGCAGCTTCTGGAATCTGCGACCAAGCACTTTTAATTGGCAGCATTAACCCCATAACTTCGTCCAAAATACTTTGACTATTCTGAATATTAGCATCTGTAAGGCGTTGGATCATGTAATCATATAATGCATATAAATTGCCAGAAAGTTCTGCACTCGCTTCCATATCAAGTGTGTCACGTAAATTCATGCAAATTGCTACGGCTCTAGAAATATGTTCAGACTTTTTCTCGTACTCTTTGCGTTCCATCGACCCTTTCGCATAAGCCATTCTTTCTAATGCGCCTTGCATCAACATTAAAGTGATTTTATGAGGATCGGCCGATGACAGTTCTTGTTTTAAATTACCTTTTTTATAGGCATTAATACCTTTGAGCGCCATGATTTAATTCCCCCCTAAACGCCACCGAGCGAAGCTAAAAGTGCGTTACCTGTTCGGTTTAATTGCGAAACCGTTTGGTCCAACGCGAGAAACTTATCTCTTTGTATCTGCTCAAAACTTAACATCTGAAGCTCAAATCTCGCTCTTTCTTCTTCTAAATTACTTTTTTCATCCTTAAAGGTTTGCTCTCTAGAACGTAGCAAGCCGCCAAAACGTGTAAACTCTCGAACATAGTCGTATATATTCTTTGCGATACCATCTTCGGAATCGGTGAATATTGTCGCTACTTCATCGAAATTATTTTCCAGTGCTTCTTTTAAGCGATCTTCACCACTTCCAAAACCAAACTCGTCCGTTGCGGTAATCTCAAGCTTACCATCATCATCAAAAGATAGCCCGATTTGATATAGAGTACCAAGGGATGACCCCGGTACGTTACCGCCAATAATGGTCGCTAATTGATTTTGCAACCCTCGAACCATAAAGTCACCGGCAAGTGGGCCATCTTCTTCCAGATCGGACTCACCAAATCGTGTTAAACGGCCAATTTCCTCAACTAACGTATTGTAATCATCTTTGAAATCGCGGATTTTTTTGTCGAGACCATCTCTATCGTTACCAATCGTTAGCACCGACTTGCCATCTGGCGTGCCATCTCCATTGGTATCTGGCGAAACCTCTAATGCGTCAAACGCCACGTTTTGAATTACATTTTCAAAGCGGTTAGTGCTACTTTGAACAGCAATGCCATCAACGGTAGCCGTTGCGTCGGCCGCAGCTCGTGCTAAACCATTAGAACTCAGATCATTATTAAGTGTTTCTGTTGAGTCGGTTGTTGTAATGCGATTTAAATCAGCTAAATCGTTGTTATTAACAACAATGAGATCATTACCTTGCCCCGTTAAATTCGAGGTGAAAACCAGTTTCGCACCGGCTGCAGTGCCAGTATCAATGATGTTTGCCGTGACAAGTGGGGTAAGGCCATCGGACTGAAGGTTATCGGCAGAATTATTAATTGAATTAGCCAGCTGTTGTAAGCTGGTTCCCGCAGTCACATTAATATCGAAAGTATCGGCAGAAGTACCAAATTTAAAACTAATGCTACCGGAACCGGCAGACAACACTGAAGCACTCGCGTCAGCAAATTGACCATCGGATGTCTGATGGCGAGAACCTTCGGCGAGACTGGTGATAACGACATCGTAGGAAGCTTCAAGCGCACTGTTAGAGGCTTCTGCTGTAAAAGGACCTTGCTCCCCTTCGCCGAGAGAAAGAGAACTAGGATGTGAAATCGAAGGCTCTCGTCCATTAAGGTTAAAATCACTTCGTAATTCTTCTACAGAATCTTCGAAATCGCTGAGCTTTGACTGTAGCGCGCCGATCCCGGAGATAACAGCATCCAAATTCTCTTCACGCTCGTTCAGCCTTCTTTCTTTTGGTTCACGTTCAGCTTGAATAAGCTGCGACACTAAATCGTCTAACGCAAGACCAGAACCAACACCTAAACTCTGGATACCCATGATTAACCTCTATATGGACTAAACTTCTTTGTTGAACAAAACTCCTACCGCAGCGCCGACATCGGTTTGCAAATTCTTGATTCGTTCAGATAAACGTAATACTTCTTCCGATGGAATTTGGCGTATTAACTCACCTGTCTCCGAATCGGTTACTTGCACTATTGACCGGCCTGAATCTTCATTAAACGAGAAATTTAAGTTTCTATTTTGTGATTGCACAAATTCACTAACTTCGCCAACAGCTGATTCAAGATTAGCAGGGTTTAGCTCAACACTGTTACCTTGTATATCGGCATTTTCGCTGGAAGCATTAGTAGAATTTGGCCCACTGACTTCTGCATTTAACGACCGAGACTCAGACAAACGCTCACTCGCATTTTGGTTGCTGGTCAACACATTGGCAAGTTCACTAGAACGCGTTAAATCAACATCCATCTTTCACCTCCCCCTCATTTAAGTTTGAGGAAAGACTGCTAATAACAAAAGAAGGCCACTATAAGAAATTATAGTAGCCTTGCCAATATTCATTACCATTACCGAGTGCGGCTTAATTTACCCTAGCAAGGATAATGCCGACTGTGGTCTCTGGTTCGCCTGACTCAATACCGAGATACTCGCCTGCTGGATGATCTGGTTACGAGTCAATTCTGCTGTTTCTGTTGCGAAGTCTGTATCACGTACACGAGAACGTGCGCCAGATAAGTTTTCAGAAACGTTAGATAAGTTACGAATAGTCGATTGGAAACGGTTTTGCAATGCACCCAAATCCGCTCGAGTTGAACCAATCGATGAAATCGCTGAGTCAATTGATGCGATAGCCGCTGATGCACCTTGCGCAGTACCAACTGTAGTATTGGATAAACCAAGACCTGACGCTCCAAACCCACCAGAACGCGAGATATTAACTGAGATAGTTTGGCCTGCGTTTGCACCCACTAAGAATGCAGCAGAAAAACTACCGTCAAGAATGTTATTACCCGCGAATTGAGTATTTTGTGCGATACGACTGATTTCTTGCTTAAGTGCAGATACTTCTGATTGAAGTGCTGTACGGTCAGCAGAAGAGTTAATACCGTTTTGAGATTGAACCGCTAATTGTCGAATACGTTGAAGTGATTGAGTCACCTCTTGCAATGCACCTTCAGCAGTTTGAGAAAGGGAAATTGCGTCGTTTGCGTTACGTACCGCCTGGTTCAAACCTTGTACTTGGCTAGTTAAGCGGTCAGAGATTTGTAGACCGGCAGCATCGTCCGCAGCACTATTGATACGGAAACCAGATGACAATCTTTCAAAAGATGTACTTAATTGTGTTCCAGAATTGAACAACTGACGTTGTG
The DNA here is from genome assembly GCF_026788005.1 of Alteromonas sp. a30. Classification (GTDB taxonomy): domain Bacteria; phylum Pseudomonadota; class Gammaproteobacteria; order Enterobacterales; family Alteromonadaceae; genus Paraneptunicella. The sequence goes on from NZ_JABEPE010000002.1 coordinate 348,133, forward strand.
CATTCAAAGAAGAAACATTGGTGTTTACAAATAAACCCATGATAATACCTCCTGAGAACCGAATCTAATGACACCTCTATCATTTACAATTCAGTTCGCCTAATATTTCAACGCCTAAACAGCTAGACATTGCCTCAATGTGTTAACTCTTTAACGCTGGCTTGGCTACCTCTAACCAAATCCAACAAGTTAAACTACCCCTCAGCTATAGTTATCGACACCGACTAAAGCATCTTTAGAAAAAATTTAATATATTTTAAATTTATTTTTAAACCATTGATTTGCAAATATTTTATTTGAGTTTATTTTGCTTGAAATAGGGGTGAAAGGGCTAAAATAAGATCATGGAAGATTGACAAGAAGCAAATTGTTGAAGATATTGTGCGCCATTATTGGTTGGTTTTATTAGCATTGTGAAAAGTTGGCACGGTAACTGCTTTATAATTCTCGTAAGCAAGTTGGTAGCCTAGTAACAACAAAAAATTGACAATGTGTTTTGGCTACACCCTAGCGGATTGAAGAGACCGCGATAAACGGATGTTTGGGATGCAATGGAAATAAAAAAGGCCGGGTCATATGACCCGACCAACTTGCTCACGTTAGGAGTACGAGCAAAAACTTACTATAACAGTTTTGACCGACTAGCAGGTAATAGAAAGAATACTGGCCTCTCAACCAAAACTTCTACACTCTTGACCCTGTTGGTCGGCGTTTCTCGGGCCGGCCTCTCATTTCCCCCCCTTTCATAAACTATCTAATTTCATTGAAACTTTTGATAATCCTAGCAAACATTCTGGCTACTGTTCTTGTGTGTTTATGTGATCTAATACTAATTTGCAGCCTTTTCTTGCAAATTCGTACTGACTTCCTTTTGCCAGCTTATCGGTTGACATCCATTTAAAGAGGTCACAAACCTCCATTATCTGTCAAATAAATGGCGCTCGACACCTTACTCCTTTGCGCGTTAAAAAAGCTGGGTCAAACGACCCAGCCGAGATGCTCACGTTAGGAGTACGAGCAAAAACTGTTAGAAAAAACACTGGCCTCTCAGCCAAAACGCTACACTCTTGACCCTGTTGGTCAGCGCTTCACGGGTTGGCCTCTCACTTCCACCCTTGTGTAAAACGCTTAATTAGTTGGCGAATTATCCCAGAAGACTCAAGGCTGCTTGCGGTCTTTGGTTCGCCTGACTCAGCACTGTGGTACTGGCCTGTTGAATAATTTGATTCTTGGTTAAATTTGCCGTTTCGACGGCAAAGTCTGTATCTTTGATGCGGGATCTTGCCGCCGACACGTTCTCAGAAATATTACTTAAGTTCCTGATAGTTGATTGGAATCGGTTTTGTATCGCACCTAAATCGGCTCGTTTGCTACCAATAATTGAAATCGCTGAATCAATTGTGGCTAATGCGGCCGACGCTTGCGGCGCAGTTGCAACCGATAAATCCGACATTCCCAAACCAGATGTGCCATATCCACCGCCCGCTCTGGAAATATTGACGCCAATACTTTGACCCGCATTCGCTCCCACTAAGAAAACAGCCGAGTATGTCCCGTTCAAAATGGTGACACCAGCAAACTGAGTTGTTGATGCTATCCGGCTAATTTCTGCCTTCAAAGCAGACACTTCTTTTTGTAATGCTAATCTGTCCGACGATGAGTTAATCCCGTTCTGTGATTGCACGGCTAAAACTCGAATTCGTTGCAACGCAGTAGTGGTTTCAGATAACGCCCCTTCTGCGGTTTGCGCTAACGAAATCCCATCGTTCGCATTTCTTACTGCTTGGTTCAAGCCCTGAATTTGCGCGGTCATCCGGTCAGAAATCTGTAATCCTGCCGCATCATCTTTTGCGCTGTTAATCCTGAACCCTGAAGATAGTCGTTCAAAAGAAACACCTAATTGTGTGCTGCTATTGAATAGCTGTCTTGTTGCATTTAATGAAGACACATTTGTATTTACAAATAGAGTCATGGCTCTTCTCCTAACGATTTTTCTACCGGATATTTATTTTTGTTTTTACGTTCCGGTTTTTTGTTGTTTAAAACTTTTGGCACGCTATGTGCTTTATCTATTTCGTCTGACGATTATTCGACAGACAATAGCTGGGCATTTAAACAACAAAAGCCTATGCTTCAGGGGAGCTTTTGCTCTAGCCGACTTGCGGGATTGATGGCCTAATACCTCAATACCTCACTACCTCCTGGCGTTGGTTCTGTAAGTCGGCTGTTACCTTGATTTTTTCTTAGTAGTAGGTAACCGTGCTGTCCCTAGCACATTGATGCATAGCTTTTAAAAATGTCCACTCATTCCTTATACGGTCGGATTGCAGCCTGTCCCCACATTTTGCTCACCGACCTTTTCTTTAGATTTCAGTTACCTGCCTGTCCCCACACGCTTGGTAACTGAAGTCTCATTCTTCAAGCGTTATTAACCTAGTAAGCTAAGTGCTGCCTGCGGTCTTTGGTTCGCCTGACTAAGTACAGTTGTACTTGCCTGCTGAAGAATCTGAGCACGGGTCAATTCTGCCGTTTCGATGGCAAAGTCTGTATCTTTGATACGTGATCTTGCCGCAGAAACGTTTTCAGAGATGTTACTCAAGTTTCTAATAGTGGACTGGAAGCGGTTTTGAATCGCACCCAAATCTGCACGGATACCACCAATGATTGAAATTGCAGAGTCTATTGAGGTTAGTGCTGCTGAAGCCCCACCTGCGGTACCAACGGTTAAGTTCGCCAGACCTAAGCCTGAGGTTCCATAACCGCCACCCGGACGAGAAATATTGACACTAATTGACTGACCCGCGTTTGCACCAACCAAGAACACAGCTGAGTATGATCCATCTAGGATGGTTACACCGGCAAATTGAGTTGTTGTTGCGATACGGCTGATCTCTTGCTTAAGCGCAGACACTTCTTTTTGGAGTGCTAAGCGGTCAGCAGAAGAGTTAATACCGTTTTGTGATTGCACTGCAAGTACACGAATACGTTGTAACGCTGTTGTTGTTTCAGATAATGCACCTTCCGCTGTTTGCGCTAGTGAAATACCGTCGTTTGCGTTACGAACCGCTTGGTTCAAGCCTTGGATTTGCGCCGTCATACGGTCAGAAATCTGTAAGCCTGCCGCGTCATCTTTGGCGCTGTTAATTCTGAAACCAGAAGACAAACGCTCAAAAGCAGTGTTTAAAGAAAGGTTTGAATTGAATAATTGGCGTGTCGCATTCAAAGACGACACATTCGTGTTTACGAATAAAGTCATTGCTGTTTCTCCTAACGATTTTTTATGTTTAAAGCCCAGATATATTTATTTTTGTTTTTTATCTGGATTGGTAAGGTCTTGGTTTTTATTGTTTTTGTATTGACCTTTACCTAGACGCTGGCTTGTTTTTGTTTTTAATGCTCAGTGCCTTTGCTCTATTTATCGTTCGGACAGCAAAAATCCTTTAGACTTTTTTTAATTAATTAAAAAAGTCCAATTATTTCAATTATTTATAGTTTGTATTTTTGTCTCATCCCACTCCCTCTTTTGGTTTGAAATGACAAATTTGGTCGGGTTTCCCCGACCAAACTGCTTTCTCTTGAGGGCGAGCTTTTGCTCTTATTTGGTTAGTTTCAGTATTGACCTTAAGGACCTACCTCCTGGCGCTTTAGAAACTAACCAGAGAAATCCGTTTCCTCTGGATGAAGGTTAACCGTTTGATTAACCCAACAATGACAATGCTGACTGTGGACGCTGGTTCGCCTGACTCAGTACAGTGGTACTTGCCTGTTGGATGATCTGGTTACGAGTCAACTCGGCAGTTTCAGTTGCGAAGTCAGTATCTCTGATACGTGAACGTGCACCTGATACATTTTCTGAGATGTTGCTCAAGTTACGAATTGTAGACTGGAAGCGGTTTTGAAGCGCACCTAAGTCTGCTCGAGTCGCCCCAATAGTTGAAATTGCAGCGTCGATAGAAGCGATAGCCGCAGACGCACCTTCAGCAGTTTGAACCGTTGTATTAGTCAAACCTAAGCCGGAAGCACCGAAACCACCAGAGCGAGACAAGTTGATAGAAATTGTCTGACCTGCGTTCGCGCCGACTAAGAATGCGGCTGAATAACCACCAGTTAGTACGTCAACACCTGCAAATTGAGTGGTTTGAGCAACACGGCTAATTTCTGTTTTAAGTGCAGAAACTTCTTTTTGAAGCGCTAAACGGTCAGCCGATGTATTGATACCGTTTTGAGATTGCACTGCTAATTGACGTACACGTTGAAGTGATTGAGTAACTTCTTGTAATGCACCTTCAGCCGTTTGCGATAGTGAAATGGCATCGTTTGCGTTACGTACAGCTTGATTTAAACCTTGAATTTGAGAAGTCATGCGGTCTGTAATTTGAAGACCTGCAGCATCATCAGCGGCTCTGTTAATACGGAAACCTGAAGATAATCTTTCGAACGAAGTGCTTAATTCATTACCAGAATTGAATAATTGACGTTGTGCATTCAATGAAGACACATTGGTATTTACATATAAACCTGCCATGGGTTTACTCCTACACTCTTGACCCGCCCATTTTATTTAGACAATAATGGGCAGTTGACGAATTCTCGTCATTATTTGAATAAAAACAGTAAGTTACTTATGCAAATTACTGTCACTGGCTCTCTCGCTTAGGTTATCGTCGTCCCAAAAAAATCCTTAAGTCATTTTTTAAACTTTTTTCTAAACTATTCTTTGGAATAACATTTTTCGTCGGATGAAATGCCTATACGAACCTGATAGAGTCAGCAATAATGCGTAAAGCGGCACTTAAAATGGGCGGGTAAAAATCATGCAAATTAATTGGCTAAAAACGCTCTGGCAAAATGCAAAACACAATGCATTTACCGATCTCTGCTGTTACAACAATCAATTGTTTTGTACTTTTCGGGAAGCAACCAATCACGTCAGTGGTGATGGGATCATTCGAATTCTGACACTTAATCAATCTGGCGTTATCTTGTGGCAAGAACGCATTGCTGTTCCAAACGCTGATTTACGGGATCCCAAACTTTGCATTGCCGCTAACGGAGAGTTGATGCTAATTGCCTATGCCCGATTTCCCGATGCGCAAAACCGAACGCATTGGAGCCGCTCTTTAGTTTGGCGCTCAAACACGGGTAAGAGCTGGTCTCAAGCACAATATTTTGGTCCGACTTACTGGTGGCTTTGGCGATTACGCTGGCATCAAGGGCAAAGTTATGGACTTGCCTATAACCGCGTTGAGCAATCCTTAGATTTATATAAAGGCGTACCCGGCCGCACCTATGAATTGCTGAAAAAGAGTGTGTTGGGCTTAGCAACACATGGGCTTGGTTATCCTAATGAGTCCGATTTATTCTTTGAAGAAAATGGCGATGCTTTTGCTATTGTTAGGCGCGACGCCGACACCTTCACAGCACAACTTGGCAGAGCGAAATCCCCGTATACACAATGGCGCTGGCAAGATCTTAATACTTACATCGGTAGTCCTGTATTTTATGAGCGTGATGACGATTCCTTCTTTATTGCTGGACGAGAATGGCTAAACCGGCAACCGAAAACCACGTTAGTTGTGATGCAAAAATCTACGGGGAAAATTCTGGATAGATTGCTACTCCCATCTGCGGGCGATAACGCCTACCCCGGATTAGCAAAGTTCCAAAGAACTGATGACACACTTTATTTAAGTTATTACTCCGCTCATGAAAACCAACGCTGTCAGATATACCTTGCGCAAATCGCCTTGTAGTCTTTCATTCATGTAACAAAGTGGTATATTTTCGAAATTCAATGAGTTTTGTTCATATATTATGTTAGATAGACATCACCTAGCCATTATTCAAAACGTGGTTAAAACGGGTACGGTTACTGAAGCTGCGAACAGTCTCTGTTTAAGTCAATCCGCAATTAGCCACTCCATTAGAAAACTTGAAAACCATCTTGGAGTCAAAATTTGGGAGAAGCAGGGACGCACTCTACAACTAACGCAAGCTGGAAAACTACTGAATTCATTAGCAAATAGAATCAACCCGCAGTTTGAACATGCTGAGTTGTTATTAACTCAATTGGCGAAAGGGCATCGCGGGATATTGCGTATTGGAATGGAATGTCACCCTTGTTACCAATGGCTATTGAAAGTGGTTGAGCCTTTCTTACTGCAATGGCCTGATGTCGATTTAGACGTAAAACAAGAATTCCAATTCGGTGGCATGGGCGCATTACGAGGATACGAGATTGATATGTTAGTCACACCCGATCCACTTTATAAGCCGGGCGTCGATTTTATTCCAGTTTTTGATTATGAGCATCAACTTATCGTCTCAGCTTCTCACCCTCTAGCCCAAAAAGCTTACGTTGAACCAAACGATTTAATCGATCAGATTCTCATCACTTATCCTGTTGAACCGCAACGCTTAGATATTTTTTCCCAATTTTTACACCCCGCAGGATGCACAGTGAAAAAACACAAAATTATTGAGACCACGGAAATTATGCTGCAAATGGTTGCCGCCAAACGCGGCGTAGCGGCCTTGCCGGGCTGGTTAGTAAAAGAGTATCAACCAACGTTGAATATTGTCGGCATTCCATTGAGCAAAAAAGGCATTCATAAACATATCTATTTAGGAGTAAGAGAAAGCGATAGGAATATTCACTATATTGAAGATTTCGTTGCTTTAGCGGAGGAAGTCCCCGGGCTTTAACCCCACGGGGACCATCATGGTCACAACACCACAATTCTATTTAAACAGGGCGTTTTTTAAACAAAACACCCTAGCGTAAAAAATTCGCGTTAAATAAAGTCAAATAACGATAGCTGTGTTACACGGGAAAAAGTCGCTTGTGCAGCTTGCAAGGCAGTATCTTGTCGACTTAGCTCTGATGCAGCAACCGCATAATCCACTTCTTCTATATCAGAACGGGCAGCCTTGTTTGCAATTTCCAAATCCAAATTAGATTTTAAAACTGATTCCGCAACATTCAAGCGACCACCTACCGCAGAATTTGCGTCCGCAACCGCGGTTAAACCGTTATCAAGGCCAATCAAGGCACTATCAATGGCTTTTACGTAGTCCGCATCGCTAATATTGGGATCGTTCAAAGCCGTAAACAAATCATCCAACGTTTGCGCTAAGTTTTTCTTTTCTGGCTGCTGCAAAGTAAATTCTAACGTTTGCCCTGCCGTTCCCGGACTATTGAATTCAATCCCTCCAAAAGTGAAGTCTTGTCCGGGGGTATAGGCAACCGAGCCTGCTGCGGCCCCCGTACCTACGTTAATAAAATCAATTTGGTCGCCAGCAGCGTTTATCGTTCCCCGAAAGACATTGTTCGCCGGGGTCACTGCATCGTAATTGGCTTTATGGAAAGTATCGAATGCATTTTGCTGTGTAATTCGGAAACTTGATGTGGTTGTCCCACCCGTTAAATTTGCATCTAACCTTGCCAGTACATCCTCAAATACGGTTTTACCTGAGTCACCGCCTTCTACTTTTACTGTGGGTGATATTTGGATTTCGTTTTGCCCATCATCACCCTGAAAAATATAACGATTGCCAGTAGCCGTTGCATCGAAAATAAAGGCAGGTGAATCGGATTGATAACCGGCAAAGATATACTCACCATTAGCGTCACGAAAATTCATTAAGTCAAAAATCTGATCACGGATTTGACCGATCTCCACCCCTAAGGCTTTTCGATCTTCTGTTCCGTTGATACCGTTCCCCGCCTGAATCGTTAACTGCCTTGCTTTCAAAGCGGCTTCTGTGACGTTTTGTAACACTGCTTCTTCTTGGGACAAGGAGTTTTCTAGCAGGATGTTGTTTTTCTTGAATTGTTCAATTTGCTCCAACTCTTCGGTAATCCGTACCACTTGAGAAGCACCAACGGGATCATCCGATGGTCTGAGAATTCGTTTTCCGGTAGCGAGTTGTTGCTGTATATCAGATAACTGACCTTGGTTATCCAAAATATTTCGTAAGCTACGATCATAAAGCTGATTTGTAGAAATACGCATAACGATTTACCTACCCTACTGAGCTCAAAATAGTTTCGAACAAGCTCTGAGCTGTTGATAATACTCTAGCAGATGCCGAATATGCCTGTTGAAAACGAATCAAATTTGCGGCCTCTTCATCAAGATTAACGCCCGATGTTGATTCAAATAAATCTCTAGATTGACGTTCTATCGCCGTCGCGGCACCTTGTGATACTTGGGCCGTAGCAGCAGTTTCACCAATATCACTCACGATAGTGGAGTACGCTTCTTGAAAGCTAATCAAATTACTGCTGCCGGAGCCGCTATCTCGCACCATGGTATCTTGGCTTTGTAAATCCGATAACGCCAAGCCATTACGGTTATCGTCTGTACCATTGGTGTTAAAATTAATATTGAACGTATCTCCCGCTTTGGGCACACCTTGAATGCTGAAGTCATAGCCGGGGTAATCGGGGAAAGCCCCAAAAGGCCAACCACCGGATGCCTGTGCTTGGGCCATCACACTATCTAAATTGGTTGCACCCGCTACAGTGGTAATAACCGCACCACCCGCATCTTGCACCTCAAAGGTATCGGGTGATGTGAACACAATTCGCGCAGGCGCGTTACCGACACCAACACCATTACTAATTCCCCCAGCGCCATCAAATGCCGACGCGTTAGCGTCAAAAGGCGCAGCCGTATCGACATTTGTATTGCTAACAACCGAATTGATAATAGTTACGTCACCAAGGTTGTTTATGTCTGATTCAATTCGAATTGGCGAGGCAAGCGCCAAGTCTTCCGGCCGAGTCATGCTCACTTCAATTTGAGCCGCAGCTTCTTTAGTTGGCTGCATCAAGAAACGATCGCCGACCGCATATGCTCCGCCGTTAGGAAACTCTAATTCGATGCCGCCATTAACCGGCGTAAAGTTACCCGCGCCAGTTGTAACACCTGTTAGCGTTTGTGTGATGGGGTTGCCCGATGTATCTAAAACAGGTGAGCCATCAGGATTTAAAAAGGCCACGGTCACATCAAGCGTTGGCCCAGCATTAACCGCATCAATTGTGACTTGGTAATCAGCACTGGTTAACGACGAATGTCCGCCTTCAGAAACGCGTCCATTCACTAATAAAGTAGCAGCGGAATTATTCGCGTAGTTTAGGCTTTGGAATGTTGGCAAAGTGAAAATATTGCTGCCTAGCTGACCATCGAGGTCCATGCCTAAACGGTTTTGTTGATTCAACGCATCTGTCATCGACAACGCAATTTGACCGATTTCTCGACGCGTTGGCTCTAACACTTCGTCTCTAAACTTGAATAAGCCGCCAATTTTGCCGCCGACATTTGGCTCGGCTAATTGGATATTAATGCTTTCATCCGGTGTAGCGAGAGTTAAATCCCGACGTTCTAAATCTGGGTCGCCGGTAAGCTCGAATAAGTTAAATGAGCCATCTTCCAAAACCAGCGATTGACCAGAGGTTAAATTTACTAATGTTGTCCCATCTCCATTGTCCCGCGTATGAATTGAAGTCAATTCAGCAAGCTCAAGTATGGATTGATCCAACTGGTTTTTTAACGCGCCCGGTTCTGCATCTTGGTTATTAAATTGAGTCGTTCGGATTTGATTATTCAAAGTCGAAATATTTTGAATTAACTCATTGGCTCGACTAATAGTTGTCGTTAATTCATCGTTTATTTCGTCTTGTTTAGAGTTCAGGAATTTTTCCATGGTTGCAAACTGCCCCATCATGGATTCAGCCTGACCAAGTACCAATTGCCTTGCAGCAACATTAGTAGGCTCATCAGTTGCTGTTTGCATAGCGCCAAAAAAGCGACTCATTGCCCCTGAAAGGCTATTTGCTTCGTTGGCGAAAATGTTATCAACCTGATTGGTTTTAGATGCAAAGGTATCGGCTAAACCTAACACCGACACATCGCGTCGGTGCTGGTCTTGAGCAAACGTATCAAGCACACGCTCCGTTGTGGCTCGACCAACACCGCCTAATTCCTGAGTAACATGGTAAGTGCGTTCACGAATGTACCCCGGAGTATTAACGTTTGCGATGTTTTTACCAGCCGTGTTAAGTAGCTGGGAGCTTGCATTTAAGCCGGAACTAGCAACCGTAAATAAATCTATCATGACCTTCTGCTCCCAACAATTATAAGCCGCTTAACGCGCTGGAAATGGATGATAAGGTGTCGCTTTTCATTACCGACATCACTTTATCTGCGTAGGCAGGATCCGTTGCGTATCCCGCCTGCTGTAGTTGTTTAAAGTAAGCTTCAGGATTGGCAGATTGCTCTACTGCACCACGATAACGCGGGCTCTCTTTAATAAACTTCACATAATCTTGCATTGATTCATGGAAATCACCGTAAGCACGGAATGCCGCTTTTTGTTTTTGTGGAACGCCTTGTGCGTATTCCAACGTTTCCACTACTTCTTTATTACCATTCCAATTTCGATCAGCCTTAATACCAAACAAGTTGTGGCTGTTTTCGCCTTTACCGGAATGAATCATGTATTTTCCCCAGCCAGTTTCTACCGCGGCTTGGGCTACTAATGCTTTTGGCTCAACACCAATCTCGCCTGCCACTTTTTCCGCTACGGGTAACAAGGAGCGCACAAAATCTAGAGGCGATTGGAAAGCCGCTCTTTTTTCTGCCTTATCCGACGAGCTAGCCTCCGCATTTGATGCTTTCGCATCGCCCAAACCGGAAGATTGAGAGGAGCCAGCAGCGCGAACAATATCTTCTAAATTTGCGCCACTGCGAACCAAGCCCGCAGGCATGACGCCACTGCCTTTAGGGTCGAGTTGTTGCACTATTAACTCGGCTAATCCCATAGAGCCAGTCTCGGCCATATTGGTTGCAAGCTGTTGGTCGTGCATATCGCGATAAAACTTCACTTGGCTTGAGTTCAATGGATTACTATCATCTGCCAACACATCTTCCGCCGCTCGCATGGACTTCAACATCATGTGGATGAAAATCCCTTCGAATTGCTTCGCCGTTTTTTCTAGCGCTGAACTATCACCTTTTTGTGCTCCACGTCTTAGGTTATCTAAGCCCGAGAAGTCATAGGCACTTTGCGCTTGGTCGATTTGTGTTTGAATTTGAGATGAAATATCCATCACTCTCACCTAGATGATAATGAGCTGACCTTGTAACGCTCCAGCTTCGCGAAGCGCTTCAAGTATCGCCATTAAATCCCCTGGCGCTGCGCCAACTTCATTCACTGCGCGCACCAATTGGTCAAGTGTCACACCGGGATCAAACTTAAACATACGAGTATCATCTAAGCTGACATCCACAATGGACTGTGTCGTGGTTGCGGTTTCGCCTTCGGCAAATGCATTCGGTTGAGAAACCGTCTGAGTTTCCGCGATAGTGACGGTTAAACCACCATGAGTAATTGCAGCAGGTAACAATCTCACCTCTTTACCGATAACAATGGTGCCAGTGCGACTGTTAATAACGACTCTTGCTGGCGCCTCTGCTGGGGTAAACTCAAAACTCTGGAGTGTTGCAACAAAGCCAACACGCTGCCCCACATCTCTTGGCGCCGAAACGCGAACCGATGCAGCATCAATGGGCGTTGCTAAAATAAAACCTTTTGACGGATCTGCGCCTAATCGACGGTTGATGGTATCTGCCAAATTTTTAGCCGTGCCAAAATCAGGGTAGTTCAGATTGAGTGTCAAATAATCGTTCGCCATTAAACCACTTGTTACTGCCCTTTCAACAATCGCGCCATTTGCGATACGACCAACCGTTGGAGTATTAGAAACAATGCGAGAACCATCTGCACCTTGCGCCCCAAAGCCACTAACCACAAGGCTTCCCTGAGCAACGGCGTACACGTTTCCATCTACACCTTTTAAGAAAGTTTGCAATAATGTACCGCCTCGAAGGCTCTCTGCTTCACCAATAGAAGAAACCGTAATGTCAATTGTTTGACCCGGTTTGATAAAAGGCGGTAATTCGGCATGAACGGCAACAGCGGCAACGTTCTTGATTTTTGGCTTGGTGTTGCTTGGTAGTGCGATGCCAAAATTCGATAACATGGCACGAAAACTTTGCTCGGTGAAAGGCGATTGTTCCCCCGTCCCCGGTAAGCCCACGACTAAACCGTAACCAACCAATTGGTTGCTACGTACCCCTTGAATAGAGGCGACATCTTTAATACGTTGCCCATAAGCAAAGCTTGGTAGCAACATCGAAATAGAAACAAAAAGCGCAATGATGTGTTTCATGTCTTCCCCCTAGAAAGGCCAAATTGTTGATAGGAAGAACTTACCTAGCCAGCCACGATCTTGCGTTTTCGCAAACTGACCGGTTCCACTATATTGAATGCGGGCATTTGCAATTTTGGTTGAAAGCACTTCGTTAGCAGGATTCACATCCGCTGGACGAACAATGCCAGTTAATCGAATATACTCATCACCATTATTTAAGGTGAGCCATTTTTCGCCACGAATGACTAAGTTGTTATTGGGCAAAACTCGAATCACGGTCACGGAAATATTGCCGCTAAGGTTATTACTTTGGTTTGCCTGAGCATCACCTTCGAAGTCGTTAGTGGAGCTGAAATCTAATTGGATGGACTCATTGCCGATGTTGACCGGGTTGCCACCTAAACCAAGAATGGGGTCTAGTTCAACCTCACTTTCTTTTTCGAGTGTGGTACTGGCAGATTTGGTTGCGGAAGTATTTTCACGCAAGATAACGGTAATAATGTCACCAATACGACGCGCTTTGGCATCGGAATATAAACTGTTGCTTAGGCTTGCATGGAAAATGCTGCCGTCATCTGACACCTTTTGCATGGCCATATCTGGAACAATGGGTGCGTAAAACGGGTCGTTCGGTAACGGATCATGCTTAACCGTTGACGAGCAGCCGCTTAATAAGCCAACTACTACCGCACCCACACTGACTAACTTCTTACCGTACCTCATGTTACCGCCCTCACATTAATGTATTCATTAAAGCTGCTGAATGACCTGGCTTAGCATTTGGTCTACTGATGAAATCACTTTCGAGTTCATCTCGTACAAACGCTGGCTTTCAATTAAATTCACTAACTCTTCTGTTACGTTGACGTTGGATGTTTCCAACGAGCCTTGTGCAATCGAACCTATGCCTTCTAAGCCGGGAATCCCTTGAATGGGGTTGCCGCTCGCTGCCGTTTCGACATAGAGGTTCTGCCCAATGGGTTGCAACCCTGCCGGATTTAAAAAGTCCGATAAATTGATTTGGCCTAAGACAATGGGATCAGCCTGACCTCTGACGGTGGCAGACACTTCACCATCCTGCGCAATATTGATTTGCTGTGCATCTTCAGGAATGGTGATATTAGGTTGCAATAAGAAACCTGCCCCTGGCGTTACTATCTGTCCCTGATCATCCAATGTGAACTGACCGTTTCGTGTATAGGCGATAGTGCCGTCCGGCTGAAGTATTTCAAAATACCCACGACCTTGAATTGACATATCCAGTGCATTATCTGTTGTTAACAAATTGCCCTGCGTATGCGCCTTTTGTGTAGCGACAACCTTACTCCCCGCACCAAGCATTAAGCCTGAGGGAAGTTCTGTATCCGCAGACGAGCGCCCGCCTGGTTGGTTAATATTCTGGTATAACAGGTCTTCAAAAATAGCGCGGTCTTTCTTAAAACCAACCGTGCTGGCGTTTGCCAAGTTGTTTGAGATAACAGACACATCGGTTTGCGCTGCATCTAACCCTGTTTTACTTATCCATAATGCTGGGTGCATAGGTCACCTCCACCCTGATTAAGCTTTCGTTTAAGTCGTTAAATAATTCTCAACATCTGATTACCACGGACAGATAGTTCATCCGCTTCTTTCATCAGTTTCACTTGCATTTCGTAGTGTCGTTGTAGGCCAATCACTGTCATCATTTCATCAATAGGATTAACGTTACTCGATTCAAGCGCACCACTACGAATGCGAACATTGGGATCTAAGTCAGCATCGTTGCCATCTTTTTGACGGAACAAACCATCATCACCTCGAGCTAACTGTTTGGTATCTGGATTGACCAACTTCAAACGGCCAATTTCTTCTTGCACGTTAGCTGGCGCACCTTGTGGCCGAACGGTAATCGTGCCATCGTTAGTAAAGGTGATATTCTCTACAGGCAGTGGCAGAAAAATTGGGCCACCTTCACCTACTAACGGATTTCCATGAGCATCTTTTAATAAGCCATCAGGACCCGCCTGCATTGAACCTGCTCGGGTGTATGCCTCATTTCCGTTTTTATCTTGTACTGCAAACCAACCATCTCCTTGAATTGCAAGATCCATGGCGCGTTCTGTTTGCACCGTCGGACCGCTACTCATTTTGGTAGCATGAGACTCGGTCATGGCAAAAACACGGGTTGGCAACCCATCACCAAACGCGGGCATCGCTCGCGCCTGAGTCAACATAGCTTTAAAACCTGTTGTTTGTGCATTCGCTAAATTATTTGAGCGGACTGCCGTGCCTAGTAAGTCCTGACTAGCGCCACTGGCCGCGATGTACAACATTTTATCCATGACAATAATCCGACGTTATGATACTTAAGATGAATTATGCAAGGGTGATGCCAAAGTGTTCGAAATGATGCTTTATAGGAGAAGGAAATCAATAAGGGAGGTAAAAAAAGGGCCACCCGAAGGCGGCCAAAGTTCAAAGGAACTAGGTTATGAAATGGTCTCTATCGAATGTTCAATACTGTCTGGTTAAGTGAGTTGTTGACCTCAAGTGCTCTTGAGTTAGCTTGGAAGTTACGCTGAGCAATGATCATATCGATAAGCTCGGTCGTTAAGTTAACGTTGGCTTGCTCTAATGCCGATGAGTTAATTTCACCAAAGGTCCCTGTAGTCGCTTCACCAGCTAGCGCCTCTCCCGATAAAATACTTTCTTTCCACTGGGTATTACCCGCTTGTGTTAACCCTTGTTCGTTGGCAAAACGCACAAGTGCAACACGAGAAATTGGAGTCGATGTACCGTTAGAGAATGTGGCACGAACCAAGCCGTCAGGACCAATGTCAATTCCTGTTAATCGACCCACAGGTAAACCGTTTTGCTCCAACTGAGTAACTTCAAAGTTTGAAGCAAACTGCGTTGGTTCATCAGGTGTTGCATTGGCAGCATCAAGTGCAAAGTCAAGCGTTAACTGCTGTGTTGTAGATGCACCGTTGGTGATAGGAGGATTTCCTAAAGCCGCGGTTCTCACATCACCGGTTGGTTGAACCTGACCGGCAGAGTTTTCCATTTGAATAAAATCACCGCCCGGTGAAAATACCATTCTAAACGCTGGCGTACCCGGTGCTGCGAAGGTGTCACCAGCAACGTTTGTTGCAGGTGCAGGAATGGCACCGGCATCATCAACAATTGGAATTGGCGTATTATCAACGTGAACCACCCCAACCCATTCGTTCGCGTTGGCAGCATCTTTCATAAAGTAATACGTCATGACGTGAGAATCACCTAACGAGTCATAAATCGTGACGGACGTTGATGCATTATAAGTTAGCGGATCATCTGGATTGAACAAGGCTGGGTCAACGCCATCGGCATTCGCAGGCAAGTTCATTTTCATCGCAATTTCTGATGTAGGCGTTGGTGAACCTGATGAATCTGGAATTCGTACAGGTTCTGCTGTACTCAATGCAACAGAAGCTGATGTACCATCGCCGTTAACAGGGAAACCAAGTAAATGATCCCCATTTGAATTAACAACAAAGTTGTCGTCATCGAGTTTAAATTGACCAGCACGGGTAAATGAAAAATCTCGAGAATTCTGTTCCGGTACCGTCGCAAAAAAGCCATTTCCGGTAATCGCTAAATCCAGCGCATTATTGGTAAATTGTAAACTCCCCTGAGAAAACTGCTGTGCTACCTCAGTTGTTAGTACACCATCACCTACTTTGGTTCGACCACCAGATAACAATGATGCAGCATAAACATCACCAAATTCTGCTCGCGATTCTTTAAATCCAACAGTATTTACGTTAGCAATGTTGTTTGCTGTAGTGTCTAGGTCTTTTTGAGCAGCAGATACACCACTCAATGCAATGTTAAAAGACATGGATTACTCTCCTCTTGGATTCTTCATTTAACCACCGACGCGGATCACGTCAGCTAGTCGAATATTGGTATCGCCGCCAAGGTTTAATAACACCCCGTCAGAGCCACTCCCGGTGACACTTACACTGGCAACACGCCTGTTTACGCCAAACGGCAAAGCTTCATCTTGTCCGTTTACCGTTCCTTCAATTTTGATTTTGTAATTTCCAGGAGGAACTAACTCACCATTGTTATTGGTGCCATCCCACCCAAAGTCGATATTACCTGCTCGTTGATTGCCGACATTCATCGTACGGATGACTTGTCCAGCTTGATCTTCAACGATGATCTGTACATCTTGCATATCTTGAACTGCGACTGCGGAGCCTGTCACTTGAGCATCCATTCTGACTTGTAATGGTTGCGCCTGACCGTCTACGGTTCCGGTTGCTTCAATTTTATATTTGCCCCGAGGCAAGAAGTTGCCGTTGTCATCGGTTCCATCCCAACCAAAGGTAATATTGCCTGCGGTCTGATCTCCACCATCAATGGAACGAACAACACGCCCAAATTCATCTGTTATTTGAATTTGCATGTCTGACACATCGGTATCGGCTACCACAGAGCCAAACACGTTACCGTCCTTCCAAGTTGAGCCGGAGTCCGTGTTCACTAAAACTTGTTGCCCGATTAAACTAGTTGCCTGTAGCGCTTGGTTAGAATTCATTGATTGAGCAAAAGCATCAAATTTGTCATTCAACTTAGACAAACTGTCAGCCATAGTGAAGCTCGTCATCTGTGCGACCATTTGATCATTATCAACAGGTTTTGATGGATCTTGATTCGCTAGCTGCTCGGTCAACATCGAGAAGAAATCTTCTTGAGTAAGCTGCTGATTATTGCCGTCTGAAACTGGAACTTGCGTTTCAGTTGGCCAAAATAAATTGGGATCCAGACCACTACGATTATT
This sequence comes from Alteromonas sp. a30, assembly GCF_026788005.1. GTDB lineage: Bacteria > Pseudomonadota > Gammaproteobacteria > Enterobacterales > Alteromonadaceae > Paraneptunicella. Next base: position 365,160 of record NZ_JABEPE010000002.1, read on the forward strand.
AACATCGGACATTGTTTACCCCTAACGGCCTTGCCCAAGCTGGAGCACTCGACGGAACAGATTCTTCGTCGTATCAGCAACTTGAACATTAGTTTGATAACTCTTAGAAGCAGACATCATATCTGCCATTTCCTCTACTATGTTGACGTTTGGTTTGTAGATATAACCGTTTTCGTCAGCTTGTGGATGACCCGGAGAATACTCAATTTGCAGAGGCTTTTGGCTCTCAACAACACCAAGCACCTTTACTCCGCTTCCGACTTGGCTTTGATTGGCCTTATCTAACTCAGCAGCAAAGACAGGATGACGAGCCTTGTACGTTTGATCGTAGCTACTGCTCACACTATTGGCGTTAGCCACATTACTTGCTGTCGCGTTTAACCTTACGTTTTCAGCATGCATACCTGTCGACGCAATACTCATTACATTAAACAGACTCATACTCTCTGCCTCCGCTTTGACTTAATGCCTTGCATTTATTTGCAATATTGAAACTTGCTTGCAACAGTTTGCTTTTCAATTCCAAGCGGCAAATAAGCCATCCACTGAAAAGTTAAGCAAACTATGTACCATAATTTTTTAGCCGCCCTGTCCACCACTGAGCGCCTTTTTGAAACCTTTAAATTTTCCATCCAGAAATTGCAGACTGGCCTGATAACGTAACCCGTTCTCTAGAAAGGTATTTCTCTCTAATTGCACTTCTACGTTGTTACCATCGCCGGTATCTGGTTGTGTCGTTTCTCGAAACTTAACTTCATTGGGGAGAATGTTCGAACTGCCTTGCAGGTGCTTTTCATTGGTTCGAGACATATGGTGGGACTGGCCATAAGTTGCACTTTGCATTGCCGCTTTAAAATCAATGTCACGCGCCTTATAACCTGGTGTATTTGCATTGGCTAAGTTGCCAGCAATAATTTCCATACGATCATTTCGAAGGTTTACTGCTTTATGCTGAAAAGCAGTTAAGCGGTCTAAACTTATCGCCATTGCAATTCTCCCGTGTCAAAAAACTAATCTCAGGATTGATAAAGCAAACTTAATGCCAAAAATAAAATTACAAATAAATGATTGATTTTAAAGGCTTTAATTAGGTCAAAATAAGTAAACGGGAAAGAAATGAGGAGAGAAAGGTGAAGTAAAGGTGTTTGCTGACACCTCTACCTAATTATTTTTTGATGTAGTATAACCCTGTGGGACGACGCTCTAATTCAAAGTCATCAGACAACCCCGCCATAGACTCAGAAGCGCCTAAAAATAAAGCACCACCTTGATTTAATGACGAAGCAACTTTACTCAAAATTCGGGATTTCATTTCTGCGGAAAAATAAATCAGGACATTTCGGCAAAAAACCACATCGAATTTACCGAGCATCGAGAAGGAATCTAATAAATTAAGCGAGCGAAATTGAACCATACTTTTTATTTCGTTCTTCACTGTTAACACGCCCTGCCCCATATCGTCAAAAAACTGACGTCGACGTTCCTCTGACAATCCGCGAGAAAGCGACAGGTTGTCATAACGTCCTTCGCGACAACGCTCTAACATCTCCGACGAAATATCTGTGCCCAAAATCTGAACACCTGCGCGAAATGACCCGGGGTAACGTCGCGAAAACTCTTTAATTGTCATTGCCACCGAATATGGTTCTTGCCCCGAGGAGCACGCTGCACACCATATCTTAAGCGGAGAAGGTTGAGATTTATAATCTGGCAAAATAGTGTCTGACAGTAATTGAAATGGATAACTATCTCTAAACCATAAGGTTTCATTTGTCGTCATTGCATCAATGACTTCGTCCACTAATCCCCTACAAGTTTCGTTGACGACTTCATCAACAACCTCTGACAGTTGTTGATAACCATGTTTACGCATGAGCGGAGATAAGCGACTACGCACCAAATACTGTTTATTGTCGCCAAGCACGATACCACACCGACGCTCCAGAAAATGTCTGAAACGAAGATAATCGTCATCATGAATTTGCTTATCCGGCACTATGTCTTTTTCCTGTAGGCAATTGATAACCGTTTTAAACCAATGTAAACGGACTCATATAGTTATATGAAAGCCCGATTAACTTCCCACTACTTTACTCTACTTTTCTCATTATGGAGAGTGGAATAAAAAGAACTTTGTTAGCGATTAAATAGAAGGAGACCTAATCAGTCTCCATCCATTTTTGCACTGAGGTTGCTAACTCATCTGGGTGGAACTTGGCAATAAAGTCATCGGCACCCACTTTTTGAACCATCGCTTGGTTAAATACCCCGCTCAATGAGGTATGAAGAATAACATGCAGCTTGGCAAGCTCAGGTGTACTTTTTATCTCGGCTGTTAAGGTGTAACCATCCATCTCTGGCATTTCAATGTCAGACACGAGTACCGCTACTCTATCTGTTACATCTCCAGTTTCAGAAGCAATCTCTTTTAATTTGATAAGCGCTTCTCTGCCGTCTTTTGCCACCTCAATATTGAGTCCTAAACTCGATAAAGCCTTTTTCACTTGGCTTCTAGCAACAGATGAGTCGTCGGCAATAAAGATGATTTTTCCTTTCGGATTTTCCACTTTAACATTGTTCGCAAACTCGTCACTTACTTCTGCATTTGCGGGGGAAATTTCGTTTAAGATCTTTTCAACATCAAGAATTTCGATCAGTTCTTTATCCACTTCCGTTACAGCGGTTAAATAACTGGCTTTCCCAGTGCCTTCAGGGGGCGGCATAATCGCTTCCCAGTTGATATTAATAATACGCTCAACAGAGGCAACCAGAAAGCCCTGCACCGTCCTATTGTACTCAGCAATAATAATGAAAGAATTGGTGACGTCTTCAATTTTACGCCCCCCCATTGCTAAGCTTAAATCAATTACAGAAATAGTCTGACCACGGATATGCGCCACACCACGAATTAACGAGTTCGATTTAGGAATAGATGTCAAAGGAGGGCATTGAAGTACTTCCCTTACTTTAAAGACATTAATTCCAAAACGTTGTTTCCCAGGTAACTTGAACAACAATAATTCAAGCCTGTTTTGACCAACTAATTGCGTCCGTTGGTTCACAGAGTCTAATATTCCAGCCATAAAATCCTCAGTTAGAGTCAAACAGGCACAGAACTTGCGATACCCACCTTAACTAACGCTAAGAGGTTGAAGACTGCCTGAAAGTTGACGATCTCTTTATTTTGTAAAATATGCCTTCTTCAAAGCATAGCCAAATTGACTGCAAGTGAACATGAAAAATACATCTGAGATACTAAAAAGATTAAAATTTCCCGTATTCTTGCTAGGTATTAGCACGTCTTTCGTTTCAGTTGCGCAGCAAAATTCGGCGCATCACCAAGTAACAGAGGCTGCTGAACAATATGTGCTTAGTAATATATCGCCCGGTCCTGACTCAACATTAACCGTGAAAGCGAAAGAAATTGATCAAAGAATTCAAGTGCCACATTGCCCGTTGCCACTTGAAACGTCAAGCTCGGGCTCGTTTCATCAACGTAATGTTACTGTGAAAGTTAATTGCCCAAGCAATGATTGGTTTATTTACTTAGTTGTCACTGTGGAAGAAATGCAACCCGTTGTCGTACCAAGCTCAGCTTTGTCACCCGGCAGCATTTTGACATCTGCAAACCTAGAAGTGGTTGATATAGAGAGAAGTCGCCTACGTGGCACAACCTTCAGAAAAGAAGAGGATTTGATTGGCGCTCGATTAAAAAGGCGCAGTCGCCCCGGCTATCCTATTAGCCCAAACATGTTGTGTTTTGTTTGCAAAGGCGATGCAGTAACAATTGTTGCGGAAGTGGAAGGGATGCAGATTAAAGCCACTGGCATGGCTGAGCAAGATGGAAATATAGGAGACACTATTTTGATCCGTAACAAGCGTTCCAAAAAGCGGATTAGTGCAAGAGTGGTTAGTGTTAACCAAGTTGTCGTGAGCATTTAAGTACATAAAGTATTCAAATTTCATACCTAATTACAGGTTGATATAAAGCAATTCATGTGTGGTTAAGGCCAATAAAAATATGGCTTTTTACAAGATTTTACTACTATTCGGGCGAGGCTTTCGCTACACTTATTAACTGATCTTTATAACAAAGATTATTGGGATCGAAAAAATCATCCCCAAAACGATAAAAAATGGTTATTTTCTCTAAAGAGCGCGGTGAATCAGCCGATATAGAAGAAGAGGATAATCAAGTGGTGGGAAATAGTTATGGCTATCAATAACATAGGTAACAGTGGCCCCAAGCCGCAGTTGGAGAGTCAAAAGCTCAACCAACAGCAACAGGCTCAAGCCGCAGGTGATCAGAAGCAAGCACAAGCTGCTGCCTCTGCACCAAAGCAAGACTCTGTCTCGCTTACACAATCTGCCCAGCAAATATCTCAGGTTCAAAAGAAAGGGTCTGATGCCCCGGTGAATTCCGAAAAGGTCGACAAATTGAAAAAGGCGGTCCAAAACGGTGAATACAAAGTGAATGCTGAGGTTTTAGCAAGCAAGATTGCAAAAGCAGAATCAGAATTATTTGGTCTTTCTAAAGGTTAAGGGTGATTTAAAGTATGTCGTTAAGTGAAGCGCTTAAACAACAAATCACCCTACTTAGCCAATTAAAGCAATTATTGGATAATGAGTTACAGCTCATTACGGCTCGCGACGCAGAAGCGTTACTTAAGCTTGTCGAAAATAAACAAACAACATTAGATGACATTCAACAGCAGGATCAGGTTATCTCTTCTCTGTATGACGCAAATGCGCAGTACCCAGAAGAAGTTGAAACCTTGTTTGCACAGGCAAAGCAGCTGCTTGAAGAATGTAAATATGGCACCAAGGTCAACGCTAAAGCAGTTGAGCAAGGTCAACTTCGCCTTGAGCATCTAAGAAAATTGCTGATTGAAGTTAGAAGTAAAGAATCAATGACTTACGATAAAACAGGCAGAGCACAAGGGGGAACTAAACTCGGGGGTGTCAAAGCCTAACAACACATTCCATTTCTAAACTCTTCTATCCATCTTCCCCCCAGCAATATTATTTTTACTTCCCTGTTTTTAAAATCCGTTGTAATTGCTTAATTAATGCAAACACGCCCTAAGGCGTAACGCTAGAAATAGTGAACATCTTTAATACGCTTTGGACGAGCGGTAGAAATATAAATGTCGTAAACCTTTTTGAAATCTAAGCTGAGTTCAGTTGCATAGGTATCTTCACCGACAGGATAAGTTTTAACAACTTCTGCACCGCGGATAATACCTTGCACCGATGATTTCAACTGCGTGTTAGTTAACACGAACTGCTCTAAAGATTGATTACCACCAATTTTCTGACCATAGACTTGCTCAGTTAACTCTCGGTATGCATCTAACTTAGAAGCCTTGATTGCCAATAACATCTTTGTTGAATCGGTTGCGCCGGGTTGAGCTGAAATAGGTGCGTATCCTACTGCTTTAATCACGGGATAACTGCTAGGTTGCACGTATTCCCACTCAACTTGCTTTTCAAACACGCTACTACATGCCGACAATCCAAATAAACCAGCAAACGCGATTCCTATTTTGGCATTCATAATGCACCTCTAGAGTAAAGATGAGTTGATCGTCAACTTACAAGCAACTCTGAAATTAATGCTCATCGTTATACCCAGCTTACATACAATATTCATGCCTTAATTTAAAATAAAACAAACGGTACAGAAAATGCATAGCAAATACATAATACCCAATCAGTAATGAGCTGTTGTTAAATAACAGCATGAAACGATTGATCATCAATGAGTAGTACAGCCTTGATAATTCTGGATATGTGTTATGAATAAATTCTTCAATTATGTTGTATTGGCAGCGCTAGTGAGTTTTAGTCACAGCGCAAGCGCAATTTGGTTTGAAGCTACGGGACAAGCCGTCATCAATAATGGTAATAAGCCCCTCGCAAGACAGGAAGCAACGCAAGAGGCGATCAAACAAGCGTTGCTGTTTTCCGGCGCATCAGTAACCAGCGTACAACGTATGGCTCAAGGCTTATTGCAAGATGATCGCTTTGAAGTAAGAGCGTCAGGGGAGGTGTCAAACATTGAATTAATTAACGAAACCTATAATGGCGACATTGTTACCGTTTCAATTCGTGCGGATATTTTCCCTCAAGACACCCAATGTCTAGCAGCGGACTACAAAAAGAACATCGTCACCGCATGGTTGCCCATGTCTAACCGTCACCAAGCGACCATTGGCAACATTTTTGATATTGGCAAACCTATGGCTGGCGTTATAAAGGAATCCTTTAATAGGTATGCTCGTTACTCCCATATTAACCACGTAGAACCGTTTTACTTTTCGCCCAACATGCCAGATATTGAACGTAAAGCCATGGATATGGCACGCAAGAAGCAAGCCCAGTTTGTTTTATTAAACGAAATTGAAAACCTCAGCGTAGATATACCTGAAGATAAATATGTCGATTATTTGACGTTCTGGGACAATGAGTCTGCTGTGCGAAATATTGCCATTCATACAAAATTAATTGATGGCGCGACAGGAGAGTTGCTCATGGATAATGTTTTTCGTGGCGAAGCCGAATGGCCTTTTGATCGTTTTGAAACACTGGATGTAAACAGCGGCAAACTCTGGCGTTCTAATTTTGGCGCAGGAATAAAACGCGTAGTACAAAATATAGTACAAGAAGTTGATGAAAGGCTCAGTTGCCTACCCGCCTACGGAAGAATCATTCAAGTGAGTAACAACCAGTTGTCGGCCAATATGGGCTCAGCACAAGGCGTAAAGCAAGGCGATCAACTTAAGATTTTCCAAATGAGACAATTCTTCAATGTGGATGGCTCACCACATTATCAATATGAGATTCACCCAACAACAGTACAGGTCGCACGCGTATTTCATGACCATGCTATATTGCGTCCTGTTGGCGCTGTACCACTGGCCAATATTCAGCCAAATGACTTCGTCGTCAGACAGTAACACTTTGATAATCTTCACCAATACGTATAATGCTGCTGCAATCGGCAGCATTGTCCCCATAGTTTAACTGGATAAAACAAGAGCCTCCTAAGCTTTAGATCTGCGTTCGAGTCGCGGTGGGGACGCCATGAATATCATGGCATTTGTGGTAAATAATCACTAACTAATTTTATTCTTTGCCCAAACGGTGCCTTAGTTGTGCCTTGCCCTATATTTTCTATACAAACTTATACCCTATTCCCATGAATGATCTGAACCATTAAAACTGGACTCTTATATCACGCTACGCTAAATACTCGTCTCCGGTTCTGTTGAAGGCGATGGTTCGCTTTCCATTGACGAATTAAACATCCAAGCCAAAGAAAGCATAAATCCAATACATGCCACTGCTGCAAATGATGCGAGCGTTAAATTCACATCGTTGGCAAAAGAAACGATGAACACAGCGATACTCGCAAAACATGCATTAGAAATATATCTCACAGAAGCCAATCGCCCTTTAATCTCACTCGGCGCAATACGCTGCTGAGCCGACATCCAAGTCACCGTCGAAACGGTAGTGAGAATGCCAAAGGCAAAAGTGAATAGCATGATTAACCACACACTCCAATTCAATGCGTACCCGACAAAAACAGACATCACCATTGCCATAGATAGCGTTGTTAGCCATAAACGCTGTCGCCCATCAAATTGTCGTTTGGCGATAAAGATGCCACCAAGAATCGCTCCCGCAGCAAACGCCCCATCAATAAAGGTTAACCAACGAGGAAGGTTATCAAAATTGTGTTTTACCGCGGGAGCTAACAATAAGTTAAACAAACCCAACACCATAAAATCGAGGGTTGCGACTAAATATAAATACACAGCATGATGATGAGTACGTAAAAACTGCAACGCTTCTTTCCAACTCCCTTTGGATTGATTTTCAGCTTTTCCTTTCTGAACCTGAATACGTTTATGCTTGAGCGTAGCTAACCCATAAAAAATAAGCGCTCCTAAGTACCCCCAGAAAACTGCATAAATCGTCCAGACCGACTCAAATAACTCCAACAACAGACCCGCTAATCCCATACCGATGATTTGACCAGATTGTAGTGCCATAGAAATATAAGCGTTGAGTTTTTCCAACTTACTCTTTTCTACCAGCTCTGGCGTTAACACAAATACAGAGTTACGAATAAAAGGACGGAATAGATTGAGGCAGATGGCAATTTGGATCAGAATGACAGTGTTAAGATCCCCAGTGAGAAGAAAAGGCGCACCTAGCACTAATGAGCTGGCAAAGGTAGCAGTTAACAAGACCTTAGATGGACCTATCTTATCTACCAACGACCCCGCCAGACCTTGTAAAAACAAGCCAATGAAAAACTCACTCGCAAATACAAACGCAAACGCCCATAAGCTTTCACTTTGTTCGTACAGCAGCATACCAATAGCAAGTGTAAAGATTCCCCGAGCGATATTTATCGAGAATTCACTCATTACCAACCAAGGCACTAATCATGTCTCCATGTAATATTAAACTTCAATTGACCGAGCGCCTGTTCACAAACACCCATTGCACTCTCACTATCATGGCCTGTCGCAATGGCGAAGGCTGCACGCTCTCTGCTGCTTCTCATTGGTGGCAATGCGTCACCGGGTTGTTTAATAACAACCAACTGATCCACATTCTCAATTTCTCTGGCGGTTTCTAAATGCTCAACAGATTGAAAACCGGTATTTTGATCGAAGCCCAATCCAATGAATTTTACTGCCGATGTACGCTTGATACTTTTATTCTCAAGGGCATCATTCAGAATGCTCTCACCTGCTAATTGGCGAGCTTCATATTGATAAATATCAATTCCAGTCGACAATTCCATCAACCGAAAAATATTATCACCTCCCGCTCTGGAATGCGTTTCCACGATCCGAGGGCCACTCTCGGTTAAAATAATCTCGGTATGAGTAGGTCCATCAGTCACCCCTAGTGCCGACAACACATCGTCAACGTACTGATTAATTTGCTTTTCAACTTGTTCGTCAAGCTGAGCTGGAAAAATATGACCAAGTTCAATGAAGGTTATATCGTCTTTTAACTTCTCTGTGATCCCAATAATCACATGCTGACCACCTTCTGAGATAGCCTCCACGCTAAACTCTGGCCCGGTAAGATACGCTTCAACCAGTACCGGAAAACCAAAACCCGATTCACGCAGCTTAACAAGCGCAGGTTCGATATCCTCCACGCCACTCAATTTCGAAACCCCGCTACTAGCGTTGCCATGTAGGGGTTTAAACATGAGAGGACATTGATGTTCCGCGACCACTTCATACAAGGAGTCTTCGGTATGCACGATTTGAAAAAACGTATCGTCCATATCCTTTAACGCTAATTGTCTGCGCGTCTCGTACTTATCGTTTAAGGTATTTACCAGTTCTAACGTATGCGGGTACGGAATTGATAGGAGTTCTGCAACAACGGCGGCATCAGCTTGATACGTATCATTAAAGCAAGCAATGCGTTGAAAATGATGAAAGCGATGCAATGCCTCTGCCACCGCTGCATATTCCTGAGAGCTCGCCTGATTATCCATAAGCGTCAAACATTGATAAGGAAAGCTAACATCCGGCACATGGCTATGCTCTTTACGCATAAGGACAACAATATCATGCCCCAGTTCAATAAGAGACTTATGACCCGGGCGGACATTTCCTATTACGAGAATTTTCATCGGGGTTCCTTGAATTAAACCAACAAGGAGTTAAACCAGCGAACAAGCCGATTTAACCTCTATTAGGCTGCATAGATAGAAAACTGAATTGAGTGTCTCCAAAAGACAGGGTCTTTATGGAAAAATAGCTATTAAAACAATTTAGTATTGTCTACACAACCTCAGGGACCGCGTTCTCAGGTAGCACGTTGCTATCATATAAAGCATTCACAAACTGAATGTTTTCTTTTGGCTCGACATTTCTGGTTTCAAATGCCACCAAACCATGCCAGTCTTTTTCGACAATACATTTAGTTAAGCCATTCCAATCAATTTTTCCTTTGCCCAATGGCCAATGTGAATCACGAGTACCATCTGTATCACTAAATGAAAAAGCGGCGATACGATCATGTAACTCATTAAACACCGCCAGAGGATCGCCACCCCCAACCGTCTCATGACAGACATCAAAAATCATCTTGATACCCGGCACTCGGTCGAGAACATAACGGTAATGTTTGATATTAGTAAAAACATAATAGAAAGGATGAAAACGTTGATAGTTAGACAGGTTCTCTAGCCACAATTCAACGCCTTTGCTCTGCGCATAAGACATCGCCTCTTGGATAGTTTCGACATAACCTTCCAGGGCCTGCTCAATTGCTTCTTTTACTGAACGAGGCTCAACAATTCCACCACCATGTAAAATCACGGGCGCGCCTAATTCGGCCGACAAATCTATTTCTGTCTTTAGGTACTCTAAGGCTGCTTTACGCAATTCAGGCACATCGCTTGCCAAAGGAGCCTTGAAATTACCATGAAAAACTGGACTCACTCCCAATTCTTGTATCTTATTACGCATGTTTTTAATGCGCTCAGATGACCATTCACTTGGTCTGTCTTCTTTATTCGCACCATCAATATACCAATGTGTATAGCCATGTTCATAGGCGTGTTCCGCGCCAGCTTCGGCTCCGTGGTACTGCTGAATAATAGCCCCGCTCATATACAACGGGAATGATAGAAAATTGTTCTTTTGTGAATCCTTAATCATCATATGGTTCCATTAATTACCGCTAAGTTTTGGATATTAAAATGAGTCAAAATAACACCTAAACAACTAATTTTAGGCATCACAGCAATTTTAACCCATAAACACCGCGAAATTTAACGATAATTAATTCCCAATTTCAACACATTAATGGTTATTTTTTATTCTGTAATGTTGGTGATATAATCGACCCGCAGAAAAACCGCGCTCTCCAAGCACATAACGCCACTGTAACCATTTGTAAAAAAAGCTTTTAATTTATTTACGCCTTTTCATTCACCAAGGCGAGTAAATTTCACCCCTTAAAAAATAAAACTTACAAACTCAATCCTTTTTTGTAGAAAAAAATACCTAACACATTGTTTAGCAGCCATTTTTTTACTTATTTTACATAAATAAAACATACCTACTCTTTTTTGATTCAGTTGACATAAATGAAGCATTATTATTATTATCCCGACCATAAGGCGGATAAAGTAAAATTTTTTGAGGGAAAGATGGTAATTTTTAATCGGAAGAAAGTTGTTATTTATGCAGAAGGTCGTTTTAATTCAATAAATGCGAAGGTCGCCGCGTCTTTTCTTCGGTATCATGCCGAAAAATGCATTGCCGTCATTGACTCGACACAAGAAGGTAAAAAATGTCAGGAGATTCTTGGCTATGCCGGAGACATTCCGGTAGTCAAATCGTTAAGCGATGTAATAGATAGCAAACCAGATATATTTTTGATTGGAAACGGTCTATTCCACAATGAATTACCTGCCGCCTACAGAGAACAAATCAAGATGGCGCTCGAATCAGGAATGGATGTCGTTAGTGGTATTCACTTCCGATTAGCAGACGATCCAGAGTTTGCCGAATTAGCCCAGAAAACAGGTGCCGTCATCTGGGACACTAAAGAGCCTCCTAAAGATCTCACCACCAGCCAAAACCTCATCAAAGATATCGAACAGTTTGTTGTTCATACTGTCGGTTCAGACTGCCGAGTTGGTAAAAAGACAACCGCATTAGAAATCTGTAACGAATTAAGCAATCAAGGCATCGAAAACGTTTTTGCTGCGACAGGCCAAAGCGGAATTTATATCTCAGGTAAAGGAATCGCCATCGATGCCGTCCCCGGCGATTTCATTGCAGGTGCGACAGAGAAGTTAATTTTGGATAGCGTAAAAGGAACCCAAGCCGAGGTGGTATTATTGGAAGGCCAAGGCTCTATTACTCACCCCGCATATAGCAGTGTGACACTGGGACTACTTCATGGCGCGATGCCTCAAGCCCTAATTTTATGCCATGAAGCGGGTCTGAAAGCACATAAAGATTGGGAACAAATCCCCTTATTACCGCTAAATGAGCTCATAAAAATATATGAAACGCTTGGCTCCTTTATGCGTCCGTGCAAGATCGTTGGAATTAGCGTAAATTGCGCAGGTCTGACCGAAGATGAAGCTGAAAAAGTCGTCGCTCAGATTGAATCCGAAACCGGTTTACCAAGTGCTGATGTCATCAAACAAAGTGCAAGCAAATTAGTTAAAGCGATAAATAACTATCGCCGAACTTACGTTGGTGAATAACCGTTTTTGAGTTCACTTTCACTAGGTTGCCTTTCTTCACTCGCCAGCATTCGCGCCCGAGTAAATGAAAGACAACTTGCCTGCAATCTGTAAAGAGAATATACGTATGAACTGTGTCGAATTGGTTTCAAGTCATTGTCGCTTATTAGCTCCTTATAAGCCCGGATTAACAACCGAGAAGATTAAGCAACAATACGAAATCGAAGACGTTTACAAGTACGCCAGTAACGAGTCTCCATTCCCGCCTTCCCCGCTCGCTATTGAGGCGATGCAGCAAGCATTAGCTGAATCTAATCGTTACCCTGACTACGATAAGCTAAAAGGCGCGATCGCAAACCAGTTTAATTTACACGTTTCCCAGATCATATTGGGAACCGGTTCAATCAATGTTCTGGAACTGATTTTCCAAATTTTTAATCTGCCAGGGAACAATGTTGTTTTCTCTAGTCATAGCTACTTTGCTTATCCTTTATTAGCAACAAAAACCGGGCTTAAGATTAACACCGCAGCCAGCGACAATAACTTTGCTCATGTCGCTGAAAATCTAGTTGCACAATGCGATGACCAAACCAGTTTGTTAGTCATTGACAATCCCACCAATTTCGCAGGCACAGCGCTAAACGGTGAGCAAATTAAGTGGATCTTGTCGCAAGTTTCAAAAAAAACCATTGTCGTATTGGATCAGGCTTACGCTGAATTCGCCGATATTCCCTTTGTCGATATTAGCCCTGAACTTTTTGAACGCTATCCCAACCTCATCATCACCAGAACCTTTTCAAAGGCATATTCACTGGCTTCGATGCGAATTGGATATGGTCTCGCTCACCCAGAAGTGATTTCGTGGTTGGACCGTCAGCAACAGCCTTTTCCTATCAGCCATGTAGCTAATCAAGGAGCAATCGCTTCACTTCAAGATACAGCCTATTCTGAAAACACCATCAATAGCATTAAAGCCGGACGAAAGTGGCTAAATGAACAACTCAATACTTTGGGTATTTCAACCTCAGACAGCCATTCAAATTTCGTTTTGGGGCATTTTGGAGCCAACGCCAACGCACTATATCAGGACTTGTTGGAGAATGGTTTCATTACCCGCCAAATGTCTGCCTATAACGCACCGGAATATATTCGAATTTCTATTGGAACAGCCCTTGAAAACGAACGCTTAATAGAAGCAATAACGGCTCGGCAAACGCTATGGAGTGAGGTGTAATGAACATTATTATCCTCAATCCCTTCAATAAATTTCCAGATTCTGAACGATGGGATTTTGAATTAATTAACTATGATGATTTTATTGATCACACTGTTCATCATGTTACCTATATCGCCGACGACCGCGGTTTAAGCGGTGTTCCCAGCAATGTTCATCCTCACCAGCTGATTAAAATCGAAAATTTTGGTCAGAACAATGAACTAAAACACATCATTGAAAACGAAATTACACGTCTTGGAAAAGTCGACAGGCTGATTTCATTCAGTGAAAATCATATGGATTTGCTGGCAGAGTTGCGTGAAGCCCACGATATTCCCGGGCCTGACATTGCAGAAACGCTCAGAGCCAGAGACAAAGTGGTCATGAAACAATATGTCGGCGACGCGGGTCTTCGAATCCCCTACTTCATGCATCTTCACCCACAAATCACAAGAGAAGAAGTCACAGACTTTGTCGCTAAAACCGGGTATCCATTAATTTTTAAACCGACCAACGGCGCATCGAGCATCGGTGTTCAAAAGCTTACCAACGACGCAGAGTTAACTGCCGCGTTGGCGCTTGTCGATAGTGAAAATTGGGAACTAGAAGAATTCGTTGAAGGAAAAGTGCTTCACATCGACGGCATTGTTGATGCGGCAGGTAAGGTTCAGTTTTGTATCCCCAGTGTCTATATCAATACGCTATTTGATTATTTAAGAGGCACACCGACAGGCTCTTACATTATTGAGCCAAATGATCCGCTTTATCAGCAAGCAAATGCTTTTACCGAAGCCTGTATCACCGCATTACATTTATCTGCATGCCCTTTTCATTTGGAACTCATTGTTACCCCTGAAAACGAACTGGTTTTTCTGGAGACCGCCGCCAGAGTCGCAGGCGCCGACATTCCTTACATGATTGCAGACTGCACCGGCGTTAATTTATTTGCCGCTTGGACAGCCATGATCATGGGTGAGCAACCCAATCTGACCCAAGTTGAACACAAATCAGGTGGCTGGTTATTGTTTGGTTTGCCGCCTGAATTACCGGTAAAAGTCGCTAAAGCAACACCATTTAAAGGCAAAGTAGACACCTTATATAACGAATTGGTGCCAGAAATTGGCAGTATTGTTACCAAACCTCGTGGCTACTGTGCATTGCAAGCCGGACGCTTCCTTTTTGCCGATAACGAATTTGAGAATGTCCAAAACGCGATGGAATACGTCTTACAACACTTTGAATTTAACGCTGAAGAGTTAAACGCATCATGAAGTCACCTGCATTAATCATGCTAGTCCACCAAGCTCGTTCACATGTGTATTGTGGGCAGGTTACGCAATATTGCCAATCACGAGGCATTAAAATGCTAGTGATATCTTCCAATCCGCTTAGTGAAGCCAACCTTGCTAAAGTGCAATCTTATGCGGAAAAAACGTGGGTCATTGATGACGATGATTTGACTGCTCAAAATGTTCAAACCGCAGTCGATGAAGCCAAAGCGCAATACCATGTCATCGCCTCATTAGCGACCTATGAAGGTTATCGAGTATTGATGGCTAGCATAAACAACAGCCTGAGTGTGCAAGATGCAAACCCGGATTCACTTGCAAATTGCATGGACAAATACACTTGCAGAAAAGCGTTATACAACGCAGGATTAAGCTCGGTAGATTGCCATGTGATCACCAGAGAAAACCTGCCAGAGATAAAATCTCAGACTCAAGAATATTTTGTCAAACCGCGACGAGGGATCGGAAGCTTTGCTTGTTTCAAATTAAAAGATGAACTCAAATTTGAAACCATTGAAGCCTTGCAAAATGAAATGCAAACCGATTTAAGATTCAAAAATATCTTTAACAACCAGTACGATTTTCTCGCAGAAGAGTTCATTCAAGGTGAAGAATACAGTTTCGAGGTGATTGTTTTTGATGCTCAATGCACCGTAGTTGGAACCCATGCGAAATACGTAAGCGACCTATTCGGTACCACCTTAGAAACAGGCAACACCCTTCCCGCTCCCAATCTGTCCGACGATGAACAATTGTCTGGAGAACAGTTTGTTGCCAACTGCTTAAAAACCTTGCTCTTGGATCAAGGCGCTTACCACATTGAAACCCGATATGACCGCGCTTCTCAAACGTGGAACATTATTGAAATCAACGCCCGTATGGGAGGGGCGCTGATAAATCAAAGCGTGGAAGTCTTTACTGGACAATATTCTTTTCTGGAACTGTGGGTGATGTCGCTCATTGCCGACACGCCAGAACAGCGCAGCGCATTTCAACAAACCTTAAGTGCTTTGCAGGAAAGTCTGCGCCGTAAAGAACAAACAATAACAAAAGCGGCCGTCTTCATTAGCCAATATGGAGAACCCGGCAGAACCATCAGTCGGCTCTCTACTGAGGGCTTACATCACCAACCTGACATCTGCGAAATAGCCGTTGAAGAGGGAGCGACTTTACCTGAATCAACCCGTGGCATATTCATATTGAATGCCCTATGGGAAGTCGATGTGAACAACATTAATAACGCTCTGGATAGCCTTTATACAATGTTAGAAGAAGAGCTGATTTTAGAGTACAAAGACGCATAAAATGGAGATTAAAAATGACTCAACAAGTACAGCCTGCTCGCTTCATGTGGAATGTGCCAGTTGGTGGCAACGCTAAAAACCACGATAGTGGCATTCGTTCTGTATATTCGTTCAATGTGGACGAGCTCATCAGCTATGCACAGCAAGCTGAAGAGATGGGAATTGAGCAGTTACTGTTAGGGGTCGGTTATCACTGTGCAGATGCCTTTACCTATGTAGGCTCGCTCATTCGCGCAACCAAGAAGATCAAATTTATCATTGCCTATCGTGCAGGCATGGTTGCGCCTACCACATTTGTTCAAATGATTAACTCGCTTAGTGGCTTTGGCGAAAACCGGGTTTCTATCAACATGGTGGCAGGCATTTCTCCTGTTGAACAAAAATACTATGGTGACTTTTTACCCAAAGAAGAGCGTCAAGCAAGATTAGATGAGTTTCTTGATGTGTGTGAGCTGTTTTGGGAAAAAAACAAGGGTCCAGTCAACTACACAGGTAAATATTACCAGATTGAAAATGGCGAGTTGCACATAGGCTATGACAACACGTCGTCCGACAGACCTGAAATTATGGTCAGCGGTAACTCCGAAATCTCTCGCCTATTTGCCGCCAAACACAATGCCTTATGGTTGCGCTACAGCGACACCGCAGAAAACATCGCCGAAAGTGCCAAGCCTTGTATTGAGTCCGGGCATAAAATGGGGATCCGCATGTCAGTTATTGTGCGCCCAGAAAGACAACAAGCACTGGATCGCATTGAAGAAATGCTAGCCGGAACTGATCCTGAATGGGTAAAGTTTTTAGGTGACTTTATGAAGACCTGTGACTCTCAGGCCGTAAATGACATCGTCAACTTAGCCAAAAAAGCCGGAAACAGTTGGTTAAATGAAATCTTATGGACAGGTGCGGTTCAAATTCGCGGCGGCTCTTCGCTTGCAATGGTTGGTGATCCCGATGAAGTTGCTAATTACATCATGAAGTATAAAGCGGGTGGCGTGTCGACTTTCATCATGCAAGGTTGGCCACATTTAGAAGAAATGAAATATTTCACTGAGTTAGTTATCCCACGAGTAAGAGCGCTAGAAGCGAATCTTTAAGTCGGTCAAACGTTGTAAATTTTCGATCAGTACAACATTGGTTCCTTACCGATAAATGCTAGGAACCAATGCTGACCTTGTATTTAGCAGTACTTTAAAACAATACTAAAGGTGCTTCGTCATGTTAAGACATCTTAAAGTAGTAGTCATGTCTTTGACTCTACTCATCATTTCAACCTATTCAATGGCAACAGAAGCCCTCTTTCTGATAGGTAATGTGGATTACAGCCGCCAACATCTGATTTATTCATCTTTCGAGGGCGTTGTGAGCGATATCCATGTACGCTCCGGAATCACATTAACCAAAGGGCAACCTTTATTCGACGTTACACCTTTCAACCCCAATATCTCGCGTAAGCAAATCATCAACGACATTGACAGTATTGAGGTTAGCGAAGTTTTAGTGAGAGAAGGTGAAAAGATTGAACAATATGAAGCGGTTGTAAGGCTGAATCACAAATCCGATATGCAAATCCGAGCATTAAGCTACCCACCAACAAGCCAAAAGCTGAATATTGGACAGGAAGTGAGTGTTATATTTGATCCCGATGGTGAACCATATCAAACATCTGGCATCATCAGTTCCTTGCATAGTCACCCGATTCAACACGGCAAAATACCCACGGTAGAAGCCGAAATTAGTATCAATAATAATGCTTGCTTTGCTGATCCCATATGCTCAACTCACTATAAGATCGGCAACTTTGTTAAGCTCCAGTTTACCTCACTGTAAACGCCAAATTCCCCAAAGTAGTAAACCTCAATGCTGTTATATCAAAAACCTAAGTTCATTCTAAGCTTTACCGTTTTCATCACCTTATGTGGCATGTTACTCGCCAGTCACATTCCGATTTCTTTGTATCCAATCGTCAATAAACCCACAGTTAGGGTCACCTTAAGAGCGACTCAAGACATGTTCAGTTTCTATCAGGAATGGGGAATTGAAATGGAGCGCTCAATGAAAAGTATTGAGCACGTCAAATCTGTAGAAGGTACTTATAAACAAGGTTTGATACGATTCCATATTCACTTTGATTGGAACGTGACTCCCGAAACGGCAAAGCGCGATGTCGCCACCGTTATTTCCTTTTATCAAGCTCAATTACCCGAGCACGAGCCAGACGCTATCGTCGATATTCTGGACCCCAGTTCCGAAAACTATCTGGCCATTACCTCTAAAAAATATAGTAACCAAGAACTTAGCGAATTATTAAAGGACATCCTCAAACCACAACTTGATGCAATTGAAGGCGTCGCAGCAAGTAAGATCTCCCAAAAAGAAGTGCCCTTTATCAATGTACGAATTAAGCCGTATAAACTGTTGGAGTATGGCATTTCTCTTGATCAGATTCTGGATACACTGGCGAAGCATCAGTACGATTATAAATTAGGGCAACTCAATACTCAGGATCAAGGTCGCCTCAGTATTAAGTTCAAGAAAAGCTTTCAATCTCTAGATCAGCTCAGAAATATCAAAGTTAATGCTGTTCTGGGCAAACCCATACACCTTTCGGATATCGCAACCGTTCAAATCGAAACCGAAGTGAACCACCGCTTTTTCCAGCTTGACGAAAAACCCATCGTATCCATCGCGGTTTGGCCAAAGCCAGATGCCAATATCTATCAGGTATCAACCCAATTCCAACAATTAGTACATGAATTCACTCAGGATATTGGGGATGTCATCATTCTCAATAATCCCAAGCGATTTATCGAAGATGCCATTATGAGCATCATCTATGCGTTATGCATGGGTATGATGACGGCGGCATTGTTAGTGTTGATATTTTATCGGAAGCTAAAAAGTACATTTATTATCTGCATCACCATGCCCATTGCGCTCATGATCGGCATATTGTTTATGAAGCTACTCGACGTTGGCATCAACCTGCTTTCTCTGGGCGGTATGAGCATATGCATAGGATTAGTAGTAGACAACGTCATTATCATTTTGGACAGGCTAGAGCGTCAGCAAAAGCAATCGGGCGTGTTAAACACTGAAACAATGCAAGCAGCGATGAAAAGCATCACGCCACCTATCTTGACGTCAACGCTCACATCCATCATCGTATTTCTGCCTTTGGCTTTTACCGCCCCGGCAGTATCTGCCATCTTAAAAGATATTTCTCTGGTCACGGTGACCATCTTATTTGCATCCAGCTTTCTCAGCCTCTTTTTTGTGCCCGTTTGTTATATGGCACTCACCAAAAAACGCGCCCTCACCGAGCACATTGATGTTGATGAGGTCAGACAACAAAGCATGATGTTTCGGGCCACTGCCGCTTATTTACGCTTTTTTAATCAGCAACGCGCAATACGTGTTTTACTGATCGCTTCTGTATTTATGGGCTGTTTATATTCCATTTACCATTTTGCTCCCCAGCTCAGGACCGAAATCGTCGCCAAACCTAAAGCTGAAATCATTGACATCAATATCGTTTTCAACGAATCCGGTTTAAATGATAAAAATAAACTCACCATTATTAAACCCATCAGAGAAGTCCTCTATACCACCTTGTCACAACACCTGAAATACGTTTATACCGATGTCCGGGAAAATGTGGCGTTTTTGTCATTGCACCTGAAGAGCTATCAAACCTTTGACGAAGTTTATAAACGCTTAGGTGAAGTCCTTCCGCCCAATGAACATGCGGATATCAGTTTTAGCCCTTGGGTGACATCAGCATTAAATTTAAAAGATTACCCTAGCTTGGAAATTCAATTTTTAGGTCAAAATGAATCACGGAATCGAGAGTTAGCACAATGGACTTATCTGTTCACCAAAGAGCAAAAACAGCTCGTACGTAAAAGCAAAAATAAGCCCGGCAATAAGCGCTCACAGTCTCTCAATGTGCATCTAAACGAGCAAGTTGTCGATCATCTGTTGAATAGCCAATCCTATCAGGATGAAATTGTTCAATTACAAGACTTCATTGAATTTAGCGCTGAGCCTCGCAAGCTGTATGACGTAAAACTCAATAAGGGCAACATTCCTTTGAAAGTGGAAGTAGACAACACCAAAGACAGTCTCACCAAGCTCCTGAGCGTGCCGTTGTCTATTGACGACAACGCGGTATTTCTCAAGGACTTGGTCTATCTGGAAAGCCAAAAAGATTGGCGTCAATACTATAGCAAAGACGGTGTACTTCGATACCAAGTCGATACTTGGTTTAATAAGAATGTAAAATCGGCTGATATTGAACAATTCAAAAAGCAGCTGATCCAATACCTTAAAACTCAGTCAGGTCTGGACGACATTCCGATTCTGTTTAACGACACGCAAACCGAAATCCGACAAGCATTAAGCTCTCTGCAAATCGCGCTGATATTTTCAATGTTCGCCGTATTCTTAATCGTACTGCTACAATTCAACAGTATTCGTCAGGCATTGATGATTGTGAGTGTCATCATCTTCGGCATTAGCGGCGCTACTCTGGCGTTATACTATTTCAATAGCACCTTTTCGATAAACTCTTTACTCGGTGTATTAATATTAGTTGGCTTAACCGTTAACAATTCTATTTTGTTGATCGATCAATTTAATCATCAAATTCATCACCATGACAAAGTCGAAGCCGTTGCCCATAGCTTATTCATTCGACTGCGCAGCTTGATTGTCACCAACCTGACAACCGTGGCAGGCATGGTCCCATTGGCCATTGGTTTTGGGCCGGGTAAAGATATACTGCAACCCCTCGGTATCAGTGTTTCATTTGGGCTAGTGTTTGCCACCCTGCTAACGCTGCTCGTTACCCCATTAATGTTACTGCTGCTAAAAAAGCCCCATGCAGATGGACATATCATCGCAACGAATCAATCGGTCACAAGCTGACAACATAGGAACGTATATGCCACATTGCATTATTGAATACTCTCGACCTTTGACAGAAAAAGAACAAGTCGACAACATCCAAAAGGCCGTTCTACAAGGCTGTCTGACAGCCCAGCTATTTAGCCCGGAAGATATCAAATTGCGCAGTATCCCGTTTGATGACTATCGACTGATGGGAGGACATGAGCACTTTATTCATGTTACGGTCAAAATGCTCAGCGGAAGAACACCGGAACAAAGGCAAACATTATCAGAATCCGTTCTGTCAGCGCTGACCCAGCTCAAGCTGATGAATACATCTCTCACTGTAGAGATCAGTGACTTGGAACGTGAAAGCTACACAAAGGGTTAATCTTTATTATCGTTATTAAAAAATATTGTGGCGGCTAGCACCCTCCCTGTAAATCTTATTTTATGGGGGATACAGCCGTGTTCATTTGTGGTTCTAAAACTCAATCGAGAAAAAATATGAAAATTTTTTCGTTCTCCTTGTCAACCAATACCCAGACTGCACGTTTTAATCGTTGAAAGTAACGAGAACTTATCCTAATAGCAGCATCAAAATAGAAACCCAAGGAGATTTTGATATGACCCATTTCAACACCAAAAAATCGCTGCCACTATTGCAACAATTACGGTTAGCACATTATTGATCGCGCCTACTATTCACGCTCGCGGACATGGCCCCAGCAAAGGACCTAGTCACGGTTTTCATTCCGAAAAAGCCTTTGAGCGTATTGATACATCAGGCGATAGCATTATTGATCACTCAGAGTGATTAGCCAAAGCCACCAGTAAAACCGAACGCGGATTTAATCGCAAAGACGCAAATGATGACGGTTTCCTCACTCTTGCTGAAGCAACGGCATCCCGTCGATGTGAAGCCCCGGACTTTTCGGACCTTGCAGACGAAATAGTGCAGTGTGTAGCTGAGCTAAAGGCAGAGTTTGGCGACGAAAACATTGTTGTTCCTGACGCTGATAAGTTTTTATCTCCAGAAGACAGATTTGATAATGGCGACACGTCAGGAGACGGACTACTTATCTTTGAAGAAGTGCTTGCTGCAACAACCGAAAAAACGACTGAAGCCTCTTGAGCTTTAGAACTGCGTTCGAGTCGCGGTGGGGACACCATGGTTGGCGATACATTTATGGTAAATAATTACTAACTTATTTGCTTTTGTGCCTTTAGTTCTATTAAATTTATCACCACATACACTATTATGTTGTCCTTAATGACTGTCATAGCCCCCTACTCCCCACACTAAGAAGACAGATCGGAGCACTATGCCTAGTAATCTGTGGAAAAATAATTTTGCACTACACTTCCCTTTAGCTCATATAATCAATGAATAGCCATTTCACTCCTAATTCGAATCAATCGCTTGCAGTAAAAGGACCAACACTTATGTTTAAACGTTTTTTTATATTACTCATTGCCATTTGCGCCATGTTTTCACTACAAGCCGAGACCGACTCTGCTATCGGACAGGTCATTACAGTCAAGAAGAAAGTAGAAGCCCAAAGGCAGGAATCGGTTATCCCGCTGAAGCGTAAATCCACGCTCCAACAAAAAGATATTGTTAATACTGGGGAAGAAGCCAGATCACAATTTCGTTTGAAAGACGGCACGCTCTTTACCTTAGGAGAGAATTCGTCGTTAGTTATTGATACCTATCTTTACTCGGAAGAAGCACAACCTAGTGCAAGTTTTGAGCTGGTAAAAGGGGTATTTCGTGCCATCACCGGCAAAATAACGAAAATGAAAGACCCTTCATTTAATGTCAAAACACCACTTGGAAGTATCGGGATCAGAGGCACCGACTTTTGGGGAGGGTATTTGAAACCAGATCAAATCGACATTCTGTTTATTGATGGAGAGCATCCAATTAGCATTGAAAACGAATACGGAAAAGTAGAATTATTACAGCCCGGACAAGGCACCACGATTATGCCCGGTAAAGCCCCTAGCAAGCCAAAAGTATGGCCAAAAAGTAAGGTGGATTGGGCGGTTAGCACAATAACAATAGATGAATAGCAGCCAGCTATGTAAGAAAAGTCTTAGATGAAACACAGGGAGAATTGAGTCATTCTCCCTAATATATGTCGCCTTACTGGGGCAATACAGCTTGCATTTTACGATTTAACTTATCGATAGGTTCGCCGCATTCTTTTTGGTTAATAATATAAGATGGAGCGAGCAGCATATGACGATGGTTTTCCTTCGATATCAGGGTGTAACACCAAGACCAAATTATATTTTTTGTCGTAATCCCATTCTACGGGTGCAAACAGGGGATTTGCTGACAAATGCTTTAGCACAACCCTTCCCTTCTCATATATACTTTCTAGCCCATTCGCTTTTAGGATGATGAAAATGAGCCAAGATAACAACGCTTCCCCCTCCGACTTTCAAGCCGAAATGCTCCAACTCGATGGCATTAAACCTTTGAAACAAGTCGATACCGTTTATCACGCGCCCTCTGAAGCCGACATCCTAGCCAAGCAACTTAAGCGACAAGCATTAGAAAAGGAGTTAGGGAGCTATCAGAACCACTTAACAACGGAATCGGTACAACCGATTGCGCCGGACGATGTTATCGCCTACAAAAAAGAGGGGGTTCAAGAAGGTGTGTTTAAGAACCTGCGTTTAGGAAAGTACGACATTACTCGTATGCTAAGTCTGCAAGGGATGAAGTTTAAAGACGCACACGAAAAGGTATTTCACTTTATTGTCGATAACTACAAATTTGGCAATCGCGCTTTACTAATAAAACACGGCATGGGCATTCACAGTAAGCCTTACCCGGGTTTTTACAAAAGCTACATCAATGTTTGGCTCCGCAGCCTGCCTGAAGTATTGGCGTTTCATACCGCAATAAAACAACATGGCGGCTATGGCGCGGTATATGTGTTGTTAAAGAAAAATGAACAACTGAAACTGGATAACAGGGAAAAGCACAAATCTGGATAAAAAGGAGATTTAGATTTAACAATAAGAAGGGATAGATTAAGAGAATAGAGCATTGCACCTAGTCAAGCATGACTTGAAAGGTTATATGAAAAGGTCCTTTTTATTAATTCTGCTCCGCTAGTCCAACTATCAGAATATTATTCCGATTGCTCTGACTGACTCACTTCCACTTTAG
Source organism: Alteromonas sp. a30 (assembly GCF_026788005.1). Classification (GTDB taxonomy): domain Bacteria; phylum Pseudomonadota; class Gammaproteobacteria; order Enterobacterales; family Alteromonadaceae; genus Paraneptunicella. The sequence goes on from NZ_JABEPE010000002.1 coordinate 389,296, forward strand.
GTTCATCAGATGACACTTTTGTGCTCATCACTGCGGAGACAATCAAAACGACCACTGCCAAAAAGACACCGATTAACCCGAAACCTTTTGAAGAACGATTCATAAAATTCTCAGTTTTTATTATTTTAATTATCAGCGAATACAAACTGTACAAGCCTTACCCTAAAAGGGATTCGACAAATACAACTATCCGAGCGCAAATAATATACAACGTCATGTAATTAAACAACAACTTGATGAAAAAAAAAGGAATTTATGTCATTTTTTGGTATTTTTTGACAATTTCGGATAATAAATGACGCAATTTCGAGGAAGTTCACACAACTTTGGCTTTTTTCATTCGGGCGAATTAGCCAAAGTTGTGTTCTTATAACAGCACTTTAGATTACTTCAACCATGCTCGTGCATTTCTGAACATACGTACCCAAGGGCTGTCTTCACTCCAATCATCTGGATGCCACGAATTTGCGACGGTACGGAAAACACGTTCAGGATGCGGCATCATAATTGTGGCCCTGCCATCTTCAGAAGTCACCGCAGTAATACCTTGTGGCGAACCATTTGGATTTAGCGGATATTGTTCTGTGGCTTGTCCTTGGTGATCAATGTAACGCAAACTGGTTTGCTCTGCGTTCACTAAAGCATCAAGGTGAGCAGCATCGGTAAACTCTGCGCGGCCTTCTCCATGCGAAACCGCAATTGGCATTTTTGAGCCCTGCATATCAGTGAAGAACAACGATGGACTTTGCATCACTTCGACCATGGCAAAGCGCGCTTCAAAACGTTCAGAACGGTTAGTCACAAAACGTGGCCAATGTTCAGCACCCGGAATTAACGCTTTCAAATTAGACAGCATCTGACAGCCATTACATACGCCTAAGCTGAAGGTATTTGGGTTGCTAAAGAAGGTAGCAAATTGTTCGCGAGCACGGGCATTAAACAAAATGGTTTTTGCCCATCCTTCACCTGCCCCTAACACATCCCCGTAGGAGAAACCGCCGCAGGCTACCAGCCCTTGGAAGTCCGATAAATTCACTCTTCCTTGTAAAATGTCGCTCATATGTACATCAACCGCAGCAAAACCGGCTCTGTCAAACACGGCCGCCATTTCTACATGCGAATTTACACCTTGTTCACGTAAAATAGCCACCTTCGGGCTAATACCTTTTGCAATGAAAGGCGCGGCCACATCTTGGTTGATATCGAACGTTAGCTCAGCAAACATACCCGGATCATTGGCATCCGATTTCAACGCTAATTCTTCTTTGGCGCATTCTGGGTTGTCACGCATGGATTGCATGTGATGTGTTGTTTGCGCCCACAAAGTACGGTATTCACTGCGTTTCGCATGCAGCACCACGTTATTTTGATAGCTAAATGACAATTCGTCATTTTCAGTAACGCAACCAATAACGTGTGTGCAATCCGACAATCCGTGCTCTGCAAATGTTGCCTGCACATTTTCCAACGCCGATGCGGGAACCTGTAATACTGCACCTAATTCTTCCGAGAAAAGAATGGAAGCGGCATCTTCACCTAAACCATCTAGCTGCGCGCTGATACCGCAGTGACCCGCAAACGCCATTTCAGCCAACGTTGTAAATAAACCACCGTCTGAACGGTCGTGATACGCCCACACTTGCTGCTGCTGAATCAAACTTTGAACGGCATTAAAGAAACCACCTAGCAATTCTGGCGAGTCTAAATCCGCAGGAACTGTGCCTAATTGATTGTAAACCTGCGCCAAGCAAGAGCCACCTAAACGATTTTGGCCCTGACCTAAATCCACCAGCACTAACACCGAATCGCCTTTATCCGTGCGAAGCTGAGGCGTTAAGGTTTTTCTGACATCTTCAACACGTGCAAAAGAGGAAATAACCAAGGATAGGGGCGCGATAACGGCTTTTTCGTCTTCGCCGTCTTGCCAGCGGGTTTGCATCGACATGGAGTCTTTACCCACAGGAATGGTTAAACCGAGTGCCGGACACAACTCTTCTCCGATGGCGTGAACCGCTTCATATAAACCCGCATCTTCACCGGGATGACCCGCCGCTGCCATCCAGTTTGCAGAAAGTTTAATATGTGTTAAATCACCAATATCGGCTGCGGCAATATTGGTGATCGATTCGGCGACCGCCATACGCGCTGATGCCGCATAGCTAAGTAAGGCGATTGGTGTACGCTCGCCCATTGCCATGGCTTCACCATGATAAGTATCGAACGCAGATGCCGTTACTGCGACATCTGCCACAGGCACCTGCCAAGGACCTACCATTTGGTCGCGCGTCACCATGCCCGTTACCGAACGGTCGCCAATAGTAATTAAGAAAGTTTTTTCAGCAATGGCGGGCAAGCGCAGTAAGCGCTCTGCGGCGTCTTGAATGTCGATGTTTTTAACATCAAATTCAGAACCTTGAGACTGCGCACTTTGCACATCGCGATGCATTTTTGGTGGTTTGCCTAGCAATACATCTAACGGCATATCGATTGGGCTGTTATCAAAGTGCTCATCGGTAACAGTTAAGTGTTGCTCTTTGGTGGCCTTACCAACAACCGCGAATGGCGCTCGCTCACGCTCACAGATTTGGGTGAACAATGGCAAGTTTTCATCAGAAACCGACAATACATAACGCTCTTGAGATTCGTTACACCAGACTTCATGAGGCGACATACCCGGTTCATCATTTGGCACATTACGCAATTCAAACACGCCGCCCATGCCAGCATCGTTTACGAGCTCAGGGAAAGCGTTAGATAACCCGCCTGCGCCAACATCGTGAATAAATTGAATCGGGTTTTGGTCGCCAAGCTGCCAACAACGGTCAATCACTTCCTGACAACGACGCTCCATTTCCGGGTTATCGCGCTGCACAGAAGCAAAGTCTAAGTCTTCGTTAGATTGACCCGATGCCATAGACGACGCCGCGCCACCACCAAGGCCGATATTCATTGCTGGGCCGCCTAGTACAATCAGATTTGCGCCTTCGGTGATCTCACCTTTTTGTACGTGATCTTCACGAATGTTACCCAAGCCCCCCGCTATCATAATCGGTTTGTGATAGCCGCGAACTTCTTCTCCGTTAAAGCTATTCACTTGGTTTTCGTATGTACGGAAGTAACCGAGAATATTCGGACGACCGAATTCGTTGTTAAAAGCCGCGCCACCTAGCGGACCATCAATCATAATATCGAGAGCGCTAACGATGCGCGAAGGCTTACCGTAGGTTTGTTCCCAAGGTTGCTCGAAACCGGGAATAGCTAAATTGGAAACGCTAAAGCCGACTAATCCGGCCTTTGGCTTAGAACCTCTGCCCGTTGCGCCTTCATCACGAATTTCACCGCCAGAACCCGTCGCTGCGCCTGGGAAGGGTGAAATAGCGGTTGGGTGATTGTGGGTCTCCACTTTCATTAAGATATGAATATCTTCAAGGTGGTAGCGATATTCTGCATCGCTGGCATCGGCAAAAAAGCGCCCTGCTTTTGAGCCCGTCATCACCGCGGCGTTATCTTTATAAGCAGACAACACATGATCGCCATGTTGTTCGAAAGTGTTCTTAATCATTTTAAACAAGGATTTAGGCTGTACTTCGCCGTCGATTGTCCAATCTGCATTGAAAATTTTATGTCGGCAATGTTCCGAGTTTGCTTGGGCAAACATGTATAATTCAACGTCCGTTGGATTACGTTCCAATCCTTGATAACTTTTGACTAAGTAATCGATTTCGTCATCTGCAAGGGCCAAGCCCAAATCGATATTCGCTTGCGATAACTGTGCTTTTCCACCTTGTAAAATATCGACGCGATTAAAAGGCTTAGGCTCAGATTCAACAAACAACGCTTGTGCATCGTCTAATTCAAAAAACACTGATTCTGTCATTCTGTCATGCAGAACAGTAGTGGCTTTTGCCTTATCTTGTTCAGAGAGCGGCGCATCAGATTGAAGATAATAAGCGCATCCTCGTTCCAATCTTTTGACTTTGCTTAAACCACAGTTAATAGCAATGTCCGTGGCTTTCGAAGACCAAGGTGACAAGGTGCCGGGGCGAGGCGTTACCAGGAACAACTCACCTTCAGGTTGACTGTCATTTAGCTTTGGTCCGTAGGTTAATAAGGTTTTCAGCAACTCGGTTTCTTGTGCGTCTAAATCCGCACTAAGATGCGCAAAATGCATGTAATGAGTAGAAACTGAAGTAATGGGCAGACCCATTGCTTGCAAAGCGTGAAGTAACTTTTCGATTCGAAAGCCGGAAAGTGCCGGTGCACCGCGCAACGTCAACATAATACTAAATACCACCGTTGTAGGGTTTAGATTGCCGAGAATAGAGATTCAAATGCTCAAATGTGTTCACTTCATTGTAGACAACCATGCCAACAATGAATCACCGACATCGCGCCAGTGACAAACCAAAATGCCGACCAAGACCTGATCTTTCTTTAAACAATTTGGAGATAAACTACATGCTGAGTGAACCTTTTAAGAAGGCGGCGATTATAGACTAAAACCCTTCCGCTGATAAAGATTTGTGCAGTAATTAACGTGAATAAACTGGCAGTTGAAAAGTAAATTCGTCAGAATAAAGACTGATTGCATTAAACAACGTATTCCTGTGCAAAGATTAATTACCAATTCTGTCAAAATACTGCTTTTGTTTTTTCTCGTTTTGATTCTTCAAGCCTGTGATCGCTTTCTCAAGCCACAAAATCAATTACAAAAGATCCTGGATGCGGGCGTCTTAAAAGTAGGCACGCAATACAGTTTTAACACTTATTATCAAGGCGCAAAAGGACCGGAAGGGCTGGAGTATGAGCTTGCTAAAGGTTTTGCTGATCATTTGGGGGTGGCGCTTGAGGTGTATCCTCATTACAACCGCACTTCGTTATACCCACTTTTAGAGCAAGACCATATCGATTTAATCGCCGTGGGCATTGCTAAGACCAGCAATCAAGAACGTTTTAAATTTGCCCCAAGCTATCAACGCGCAAGCCAGAAATTAGTCTATAAGCAAGGTATTGTGCGCCCGAAGTCCCCCGAAGATTTAGACGGTAAATTGGTCATTGCCGAGGGAAGCGGCTTTGAGGATTGGCTCACTTCAAATGAACAGGCGCAATCCAAATGGCGCAATATTGATTGGAAAATTTCGGAATTGGAGGATGTTGAAGAATTAGCGCTAAACATTCAAAGTGGCGCACTGGACTACACCATCGTTGATTCAAACAGCTTAGCCGTATTACGCCGCTTACATCCCAACTTAAGTGTAGGTTTTACCGTTGTTCAAGAGCAGCCTTTAGCATGGGCGCTCGCTAAACATCAGGATGATTCTTTACTTGCCGCTTTAGTGGAATATTTTGGTGAGGTCAATGACAATGGCACGCTCGCAGTATTGATGGAAAAATACTTTGGTCACATAAAGGAATTTAATTATGTTGACACCAAAGCTTTTCTACAAGCAGCCAATCAGACTCTTCCTCAATATCAAGCATGGTTTAAGAAATATTCCTCCAGTATTGATTGGCGTTTATTGGCGGCGATGAGTTATCAAGAAAGTCACTGGAACCCGAAAGCTAAATCCCCAACTGGCGTGCGTGGTTTAATGATGTTGACGCTTGCAACGGCACAAGAATTGGAAGTGAATTCTCGCCTTGATCCTGAAGAAAGCATTCGTGGTGGCGCTCAATACTTTGAGAGCTTATTACGTCGCATTCCCGAAAGAATTAGCTCTCCCGATAGGATCTGGTTCGCTCTTGCAGCTTATAATATTGGACTTGGTCATTTAGAAGATGCGCGAGTGCTAACGCAAAAGCTCGGTGGCAATCCCGACCTTTGGATAGATGTTAAAAAACACCTTCCTCTATTAAGTAAGAAACGCTATTACCGTACAACTCAATATGGCTATGCACGAGGCCATGAGGCGCTGACCTATGTTTCAAATATCCGCCGTTATTACGATAGCCTGATTTATCTGACCGAAAAACAACCTTAATTAGCGTAAAGATAAAGCATTTTTTGAAAGTCTTTATTAAAACTTTCATATACTTTTACATCGTTATTCTTTACCATCCGGTCAGTTTGTGTAATATTCCTCAGCCTTGGATGAAATTTTTTAACCATCCAATCGATCACATATTGCAAAGTCGCTCTTCTTATAGCGACACAATATGGCCGAATACGCCATCCAATTCGTTAGAAAATATGTATAAACCTTGATTTGCCATGTTTCTGACACAATTGACTGAGACACTGTCACTAATCGAGCAAGCTGGTTATGCGTAGCCATTTTGTTCATTAAAATGATGAAACCTATATAGGAGATTAACTTGAGAAAAAACAAAATGTCATTGAAACGACGCTCACTCAATAATGGGTCGAGAAGAAGACACCTTATTAAGAAACTACACCAAAAATTGTCACACAGAAGACAGAAGTTCCAACAACAACTAGAAAGCGCTAGTTGGGCAGAAGCAAGTTAAGACTCCTCCCAACTGGCGTTGTCTCCCGCCTCTTTCATTGCTAACTTCAAGCGTTTTTTTTCTTCCCGCCTTTGTTTAAAAAAATCCGATAATTTATTAGCACATTCATTTTCTAAGATACCACCGACAATCTCAGCCTGATGGTTAAGGTTTGGGTGCTGAACTAAATTCATGATGCTACCAGCGGCACCGGTTTTATAATCCGATGCACCAAAAATAATGCGAGCGACCCGACTGTGGACAAGCAAACCTGCGCACATGGAGCACGGCTCCAGTGTCACATATAAATCAGCATTAATAAGCCTGTAGTTTCCTACTCTTTTTGCAGCTTGGCGTATAGCAATCATTTCCGCATGAGCGGATGGGTCGTGATTAAGAATGGATTGATTCCAACCTTCACCCACGCGCTGGTTGTTAATGACAACAATAGCACCAACGGGAATCTCACCAACAGCCGCAGCCCGCTCAGCCAGCTTCAAGGCTTCCTTCATCCAATACTCGTGAGTCATATTCGCTTTCGTGTTAGGTAATTAATAGCGATGGCAATTATACGAAGGAGTAAATTGAAACACCATGTTAAAAGGATTGACCTAAGAGACGTAAAAAACCATTATTTACCTAGCAAGTCGTATACGAAAGAGGAACACGTAATGAATATGACCGCAGTTGCTATTGTTGCCATCATTTGCTGGGCAATTGTTGAGCTTACATCCAATAAGCGTCGCGCCACAATGAATAAGAAAAGTGAATCAGAGCTCAATCAAAAAATTGCCGACCTTCAAGAAAGGATCGTTACTCTTGAAAAGATTGTGACCGACGAAAAATACGATTTAAATAAGCAATTTGAAGATTTAAAGAAACAATAAATTGCTGAAAAGCTTGTTCTGCCAACCTTCCGTTAGCTAATTAATCGCATAAATAGCGGCATAATGAGTGAAGTCACAATGCCGCTTAACCCCATCGCTACCGCTGCAAACACGCCTGCTTCAGCATTCTGACTCATGGCTTTTGCTGTGCCGACACCATGACTCCCTAACCCAATACCAAAACCCCTAGCAGAAGCAGAGTTTACTCTGAGTATATCTAGGATAAAGGCGCCGAAAGTTGCCCCAATAATACCCGTGGTAATGGTCATGATTGCGGTTAATGATGGAATGCCACCAATAACCTCAGAGATTCCCATCGCAATCGGGGTTGTTACACTTCTGGGTAGCATAGTAAGCATGACTTTCTCGCTAATTCCAAGGCCATTTGCTATGAAGTAAGTACTAACAACTGCAAAGCAACTTCCCACAAAAACGGAAACAAAAATTGCTTTGGCATTAACCACTATTAAATGCCACTTTTTATAAATAGGAATGGCTAGTGCTACTGTCGCAGGACCAAGCATAAAATGAATAAACTGAGCACCGGAGAAGTAGCGTTCATATTCAATATCAAAAATAAACAAGGTACTAGATACAATAAGAATACTGATGGCGACGGGGTTAACTAAAGGAAATTTATTGGATTTCTGATAGCACCAATCTCCTACCAAATAGGCCCCAATGGTCAGTGTTAACCAAAACAATGGCTCGGCTTGTAGGTATACCCAAATATCATACAACTCACTCGTTGTCATGCGCCGCTCCCTGCTTACGTTTCTGAATAAGCTGCATTACCCATGCAGTAACACCGATAGTAGCTAACGTGCCAACAAACAATAAAACAAGCACTTGTAACAGTTGGTCTTCTATCAACGAGATATGAATCACAACGCCTACGCCAATCGGCACAAACAACAAAGAAAGGTAGGACAAGATCCCCTCTGCGGTTCGAACCACTTCATTTTCAAAAGGCTTCGAAATCAACTTCAATGGCGTGTTGTCGGTGACGAGAAGAAAAATAACGAGGAGGATTAAGCCAATAACCGGCCCGGGAAACGTGAGTTGAAGTAGCTTTTGTACCACTTCTCCAATTAACTGAAACAGAAAAATAAAGAAGATACCTTTTAGCATGTCAGCCCTGTTGAAGTGGTTGATTTAAACGTCTAACTGAACTGCTTTTCGTTTTTGACTATTGAGTGATTCATCATAAAACACATGCTGGATAATCAAAAGCCATCCTTGGCTTTGGTTACATCAATATAAACGACAAGTAAAAGACTACTCCCACTCAATGGTAGCAGGAGGCTTTCCTGAAATGTCGTATACCACGCGAGATATACCGTCGATTTCATTAATAATACGATTCGACACCTTGCCCAAAAAGTCATAAGGCAACTGCGCCCAGCGCGCTGTCATGAAATCGATTGTTTCAACGGCTCGTAGTGAAACTACCCAATCGTATTTACGCGCATCTCCCATAACGCCAACAGAGCGAACTGGCAAGAAAACCGTGAACGCTTGGCTGACTTTGTGATACAAATCTGCGTTATGCAGCTCATCAATGAAGATGGCATCGGCTCTGCGTAATAAGTCGCAGTATTCCTTTTTCACTTCCCCAAGTACGCGAACTCCCAAGCCCGGTCCCGGGAATGGGTGGCGATAAAGCATGTCGTAAGGTAAACCCAGTTCTAGACCAATGCGGCGAACTTCGTCTTTGAACAATTCACGAAGTGGCTCAACCAAACCCAGCTCCATATCCTCAGGTAAGCCCCCTACATTGTGGTGAGATTTGATTACATGAGCTTTGCCTGTATCGGAACCCGCAGATTCAATCACATCAGGATAAATGGTACCTTGCGCTAACCATCTCGCGTTTTCGCACTTTTTCGCTTCTTCGTCAAAAACTTCGACAAATACGCGTCCGATGATTTTACGTTTCGCCTCTGGGTCGTGTTCACCAGCAAGCGCATTTAAGAAGCGATATTCGGCATCCACCTTAATTAAGTTCAAACCGAAATGATCACCAAACATATCCATGACTTGTTGACCTTCATTCAAACGCAACAAGCCATTATCAACAAATACACACGTTAATTGTTTGCCAATGGCTCGGTGCAAAAGCATAGCGGTCACAGAAGAATCGACACCACCAGATAAACCAAGAATAACTTCATCATTACCCACTTGTTTTTTGATTCGCTCAATAGCATCTTCGATGATAGAAGCAGGTGTCCAAAGCGCTTCGCATTGACACAAATCCAATACAAAATGTGCCAAAATGCGCTCGCCCTGACGAGTGTGAGTGACTTCAGGGTGGAATTGCACGCCATAGAGTTGTTTTTCTACATTGGCCATTGCTGCGTAAGAACAGGTATCGGTTTTTGCAATGCATTCAAAACCCTCTGGCAATTCAATCACTTTATCGCCGTGACTCATCCAAACGTCGAGCTCACCGTTTCCGTCAGCATTAATGTGATCTTCGATACGATCAAACAATGAGCTTTTACCGGTTAATTCAATTTGAGCATAGCCAAATTCTCTTTCTGATGAACCAGAAACCTTGCCCCCAAGCTGCACCGCCATTGTTTGCATGCCATAGCAAACGCCCAACACGGGTACTCCGGCTTGGAATACATACTCAGGCGCTCGAGGCGATCCTGTATCGGTAACAGACTCAGGACCTCCCGACAAAATAATGCCGTTTGGTGCAAACGCTTTGATTTTTTCTTCGTCGACATCCCAAGCCCAAAGCTCGCAGTAAACACCGATTTCACGCACGCGTCTGGCTATTAGTTGAGTGTATTGAGATCCAAAATCCAAAATTAGGATCTTGTGCTTGTGTATGTCAGTCATCATGGCCTACTCATTCCAAAAATGTACAAATTGGAGGAAGAAACACGGCTGTGTTCCTTTAATCATCATAGCCGTTAAATCGGCTGGAGGTATGGGCTACCGATTATCTATTTCTAATTAGGTAGCCCGAATTGCTTTATTACCCTAAACGGTAATTTGGCGCTTCTTTTGTGATAGTAACGTCGTGAACATGAGATTCTCCCATACCTGCCGCCGTCACTTTTACAAAGCTTGGTTCCGTGCGTAACGCATCAATAGTGGCACAGCCTGTTAACCCCATTGCAGAACGCAATCCACCCATTTGTTGATGCACGATGTTAGCAATCGGCCCTTTATAGGCGATGCGGCCTTCGATGCCTTCTGGCACAAGTTTTTCGGCTGAATTATCAATGTGGAAATAGCGATCCGATGAACCGTGTTTTTGATTCATTGCTCCTAATGAGCCCATTCCTCGGTAAGATTTATAATAACGACCTTGATACAGCTCGACTTCACCCGGCGCTTCTTCTGTACCTGCCAATAAACTGCCTACCATTACGCAGCTTGCACCAGCAACAAGGGCTTTTGCTATATCACCGGAGAAGCGAATACCACCATCAGCAATAACAGGAATGCCCAAATCACCGATAGCAGAAACCGCATCAGCAATAGCGGTAACTTGTGGTACACCACACCCTGTCACAATACGCGTTGTACAAATAGAGCCGGGACCAATACCGACTTTAACCGCATCAACACCCGCGTCTGCTAGTGCTTTAGCACCTTCAGCAGTTGCCACATTGCCCGCAATTAATTGTAAGTCAGGATAGGCTTTTCTTACTTCTGCAATACCGTTTAGCACGCCTTGCGAGTGACCATGAGATGTATCAATAAGCAGCACATCTACACCCGCCTCTACGAGTAATTCAATGCGTTCGCGATTGTCTGCTGCCACGCCAACAGCAGCTCCCACACGTAAACGTCCAAGATGGTCTTTACACGCATTTGGCTTACTTTCGGCTTTTTGGAAGTCTTTAACGGTAATCAAACCGCGTAATTTGAAGTCGTCATCAACAACAAGAATTTTTTCGATGCGGTGTTCATGCATCAAAAACAAAACTTGTTCTGCCTCTGCGCCTTCTTTTACCGTAACTAGACGCTCTTTTGGCGTCATCACACTGCTAACAGGTAAAGATAAATTCTTTTCGAAACGCAAGTCGCGTCCTGTCACGATACCAATAAGATTATGCTGGTCATCAACAACAGGGAAACCTGAATAGCCGTGCTGGCGGCCCATTTCTTCGACTTGTCTGAGAGTGGCATTAGGGGAAACGGTGATGGGATCGGATACCACCCCACTTTCGTACTTTTTAACGGTACGAACATGTTGAGCTTGTTGCTCAGCGGACATGTTCTTGTGGATGAACCCCATTCCGCCTTCTTGGGCCAACGCAATCGCAAGCGGCGCTTCGGTTACGGTGTCCATCGCCGCAGCAACAATCGGAATATTCAATTCAACTTTACGGGTTAGACGTGTTTTGAGACTGGCTTGATGGGGTAACACTGTAGAGTGTCGAGGAACAAGTAACACATCATCAAAAGTGAGAGCTTCTTTGGCTAAACGCAACATGTAAAACGACCTATATTGGGGATTTTGTTGCGGCGCAATTGTAGCGGGTTTCATTAATCAGGTAAACTGAAAGAGACAATATTCTATGAACATCTCCTAACCGAGAAATTTAATGACCAGCCAAACGCAAAGCCATATCTACACTGTTAGTAAACTCAATAAATTTGCCAAGCACATTTTAGAGTCCGAAATTGGGCAAATATGGATTTCCGCAGAAATTTCCAACTTCATTGCTGCATCATCGGGACATTGGTATTTCACTCTGAAAGATCCTCGTGCTCAAATTAAAGCAGCCATGTTTAAAGGTAATAATCGCTTTAGTCGAGTTACACCTAAAAATGGCGATAAAGTGCTCGTAAGAGGCAATGTGAGTTTGTATGAGCCCCGTGGCGACTTTCAGCTAATTGCCACTCACATGGAACCCGAAGGTGAAGGGTTATTAAAACAACAATTCGAGCAGATGAAACAAAAATTGGCAGCAGAAGGGTTATTTGCTCAAGAAGATAAACAGAGCATTCCTGTTAACCCTAGGCGCATCGGTGTAATTACCTCGGATACGGGTGCCGCATGGCATGACATTATTACCGTGTTAAAACGCCGAAACCCAACGACTGAAGTCATTCTGTATCCGAGCTTGGTTCAGGGAGAGTTAGCAGCCGATAACCTTTGTAGAGCATTGCATGTAGCGAATCAGCGCAATGAAGTAGATGTAATTATTTTGGGACGCGGTGGCGGCTCCATGGAAGACCTGTGGTGTTTTAACGATGAAATGCTAGCCCGAACGATTTATCAGTCTCCCATTCCTGTTATTAGCGCGGTGGGTCATGAGGTGGATTTCACTATTGCCGATTTTGTCGCAGATATACGAGCACCAACGCCCTCTGCCGCCGCTGAGATTGCTGCACCACCGTTACAGAATGCCATTGATTCCTTGAATCATTTAAGGCAACGTTTATTGAAAAATTGGCAAGATCAACTCCGCGCTAAGGAACATGGATACGCTTTGTTGCAACATAAGCTTCAAGGCTGTCATCCTAAAAATCAGCTTTTACAACAGCAACAACGTGTTGATAACTTGCAGATGACACTAGCCGCATTGTGGCGAGACACCTTTTTGAAAAAAACAATGCAAAGTGAGCAGCAACTTTCTCGATTATCTCAAGTGCATCCAAAACACCAGTTTTCGGGATTACAACAACGGCTGCAATACCTTCAAGAAAAGCTTGCTCATTCACAAAAACAAATGTTGGCTAATAAGAGTCAAAAACTAGCAAACGTCTGTCAGTTATTGGATACCGTTAGCCCGCTTGCGACCTTAGCAAGGGGTTATACCCTTACCTATAAAAATGGGAAGCTAGTGAAAAAAGCGGAACAGGTAAATAGCGGCGATAACATCGTAACTCGCTTTGCCGATGGCGAAATTAACAGCACGGTCAGTTAAGCTAACGCTGTTTAACGTCCCGTAAAATAGTCATTTTGATATTCAAAAACGAAAAAAGGAGCAAAAGCTCCTTTTTCAATTACAGAAATTTCGGCACGCTAACGTGCTATTTTTTCTTTTTATGATGCTTCATCAGACGTTTACGCTTACGTTGCTGTGAAACCGTTAACGTATTCTTTTTGCCTTCATAAGGGTTACCACCCTCTCGGAACTCTATTTTGATAGGCGTTCCCATGACTTTCAATGCTCTGCGGAAATAATTCATCAAGTAACGCTTGTAAGACTCTGGTAAATCCGCAACCTGATTTCCATGAATAACAACCACAGGAGGGTTATATCCACCTGCGTGCGCATACTTCATTTTAACGCGACGTCCTCGCACCATAGGCGGATTATGTTCTTCTTGCGCTGAAACCATGATACGCGTCAATAGTGCCGTATTGACACGCTTTGTTGCGGCTCCATAGGCTTCTTGTACTGATTCGAACAAATGACCAACACCCGTTCCGTGCAGTGCGGAAATAAAGTGCAATCGAGCAAAGTCGATAAAACCAAGACGATAATCCAGCTCGCGCTTAATATCATCTTTAACGCGCATGTCTAAGCCGTCCCATTTGTTGACGGCTAAAACTAAGGCGCGACCCGAGTTTAAAACGAAACCAAGTAAACTTAAGTCTTGATCGCTAATGCCTTCGCGCGCATCAATCACCAACAACACTACGTTGGCTTCTTCAATGGCTTGCATGGTTTTAACAACAGAGAACTTTTCGACGGTATCGGAAATTTTCTTGCGACGACGCACACCTGCGGTGTCGATAAGCACGTATTCGCGCTCATCACGTTGCATTGGAATATAGATACTGTCTCGCGTTGTGCCCGGCTGGTCGTATACAACAACTCGTTCTTCACCAAGTATGCGGTTAGTAAGCGTTGACTTACCTACATTAGGTTTACCGACGATAGCAAGCTTAATAGGCAACGATTGTAATTTTTCCCGTTGCGCTTCGGCATTAAGCTCTTCTTCTTCAAGATTTCGCTCAGGAATACGCATCTCAGGATATTGAGACTCAATAGGCTCCAATACAGATTCAAGTAAATGACTGACACCACGTCCATGACTAGCCGCGATTTGCCAAACATTGTCATAACCTAACGCATAGAACTCTGCGGTTTCACTGTCTGCATCTATACCGTCAACTTTGTTCGCCACAATATAAACAGGTTTTTTAGAGCTTCTTAAATGTTTTGCAATTCCCTCATCGCCCCCGGTTAAACCGGCGCGAGCATCAACGAGAAATAAAACAATATCGGCTTCTTCAATTGCAAGAAGTGACTGACCAGCCATTGCAGCATCAATACCGTGTTCATCACCCGAGATGCCACCAGTATCAACAACAATAAATTGCAATCCTTGATATTTAGCCTGACCGTACTTTCTATCCCGAGTTAAGCCGGGGTAGTCTGCCACTAAAGCATCCCGTGTACGGGTTAAACGGTTAAATAAGGTCGATTTACCAACATTAGGGCGACCAACCAAGGCAATAACAGGCAACATGCTTTCTTTTTCTCCAGACCAGATTTAGACGGTAACGTTAAGGAATGCTAATCGCGACCAGATCACCGTCTCTGGTTTGAGTATAAAGCACTTTTCCATTTCTGACGGGTGCAACATAAATTCCTTCTTCTTCATCGTCGCCTCCCACTTCGATACGGGCAACGAGCTGACCATCAGATTGGCGTAACCAATGTAAAAAACCAAATTTATCACCAACGACCACATACGAATCCATTGGTGTTGCCGCGGTGAGATCGCGGCCTCGAAGTGTTGTTTGTGCCCATAACTCAACGCCTGTACGACGATCTAAACCGTAAACTTGGCTGCTATCATCAACCACAAACAATGTATTTCCATCTAAGCTAATACGACGATAAGAGCGATACTCACGCTTCCAAATAACACGTCCAGTTCGTAATTCAACTGCCGCTAATGTGCCATTGTATGAAATGGTATAGACTACGCCTCCGAGCACTAATGCTTGGCTATCAATATCAACTAAGCGTTCTAGCTCTGTTGTCCCTGAAGCCGATGCGATAACTTGCTCCCAAGCGACTTGTCCTGATTCTAGTACCACCGCGGATAACTTGCCGTTTGCAGTTCCTACAATCGCCGCCCCTGCACTTAATGCCGGTGCGGATATGCCGCGTAGCGTTAATGGCGGCACTTCGGACTCATAAATCCATTTTTCTTCGCCAGTTTCAGCATCTAATCCATACAATATGCCGGAGCCCGTATTCACGACAACAAAGCCGCCATCAACAACGGGGGTAGCAAGCACTTCACCTTTGACCTTTTGTTGCCATTTAATTTCACCTGTCGCTTCATCAAGCGCAAGAACGAGGCCATTTTCTGTACCGAAATACAAGGTTTCATAGGAAGCAACTAACCCGCCTGAGATTTTAGCAGAAATACCATCTGCCCAAAGGTTAGTGACAGCAGACAAGTACCCTTCATTATGGTACTCAGCCAAATCAATTTCCCACACTTTATCGCCTGTATTTTCATCCACCGCTTTAACAAGCCCTTGGCGATTAGCAGCAAATACTTTGCCGTATGCATTGGCAGGAGACAGACGGGAAAAATAGTGTTTCACGCCATCACCAACACCAGAATCCCATTTAATATCAGGCTGAAATAGCTCATCAATTGGCTTTAATTGCTGAACGTCTTGTTCTTCTTCATCGTCAAACCAAGTGGTTGGATTAACCCACTCAGGTATACTCGAGCAGCCGCTTAGGAAAAGTACCGGTACTAAAGCTGCTAAAAAATGCTTTCCTTTTACCACTGCTCTATCCTTGCTTTTGAGATGCTAGGTCATCAAGTTTCATTTGTAGAAGATCATTGGTTTCATCACTGCCTAACGCGGCGGTATAGGCTTTTTCAGCTTCATCAAACATACCTTGCTTCCGATAAATATCGCCCTTAATTTCTTCTACCTGCGCGAGATAAGACTCAGAAACAATTTTGTTCAAACTCGCTTGCGCCGCAGAAAAGTTTTCCTGCTCAGCTTGTACACGCGCCAATCGAAGTAAAGCGATGTCTTTAATGACAATATCGGCTTGGCTGTTAGTCACCCATTCCAATTGCTTTTGTGCTTCCGATAAATCACCGCGTTCTACCGCTTCTTTCGCTAAACGAAGCGCGGCCATAACGGCATAGCTACTCTCATTATTTTCATCAACAAAGGCTTTCACTTCCGTAAAAGCTTCTTGGCTTTGTCCAAGCGAGCGCACAGCTGACTCATAAGCATTTGAAGCTTGTTCTTGGGATGCTAACTGCTCTGCATTGTAATAACGCCATCCCCACAAACCACCGAATCCAAGCACTGCACCTAGCACGATGGCCGCTCCGTTTTCTTTCCAAAACTTTTTAATGGCTTCGACTTGTTCTTCTTCTGTTCTGAATTGATCCATTTTGATCCTCTGCCGGTCTCTGTGTACCTGTTATCTGTTATTTGCTTACGTTAGTGAGTGAAGCTACTGTGGCAACCACATCTTGCCTAGGAATACTTTGTTGCTCAGTTTCCTGACGTAAATGCTTAAGTGTAACAACACTGTTTTGCAGTTCACTCTCACCAATAATTAGCGCAATATTCGCACCACTTTTATCAGCACGCTTCATTTGTTTTTTGAAATTTCCGCCTCCGCAATGGTTTTGAACCCTAATTTGCGGCAGGGCATCTCTTAAAGTTTCACCAAGTTGTGTTGCTGCTACTTCTGCCTCCGCTCCGGTTGCGGCAATGTATACATCAACGGCCTCACGAATGGTCAATGCTTCCACTTGCTCAAGCAAAAGTGCTAATCGTTCTAAGCCCATAGCAAAACCAACTGCGGGTGTAGGCTTTCCGCCCAACTGCGACACAAGACCATCATAGCGACCACCGGCACATACTGTGCCTTGCGCGCCTAAGTCTTTTGTCACCCATTCAAAAACGGTGCGATTGTAATAATCTAAACCGCGCACTAAGCGTTCATTAACTTGGTATTTGATACCTAAAGCGCTTAATCGTTCACATAAATCTTGGAAATGTTGTTGAGATTCGGCATCGAGGTTGTCGGACAATTTCGGTGCGTCGGCAACAACGGCCTGAACTTCTGGATTTTTACTATCAAGAATGCGAAGCGGGTTTGTTTCTAAACGACGCAAGCTATCTTCATCTAGCTTGTCTTTATGTTGCGATAAAAACGTAACCAACTTTTCTTTGTACTGCGCACGAGCTTCGTTTGAACCAAGGGAGTTCAACTCAAGTACAACGTTGTCTTGGATTCCGAAATGCTTCCATAGGCGCGCACTTAATAAGATCACTTCGGCATCGATGTCGGGACCGTGCAAGCCAAAAACCTCTATTCCAAACTGATGGAACTGACGGTAACGCCCTTTTTGGGGTCTTTCGTGGCGGAACATAGGTCCCATATACCATAAACGCTGTTGTTGGTTGTATAACAAACCATGTTCATTGCCCGCCCTAACACAACTTGCCGTCCCTTCAGGTCGAAGCGTTAAACTATCGCCATTTCTATCTTCAAAGGTATACATTTCTTTTTCGACAATATCGGTTACTTCACCAATAGATCGTTTGAAAAGGTCCGTGCTTTCTACAATTGGCATACGAATTTCTTCGTACCCATAACTGGCAACAACAGTGCGAATTTGTTGTTCCATCCATTGCCATAGCCTTGTTTGCTCAGGCAGACAATCATTCATTCCTCGAATTGCTTGGATAGATTTGCTCACGGCGTCGGTTCTCTCGGGGGATTATTAAATTACTAATTAGCAAAAAGCCCTGCATTATAGGGATTTTCTCGTTAAACAACAACGCTTGAGGTGGATAAAGCGCGAGCGTTTTACGCAGCTTCGCGCTTTCTAAAAAAGATATGGAAATTGAAAATTAAATCGTTTGTGTGGGTATGCGATTTTTCTCATCGAGAACTGCTGCTTTAGCACGAATTTTGTGCTCTAGCGTATCAATAAGGTTATCGTTTGCAATGCGCTCTTTTTGGCGTTGTCCATCAAGATAAAAACCGCTCATATTGCGGGCCCCCGTTAACCCTAAGTCAGACACTTCTGCTTCGCCAGGACCATTTACCACGCACCCTATGATGGAAACATCCATTGGTGTCACGATATCTTCTAAACGTTCTTCAAGCGCATTCACTGTGCCTATGACATCAAACTCTTGACGAGAACAGGTTGGGCAAGCAATGAAGTTTATACCTCGACTGCGAATACGCAGTGACTTTAAAATATCGAAGCCGACTTTAATTTCCTCAACTGGGTCAGCTGCTAACGAAATGCGAATTGTATCGCCAATTCCTTCTGCTAATAGCATTCCCAAACCAACCGCGCTTTTTACTGCGCCAGCTCGAAAACCACCGGCCTCGGTAATCCCCAAATGCAAAGGTTGTTTGATTTGTTGCGCAAGAAGACGATAAGCGCCTACAGCAAGAAATACATCGGACGCCTTTACGCTCACTTTAAATTGGTCAAAATTAAGCTTGTCGAGAATATCGACATGACGCATTGCAGATTCAACAAGCGCTTCGGGTGTCGGTTCACCAAACTTCTCTTGAATGTCTTTTTCCAAAGAACCGGCGTTAACACCAATACGAATTGGAATGTTGTTGTCTCGAGCGCAATCAACAACGGCTTTAACGCGATCCATTTTACCAATATTGCCGGGATTGATGCGTAAACAATCAACGCCATATTCAGCCACTTTTAACGCAATCCGATAATCAAAATGAATATCGGCAACCAGCGGCACATCAACTTGTTTACGAATTTGTTTAAATGCTTCGGCAGCGTCCATTGTCGGCACTGAAATACGGACAATTTCACCGCCCACAGCAACAATTCGTTTAATTTGATTAATAGTGGCTTCAACGTCTGTTGTTAGGGTGTTGGTCATCGACTGAACAGCAATAGGTGCGCCGCCGCCAACGGGAACTTTACCAATATGAATTTGTGTAGATTCTCGACGTTTAATCGGAGACTCGGTCAACATAATAAACTCTCTAAAACTCGGCTATTCACTCAAAGGTAAAGTAAAGCGTGCAGTGTAACCTGCTCTGAATTGTGTCATATCAATCGCTTCACCATTGTAGCTAATTTGCACAACTTCTGGCGCACCAAGCACCACTTCAAATGGCGGGATGCCTGAAACGGGCATAACACGACCTGATTTTTTAATGCCGTACGCCACATCTTCACCTGTGGCATCAGTTAACTTCATCCAACAATCGCCCGCAAATTCAAACACAAGGTCAACGGCATCGCCTAAAGGGACACTTGGTTCTTGTACGATATCAAGCGCTTCACTTACCGTTGTGGTCGTTGCATCGGCTCCCTCTTCTACTGCCGCTTTTTGCTCTTGTTCTGTATTATCACTATTGCTTTCCGTCACTTCTATATCAACTGGCACTGGCTGAACTTCTTGTTGATCTGAGGAAACCTCTTCGCTACTGGTATCAACCTGAGGAGGCAGTTCATTCACAGTTGTTTCAATGTCAGCGCTCTCGGAAACTGAAGTCTCGGTTGTCTCGGAAATCTCGGAAGTCTCGGAAGTCTCGACATTATCATCGGTGACGTCGTTAACCATACTTTCTGTTGCATCGTTCTCAGGTGCAGCTGTATCGGATGGACTGCTCATGCTTTCTGTTTCTGAAGTATCAGAAATAACAGGTAAAGCATTCGATTGAAGTGACTCTTCAACCTCAGGTTTTGTTTCTTCTTTAGGAGACGTTGTCTCCTTTTTTTGCACACCGCTTATCATTGACTCAAAGGGCGCTTCATCTTGCTGGAACCACCAAGCAACAACCAAGGCGATGACAATAACAAGTACCAGATACGTCACCATCATAAGTCGCTGATCGCTGGCTTGACGGGCAACTTGCTTAGAAAAGCTTTGCAATTTGGCGGGTTCTTTCTCCAGCTTACCTAACTTCTTGTACGCATCTAATACATCGTCAGCATTTAAGCCAAGCAGCTTTGAGTAAAGCTTCAAATAACCTTTCGTGAAGGTAGGGGAAATATCTGCTGAATATTGGTCATCTTCGAGGCTGGAAATGATGGAAGCTCTCAAATGAAGTTTTTCTGCGACTTCATCTTGCGATAACCCCAACTTTTTCCTCGCAGTTCTCAGCATGGCACCAGGGCCAACAAATTCTACTTCTTCCAATGTGTCGTCGTTTTTACTCATTCTTACAACAATTCCCGCTAGTTAGCGTTGGGGTCAGAAACAAATAGTTTTTTACCAGTATGCAGCGGCGTTCCATCCGTTAAATTATTCCACTCAATCAAGCGTTGCATACGGACATTATACTTCAAAGAAATTCGGTACAGGTTCTCTCCGGGCTGAACCACGTGAATTCTATCCGACATCGATTTCTTTTCCAATGCAGGATTCTGAATCTGTTTTAATTCTGGAGAGGTTTGTTTCAAGTATTTTTTAGCAATGTCATGCTCAGGGTACAACTTCAATAGTGTTTTAGCATACCCATCCGCAATGTCCATATTGCCTAAAGCCTTTTGAATTTTAACGGCATAATCAAGCGTTTGGGCAGTTACAGGAGCGAGTCGCTCGTACCTTGTAAGGGCTTTTTGAGCCTCTTCCCAACGCTTCTGCGAGACATTCAATTCAAGCAGTAAATATGCTGTTTTAATTCGTGTTGGATCATGGCTAATGGCGGTTTCAAGATAACGTATTGCTTGCGCGGTATCGGCTTGCGCTTGTTGGCAAATAGCTAAATTTTCATATGAAGCCGCTGCATGACTGTATTGTTGTGTCTGAATAGCTTTGTGTAAATAATCTTCTGCTAATTGATAGTGGCCTTGTAAACACAAAAATGCGCCATAGGAATTCAGTAAATCAGCATCCTCAGAATTGATACTTAGCGCTTTTTGGTACGATTTTTCTGCTAAAACGATTTCGTCGATTGTTTGATAATAATAAGCGAGTGCAAAATGTACATCTGTTAATTCAGGTGCAAATTTGAGTGCTTTATCAAGATTTGCTTTGGCTTGAGCATAACTGCCATTTTGCAAATAAGTTAGTCCTAACGAAATTCGAGTCTTTGCCGCTTCTTGTCGATCAATACTTTCTTGAGGGGAGCGGCTGGCGCAAGCCGACAGGAATAAAGCAACAAGGAAAATAGTAAAACGGGAAAGATAGGATAACCTGACAAAATGGCGACTGTATTTTTTCCTTACTCCCATGAATCCCCGCAAATTTAATTCAGTTGA
Source organism: Alteromonas sp. a30 (assembly GCF_026788005.1). Classification (GTDB taxonomy): domain Bacteria; phylum Pseudomonadota; class Gammaproteobacteria; order Enterobacterales; family Alteromonadaceae; genus Paraneptunicella. The sequence continues at coordinate 410,832 of NZ_JABEPE010000002.1, forward strand.
CTAAATAATTTTAGTTTATGTGGACTGTGCAAGATTGCCAGAGAATACAAACTTGCACAATTAGAAGTGAAGACTTAATGACTGGCAAAAACCTCAATAGAAGGGCCTTTTGCCTGTTTTTTCATTACACGTTTTGTGCGGTCAACCACATCACCGACTAATTGCCCACAGGCTGCATCAATATCATCACCACGCGTTTTTCTAACTACCACAGTAAATCCATACTCCATTAACACTTTAGCAAAACGGTCCATTCGACTATTGCTCGGCTTAGTATAGGGAGAGCCGGGATATGGATTAAATGGGATTAGGTTTATCTTTGATGGTGTATCTTTTAATGTTTGTGCCAATTCATGAGCCTGTTCCATGCTGTCATTCACTTGATTAAGCATCACGTATTCAACAGTTACTCGACCTTGGTTAGCATTGGATTTGTTTAGATAGCGACGTACGCCCGCCAAAAAATCTGCAATGGGATATTTTTTATTTACGGGGACTAATTCATCTCTCAGTTTATCGTTAGGTGCATGAAGGGAAATCGCCAGAGCAACATCTATTTGATCGCCTAGCTTATCCAGCGCAGGTACAACCCCCGAGGTACTCAAAGTTACACGGCGTTTAGACAAACCAAAACCAAAGTCGTCGAGCATCAAGTTCATCGCCGGAACGACATTGTTCAAGTTAAGCAAAGGTTCGCCCATTCCCATCATTACAACATTTGTGATAGGGCGTTTCGAAGTGTCTTTGTTTAGTCCGATGAATCGGGCCACTCGCCACACTTGGCCAATAATTTCCGAAACCGTTAGGTTTCGATTAAACCCTTGTTGCGCGGTACTACAGAAACTGCACTCTAGCGCGCAGCCGACTTGGGAAGAAACGCACAATGTCGCTCTATCTGATTCAGGGATCCAGACCGTTTCGACTTCTTGACCACCGTCTAGGATCATAGCGAACTTAATGGTGCCATCACTTGCCTCTTGATAAACCGAAATTTCAGGCGCCTTAATTTCACAAGTCTCAATGAGTTTTTCCCTAAGCGCTTTATTAAGGTTGGTCATATTTTGAAAATCATCTTCGCCTTCATGGTATATCCACTTCATCACCTGATCGGCGCGGAAGGGCTTTTCTCCCATATCTTTGAAAAACTGACGCAGCCCTTGTTTATCAAAATTCAACAAGTTGATCTTAGAAGCTGGCGATGCCATTGCGCTCATGTCTCTATCCTCAAATGAGTTTCAAAATACTATGCCCTATAAATCGGGGCTGGGATTGTACAAATTTCACTCACAAAAAGCGAATTCATTATCTCTATCAGCAAAAAGGGCGCTTAAAGCGCCCTTATTCTTTTTCCTTATTCGCTGGTTTAGCGAGTACGAGGACAAATTTCTTCGTCTGCGAAGAAGTAAGCAATTTCACGAGCCGCTGATTCAGGCGCATCAGAACCATGTACCGCATTTTCGTCAATTGACTCAGCATAGTCAGAGCGTAAAGTACCCGCTAGTGCATCTGCTGGGTTAGTCGCCCCCATGATTTCACGATTCTTCTTAACTGCATCTTCGCCTTCCAAAACTTGAACCATTACAGGGCCAGAAGTCATGAATTCGATTAAAGCTGGGAAGAAAGGACGCTCTTTGTGTTCTGCGTAAAAACCTTCTGCTTTATCTTTGCTTAGGTGAACCATTTTTGAAGCAACAATGCGTAAGCCTGCAGATTCAAAGCGGTTGTAGATCGCACCAATGACATTCTTGGCTACGGCATCAGGTTTGATAATAGAAAAAGTACGTTCAAGTGCCATCTGTTGGCTCCATTTATTAAAACTAAAAACGGCGCGGATTATATGCAATTACACAAGCGTTTCCTATGCTTGAACATGACTTTTTTATATTTTTTCGCGTAAAACTCGGAACACAAAAGCTAAAAAGTACGAATTTAAGCGATCAACGCAGCTTATGAACGACTTCGCAAACGATATTTGCGGCCTGCTCAATATCTTCATTGGAAGTAAAACGACCGAAACTAAAACGAATAGCGCTGTGCGCCAACTCTGGTGAAAGCCCCATTGCTCGTAGTACGTAAGAAGGCTCCAAACTATCCGAAGTACAGGCCGAACCAGATGATACAGCTAAATCCTTTAGCGCCATAAGCAAGGTTTCACCTTCAACGTCTTCAAAACTCAGGTTTAAGATGCCCGGAACAGATTGTTCGAAATTGCCATTTAGCAAAACCCCCGAGAGTGTTTGAACTTTCTTCCAAAATTTGACTTTAAGTGCACGAATGCCTTCCATTTCATCATGGATTTTGCCCTGAGCAATTTTACAAGCTTCACCGAGCCCCACAATCTGATGCGTTGCAAGTGTACCTGAGCGCATTCCTCTTTCATGGCCTCCACCGTGAATCTGCGCCTGCAAAAACACCTTTGGCTTACGCCTAACGTACAATGCGCCAATACCCTTTGGTCCATAAAGTTTGTGAGCAGAAAATGACATTAGATCGACGTCGCTATCTCGAACATCTATCGGGATTTTCCCCAATGCTTGAGCTGCATCAACATGAAAATAGGTACTATTTTCCTGACAAAGCGCTGAAATTGAGTTGATATTCTGTATGACCCCAGTCTCGTTGTTCACTAACATAATGCTGACTAAGATGGTATCAGGCCGCAGAGCACTACGAAGCACTTCTATATCTAATAGACCATCACTGCCTACATCAAGAAAAGTAACTTCAAAACCATTATCGGCAAGCCATAGACAAGGGTCTAGTACCGCTTTGTGTTCAGTTTTGACGGTAATTATATGCTTCCCTTTATCACCGTATTGTTGGGCAATTCCCTTTAATGCGAGATTGTTGGCTTCCGTTGCACCAGAGGTAAATACGATTTCTCTTGGATCGGCATTAATTAAGTCTGCCGTATTTTCGCGCGCTACTTCTACCGCTTCCTCGGCTTGCCAACCATACCAATGTGAACGAGAAGCTGGATTTCCAAAGACTCCCCCTATTGAAAGGTGCTTGGACATTGCCTGAGCTACAAGAGGGTCAACCGGCGTCGTTGCGGCATAATCAAGATAAATAGGAGATGGCATCCTTTAAAACACCTTACATTTGCAGACTAATTTCAATTTCCTTTGATGGAAGTATATGATCTTGGCGGTCAGCAACTAAACGTACATCGGCATTAGCCATCAACTCACCTAGGGTAATATTATCAAGAAACGCGGTTATGCGTTCACTTAAATCGTGCCATAAACTATGTGTTAAACAACGCTCACCTGCCTGACAGTCAGCGGTACCATTACATCGAGTCACATCAATCGTTTCATCAACTGCTTTAATTACTTGTCCAACAGAAATTTCACTGGGCTCTTTACCCAATTGATAACCTCCACCTGGACCACGTACGCTAGTCACTAATTCTTCTTTTCTTAATCTAGAGAATAGTTGCTCTAAATAAGAAAGAGAGATGGCCTGCCTTGATGAGATGTCTGAAAGAGATACTGGACCTTTTTGGGAGTGTAGTGCGACGTCAAGCATCGCAGTAACAGCATAACGACCTTTTGATGTTAGTTTCATAGCAGCAACCGTTGTTAATTTGAGCGGATATTCACATACCCTACTAAAACAGTCAAGTATTAGATATTTTGCTAAATCTTGATCAATAGCTCATTCGTCCCTTTTTAATTTGGTGATTGAACTTAAAATTCCTCTAAGAATATTTAACTCTTGTGCTTCTGGCCTAGCTCGATTAAACAATCGACGTAACTTTGTCATAACTACACCAGGGTGCTTAGGTATAATGAAATTTGTATGCCTAAGTGTCTTCTCTAAATGTACATAGAACTGTTCCAGCTCTTCAGATAAAGGATATTCACTTTGACTCGGTTTAATTTTATCTTGTGCTAAAAAGGCCATTCGGATTTCATAGCACAATGTTTGCACAGCAGCCGCAAGGTTCAATGAACTATATTCGGGATTAGCATCAATGCATACATGGTAGTTACAAAGCTGTAGCTCTTCATTTGTGAGGCCACTATTTTCACGACCAAATACTAATGCCACCTTATGGTTAGTAGATTCGGCTATGATTTTTTCCCCACATTCACGTGAACTTAACATCGGCCAAGAGAGCGTTCGAGATCTAGCACTGGTTCCGATGACTAAGCCACAATCAGCAATCGCTTCATCTAAGGAATTAAAAATTTCAGCTTTTGATAAAACATCTCCTGCTCCTGCTGCTAAGGCACTCGCCTTTCCATCAGGTTCAGACACCGGTTGAACTAGGGCTAAGTCGTAGAGCCCCATTGTTTTCATCGCTCTAGCCGCAGAGCCTATATTTCCGGTATGGGAAGTATTAACTAATACAATTTTTACTCTTTCTAGCATTATTCTTTATTCTAAATTTGGGAATTAAATTCGGACAGAATACTAGCACAAAAGGGAGCTTATAGGAGTTGGAAACAGGCTTCGATTTGAATATGTCATGCACCAACAGATACTTTAGAAGTAATAAATAGAAGGGAACGAAGTTGGGTTGCTATTTGGTTTATAAATAAAAAAAGCCCTGCTCATACGAACAGGGCTTCTTAGGAATAGGAGCCTGGCAGTGTGCTACTCTCACATGGGGAAACCCCACACTACCATCGCCGCTAATACGTTTCACTTCTGAGTT
>NZ_JABEPE010000030.1 GCF_026788005.1 Alteromonas sp. a30
GCGGCTTTTACGCAAAGGATTGGCGCAATAGAGGCGCATCAACATCACCGAAAACGCAGCATTTTCCAACGCGCGCAATGGCGAGAAAAGGCTTCGTTCGTTGACGTCTTGGCAAACCAAGGAGCCTACACCATGCCGCTCACCCTGTCATTTAACCTGCAATCACTGCGTTTTTGGGAGCTGAGAAGTTTGTATGAGATGTGCCTAAAGCGGCTATTCGTATGTAACCGAATAAGTGGAGATCACGCTGTCATCGTGGCGTTACTCAGGAAAATTGAGCGCGAAATCCACTCTCGATTAGAACTTGGGATTAGGGGGAACGTTAAACACCAAAATGACGGGCAATGCTTGGGTGGTTAATTCGAAAGTAGAGGTCGAGTAATTCAAGACGCTGGTATTTTCTGGTTCGCATTTTCGGGAACTCACCTGAACCATCGGGCTGCATGTAATAGCCCAACCAGCGTAAATCAGGATCATCACCAAACACCGCGTCAATATCTGGAATATTATAAACTTCGCCAGCACGGGTGATAATAAGGCCATCAAAATCACGCATCGTATTTGCAATAGCATCCAACCATGAACGGCGAGGGATCTTAACATTGCGTGTCGCTATCCAAAGACGACGATAGTAGCTTTGACTCTCCAACTCTTCACGGGTGGCAACAAAGACGACGTTTTTAATTTTAGATTGCATCAGCAAACCTTTCTTTTGATATTGAAATTGCCGCGCAACCTAAAGACGCAATGGTTAATTTTTGGGAAAAACTCAAAAATGGGAGGAGGGATACATACCCACGCATTCACTATTTGCATCCAAGGACATTCCTTGGGCTGCATCCACGGCAGAAGCGGTGGTTGTGATTAAACCGCAACAGGTTTACGGCATCCAATCGGCGAACGGTTGGTCGATGGGTTTCGGGGCGATTGACTGCGCCCTGAATCGTGGATTGTTAAGGGTGACGAATTCACTCTTAGCTGCGGAAGTTTGAAACGCGCACACGTTTCAAGGTTTGGTAACAGGCTCAATGCCAAAACCAAACCCTATTGTCCTTAGTGAATGCAAATGAACTTAGGATCAACTGCGTAGGATGAAATGGAGAGGCACTCTCCTTTCCAAGATATGTGATGTATGGAATGAAATGTAATACATCACACATCTTGCGCGGTGCGGTGGCTGTACTTATATCAGCATTGAAATGAAAAGCATTGATGGGGCAATGAACCGATAATACAGCTACACCCCTGCTTATTACATTTCTAATTATTGCTCAACATGTTAGCATGATTGTAGGTAGAATGACCTCTAATCTCTCCTAATTACTCCCCAGACAATTACCCAGAAAATCATATCAATTGGATTTGATATAAGAATATGATGAAGCTGTTGAAAAACGCTTAAACCATATAATATCTCAGCAATTTCTGGGGCTTTAACTGGCAGCATTAAAAGTGAATAAACATTCACATTAAAAGACAATACAAATGAAATTGCTAAAAGCCAAAAAGCAATAGTTTTCAGGTTAAGTTTATGAGTACAAACTTTAAATATTTGGCTATCAATAATGGCCACAAAAAAAGGAGAAGCTATAACTCCTGCAATTAGTAAACACCATGTTTTTGATATATCTAAAGCATCAACATTTAGATCTTGGCTATAAATAGCATCAGTAGTTAAAAGAACTGCTGCCTTCACGAAAAAGATTAGGAACAGGTCTACCGGAAGATTTACTATTTTAATTGTATATTTTCCAAACTTCTCCTTATTAATCAGAGAAAAGCCTTGCCGTCTTAGAGCATATTTGAGTATAAAAAATAAAAGAAAAGAACTAAGCACCGTAAAGCTCAGCAGCCCATATACATGGTATGGGGGGTTTAACTCTATATTTTTTCCAATCTCATTTAACTTCATCATGAAGTAGTAAACTACAGATATCAACATTACTCCGCTTATTATACCTGCCGAATAACTGGTGAAGTAATGTATCGCATCTTTAAAATTTTTGCTCAAACAGTACGCTCTGTAGAAGGAAAATGATAAAAGAGCTAGTTGAACAATGAGTATTAAAAGCTCACCGACAATGAACTTTGACATACCCAATTTAAACATACCTATAGTGAAGAGCGTTATGATTAAGCTCCATTGTAACCCTAAGCTTCTCATATGACTTCCACTGAACAAATATTCTCCAGAGGTAATTTTGATTCGATTCGAAAATGGAGGGTGACTAAATTTATTTACGGCTAAAGTTAATTTTTCAAGTATGCTTTTTTGACTACGACTACACTCGTCAATCATCTTCCCATTCTGCAAAAACGAAAAGAATTTATCGCCTAACGAACTAACTCCATATAAATCAGCAATATATTCTCTCTGATGAACAACTCTAGAAAAGGTGAAAACCATAAATCCAAATAACGTAAAGAGGAAGACACCTGTCGGTCCGTAAAGCTCGAATTCCAAGAACGAACCAAACAAAATCAAAGAGATAACTTGTATAGTTATAAGTACCAGCCCGATTAAACTCAAAATAAAAGTTGATGTCGCTAACCAATAGGTAACTAAACGATCATATTGATTAAGGTGGCCTATTTCGTGGGCTATCTCCCCGAGGGCAAGGTCACGAAAATACTCATTTTTCGATGTTAGGTTAGAATGTGTATCCTCTGAAACCCCGATCATCTTAAAGAATGGAAATGAAAAAGCTTGAGAAGAGGCAGAGTTAATTTTGCGTAATATAACGTCAGCTCTAACAGTTTCTAATTCGTTGACAATACCCTTAACTTCAAGAGACACGGGCTTGGATAGCATGTAGACAATAATAACGTGCACCAAAGGTAACAAGAAAAGAATAAGAGCCAAGCCAACGTTTACTGTGGCAAACATACACAGTATAAAAAGCGCAAATGCGGCATGGTGCATCGATTCAAACCGCAATACCTTGAGACTTTTCTCGATAACTTTTTTCTTTAATTGCTTATTTTCAGTGTACGATGCGCTATTCTTCATCGACAATCTCAAAATCAGCATCCCCGATATCTAAGCCTTTAATAAAGTCAACAAGCTCTAGGGCTTCAGCTGGTACTTGATCATCTTCTAAATGAAATTTTATTTCCACTTTCAAAATTTTGGGGTATCCCGAGGAAAAAAAACCCTTTCTCTTTTCTTTGATAATGAAATCGCTTGTATAGTTATCAATATCAGGAAATTTATTCTTAATTTCAACAACCAAGGGGCTTAATGACTCGTCCGCTTTGGGAAGAACTTTGATACAATAGGTTTTCATAGTGTTTAGCTGCAAATTGAGTGAATTTTATTAGCTTGACGCTTTGGCTGAATGTCACGCCGTCACTTGAGAAAGTATTCCAAGTCGGGCAATAAATAGCGATAGTTTCTAAAAATATTACGGTTTAGGTAAATGAAAGTAAATATTGAAGGGATTGAAAACTACTCAAGCCTCAAAGAGGCAATTGCATCATTACAAAAGAACGAAGTAAATGTTGAAATCACATATGATGGAGATATTGAAAAGCTAGTTTTAAAACCAAAAGCAAAATACGTAAATATACCTTTACAAAAAGATGGTGCTGTGTCAGTTAAACACTTTGAAGAATATGTAAGGAAGCAAGGTTTCAAAGTGGCAAAGCGCGAACGCAGGAGTAAAGGCGAACTACCTCACCCTGAACTCTCATCGGGTTCGGAGAAGAATCGTAAAGATACAAAGCTTCAAGCTAGAGTGTCCTGCGAGTTTGCTGAAAAGGTCAGTGCATTTTGTGAAAGAACAGGAATGCAGAAAAAAGATCTTGTAGAAACTGCCGTTGGGCAATTTATCGACGGCTATGATCCTAAGTAACGTTTATAACGTTTCCCGCCACTGGCTCTGCATATGTTTCATATCTAACCTCCCCTTGATCCACCTTTAAATTCAAGAAAATACGAATATATGCCAAACAATTTTTTTTGGAGAGAATTTGTGCGCTTGACTTATTGGGATACCATTATTAACATTATGGTATCCCAATACAAAGAGACAAATCATGAAAGCTGCTAACAACCCCAAAGAGCGCGTCTTAAAGATTTTTACAGCTGAGGGACTTGTCGAAGAATCTGTTATCTCCGATGAATCATGCTATTACACAAAGAAATACTTTGAGCAAATGACACTTGAGGAGCTAGCAAGAAAAAACAAGAAGCATAAAAAAATTCTCAACACATTTAAAAAATCATAAGCAACCACCTCGGCAGGTCGAGTGGTTGGCGGCCTGTCTCTTTTCAATTTTGAAATTTGAGGCAGCACAAATGAATTCAAATAAAAAATTTAAAATCTATCTGAAAAATTCAGCGCACTATCAGGCGCAAGAAAATCAGCACAACATTTGGCGTGAAGTGAAGGCGCTTTGCGAAGCTGAAAAGCTTTCCCGAGAGGGCTTGCTTGATGCAATGTCACTGTTATTCGCCAAACCTGATTTTGAAGTGTTCATTCCTCTTTGTGGCGATATTGAGGGCTATCAACATTATCTTATCCCCTCCATCGACCTGATGGGTTCGGGGCGTTGGGTCAGCTATTTTTTGCAAGAAGGTGATGATGGGAACCCCAAACACTCGCCCGTGCGATTGAGTGAACGATGCCGCATGTTCCATTTGTTTTTGGAACTCAAACAATTAAGAAAGGCTGGCCTGATTTAGGGTAGCCGCTTCTATTTCCCGACTTCATTTATTTTCAAAACCAAACTGAGCTTGTTTTTAACAAGTAGGGAGGCGCGTATGCGTTCCAGTAAAAAAGAAAGCGATGTATCCATGGCATTGAAGCAGCGCTTGGACAATATGATTAAAGCTGCGGTTCACATGGGTGCGGATAAAGGTCGGCAGCACATTACTCAGCAAGCAGGATTGTTGTTTGACGAGCAACACGGCTCGATTGAGGCGGCGACCGCCCAAAGAGACGAGATTAAGCGTTTGCAAGAAGAAGCGGTTGAGGAGCTAAAGCAAAGCCGTAAAAAGTTTAATGACTTGCCCAGCTATATTCCTGCGCTGCGTGATGATGCCCCGTCCAATATGTTTGATTTCACGGCGTGGCGAGCACAAGACTTAATCCAGCTTGTGCTGTTTGGCGGTTTTATGTTGCTTTGTATGGGATTAAGCGTGGTCAATGCACAGGCCAGCATTGCGGCGTCGGAGATTTTGGTGTTTATCGAAGCGCCGTGGAAAGCTTGGGTAATTGCACTGCTCGCGCCAGCGATTAGCGTTTCGTTAAAAATGACTCCGCTCATGTTTAGCAGTTTGCATTGGCAGGATAAGTGTAAAAAAGCCTTATACGGCCTGACCGCGCTTGTGTCCTTCATCTGGATTTGGCAATTCGCCGAAACCTTTAACGGACTGGGCGCACCGCCAAGCCTCAGCGATATGCTTAATGAGCAAAGCGGCGGAGATTACTTTGTTTTGGTGCAACTGCTTGCCGAGGTGTTAATTGCATCCAGCCTTTTTATCGCGCTGCAAAACTTACTGGATTCCTATAACCCATCGACATTAACCCTTAATCCCTCTCGCCTGATTGCCAGTGAGCAATTGCGAATGGACAAAAGTGCCAGTGAAAAAGCCTTTAAAGCTTATCTGGAAACAGACAGTGAATTGGTTGCGCTCAGCGCTGCCCGCCAAGCCTTTATCAATGAGCAACTAAGCGCTTTTGCGATTGCTCAGGCTCGTCATCAAGCCCTGTTTAGTTAACCCACCAATCGGAGAACTCCCATGAAAAAGGTTATCCTTATTACACTTGCCATGCTCATGACAGCTTCTGCACAAGCCAGTGATTTACTGGTTTTGCTTTCCCAAAACACAACTACGAAAAAACATATCGAATTATTGATTGAACAGTTACCCAAATTGGAAGCGGGCAGTCACATCACGGTATTAAATGCAAAGGATGGTCACACCGTTGCAAAGCTTAGCTTACCTAAAAACACAAGGCTGCATCAGCCAAGAGCCTTGTTCAATGCCAATCAAAACGCTATCGCGGCCTTGATGCAATTTGTCCAAAACCCTAAAGATGAAGCGGGGCTTAACCTGCCTTCTGTGCTGGGTGAAGTTGCTCGCTATCATCGCCGCTATACGGATATTCTGATTTTATCGGACATCCGTTTTAACTTGGAGGAGGGGCATTACCCTGCTGATACCAACCTTTTTGCCCTACCTGCACGCGGTGATTTTGGAACGCGCGGCATTGGCGAGCGCTTAAAGGGTAAGCGTATTCATTGGCTATTGCCCCAAGGTTTTGATGATGCGCGTTACGGTGAAAACGTGCAGCGCTTCATACATTTATATCTCGCCAGACAAAGTGCCGAGCTGGTGAGTTTTACCCATGATAAAGCCGTGGTGATGCAGCGCCTGCAACAAAACGCCGCACCATTGCCAATGACTTACACTATCAGTGAAGCCATGACCTCAACTGCCCCATCCCACCCAACCTATTTGCAGCTTGGCATTGGCTGGCAAGCTGCGGGCATTGATTTGGATATTTATGCGTTGATTAAAGGTGAAACGCTTCCTGTTTTTTATGCGAATTCACAAACCGTCCGTGCCCAGCATTTTAAGGATATTGTCACAGGCTCCAGTGGCACCGAGCAATTTGAAATCATCCGCTACTTGCAAGATGTCGATATTTGTACCGTGATAGTCGGCGTGAACTTTTATCGGGGCATCGCCCCCGATGGGGTAAAAGCGACACTTAAGGCGCAGTATGGCAACAAGCAATATCAACACGACTTCACTTTTACGGCACATCAGGGCAACCAAGGGAAAGACAGTATCGCCGTGCTGCGTGAAAACCAGCCCTCAACCTACACGCACCGCTTTGCGTTAAGTGACACCTTGTTCAAACAGGAGTGTCAATAATGAGCCAATCTGCACAAACACCGCGTCACGGATTACGTGACAATTTCGGTAAGGCGCTTGGCGTTTTATGCGCACTTTATTTTGTTGCCCAAGCACATGCTTATACCGTTGAGTATTTTTTGCTGCAAATTCGCCCCTTTATTCACTTTGGGCATGACATGCTCTGGTCGTTGCTGTGGGGGTTATGTGTTTTTTACGTGTTGGTCATGGGGGTGCGTTTTATCTTTGCCGCCATCATTGGGGCGATAACCACCTTGCTTTCTATTATTGCTGTGCGTATCAGCTTACCGCGCAAACGGGGGTAACATATGCTTGCTCAAGAACGCTTCGGCACGGCACGTTTTGCCCGTGCCAATGAGCTTAAAAGCGCAGATTTGCTCGGCAAAGACGGCTTGCATCATGGCTACACCTTCGAGAAAAAGCCGCGCCGCATCGGGTTTGATGCCGATACGCCCTCTATCATTTTAGGCTCTGCGGGGTCTGGCAAACTGGCAACCCATATCGCCTATCAACTATTGGCGCATGAAACCACGGCGGTGCTGGATACCAAAGGCGAGCTGGCGGCGATTTGTGCCATGATGATGCCATGGGCAGAATGCTATTGCTTTAACCCCTATGGGCTTTGGGATGACAAGCCATGGTATCTGCCCATGCACAGTATCAATGTGCTGGATATTATCGAGCCACACTCTCCCACCATGTTTGAAGATGCGCTGACCATGGCTTCAAACCTGATCAACAAGCCCAAAGGAGGCGGCGGTAATTCCGAGCACTTCCATGGGAAGGCAGTGCAGATTGTCACGTGTGTATTGGTGTGCTTGCGTGAGCATAACCCCGATGCATCGCTGGCAGATGTTTATCAGGTCATCGGTGATATTCGCGGCGGGGCTGAGGTGGATTACTTTGCGGATTTGCACTACCCCGCCATGAAAGTGTCTTCCTTTATTGCTGTGCAGCAAATGGCAGATGAGCTTTTTATCAAACGCGAAAAAGCGCCTGCTGAATTTGAATCCATTCTGTCTACGGTATCAAACTCCCTGCAATGCCTTGGCTCACCCGCATTGCAAAGGGCGCTATCCAGCCCCTCAGCCATCAGCGTACAAAAATTTTGTGAGCCTGACACGATAAAGAAACTGTTTATTATGATGCCCGCCCATTTGCTGGAGGTGTGCGCGCCTGTCATACGATGCCTATTTACCGCGATAACGATCCAGCAACAACGTAAACCACTTGGGCGTATTCACTTACTGATTGATGAGGCGGGTCAGCTTGGACATTTTGAAGCCATGCAACGCATGTTTAGCTTTGGCCGTGGCAGTAAATGCAAAGTCACAGCGGTGTTTCAAAATATCGGACAGCCTTTGCAGCATTACGGACAAGAAGGCTTTGACACGCTGTTTGGCAATGCGCAATCCAAATTGTTCTTGGGTCTGGCCTCGGAAAAATCCGCAAAATATGTGAGCGATTATCTGGGCAAGGCGACAACCTTGTTTAATCCCATGCTCAAACAATTTACAGCAGCAACCAGACGTGCTGCGCTCACCCAAAAAGCCTTGAGTGATGGCAATCTTGCTCAGGCATTGCCCGATATACTGCGTGAGCACGAAGCCATGAATGCCCCCGATGCGGTGTCCCGCGCATTAATGACACCTGATGAACTCATTCATTTACCCAGTGATATGGGTATCGTGTCCTTTCACGGGCTGGGGGTGCGTCCGTTCAAATACCAGAAAATCCCGTATTTTCAAAACCGTGATTTTGCTCACCGCTTCTTGCCTAATCCGTATCATGCGCCTTTTGACAAAGTGGCATTGCCCCGCAAATGGCGCTTGTTCAAAAAGCACAAAACCGTGCCCATTATCAGCGAAACGGCTCCCGCTGAGCTTGCCCATTTGCCGCAATACGCCGAGGGCATGTGGTCATACCCCAAAGGCTATGCGCCCTTTAAGCCCAAGCGCAGATGGCGGCTCTCTTGGTTGCGCTTTGGAAAGCGTGTATGAATGACGCATTCAAGCGTGCTGCCAGCGGACAAACAAAAACAACGCAGCAGCGCCGTGAGCAGCTTTATCCAGCACTGGCAAGGCAACAAACCATGATTGAGCAAAGCCAGCCTGTCCCTGTGCTCAAGCCCTATGGCATGGGCGAAGAAGCCATTGACCGAGAAATCTATCGCAATCAGTTACGCCGTGATGACGCCCGTGCCAAACGGGTTAATCAGCATTATCAACCTGCCAATAATGTAACACCCACAACCCTTACAGAGGCATTTACCATGACCAACGATACAAACAACCCAAATTTCGACAAGATGAGCCAAGAGCAGCAGCGTTATGTGCAGCTCATGGCGAACAAAAAGCGCTTATATGGCGCAAGTCAAAAGCTTAATGAAGCCCTTCAAGCTTCATTGGCTGATGGGAATAATACCCCGTCCATGGCGGTCGCCCAGAAAATTAGTGCCGCGTCTCAGGCGGTTCAGTCCACGGCGAATAATCTGGCTCACCAACAAAAACAAATTGAAGCTATACACCCTGAATTCAAAACGCAAGCGGTGCAATACGCCAAAGAAAAAAGCCAAATGTTTAATCAAGCGCAATCCCAGCAACAAAGCTTTTAACTTTCCTTTGACTGTTTCCCGCAGTCCAGCCCCTTACCCTTTATAACTCCCAAATACCGCGCCACGGAGGGCGCACAAGCCAACATATACAAGAGGATAAAAGCATGAATTGTAACCTTGATGATTACTGCGAAGATATTGCTGCACTGGACTTATCACCCGAGCAAGAAGAAGAGCTGCTTTTGCTATTGTGGGAAATGATGCGAGCCATGGTCGAAATGGGCTGGGGTGTGGATAATATCAACAGTCTTTTGCCGTTATTTACTGAAAAAGCTGATCAAGCCTAGGCTAATCTGTCAAAGTAAATATCCGATCCCCACTGTATCGAAAAAAGGAGTTCTGCCATGACGCAAAAAGCCCTTATTTATTGCCGTGTTAGCACCAGACGCCAAGCCAAGGAAGGCTCTGGCCTAACCTCTCAAGAGCAACGTTGTCGCATTCATGCCGCCCATAATGGCTATGATGTCGAACAAGTCTTTCCTGATGATTTTACTGGCAGCGGCAATTTCATGAAAAGACCTGGCATGGTCGCCATGCTCAATCATATCAAATCCCATAAGCGCACTCATTATGTCGTCATTTTTGATGACCTCAAGCGCTTGGCGCGTGACACTAAATACTACCTGATGTTACGTGAAAAACTGGATTCATTGAAAGTGCGGGTGGAATGCCTGAACTTTACGTTTGAGTCCACCCCCGAAGGCGAGTTTTACGAAACCGTCATTGCCGCAGGAGGCCAGCTAGAGCGCAAACAAAATGCGCGCCAGACCAATCAAAAGGTCAGCGCAAGGTTTGAGGCTGGATATTGGGGCTTGGCTGCGCCGCTGGGCTATAAAATGCAAAGTGAGCGAGGCAAGCCGCGTATTCTTGTGCGTCATGATCCGATTGCCTCTTATATTGAGGAGGCGCTACAGGGCTTTGCCTGTGGACGTTTTCAAACCCAAACGGAAATTAAACGCTTTTTAGAAAGCTGTCCGCACTTCCCCAAAACCAAAAACAAAGGCACGGAAGTTCACCCCGACCTTGTTAAACGGATGCTCACCAACAGCGTCTATGCGGGCATGGTTGAGCTTAAAATCCGTGGCATTGCCATGCGTAAAGGCCATCATGAAGGATTAATTGATTTACAGCTTTATAATAAAATTCAGGAACGCTTGGGCAACAAGCGCACAGCCAAGGCACCTGACAGGAAAGACCTTAACAAAGATTTTGTGCTCAGAGGCGCTGTGCTTTGCGGTGATTGTGGCACACAGCTCACGGCAAACTGGAGCAAAGGCCGCAACAAGTATCATCCTTACTATTTGTGCCGTAAAAAAGGCTGTAACAGCTATGGCAAGTCGATTAAACGCGAAGTGATGGAAGATGATTTTGAGGCGCTACTAAAAACGCTCAGACCATCCAAAGCGCTTTCCAATGTTGCAACCAAGATGTTCAAAAAACTCTGGGCATTGGTTGAGAACAACCACGCGCTTAACAAACTGGAATTAGAAAAGCAGCTTAAGCAATTAGAAACCGATAAAGACAACATCATTAATAAATTAATGAATACCAACATCGCAACCGTCATCGAAGCTTACGAGCAACGCATCGAGAAAATAGAGTTAGAGAAGCTCGCACTTGAAGAAAAAATCCAGCAGCAAAGCCAAAAAACGGGTAGCTTCGACAAAACTTTTCGAACCGCTATGCTGTTTTTGTCAAACCCCTATAAACTCTGGGCTTCAGAGAAATATGCACACAAGCGTTCAGTGCTAAAACTGGTATTCTGTGAACCATTAACATACGATAAAAATGAGGGTTTTCGAACCGCCGCAATCGCCCGTCCATTCAGGGCTGTAGGGGAATTGGCTAGGTGTGATTCAGGAATGGCGGAGAGGGAGGGATTCGAACCCTCGATACCAGTAATAGGTATGGTTCCTTAGCAGGGAACTGGTTTCAGCCACTCACCCACCTCTCCGTATTCGGAAACATTAAGTCACTGGCTAATAAGATGCGACTCAACGTGGAAGCGAAGTTTAATGATTGGTAAAAGGAAGTCAACGACTTTTTGAAGAAAAGGATTTGTCTGCTGAGTAATTGTTCAAATCGTACAATTTCAATAACTTTGTTGCGTTATAAACAGACAAAGTGCATCTTCTAACGCATATAATGAAGCACACTAATTTTCAGAAACACAAACAAAAAAGGCCCCTGATGGGCCTATTTTGCTAACCGCATAAATTGCTAGTTACTCGTTGCCATTTTTATCTGCGGCAGCTTGTTCATGAGCGGCTAACTGCGCATTTTTTTCTGCCTGAATACGCATATAAATTTCTTCTCGATGAACTGATACTTCTTTCGGAGCATTAACCCCAATTCGTACCTGATTTCCTTTAACGCCTAGAACGGTTACGGTCACTTCGTCACCAATCATTAGCGTCTCGCCAACACGTCTGGTCAAGATCAGCATTTTATTACTCCTGTTCCGTTAGTCCGAAATTCAAGTGTCCTCTTAAAACTAGCTCAGCTTAACCATTAAGCCCGTTAAACTTCGCCTCAACCATTCCGTGTTTTTGTTGTCACCGCAAAAACTGGTTAGGGTAAGGATTATAGCTTATCTTCTAACCATGTCGATACCGAAGATAGCGCTTTATCTAGGTTTTCCGGCTGATTTCCACCCGCTTGAGCCATATCTGGACGCCCACCTCCTTTACCGCCGACTTGTTGTGCTACAAAATTAACCAGTTCTCCAGCTTTAACCTTTTGGGTTAATTCTTTTGTCACACCAACAATCAAGCTCACTTTGTCGTCTGATGCCACCGCTAGAACAATAACGCCTTCTTTAATCTGATTTTTCAAATCATCAACTAAAGTTCGCAATGCTTTAGCTTCTACACCTTCAGGCTTTGAAACCAACACATTTACGCCATTGATTTGTGTCATTGCCGACAACATGCTCGATCCTGCACTCGCCGCCAGCTTTTGCTGCAAAGCTTTATTTTCTTTTTCTATTACTTTTTGATGTTCAAGCACTTGCTGCAATCTGCTTGAAACTGAAAGACTATCGGTCTTAAGCAATTTCGCGAAGTCTTCAATAATTTGCGTTTGTGACTGCACTTCCTGCAATGCAGCTTGTCCTGTTACAGCTTCAATTCGACGAACGCCGGCAGCAATCCCACTTTCAGAAACGATACGGAATAAACCAATATCTCCCGTTCGAGCAACGTGTGTTCCACCACACAATTCCATTGAAAACGCTCCCATTGAAACAACTCGAACATCGTCGTCGTATTTTTCGCCAAATAATGCCATCGCCCCTGCGGCTTTGGCTTCATCCAATCCCATCAATTGCGTTTTTAATTCGTGATTTGCACGAATTTGCGCATTTACCAAATCTTCAACATCTCTTAATTCAGCGCTTGTCATGGCTTCCAAATGAGAGAAATCAAAACGCAGTTTGTCGTCGGTAACAAGAGAACCTTTTTGGTTAACATGTTCACCAAGCACTTGCTTTAACGCTGCATGTAGCAAATGAGTTGCACTGTGGTTTAATTTGATATTGGCGCGGCGTTCGGCATCAATTTCCGCTCTTACATTATCGCCAACATTTAATGTACTTTGCGACACCCCTTTGTGAGCAATCGCCTGAGACAGCTTCACTGTATCTTGAACATGGAAGTCGCCATGCTCTGATATTAACAATCCCGTATCGCCTGCTTGACCACCCGACTCAGCGTAAAATGGGGTTGTATCCAGAATGACAATGCCTTCTTCACCAGCATTAAGCTGTTCTACTTGTTCAGTCCCTTTATAAAGTTCCAGCACTTTTGCCGTGCCTAACTCATGCTCATAACCAGTAAATGTTGACGCCAATTCTGTTTTAACAACGTTATTGTAATCGGTACCGAATTGACTAGCCTGTTGTGCGCGCTGACGCTGCTTTTCCATCTCGGCTTCAAAGCCTTCCATATCCATTTTTAACGACTTTTCGCGTAATACATCTGCGGTTAAATCGGCTGGAAAACCATAAGTGTCATATAATTTAAATGCGACTTCACCCGGCAAAGTGTCGGATGTCATGCCTTGAATAGCGTCATCCAAAATTGCCATTCCGCGCTCAAGCGTACGAGCAAACTGTTCTTCTTCAATACGCAACACTTTTTCAATTACTTCTTTTTGCGTGTTTAGCTCTGGATAAGCCTCGCCCATTTGTTGAATAAGAGCAGAAACTAATTTGTAGAAGAAAATATCATTAGCGCCCATTTTGTAACCATGACGCACGGCCCTACGAATGATACGACGCAGCACATAACCGCGACCTTCGTTAGAAGGCATCACGCCATCAGCAATCAAGAAGCTACAAGAGCGAATATGATCAGCAATTACGCGCAAAGATTTATTGTTTAAATCATCGCAGCCACAAACTTCCGCGGCCGCTTTAATCAATGCTTGGAAAATATCGATTTCGTAGTTGCTGTGAACGTTCTGCAAAATTGCAGAGATACGCTCAAGCCCCATTCCGGTATCAATTGAAGGTTTAGGCAAAGGCTGCATTTCGCCATCAACTGTGCGATTAAACTGCATAAAAACTAAGTTCCAGATTTCAATAAACCTGTCGCCGTCTTCTTCAGGAGATCCCGGGGGACCGCCCCAGATATGCTCACCATGATCGTAGAAAATCTCTGAACAAGGACCACATGGCCCTGTATCTCCCATTGACCAGAAGTTATCTGACGTTGAAATGCGAATGATTTTTTCTGGCGCTAAACCGATGTCTTTATGCCAAATATTAAAAGCTTCGTCATCGTTGTGATAAATGGTCACAAGCAGCTTTTCAGCGGGAAGTTGTAGCTCTTGAGTTAAGAATGTCCAGGCAAAACTGATAGCCTCTTTTTTGAAATAATCACCAAAACTGAAGTTACCCAACATTTCGAAAAAAGTATGGTGACGCGCGGTATAACCGACGTTTTCAAGGTCGTTATGCTTACCGCCCGCTCGAACACAACGCTGAGAAGATACCGCTCGTGTGTAGTTGCGTTTCTCGTTACCAAGAAACACATCTTTAAATTGATTCATGCCTGCATTGGTAAAAAGCAACGTTGGATCATCGGCAGGCACAAGAGAGGAACTGGCGACTTGTTGATGTTGGTGACGAGTGAAAAAATCGAAGAATGCGCGTCTAATATCGGCGGTACTCTTGTACATTACAAATCCTGTTCAAATGTTCTAATTTATCAATAAAACCAAGGGCGGGAAGATAGCACGGTTAGTATAAAATGACTAATAAAAGCGTTCATAAACCGCGCTGATTTCAGTTAACCCAAAGCCACGATTTCGCAGAAAATTACATCGCTTTATGTAATCCTTATTGTCCTTGATTGGCGTATCGCCAAATTTACGTATCGCCGCATTTTTGGCGACCTCACACCAATCAGGTTGCAGTTCGTCCATCACACTCTGCAATACGGCGCCTTCAATGCCTTTGCTGCGCGCCTCTCCCTGAATGAACTGTAGTCCATATCCTTTGTTGATACGTCGTTGCACCAGTTGTTTGGTATAACGCTCATCTGATTGCCAACCTCTCTCTTGCATTGCTTCTAACTCAATTCGAGATAATGCCTGAGGAAAGCCTTTTTGTGTTAGTTTATACAAGATTTCATTGAATCCATGCTCCCGTTGTGCAAGATAACGGGTTATTGCTTGGCGAATAAGTCGTTTGGTATTTTCAATGTCTTGGGGCATTCCTTGCTCAAATTCGTCGAAATAATCCATAGTGGTCTTTTCTAGCTTTATCTAATTTATTAAAGGTTTCTTAAGTGGCGCTCGAAATAAAGTTTATCAAGCATTTAAGTCAAATTCCTGCCTATCAATGGCAAGCACTGGTCGACTCTGACCAACCTTTCATTCAGTATGCTTTTTTACTTCATCTAGAAACCTCAGGTGCAGTCAATAATCCTGATACGGGTTGGTTTGCTCATCATTTATGCGTATTCGAGCAAGATGAATTAGTTGCCGCTCTCCCGCTATATAAAAAAACCAGTTGGTTTGGCGAATATGTATTCGACTGGGCTTGGGATGAAGCCTATGCCCGGTATGGTTTTGAGTATTACCCCAAACTCACCGCGGCGATTCCTTTCACACCCGTTACAGGACCGCGTATTTTAAGCCAAAAACCAATAACACCAGAATTACTCAAAGCGATAACTCAAAGCATTGAAAAAGAATGTCAAGATAAGCATTTTTCTTCATGCCATATTCTCTTTCCTGAGCCTGATATTTCCAAACAATTACATGAACTAAATTGGAAGCAAAGAAACAGCATTCAATTTCACTGGTTTAATCAGAATTATCAAAACTTCGAACAGTTTTTAATGACGTTTACTTCTCGTAAACGTAAAAATGTAAAAAAAGAACGTCAAAAAGTTCAAGAAGCTGGAATTAAAATAGTAAGAATTACTGGTTCCGAATTAGAACCAAAACACCTTGCTTTTTTCTACCGTTGCTACCAACAAACCTATGCGAAACGTAGCGGACATATTGGCTATTTTAATCTAGATTTTTTCACTGGATCACTTGATATATGTAAAGATAATTTACTCTTAGTAATCGCAGTTCAGGACTCAACAGCAGTAGCAAGTGCATTATATTTCTATGATAATGATAATCTTTATGGGCGATATTGGGGAAGCTTAGTTGAAATTGATGCTCTGCATTTTGAATGTTGTTATTACCAAGGAATTGAGTTTTGCATTGAAAAAAATATCAAAAGATTCAACCCCGGAACGCAGGGCGAACATAAAATTCAACGGGGATTTAAACCGATTTATTGCTACTCAAACCATTGGTTAAAAGACCCCCTTTTTCACAATGCAATTGTGCCATTTCTGGAAGAAGAAAGTATTCACATTAATGAATATAAACAGCAAATGTCTGACCTGCTTCCATTTAAAAAGGAGTAACAATGGATTGGGTTGAACCTGGATATGTTGCCCTATTCTTGCTTTCTTTTTCTGCGGCGACACTTATCCCCATTGGTTCCGAATGGTTATTGTTGGTTATGCTTTCACAAGGGTTTTCTCCCTCTGCGTGCCTTGCCCTAGCAACCTTGGGTAATACTCTCGGAAGTTATACCAATTATGGTTTGGGATACTGGGCTCATGAATGGATAGAAAAACGTCGTAACCCAAAAGCAAAGGGCTGGAGGCGAGCTGAAATTTGGTATCGAAAATACGGTATATGGAGCCTACTTTTCGCTTGGATACCTATTATTGGTGATCCATTGACTTTAATAGCGGGCATATTAAAGGCTAATTGGCTTCAAGCTGCCACCTTAATTTTAATATCCAAATTGAGTAGATACTTACTAATTTTCATAGGTTATCTTTACCTTAACTAAACCATAAATTTTATTACTTTTTGTTAACACACTTAATCACCTAAGCGTTTAGTTTTACTAAAGATTATTCATACTCGAGTACTCTTTAAGATAATAACTAATCACTCATATCATATTCAAACAAAGTCTATTTAATTATTCGCATTCAATTCAGAAAATAAATTTTTCCTTGTGCACAAAAATTTATTTTAAACTGTTGTTTTAATTAGCATATTCTCTACTAAATTTAAGAAATAAATTAATCCGATGAAATTTTTAGTCCATTAACCCCGTTTTATATAAATTCTTATTACTTAGGGCTATTGGATGAAATAACAATAATAAAGTAATATTTTTACCGCCCTTGTTTGTATGGGCAAATATTAATAATTAAAACATTGTGAACCTACTCAAATAAGAATTGTTTAGCCTTTTTAACAACAAGAGTTTGAACTGTCGCAAGCAAACGCTAAGCAGCTAGCCTCATTATTGTCGTTAGATTATTTGTTTGAGGATTTACAAATAACTTCAAGGTGGTCTATAAACATGTCATTTTATAAGTCCGTAGTGTCTAGCAAAACAGCTTTCGGTGTATGCCTTGCTCTTGGCACACTAGGTTCACTGCAAGCTGCAACAGACAATTTAACGTTGGCGACAAGCCAGCCTCAATCTGTCAATCAAATTGGAACGTTAAGCGAGTCAAAGAAACCTACTATCGCGGTGAGTAAAAAGTCTACTTACATTGTAAGACTTCATGCGCCAGCGGTTGCTGCCTATGACGGCGGTATTGGTGGTATGGCGGCAACAAGCCTAAAGTCAACCGGCTTAAAGCAGCTTAAAACTGAATCTCCTTCGGTTAAAACGTACAGCACTTTCCTTAAACAACAGCAAAAGTCCGTGTCTCGCTCTATTGAGTCTACCATTGGCCGCAATATCAGCATGAAGTATCAGTACAGCCATGTATTTAACGGTATGGCAATTGAGTTGACTGAACAAGAAGCACAAAGCATTGCTAAACTACCCAGCGTTAAAAGTATCGAAAAAGAGCGCATTGAATATCCAACAACTGATGCTGGCCCAGCTTGGATTGGTGCTAAGAATTTCTGGAACCTGAATAGCCGAGGCCTTAAAGGCAACATGGGTGAAGGCATTGTTGTTGCAGTATTAGATACAGGTATCAACCACGATCACGCTTCCTTTGCCGATATTGGTGGTGACGGCTATGATCACACTAACCCTCTAGGTAGTGGTAACTATGTTCCAGGCAGTTACTGTGACGTTGTAGATCCAACCTTCTGTAACGATAAGTTAATCGGTGCATGGAACATGGTGAATTCTTCACTTGATCCTAACTCACCAGAGGATTCCGACGGTCACGGTAGCCACACAGCTAGTACAACGGCTGGTAACATTGTGAAATCAGCGACTATCAGTGCACCAACAACTGATTTAGTTCGCGAAACTTCAGGTGTAGCGCCTCATGCAAACATCATTGCTTATGACGTCTGTATCGATACCTGCCCAGGTTCTGCGCTTCTAGCAGCAGTAGAGCAAGTTGTTATTGATGCTGCGGCACTGCCTAACGGTATCCAAGCATTAAACTACTCAATTTCAGGTGGTGACGATCCGTACAATGATTCGGTTGAACTTGGTTTTCTTAATGCAACTGCGGCCGGTATTTTCGTTTCTGCATCAGCAGGTAACGATGGTCCTGGTGCGAGCACAAGTGCTCACTCATCTCCTTGGGTAGCAACTGTCGCAGCGTTAACGCACAACCGTACTATCGACAACTCACTTGTTGACTTAACAAGCGATGGCGCATCACTTTCTAGCCTATCAGGTAAAGGTTTCACTTCACCTTATGGTCCGGCAAAAATCGTTTATGCGGGTGATTTCCCAACGGCAAATGGTTCTTCGAATGACACTGACCCTGCGCAATGTCTTGAGCCATTCCCTGCGGGTCATTTTAACGGCGAAATCGTTATCTGTGACCGTGGTTCAATTGCTCGTGTTGATAAAGGCGCTAACGTTCTTGCTGGCGGAGCTGGCGGTTTGGTGTTAGCCAACGCAGAAGCCAATGGCGAATCAACAAGTGCAGATGGTCATTTCTTACCAGCGGTTCACTTAGGCTTTACTGATGGCGAGCGTTTGAAAGATTGGGTTGCCTCTAATCAGAACACTGAAGGTTCAATTACTGGTGCGACACCATTATTAGATGATTCTTTAGGTGATGTAACAGCAGGATTCAGTTCTCGTGGTCCTGCCACTAAAGTTGACGTCATCAAGCCAGATATTGGTGGTCCAGGTGTTGATATTATTGCGGCAGTTAACAGCACAGCCACAAGCTCTGGCGACGAGTTTGGTTTCTTGTCTGGTACATCAATGTCTAGCCCACACAATGCGGGTTCTGGTGCATTGGTAGCAGGTTCAACCGATTGGACACCTTACGAAATCAAGTCTGCTTTAATGATGACAGCCAAAGATAAGCGTATCTTTAAAGAAGACGGTGTAACAGCAGCAGATCCATTTGACACAGGTGCAGGACGTATTGATCTTAACCGTGTTCTTAAATCAGGCTTAGTGTTAAACGAAACGCCAGAAAACTTCTTAGCAGCGGATCCAGCGTTAGGTGGCGATCCTAAAACATTAAACATCGCGAGTATGCAGGATAGCTCGTGTGTTGAAGGTTGTAGCTGGACCAGAACCGTTACTAACCGTTCTGGTCGATTTGGTGCATGGACATTGTTCGGTAATCCAAACACAAAAGGTATGAACATCTACGCAGAACCTTTCATTCTCATTTTGGGTGACGGTGAAAGCGCTGAAGTAAAAGTGACAGTAGATACAGCATTCGCGCAAGAAGATTGGGCATTTGGAGACTTAGAGTTACTTCCATTGTTTGGTAACTTAGCCAACTTACATATGCCTATCGCAGCCTATGCTGGCAAGTCTTCTAGCCCGTTCCTTGAATCAACAGTAGACAAAGACGTTGTTAAACGCGGTGAAGAGCAAACTTATACAATCGACCTTGCTAATGGCGCGCTGGAAGATCAAATCGACCTAAGCACCAGTTTACCGAAAGGTTTAGAGTATGTTGAAGGTTCTGCAACACAAACCGTCACTAATGGCTCAACGGTTGCAGATTTCGCATTTGATGGTGATAAGTTCACTTGGAGTGGTTCACTCGATACCTCTGGTGTTGAACTAGAAGCTTCTGGTGATTCTCCGGCTGGATACTTACCTCTATCTTTATTAGGCGTTCAACCTGCAACCTGCCCTAGCAACTGTGACGATGGCGCGGTTATTTTCAATGTTGCCCCATTCACGGTTGGCGGTACTGAATATTCTCAAGTTATCTTTTCAATGAATGGTGCTCTTGAGCTTGGTACAGACAGCGGCTTAGCAGTTTCTGCAACTAACTCTCGCCTACCAAGTGAGTCTGCGCCTAACAACTTGTTAGCGCCGCTATGGACTGACTTAGACATGGGTGCAGGTGGTAACTTCTACGCGGGTACATTGTCTGATGGTGTAAATGACTTCAACGTATTCGAGTGGGAAAATGCGCCTCGTTTTGGCACTGATCCTAGCAATCCTGCCAATACACACAGCTTCCAAATCTGGATCCAAGCTGACGATAGCGAAAACATTTGGTTCACTTATGGTCCTCAAGGTGATCTAACAGGTGTTAACGCGACAGTGGGTATTGAGGGTGCAACCGGTGCAACCGGTGATACTGTTTACTTTAACGGTGAAGGTACTCTACCAGTTGCGGGTTCTGAGCTGAAAGCGAGCACACTTCAAGGCGGCTCTGCAAGCTTTACTTTCAAAGCGAAAGTGAAGAAATGTAAGTTCTTAAGTGGCTACGTATCTCGTACAGATATTGAAAGCGCAGGCGCAACAGACAGCGCAATTGCAACTTCAACTTGTACATTAAGATAATATTAGTAACGTAAATTAACGTAAATTCAAAAGCCTCAGAGCAGTTTGCCTGAGGCTTTTTTATTATTGTTAACATAACTAATAGACATAAAAAAACGCTGGGAAAACCAGCGCTTTTTGTTTTATTAATCGACTTAAATAGAATACATGCTTAACCAAGCAGTGTATCTAATTTCGTGTTCACCAGAGAAACAGGAGCAGATGCATCTACTTTATGATATTGACACTGACCTGCTTCAGCTTCTTTGCTGTAATAATCAACGAGCGGTTTAGTTTGCTCATGATAAACACTCAAACGTTTTCTTACTGTATCTTCTTGATCGTCGGGACGAATTACTAAATCTTCACCCGTTTCGTCGTCTTTCCCTTCTACTTTAGGTGGATTGTACTCAACGTGATAAACGCGACCTGAACCTGGGTGTACACGGCGACCAGCCATACGTTGAACAATAACTTCATCATCAATGTCAAACTCAATCACATGATCAACGTTAATGCCATTTTCCTTCATCGCATCAGCTTGAGGAATTGTACGAGGGAAACCATCCAGCAAGAAACCATTCTCGCAATCCGATTGAGCGACACGCTCTTTAACTAGGCCAATGATAATCTCGTCAGAAACTAACTTTCCTTCATCCATGATTTTCTTGGCGGCTAATCCTAATTCGCTGCCCGCGCTGATAGCAGCTCGCAACATGTCACCAGTTGAAATTTGAGGGATACCGTATTTACCCATTAAATACTGTGCCTGAGTACCCTTACCGGCCCCCGGCGCCCCTAAAAGGATGATGCGCATAGCTAATTTTCTCCCAAATTGTTAATAATCCGCTTGATTTTGACCCATTATATTTTCGAATCTAACCCATGGAAAACTGTCGAAGGAAAGCAATTTGGTATGCTATTGAGGACAAACGGTTAGATGTATTAGCGATTAACAGGTCACACAAAAATTCTTTAAAGTTTAATGGCTAACACAACGCGTTGGAATCGGACTTCAGTCTTAGTTGTGCTACGTCTAAGAACAAAACAAGCAGCAACTTTAGATTAACTGAGGAAAGAGTCAATATTGGAGTGCAAAAAAACTGTCAAATTAGTTCGCACTCCACGTTTTTTATTGAGCTAGATAAGCAACCTTTATTTTGAAAGTTGCATCAATAAACTATTTAAATTTTGAACAAAACTCGCGGGATCTTTCAAGTTACCTTGCTCTGAAAGCGCCGCTTGATCAAAGAGGACTTGTGACCATTTTCCAAATAGTTCTTCATCCTGCACATCAGCTAGCATTTTGACCAATGTATGCTCAGGGTTAAGTTCGAAGTTATATTGAATCTCTGGCACTTCCTGTCCTGCTGCCAGCATCATCTTGCGCATTTGTGTGCTCATGCCAAAATCATCAGCGACCACACAAGCTGGGGAATCCGTCAAACGATGTGTGAATTTAACGTCTTTCACCTTATCACCGAGCACTTCTTTTACACGCTCAGCTACACCTTCAACTTCTTTCTCCGCTTCTTCTAGCGCTTTTTTGCTTTCTTCGTCTTCGAGTTCACCTAAATCCAAAGCTCCACGAGCAATTGACTGGAATTGCTTCTCTTCGAACTCAGTCAAATGAGACATTAACCATTCATCGATGCGGTCGTACATTAAGAAAACTTCAATACCTTTCTTACGGAAGATTTCAAGGTGAGGGCTGTTCTTCGCCGCTTGATAACTGTCCGCTGTAGTGTAGTAAATCTTATCTTGGCCTTCTTTCATGCGACCAATGTAGTCTTCCAGCGATACGGTTTGCGCATCAGAATCGTTGTGCGTTGAAGCAAAACGTAGCAACTTAGCAATTTTATCTTTGTTAGCAAAATCTTCCGCAGGACCTTCTTTAAGAACGTTACCAAATTCTGCCCAGAAGCCTTGGTATTTCTCTGCATCATTACTTGCAATGCTATTTAGCATTTGAAGCACACGCTTTGTGCACCCCTGACGTAACGTTTGAGTAATCTTGTTATCTTGTAAGATTTCGCGGGACACATTCAATGGTAGGTCATTTGAATCTAAGAGACCTTTGACGAAACGCAGGTAGCTCGGCATAAATTGCGACGCATCATCCATAATGAATACGCGCTGCACATAAAGTTTTAAACCATGCTTTTGATCGCGGTTCCATAAATCAAATGGTGCTTTTGATGGAATATAAAGCAAGCTAGTATATTCGGTTTTACCTTCTACACGGTTATGGGACCACTGAAGCGGATCGCCAAAATCGTGAGAAATATGCTTGTAGAATTCTTTGTATTCTTCTTCAGAAATGTCGGATTTATCGCGAGTCCACAGAGCAGTTGCTTTGTTGATATTTTCCCACTCGCCTGGAATCGCTTCAATTTTCTCGCCGTCTTCGCCTTCCTTTTCAGGGACTTCATCACGCCACATTTTTACTGGAATGGAAATGTGCTCAGAATATTTGCCGATAATGTTACGCAAACGCCAGTCATCTAAGAACTCTTTTTCATCGTCGCGTAAGTGCAAAACAATTTCTGTACCGCGCTCCGCTTTTTCGACTTGGCTAACAGTGAATTCCCCCTCACCTTCTGATTCCCACTCTACACCTTGCTCTGCTGGAGCCCCTGCTAAACGGGTTCTAACAGTGACCTTATCAGCAACAATAAAGGCGGAATAAAAGCCAACACCAAATTGCCCGATAAGTTGGGAGTCTTTTGCTTGATCGCCAGATAGCTTCGAGAAGAACTCTGCTGTACCTGATTTTGCGATGGTGCCGAGGTTGTCAATCACATCGTCGTGACTCATCCCAATGCCGTTATCTGCAATGGTGATGGTGCCAGCGTCTTTATCAACAGATAACTTAACGTGAAGATCACCGTCATTTTCATAAAGTGAGTCATCAGAAAGCGCTTTGAAACGCAATTTATCTGCGGCATCAGCGGCATTGGATACTAATTCGCGAAGGAAAATCTCTTTATTTGAGTAAAGAGAATGAATCATTAGTTGAAGAAGTTGTTTAACCTCGGTTTGAAAGCCGTGAGTCTCTTTTTGACCAATATCAGCCATTTTCAAACTGCTCCTAGTTCTTTGCACAATTAATTTCTATTTCACTGCCGCTGAGTTTTCTCAGCCCACAGCACTTAACCAATTGTCAAAATAGGGGCGGTAAACGTAAAATCAATAGCTAAAGAAAGGATATTTTTTGAATTAGAGCTGCTGCCGCCCTTGGAAAGCATGGCTGAGCGTACTGCCGTCAATGTATTCAAGCTCTCCGCCCATTGGTACGCCTCTGGCAATGCGGCTAGCTTTAATTTCAAATGATTTGCAAATATCGCTGATAAAATGTGCAGTTGCCTCGCCTTCGACGGTAAAATTAGTCGCAAGAATGACCTCGTTGACTTCGCCTTTTTGCAGTAACGCTTGCAAAGCAGGAATGCCGATTTCATCTGGACCAACACCGTCGATGGGAGAAAGGTGTCCCATCAACACAAAGTAGCGCCCCTTAAATTCAGACGCTTGCTCAATCGCTAACACATCCTGCGGCGTTTCGACGACACAGAGTATGCCATTTTCGCCTCTGCGGGGATTTTGGCAAATATCGCATAAACTCGTCTCAGTGAAATTACGACACTGCTCACAATGCTTCACGTGCTCCATTGCATCGTGCAGTGAGCGACTCAATTTCAACGCAGCATCTCGGTTACGTTCAAGCAGCTGAAATGCCATGCGTTGCGCACTTTTAGCCCCCACGCCGGGTAAGCATTTTAAGTCTGAAATTAATTCATCAATCAGTGGGCTAAATTTCATTAAGACGAGTTCCAGCTAATTACATTGGGAATTTGAAGCCCGGAGGAAGTGGCATTCCACCTGTTAATGACGACATTTTTTCTTGATTAGCTTCCTGTACCTTACGAACTGAGTCGTTAACTGCTGCGGCAAGCAAATCTTCAAGCATTTCTTTATCTTCTTCCATCAAGCTTTCATCTAGCTCAACTTTGCGAACGTTGTGATTACCTGTCATGGTAACTTTTACAAGACCAGCGCCTGACTCACCCGTTACTTCTAAATTGGCTAATTCATCTTGGGCTTGTTGCATACGCTCTTGCATCTGCTGCGCTTGCTTCATGATATTGCCCATTCCACCTTTAAACATATTGGATTCTCTCTTATCTAGGTTTAATACTGTCTTGAATAACGGATGCGCTAAATTCCTCACAAAGTCGATGAACGGTTTCATCTTCCTGAATAACTTTATGAGCGTGTTGCAGCCGCATTTTATTAATCGCTTGTTGAACAACGTAAGGGGTATCTTTTACCTCTCCCAGTTCAATTTTGACGTTAACATCTTGCTGTAGTAACTCACTTAACGCTTCTTTTAGGTTAGCCTCTGTGGCTGGTCCTAAAAGGTGCTTTTGATCATCAGATAAAGTAAGTACAACTTCGCCATCCGCATTTTTATACATACTATGGGTGGCTATCTGCTTACTCAAGCCTACCAACCCCATTTCTTCGATTAACTGACTCCATGTATCCAGTTGAGCCGCTTTAATGACCTTCTTCCCATCGGATAATCGATAAGGAATATCAAAGTCGATATCGATACTTTCCCCGGCAGACGTGCTTAAAGAAGCGTGATTATCGTTAAATTCAGCATGCGCGGGTTGAACAGTGCTCGGTGTATTCTCAAGTGGATCAGCAGGAGCGTTATTATGCGTTGTTAAAAAAGCCGCTTCACTTGTGCTTTCAGCAGAATTGATATTAGCCGAATTTAGCTCACCGCCAAACGACCTTCCTTGTGACGCATACTCATTACTTGGGTTGTAACCTGAAGGCAAGATATCCTCCAATGGTTCTGACGGAGTAAAGTCGTATTGTGAAGCAGCAACTTCAGATTGCGCTAAATATTCTTGTGGAAACTCATCAATCGGCGTAGGAGGCTGCAACGGGGAATCGTGCTGTAACACATCCTCTGATGGTTTGAATTGTGAGCCTTGTGGCTGATTTTCTGATTGTCCCTGAGACGTTGACTCATCTTCTACTATGCTTTCAGATTTAATCGCTTCCGGTACTTTAAAGGCCGTATTGCGATTGAGTGAAGGAAGGCCATCGTCTTGTTGCTCAGCCGATTTTTCCTGTTCTTGTGTAATACTCTGCGTAATTTGACTACGTAGGGCTAACAATTCTTCTGTTCGAAGATAGTCTGGCTCTGGCTCTGGCTCTGGCTCTGGCTCTGGCTCTGGCTCTGGCTCTGGCTCTGCATGAGCTTGTTCCAACGTAGACGATGCTTCAAGTAAAGCATCGGGTGCTTGCTCAGAAAATTCAGAAGCAATCATCGTATTCGCTTGCTCAATCAAGCTTTCTTGCTCAGCTAGCAACGAAACAACTGTTTCTGTTTCTGTTTCTGTTTCTGTTTCTGTTTCTGTTTCTGTTTCTGTTTCTGTTTCTGTTTCTGTTTCTGTT
>NZ_JABEPE010000031.1 GCF_026788005.1 Alteromonas sp. a30
CTTCGTGACGCTGGCATCAGAAGCCAAACAGCAAATTCCGCTACTTAGCGATTTAAAAAAGCATTTGAAATCGTCACGCAGCCGAAAGTTCATCGAAATTAAAAACGTTAACTCTGCTATTGCCCATAAACCCAATACTTACAGCACATCCAAAAGTGTTAAGTGCTGGGTGTTTGAGCGAGGTTAACGGCAGTTTGAGGATAGAAATAAAACACTAATAAGGTGATAACGATGCTAGAAAATCAACCTTACACACCCGCAAAATATGGAAAAGAATTCTATGGAGTAACGGGAACTACAGTCATAAATTGGATTAGAGCCAATAGAATGCCAGACAATACTAAAATAGAAAAAACGCCGGGGGGAACTTATAAAATATGGGTTACTTCAACCCCAAAAAGCAATGCGGATAAACTCGTTCAAATGATGAAGCTTAAAGCAGGTTAATCATGGCTCCACGACAACGTAAACCAGAGAATAGAGACTTGCCACAAGGGTTGAGAGTTAAAACGAGCCGAGGTGTTAAATATTTTGTTTATCGTTATCCCAATGGGAACGAGTTTTGGTTTCCTCAGGAAACGACACGCCATGATGCTATTGAAGCATGTACCGTTTTTAACCGTGAGCATCGTAACCCTGCTATAAAGCTTTTAGAAAAAGGTGATAGGTACAACAAACCATTAAAAGCATGGCTTTCGGTCGTTAAAAAAAGAGTTAAAGCAGAGGAAAATCTGGGAAATAACGCTTGGTCAACATTTGAAAAAGACTGTGAGCGACTTAGTGAATTTGGTGGCGATGTTTATACAAAATCCATAGATCTAGAATTTGTTAACGACTACTTAGCCAAATTTGCCGAAGGAAAAAGTAATAACGTTTACAACCGCAAAATATCCTTTCTTAAAAAGGTGTTTGATTATTTGATTGATGAATCGGCAATGGAAGTTAATTATGCTGAGCGCAAGAAAACCAAGAAGAAAGATGAAAAATCTCGTCAACGCTTAACGCTTGATAATTACCGCAAAATTCATGAACAAGCGGATTTGTATTTGCAAGTTGCAATGGAGCTGGCTATTCAAACCACTCATGCCTCGTTAGAAATTTCACGTATAAAATATACTGACTGTGCAATGTATGATGTTCCAACGATGTCGAATGGCTTAGTGGTTTACGGCATCATGAGAATACACCGTCAAAAAGTGCAAAAGCTTGAGTCCTCTTATGTTGAAATCCCCATTACTCAAGCCATTAAAAACACCATTGATAAGGGCCGTTCCGATAAACTGGCTTGCCCTTATGTAGTTCATCGCGCTGGACGGTATAGAAGCCAAATAGGCGAAGGTTGCGATCACCCTTTTCAATTAAGTTCTAAATACTTAAGTCGTGCATTTAGTGACTTAAGAGATGACTTAGGGCTCTATAATCACTTAGATAAAAAAGAGCGGCCAACCTTCCATGAAATTCGTGCTCTTGCGGCAAAAATGTTTAAAGACATCGGCGTAAGTCCTAGTGCCCGAATGGCTCACGCTAACGAAAAAACAACAGAAATTTATACTGAGAATCATGTGGAATGGACACGGGTTCCCGCTGCTGAGCTTAAGGTCTTTTAATACTGTATTTAGGCTGCACTAAAAATAGAAAATTATGCAGATAGAATGCGGCTTTCAGACGAGAAAAACGAATTTTTGAGTTACTGTATATAGGCTGTGATAAGGCTGCGAATAGGCTGCAAGAAAAAATAGGCAATCATAACCATGGGGTAACAGACTGATTTAAAAGAAATTAAATGGTCGGTGTGAGAGGATTTGAACCTCCGACCCCTGACACCCCATGACAGTGCGCTACCAAGCTGCGCTACACACCGACCGACCAAGTTTATCCATCCGTTGGACGCTCAAGCGAACATTAATTTGAACGCTTAACTTGAGGGCGCAAAGTTTACTTAATTTTGGGCGTTTTGCAACGAGAAATCCCATCCTTGGCATTGTTTGCTTAATCTCTAAGCAAACTGTTGATGAAAAACGCTTATTATTAATTCGGTAGGGCAAGATATTGTTCGAAATTACTCAGCACCGTTTGAGTGCTGCTTGGTTTGTCGAGTTTGTTGTTTTGAGAACGCGTCTTTGGGGGGATTAGTCCTCCGCCCCATCGGCGCTAATTCGGCTGGCAATAGCGCCGTCTTGCCCTCGATATTTCGCATCAACGCGCGCGTTGTATGGTCTTTCTGCAAAATCCGACAGTAATTCAAAGCTTAATGCGCCGATTTTCATGTTGGGTCGCAGTGCTAGCGGTAGTTTTCCGCTGTTGAAAAACTCTAACACAATGTTGCCGTCCCAACCCGGATCAATGCGGTGTGCGGTAACATGCACCATTAATCCAAGTCGCGCTAACGACGAGCGTCCATCAAGCCAGCCCACAATGTTAGCAGGTAACGAAACCGACTCCAGCGTCATAGCGAGCGCCAATTGGCCGGGATGTAAGAAAAAGGCTTTGCCCTCTTCAATGGCAATTTCATCACTCATTACGGATTGCAAAGCCGCTTCTATATCGGGTTTTTTACCGCTTAAATCGATGTAAGGTGCCGCATAATCTTGAAAAACACGAAACTTATTACCCAAGCGAATATCAACGGTTAAGCCACTCACCATGGACTCTTCCGGCATAGGAGAGATTTTAATTTTACCGTCATTTAAATGTTTAATGATGTCTTTATCACAAAGTCGCATTTTAAGTTCCTCACATAAGCGGTCGCTATTATCTGCGGGCTTTTTTATGGCTTCAACTATTACTTACATAAAATTCATTCAGACAATAAAAATGCGCTGGTGTCGCGTAAATGTTGCGTAAATATAGCGGATGCAAATAGCCCCATTTTTGGGTACTATCAGCCCCTTTAAAATTTAGCAAGAAACTGAAGAAAGAAATGCCGGAAACAGCACGCAAAATTCTGATTACCAGCGCTCTGCCCTACGCCAATGGTTCTATCCACCTTGGCCATCTTTTAGAGCATATACAAACCGACATTTGGTCAAGATTTCAAACCACGCGTGGCAACGAGTGTTATGCCGTTTGTGCTGATGATGCCCACGGCACGCCTGTGATGTTAAAAGCGCAGGAACTGGGTATTACCCCAGAAGAAATGGTACAAAAAACGCAAGCCGAGCATCAGGCCGATTTAGCCACTTTTGATGTGCACTATCACAATTATCACAACACACATTCTCAGGAAAACCGTGAGTTGTGCTCTGGCATTTATGAATCGCTTAAAGCCAATGGCTATATATCCCAGCGTACCATCAGCCAATTATTTGACCCCGAAAAACAAATGTTTTTGCCAGATCGGTTTGTAAAAGGTACATGCCCTAAATGCGATGCCCCCGACCAAAATGGCGACAACTGCGATGTCTGCGGCGCAACATATATACCAACCGAGTTAAAGAATCCGCAGTCAGTGATTTCTGGTGCAACGCCCGTATTAAAAGATTCCGAGCATTACTTCTTTGATTTGCCACAGTTTGAGGATTCACTTCAAGCATGGTTGAACGGCGGTAATGTACAACCCGAAATTGCTAACAAATTACAAGAGTGGTTTGAGCAAGGGTTGCAGCAGTGGGACATCAGCCGCGATGCACCTTATTTTGGTTTTGAAATTCCCGGGGCGCCGAATAAGTTTTTCTATGTCTGGGTTGATGCGCCAGTAGGTTACTTGGCGAGCTTCAAAAATTACTGCGATAAGCATAACATCGATTTCGATAGTTATTGGAAAGCAGATTCAGACGCCGAGGTTTATCATTTTATCGGTAAAGACATCACTTATTTCCACTGTTTGTTCTGGCCTGCTGTGCTTGAAGGCGCTGGCTATAGAAAACCTACAGGCGTGAATGTGCATGGATTTGTGACCGTAAACGGCGCGAAAATGTCGAAGTCGAAAGGCACCTTTATTAAAGCGCAAACTTACGCTGAGCATTTAGAACCGGATTACCTGCGTTACTATTTTGCTTCTAAATTAAGCGATGGCGTGACCGACATCGACCTTAACTTTGAAGACTTCGTACAAAAAGTGAATTCCGATTTAGTGGGCAAAGTGGTGAATATCGCCAGTCGTTGTGCCGGCTTTATCAGCAAGAAGTTTGAAGGCACGTTACGTTTACCTGAAACATTGCCGCCAGTGTTAACAGAAATGCAAACGGCTTCAGAGAGTATTGCCACAGCGTTTGAATCGCGTCAATACAGCCGTGCTATTCGCGAAATCATGACCTTAGCCGACAAGGCAAATCAATATATCGACAACGAGGCACCTTGGGTCACGATTAAAGATCCAGAAAAACAAGCCTATACACAGGAAGTATGCTCAGTTGGCATTAATGCCTTTAGAATTCTAATGACGTATTTAGCGCCAGTGTTGCCAACCTTGTTAGAGAAGTCGGAGCAATTTTTGAATGACTCGCTCACATGGAACAGCGCCCAAACTTTGTTGAATAATCATCAAATTAACAAGTTTAAAGCCTTGTTGCAGCGTGTTGAAATGGACAAGGTGAACGCCATGATTGACGCTTCAAAAGAAGATTTAAAAGCAGCGCAAGCCTCGGCGAAACCCGTTTCAGGCCCATTAGCTGACGATCCTATTTCTGATGAAATCACCTTCGATGATTTTGCCAAGGTCGATTTGCGTATCGCGAAAATTGTAAAAGCCGAACACGTTGAAAAAGCCGATAAATTGTTGAAGTTACAACTGGATATTGGCGGCGAAACTCGCCAAGTGTTTGCGGGTATTAAGTCTGCCTATCAGCCGGAAGACTTAGAAGGCAAGCTTACCGTGATGGTTGCCAACTTAGCGCCAAGAAAAATGCGCTTTGGTATGTCGGAAGGCATGGTGTTAGCCGCAGGACCGGGTGGTAAAGATTTATGGATTTTAGAGCCACATGAAGGTGCGCAGCCGGGAATGCGCGTTAAATAACGTATCTTGATTGGTTTTCTAATCGCCTATTAAAAAGCGCGAGCAGGTTAATAACTGACTCGCGCTTTTTGTTTTGTATTTGAACTCTTTTTACTAAAACGGCTCAGCCATTATAGGTTTTCTTCAAACAGCTTATAGATTCGACGATATTCGTCCAACCAAGAACTTGGTTGCACAAACCCATGTGGCTCTACAGGGTAAATCGCCGTTTCAAAGTTTTGCTTCTCTAGCTCTATCATTCGCTGTACAAGGCGTACCACATCCACGAAAAATACGTTGTCATCCACCATTGGCGCATTAATGAGCAATGGTTTCTGTAAACCTTCTGCAAAATAAATGGGAGAACTACGCTCGTAAGCAATAGGGTCAACTTCGGGCGTGTTCAAAATATTCGATGTGTATTGCTCATTATAGTGCGCCCAATCAGAAACAGGTCGAAGAGCGGCACCTGCTTGGAACAATTCTGGCTTGGTAAACAGTGCCATAAAGGTCATGAAACCGCCGTATGAGCCACCGTAAGTTCCAATACGCTGACGATCAACATTGGCATTTTTCACTAACCAATTTACACCGTCTTCTAAATCGTCAATTTCAGGCTTGCCCATATGACGATAAATCGCCGTTCGCCAATCTCTACCGTAACCGGCTGATGCGCGATAATCCATGTCCATGACCACATAACCTTGTTGTGCAAGCATGCTGTGGAACATAAATTCTCTGAAATACCCAGACCAACCTAAATGAGAATTTTGCAGGTAGCCAGCGCCGTGATTGAAAATCACCGCACGATGTTTTTCTGCTGAATTACCACCTGTTACTTTAGGGCGATACACACGCGCATAAACCGGCTTTTCAACATGACTGGACTCAACCGGAACGATGTCGGGTGCTGTCCAAGGCATAGCAAGGAATTCGTCGCTAACCGTATGCGTAATCCGCTTGGCGCTGGCGTTAGGCTGGGCCGCTTGCACATACAACTCGGGTGGCATTGTTACTTTCGAATGCTCTAGCATGAGTTGCGTTTCGTCTGGGCTTAGGGTGTATTGCGTGTTGCCTAATAATTGCGTTAAACGCTCAGATTGCCCCGTATTCACATCGACCCGATAGATTTCATACATACCCGGATGCACTTTATTGGCTTGGTAATAGATGTAGCCATCGTTTGCGGTGAGTGTTAACGCATTTACCTCAAACTCGCCTGTCACTAATGCTTTCGACTTGCCTTTTAAGGGTTTCGTGTACAGATTGGCGTAACCCGACTCTTCCGATAAATAGTAAAGCGTGTCGGAATGGTTCATCCAACCAAAAGCGTTGAAGCGGTAATTGATCCACGCGTCATCATGTAAACGATGTTGTGTCACAAGAGCGTTTTTATCGAAGTCCACTGTGACTAACCAGCGATCTTTGTTATCCCATGCTTCAAGCATAATCGCCGCTTGTGTACCGGCTTTATTCCAAAGAATTTCATCGACACCTGCTTCCCAATTCATTTGCAAATGAATATGGCGAGGCAATCGATTCTTCTCGTATTTCTTACCTTGAGCATTAGCGTTTTCCGCTTTTACTGAGGCGAGTACATCGTCGTTATAACCCGGTAGCGTTTCAAAGCTTAATTCATGAGCCTCGGTGTTTTCCAAATCCAATAACCACAATTCATGATTTACCGGCTCTGCATCGGCTACGCGACGTCTTGCATCTATCGCGGCTATTCGTCCATCTTCTTGAATATAGTGGGGCATGATGTCGGTTTTGGTGCGGCGCTCTTTATCTTCCCGCAGCATCACAATGGCTTGTTTACCATTTGGAGACAGCTTCGCTTGTACCGTTTCGTAGCCTTTTTTCAAATAAATATGCTGTGGTTTTCCTGTGGCATCGTTTACCGCATTCTGTTGGTTAAACCATTGCGTTGCTTGGCGTCTTTTCGTTTGAATGTAGCCAATGAGCTTTTGTTGTTCTTCGGCTATATAGTCTTTAGGCGGTTTTACTGGGGTCGGCTTTTCGGCAAATTTCCAGCCGCCAATAAGCGACACCAAGCCACTTTCAAGGTTAATGCTGTAAACGTTGTCGCCACTAAAATAGGCCAACTCACCGCTTAATAAAAACTGTAATTGAGAAATGCCGGAAATACCTTTGGTATATTGGCGAATATCACCTGAACCCAAATCTTTAACGAATACATCGCCATCGGATATCCATGCCGCTTGGGATTTATCGGCATTCAGCACGCGACTTGCGTAATCTTGATGCTGAAGCACAGTTAAGGCAACTTTAGCAGGCGAGGCCAATTCTTGGGTTAAATCAATACGGAAGCGATCTCTCACCACCGACCCTTTTTGTTTGCGAGAAAAGTATACGCTCTGACTATCATCTCCCCAATAAGCTTGTTCTGGCTGACGACCAATCCAATCAGGGTCAGACATAATCTTCTCAAGCGTAATGGTGATGTTGCTTTGAGTATTCGTCGCCACCACGGGCGTATAAATGTTTGAAGCGAGGGAGGAAGTAGCCTGTTTGGGCTCCGAGGCCGTGCTGCTGCAAGCAATTAAACCAACAGTAGCCAAGCCAAAGAAAAACTTTCTAGTGGCATAATAGGACATTAACAATATCTCTTTTAGTTAATAAGCTTTAAAGTGTTGAGGATGAAACAGACGATGCTTTGCATTTCATATTTAGTGTAGAACAGCATCAAAATTTAAAGTCGCACTATTTAAACGCTGAATGCTTGTCTTTACAATGCGGACCAACGATTTTTGGTTTATATTCAACGCATACTGTGTAAAACACGATACAAATTGAACCTTTAACGACACTAAACGTAGTGTAGTTACTTAAGTATTAGTAATAAAAAATAATGAGATTAACCATGTTTAAACGTCGTTTCATTCTAGCAGCAACACTGTTGTTTTCTAGCACTGCATTTGCCAACCAATGCCCTGATTTATTGAAGTTTGCCAAACGTAAACTTAACTCTCAGGAAGTGGTTAATTTGTGTGAAGCTTACAACGGAAAAACCGTGCTGTTCGTTAACACAGCAAGCTATTGTGGATTCACTCCTCAATTTAAAGGACTCGAAGCGCTATACTCTCAATACAAAGACAAAGGATTAGTGATTCTAGGCTTCCCGTCCCATGATTTTAATCAGGAAGATGAAAGCGAAGGAAAAACAGCGGAATTATGCCAACTAACCTATGGCGTCGAATTTCCTATGTTTGAGCCATTAGCGGTTAGAGGCGAAGATGTCGATCCGTTATATAGAATGTTAGCGAAAAAATCCGGCACAACGCCAAAATGGAACTTCTATAAATATTTAATGGATAAGAATGGCAATATTGTGGAATCTTACAGTTCGCTGACAAAGCCAACGGACGAAGACTTTATCGAAGATGTCACTAAAGCGCTTGCTCTTTAATGATTTCGTTATTTGCAGCATAAAAAAAGCCCCGTTAACTTAACGGGGCAATAAGCACACTCAACTTGGAACACACTTTAGCTGAATAGTCTTACTAGGGATGAAGTAAGACAGGATTTGCTAACTGCATTAATTTAGTCACTCTATTTCTCAATTAGTTCAATAATTTTTTTAGACGATTCGTCCCAGCCAGATTTTGCGGCTTCTTCTCCCATGTTTAATCCTTCGGCGTAAATAAACTCGACATCATCAATGCCAATAAAACCAAGGAATTTAGATAAATAAGGCGTTTGTACGTCGTTTTCTGTTCCCTGATAAATGCCACCTCTGGCACTAGCCACATACACTTTTTTATCGCCTAGTAAACCAACGGGGCCATTTTCGGTATAGCGGAACGTTACGCCGGCTCTGGCAACACGGTCAAACCATGCTTTCAATATACTTGGGATACCAAAATTATACATAGGGGACGCTATCACAATGACATCGGCCTTCTTTACTTGCTCAATATACGCGTCGGATACTGCTGCAAGTGCGGCTTGATGCTCAGTCCGCTGTTCTGGTTCTACCATCCATGCCTGCATTTCTTCGCTAGTTAAATGCGGCAAGTTCTCATCAATGAGATTCAGGGTCTCTATTTCACAGTCAAGGTTGTGATTAAACTGATTGACAAATTGTCTGGCTAGTTTTGAGGAATTCCCGTCTAAACCATTCAAACTCGAATACACAACTAATAATTTTTTCATGGTTAAATCTCCTTGATAAACTCACAATCACTTTAAATGAGATAGAATCGAATAAAAATTGCAAATAAACACTTTTTAAATTCTATATTTTAGAAAATTAAGAAGCCTGTTGATTGAATGAACGTTACAGGTCAACAAAAACCCTCCCCGTTTAACAGTGTTAATCGCAACTTCTTTTTAAGAATCTATTTTATTAATGATAAAAGTTGGATACGAAATGACCGTAAAAATAGGTCAAAATCATCTAAAATGCGTATTTCTTGAACGAATGAATAATAATTTGATTGCTATATGTTCAAACAGCAAAAATATTAAAAAAAGCGGTTGACGCTTATAGGGGAGATAAGCATAATACGCACCAACTCAAGGCGAGTAACCAAATAAATGGCTAAGTAGCTCAGCTGGTTAGAGCACATCACTCATAATGATGGGGTCGCAGGTTCGAGTCCCGCCTTAGCCACCAGGATTTTGCGGAAGTGGTGAAATTGGTAGACACGCTGGATTTAGGTTCCAGTGCTTCACGGCGTGAGAGTTCGAGTCTCTCCTTCCGCACCATTTATTTGTTGGGGTATAGCCAAGCGGTAAGGCAGCGGGTTTTGATCCCGCCATTCGTTGGTTCAAATCCAGCTACCCCAGCCACTTATTTAAAATCCAATATGCTAATTGGTACTTCTATTGGGGTATAGCCAAGCGGTAAGGCAGCGGGTTTTGATCCCGCCATTCGTTGGTTCAAATCCAGCTACCCCAGCCATTTAAGCGCCAGTCCAAGACTGGCGTTTTTTCTTTATGCCTCACTCCCCTAACAACGACCTTTCGAATAGGCTCTACCCCATTATCGGGGGATCAGCATTCATACCTTGTTCGATTAATAATTCCATCCCATCCACATTGTAAAAAAAATGTAAACTTCTTATAGCGGATTTCCCCTCCCCTTTCGTCTTCAAGCTTACCGCGATGAAAACGCCATATTGAAGCGCGTCGCCATCACGCAAACGCGTTGCTTAACCAGAACAAACCAACCAAGCAGCGTATTGACAATAAAAATCATCCAGGACCCAAAATGAAAATGCACACGCGAACGAAACTATCGACAGCTGTCATCGCCATTATGGCCTCAATGGCAAGCTCGCAAGGCGTTCAAGCTCAAGAGCAAGCCAACGAAAACCAAGAATATGAACTCATTCAAGTTAAAGGCATCCGCGCCAGTATGGCGCGCGCAATGGACGTAAAACGCGAATCTGGCGGCGTTGTTGATGCCATTTCTGCTGAAGACATTGGTAAATTCCCCGACACCAACCTCGCCGAATCATTACAGCGTATCACCGGTGTTTCCATCGACCGTTCGGGCGGTGAAGGTCAGCTTATTACCGTGCGTGGATTCGGCCCGGAATTTAACACAGTATTAGTGAATGGCCGTCAAATTGCCTCAGAAAATAACTCACGCGCCTTTAGCTTCGACACCATCGCCTCTGAACTGGTAAACAGTTTAGATGTACACAAAACCTCAACCGCCACAATGCAGTCCGGCGGCATTGGTTCCACCATTAACATCCGTACTGCTCGCCCATTTAGCATCGATGGATTTAAAATAGCGGGAAGCGTAAAAGGGGTGTTTGATGACAACAGCGACGAAACAACACCGCAAGTATCTGGCCTTATCAGCAACACCTTCGATGACGACCGCTTCGGCGTATTGTTAGCGGTTTCCCATCAAGAACGGGACACACGCTTAAACCAAGCACAAATTGATGGTTGGCTAGAAAACGTCGGCATTCCAAATCCGCAAACACAAAGCGGTGAAGCGTGGGAAGGCAACATCTTCTCGCCGCGAAATTACGATCATAAAGTCACCTTCGAAGACAGAAAACGCACCAATGCCAACCTCGTTTTCCAGTACGCTGCAAGCGATGACATTACCATTACCGCCGATGTCCTGTATTCTGACTTTGACATAGAAACTGACGCGACCTCTTACGGACACTGGTTTACCGCCCCCAATATTCAAGGCGTTGGCGATGATGGCAGCTTATTCGATGAAAACGGTAATCGTCGTGCGCCAACGGTTGATGCCAACGGAACGATTGTCGACCTCTACCAAGAAGTTGGTTTAGCCACCGACATGCACTCGAAAACATTCGATCGTTTAACCGAAACCACAGACTTTGGCCTAAACTTAGAATGGCAGGTGAACGATAACCTCAACCTCACCTTCGATGCGCACGTTTCCGAGGCAGAACGCGAAGCGAATAATGGCGGTGAAAACCAACTTTCGTTAATTGGCTACGCTAACCGCGTGCGCTTCCAAGTGGATGACAATATTTTGCCATTTGCCAGCATGTTCGCCGAAGCCAACCCGAATATTTACAGCGGACAACAAGAGATCGAAGGCGCATTCGCCACCTCTCCTGATGGGTTCCCCGGATACGACCCCACTCTTACTCCCGATGGCGTGAGTGACTTCCTAGATACGGCCAACAGCCGTGCTCATGTAATGTTGCGCCGTGGTTGGGAAATTGAAGATGAAGTCTCGCAATTCAAAATAGATGGCGAGTGGGACGAAGGCCAAGATACCGGCCTAGTCAAAGCCAAATTCGGGATGCAATATTCCAAAGAAGAAAAAGAGCTTACTCGATGGGATAACGACACCGGTGTGCATTGCCTATTCTGCGGCTATCCCGACGCGCCAGCCATTCCTGCCGATATGCAATACATTTTTGATGCAGGAAACGACTTCTTAAGCAGCATTAGTGGCAGTGGTCGTATGCCAACACAATGGTTAGCTCACGATGGCGAAGCACAATTTGCCTTCCTAGAACAAATTGCTGGACAAAGCTTTGATGCAATTCGTCGCGACAACTCGTTTGA
Source organism: Alteromonas sp. a30 (assembly GCF_026788005.1). GTDB lineage: Bacteria > Pseudomonadota > Gammaproteobacteria > Enterobacterales > Alteromonadaceae > Paraneptunicella. Next base: position 11,975 of record NZ_JABEPE010000031.1, read on the forward strand.
AATAGAAGAAGAAATTATCTCCGCTTATTTGGAATTTGATTTTGTTGGCGACTTAGCAAACAGCCCCATCTACATTTCCGCAGGCGTGAGAATGGAAAAAACCGATGTGGATGTGTCAGGCACACAAGCAGCTTTAGAATCGCTCACTGTGCTTGATGCCACTGAATTAAATCAAAACTATGGAACACCGCAAATTATTGATGAAAGCTCAGATTACGATGTCACCTTGCCAAATGTGAGCATTAAATGGGAATTCACCGACGACCTCATCTTCCGTATGGCGGCCTCGCAAACCCTAACTCGCCCAACGCTAGAAAGCATGTCACCAGCAGTGGTTATCACCACCAGCCGACAAGGCGGCGACTTGCGCTCCTTCTCAGGTAATGCTTCGCTACGACCTTTTAAATCCGACAACTTCGATGTATCAGCAGAATGGTATTACGGCGATGCCAGCTATGCCTCAGCAGGTTACTTCAAAAAAGAAGTGTCGAACTTTATTGTTAACGGGCAAACTCAAATTACTTTTACCGACAGTAACGGAAACCCCGTTATCGACCCTTCCACAGGTGAAGTAGCGTCGTTTACTAACGTCTTACCAAGCAATGGAGAAGACGCCAGCGTAGACGGATTCGAGCTTGCATGGCAGCACACTTTCGACTCTGGCTTTGGTTTTATCACCAACGCCACCTATGTTGATAGCGATGCCGACTTAGACCCAGACGACATCAACCAAGTTTTCGCGCTAACGGGATTAAGTGACTCCTTAAACCTTGTCGGCTTTTATGAAAATGGTCCATTCCAAATTCGTTTGGCGTGGAACTGGCGTGATGAGTTTGTGCAATCACTCACACAGGTTCAGGGCAATGGCCCAACCATTGTTGAAGATTACGAGCAGTTGGATATCAGCGGCAGTTACGACATTACCGACAACCTCACTGTCTTCTTCGAAGGTATCAACCTTACCGAAGAATTTGTGCATAAGCGCGGTCGATACAGCAATCATTTGCTCCTAGCAGAAGACAGCGGTCGACGCTGGGCTGTGGGCGTTCGCGGTAGCTTCTAAAGCGAACACAACGTAGCAAGGTCGCTAAGGTAAGATTCCGGCGACCTTGATTTTCGTTTTACCTACATACCTACAGAGCAACATTAAAACGCGAAAAAGAAGAACACCTTATGAGTAATAGTATAAAAACCGTAGTGGTTGTGGGTGGTGGCGCAGCCGGTTGGATAACCGCAGGCAGAATCGCCGCGCAGCACAACGCCAAACAAGGTGACATTAAGGTAAAGCTTATCGAATCACCCAATGTTCCCATTATCGGCGTAGGAGAAGGCACATGGCCCACCATGCGCAACACCCTAATTCAATTGGGCATTAGCGAAACCGACTTTATCCGCGAATGCGACGCCAGCTTTAAACAAGGGGCCAAATTCGCCAAGTGGGTCACAGGAGCAGAAGATGACTTCTATTATCATCCGTTGATATTGCCCCAAGGTTTTACCAAAGGAAACATTGCGCCTTATTGGCAAATGCAAAAACACCAAATCGGTAAGTCTTTTTCGGATGCCGTTTGCTTCCAAGAAGCGTTATGTGAACAAGGCTTAGCACCAAAGAGTATTCGCACACCAGAATTTAGCGCCATAGCCAACTATGCCTATCATCTTGATGCAGGAAAGTTCGCGCAATTACTACAACGACAATGCACGCAAGTATTAGGTGTAGAGCACATTTTAGGCGATGTGATAAACGTTAAAAGCGCTGTCAATGGCGACGTTGCCGCGGTGATCACGCAACAACAAGGGAGCATTGAAGGTGATCTGTTTGTTGATTGCAGCGGCTTCAAGTCCCTCTTATTAGGAGAACATTTGGGTGTTCCCTTTAAACCTTGCAACGACGTACTCTTTATTGACAACGCTATCGCGGTACAAGTGCCTTATGCTACCGACAACGCCCCCATCGCCAGCCACACCATATCCACGGGCCAAAACGCAGGGTGGATATGGGATATTGGCTTGCAACATCGTCGAGGTGTGGGTTACGTCTACTCCAGTCATCACAGTAGCGAAGCCGCAGCAATGGACGCATTAGCAACGTATGTTGGCCCACAATTTAAAGACTTATCCGTGCGCCATATTCCTATCCAAAGCGGGCATCGACAGCAATTTTGGAAAAATAATGTTGTCGCGGTTGGCTTAGCTGCGGGTTTTCTAGAGCCGCTGGAAGCATCGGCATTGGTGTTAATTGAACTTTCCGCAGAAATGATTGCACAACAATTACCTGCGCGGCGTGAAGTGATGGATATTGTCGCCAAACGCTTTAACAGCACCTTTTTGTACCGCTGGGATCGCATCATCGATTTCCTTAAATTGCATTATGTGCTCACCCAACGCACCGACTCCGCATTTTGGCAAGACAACACCGACCCTGCCAGCATTCCCGATAGCTTGAACGAATTAATGCAACTGTGGCGTTATCACCCGCCCTACGATCACGACTTCACCAGCAACAACGAAGTCTTTCCCGCAGCAAGTTATCAATACGTATTATACGGCATGGGGTTTGAGTCTGACTTAGCGCCAATACAACACACATTAACGCAAACCGAATTCGCCAACACGCAATTCCAACTCAATCAACAAAACATTGCACAGGTTGTCGCCAAACTGCCTAGCAACCGCGAATTACTCAATAAAATCCGTGAATACGGTTTACAACAACTATAAAAACAAGAGGAATATCATGGCTAAATTGGTCGCTCTTAACAACAAGCAACACCAACACCTTCATATCGATACCCAACTTGCCGAAGCCGAAGGCGCTGACTTGCACCTTGTACCTGTAGTGCTCAGCGAGTTTATGAAACTGGTGGTGAGTTATCCCATTGTTTTCAGCAAAAATGGGGATACTGGTGAGTTTATGTGTTCTGCCCTCATGGGACTGGAAGAAGGCGAAAACCTGTTTTATGAAAAAGGCCAATGGCAAAGCATTTATATTCCGTTGCAATTAGCCCGTCAGCCATTCTTTTTAGGTCATGATAACCAAGCTGTCAGCGCCGATAATAGCTCCTCTGAGCAAGCTCAAAACCTAGTAATGTGCATAAATGAAAGCCATGCCAGCGTCATTTCTCAGGCATCCACAAACACACATTCAGCGCCAAATCACAACGAAACGCAGGAGCCTTTATTTAATGAGACTGGCGAAGCTACGTCTTATTTACAAGCCCAACAAAACCGATTAGTGCAATTGCTCCAAGGAGAGCAACAAACCCACGATTTCATTGCCACCTTACTTGATATGCAACTGATTACAGCAATCGCCCTAGAGATCACCCTTGCCGATGGCAGCAGCCACAAGGTCAACGGTTTGTATAGCATCGACGAAGAAAAGCTAGCGCAAATAAGCGATGCACAACTTATCCTGCTGAAACAAAAACACTACTTAAGCCCGATTTACACCCTCATTGCTTCCACCAGCCATATTTATTCGTTGATCAACAAAAAGAATCAACGCATTGAACAAGGGGCTAAATGGTTTCAGGCTGCCACGTTATGATCCCAACACGCATCAACCCTCAATGCCAAGTAGCGCTAAAACGAATCGGGCAAGAACAGCAACCGTTAATCGTTATTCGTGATTGCTGGGCCGAACCTGAAGCGCTCATTGCACTGGCCCAAAGTGAAGACGATGACAAATCCCAACATGTTGGGTTCAAAGATGATCCTAACGACTTTTATCCGGGACTTCGCAAACCGCTGTCAACGGATTTTCAACAAGCACTCAGTCAAGCGCTGAGTACCTTGTTACAAGCGCATTTATCCGAGCATTTTAGCACGCTAGATATTCCGGTGAGCAAATCCGTGAGCATTCCTTTTTGTGCCTTTTCCCTAACCAACACAGCGCCAGCACAGTTATTGCCGATTCAACGTATTCCACATTTCGATAGCACAAGTTCACGCCAATTTGCGTTAGTGAGTTATTTGTTTAAACAAGATAAAGGCGGCACCGCATTTTATCGGCACAAGAAAACCGGCTTCGAATATATCACCGACAGCCGAGCAAAAATGTATATGAAAAGCTTACAAACCCAAGCCAGCACAGAAGGCTTTCCTGAAGCGGCTTATATTAATGCTTCAACGCCGTTATTCGAACAGATTCACTGTGAGTCGGCGCAATTTAACACCTGCATTTTGTATCCCGCTAATGTGCTACATTCTGGCTGTATTTACGCAGAAAAAAGCTTATCGAGTTGTCCAGAAAATGGAAGGTTAACGCTTAATGCCTGTTTGGATTTTGAATAAAGGTTAGCACCAAACTGGTATTTAGAAGTGGCCTCTTAGGCCCAATGTATAGCGGCTTCCGGTGTCTTGAACACGCAATAACTGATTGCGGTATCGTCCATGTTTCCACACATCTTCGTCCGTCAGATTAATGCCTTCTACAAACACCGAAATATTATCGTTAAGTTGATAACTCACGCTCATATCCCATTGTTGATACGCTGCCACAAAAGTGGGCTCTGCACTTTGGCTTTGTGCCAACGACTGCAAAAAACCATCGCGGTGATTATAAGCAACGCGCCATTGCCATGCGTCTTTTTCATAGTAAAGCACCATGTTTTCAGAATGACTTAACCCTGTTAACGCAAAGGTTTCATTCACATCTGCGCGATCAAGCTCCGCATTGCTATCAACCAGAGTCATGTTAGCAATCACACCAAAACCGGATTGCCCAAAGGTATGCAGTAAACTCAACTCAACGCCATCCACTCTGGCCCGCTCCCCATTTTTTGGGCGAGTTAAATCAAAGATAGCAAGTTCATCTTGGGGATCTGCCGCGTTTGGGTCGCTGCCAGTGCTTGGGTCTTTCACACCATCAAAGGTAAAAGGCTCTAAAGTTTGAATAATGAAATTCTTCACATCTTTTAAGAAATACCCCAACGACACATAACTATCGTGGCCGTAGTAATACTCCAACGACACATCAAGGTTACGCGACTCAAACGGCTGTAAATACGGATTACCGGCACTAGCGCGCAAATCACCACCTTGGCGTGTGGTATTCAAAGCAATGCTTGGGGAGAGTTGCATGATGGTAGGACGGGTAATACTTTTCGATATCGCCCCCCGCGCCACCCAATCGTCTCCTATCTCTAGCTTCACACTCAAGCTAGGTAGCCAATTGTAATAATGATGGCGATTTTCTACAGCAATGCTGGTTCCGGTTACTTGCCCCAACTCCGTTTGATCCAAAATCACCAAGTCTAACAAGCGTTCGTTAAAGCCAGTCATTCGCGTATTGGTTTGCTCATAACGAACGCCCAAGTGTCCGCTCAAGTCACTGTGAGAAAAAGTACGATTAAACACAAGGTCAATGTAACTTGCGAGGGTTTGCTCTTGAAGATCAAAAGAATTACCTCGCGTAACGGCATCAAGATCGACATCGCCGACTTGTTCTAAATATCGAAAGAGTTGCTCACCATCGTGACGTAACCAGATGTTGGGAATATTCTCATGTCCACTAATGCCCGCTAAAAAACCCTCTCCAGCTAAAAATACTGACTGAAAGTCGTTAGGTATATCGGGCTCACTAAAATAACCACAAAAAGCGCAGTGGCGAGCGTTAGCTTCATTATCGCGCCGTTCGTTACGTTTATTTTGTTGCGCCAGTCGCACCCCGAAATCGAGTTGGGTTAATTCCACAACGCCTGCTAATAAACCTCCAAACAGGCTCGATTGAGCAATATCAAGGCTTGCTGCCACCCTTAACTGCTCAACTTTATCGCGAATATTCCAACCTCGACGCAACATAACATGAGCGCGGCCATTGTGCGGGTCCAAATAATGGTTTCCCGAAGCCGCATCAAACTCAACAGCCTGAAAACCACTTATCGACGGCAGAATATTACCTGCGGTATGGTCAAACTCCGAGCGATTCAAAAAACCAATTAACGAGAGCGCATTGGCGGCACCGTTTTTGTCGCGCAAATACGCTTCCGATAAAGACCAATCTAACTCGACATCTAACGAAGGCGTGGCTTGCCAATTTACATTAATACCTGATGCACTAAGCGTTGCTGGACGGTCGAAGGTTCTGGCATGAAAATCTGTGGCATGACCAACGTTTTGCTCGAAGGCAACCGCTGTGCCATTTTCATCGGCCAAGACCGACTCCAAATTACTCGAAGTAAACCAATGTCCCATTGAGGTTGCTTCGGTCTTTACATCGAACTCGGTTTGCAAATAATCAAATGTCATATCAAGCTGATCATCTGGACGATATTGCAGCACCACCGTGCCACCTCTTCGGGTTCGCTCATCAAAGCGCACACGCTGATCATAATTACGCGGAACAAATAAGTTTTGTGCCGAATTCGTCAGTTCAGATGGCGGCACTGCGGTGTTTAATAACCAACCGTCGATTTGCGCTTCATCTATTCTCGCCTCCCTCTTTTGCTGGGAAAACGATGCCAAAACCCCTAAACGATGCTGAAAAAAACTATTACTTATCAGCGCGGCATACTGCGGAGAAAAGGCGTGACTATTGGAATCGTATTGTTGCTTAACACTGCCCACAAAACGCGCGTCATGATGCGCCAGTGGCTTTGCCGTTTCAATATTGATGGTTGAACCAATACCACCGGATTGCTGCGTTGCATTCGTGGTTTTATAAATTTTAACGCCCGACACCATTTCCGAGGCGATGGTATCGAAGCTAAACTCTCGCCCTTGGTTATCCGTTGCCATTTGCCGCCCATTGATGAGCACCTTATTAAATTGCGGCCCGAAACCTCGCACCGTCACAAACTGCCCTTCACCTTCAGCACGATCAATCGACACACCAGAGACCCGTTGCAACGACTCTGCTAAATTCTGATCGGGGAATTTACCAATATCTAAGGCTTGAATCGCATCTACCACGCTATCCGACTCGCGCTTAATATAAACCGATTGGCGCACACTGGCGCGTAACCCACGAACCGTAATCTGCTCGATTTTAGCCGCTTCTTGTTGCGCTGAACGAGTCACTAAGGCTTCTTCACTCGCTTTCAGCAACCCTTCAACCTTGTCAAAAAATAAGCCTTCATCAATCTCTTTTATCACACGTAAGGTAATGCGCCCATTATCGCTAATTTTGGCTTTCAAGTTGGTATGTGAAAGCAAAATATTAATGGCTTCTTGCACGCTATAACGGCCATGTAACAACCCGGTAGATGTGTTTTCGACCCGATGAATAGGAAATACAATGGTGAGATTGGCTTGTTTCGCAAACTGAATTAAGGCTTCATGAACCCGTTGAGGTTGAATATTAAAATCAACCTTTCTTTCATGAGAAGCCCCATGCTGCAAAGGCTTTAACGACGATTTTAGCAATGACGCAGCATCACATGTCGCCATCAAAGTGTTTGTGCCAATTAAACCAAGCACACCAATCAGTTGAAGCCTGTTTTTTGCTTTATTCATTATCTTTTAAAGCATGATAACCACGTGAATTGCAATCGGGCTATATTCTTGCTTTTACGAAAATTTAACAACCCTTATTTGTTTATTAGCAATGCTCATAGCGCCAAATGTGAAAATATTTTTAATGAAAAATACTTTTTTATAGAGGAAAATACGTTGCTGTTCGTCTTACTTCGCGGTTGCAATCCAAATAGTTACAAAAGATAAAATGGATAACAAAATTCACGACACATACATGACAGCCCGTAAAGGCGTGATGAAAATGGTGTCACGCATCGTGCCACCAAAAGAAGTGGAAGACATCGTTCAAGAAACCTATGTGCGTTTGTGCCAAATTGAAGCACCTCAAACCATATTGGAGCCTAGGTCGTTCCTGTACCGAACGGCAAAAAACTTGGCGCTCGATCACTTAAAAAAAGCCGAGACACGACTTGCCGATGCCGTTGATGACAGCGATGAAAGCCTTTCTGACTCGTTTAATGGCTCTCATGACAACGCTGAAGACAGCACCTTTAAAACCGTTGTTTCGCAACAAGAATTCGAACATTTTTGTGAGTCGGTTCGCTTCTTACCGGTTCAATGTCGTAAAGCTTTCGTGCTGAAAAAAGTATATGGCTACAGCCAAAAGGAAATTGCCAAAACCATGCAAATTACAGAAAGCACCGTAGAAAAACACATTGCGATGGGCATCAAAAAGTGTACCCAATACATGATGCAAACACAGGGTGCAGGCACGAATGAAAGTCGGGTAAAAGAGGCATTCAAATGAATAATGTGGTGAAACTAAAACAACCTGACGATGTGCTAGATCAAGCCAGTGAATGGATAGCAAAACTCGACAGAGGGCTTTCAACCAGCGAACAGCGCGCTTTTCAAATGTGGATGCAACAGCCTCAGCATGCCGATGTTCTACTTAACATGGCAACACTTTGGGACAAACTCGACGTACTAAGCCGCCTTGCCGATGTTTGCCCAGAATTCAACAATCCATCAGCGCATCAGCATCGTTCAACAAACTATGCGCAATCACCTCAAACAACAGAATCGGTAAAGTCAACAGCATCAACGCAACGCACCACCGGTTCAGGTTTTTTCGCAGCGGCGGCTTCCGTTTTATTTTTTAGCTTATTGGCACTGACTGGCGGCTATGTTTATTACGGTGATACTTCAAAACAAGCACCGGTGGTAATGCATCAAGAAAGGGTACAAACAGCAATCGGGGAAACCTTATCGCGCACGTTATCCGATGGCAGCATCCTCACCTTAAATACCAATAGTCGCGTTAACGTAACCTTCACGAACCAGCAGCGAATACTCGAATTGCAATATGGCGAGCTTCATATTGACGTGGCCCACGATAAAACGCGTCCGCTTAGCGTACATGCTGGAGGCAAAATCATTCAAGCTGTTGGCACAGCGTTTAATGTAGCATTTTACAACGAAAAGCTAGCCCTGTTAGTCACAGAAGGCACGGTGCGTGTTGCGGAGAAAACACCAGAAGAACCTGCTAACGTTCGACTGCCCGACACTTCTTTAAGCCTCAATAAAGGTGAAAAGAGCCTGCTTAGCGCTCCCCAACAAACCATTGAAAGCGTGGCACAAGCAGATATAGACGCCATACTGTCGTGGCAACAAGGAGTCCTAACGTTTAGAGGCGAGTCCTTGCAACAAGCATTAGCAGAAATGAGCCGTTACAGCTCTGTTAACTTTGAAATTACGGATGCCGCGCTGGCGCAAACACAAATTGTCGGTGTGTTTAAACCACAAGATGTAGAAGCGTTGCTCGCCGCATTACAAGAAAACTTTAACATTCAATACGAAAAACGCGGGTCTAATCAGATTATCCTGAAAAAATCGCATTAGTTCAGATTGACTTAGCACTCAATAAAAATACGTAAACGAGACGAAATACATTATGCAATTAACCCAACTAGACTCCTCCATTTTTGTTGTTTATGTGATTGGCTTATTGATAATAGCGGCTTGGGTTTCACGCAACGAAAGAAAAGACCATGAGCGCGATACCAATGACTATTTCTTAGCTGGCAAATCCCTACCTTGGTGGGCCATTGGTGCATCACTAATTGCAGCTAATATTTCCGCAGAACAGATAATTGGTATGTCTGGCTCAGGCTATGCGCTGGGGCTTGCTATTGCGTCTTACGAGTGGATGGCAGCGATTACGTTAATTATTGTTGGCAAATACTTTTTGCCCATCTTCTTAAAGCGCGAAATCTATACCATGCCGCAGTTTTTGGAACAGCGCTTCGATAGCCGAGTACGCACCATCATGGCAATATTCTGGCTAGGTGTTTATGTGTTGGTTAACTTGACCGGCGTGCTGTGGCTTGGCGGCTTAGCCATTAACACTGTTGCCGGTTTCGACCCCATGTTTGGTATGATCTTCTTAGCCGTATTTTCCATTGCCTATTCGCTCTATGGCGGCTTAAAAGCAGTGGCAATGACCGATATTATTCAAGTCACCTTACTGGTTGCAGGCGGGCTGCTATTATCGTATCTGGCCTTGGACCACATCAGTAATGGTCAAGGCGCCATTGCTGGATTCTCCCACCTTACCAATACCATCCCAGAAAAATTCGACATGATTTTAAGCAAAGATAACCCGCATTATATGAGCTTGCCGGGACTTTCGGTATTAGTTGGCGGCATGTGGGTCATGAACTTGTCTTATTGGGGATGTAACCAATATATTATTCAACGCGCGCTTGCAGCCAAAAGCTTGGATGAGGCGCATAAAGGCATAGCGTTTGCCGCTTATATTAAGTTATTCATGCCAATTATTGTGGTATTACCGGGCATTGCCGCGGTGGTGATGCATCCTAATCTATCGGCTCCCGACCAAGCTTACCCAGAAATGATGAGTTTAATGCCAAGCGGATTAAAAGGTTTAGTATTTGCCGCGTTAGTGGCCGCCATTGTGTCTTCTGTGGCATCGATGACCAACAGTATTTCGACTATTTTCACAATGGATATTTACACGCATATCGCGCCCAATAAAAGCCAGCGTCACTATGTGAATATTGGCCGGATGGTAAGCCTTGTGGCGTTATGTATTGCTTTGGTCGTTGCTGAGCCGCTATTAAATCAATTCGACCAAGCATTCCAGTATATTCAAGAATTTACTGGCTTTTTCACCCCCGGTATTGTCGCGATATTCTTTCTTGGTTTGTTCTGGAAAAAAGCGAATGCTAATGGTGCTTTAGTCGCAGCGCTCACCTCGGCAGTGCTGTCTTTTTTACTAAAAATTTGGTGGCCAGAACTACCGTTTATTGATCGCGTTGGCATGGTGTTCATTGCTTGTATGATTTTGGGCGTGGTGGTGTCGTTAACCACTGGCGATAACGGCGAAGAAAAGGCGGTAGCACTGCACGATATTCAGTTTGCTTCTAGCAGAGTGTTTAATCTGGCAACGGTCGGCTGTGTGGTTATTCTCTCAGCGCTTTATGCAACGTGGTGGTAAATTCTACCCAAAGAATTGGACCTGCTTTTTATTTCACCAAGCATACTTTTTTCAAGGATGAAAAATCTGGGCGCGCATAATACACTGCGCGTTCCGAATATAATAACTCGAGGAATTGCGATGACGCCCGCTATCAACTTAGCCAAAAAAGCCAAGGTTGCACACAGCGTACACGAATACACGCACGACACTGCTAGCGAATCCTACGGACTTGAAGCCGTCGAAAAGCTTGGCTTAGATGTTCACCAAGTATTTAAGACCCTCGTGGTGAAACTGGATGCAGAGACCCTCGCAGTGGGCATTATTCCGGTCTCGGAAAAATTGAGTATGAAACAAATCGCCAAAGCTGCGGGGGCGAAAAAAGCCAATATGGCAGAGCCTGCTGAAGTGGAACGCGCCACAGGCTACGTGCTTGGTGGCGTGAGCCCGCTAGGTCAGAAGAAACGCTTAAAAACCTTTATTGATGATAGCGCGCAGCAGCAAAGCAGCATTTTTGTTAGTGCCGGTCGACGAGGTTTGGAAATTGAATTAGCACCGCAAGATTTGCTCAAACTGGTAAACGGTAAATACGCGGCTTTGTGTCAAAAGGCATAAAGCGACATTTTACTACCATTCATCTATATTCTTTTTACTACAAGAAAAATGGATACAGATGAAACTCTCTCAATATCAAGCATTTCAAATTGTTAATGTTAACGGCTACAAGTGCTATCAACTTCCAGTCAACACCCAAACGGCTTTGTTGAACAAAAGATTTGAACTTTTCCTTCTCTCAATGATCAGATCACCAAATCATTATTTCTCCTTCC
>NZ_JABEPE010000032.1 GCF_026788005.1 Alteromonas sp. a30
TGTGCGCTTAGTGGTTGTGGCTCTGACTCTAGGATTAAGTCTGCAAAAAATCAACAAGCTGAAACAGCGGTTGCTGCAAATAATGCGAGCAATGCCGTTGCAGCGGCAGCGCATAACAAAGTGCATGGCGCATCGCAAAAAGGCAATGGTGCACAGTCGAGTGGTCAGACGACGCCTTCGGCGGACAAGCCCCAGAATAAGGTTGATGTAATGGGGCTGGATGAGGTAGGTTCTGATGTCGTTGATAATGATAGCAAACCAAAGCTATTAAATTCTATTGAACCTTCAAGTAAGAATGAACCTGAGTTGTCAGAGTCGCTGGACAATCAATTGAGAGATGAACAATTCAGAGAGACGGTCATTACAGCTTTAGGTCTTTCAAAAAAAGAGGCTATAAGACTTCCTACTCAAGGAAGCGTTGGGTTGTCCGTGAAGCTTGATGAAAATGGTGATTTTTCAACGGGTGAATTTCCTAATAACATACCTAATAAAAATATCACTTTGGGTGTTGAAGAAGGTGGCAGGGGGGCGTTAGGTGATTTGAGAGAGATAAAAGATGCAAAGGCTGCAGTTATTGGTGTATCGCGCTTTTCTAGGAATCATACGGTTTTAGCTGATGCAAAAAAATACCAGAGTTTATCTACGAAGCTTAACGCTCCTGTTTTTGTTGGGGGAGTAAAAACAAATATTTTTATTTTTGAGGGAAATAGAGAACCTGTTAAATATGATTATCGGAGTTACCAATGATTAAGTTTATTTTATGCGTGTCGTTATCACTTTTACCCATGGTTGCTTTTTCTGTTCAGGATGTGTCCATCTTCAGGTTAATTGTGGAGCCTGAAAAATATGAAAATAAAACAGTGAGAGTGAAGGGGTATTTAGATATTGCAGTGGATACAGCTCTATTTGTTAATGAGGATTTTGCTAGAATGAATGATATACCTTCTTCTATTCCTGTTAATGATGCAAGCCAAGATGCTAGCATGACTGTTAGTTGCTATGAAAGAAATGTCTCAATTGTTGGAGTTATCCGAAGGAGTGGTAATCATTTCAAAATTGATTCAATTCAACGTGTTTTAGAGTTATCACAAAACAAGTATTGCTGGATAGATACTGTTGTTGCCCCGTCCAAACGTCCAAAAGATAACGGGTAATATTTCTCAAGGTTGGTTTTTAGGTTTTTGCTTAAAAATCAGCCTGTCATTTCTTGAATTCTTACCAGAATCATCAATTAAAGCGGTTGCAAAGGTTGCTGAGGGGCTGACAAAAAGTCAGTAGAATTAATTGAAACTATTGATGCCCCTAAAACCGTATACGGGGAAATAGATGAAAATAAATAAAGAGAATTTGGCTATGCTAGTTACGACTTTAATTTTGATTACTTCTATATTTTGGCTTTATTTAGCTTATTTACGTAAAATTGGAAGTGAAAAGTTAGAGAAGAGGGCTCTCGCACTCCCTAAATTTTTTTCATTTAAATATTTGGTTTTTTTAGGAGGGACGTTTTTTCTTCTTTTCTTTATTAGATTGCTGCTTAAAAATTAACCTTTCATTTCTTTAATTCTCAATATAACTTTCAAAATCTACGGAGCTCCTTAGGTGGTAACCCTCCAACGAAGCACATCTGTTGTTTTACGAATGGTTTAGGCAATAGCCCTCAAAGCGTGGTGCTATGAGGGCTAATGATGATTAGTTATTCGTAATGGTAAATTGCACAAGGTGTCGTGCGCCAGATGGCGTAATGATTGTATAAGCTGCGTTTTGTTCGCCACCAGGGTTAGTGCCATCATTTGTAAAGTTGTTGAGTTCAGTGAAACTACCCGGTAAGCCACTTAAATCAGAACGAATCGAATCATTAACTTGATCAAGTACACGCAGAATGTTTCCTTGGTTGTCGGTTAAAACAAGTTGCGTACCTGCTGGTAACACTTGGTTGGCTGAGTCGTAATACAAGATCGACAAATCAGTGCTCTCACCTGGGTTCAAACTGAGTGAATTGGTCGCATTAACATTTGGGTCATTGGTGAAAACCACATTATTAATGTTTCTGACATCACCATTATAAATACGATACAAGGCATCTGTGCTCGACATAATTAGCACTAATGATTTTCTGACATGAAGTGACGCCGCTTGCCCTTCGCCACACAATGAAGAGGACTGGCACTGTGGGCCATTAAATAACCCATCAGGCATGTTGAAGCTTTGGTCGTTGTTGTAGTCGATGAAGATTTCATTGTCATCCCGAATGCCATTTTCGTTATCGTCACGCCAAGCTTCTGAGTGATCCACAAAACCGGGACGATCGGGTAGGCTTACGCCAAAGCCACTATCAGTAAAGTCGATAATCGGTAAGCCATCAGCATCGTCGTAGGCATTATTGCCGTTGCTATCCACCAAGGTTTCGTGACCAATCGCGGTCGCTAAAATAGTCACTCGGTGATCTGCGGGTCGCGGGTTTGCACTTGTCCAAATAACGGAGCAGGTTCCGGTATTGGGTTGATTGGGAAGGATATTTCCAGCGGCGTCTGCACCTGTAATACAGCTAGGCTGAATTGAACCGCCTTCGGTTGTAAAACTTACGGTTGTGCCATTAGGAACGGGATTGTTGAAGGTGTCGGCGAGTCGCGCTGTGATGACTACTTCCACACCATCTTCGTCGAAGGTCTCGGGGTTGCGAATGTTGCTTGATAAGCTAAAGCTATTTTGGTCTGGCAATCCGGTATTAACAGATAAAAGGTCTGACTGCGTGCGAATAGGCACCCCGGATGTTGCATTCACTTCCGCTGTTACTCGAATGGAGGTGGGAACACTACCCGCACTAACTCGGGTACTCACTTGCCCTTCTGAATTAGTTAAACCAGAAGCTGGTTCAAGTGTGAGTCCACCCACGGTTGTGTTTAATGAAAAATCGACTTCTTGCTGAGAAAGAGGGTTGCCTAACTCGCCATTAACTTGGAAGGTAAGCGTAGAAATAGACGCTGAGTTTTGACCTCCTGTGCCTTGCAGTACGATCTCGTCGGGCGTTGCAGAGATAAACGAAATGGAACCAATCGCTTCAGGTTGGATGGTAAATGCTCTAGAAATAGTTTGTGTTTGCCCGTTGATGGTGGCTGAGGCGATAATTTGATCTGAATTGCCGGTACTGCCAGCGCAGTTAATGTCTTCAAAAGTGGTTGAAGCTTGCCCATTGATTGTGGTCACTACTTCATCCAAGGTAGCCTGATTGCTAGCAACACAATTGGATGAAAATGTTATAGGTGTTGGTGTTAATACTCGTTGCCCTGTACTGTTCACTAACGCAACCGAGAATCCTACGGTAGCACCCGCGCTAATTTCTACATCGCCTTGTGCATTTTCTATGGATGAACCGACGATGCCTTCTATAAATGTGCCGTCATTATCAAAGTATCCTATGCGAATTTCGCCGTCATCAATCACCGTATCGGTTGCTTGTATTTCAAAATTATATGCATCGCTAACACTTACACCGTTCACCGTTACATTGGCTTGGATGGTAAATGCGCCTTGGTCTGCATCAGTGGAGTTAAGAACAATAGTAGCGAGTCCTGCCTCAGAGGTGAGCGCCGTTGAAGGACTCAGCGAAAGTGCGCCGCCAGACACGGAAAAATTCACGATAGAGTTGGCAATCGGTGCATTGTCGATAGTTTGCACGTGAGCTTGTACGAGAACCGATTCCGTTGCTGTAAAGCGATTCACTGCTGTGTCATCTTGCAGCATGGTGATGTTGATTTGCGGGGCAGGGACAACATCAATTGGAGAAGCTAGGTATTCATAACCCTGAGATTCCGTTAAATCGTTAAAAGTCGCCGTTAAGCTGGCCGCTCCAATGTTGGTTTCGGGATTGGTAATGCTAATTTCCGCGATTCCACTTGTGTTAGTCAGTGCTGTTGCGCTAGAGAGTTCACCTAGTTGCGCGTTAGTTGTGAAAGATACCACTTCGTTATTGGCTGCGACGCCATCGCGAGTTAATCTGGCTCGAACACAAATTGTGTCGTCGGTAGTGAAACTATTCGAAGCCACCGCATTACATTGTGCGTTGAGTACATCAAGCGTTAATGCTTCAACTGGGGTTTCGCTTTCGTTGAATGGGTCCTCTCCGTTGGCTCCTGAACTACCGCCGCCGCAACTCATTAGGGTCATGCTGCCCAACAACGCAAAACACATGACTAACTGTTTGTTCATACTGTTTCCTTAGATAAATGGTAGGTGTTTTTCAGACTAACTATTGATCTTTCTGCGTTTCCGATTTCAAATACTGAAACAATTCCCTTGCTGCCGCAGGGGGTTTTTCTTGCTGTTTTTCTTTTTCGATTTGGCGTAGCAATTGGCGTAGTTTCTGCCGTTCAAGCCCCGGGTAGGTTTCTAGTGTTTCTTGGATGGCTTTGTCACCTTCTGCAATGAGCTTATCGCGAAGCAGCTCAAGTTCATGGAATTGAGCTGTATTTTGTTGATGATGCATTTGCAGCTTCAACAGTCCTTCTTCAATTTCAGTTAGATCGCGCTTACGTAGGAGCTTTCCGATAAATTGGAGTTGGCGTCTATAGCCGTTCTTTTTCTTATTGATATTTCTAGCAAGTTCAACTGCTGTCCTTACTTCATCATCTAATGGAATTTTAGCAAGCGCTGCATCCCCGAGGTTGACCAACTTTTCACCGAGTTTTTTAATTTCCTGAGCTTCTTGTTTAATCTGCGTTTTGCTTACGTGTTCATCGCCGTAATCTTCTTCAGCATTCATGGTAATTAGGCATCCACTGTCGTTTTTTAATGTTAAGATTGTAAACCATAGCGATAGCCTTATTGAATAGTGGGGAACATAGATTTATGCAAGCGGACAAAGAAATACCAGAAATCCAAAGTATTGTGGCTGATGTATTGGCATTAGCAACACAAAAAGGTGCAACTCAAGCGGAAGCAAGCATGAGTAAAGTACAGGGCATTTCGGTAAGTACGCGTATGCAAGAAGTCGAAACCATAGAGTTTAATAATGATGGTGGGTTAGGCATTAGCGTGTATGTAGGCGCCAGAAAAGGCTCTGCCTCAACGGCGGATCTAAGCAAAGAAGCGTTAGAACTAACCGTCGAAAAGGCCATTCAAATTGCAAAACACACTTCAGAAGATAAGTATTCAGGCTTGGCAGAAGCGGAGCTAATGGTACAAAACCCCATCGATCTTGAGCTTTACTACCCTCAGGCGTTAGATACCGAGCAAGGTCTAAAAATGTGTGCTGACGCTGAAGGTGAGGCTTTATCGTCTGATAAAAGAATTAAGCAGTCTGATGGCTGTTCTTTTAACGCAAATTTAGGGGCAAGGGTATACGGTAATACTCATGGAGTGAACTTTGGGTATCCGAGCAGCCGATATGGCCTAACTTGTGTCATGATTGGTGAGCAAGATGGCGATATGCAACGAGATTATGCTTATACCGTTGGTCGGGAGTTTAGCGATTTAGCTCAGCCGAAATCGGTTGGATTAGACGCAGCATGTAATACATTGGCTCGTTTAGGCGCTAGAAAACTCGATACCATGAATGTTCCAGTTCTTATTCATAAAGAGCTGGCTTCCAGTTTTCTTGGGCACATGGTGGGAGCGATTAGCGGAGGGAGCCTGTATCGTAAGTCTTCTTTCCTAGTGGATAGCATTAACACTCAAATTTTGCCAAATTGGTTCAATATTTACGAACGTCCTCATATCAAAAAGGGTCTAGCCAGTAGCGCCTTCGACAACGAAGGTGTGGAAACTTACGACATGGATATTGTTACAGATGGCGTCCTTAATCACTACTTGCTAGCAAGCTATTCCGCAAGACGTATGGGACTGAAAACCAATGGTCATGCCGGTGGTATCCACAATTGGTTGATTTCCGATACCGGTGAGTCTGAGAAAGAATTGCTCCAAAAAATGGGCACAGGTTTATACGTGACTGAATTGATGGGGCACGGCGTAAACTTGGTTACTGGAGACTACTCTCGCGGCGCCAGTGGTTTTTGGGTGGAAAATGGCGAAATTCAGTATCCTGTTCATGAAGTGACTATTGCAGGTAACTTAAAGGATATGTTGGAGAATATTATTGCTGTTGGTGCGGATAAGGAGCTTCGTAGTAGCATTCAAACTGGTGCAATCTTGCTAGAAAAAATGGCAATTGCAGGTAATTAATAACTGCTGCAAATTAACAAAGGAAAAGGAGCTTCAATAAAGTATTTTGAAGCTCCGAAAGAAAGGATTTCACTAATGAGTGCTAGTCAACAGAACCGCAGAAACGATAACCCTCACCATGGATGGTGACGATCAAATCTTGACCAGATGGATGTGATTCAAAATGTTTACGAATACGACGGATAGTCACATCCACTGTTCTATCGTTTGAACGTAGCTCTCTCCCTGTCATTTCTTGAATTAATTGTTCCCTTGTTAAGATCTTTCCGGGATTACTTAAAAACAAATGTAATGCCCTAAACTCACTTCTGGGTAAACGGAATTCAGTATTCGATGGGGAAATTAGGCTGCGGCTATCGCCATCCAGTACCCAACCATTGAAATTCACCTTGCTTGGTAAGTCTTCATCTCCTGCACTATTGCTTGTGCGAGATAACAAATTCCTTGCGCGGATAGTGAGTTCTCGTGGGTTAAATGGTTTAGTGAGATAATCGTCAGCGCCGATTTCTAAACCTAATATACGATCAACATCATTGTCGCGTCCTGTTAGGAAAATGAGTCCCACACTTTTTTTATCTCGTACTTCTCTCGCGAGAATCAGACCATTTTTGCCTGGCAGGTTTATGTCCATGATAACGAGATTGATATTGTGAGCCTCAAAAATATCGTGCATTTCTTCGCCATTTTCAGCTTCATGCACTGTGTAACCTTCAGCCTCAAAGAGGCTGCGCAAAGTTGTTCTAGTAACAACTTCGTCTTCCACAATAAGCACACTTGGTGTTTGCATCTTACTCACCTTATTCTCGTTATGTTACTGAGTGCCTAACTATTATCGAATTCAAATTAACTAAGCTTTGCATGGGTAGGAAAGACACTCATTTTCTCCCTCTGACCAGCTTTTACTTCATGCACCTAATTAGCCATTTACATTAAATACTTAAACGGTTTGGCACTAATAAGAAGATATGCGGAAATATAGTAAAAATTCAAGACATAAAACTAATTGATTATTTACTTGCGTAACAATTGTAGCGACTTTAGTTAAAAAGGATCTAATTTATTTAACTAATATGAAGCTTCAACTAGATTAATTAATGTAGGACTTCAATTGGAAAAGTGATAGTAAAGTTGACACCTTTGCCTTCCTTTGTATCAAGCGTGATTGAGCCATTTAATGCTTGTGTGACAAGGTTGTACACTAAGTGCATTCCCAACCCACTTCCCCCTTGGCCTCGCTTGGTTGTTACAAACGGATCGAAAATGCGTGTTTGAATATGTTCAGGTATACCCACGCCATCATCTGAATACATAATTTGTAGCTGGCTATCCTCAATTAACCGCACAGCAATTCGAATATGACCCTCTTCCTTGTTTTCAAATCCGTGGATAACGGAGTTCATAATTAAATTAATTAGCACCTGATTGATAGGGCCTGCTTTTGATTCAATGCACAAAGTAGGGTCGCAATCAATATCAATTTTGTGTGCTAAAGAGCGTAATCGTGGGCGTAAGGACAGCAATACTTCATCCAATAACTTGATGAACTTGAACTTTCTTGCACTTTCCGAGGATTGATCGACTGCGACTTGTTTGAAGCTAGATATAAGCTCTGCTGCTCGATTCAGGTTACGGTAAATAATATTGAGGTTTTCCTCACCTTCAACAATGAACTTTTCTAAGCTGCTCGCTTTGAGTACCTTATTTTCAAAGTCATCTTTAATATTTTGCAGTCTATCTAACATCATAGTGGACGCAGTAACGCCTAACCCGATAGGAGTGTTTACTTCATGCGCAACTCCGGCAACCATATCGCCAAGGGATGCCATTTTTTCGTTTTCCACCATTTGACGTTGAAATTGGTGTAGCTTTTCTAACGTTTGGATGAGTTCTTGGTTAGCTTCCTTTAATGCGAGAGTACGTTGGTTTACCGTTTCCTCAAGTGTTGCCGCTAGATTCCGATACTCTGTCTCCGCGTCTTTTTGTTTTTGGTTGTGAGCTTGAATTCGCTCTAACATAGTATTAAAAGCGCGTGCGAGCACATCAAGTTCTCGAATACTGGTTTTTTCAGCTCGTTGGGAATAGTCCTTTTTCTGGGCAACAATGTGAACAAGGTTAATGAGATTGTGAATTGGCTCTGTTAATGGACGCTGTAACCTCAGCGTTAAAACGAAGCTCAACAGCAGCACAATAAGCACAACTATCGCAGAACCAAGCGAAATCTCAAAAGTAGAGTTTTCCAACGATTGAGTCGTTGCGCGTAAGTAGGTATAACCGATAGTCTCGCTGTTCCATATTACAGGGTTAATGATTTCCCAGATGCCGTTTTTGAGGATGGGTTGTTTGAGTTCGTCCACGCGAGTAAACATGGCAGAAACAGGAGCACGGCCCGTTCGGTTGTAACTTGCAAAAAAACTTAATTCGCCGTTTTCTTCAATTTTATAAACGTGAGCGTTGGTAACAAGGTGAGCAGCTTCAAGTATCTGAATCATATTGTTCAAGGTGACGCCATCTTCCTTGTGTACTTGTTCTGCGGATATTCGACTGAGCATTTCAGCTAGGGTTGCAGCTTCTTCTTTCAGCTGTTTTTCATCATTTTGCAGTATTGAGTAGGTGAAAATAACGGATGTAACAAGCAGTGCTAAAGATGTTACTCCCATAACTGTCCATATGAACATGCGTTTGATAGAGAAAAAACGGTTATGGGATGGCATGAATTTAGAGTTTACCTAGTCAAAAAAGATTGAAATACACTAGGCCATATAATGAAAGACAACGAACAATAGAACAAGAATAATAGTAATAAAAGATTGAATTCATAATTAAATGAGTGATTTCATCTTTGTTTTTGCATTAATACTGAAACAGATTGTCGGCTTTTAAAAAGCATCTATCATTTCTTCATATAGCATAATGTAGTTGTTCGCAGACTCACGCCAAGTAAATTTTGTTTGCATTGCTCGGCGGCGCATTTCCTGAAACCCCGGAGGGCTTTCGTAATAGAATAACAGTGCTCGCTGAATACAACTTAATAGGGCTGTACTATCTGGCAACTCAAACACGAAGCCTGTGGAAATATAGGGATTATCGTTTCTATCAATGACTGTATCTTTTAATCCTCCGACACCTCTAACAATAGGGATGGTGGCGTAGGCCAATGAGTACATTTGATTTAGGCCGCAGGGCTCGAATAATGATGGCATAAGGAAGAAGTCGCAGCCGGCTTCGACTTTATGTGCAAGCTTTTCTGTAAATCCATCAATAAAGACTAACTTATCGGGATGTTGCTCCACGCAATGATTGAGGGAGTCAGCAATAGATGGATCCCCGTTGCCAACTACAACAAGATGAACGTTATGTTGCATAAGTCCCCAAATAGCAGGAACGAGATAACCGAAGCCTTTTTGCTCCGTTAACCGACAGACAATACCGAGCATGGGAATTTTGCTGTCGACTTTTAGTTTCATTTCTTCTTGAAGCGCTTCTTTGCACTTTTGCTTATTCTCAAGCGTCTTAATTGTGTAGTTTTCTTTGATGTAAGGATCGGTTGCAGGGTCCCACATGTCATAGTCACAGCCGTTTAGAATACCACTCATGTCGTATTCTCTTGCTTTGAAGTCATCAAACAAATTGTGAGAACCCATTGGCGTTAATAATTCTCGTGCGTAGTTTGGACTAACGGCATTAATTTTGTCCGCATATTCTATACCCAGCTTCAAAAAGTTAACGGCACCTTGAGAGTCTCGGCGGCGACTAATTTCATCAAAAGGATGGAGAAAGGGAATAAAAACAAAGTCTTGTTGGCATTGATAGGCGCCGTTGTGAATGGTTAATAAGGACTTCGTATCTTTGAAGTAGCCTGTTTGGTCGCGTTTGATGAAAAAGGGCGTGAGCGCTGTGTGCCAATCATTGCAATGGACAACATTGGGTTGAAAGTCCATCGCTTGGGAGGCGCGAAGTGCTGCCATTGAAAAAAAGGCATAACGTTCAGCGTTATCAGGGTATGCATGGTAACTATCGCTGTATATGCCTTCTCGATCAAAGAACATGGGGAAGTCAATGGCATATACGGTCATGCCTTCAACATTTAGTTGATGCACAGAAAAATTGTAGGAGCGATCATGAATTGACATCTCTACATTTTCAATCACTTTGATTGAGGTAGTTTGCCGAGCAATTTGGCGGTAATAGGGCACAACGACTCTAACGTCGTATCCCATACGGACCAACTCTTGTGGTAATGCTCTACCAACATCGGCTAGTCCTCCTGTTTTAACTAGCCCTTCGACTTCTGAAACTACAAACAGAATCTTCACTAAAATCCGATCTCCATGCTTTTGGGTATGACTACGATACCTTCATCAGATACGGTTAAGCCTCGCGATTTGTCCAACTCCAAATCTATACCTATTTGGGTGTTGGGTGCAATTCTAACTCCTTTATCTGCAATAACTCTATTGAGAGTGCAATTTTCCCCGATTTTGCACGAGCCAAGAATGATACTTTCTCTCAATCGGGAGTTTTTTTCCACTTCGACTTTAAAACCTAGAACGGATTTTTCCACATGTGCTCCCACAATTTCGCTTCCCGAGGCGATCATTGAGTTAATAATAGTGCAATGATTGCCTTCTTCATCCGCTTTTATATTGGCTGACGGCACAGGTGGATGATAGCTTCTTAACGGCCATTTGGAGTTATATAGATCGAATTCAGGTTCATGCTCCAGCAAATCCATATTCGCTTCCCAAAACGAATAAATTGTTCCTACATCGCGCCAGTATCCCTGATTCGCACTTTCAGATTCTCCCGGAATTGTATTTGTGTTGAAGTCGTAAACATAAACAGGCAAGCCATCGCTTAGCATTTTAGGGATGATATCGTGCCCAAAATCGTGGGAGGACAGCTTGTCTTCAGCGTCTTGGTCAAGATATGCAAACAGAGGATTACTTTGAAAAACATAATTTCCCATTGATACCAGTGCTTTATCTGGTTGATTGGGGATCGTTTTGGGGCGAGCGGGTTTTTCTTCAAAACCTACCATTTTAAAGTTCTCGTCAACTTCAATCACACCAAAACGATTAGCGGCCTCTTCAACGGGGACAGGAATGCCACAAACAGTTAACGCTGCATTACATTTTTCATGGAAATTAATCACTTGGCGAACATCTATTTTATAAATGTGGTCACTACCAAAGATGCAAATATTATCCGGTTCATGGATTTGTAAAAAGCGGATATTTTGGTAAATCGCATCAGCGGTGCCTTCATACCAACGCTTACCCATTCTCATTTGAGCGGGAATGGCATCGATAAAATTACCGGTTAGTCCAGATAAGTACCATGCCTGTCTCAGATGGATATTTAATGATTGAGATTTGAATTGGGTTAAAACGTAAATCTTCAAAAGGTCCGAATTGACGAAATTATTGAGCACAAAGTCAATAAGCCTTAAGCCTCCGGCAAAGGGAACGGCAGGTTTGGTTCTCGTTTGGGTTAAAGGGAAAAGGCGAGTGCCCGCTCCGCCCGCTAAGATTACCCCTAGATTACGAGACATAAAGCATCCTTCGAAATTGGGTTAGAGAAAAATGTTATCACTGCTGGGCAGCGTCTCGTCAAGCCTCTGTTCCCATTTAAACGTGTGCTTTTTAGACTGATTTATTATGACTGTATGCTTTGATAAACGGTGAATTTTGAGTTTTGCTCGATTATTTCAACATTTCCGAACACTCGCATAAGCTGATCCGGGTATTTAAGGAATCGATTTGCTACAATTCGGAGCTTACCTTTGGGACACAAATGCTGCTTTGCATCACGCAAAAAACGTTCAGTAATAGAATAATCAGTCTTTGTTCCACTGTGAAATGGTGGGTTACTGACGATGACATCAAACTGCCCTTCAATTGAGTCTAGACCATCACTCGTCAAAATTTCTATGCGTTTTTTATCAATTTTGTTTTGAGCAATGTTTGCTTCAATACACAATAAGCTCAATGCATTGATGTCTGACATAATGACATGTGCGTTGGTAAACCTAGAAGCAATAGACAAACCAATCACACCATTCCCACATGCAAAATCAAGCACTTTCGTGGATTTTATATCTGAAGAGATGTCGCCAAGTGTTGATAAGAGTAACTCAGAGCCCGGATCAAGGGCATCGCTACTGAATGCACCGGGTAATGTATTCATGGTCAACGCCAGAGACTCAAAATCAAGTTTGTAGGTGCTTACATACTTCTGGATGTCGAATTTATCTCGTTCTTGATCTTCATCCACTAAGGTTCCGAGCAAAGTGCAATGTCTCGCGCTGTCAATTTTGTTCATTTCCAGTGGAATTTTCTTCAACGCTTTAGCTGCGCTCTTAACGCCGCATTTGTTATCGCCCACTATTAGTAAGTGCCCACTATCTGATAGCATTGATGAAGCATAATGGCATAACATAACACCTTGCTGCTTAGATTTTGGCCAATAAATAATAATGCCATCGAATTGCTCTGATTTTGGAAGCAAAGCCCCGTAATAATGTTGCCCTTTGGAACAATTTTCTATTAATAAGTAGTTTGAATAGAGCTGATGAAGGCCGACAACCTCTGAGGGAAAATAGGAAAATATCTCAGCATCTGCTGCGTTAATGACAAGCCACTTTCCAGTGTCAAAGTATTCTTGATTTCGTAGCAAAACTTCGCTTTCAGCGCTGAGCATTGTTGTCGTCCTTCAAAAAGTGTAAGTGGTATTTACCCGCGAGGGAGCAAAAAATTGATAATAATGTTATGTAGGAATACTTATTCTTTCTCGAAAATAAGGTCCCATACACCATGCCCAAGTTTTTCACCGCGTTTTTCAAACTTGGTCATTGGACGAAAATCAGGACGTGCTACATAGGTGTTGTTTTCAGAGCAGTTTTTGTAGCCCGGAGCTTCAAGCATTACTTCTAACATTTGCTCTGCGTAATTTTCCCAGTCAGTTGCCATGTGGAATATCCCACCTTGAGCAAGCTTCTGACGTACCAATTCGGCGAATTCGGGTTGGACGATACGTCTTTTATGATGGCGCTTTTTATGCCATGGATCGGGGAAATACAACTGTACACGATGCAAGGAATTATCAGGAATGCAGTTTTTAAGTGCTTCCACTGCATCATGTTCCATGACTTTTAAATTGGTTAAATTGTGATTGTGCGCTTCAGAAATGCAAGCGCCAACGCCGGGTTTGTGAACTTCAATGCCAATAAAATTGAGTTCAGGCGCGTTTTGTGCCATTTCAATAAGGCTTTGTCCCATACCGAAGCCAATTTCAATCACTATCGGTTGGGCTTTTGGAAACAATGTATCGATGTCAAAAGGAGATGCTTGGTAATCGATGCCTAGAGAAGACCAAAATGACTCAATAGCTGCGGCTTGACCTTTCGTTAAACGGCCTTCTCGTAAAATAAAACTCTGTACTTTACGAATGTGTATGCCTGCGGCTTCTGCTTCTTCTTGTGATTTGTACCTACCCACTGATTCCTCGCCTTAAATTAACCTCGACAAAATGCTGCGGTATTATCCAGCTAATCTGAAATATCTCAAGCTTGGTTTGTCCTTCAGTCTTCATTACACTGGCGCCCAAACGACGTAGCGAGTGTGCAAGAAGTGTCTTCCCGATTTTCTTTTTCCGAAAATATTTTGAACTGGTTCGATCAACATGGTCGAAAAGATTTGCCATGGCAGCTAAATAAAACACCTTATTCCGTTTGGGTATCGGAGATTATGCTGCAACAAACTCAAGTAACCACTGTTATTCCTTACTATTTAAAATTTATGCAACGTTTTCCGAATGTTCACAGTTTAGCGCAAGCCCCTGTGGATGATGTGCTGCATCATTGGACAGGCTTAGGTTACTACGCAAGGGCGAGAAATTTACATAAAGCGGCGCAAAAAATTGTGGATGAATTTGAAGGATTATTTCCAACTGATATTGAACATGTGATTGCGTTGCCCGGAATTGGTCGTTCAACTGCGGGTGCGGTGCTGTCGCTTTCTTTAGGGCAACCTCACGCAATTCTAGATGGCAATGTTAAACGAGTATTAGCGCGTTTTTATGGTGTGGAAGGTTGGCCGGGAAACAAGAATGTTGAATCAATGCTCTGGGAACATGCGGAAAGCAACACGCCAGAACATCGTGTAGCGGACTACAACCAAGCAATGATGGATATGGGGGCAACATTATGTTCACGCAGCAAACCACAGTGTGAGCGCTGTCCTTTGTCGGATCATTGTTTCGCCAATGCAAATTCTCGACAAGCGGATTTTCCAGGGAAAAAGCCGAAAAAAGCGGTGCCAGTCAAAATCACCTTGATGTTGTTACCCATTTGGCAAAATGAAGTCTTGATGTACAAGCGACCCCCTAGTGGCATTTGGGGCGGGCTGTGGAGTTTCTATGAAATTGGTGCGCTATCTGAACTGGATGCATTTAAGCATCAAATTGGAATCGGTGAATGCACGACTCAGCCTTTGCCTGAGTTCAGACATACTTTTAGTCATTTTCACTTAGACATTCATCCCCAGTTATTGCAATTAAAGCAAAAGCCACTCGGTCATGTGGGAGAAAATGAAGCAGGGTGGATAAATGTGAAATCATTGCCAGAACTTGGTTTATCAGCCCCAGCAATAAAACTTTTATCACAATTAGCAGAGCTATGATCAACTCATGAAATATCTACCTTTGGTTTTTATCGGATTTAGTGCATTAGCGGCGGAGCAAGTGTTCGTTCCTGCTGGTGAATTTGTTATGGGCTGTTCCAAAAATGATACTGAATGTGACACAGATGAAGGCCCAAAAGGTGGCGTGAGAGTGTATGTCCCCGCCTTTAAAATTGATGTGCAGGAAGTATCCGTCGCTGAATATCGAGCCTGTGTAGAAGCTGGGAAGTGCGGTAAGCCATTTGATTACTTACGAACCCACTATTGCAATTATGACGCGCCGGGGCGTGATGATTATCCACAAAATTGCATTAACTGGCGTAATGCGCTTGATTATTGTCAATGGAAAGGTGGACGTTTGGCCTATGAAGCCGAGTGGGAAAAAGCGGCAAGGGCCGGGTCAACCGCGCCATACCCTTGGGGATACGAGCCGGCTACTTGCAAGACCGCAGTCTATGATCCCGGCACAGGAAATAAACCTGATACGGAAACCGATGGGTGTTGGCGTGACCTCACTTGGCCGAGAAATAGTTTTGCACCTAATGCGTGGGGCCTTTATGACATGGTTGGAGGCACCAGCGAGTGGGTGATGAACTGGTATGATGAAACGGCTTACCAGAATATCTATGCAAAAGGTGATATTAAAGGGCCACAAAAAGGCGCTAAGAAAGTCATTAAAGGTGGCTCATGGGATGAAAAACAGTGGGCACAACGCGTTTCTAATCGTTTTGCAAAGCCGATTACTGGTAATCCTGATTTATATGGCTCAAATGGGATCCGTTGCGTCACCCCCCTCGAATAACATTGTCTGATTCATCGGCAGTACTATCATTTTAGGGTGATTTATTGCCAATGCATTCTTTCATATATATGTAACTATCTAAATTCCTCACATGCTCATTTTAAGAAGCAATGATTTGGTAAATAAACTGCATTTATCAAATGTAACTGTATGCGTTAATGGGATTCTTTTATTTACCCTTTTCCCCTTAAAATTGGTGCATGGTTAACCTCCTGAAAAAGCAAATTGGGCAGAATTGATAGCGGCTTCACGAGGAATAGTTTATTCTCTTTTTGGTCAATTAATCGGCTGTGAATTAAATTTTCCATCTGGGTTTTAAAATTCCCCTTTTTCTCGGTAAGTTGTCAATTTTAAGAGCGGGATGAGGAAAATTTTAACATTGAATTATATGTAAATAAGGCAATAATTTTGCCTAGTTGTTCTGTTTCTCAATACATGAAGTAGACAAGACTTGTCGCAGCGGAGGGAGATTGGGCCATGTTTCATAAACTGAGAGAGTCCTGTCGAAAAAAGACAATGTTGGAAATCCAAGCAGCAGTTTGTTGGGAACGAGGGGAACGTCTAGAAGTTTCCGAAGTTCAACTAGAGGATATTCTGGACAATCAGGTGCTAATAAAAGTACAAGCGTGTTCAGTTAGTCCATTTGATGCATTACAAGTGTCACAAGGGCAAAAACGCAATACTTATCCACTCATCCCCGGACATGAGGCCGTTGGCACGGCGGTAAAAGTGGGTAAAGATGTAAAGTCAGTGTCAGTGGGAGACACGGTCATTCCATTAAGTATCCCGCAATGTAACCAATGCAGCGCTTGCTTGTCTGATAAAACAAATTTATGTGCAGCATTACGCGTTACACGTAGCCAAGAATTCATACCTGATTATCCGCCAAGACTCATTGCAAGAGACCAATCCATATTTTCCTACATGGGAATTGCTGGCTTTGCGACTTATATTGCAATGCCAGAGATTTCGTTAGTTAGTGTTTCATCTAAGGTTTCCGCTGAGGAGCTAGCGCTCTATTGTGGGCCCGTTGTTAGTGGCATTGGCGCCGTGTGCACAGAGATCAATTTGCATTCACCAGATAAGATTGCCGTATTTGGCG
This sequence comes from Alteromonas sp. a30, assembly GCF_026788005.1. Classification (GTDB taxonomy): domain Bacteria; phylum Pseudomonadota; class Gammaproteobacteria; order Enterobacterales; family Alteromonadaceae; genus Paraneptunicella. The sequence continues at coordinate 16,760 of NZ_JABEPE010000032.1, forward strand.
CGAACCCTACCGGATTAGGTGTTGTTCAAGGCGCTAGCTTAGAGCACGTAAGAGAAATTATTGTCGTTGATGCTTCTCGTAAACGACGGGAAATGGCACTTGAATTGGGTGCTACTGTTGCGCTCGATCCTTCAGCGCTAGATGGCGTGTTACTAAAACACATTAGAGAACTTTCTAAAGGCGGTGTGGATATTGCGTTTGAATGTACCGGTACCCAAGAGTTTGCGCTATTTGCGATTGAAAGCTCCCATGAAGGTTGGGGACAAACTGTTTTGGTTGATACTCATCAACCTCTTTCACCGCCTTCATGGTCACTACCCAGAATTAGTGGTGGACGTTGCATAAAAAGCAGTGTTTTTGGCGGTATACAGGGTCGTTCTGATATGCAAAGCTTTATTTCCCTGTATGAATCTGGCCATGTAACCGTTAAACCAATGATTGATAGTCTTATCTCATTAAGTGATGTAAACGATGCTTTGATGACAGCACAAGAGCTTGACTACCTCAGACATGTCATTGTTTTCTAGTTCGCGTTTAATCTTACGCTTACGTATAATTGTCGCAGTCTCGGGGTGCGTTTTGAAGCGTATTCAATTTTAAATTTAAGATTAGGCGTTGTTGTGATGGTGTTGCCATATTTTGCTACTGTACTCGTCATTGATTCGGGCATAGGAGGGATATCCATTGTTAAGCAAATTCGGGCCCTCACCGACAAAATATCTACTATTTACATTGCTGATAATGCCTACTTTCCTTATGGAAACTTGCCCCCGGAATTAATTCTTTCCCGTCTTGAAACGCTTATTCGAACCGTTCAACAGAATCAGCACCTTGATGCCGTTGTGATTGGCTGTAATACCGCAACGGTTCTCATGATTGATAAGTTACGCCAAGTTTTTGAGACGCCCTTTGTTGGGATAGTCCCAGCTGTAAAAACTGCGGCGCAAGTATCTCAAAATCGTAAATTTACATTATTGGCAACTGATAATACGGCTCGCAGTGCTTACATCAATGATTTGATTGCCAAGTTTGCAAAAGACTGTGACGTTCTTCGAGTGAGTTGTGTTGGGTTAGCCGATATTGCAGAAGCAAAAATTTATGGGACAGAGGCGGAGCAGAAAGCGGTTGAAGCTACTTTCTTAGGGCAGGATGAACAAAGCTTGGCGCACATCAAGGCATCTGATGTGATATTACTTGGTTGTACTCATTATGCTTTTTTATTGCCAGAACTGCGTAGGTGTTTTGCTGACCACCAACAAATAATTGAACCTTCATTGCCCGTTGCCAAAAGGCTCATGTGGGTTTTGGAGAATCAAGCGACTGTGAAGAAAGAACTGCAAATAAGTGAACAAGAAGCGCCTATGGAGCAGCATAACCGTTTTTATTTTACTCAGTCGTATGAAAGTAATGCTGCATTTAAATGGTTTTTGCATTCCCATGGGTTTGAGACGGCTGAAGTGTTATTTTAAATCCACCCACACTTGCTCATCTATTGAATTGTAATACACTGCACTAAAATTAAATAAACAAAGAGTAAAAGCCATGTCACGCAAGGTTCAATGCCAGTTTTACGACAAAGAAGCCGAAGGTTTGGAATTTCAAATTTATCCCGGTGATTTGGGCAAGCGCATCTACGATAACATTTCTAAAGAGGCTTGGTCGGAGTGGCAAAAACGTCAAACCATGCTTATCAACGAGCATAAGCTTAATATGATGGATCCAGACGCCCGAAAATTTCTGGAAGAAAGGATGGAGGCTTATCTATTTGATAGGAAAGAGCCTGAAATTGAAGGTTATACGCCCCCCGAAAAGTAAATTCATTGTTGATTATAAAAAGAAAAGATTGTGGTGATTATTGCCTCAAAAAACAGCATACCGTTACGAAAAACACCTTCTTTGCTTAATTCATAGCCAAAGTGTCGGAACTTCAAAAAAAATTGTTGACTTGAGTGCGCAATCCTCGTTTAATACGCCCCGCACCGCAAGATACTCGTAGCAAACGAATAAATAGTAAAAATCTTGCGATGCAGCACTTCTAGTGCCCAGATAGCTCAGTCGGTAGAGCAGGGGATTGAAAATCCCCGTGTCGGTGGTTCGATTCCGCCTCTGGGCACCATCTTTCCAAGCTAAAAACTTCATCAAAATCAATAACTTAAAGAATTTCTCTAAAAATCTCCTAAGCTCACTTTTTAATCTATTTGTCTAATATTGCCCACAAAATGCCCACGAATTTTAAATTCCGTCTACTCTTTTTTGTTGTTCTACTAAATCAGCAATTTTTAATCCGTCTAGTGCTACGGGATTCAATTGTGCAGCCGATTCAGGCCGCATAGGAGCAAATCTAAGATACTTTTCAGTCATTGCTAAAGTTGCATGACCT
>NZ_JABEPE010000033.1 GCF_026788005.1 Alteromonas sp. a30
GTGAACATCAACTGGCAACACTATCGTGAGCAGGAAACCCGCTTGCGCGTTGAACTGCCTACGTATCCGTTTGAGCATGTGGTGCTAGGTTCCGGCGTGCGTTTTGAAACGCGCTCGCATCAGCCAAGCGCGCTGTCTCAAAAGATAGGTTTAAGTCAAGAGCAGTGTTCAAACCAAGATGCTGAGAATGCTGATGCGCTAAATAAAAACGCCTCTAACCAAAGTGAATCGAAACATGACTTGGCGCATAAGGCTAACCGCCATCCTCGCCCGAATTTGGTTACGGCATTTGTTGCGCCACGTAACGACATAGAAGCACACATTGCCGAACTCTGGTGCGAACTGTTCAAACTAGAGCAAATAGGTATTCACGACGACTTTTTTGAGCTAGGCGGTAACTCCTTGCTGGCAACGCGCTTGCTCAGTAAGTTACGGGAAAATGGCTTTGATTCCTTGTCGTTGAGTAGCCTTTTTGATCATAAAACGGTGGCAGAACTGGTGAGAAACCTCGGTAAGTCGGCAACTAAATCCACCGTTAATTCCATAAATGAACAGAGTTTAGTATTAACCTCTGGTGCAGGTGAAGCACTTGAAGCACTTACGCCAATGCAGCAGAAATTATGGATGTTTAGTCAATTTGGTGATGGTCACATGGCCTATCACATGCCCTTGATTATTGATGCGAAAGGTGACTTCAATCAAGCGGCGTTTAAAGCCGCGCTGGAGCACATTATTGAACGACACCAAGTGCTGCGAACCACCTATCACAACCAAGACGGCGGCGTATGTTTGCAAGTGCGTGATGATTGGGTATTGCCGTATCGAGTGGAAGTGGCTAGCGAGCAAAATCTTATGGCGACGATCCAACAAGATATTGCACGGGCGTTTGACTTGGAGAACGACTGTTTGCTGCGCGCAAGCGAATATATCCTTGCCGATTCACATCGCATTTTGTTGATTACGCAACATCATATTGCTTCCGATGGTTGGTCGGTGTCCTTGTTAGCCAAAGAGCTAGAAGTCCTGTATGGCGCATTTGTGAACAATCAAACACCGGTGTTACCGCCACTCGCGCTGCAATTTCAGGATTACGCTCATGCTTATCAACATTTTATGCAAGGGCCGGTTTTTGCGCAGCAATTGCAAGAATGGAAACACTTCCTTCATGGTGCGCCGCATCTTCATGATTTACCGTTGGATCATCCCAGAGACAACCAACAGCACTTTGCCGCTCAACGTTTAATACAGTGTTTGCCGACATCGCTTACACAACCAATTCGCGACTTTAACTTGGCGCATAACTTAACGCCCTTCATGTTGCTGCAAAGCACGCTGGCGCTAGTGTTGTGCCGCTGGAGCAATACCCAAGATATTGTGATGGGCACGCCAATAGCAGGGCGCAGTGATGCCAAGTTAGAACCCCTCATCGGCGCATTTGTAAACACCTTAGTGCTGCGTAATCAAGTGGAACCAACACAGTCGTTTGTCGCGTATTTGCAAACCTGTCGTCAGCATCATTTGGATGGATTTTCGCGGCAAATGGTGCCCTATGAAATGTTGCTGGACGAGTTAGGTGTGGTGAAAACACGCCAATATAACCCCTTGTATCAAATTCTCTTCGCCATGCAAAACAACGAGCGTCCGGCGATTCATTTACCTGATTTGCAGTTGAATTTATTAGAGCCACAACACATTGAATCCGTGTTCGATTTGCAAATCAATGCCTATGAAGTGGGCGATGAAATTCAGCTTGTGTGGGATTTCAACACCGCGTTATTCGAAGCGTCGAGCATTGAACGCATGATGGCAAGTTTTGAGCGAGTGCTTGCCTTTGGCTTACAGCAACCCAACACCCCTGTTGGGCAAATTCCGCTGTTGGGTGAATCCCTTGCAAGTTTGTATGCTCAAACCTATAACGCTACTGCCTTGGACGCCGAACCAAACAAACAACAGGCGCCGCTAAAAACCATGCGTGAACAAACGTTGATTGCCCGCATTATGCAGCAAATGCAGGATGAGCCCGAGCGCATGGCGCTGGAGGCGGTCGACCAACGTTTACATTATCGAGATTTGCAGCAGCAAGTTTGCCAGTTAAGTGCAGCGCTTCAGGCAAAAGGTATTGGTAATGGACATTTTGTTGCCTTGTATCTGCCACGACAGTCGCACATGTTGATTGCCTTGTTGGCGGCAATGCACTGTGGGGCAACCTTTGTGCCGTTAGATCCAAAACAGCCTCTAGAGCGCTGCCAGAGTGTGTTGTCGCAAGTGCCGGTTTCAGCAGTGTTAAGCGTCAACGCTTTGTGTACTGACGCGCTGCTGGATGTGCTAGCAACCTTGTCTGCTGAGTCAACGCCTGAATTATTGGTGATAGACAAGTTAGCTAATGCAGAAGCTCAAGTTTGCCTCGATCTTGGCGTAGAGCCTGAGAAGCACGACTCAACAGCCATTTCCCGAAACATGAGCATAAACAGCGAAAACCCAGCTTACATTTTGTTTACTTCTGGCTCCACTGGTCAACCTAAAGGGGTGATGGTTTCGCCAACCGCGCTTTCGGAAATCTTATCCTCCTTTATCCAACAATTTGGCATTACTTCAAATTGTCGCTGGTTAGCGGTAAGTACCTTCACCTTCGATATTGCCTTGCTAGAAATGCTCGCGCCTTTGTGTGTAGGCGGCTGCGTGGTTATTGCCACAGAAGATGAAGTGAAAGACGGTTTTGCACTGCAACAGAAGCTCGAAAATAGTCAAATTAATACCCTGCAAGCCACGCCAGCCACATACAAAATGTTGCTACTGGCAAATTGGCAAGGTATGCCTGATTTAAAAGCGTTGTCTGGTGGCGAAGCACTAACCACTAGCTTGGTAGAAGGCATGCAAGGCAAGTGTGCTGAATTTTGGAATGGTTATGGGCCAACCGAAGCCACCATCTATTGCTTGTTGAAAGCAGTCGATTTTAACGCCGACAGCGGTGAAACCTTAAGCTTGGGTGGCCCATTGGCGAACACCGGTTATTTAGTGCTGGATGAGCAATACCAAGCTGTACCCGTAGGTGTTTCGGGTCAATTATTCATTGGTGGAGTAGGTTTGGCGCAAGGCTATTGGCAGCAAAACGATTTAACTGAATCACGTTTTGTTGAGCTAGATTTAGGTTCGGAATCTGGAAACGAACGCGCTAACCTGCATCGCTTTTATGCCAGTGGCGATTTAGTGCGCGTCAGAAAAGACGGTAATCTGGATTATTTAGGTCGTCTTGATCATCAAGTGAAAGTTCGAGGTCACAGAATTGAGTTAGGTGAGATTGAAGCGCAAGTGGCGGCGCATCCGGCAGTAAAAGACGCAAGTGTGTTAGTCCTTACTCACAGCGATGGTGAAGCCTACATTGTGTGTTACCTGTTAACGCAGCAACAAAACCGCGTCATAGATGAAATTCGCCAACATTTGTTCCAGCAGTTGCCCGCGTACATGCTGCCAAGTGCTTATGTGCCGTTGCCAAGTTGGCCGTTGACTGCCAACGGAAAAATCGACCGTAATGCCTTGCCAGTACCGGATTTTAATCAAGTTGCTGTGCCGATGATTAAACCAGAAAACGCTACACAACAGGCGGTGGCGGATCTGTGTCAAAAAGTGCTGCATCTTGAGCAGCTTAGCCTTGCGGCGAATTTCTTTGAATTGGGGGGAAACTCGTTAACCGCAACGCATTTTGTGGCCCTGCTTAACGAGCAATTTACCTTGCAGTTGAGCGTGAAAGACGTTGTTGAGCAAGCAACCTTGTTGCAAGTGGCTAATTTGCTTGAGGCGAAACGCAGTGATGCACAACGCGCACAACATTTATTGATGAGTGACGAGACGCCAATCAACGACGACACGCTTGAGGAATTTGAATTATGAGTTTGGATGCATTACTCCAACGCTGTGAAACCAGTGGTATCAAGTTTCAGTTAGATGGGGAAAAGTTAAGCGTAAAAGCGCCGCCGGGCAGCATCGATGCAGAATTAGCCGCGCAACTCAAAGCGCAAAAAGCGGAGTTGCTTGCCTTTTTCATAGGCAATAATACCCAAGCACTGGCGGCGCAGCGCCATATTCAAGCGCAACATGAAACGGGGCCAGTTCCGTTGTCATTTGGGCAACGCCGTTTGTGGTTGATGCACGAAATGGACAAGCACAGCGCCCAATACAACATGCCTTTTGTGGTGTTACTGGAAGGTGAGCTAAACAAAGCCGCGCTTACACAAACCTTTGCTGATATTGTTGAACGACATCATGTTTTACGTAGTGTGTATCGCGAGATTGATGCAGAGTCTTGTCAGATAGTTGTTGAAAATCAAGAGTTTAAGGTTAATTGGCAAGTGCTGGAACTCCCCTTTCTCGATACTCAATCGCGGGATAGTCAACCCCAAAATAGTCCGGTAAACAGCAAGCAAGTGCAGCAAGCGGTGAGTGACTTCATCTCACAACCGTTCGATCTCACGCGTGAGATAATGCTGCGAGTCGGCGTGATAGAGCTATCTGCTGCGAATAAAACGCAATCTGAAAAAGCGCCAAACTCAGCGCCACAATATATTTTGATGGCGGTGATGCATCACATTGCGTCCGATGCATGGTCGGTGAATTTGCTGTTGGAGCAGTTTATTCAGGGCTATCAATATCGCGTACAGCTTCCTTTAACTGCGGCAGAGAAAGCAGAAAACTCAGCTAATCCGCTTGGTGTTTTGCCTATCCAATATTCGGATTACGCCTTGTGGCAGCAAGAATTTAGCACATCACAAGCAATGATGAAGCAGTTGGATTATTGGCAACAGCAACTACACAATGCGTCCGTGCTGCATGGTTTGCCAACCGATTACCCGCGTCCCGCGCAAATGCGCTTTTGGGGTAACGATTACAAACAGCGTTTTGATGCAGGCTTGACCCAAGGTTTGCAGCAGCTATGTCAGCGCCACGAATTGACCTTGTTTATGCTGATGCAAGCAGCGTTAACCTTACTGATCGCCAAGTATTCGGCTAGCACCGATGTGGTTATTGGCACACCTGTGAGTGGTCGACATCAAGCGCAAACCGAGTCATTGATTGGCTTTTTTGTGAATACCTTGGCATTGCGTGTGGACATCGAGGATTGTCACACGTTAAAAGAGGTGGCGTTAAAAACGAAAAAGGCACTGTTAGCAGGATTAGAGAATCAAGATGCACCTTTCGATTTGGTAGTAGAAAGGCTCGCGCCAGTCAGGAGCAGCCGTTACAACCCGATATTTCAAGTGATGTTGGTGGTGCAAAATTCACCGCCTGCGGAGGCGCAAACCTCGGATTTAAAAGTATCGGAATTCCCACTTTCCAGCCAAACTAGCAAGTTCGACATCACGTTAACAGTAACCGAAACTCGTGACGATTTGCGCTTGAGTTGGGAATACGCCACCGATTTATTTGACGCTGAAACCATTGTTGGCTTTGCCCGCAGTTATCAAGCGTTGTTGCAGCAAATGTTGGTTAATTTTGAGCAACCTATCGACGCTGTGTGCTTATGTTCAGAGGAAGAAGAAGCGGCGTTGTTAGCAATGGGTCAAGGTGAAATGCTCCCGCTCTGCGAGACGGTTTGTGTCGAGGATGCTTCGCTTGTCGACAACAACGCTCAACCCGTAGGCATTCTGCCTTGGTTTGTTGCGGCGGCTGAAGCCTATCCAAGTGCTATTGCCGTGAGCGATGAAACCAACGAGGGCATTAATACTTTGCGCTATCGTCAAGTGGCAAGCTTGTCGGATAATCTTGCTCGCGCATTGCAGCAAGCGGGTGTACAGCGTCAGGATAAAATTGGCGTATGCGTAACCCGTAATCGTTTTTTACCGGCGGTTTTATTGGGGATCTTTAAAGCTGGTGCGGCCTATGTGCCGTTGGACCCAAACTACCCGCAATCGCGCTTGCACTATATGACACAAGATGCCGCTTTAACCCATGTGATCACTGATGAAAACACCCGTGATCGCATGGAAGCGCTTCCTGTTGCTTTGTTGGATCGGCAAGCGTTAATGGCATCTTCTGGGCAACATTCGTCGCCCGAAACTCCGTTATTCGAAAACACATCAACAGTTGGCTATCCTGCCTTGTCGGACGCGGCTTACCTTATTTACACCTCCGGTTCCACAGGCAACCCGAAGGGCGTGGTGATCACTCACAAAAACGTAGCGGCCTTGCTGCGCTGGGCGCAATCCACCTTTAGCGACAGTGCCAGAGCCAAGGTGCTGGCATCCACCTCGTTGTCTTTCGATTTATCCGTGTTTGAGTTGTTTTTGCCGCTGTGTTTTGGCACACAAATTCACATCGTTGATAACTTACTCAGCTTGATGCAAAGTGATGGCGCGGGCATTACCTTAATCAACACCGTGCCTTCTGCCATTTCCACCTTGGCACAAGCAAAGGCCATTCCCGATAGCGTGCAAATGGTGAATGTGGCAGGTGAAGTGCTCACACGCGCCACGGTGAACGCCATTTACCAGCAAAGCCAAACCGAGCAAGTGTTTAATTTATATGGTCCGTCGGAAGACACCACCTATTCCACATGGGAGTGGGTGAAAAAAGATGAGCAAAACGAACCCTGCATTGGTCGCCCTATTGCCAATACCCGCGCTTATGTGTTGAACCCTGAACAGCAACTTGTGCCAGTAAATATGCCGGGCGAGCTGTATTTAGCGGGTGATGGCGTAGCGAATGGTTATTTCAACAAGCCTGAATTAACGGCGCAAAGTTTTGTGCCTGAGCGGTGTTTATCTCAACGACTTGCCTCTGAAAATGCGGATAACGGGGTTAATGCAACGCCAGCGAATATGTACGCGACAGGTGATGTAGTGCGTTGGAATCATCAAGGCAAATTGGTGTTTTTAGGGCGTAAAGATCATCAAGTGAAAATTCGCGGCTTCCGTATTGAAATAGGTGAAATTGAAAGTGCGTTGCTGGCGTTAGAGGGCGTGGAGAAAGCTGCTGTGGTGGTCGCTGGCGAGCAGCGCGATCATTTGGTGGCGTGCGTGGTCTTGGCGCAGAAGCAAGACTTGGCTAATCAAGCATGTAAGCAAAACATCAAACGGGCATTAGCCGAGAAGTTGCCGCCGCACATGGTGCCAGCGTCTATACAATTATTTGATGCCTTAGCGCATACGCCAAGTGGCAAAATCGATCGCAAAGCCATCCAATTACAAGACTTAGACAATAGTAACCTTGAAAAGCGCGAAGTGATTGCGCCAGAAACCGACACCGAAGCACATTTGCTTGCGCTGTGGCAATCGGTGCTGAAAACCCAAGCCATTTCGGTGACGGACGATTTCTTCCAAATTGGCGGGCACTCGTTACATGCAGCGCGTATTTTAGCGCGCTTGCGAGAAAGTGGTGTTGAACAAGCGAGCATTGCCGACAGTTTTCAGTATCCAAGTATCCGTGCATTTGCTGCCATGTTGGATGCGCGTGTGAACCAAGAAAGCGTTGCTGGGGGCAAGTTTAAACAGGATGACCTCGCCAGTGAGAAAGCGTCAGGCTGGCATATTGCGCCGCGTCCACAGAATGTCACCAACGCGCCTCTGTCTTACGCACAAAAACGCCTATGGTTTATTGATGGTTTGTTACCGGTACAACAAAAAGCCACTTACAACATTCCGTTAGTGCTGCGGCTGCAAAGCCAAGGTGAAAACAGGCTCAATGTGGCTTTGCTGCAATCGGCCTTGGATCAGATTATTCAACGCCACTCGGCGCTTCGTACCGCCATGCAAGTGCCACAAGGACAAAGTTGGCCTGAGCAGAGGATTCACAACATCACCGGCTTGCCGCTGGAAGAATTTGAGTGTGTTCTTGAAACTCAACAGCAAATTAAGCAGAAAATAAACGACTTTGTGCTGCAACCTTTTGATTTGTCGGAACCGCTGAAAATACGTGCGGGCTTGTTTCATTTGTTAAAGGGACAAAATCAAGAGAGCGTGTTAGCGCTGAGCATGCATCATATTGTTAGTGATGGCTTGAGCGTGAAAATCCTGCTGCAAGAATTGCGCGAATGTTACGTTTTCGCCAGTGAACACTCCTATGTTGATCAAGGCGAAAAAATGGCTCAGCGTTCAAGTTTGTCAGCTTCTTTAGCGCCTTTAGCCATAGAATTTGCCGACTACGCCTACTGGCAACAGCAGCAACAGGAAAGCATGCAAGCTAGCCTCGATTATTGTCTAACGCGTTTACAGGGGATTCCGCTGGTACACAATTTGCCTTTGGACTACCCAAGAGGCAAACAGGTTAGCTATCGTGGTGCGCGCGTTAAAATGGCGTTGCCTAAGGCGCTTTCCGCTCGTCTTAAAGATTACGCTCAGTTTTGCGGCGTGACCCACTTTATGGTGTTGCAACGCCTTTTTGCGGTGTTACTAAGCCGTTGGAGTCGCGAGTCCGACATCGTAATGGGAACCGTGGTGGCGAATCGTCCGTTGGCGTCCCTTGAGCCCATAATTGGCTTTTTTGTGAATACTGTGGTGCTGCGTACGCAAGTCAATGCCAGCGACACGTTTCAACAAATTTTGCAACAAGGTAAGCAAGAGTTAAGTGACGCTTTTGCCCATAGCCAATTGCCGTTCGACTTGTTACTGGACGCGTTAAAGCTACCCAGAAACGAAGCCATTCATCCGGTGTTTCAAATACTATTTTCCATGCAAAACCACGACGATTTGCTCGCCAGCGGAACCGACAACGGCCAAGATATGGCAGGCGTGAAGGTGTCTGGTTGGGATGATGCAATGCCTTTCGCCAAGTTCGATTTATCGCTGAACGTGGTTGAAGCCGAGGGCGAGTTTATTTGCGATTGGGAATATTGTTGTGATTTATTTCACGCGCACCACATTGAAGCGATGGCGCAAGCTTATACGCAGTTATTGGATGCCTGTTTAACTCAGCCGCAATTGCCGGTGGGCGAAGCCACTATGTTGAGCGAAGGGCATGTAGCCCGTTTGCTTGAATTGGCGTCAGGACAAGCGATACCCGCAAATCACAGCTTCGAACCCTTACCGAATCAATTTAAAGCCTTGTGCCAGCAAAAAGGCGATGCTTCTGCCGTATGTTATTTGCCAGATCAGCGCCTGAGCTTTGCTAATTTGTATCAAGGCGCAAGCCTCGTGGCGGCGCAGTTGCAGGAAAAAGGCATTGGCAAAGGCGATATTGTGGGCATTTGTTTGCCACGTAGCACCGACTTAATCCTAGCGATCGTCGCTGTGCATCTAGCGGGTGCGGCTTATTTGCCGTTAGATCCAAGCTATCCACCCGCGCGTTTGCAGTCCATGTTGGAAGACGCCGAACCAAGAGCGGTTTTGAGTTATCACCACATTCAACGGGACTTGGCGCTAGAAAAAACATCGGCCCGCGAATGGTTCTTTGTGGAGCAGATCGCGTTAAACCCGTTGGCTCAAAGACAAATTTTGGGTTCTGCCGAGTTTAAGCAATTTCACCAAAGTGTGACGCTGTATCCAGACGATGCCGCCTACGTGATTTACACCTCAGGTTCAACAGGCAAACCTAAAGGTGTAGTGGTGAATCATGGCAGTTTACGTAATCTTATCGACAACTTGCAGCGCGAGGTGCTGCTGCCAGTCCAACGTGCGCTTGAACCCAAGAAAACACCTGTGCGCTGGGCGTTGAACGCGTCTGTGTCTTTCGACGCGTCATTGCAAGGCATTGGCATGATGTATCTGGGGGTGGAATTGCACGTATTGTCTTCATCCTTAAGGCAAGATACGGAGCAGTTGATAGCGTATTTCGCGCAGCAGCAAATTAGCCTGTATGACTGTACGCCATCGCAATTGCGGGTGCTGTTAAAAACCGCCGACGTGTTGCAACAGGAACACAAAGCACTAAAACAGGAAAACGAAATTCATCTGCCTTCGGTGTTAGTGGGTGGCGAGAAGCTTAAAGAGGATTTATGGCATCACATTGCTGTTAGGTTCACTGCGCCACAACGTTATTGTTGGAATGTATATGGACCGACCGAAAGTACAGTGGATGCCACCATTGCTTTGGTGACGCTGCCTTTAGCCTCGACCGATGCGCCTCAGCTAGCGTTATCCCACATAGGCAGGCCGCTAACGGGCGTGGATTGTTTGATAGTGGACGAACATCTAAATCCTGTGCCAGCGGGTGTTTATGGTGAACTTTTGCTCGGCGGCTCAGGCTTAGCGCAAGGGTATTTAAACCGTGCAGAACTGACCGCTGAGCGCTTTATCGCTTTGCCTAGTTCGGTGCATATTCCCAACTCAACTCAACAACTGGCATTGGAAAAACAGCGTTTTTATCGTACTGGCGATTTGGTGCGCTGGCGCGTGGATGGCAACCTTGCGTATCTTTCTCGCATGGATAACCAAGTGAAGCTGCGCGGCTATCGGATTGAGCTTGGGGAAATTGAAGCTCTGCTAAAACAGAGTGATGGCGTAGCCGACGCGGTCGTTATCACGGATGCGCAACAATCATTATTGTTTGCTTACGTTGTACCTGAAGGGGGTTTGGCAGAGGACGAACCGGCACAACATGCGTGGTGTCAGCAGTTAAAACAAATGTTAAGTCAGCAGCTTCCCGAATTTATGCTGCCGCATGCCATTATGGCGCTTGCTGCTCTGCCGTTATCGCCTTCCGGTAAGGTGGATACCAAGGCGTTGCCGACTGGTTTGCCACAAATGGACATTGACCCCAAAAATGGAGCATTTCAAGCACATGAATCCGCAAGCACGCTTACCGATACCGAGCATGCTTTAGCGGAAATTTGGAGCGATTTGCTTGGTTTGCCACATGTCGATCCAAACGCTTCGTTTTATACCTTGGGCGGTTACTCCTTGTTATTGGTAGAGCTGGCAACCTGCATCCGTGGGCGCTTTGGGTGTCAACTAAGTCTCGAAGTCTTAATGCGACATGCAACCTTAAGGCAAATGGCACACTTGATTGATAACCAATGCGCGGCGCTTCCAAAAGAGGGTGAAAATAATGAAAGTGCTGCGGCAAATAGTTATCAGATATTGCGCCAAGGCAATCACGATAAATCCCCCTTATTTTTGCTACCAGCCTTGGATGGTTTTGGTACGGCGTACTTATCTTTGGCGGCTCAGCTAAGCGGCGACTATCCCATTTATGCGATGCAATATCGAGGCTTTGAACAAGTGAATTCGGTGCAAGAGTTGGCGGCAGCTTATTTACATAACATCCGCAAGATCCAGCCTCACGGGCCTTATTACTTAGCGGGTTGGTCGTTTGGTGGCAGCCTTGCTCACGAAGTGGCGTGTGGGTTATTAGCAGAACAAGAGCAGATTGCTTTACTGGTAAAACTGGATAGCGGTTGGCCAGCCCTTGGCGAATTTAACTTAACGCCAGAAGCCATTGTGGAAGAACTCGCGCAAGAATACGGCGCCTTTGATATGGCGGGCATTCGCGCGGCGAGTGGTGTAAAAGCTAAGTTGCAGAAAATGTTGTCCCAAGGGCAATCAAGTGCGGTTTTACCGCGCTCCATGACTTTAGCGCATCTTGAACAGCGCTTTGCCATTATTCAGCACCATTACCGTTTGCTGAGTGATTATCAGCCAAGCTTTTATCCTGATACGAGCCATTTTATTAGCGCCCACAGCAGCGTTGTGAACGCCGAGCATATTGCCTTTTGGAAGGTCAGCGCACAACAGCAAAGCTTACTGCGGGTGGCGGGCAACCATCACAGCATGTTGGCCCAGCCCAATGTGCAAGAAACAGCTATGCATCTGGACACACTCATCAAAAATACAACGTACACACAAGAGAATGCATCATGATTAGAACGCTTCTTGCCCAAAATGGCTGGTTGATTTTGCTAGCCACCTTGGTTAGCTCAACCAGCGCTTTGTTCGCTTTGTACATGGTTGCCGCGATTAGCGACCAGATTAGTCAAACCGCAGGCGACCCAAGTTCGTGGCTTGCCCGTTTTCTGCTTGGCATTGTTGCCCTGTTTGCATTGGGGTTTTTGTCGCAGTGGTTGTTAACCCTGCTGAGCACACGCTTTGTTGCCAAACTCCGCAAAACCATCTCAACCAACATCTTAAACGCCAATTACGCGCAATTAGAATATACCGGTGGGCACAAGTTGTACGCGGCATTAACAAGCGACATCTCTAGCGTATCGGGGGCCTTATCTACCTTTCCGGTGTTTGTGTTTAACCTCACCGCGATTTTTGTGTGCTTGTTGTACCTTGCCACCCAATCGTTGGATTTATTCACTCTGCTCATTGGCGTGTTGTTGGTGGCTGTTGGCACCATTCAAATATTAATGGACGCTAGCGCCGTGCGTATTCAGGCCCTAAGAGAGTCGGAGGACAGCCTGTTCAGCTACTTCAAAGCGTTAATTGATGGCAGCAAGGAGTTGTCGGTAAACCGCGATCGCAAACGCTTTTTTCTGGATGAGCAATTGCATGGCGGCGTTCAAACCATGAAAGGCAAAGAGCGAAGCGCACAATTGTTTATGAATATCAGCATGAATTGGGGCACCACCGTGCTGTTTATCGCTATGGGTATTGTGGCTATTAGTGCCTCTGTGTTCTTTCAGTTGCCGCAGCCGGTGGTGACGACCTTTGTGTTTGTGCTGATCTATTTAGCAGGGCCAATTGGCGGCGTAATTAACGACCAGCAAGTGCTCATTCGCGGTTTTGTGGGAGCAGCAAAGCTTGATAGCTTGCGCTTAAACGCGCAGCCATTAGTCGAAACTAATGCAGCTGCAAATGCGTTGCTGCATGAACCAAGCGTGGCGCACAAAAAGCTGCATGACTTTGAGCGCTTGCAAGTGCGCGGCTTGCATTATCGTTATAAAGACTTGGAAAAGCTTGAGTCGGAAGACGCAAATACAGACGAATACCATTTTTCCGTTGGTCCAATTGATTTTGAGATTCAACGCGGTGAGGTGGTGTTTTTTGTGGGGGGAAACGGCAGTGGTAAGTCTACCGTCGCGAAGCTGATTACCGGTTTATATCAATACGACAGCGGCGAGTTAATGCTGAACGGCAAAGCGCAAACGCCGGAGGATGATGCCTATCGCGCCCATTTTTACACCATTCATGCAGAATGCTATGTGTTCGATACCTTGTTGGACGAACACGGCAAGCTAGCTGACGATGCGCGTAGTCGTGAATGGCTTGAGCGCCTTGGTTTAGCCCACAAAATTCGCGTAGAAAACGGGGTGTTGTCTTCCACGAATTTATCCAGCGGTCAGCGTAAGCGCTTAGCTTTGTTACAAGCGTATTTGCAAGACGCGCCGATTTACGTGTTCGATGAGTGGGCCGCCGAGCAAGATCCTATCTTCCGAGAACTGTTTTACACCGAATTGTTGCCCGAGCTTAAGCGCCAGAACAAAGCGGTTATCGCGGTGAGTCACGACGACGCCTACTTTGGCGTGGCCGACAGGGTGGTGAAATTCGACCAAGGCCAGATTGTCTCCCAAGAGCTAGGCACGACCGTCAGCGCTGTAAGCACCAGTACGAGCAATACAAGCCACTCTCAGTCCCCTGCATTGGCTGAGTTGGAGGTGAAACGCTAAACCAGATCCCGCGCGGCCATCCTTCTTAGTGCAACCTGCATACCGATGGCGCGTTAGGCGATAACGCCTACAAACAAAAAACATAAATAACAACGCATAAAAAACGCATAGAAAAATAAAGAAACTTCGCCCGCCCGCTGCTAACTCACCGGACTGGCGATCCAAAAATAATACTGAACGGAATGAGCACCGTATGCAGCGGGCTTCGCTCATCCTAAAAAAAGTGAATGGAGCAATGTATGTCGACATTTAACTATAAAAAGTACCGGCCATTTCCACCGGTTAACCTGAAAAACCGTACGTGGCCAGATAAGGTCATCAGTAAAGCGCCCATTTGGAATAGTGTGGATTTGCGTGATGGCAATCAGGCATTGGTTGAGCCTATGAGCGTTGAGCAAAAACTTAGAATGTTCAAACTGCTAGTCAAGTTGGGGTTCAAACAAATCGAAATTGGTTTCCCGGCGGCGTCTAGCGCGGATTTTGATTTTTGTCGCTACGTGATTGAGCATGATTTAGTGCCCGACGATGTAGTGATTCAAGCCATTACTCAAGCCCGAGAAGACTTAATTCGCCGCACTTATGAAGCTTTAGAGGGGGTGAAAAAAGGCATAGTTCTGATTTACAACGTTACCTCAAAAGTGCAGCGTGAACAGGTGTATCAACACTCGCAAGCACAAGTGATTTCGATGGCGCAAGACGCCGCAAAGTTAGTGCAAGACATCGCCCAAGATTACCCGCAAACCGACTGGACTTTTCACTACGGATTAGAAAGCTTTACCGGCACCGAACTGGATTTTGCCGTGGAGGTGTGCGATGCCGTAACCGAGGTTTGGCAACCCACGCCAGACAAACCGATAATGATGAGCTTGCCCGCTACTGTGGAAATGTCGACACCCAACATTTACGCGGATCAGGTGGAATACTTCCTCACCCATATTAACAATCGCCCAAGCATTATTTTAAGCATTCACACCCACAACGACCGAGGCTGCGGCGTGGCATCAGCAGAAATGGCATTGATGGCTGGCGCAGACCGAATTGAAGGTACGCTATTAGGTAACGGTGAGCGTACTGGCAACATGGATATCGTCACCATGGCGATGAATTTATACAGCCAAGGCGTAGATCCAGAGCTGGATTTGTCGCACATGGACGAAATTATTGCCTGCGTGGAATACTGCACCAAAATCAGTTTGCATCCGCGTCACCCGTATGTTGGCGAGCTAGTGTATTCGGCGTTTTCCGGTGGGCATCAACACGCTATTCAAAAATGCCTAAGCCAATACAAGGAAGGCGATGTGTGGGAAGTGGCCTATTTACCTATCGACCCAAAAGACATTGGTCGCTCCTATCAGCAACTTATTCGCATTAACAGCCAGTCTGGCAAAGGCGGCATGGCCTATGTGCTGGAAGCCAATTTTGGTGTGAAATTACCGCGTTGGATGCAGCTAGATTTCAGGCAAATTGTGCAAAAAGTAGCAGACGAAAACGGCGGTGAGCTTACCCCGAACGACATCTGGGACTTGTTCGAAAACGCTTACCTACATGAGCCGGATGATAAAGGCGCTGACGTTAGCGCGTTGCAAAAGGCATTATTCGCAGAAGAAAGCGAGATCGACACTATCGGAGAAGCCGACCTTATCGAACGCATTAAAGCCGCCAGCAAAACCGTGCTACAAGCCCACTTTGGCGTAGACGTAGATGTACTGGTGCTAGAAACCCATCGCCAATTAGATAAAGCCGATGCCAAAGTCGTGTGCTTTGCCCACCTAAGTTGCAACGGCGAGCGCGTGATTGGTTGCGCCATCCACGACAACACCCTAACCGCGTTATTGACCGCCGTAGCAGGCGAAGTGCGCCGTTACCAGCGCACAGTTGCCAAAAAACAAAGCGCGCCTGTGTGTCAATAAACGCAGAAACTCAGTCGCAGGGAAGCGACTGCAAAGCTTACAAGGATGTATTCACAGCGAGTCTGCGTTAATGCACACAGGTGGGCTTTTTAGAATCAGCGCACAACAGTCAAAGCGCAACTGTGTGCAATTAAAAGCAGACCCTCAGTCGCAGGGAAGCGACTGCAAAGCTTACAAGGAAGTATTTAAAACCTATTTACTTAAACAGCAGAAAAATTATGAGCGAACAACGCATTTCATTCGATGGCGGCATCTTATACTTAACCGCCGATACCCAGCTAATCACCCAACAACTTGAATCCGATTTCGTACCAGAGCGAGAAGGGCTAGCGTTAATGGACAACATCTCCACAGACGAAACCACACCGGGCTGGACCTGCTTCTGGTACGACGACACATTAGCCAAATACTGCATGATTGGCCTGCGCGATGGCGTAGTGGCAGAAAATGCCATCAAACAAAAAGGCGCGTCCGTACTGGTGGCAGGAAAATCCAAAGGCTGCGGCTCCTCCCGCGAACATGCACCTTATTCAGAACTGCTAGCAGGTGTGAAATTAGTGATTGCCGAAAGCTTTGAGAAAATCTACGCGCAAAACAGCCGCAACATAGGCTTGCTGTTATCAACCGATTTTTCCTTGCTAGAACGCATCGAAAATGGCGAAACAATTGCCATCGACACCTTCTGCCAAGGGCTTGATCCCATCTCCGCAGACATCGTAAAAATGGGCGGCTTATTCAAATACAATATTGCACGTTTGGATGGCAAAGTGCAGGTTCCCGTGGTGAATACCGCGCCACGCCCGCTTAACATTGCGGAGAAAATCATTGCTCGCAATACCGTTGTTGGTAACGGCCAATATGGGGTTGAAGCAGTAAAAGCGGGTGATGCTTTATTCTGCAAAGCCGATGTGCGCTTTACCCACGACTATTCCACCGCCATGTGCGGCGAGATGTTCTACAAAAACTTTGGGGAAAACCGCAAAGTCACCGAAAAAGAAAGCCAGTACGCCTTTCGCGATCACTTAACCTTTGTTGGTTCGGTGCTGAAAAAAGACCCGAAAAAAGCGCATTTAATAGAAGTGACCGACGCCCTTGCCACCCATCAGCGTGACTTCTGCAAAGAGCAAGACATCACCTTGTACGACGAAGTGGGTGAGGGCAGTCAGGCCATTTGTCACAACGGTATTTTGGAAGATATTGGCTTGCCGGGAGATGTGATTATTGGTACCGACAGCCACACTTGCACAGCAGGGGCGTTGGGCGCGTTAGCCTTTGGTGTGGGGTCCACCGACATGGCAAACGCCATGCTCACCAAAGACATCCAAATTACCACGCCGGGCGTCATCCGCATTGAGCTTAGCGGTGAATTGCCCAAAGGCGTTGCAGCCAAAGACATCGTGTTGCACATCATGACCAATCCCATTTTCAAAAACGGTGAATCTATTGGCAAGGTGCTGGAATACACAGGTAGCGGCATTGCTCAGCTTGGCTTGGATGAGCGCGCCACACTCACCAATATGGCGGTAGAAGCCGGTGCCATGACCGCCATCGTTGAAGCCGACAGCACCGTAGTGGATTATCTTGTTAACAAACGCGGGCTAGACCGCGCTAGCGTAGAGGCAAGGTTGATTAAAAGCGATGCAGGAGCCCGCTATACGCATCAACTTCACATTGATTTAAGCGCGTTATCGCCCACGGTTGCCACGCCGGGAGACCCGCGAAACGGCGTACCCTTGCCGCAACTGGTCGCCGAGCAAGGTGAGATTAAAATTGACATTGCTTATGGCGGCAGTTGCACCGGCGGTAAATGTGAAGATATGGATATGTATGCCGAGGTGTTCGCGAAAGGGTTGGCGCAAGGCAAACGGGTTCACCCGGAGGTGGATTGTTACATTCAGTTTGGTAGCCAATTTGTAAAGCAGTACGCGCGGGATAAGGGGTACATTGAGGTGTTTGAGAAGGTGGGCGTGAAAACGATCGATCCGTCTTGCGGTGCGTGCATTAATGCTGGGCCGGGATCTTCGGATCATGCGGGTCAGGTGAGTGTGAGTGCGATTAATCGTAATTTTCCGGGGCGTTCAGGGCCGGGACAGGTGTATTTGGCGTCGCCGTATGTGGTTGCTGCTTCGGCAATGGCGGGGCGCATTAGTGGTGTGCATGAAGCTTTGGCTGACTAATTTAACTCGTTAGTTGCTAAAGCATCGTCGTTTGGGGTGGGGGCAATCCCCACCTCCTTTTTTATGCATTTGCACAACTGCTTGGGTGCTCAAACGCTGCCTGCTTCACTTTCTCAAAGTCGCTTTCGCATCCCTGCTCGCTCAAGACTTTTCGTCCTGAAAAGTATGCTTTTCGAAAGTGAATCAGCCACCGTTTTTGAATTTGTCTGCTCGTAATTCAACAAGTTATCGGTAGAGAATTAGGCGCAAAACGGAACAACGAAGCTCATCTGTGGGAGATTAAAAGCAGACCCTCAGCCGCAGGGATGCGGCTGCGGAGCCTCCATGGATGGATTTACGGCGAGTCTGCGTTAATTCCCATAGGTGGGCTTTTTAAATTGCCGCCACAGATGCACTTTGGCTAAGCAGGCAAGCGTGCGAGTGCCGTTTGCGTTAGTTTATGAGCAAAACCGAACAACGAAGCTCATCTGTGGGAGATTAAAAGCAAACCCTCAGCCGCAGGGAAGCGGCTGCGGAGCGTACATGGAAGTATTCACAGCGAGTTTGCGATAAATCTCTACCGGTGAGTCGAAGCTGAAGTTCATCTAAAGATCCGCTTGGTATGCAAACGCTGCCTGCTTCACTTTCTCAAAGTCGCTTTCGCATCGTGTTTTTCAAAGATAGCTCGCTCAAGACTTTTCGTCCTGAAAAGTATGCTTTTCGAAAGTGAATCAGCCACCGTTTTTGAATTTGTCTGCTCGTAATTCAACAAGTTATCGGTAGAGAATTAGGCGCAAAACGGAACAATGAAGCTCATCTGTGGGAGATTAAAAGCAGACCCTCAGCCGCAGGGAAGTGTAGTATAAACGCTGCCTGCTTCACTTTCTCAAAATCGCTTTCGCATCGTGTTTTTCAAAGATAGCTCGCTCAAGACTTTTCGTCCTGAAAAGTATGCTTTTCGAAAGTGAATCAGCCACCGTTTTTGAATTTGTCTGCTC
>NZ_JABEPE010000034.1 GCF_026788005.1 Alteromonas sp. a30
ACACGCTTTTCGTCATCCATGACCGCTGCACCTCGACTTCCTGTCTCGGAGCGTTTTAAAAGGGCATATCACTCATCACTTCTGATAATAAATCCACGCTCCCGCGAAGGGAGCGACCTATCGACTCACAATATACGTTTTTCCCTTTGGGTTTCAATCCACGCTCCCGCGAAGGGAGCGACATTGGTGTCCCGCCCAAACAAGCGGCGGCCCAACGTTTCAATCCACGCTCCCGCGAAGGGAGCGACAAAACAAGACATTTCCGCTTTTACCTTTGGGACAGTTTCAATCCACGCTCCCGCGAAGGGAGCGACAAAATACTCGCTGACAAAGGCGATAATATTGGGTTTCAATCCACGCTCCCGCGAAGGGAGCGACATAAGGAGTAGATAAAATTGATGAAAATGACTAGTTTCAATCCACGCTCCCGCGAAGGGAGCGACGCAAGCTTATCGTGGCGAGGAGCTAGCCCTTGAAGTTTCAATCCACGCTCCCGCGAAGGGAGCGACACTTTCTGGTGGTATTGACTCTTTCGAATTTTCCGTTTCAATCCACGCTCCCGCGAAGGGAGCGACCGCAAATGATGTGGATTTTTTGCAAGTAATAAACGTTTCAATCCACGCTCCCGCGAAGGGAGCGACAAACTCACAGGCAGTAACGTTATCAAACGATTTCGTTTCAATCCACGCTCCCGCGAAGGGAGCGACAGCCGATGTCTCGCCAAAAAAAGAAGCTGGAAAAGTTTCAATCCACGCTCCCGCGAAGGGAGCGACAAAACTTTAACTCTTTAAGCTATTGATTTTAATGTTTCAATCCACGCTCCCGCGAAGGGAGCGACGTTCCATAGGTTATAAGCACCATGATCAGTTGTCGTTTCAATCCACGCTCCCGCGAAGGGAGCGACAGCGTTTTTCCTCGATAAGTCCTTTTGCTTTTTGTTTCAATCCACGCTCCCGCGAAGGGAGCGACTCAAGGAGGCGCTTAAAACCGCGACCCCCGAATTGTTTCAATCCACGCTCCCGCGAAGGGAGCGACGGAAGACCAACAGACTATAAGCCCAAATACTGTGTTTCAATCCACGCTCCCGCGAAGGGAGCGACACCGCAGCTTCTTCAGGATCTTTCCAGTATTTTGTTTCAATCCACGCTCCCGCGAAGGGAGCGACTGCCCCTTCTGCAAGCCAGAGCTGGCAAGGGGCGAAATGGCATTTTGCGCTAACCTCCAATTTTACGCACTTCTTCGGCGTGCAAATTTCAACCAAAAACTATAAACCTCTGTTTTTAATATGAATTTAGTATGCGCTAGACCCCTAGGGTTTTCATGTGAACCAAGGGTTAGCGCTGATCTCAAAAGATTTGGAAGGATTGAAGCAAGTCAAAGCATACTTTTCAGGGATGAAAAGTCTGAGCGCGCAGGGATGCGAAAGCGACTTTGACTTGCTTTAACCTTTCAAAGCTTTGCATAAAGTCACATCAAAAAACCACAAAATTTAGCGCAAACCTCAAAAGATTTGGAAGGATTGAAGCTTCGAAGATAAGAGAAAAATTAGGGGTGCATTCCGTTGCATTACAGTCCCTTCACAGGCGAACTTTGGAGAAAACCACGTCACTTGGAAGACAAAGCAGCGGTTTCGGGAAGCGATTCGAGCCACTTCAACGCCAACCCGAAAGCCACTGCTTGCCCCTGGACGAACTCTGTAAACGGCTGGAATCGCCTTGCATCCAGCCTTCATTTTAAGCTTTAGCGGTTCCCAATTTACCTTGTAGTGCTGGGGGTAAAATGCTGATTTGGTTACCGCTAAAATCAATTTCAGTTAAAGCAAATCAAAGCCTCACTGATTCAATACATCATGTTCAACCAAGCTAAAATAAAACAAGCAAGTGGAGAGACAAAGTAATCCAACCCATAAATGACTTTATCCCTCCACTCCCTGTTTAGCTCCAGTCACAACACGTTTCATTTCGTATTCTGAGCGCTTCATTCTGGTAATCGATTCGACTACGCCCTGAGCATGTTTTTATTCTTAACCATCTAAAAACAAAATGCAAATGAAAATTATTATCATTTAGTTTGACGATATAAAAATGTTTAATAAGATGCACTCCATGTTCGATAAAGGGGATTGTTCGGCCTTCTTTTCACTACGTACTTTTTTATTATTCTGCCTCTCCCTTGCCAACTTAATGATAATTATTCGTATTTGCATTGAGATAATAAAAAACTTCTGATAGCATCCTGCCTTCATTAGCAGTAACCAGAAGTAATACGTTAACGACCATGGAAAAGACATACACAAAAACATCCCTAGCCATTGCCTTACAAAGCGCATTTATCGCGCTAATTAGTACAAGTGCTATCGCAGATGAACAAGATTCTGAATCGGTTGAACACATTCAAGTAGTTGGCAGTGTAAACAAGTTTGGCGCATTAAAGGACGATATTCCTTTGCTGGAAACCGCGCGCTCTGTTTCGATTGAAACCGCCGACGATTTTGCAATAAAAGGTATGCTCACACTTGATGACACATTAGTGTACTCATCAGGCGTGGTCGGCGAGATGTTTGGTTTTAGTACACGCGGTGATTTTGCGTCCGTTCGTGGTTTTGACGCACCGGAATACCGTGACGGTATGCAATCTTTAAGTGGTAATTACAACAATACTCGCCCTGAGCTTTTCACATTGGAACAGGTTGAGGTATTGAAAGGCCCCGCTTCTGTTTTATTTGGTCCCGGCTCTCCCGGCGGCATTATCAACATTGTGTCGAAGCGTCCAAAAGCTGAAATTGAAAATGAAGTTCAATTGGAAGTAGGTAGCTTTAACCGAACTCAAGTAGCTGCTGATTTATCGCTGAATAACGATGATAACAGTGTAATGACGCGCTTCGTGACGTTATATCGCGATAGCGACACGCAAATTAGCCAAGTCAACGACGATTCTTTTGTTTTTGCACCATCCGTTACCTTTACCCCAAGCGACGCCACCAGCATTAGCTTGCTAGGTGATTACACCAGCCGAAAAAGCGATACCGCGCAGCAATTTTTACCATTAACGGGCACGCTTTTACCCAGTGCTTCGGGCGAAAAAATCAGCAACACTGCCTATTTGGGTGAGCCGGGGTTCAATGTTTTCGATACCGAATCGTGGGCATTAACGCTCTTGGCAGAACATCGCTTAAACGATACTTGGTCATTGGATTTAAGCTCGCGCTATCGTGACGGTGAATCCACTTATAATCAGACGTGGATTGCGTTTCTGGGCAGCGGCGTGCCAAGAATTGACGAAAACGGCAACGGCGCACGCACATGGTATCAGTCTCGTGGATTTTCCACCCAATTTCAGTTCGATGCTCGTGCCAGAGCAACGTTTGATTTAGGCGAATCCATGCACAGAATATTGGTTGGCGTGAGCCATCAACGCATTGAAAACCGTCAAGATAGCTCAAGGTTACGCGGCTTTAATTTTGCCACAGGTATGCCTGATGGCGGGTTAATTAATGTCTTCAATCCGGTTTACGGAAACCAGCCAGAATTACCGGAAATTCAGCGCGGACAAGAAACCGAAGACCGCATCTTTGGCGTGTATATTCACGACCAAATCAATTGGCATAATTGGATCTTTAATGCCGGTGTACGTTTCGATGATGTCAGCAAAGATCAAGGCGCAAACGCAGAAGATGCCGACGAAAACGAAACCAGTTTCAGCGCCAGCATTTTGTATCAGTTCGATAATGGCGTATCGCCTTACTTCAACTATTCTGAATCCTTCCAGCCAGTTTTTGGCATTGATAACGTGACTGGTGATGCACTTAAGCCAGAATCTGGTGAGCAAATGGAGCTTGGAGTGAAATGGCAGCCAACTGGCACACAGCATTTTATTACGTTAGCAGCGTTTGATATTGAACTAAGCAACTTGTCGAACCCCGCCGCATTGCCAGATGCGCCAAGTCAGCAAGAAGGCGTTTCGGAAGTGCAAGGCGCGGAAATTGAAGCTTTCTTTGATTGGGACGCGGTTACATTGGAACTCAACGCGATGACGCTCGACAGCGAAGAACAAAACGGCTTCCAACGTTCTAGCATTCCAGAAAAAGCAGCGTCAGCGTGGTTGAGCTACTCACCAGCGAATATAGAAGGGTTAACTACCGGGTTGGGCGTGCGTTATGTAGGCGAGAATCAAAGCACTGGCGCAAATGCACTAACCGGTTTGCCGCTTACTATCACCACACCGGGTTATACTGTTTTTGATGTCGCAGTAAGCTATCGTTGGTCACAATTTGAAGCCTCGTTGAACGTGAAAAACGTCACCGACAAAGAATACTACGCCACATGTTTGGCCCGTGGCGACTGCTTCGCAGGTGAAGAGCGCGGTGTAACCGCTCGCTTTAGTTATCATTTCTAAAAAGCATGATTAAACGTTATTGAGTGCTTTAGGGGCTAATTGCAGACATTGCAGTTAGCCTTTTTTGAATCTACTTTTACACACTTACATTGATTTCTCAGCAGATAACATTCTTGCGATTTTTTCCCGAATCGCATCGCAAACAAACGCATTTAAACTTTGCCCATCGGCGGCAATAACGGCTTCTCGAATAAACACGAGTTTTCCAAACAACAAGTTGTTTTCTAATTCGGGTTCAATCGTGCCTAAGTCGTTTTTGTAACGAAGATAAGTTATAGCCAGCCCTCTTGCTCAAAATGATCTTTAACTGCTTTTAATGCGCCCCCCTTAATTTCATTTTCTGGGTGATAAAAACGAACTCTTGAGCCAGACATCTCCTGCTTTTCATATCCTAAACTTAACAGCAAACTTTGAAGTTCTGCCCAAGGAAACACTTTCCTTGCTTTCCCATTAATTGCATTCCTTGCATTTAGGTTCTTAGGGTACATTCAACACTGCTAGAAACGTGCAACTAAATATAGTTACATATGAATATGAGCGAATATCTTTGTTTGGGTAGGAGGATAGCCCGCAGCGGCTTCCTTACTGCTGCGAGGTAATAATGATTTTGCTAAAAGCGCTTATTTGACAGGACTTAGTTCACATAACCTTCGTTGGCTTTTACCGTTAACGGGTGATAACCCGCTTTGGCTTGCTCGAAAGCCTTTTTAGCAAGGGCTTTGCCTTTTGGCGTTTTCGACAATTCACGATACAAAGGGCGTACTAATTTGTTACGACCAATGCTCACTAAGTAGTTGTGCAAACGCGGTAACGCTGGTTCATACCAGTTTTTTACTACATGCATTAGCCACGCATGAGCAATTTCGTTGTTATGTGATTGCGTTAAATTAAAGGCGGCATCCAGCTTTTGCATCTGCTCTGCGGATAAGGTTTCCGGCATGTTGTTTAAGAAATACAACCACTGATGCACGGTCCATTTTTGGGTGTCGATGTCCATCGCCGCTTTTTCGCCGTTTAACCATGCATTTCTCGCAGTATCAACCATTTCAAAAGCATTAGATTCCGGCTGTGGTGCACCTTCAGGCACGCCTGCTTCAAAAATCCACTGGTTAATACGCTGCATATTTAGCTTGTTTGGATATTGCTTTAACAAGGTTTCTTGCAAGTAAGCTAGGAACTCATCCGTGGTAATACTTTGGAAAGCAAAGTGCGCGAAGTAGTTTTTCAAGAAGGCATCAAAGTTGTCGCGGCCAATGGCGTGCTCAATTTCACGCAAGAATAACGCACCTTTTTCATAAGGAATATTCGAGAAAACATCGTCGGGATCGCGTCCGCGTAAGTCGATAGCTAGCACTTCGTCTTTCTCAGGAAGCGCGCTAATGTCGGCTTGTAAGTCTTGATAGCCTAACACCGCTTCTTGGTCGAAACGCTCTGTGCCGTACACAATTTCCATGATGCGATAGGTTAAATAGGTAGTGAAACCTTCGTTTAACCATAAGTCGCGCCATGTTGCATTAGTCACGGTATTACCCGACCAACTGTGCGCCAATTCATGTGCAATCAAGGACACCAACGACTTATCGCCTGCAATCACGGTAGGCGTGATAAAGCTCAAGCGTGGGTTTTCCATACCACCGAAAGGGAAAGACGGCGGTAGAATCAGTAAGTCGTAACGGTCCCAACTATACGGCCCGTAGCGCTTTTCGGTGGCAATGAGCATGGATTCCGTGTCTTCAAACTCTTTGGCAGCGGCTTCTAACATCGAAGGTTCTGCATAAACGCCTGTGCGCTTGCCCATCGGTTTGAATTCTAAATCGCCCACACCTAACGCAATCAAATAAGACGGAATCGGCTGTGGCATTTTGAAGTGATATTCGCCATCGCGCGGTGTTTCTGGGTCGTTCGATGCGCTCATTACCGCCAACAACGATTTAGGCGTGCGGATAGTCGCATTGTAGGTTACGCGAACTTTTGGCGAGTCTTGCAATGGAATAAAGCTACGCGCATGAGTGGCTTGTGCTTGGGTAAATAAGAAAGGATGCTTTTTGCCTGCTGTTTGTTGTGGCGTTAACCACTGTACCCCAGAAGCTTCAGGGCTTGTGTGATAATGCACAACCACCGAGCTACCGCTTTTTGGCAGCGTAATCGCAAGTGGCGCACCTAAATTTTCATCGGCTTCACCCAATTTGAATTCAACTGGCTCGCCGTAAGAAGTGATTTTTTCAATGGTTAAATCGCGCGTATCAACAATTAGGGTATCGGCATTAGGGTCAACTTTTGTATAAGTTAACTCCGCTGTACCACTCATGATTTTGGTGTCGAAGTTGACGTTTAAATCAAGGTCAATATGCTTAAGCGCAACCTGCTCGGGGTTGGCGTAAGAGTGATAATCCAAACCGGCTTGCATGGAATGCGTGTGGCTTGCGCTGTGCTGTTCAGCTTTAGCATGTGCTTCAGAATGGGAACCGCTTGCGGTATCGGAGTAGGATTGAGATTGAGAATGCTGATAGCTGCACGCGCTTAAAACGGCGCAAGACGCTAACGCAAGTAATGTCGTTTTTCTAATCATGGAACGTCCTCATATTCATACGCGGAACATTCTAGCTCAAACCAATACAGAAAAGGCGACAACCTGTAGAAAAACAACGGTAAAAATCGACGCTTCGTGGGATCCGCTTTTGTTTACAGTGCTTTCCTAGCGTTTACACCTTCACATTATTATTGCGGTCGCGACTTTGACGAATCAGCGCATCGCCAGCAAAGGAAAGGCCCGACTTTGCCAGCCTATCGTACAGCAACACGTTCACCGTTGCCGCCAAGTTCATGCAACCAATGGTTGGCACGTAAACCACGGCGTCGGCGTTATCGACAACCGCTTGCTCTATCGTGCCATCTTCGGGCCCAAACACATAAAAGGCATTTTCTGGATGCACAAATTCAGGCAATGGCGTAGCCCCTTCCACCAGCTCTACACACACCATTTTTGCGCCGTCGGGAACCACATCAAGCAAAGATTCTGCTGCTTGTAACGGAATGGAATCGCGCATGGCTTTGGTATCGGTTTGAAACTTCGCCGCCCGCGTATAACGCTCACCTGTATAAAACACAGCTTTCGCCTGATAACAGCCCGCCGCCCGCATCACAGAACCAACATTGGTTGGGCTTTTAGGGTTGGTCAGGCCAATATAAGCCGAGCCATTTTGCAGAAAAGTAGAAGCTGATGTTGGATTTGAGGTTGGGTTTGAGGGAGCGTTAAACGACACGAATGCAATACCTTATGAATAAAACTGCGGTGGATTTTGTGGGAAAAACAGGGAAGGTGCAAGTTGGCGGTTTAAGGAAAAAGTGCGGTGCTAATGCCGACCGTCAAGCATACAACTTAATCGGTCGGCACTCTCCTAGGTAATGCTAAGTCTTAGCTTGGATGATTAAGGGCAAGCATAATACATAGGTAAATCCTCACATTCATCATACGGAGAACCATTGCCTCCCGAACCTCCACCGCCGCCTGAACCCTCTAAGGCCGATACTCGACTTGCTAAATTACTTATAGAAGTAGCGTTATTACTTATTGCGGTAGAATTACTGCTAATATCAGAGCTCATGTTATCAATATCAGATTGGACCTCATCTCTCCAAGATTCTAAATGATGAGTTCGAACGGCAACCGCAATAATAGCCGTAGTATTTGCCTTTATTATCAATTCGTTATACGAAATTGCCTCCCTAGCTAACTCACTCCAAGCATCTATGTGATCAAGCCTATCTGCATGTTGCGACAGCGTACTACCATGACCATCAATACGGGCATCCAACCCATTTATCTTGCTTAAGTTAGATGCAATGCGAGTATTGTGGTTCGATAGCGTACTGTCATGAGCATCAATACGGGCATCTAACCCATTAATCTTATTTAGGTTAGAAGTAATTCGAGTGTTGTGGTTCGATAGCGTACTGTCATGACCATCAATACGGGCATCTAACCCATTAATACTGCTTAAATTTGAACTAATACGAGCGTTATGATTCGACAGCGTACTGTCGTGATTATCAACTCGCTCTCCCAAGCCATTTATCTTGCTTAAGTTAGATGCAATGCGCGTATCGTGGGTTGATAAAACGCTGTCATGAGCGTCGATACGTGCATCTAACCCATTAATACTGCTTAAATTTGAACTAATACGAGTGTTATGATTCGACAGCGTACTGTCGTGATTATCAACTCGCTCTCCCAAGCCATTTATCTTGCTTAAGTTAGAAGTAATTCGAGTGTTGTGATTAGACAACGTATTACCATGAGCATCAATACGGGTATCTAACCCATTAATACTGCTTAAATTTGAACTAATACGAGCGTTATGATTCGACAGCGTACTGTCGTGATTATCAACTCGCTCTCCCAAACCATTTATCTTGCTTAAGTTAGAAGCAATGCGCGTATCGTGGGTTGATAGTGTTGAACCATGGCTATTCAACCGACTGTCTTGAGTAGCGTTTAATCCATTAATGTCAACAATGGCATCTTCTGTAACATTCAACCGTTCAGCATTTGTTTTGATACTGAACGAACCACCAAAGGCATAAACATCATCCTCAGAAGAAATAATACCTACCGTCGATAGTGTGTTGTTGATCTGCGTTGCGCCGTTAAGTGTGGCTGCACCGTTTAACGTTGTTGCGCCATTTAGTACCGACGCACCTTGAATGGTGGTGTCGCCAGTAATGGTCGCTGTGCCTTGGAGCGTTGTATTTCCTGCAACAGCTAAATCGCTGGCAAGACTCGCGTTACCTGTCACATCCAAGCTACCCGTTAATGCGGAATTTCCTGCTACCGCCAAGTCATTAGCTAGATTGGTCTTTCCTGTGACATCTAGCGTACCTGTAAGACCTGTATTGCCCGCCACATTCAAATTACTATCGGTGCTAATGTCACCCGTGGTTGATAGCGTGTTATTGATTTGCGTTGCACCGTTTAACGTTGCCGTACCATTTAACGTTGTTGCGCCATTTAGTACCGACGCACCTTGAATGGTGGTGTCGCCAGTAATGGTCGCTGTGCCTTGGAGCGTTGTATTACCTGCTACTGCTAAGTCATTGGCTAGGTTGGTCTTTCCGGTGACATCTAGCGTACCAGTAAGACCGGTGTTGCCAGCTACGTTCAAGTTACTCGCTAAACCTGTATCACCTGAAACATTCAATGTGCCAGCTAACCCAGTGTTACCTGTCACATCTAAGCTACCCGCTAACGCGGAATTTCCCGCGACCGCCAAGTCATTAGCTAGATTGGTCTTTCCTGTGACATCTAGCGTACCAGCAAGACCTGTGTTGCCCGCCACATTCAAATTACTATCTGTGCTGATGTCGCCCGTGGTTGATAATGTATTGTTGACTTGCGTTGCACCATTAAGCGTTGCCGTACCATTTAAGGTTGTTGCGCCATTTAATACCGACCTGCCTTCAATGGTGGTGTCGCCTGTGATGCTGGCTGTACCTTGAATTGCGGTATTTCCTGCTACAGCTAAGTCACTGGAAAGATTGACTTTTCCTGTGACATCCAATGTGCCAGAAAGACCTGTGTTCCCAGCTACGTTCAAGTTACTCGCTAAACCTGTATCACCTGTAACATTCAATGTGCCAGCTAACCCAGTGTTGCCTGTTACATCCAAGCTTCCTGTTAACGCGGAATTACCCGCAACGGCTAAGTCATTGGCGAGGTTGGTGTTGCCAATAACAGATAGTTCACCATTCACAGTCGCATTTTGAGCCACATTCAAATTACTATCGGTGCTGATGTCGCCCGTGGTTGATAACGTGTTGTTGATTTGAGTTGCACCGTTAAGTGTGGCTGCACCGTTTAACGTTGTTGCGCCATTTAACACTGATGTACCTTCAATAGTGGTATCGCCAACAATGGTCGCAGTGCCTTGAATTGCGGTATTTCCTGCTACTGCTAAGTCACTGGAAAGATTGGCTTTTCCTGTTACATCCAATGTGCCAGAAAGACCCGTATTGCCCGCCACATTCAGGTTACTCGCTAGATCTGTATCACCCGTAACATTCAATGTGCCCGATAATCCAGTGTTGCCTGTAACATCCAAGCTCCCCGTTAAAGCAGAGTTACCTGAAACGGCCAAATCACCGCCCACATTCGCTTGTTGTGCCACATTCAAATTACTATCGGTGCTGATGTCGCCCGTGGTTGATAATGTATTGTTGACTTGCGTTGCACCATTAAGCGTTGCCGTACCATTTAAGGTTGTTGCGCCATTTAACACTGATGCACCTTGAATGGTGGTATCGCCAACAATGGTCGCGGAGCCTTGGAGCGCTGTATTTCCTGCAACCGCTAAATCGTTAGAAAGATTGGTTTTTCCGGTTACATCCAACGTTCCAGCAAGACCCGTATTGCCCGCCACGTTCAAGTTACTCGCTAAACCTGTATCACCCGTAACATTCAATGTGCCAGCTAACCCAGTGTTGCCTGTCACATCCAAGCTTCCTGTTAACGCGGAATTACCTGCCACCGCTAAATCATTGGAAAGATTAGTTTTTCCGGTTACATCTAATGTGCCAGTAAGGCCTGTGTTCCCAGCCACATTCAAATTACTATCAGTGCTAATGTCGCCCGTAGTCGATAGCGTGTTATTGATTTGTGTCGCACCGTTAAGTGTGGCTGTACCGTTTAACGTTGTTGCCCCATTTAATACCGAAGCGCCTTTAATGGTGGTATCGCCAACAATGGTCGCGGAGCCTTGAATTGCGGCATTTCCTGCTACTGCTAAGTCGCTGGAAAGATTCGCATTCCCCGTCACATCTAAGCTACCCGCTAACGCTGAATTCCCTGCTACCGCTAAGTCATTGGAAAGATTAGTTTTTCCGGTTACATCTAATGTGCCAGTAAGGTCTGTGTTCCCAGCCACATTCAAATTACTATCGGTGCTGATGTCGCCCGTGGTTGATAACGTGTTGTTGATTTGAGTTGCACCGTTAAGTGTGGCTGCACCGTTTAACGTTGTTGCCCCATTTAACACCGAAGCGCCTTGAATGGTGGTATCGCCAACAATGCTCGCGGAACCTTGGAGCGTTGTATTTCCTGCAACCGCTAAATCGTTAGAAAGATTGGTTTTTCCGGTTACATCCAATGTGCCAGTAAGCTCGGTGTTCCCAACTACGTTCAAATTACTAGCTAATCCAGTGTTGCCTGTAACATCCAAGCTCCCCGTTAAAGCAGAGTTACCTGAAACGGCCAAATCACCGCCCACATTCGCTTGTTGTGCCACATTCAAATTACTATCTGTGCTGATGTCGCCCGTAGTCGATAGCGTGTTATTGATTTGTGTCGCACCGTTAAGTGTGGCTGTACCGTTTAACGTTGTTGCGCCATTTAACACTGACGCACCTTGAATGGTGGTGTCGCCAGTAATGGTCGCTGTACCTTGAATTGCGGTATTTCCTGCTACAGCTAAGTCATTGGAAAGATTAGTTTTTCCGGTTACATCCAATGTTCCAGCAAGACCCGTGTTGCCCGCCACATTCAAATTACTATCGGTGCTGATGTCGCCCGTGGTCGATAATGTATTGTTGATTTGCGTCGCGCCGTTAAGTGTGGCTGTACCATTTAATGTCGTAGCCCCATTTAATACCGACCTGCCTTCAATGGTGGTGTCACCTGTGATGCTGGCTGTACCTTGAATTGCGGTATTTCCTGCTACTGCTAAGTCACTGGAAAGATTGGTTTTTCCTGTTACATCCAATGTTCCAGAAAGACCCGTATTGCCCGTCACATTCAGGTTACTCGCTAGACCTGTATCACCCGTAACACTCAATGTGCCAGAAAGACCCGTATTGCCCGCCACGTTCAAATTACTATCGGTGCTAATGTCGCCTGTGGTCGATAGCGTATTGTTGATTTGCGTTGCACCGTTAAGTGTGGCTGCATCGTTTAACGTTGTTGCGCCATTTAACACTGATGTACCTTCAATAGTGGTATCGCCAACAATGGTCGCAGTGCCTTGGAGCGTTGTATTTCCTGCTACCGCTAAATCATTGGAAAGATTAGTTTTTCCGGTTACATCTAATGTGCCAGTAAGCTCGGTGTTCCCAGCTACGTTCAAGTTACTCGCTAGACCTGTATCACCCGTAACACTCAATGTGCCTGCAAGACCTGTGTTGCCCGCCACATTCAAATTACTATCGGTGCTAATGTCACCCGTGGTCGATAGCGTGTTGTTGACTTGCGTTGCACCATTAAGCGTTGCTGTACCGTTTAACGTTGTTGCCCCATTTAACACCGAAGCGCCTTGAATGGTGGTATCGCCAACAATGCTCGCGGAACCTTGGAGCGTTGTATTTCCTGCAACCGCTAAATCGTTAGAAAGATTGGTTTTTCCGGTTACATCCAATGTGCCAGTAAGCTCGGTGTTCCCAGCTACGTTCAAATTACTATCTGTGCTGATGTCGCCCGTGGTTGATAATGTATTGTTGACTTGCGTTGCACCATTAAGCGTTGCCGTACCATTTAACGTTGTTGCCCCATTTAACACTGATGCACCTTGAATGGTGGTGTCTCCAGTAATGGTCGCTGTGCCTTGAATTGCGGCATTTCCTGCTACTGCTAAGTCATTGGAAAGATTGGTTTTTCCGGTTACATCTAAGCTACCCGCTAACGCTGAATTCCCTGCTACCGCTAAGTCATTGGAAAGATTAGTTTTTCCGGTTACATCTAATGTGCCAGTAAGGTCTGTGTTCCCAGCCACATTCAAATTACTATCAGTGCTAATATCGCCCGTAGTCGATAGCGTGTTATTGATTTGTGTCGCACCGTTAAGTGTAGCTGTACCGTTTAACGTTGTTGCGCCATTTAACACTGATGCGCCTTGAATGGTGGTATCACCAACAATGGTCGCGGAGCCTTGGAGCGTTGTATTACCTGCAACGGCTAAGTCATTGCCGAGGTTGGTCTTTCCTGTGACATCTAACGTGCCTGTAAGATCTGAGTTACCCGCCACATTCAAATTGCTATCAGTGCTGATGTCGCCTGTGGTCGATAGCGTATTATTAATTTGTGTTGCGCCGTCTATTGTTGTTGCACCGTGTACAGTGGTCGTTCCACCATTGATATTCAGCTCAACAGCATCATCTGTATGAAGTGTTTGGGTATTTACATCTCCCGCATTATCAACATTGAATTGATTCATGTTAATGCTCACTTCCATGGTATTTAAGGCCGGGTCGCCTAAATCTACTCGATGCAGCACATTTCCTAAACCACCTTGCGCACCATTACCGCCTCCGGTATTAGTTCCACCACCAGCGTTTCCGTTTCCATTGCCGTTTCCACCACCCACACCGTCAGGTGGTGCTGCAAGAGCCGGGGCGCTTGCTCCTAAGGTAGCCAACAGAATAGCTACCGCAATTTTGTTTCTCTTTAGTTTACGATCCATAAAAGATTCGCTCCCATTTCAGGTTGATAGGTCGTCACACAACAAGATTGACGGAATACATGCGCTTATTTAATGCACATAAAGTGGATACACCTCATCGCCTTGCATCAGCAAAACATGCTGTGTTCCAATTTCTTTCACAACAAACTTGCCCAACCTGTGCCCCTTCACAACGGTTAACCGTCCTCTGAGTGTGGCTAACGTTGCCTTCAATATGCCTTTCTTGTCTGCATAAATTGAAGTGAGAACAATGCCTTCTGTGGGATCTTTTTTCTGGGGAGGAGATTGTTTCGTTTTTAGCAACGATTCATTTTGAAGTTGAAGTTTTACCAGCTCGTTTTGTAACTTGGCGTACTCTAAATTCTGTTTAGTTTCTTGTAGTTTTAACCGATTCACATCGTTAATAACTTTTTGCTGGCGCCATGAATTGGCGATGGTTAATGTCTCTGCGCTTTCTTTTGGGGATAACCCATTTTTGATGAGCTTTGCGGCAGCTTGCACTTCGTCGAATGTGGGTACTTCTGCTCTTTGTGGTTCTAACCTTTCAACACCATTCTGTTCAGACGAGTTATTAGGCGGGGCAGCAAAAACACTTCCGGCGTTTAATAAAGCAACGCTCCAAACCAGACAACATAAAGCGTAATTCAGTGTGCTCTTTTTATTTAGAACTTGCATCAAAGCCCTCCCACAATCGAAAGTGTCATTTCACCACTCACACCATTTCTGCTGGACACTTGTAAATCCGCAAAGGAAAATGAAACCGGTAAACCGTCTAATAAAGAGCCCAAATCAACCAAGTCACTAAACGAATACCCTTCCACAGGGATTTTCATATTTCTGGTATAAAAGGCCTCATTTCCATGCCCAACATCTTCTTCAAAAACAGGTTTGGGTTTGCTCGGGAATGCAAAGGTCATTGCATCAAGCACATATGCAGAAACCGCCGACACATTCATGAGCTTGGCTTCTTTCACAACAGGCAACTTTTCAATGCTTTTGACTAAAGCGATACCGTTGTGATCCACATTCACAACATAGTGTCGTTGCTGTGCCCAGCGTTGAAGATCTGCAATGCTTCCTGCATGACTTTTCACATAATAAAAGCTGTGATTTTTAATAATCTTTACTTCCTTTACTTCCCAACTTGGTAAAGATTCATGGTCCATCACATCAAGCAGCAAACTATCAAACACAAGCTTTGTGTTAATGCCTTTTTCATTCAGAATTTCATAGAATTCAGAATAGTTTTTTGCGTCTTTGCCCTTAGGGTCAGGAAAATAAACAATCAATAATCCAATGCTTAACGCAATCAACACATAAGAACTAAAACGATACGTCAACATATTAGTGAGCATTATTTCCCCCTCCGTGACTCAAAACATGAGGCGAGATCAAGATCAACATCTCACTCGATTGTTGTTCATAAGAGCGGCTTCCAGACAACCAAGCTTGACCCAATAACCCACTTTTTTTCACTTGGTTCCGAGAGTCTTTAAAGCCAGCTAACATCATGGTGTCGCCGAGCTTAACCTTCGTTTTTTGCATAATGCGTTTATTGCGAATGTTTGGCGCTTGGATCCTCGAATCGTTGGATTCAACCGTAGCGATATCTTGTAATGTCGAGAACGTGCCAAACACTTGTAACAGCGCTTCATCGTCCATAAGCAAAGGTAAGACATACAGTTGTAACCCAGTTTCGACCACACCCGGCCTTAATGTGGTTTCCGCACCGACATTAGCTGTCGTGCGTGACGAAGAAGATGCCAAATAGGTGATTTGTTCAGTAATGGCTATTTCTGCCATTTGGTTATTCAACGTGACGATTCGGGGCGAGCTAACCACACTGACTTCCCCCTGCTGTTCAAGTGCCTCAATGAGTACCGCGCTATTTACATATTGAGAAGTTGGATCCGTAATAACCGCGCTTAATGTAGCAGGCGCAGTGGTATCAAACGTACTTGTTGAAAAGTTGCTGTTAAAACCAACAACCCCACCCGCAGACATCGCCTCTTTAACGATATTCCAGTTAATACCGTAATTTTCACCGTTATTGATGCGCACCTCGATAATTTGTACATCAATATAAATTTGCTGGGATAACTTATCGTTCAACGCATTCACATAGGACTCGATAGCATCGAGCTTCCACGGTGCATCTTGTACCGTTAATGTTGAGCTGGACGGAGAAATGGTGAAAGTTGCATTAGGGTTGACCATGCGTCCAATCGCTTCTTTAAGCTCTGTCCACACGTCGCTTTTCATTGCGTAATTTGTGGTTTGGAATTCGTTTTCTTGCGTGCTCGATTCTTGATTTTCCAACGAGCTAGACAGCGCCACATCTGATGAATCTGTAGTAACAGCGCCCCCCAATTGATACTGCGATGCGCCGGGCATAAAGCTAATATCAAAGATTCGTGTATCCAATGCCTTCCACACAATCACTTGGCTTTTAACACTAAAATGCAAATTCAATAATGAAGATAAATGATTCAGCAACGCACCCAAGCTACCACTAAAACTCACCGTAACGGGCCTTGCCCCTAGTTCAGCTTGGGTAAACTGATAAGACATAGCGTATTCCTTTGCCAACTGAGCCATCAAATCCTTCAATGGCATATCTTGAGTATTGATAAGCGGCACACTTTCAAACCACCAAGCGGGCCTGTCTAAATCATCCAAAGAAAGCGAGGGCGCGTAATATCCATCAATAATCCTGACATTTTTATACTGGTGCAAACCTGCTAACTTTTGCTGCTTAATTTGGCGCTCAGCTTCATCGATTTTACTCTGAGCATGCTCCAAACTTGTATCCAGACTACTGCAAGCGCACAAACACAGTAATGACACAACATACATCCATAAACGCATCAGAATTTTTCATTTCTTTGTGGGTAATGCACTCTAACCACTTTATTTTTGGTAAACACACTAACCATTACATTTTTAGGTAAGGTATAAGGTGAAATCATCTGATCAAGAATATGAAAAACATCTCTTCCCATCACCTTTGCAGGTACTACAACCTGATATTTTTTACTTACATGCCAAAGAAGTAATTGATATGAACTATGTTGCTCAAGTAGCTTCATAACATTACTTTCAAGGCTTCCAGGGAATAGCATGAAAGAAATTTGATCTGGTTCTGAATCTTCTGCCAAAGAGTGAACACTTACAAACAACAGAATTATCACTAAAACTTTTTTAAACATAGATGAAAGTGGTTACGTATTTACGAATTGTAAATCAATGTAATTTAAAAGTTAAAAAATGTAAATGGCTATTTTTAATCACATTAAATACAAGTTCACAGAGAAAGGAAATAATCAGTTAGAGAATAATTATTTTATACAATATGAACATGTTAAAGACGGGTTATTGCAATTACCGGAAACCAAAGGAAAAAAGCGCCGATTTATTTCAATAAGCGATGATCTAGCACAAATGATAAAAAGCCATCGCCCGAAATCTCGGAGCCA
>NZ_JABEPE010000035.1 GCF_026788005.1 Alteromonas sp. a30
GAAGCACCACTTAGCGCAGAAGCACCACTTAGCGCAGAAGCACCACTTAGCGCAGAAGCACCACTTAGCGCAGAAGCACCACTTAGCGCAGAAGCACCACTTAGCGCAGAAGCACCACTTAGCGCAGAAGCACCACTTAGCGCAGAAGCACCACTTAGCACAATGCAACTAGATTTTGTGCGAAGCTTTACCTTGCTCCAATCCTTTTTTCGAGATCAGCGCTAACCCTTGGTTCGCATGAATCCCTAGGAGGTTAGATCAAAATCTATTTTCTCCCCTTGCCAGTTAAAACTTGCAGAAAAACAGTCACTCCTTCGCGGGAACGTAAATTGAAACAATCAGATAATTAAGTATGTAACAAAAGGTAAAAAGAAAATCCATATAAAGGGTTTTTATCAGAAGCAATCAGTGAAATGCCCTTTAAAACGCTCCAAGATAAAGAGTCTAGGAGTAGCGGTAAATAATAGATAATGCACTGTATTGTATAGATATTCTCTTGATCTTGATAGTTTGTCTGCTTTGGTGTTAGCGGTTTTTTCTAAGGCTTTGAAAGGTTATATACCGATTCAAGATTTCTAAACATTGCCTGTTAAATTGGTGAGCTTGAGATATAAATTTTTATCCATTATATAAATTTAAAGAAAATCAAACAAATACAATAAGCTATAGTTATGCTGGATGGTGCTGTGAAATAAATTTAACTATTCTGGATTTTTGTTAGGGAATAAAATTAGGCATCCAAAGGTCTATGTTAGTGACAAAGTTAGCTGATTAACTGCGCTGCTTTGAACGATAGGGGAATTGAGTCAGTAAATAAAGGAGAAAATACTAATTAAATTAATGACCTTCTGGAGATTTTTGATGCAAAAATTATTAAAGCCTTTTCTCTTATACACGGTTGCACTAGGTGGTTTGAGCTCAGCTTCTGCTAGCGCAAACACTAACGACGAACTTAGCGCCGAACTCAGCACCCTGCCCCAAGCCGTTTACTTGATGACCAACGAATCGCCTGTTAATTCAATGATTGTTTACCATACAAGAACAGATGGTTCACTGGCATTGAGCCAAAGGCTCAAAACGGGTGGCGCTGGTGTGGGAAATAATGATGACAACCTTTTTGATGAGGTTCCCTTAATTGATCCCATGGGCTCTCAGAATTCAGTCATTCTGAGTGAAGACAAAAATTCACTTTATGCAGTTAATCCAGGTTCAGGAGATATCTCAGTCTTCCATGTAAACGAAAAAGGTGGCTTACAGTTGATTCAAGTAGTTGATTCACTGGGAGAGTTTCCAGTTAGTTTAACTACTGACGGCGAGCTTGTTTATGTGCTAAACGCAGGCGGTTCCGGCAGCATCGCAGGTTATACCATCGGGGAAAAGGGTGACTTAACCTATCTACCAAATTCTGCTCGTAAGCTTGGTCTGAATAATCCTGTTTTTCCGAACGCAGCAGAGGTTCCGTTAACGCCAGGACAAGTAAGTTTTGATAATGATGAAA
Organism: Alteromonas sp. a30; assembly: GCF_026788005.1. Taxonomy (GTDB): domain Bacteria; phylum Pseudomonadota; class Gammaproteobacteria; order Enterobacterales; family Alteromonadaceae; genus Paraneptunicella. The sequence continues at coordinate 1,499 of NZ_JABEPE010000035.1, forward strand.
GACGTTTGATTATCACTAACGGTGGTGGTCAGGAGTTGTTGACTTACAGCGTGTTGAACAACGGTACGCCGTCATACTATGCTACATCCTCTCCTACTGCTGGGATAATTCCTTTTGATTTCATTATTTCTGATAATGGTGCCCTTGTTGTGGCTGAAGTAGCACCGGATCTGACTGGATTTATCTCCTCTTATGAGATCAGTGATCTCAACTTGAGAAACGTCACATCTGCATTACCTACAAACGGCGTCGCTAGCTGCTGGATAGTATCGAACGGCGATAGATTTGCTTATATGATCAATACAGGAAGCAGTACCATTAGCACCTACGAGATGGCAAGAAATGGTCAGTTAAGTTTGGTGAAGGAAGTGAGCGCGGACTTAAATGGCTCTTTCCCAATAGATGCAACTATGACACCAGATGGTCGCTCTATGTTTGTGATCAATTCTCAAGGGGGATCAATTTCTCATTTTGATGTTGATCCAACCAATGGAACCTTAACTCTACGTGGTAAGTCAGCCCCGTTAAACTTAACTGATGAAAAAGGCAATCAAGTGGTACCTCAGGGTATAGCAGTAAGATAAGTTGATAAGTTCGTTCAACTGCACTTTTTTCAATATTAGTTGAAATGATGAAAAAGACCTGGACGATAAGTTCAGGTCTTTGATCTATTAAGCGTAGTGAAATCTGAGTGTTCGCCACGCTTGAAGAAAATCAATGAGAGCTTGAGAAGGTTTATATCAAACCCGCTTCCATTGTGTGGCTCAAGGAATCGTGCTTCTAAAAAATCGCCCACTCAGACTCATCATCCGTGAAAAGCCCGTTTTACTTTAGGCCATTCAATACAACAAAACCCTAAAACGTATACGCGGCACGCGCATAAATCAAACGGCCTCGTGGGTCATGATGCTTCGGGTCATAACTAAAGTTAGCCGCATCATAAACCTCAGGTGGATCCTCGTCGAAAACGTTAATCACACCTAAGGTAAATTCTGCCAAACCCTCGCCAATTTCCATATTATAACGATACTGAATATCCACTGGCGCATAGCTTTCAATATGCGTTGTTAACCCTGTAGATTCAGGCACCACACGCGTATTCTCGTAGCTGGAAACAAAGTTTAAACGCGCATAAATACTGTGTTGATCGTTCTTCCACTGTACCGAAATATTCCCTTTCGTTTCCGGCATAGAGCGAGCGAAATTATTGTGATTAAACAAGCCGGACACATCGGTTGTCACACCATTCAACGGAATCTCGTATTCCAAAATGTGCGCCACGCTGGTTTTTAATTCCAAATCACCGTTGCCTAATTGCCATTGATAGCTGGCTTCAAAATCCACACCGCTGGCATCAATAGTTTCAGCATTAAAATAGTTAGTGATAACACCTGTGAGTTCACTGGTTGGGTCGCTTGGGTCAAGACGAATAATGTCGACACCGTCAGGGTCTGACTGAAGCTTACCGTTAGCGTCTTCAATGGTAATAACATCCTCGTAATCCACACGCCAATAGTCCAAACGAGTTTGTAAGCGATCGCCATTCCACACAACACCAAAATTGTAGTTTGTGGCTTCTTCAGGTGAGAGTTCCAAGCTACCGTTTTGAGTTTCACGCACGAACAACGTGCTGCCACGAGGGATAATTTGGCCATTTTCATCGCGTACAAAATCGCCATTTGCGTCGAGGACAAAATCTTGAATACCGCGTGTATTTACGTTTTTCGCATAGAACTGGGCAAGTGATGGTTCACGGAATGAGGTGCTGGCGGAAGCGCGGAGCAACAACCCGTCCGTGAGTTTATAGCGTAAAGCGATTTTGGGATCGAAGCTGCTTGCGGTATCAAGTTCTTCGTAACGCACCGCGGTGTTTAAATCCAAACCGTCGGCAAGCGGAAATTCGGCTTCTGCGAATATCGCGTAAGAATTGCGAGATTCATCAACTGCGTTCACTCCACCCAAGAACAAAAAGTCGTTTGGTAATTGCACACCGTTTTCATCAATCACGATTTCAGAAACATCATCCGGTTTCACTTCGTAAGATTCGTGACGGATTTGAGCGCCAACCGCAAAGCTAGCCGTGCCTGCGCTTAAATCCATCAAATCGCCACTGATAACACCGTCCCAAACAATCAAGCTGGTAGACGTTTCCGACGAAAAAGCAGTTGCAGCCCAATCTTGAATGAGCAGATTATCTTCATCCAGCGGGTCGAAAGGATTGTAGCGTAAATTACCGCTCTCACCGCCAAATCCTGCAATGGCTAAATCTAAGAGAGTGGGCGATAAGTCAGGCTGAGTAATGGAGTAATCATTGGCGCTGTAGGCGATGGACGTTTTCCAGTCGTAGTCTGCTACGACTCCGCTTAATTCCGCTTCTAAGCGGAAGGTGTCATTTTCCCTTGGTGCCGGAAGTGAGGATTCGCGAGACAAGAACGGGTACGGTCGTCCGAGATAAGTAACATCAACGCCAAATGGGTTATCGGGATGGTCGCCTGAAATCGTTGGGAAGGTTAAGTTAGGGAACGACGGCGGCGTAGGGTTATCGATAACATCGTACTGAGTGTACATGCCTGTGACGGTGAGTGTCATATCGCTAAATTCGCTATTGAGTGAAGCGTACACTTGTTCGCGCTCTTCCTCATTAACCACGTTGTAGTGAACACCGTATTGATATGTACAACGCTCGCCATTTGGTTGCGCTGCCAATGTACCACCAAACGCGCTACAATTTGGGGCCGCAACGTTTTCGCCCGCTACATAACTGCCAGCGTAGGGACCATCAGCAACCACAACATCTTCGGATACTGAAAAGCTCGACCCTAAACTACTAAACGCGCGATTGACTAAGTCTGGACGTTCTCTTGAGTTGAGTGCGCCACGGCGTAAAACCGTACCAGCCAATACAATGTGTGTGTCGTTACCAATGTCGAAGCCTCCTAAAATGCTGAGGTTTCTGTCGATTTGGCTATCGTCGGTGGTGGTTTGCCATGAGCCTTCAACACGTACCCCATCAAACGATTTTCGCGTGGTAAAGTTCACCACTCCTGCAACCGCATCTGAGCCATAAGTTGCAGCAGCCCCCTCCTTTAAAATATCGATTTGCTGAAGTGCAATGGCTGGAATAGAGCCAGTATCAACAAAAACGCTGCCATCTTGGGCTTTGGCTCCACTGATGGTTTGGCGTTTACCGTTGATTAAAACTAGGGTGGACGATAGTCCTAAGCCGCGTAAATTAACGTTAGATGTGCCTTGGCTGTAGAAGCTGGTGAAGGTGTCGGGTCTGTTTTCCGCACCGCTACTGACAGAAATTTGCGCGATAATTTCAGAAACGTCAGCCGCGCCTAAATTTTTAATATCGCTGGTGTCGAAAACAGAAACAGGATTGGCTTCAGAGGTTTCCGAACCTCTGACATAACTGCCTGTTACACGTATTTTTTCCACGCCGGCTTGGTCAGTTTGGGCTAGAACGGGAGTGCTCATCGATGCAAGTGCAGCAGCAACCGATAAGGCAGAATATTTACCTATGAGTTTCATTATCTCGCCTTTCATTAGGGTGTTAAAATTATCCGACTGCCTTTATACCTGACCTAAAAGCACCTGCTCCATAATACTTTAGTGCTGGATATTTCCATTTTTTATGCTTTTTGATTACGTATGTCATCTTATATCTCAAGAGATATTTTTATTGTATGGATTAGTTTATCTAATGTATGTGTTTGTAACTACCCGCAGAAAATAAAAGATCAATGACTTAGCTAATTTGATATTTTAAATAAATGTAAATGCGACAATTTATCAAAAAAATAAAAAGTGACTTTGATTTTTTACGCTCATAAAATGCGCGCCTTCTTTTTTGAGGGTGATCATATTTTTTATTTTACCCTCAATTTTTAGTTTGAAATTCCTGCTTAATTTAATGATGAATACTTGGTCATTAATTTGAATTTTTTTAAATAAAAAAGCAAAAAGGCAGAGATTTATTTTTGAAACACACAACCAATACATGTGTTAACTGTATTTGAGGTAAAAATGAAATATATATCCGCATGCTTACTTGCTTTATGCAGTAGCGTTTCCTTAGCATCGGACTTCAAAGTATCGGGTTTTGGTACTTTAAGCGCTGTTAAAACCAATAATGCCGACGTTGAATTCATACAAAACAATAGATTACCGGACGGCGCGTCCGATGACTGGGAGTTCGATAACGATACAGTTCTAGGGCTTCAAGGTCAGTACAAAATTAATGATGAGTGGTCGACAGTTTTGCAGTTATTGTCGAGAAGAAACGAAAATAATAATTTCGATCCTCAAATTGACTGGGCATATATTAAATATAGCCCGAAGCCAAATCTTTCATTTAGATTAGGCCGTTTTATTTCTCCTGTATTTTTATCTTCAGATAATAGGAATGTGAATTTTTCAAATATATGGGTCAGACCACCTATTGATATTTACAGCCAAGCTACGATTAATAATATCGATGGAATTGATGTTACTTATCGCGGTTATATCGGTGATTTTGATTATAAAATCCAAGCTTATTTGGGAGGTTATACATTAGATTTTCCGAGTGGTGGAGACATTAAATTTCATCATATGGCGGGTCTTGTTGGTACTTTATCTTATGATGCGTGGACCTTCCGTTTAGCGTATATGGATGCGGATCATTCCAGTCGAAATGCAGAAGGTATCATTCCTGATCCGAATTTATTTATGGTCGTTACAGCAGACGGGTTGGGCTATACAGTTAATCCTGATGAATCTTGCCTGTTTGCTGATGAGGGTGTGACTTGTGGCGATGTTATCACTAACTTACGTGACAACATGGATTATGTTAAACGCTCTCACCGTCCCTTTGATTTGGCGAATGCTGCCGTTGTCTATGACGATGGTAAATACTTCGCTCAAGGTGAGTTTATGTATCGCCATTCTGCCTCAGTGTTATCCAATGCGATAGGCGCTTATATGACGTTGGGCATGCGCATTGGTGAGTTTTCTCCTTATGTGAGTTATTCATTCGGTAAAACGCTTAAGGAAACAAAATATTTTGAGTTAACGCCAGAATATAAAGCCGCAGTTGATGCAGGTGTCGAAGCTTCTGGTTTGCTTCAAACCGACAGATTCCAAGTGTCGGAGTATAGCTTTACCAGTAATAAGCAAAACACCATTACAGCCGGTGTGCGTTATGACTTTGCACCAAACATGGCGTTAAAACTTCAAGTCGATAAATTTCGCCCACTTGAGCACGATGGCCGAGGCAATAACGGTAGCGGTTTGCTCGTTGATGGTCCTTTGCTTTCCACACAAAACAGAAATGTTTATGTGACCACGGTTTCTTTTGATTTCATTTTCTAAGGCTAAATAATAATGAAAAAACTATTGTTGTTAGCAGCGTTATCGATTGCTGTTTTTAAGTCAGCTTGGGCAGACATCGTTGTTATTGTTAATTCAAGTAATGATGTGGTGATGGCTAAGTCCGATGTACGCCGAATTTACATGGGCAAAAGTGGTCAGTTTCCAAATGGGAAGCCGACAAAAGCGATGAACTATGAGTCAAATAATGCATTACGTCACCAATTCGACAAAGGGTTGTTGAATCGTGACCCGGCTCAAATTCAGGCTTTGTGGGCAAAGTTAGTGTTTACTGGTCAAGGGATACCACCAACAATCGCAGCAAACCCGCAGGATATGATTAACTTTGTAAAGTCTGAACCGAATGCAATTGGCTATATCAATGAGTCTGATGTTAGCCCGGAAGTAAGAGTTGTCATTAAATTCTAAGTTCATACTTTTTTGTCGGGGTAGGTTATCTGCCCCGAAAGGCAGTTAATACGGCGTATTCTGCTAATGGTAGTGAAATTTAATTCTCTAGTCGAAGATATTTTATTGTTTATTTTTGTAAATTAAAGTCAATTAAAAACAATAAGATGGCTATTTTGTTATCGAGTTATATACCTTAGTATGGTGCTGTGGCTTTCTCTTTTGGTTATGTCGTTCTACATTTCTAGATGTGGAAATAATGGAAACTCAAACCATGTTTAAAAGAATTCATGCAGCCGTTTTTGGCGTCGTTTTTGGCATGTTAGGTCTTGGCCTTTCTGCTCCTGCTCTGGCGCATTCAGAGTCAATAGAGAACTATTCAACGAGTAGTGCCAACAACAGAGAGCATCAAGTCGATCAGGCTTTGTTTCACAAGGCTGCTACAAAATATGTTGAAGTGATTGAGAAGTCTGAGCTGAAGCAAGGTAAGTGGGGTTTGTATTGGGCAGAGTTAGAAGACTTGCTGCATCAGCTTCAATCCGTTGGTTATTCGGAAGAACTAGAACAGTCGTTGCTACGCTTTCAAAATAAAGTGGCCGCTGAAACCGCTACGCATATTGGAATTCAAGTGAGTCAATTGTCTGATTTTTATGACTACTTTTTTGCTCATAAGGTCAAGTACATTTCAAAAGATTCATTTCTATATGAAACCTTGATCGAGAATCAGTAACGGCTCATTTACTGGTTCTCGCATTCTCGATTCGTTCTTGAATGGCAGGGTGAGAACTCAGTAATTGTTCAAAGCCACTTTGCTCCCCAATAAGATCAGCTAAGGACTCCATAGCGAGTGCAAAGTTTTCTTTATCCATCCCAAGTTGCTCTAAATTGGTAATGGCGTAGTTATCTGCTTCCCACTCTAATTCCCGCGAGAATTGATTCTGGATAACGGTTGATGAAAATCCGCCGAATGCTTCTATTAATGCGCTAACATCACCAAATATAAAATTAATTATCAGTGAAGAGCCAAGGGTTTTGGCAATTAATCGCATGGAATGCTTGTGTTCAACATGACCAATTTCATGGAGCAAAATTGCGGTTAGTAGGTTCATATCATGGTTCACTAACGTCACAAGTTCATCAGTAATGATCATTGTGCCATCGGGTAGAGCGAAAGCATTTGGCCCCATTTCCTGTGCGTGACGAAATTGAATATTAAATCGTGTTGAATCAAGATTAAGTTTTTCGATGAGCGTTTGCCATTGAGCAATGTATGTTTCTTGCGTTTCAGGTTTCAGCTCACTTGGTTCCAGAGTGCTTTTATCCAAGAGATAGAGTGTATGTTGAGAAGCGATTTTCACTGCTGAATCGGGGACCCAATTAGCGAAGGTAATGGCCAGTGCCGGGATCAGGTATTTGAATGTTGCTATTAGCGTTAGTGGAATAGCGAGCAAACTTAGCACTACAACAATGTTGCTTTTTTCCAGCTTAAATACGCTGTGGCGCGGCTCTCCATCGAGCCAATCATCAACTTCGCCTTGCTCTAATACCGAGAGTAACGCGCCATCGGGCAGTTTAATTTCACGGGGAACACCAGCTAGCCTTGAAGGTGATTCTACTTCATTTATTTTTACCGCACTCATGAAGGCTTGTGTATCTTGCTGATAGATAAACAATGTACCGTCTTCAATTACCAAGGAAACCGGTATGCAAGTTGATTTTCCCGCTAAATATAGCTGCCCTTTACTCATGGCGTTACCCTAACGATAAATCAATATCGAGTAAATCAGCGGCTTCTTCTGCGATCGCGTTTGTGTCATCTTGAAATTGTTCTAACACTTCGTCAGCATTGGGTAAGGTGGCTACGAGCGTATGTTCCGCGAAGTATTTCACGCTACGAATTTTGGCCCATGGGATGGCAAGTCCTAAAGAGCAAATTATGGCGAGAAAGTTAGTTAACTTAAGCGTAACTAAGCCGGAAAAGCTGATGTCGGAGTGCATATGAGCAACTTCCGGTAATGTCACACGAGAGAACACATGGTTTCTTACTACGACCTGAAAAGCGGTATTTGAAACCAAAATCACGACAATGTACAACAAGAATAAGAAGACTGAAATTAAGGTAAAGCTCTCGCCTAATACTGATGTTCCTGCGTTGCCGCTTATTGCCGATAATAAACCGAGTAATACCAGTACAGGTAAAGCCACAAAAGCACCCATAAAGGTGGCGAGATAATAGATTGAGGTTTCTATTTCACCCTCAAATTGTTTTTGACCAAAAGTGATGTGAGTAAACTTGAATTCATCCATTTTTTTCAATACCCAAGGAAAGGCAAGGTTGAGGGTGAAAATGGAAAGAAGCGGAAATAGCGCATACACTTTAAACGCTCTAGCGAAGCGGCCTTTAAAGCCAAATCTGACATTTCGATAAGCCGTCATACGCATATTAAAGCGCATGCCAAGGACAACCAAAATAGGAGTAAGTGATAAAACCACTAGACCTAAAAAGATTGCGCCAAAGGGGCTGATGCTTGAGAGTAAAAAGTACAAACCAATGAGAAGCGCGGCAACGATGCGCCCTTTCAAAATTTGTATGGGTTGTGCTAGGTACGAAAAGCGGTGTCCATCCAATTCAGTGTTGGAATAGATATATCGGTTAGTACGCACTTTAGCCCATGCTGAATAAACCCCGAGCGTCAAAATAGTGAGTAAGGTATTAACAACCCAAATGTTAAAAAATGCTTTTGCGTTGCCATGAAAGTTGAGTTTATTAAAGTCTAAATTGTCGACGGGAGTAGAATGTTCGGTTGCAATTTTTGATTGATCATCTGAATGTGTGTTTTCCATAATGTCCTTCTCATTGTCCTTAAAAAATAGTCACAGACTTGATTAAGCCAAGCCAATAAACTGGGTCATTGAAGTGAATATATACCGATGATTCACACCTAAAAACCTACAGTTTAGTGAGTATATGTAAAACTTCCCATTTTACAATAATTCACATCAGTTAATGCTCAGGTTCGGCTATTTAAGCGTTGAAGGACTGAGTTGCGAGAATGTCGATAAAGGAGTTCACAAAGGAAGAGGCTTCCTTGTAGGCCAATCCGATGTGGCGGCTGAGTTCAACATTTTCGATATAGCGAAAGACTAACTCTTCACTTACACCAATTTCGCTGTAGTCAGGAATGAGTGCGCAACCCACGCCTGCTTTCACTAACCCCACAGCGTATTCAACCGTTTGGATTTTTGCGCGAATGTCGAGTTTAACATTAGCCTCGTTCAGCCGACTCTTAAGAATATTCCAAGCTTCACATGGAGTTCGTTGAATAAAGGCTGCGTCTTGTAAGTCGTCAATCGTTATTTTCTTTTTGAGACTCAAAGGATGATTTACCGGAATGCTTAAACTAAAGCGTTCTTGCCATAATGATACCCATTGTTCTTTATCCGTTAGGTCAGCTTTATTGATAATGCGGGCATCGCATTCTTCCTCGGTAGGAACAAGTGTTAGCTCCATGTTTTTGTTGGCAGCAGTGAACTGTTTCAACAGGAGGCTCATACGTGCCACGCCTAACCCTTTGGTTAATCCCAAGCGAAATGGCTCTTTGGCATCAGAATGTTTGAACATGTCTTTAATGGCATTGGCTTGACCAAGTAATTGCTTGGCAACGGGATAAAGTTGTTGTCCAGCTTCGGTGGCGATGACGCCTCTAGCATGGCGTTTAAAAAGTTGTTTACCGAGGGAGTTTTCGAGTTGTTGCAGAGAAGATGAAATAGAGGGTTGTGCAATAAAGCATGCTTTTGATGCTGCGCTGATACTTCCGGTTTCGAAGACTGCTGTGAAATACCGTAATGCCCGTAAATCCATTATTGTTAATCTCTTTTCAGGTTTGATTTTCAACAGGCCGTCCTTCCAAAAAAGTAACGCCGTAGTTTTATACTGCTCGCCAACTTAACCAAAAGGCGCAGCAACTTTACACGACCCGAGTTGTATTCGTAAATAATGTGTCCTGAAAAAAATACTCTGGCAATAGTTTAATTCTATACCTATTAGAGATATTTAATATTTTTTGTTGATGTTCAATCGGAATATGATTCGAAGGTTAATAACGAAAGGTAAAATAAAAATGGCTAGTAATCGTCCAGAATTCAATTGGCAAGATCCCCTTTTATTAGATTCCGTTTTATCTGAAGAAGAACGTCTTATTCGAGACAGTGCACATCAATACTGTCAGGAACAACTTTTCCCTCGTGTACTTGAAGCTAACCGTAACGAAATTTTCCATCGCGAAATTATGAATGAACTGGGCGAGCTAGGCTTGCTTGGTTGTACCCTGCCAGAAAAATACGGCTGTGCAGGTGTAAATCATGTTGCTTACGGCTTAATTGCCCGTGAAGTTGAACGTGTCGATTCAGGCTATCGCAGCGCCATGAGTGTGCAGTCATCATTAGTGATGCATCCTATTTATGAATATGGCAGCGAAGAACAGCGCAATAAATACTTGCCTAAATTGGCGTCTGGTGAGTGGGTAGGTTGCTTTGGTTTAACCGAACCAAATTCAGGTTCTGATCCGGCTAGCATGAGCACCCGCGCTGAAAAAGTGGACGGTGGCTACAAAGTGACGGGCAACAAAATGTGGATCACCAATTCACCAATCGCAGATGTATTTGTGGTGTGGGGCAAGCTTGAAGGCAAAGTGCGAGGCTTCATTCTAGATAAAGGCATGGAAGGTTTAAGTGCGCCTAAAATTGAAGGTAAATTCTCATTACGAGCTTCAATCACTGGCGAAATCGTCATGGACAACGTATTCGTACCCGAAGAAAACATCTTGCCCAATGTTGAAGGTATCAAAGGCCCGTTTGGCTGCCTAAATAAAGCGCGTTATGGCATTGCATGGGGCGCATTAGGTTCGGCGGAATTTTGCTGGCACGCAGCGCGTCAATACACGTTAGATCGTGAACAATTTGGTCGTCCACTAGCGGCAACTCAGCTAGTTCAAAAGAAACTCGCCGATATGCAAACCGAAATCACCACAGGTTTATTTGCTTGTTTACAAGCCGGTCGCTTGATGGATGAAGGCAAGCTCGCAGCAGAGGCGATTTCTATTATCAAGCGTAATTCTTGTGGTAAGGCGCTAGATATTGCTCGCACCGCGCGCGACATGCACGGCGGTAATGGTATTGCTGATGAATTCCACGTTATTCGCCATGTAATGAACTTAGAAGCCGTGAACACCTATGAAGGCACGCACGACATTCATGCGTTAATTCTGGGTCGAGCTCAAACCGGACTTCAAGCTTTCTCATAAATTTAGGCTGCTTTGGCCGACCCTTCATTGGTGAGCAAAGCGCCTTCATTAGTGTCATGTCACGAATTCTTATTGTTGGGGAGGAATTCGGTCAGGACGATTAAACAGTTCCTTCGCGCAAGTAAGAAGAGTGGGATATGAAAGATAGCAATACACGCATCGATGAACAGTTTGTCTCATCGGTGCTTGCGGGTGATTTGCCCGCCATCGACAGCTTGTTAACACCAGAATCGGCGGGGTTATCTAGCGCCGAAGTGGTGGATTTATTCGAGACTCAGGTTATGAGTCGACACCTTGATCTGCAAAGCCGCTTGATGCAGAAAAAAGGCCAAAGCTTCTACACTATTGGCAGTGCAGGGCACGAAGGCAATGCAGCCTATGCTAAAGCATTTCGCCACGATGATATGGCATTTTTGCACTACCGCAGTGGCGCGTTTGTTATTCAACGCAGTAAGCAAGTGTCGGGACAAACGCCCTTGTATGACATGCTGCTTTCCTTTGCCGCTTCATCTGAAGATCCGGTTTCAGGTGGGCGACATAAAGTGTTAGGCAGTAAAGATTTATTCATTCCACCGCAAACCAGCACCATTGCCTCGCATTTGCCCAAAGCCATGGGCGCGGCTTATAGCGTTGGTTTGGCGAATAAGCTTGATGCCAATCCTGTTATGAAAGACGATGCGGTGATTGTGTGTAACTTTGGTGATGCGTCAGCAAATCACTCCACAGCGCAGGGAGCAATTAATGCTGCTGCGTGGGCGTCTTATCAATCCTCCCCTATGCCCATTGTGTTTATTTGCGAAGATAACGGTATTGGTATCTCTACGCCAACGCCAAACGGTTGGATAAAAGCCAACTTCCAACACAAACCCGGCTTAAAGTACCTATCTTGTAATGGATTGGATGTACTTGATACCCATAAAACGGCCCAAGAGGCGGTGAGTTACGCGCGCAGAACACGTAAGCCGGTATTTTTGCATTTCCATACTGTGCGCTTGCTGGGGCACGCTGGCTCCGACTCCGAATTTGTATATCGTGATGCACAAGCCATTGCGGCGATTGAGCGCAAAGATCCGCTTTTGCACACCGCTGGCATCTTAATCGACAATGGTATTCTAACGCCGCAGCAAGTGGTGGATGTGTATCAGGGTGTGAAAGCGAAAGTGGCACGTATTGCTGATTATGCTGGTCAGCGTCCGCGCTTGGAACAAGCTGAACATGTATTGCAAAGTTTAGTGCCTCAACCTCAAGCGCCGAATTTGCCTGAGCCAGCAAACCCTATTGACCGGGCTGAACTGTTTAAGCATGAAAAACACAACTTAGACAAACCCCAACATTTGGCGAAGTTGATCAATTGGGCGTTAATTGATGCCATGGCAGATAATGGCAACATTGTGATGTGTGGTGAAGACATTGGTCGTAAAGGTGGTGTATATAACGTAACCAGCCGTTTGATTGAAAAGTTCGGCAGTCCGCGTGTTATCAATACCTTGCTGGATGAGCAGTCGATTCTTGGTCTCGCCATTGGTTTAGCACACAACGGCTTATTGCCCATTCCCGAAATTCAATTCCTTGCTTACGTACACAATGCAGAAGATCAAATTCGAGGCGAAGCGGCAACTTTGTCGTTCTTTTCTCGAGGTCAATACACCAACCCAATGGTGATTCGTATTGCTGGGTTAGCCTATCAAAAAGGTTTTGGTGGGCATTTCCATAATGATAACTCGTTTGCAGTATTTCGTGATATTCCCGGTATTATCGTTGCTAATCCTTCAAATGGGGCCGACGCCGTAGAAATGTTGCGTGAATGTGTGCGTTTAGCGCAAGAAGAACAACGTGTTGTGGTGTTTTTAGAGCCCATTGCGCTGTACATGACCAAAGACTTACACGAAACCGGCGACGGTTTATGGACTTTCCCTTATGTTGAACCCGCTAAAGCCAAGCCGATTAAGCTCGGTGAACTAGGGCAGTATGGCAAGGGCAAAGAGCTCGCGATCATCACCTATGGAAACGGCTATTATTTGTCACGTCAGGCAGAAAAAATGCTGGCAGACGCGGGTATCAAAACCCGTGTGATTGATTTGCGCTGGTTAGCGCCGCTTAATGAAAAGGCGATGGTGGAAGCGGTAAAAGACTGCAAGCACATTCTTGTTGTTGATGAATGTCGTAAAACGGGCTCAATCAGTGAAGCTATTTTGGCTGCACTAGTTGAGCATCAACAGCATATTAGCGCACCGGTTAGCGCCATTTCGCGTTTATGCGCCGAGGATTCTTTCATACCTTTGGGATCTGCCTCTTATACCGTATTGCCTTCGAAAGAGAGCATCTATGAAGCGGCAACTGCCTTAGTGAAAGGCGACAAAGCTAAGTCAGGGAAAGGCGCAAAGGAGGTAGAAAATGCCTAAACAAAAACAAACAGCGCTTGTTATTTGCCCCGGTCGAGGCACATACAACAAAGATGAGTTGGGCTATTTGCAACGCTATCATGCCGATAAATTGCACATTCTTGATGCGATTGATACCGAACGTGTAATCAACAAGCAAATTAGTGTGCGTGAGCTTGATAGCATGAAAAGCTACAACATGCGTCAGCATACCGCCGGAGAAAACGCCGCATCGCTGATTTACGCCTGCTCAAAAGCAGATTTTATGTCGATTAACCGTGAAGCCTTCGACATCGTTGGCGTTACAGGAAATTCGATGGGGTGGTACATCGCTTTGGCGGTGGCTGGTGCATTAAGCGAGCAGAATGCCGCTAAGCTTATCAATACCATGGGCTCCATGATGGCGGGCGGCACCATTGGCGGGCAGAGCATTTATCCGATTGTGGATGAGCAGTGGAAGGTGTCTGCTGAATTGGTTGAGCAGGTGCAAAATGCTTTAATGACAGTGAACCAAACCCCAGATGCTGAGCTTTATGAGTCGATTCGATTAGGCGGCTACATGGTATTTGGTGGCAATGAGAAAGCGTTGAAGATGCTTGATACTTTGCTGCCAAAACTCGAAGACCGATACCCTATGCGCTTGTTCAACCACGCGGCGTTTCATACGCCGATGTTGGATGCGATTGCAGTAAAAGCACGGCAAGTGCTGCCTGCGTCCTTGTTCTCGGCGCCTGAGTTGCCGCTTATTGATGGCACGGGGAAAATCTGGCAACCCTACAGCACTGATGTTACACAACTGCATGATTACACGCTTGGCACGCAAGTTAATTGCACTTACGATTTCACTAAAGCCATTGAAGTCAGTATTAAAGAATTTGCGCCTGATAAGCTCATTGTGCTTGGGCCAGGGGCAACATTAGGCGGAGCAATAGCGCAAACCCTGATTATGCATAATTGGCAGGATTTAAAAGATAAAGCTGACTTTATCGCTCGCCAAAAAGCCGATCCATTCCTACTGGCGATGGGCATGGAAAAGCAACGAGACTTTGTGCTCTAGTGCTGCGAAAGCGCATTGGAGAAAGTGAAGCAGGCAGCGTTTACACGCCAAGCGGATTTTTAAATGGACGTCGACTTAGAGTCACCGGTAGAGATTTATCGCAAACTCGCTGTAAATACTTCCATGTACGCTCCGCAGCCGCTTCCCTGCGGCTGAGGGTTTGCGCCTAA
>NZ_JABEPE010000036.1 GCF_026788005.1 Alteromonas sp. a30
GCGGCTTTTACGCAAAGGATTGGCGCAATAGAGGCGCATCAACATCACCGAAAACGCAGCATTTTCCAACGCGCGCAGTGGCGAGAAAAGGCTTCGTTCGTTGAAGTCTTGGCAAACCAAGGAGCCAGCACCATGCCGCTCACCCTGTCATTTAACCTGCAATCACTGAGTTTTTGGGAGCTGAGAAGTTTGTATGAGATATGCCTAAAGCTGCGCCATAGCAAGACTTTTCGCCGAAGGCAGCGACAAATCATAACGAGCAAGTTGTATGATATTGAGCTGGAGATTAGCGGACGAATGGATCTGCTATCGCTCATTTTCCAGATGGATTGTTAAGGGGGTATCCAAGAACCATTCTTGGTCATGATTGAACTTTGAGAAATTCACGGCATCCAATCGGCGCACGGTTGGTTCAGGTTTCCAAAGGGCAGGAACACGCTCTTTGGTCGATGGGTTTCGGGGCGATTGACTGCGCCCTGAATCGTGGGATTGTTAAGGGGCTGCGAAATAGCCCCTAACTGCGGAAGTTTGAAACGCGCACTCGTTTCACTGGTTTGTTGAATGGCTCAATGCCAAAAACAAACCACATCCTAGAGGTATGCAACAGGAGAGCGGCAGCGTCTCCTTTGCCAAGATTGCCCCAATGTATCCCCAAAAACGGTTCACTTGTGACAGGTAGTTTTTGGGGATGTATTACATTGGGGACATCTTGCGGCGCGGTCGGTGAGGAGTAAAAAAATGGTTTTACAAGTTACAACGAATTTAGGGCACTCAACTCTTTAGTAATTAACCCTTGAAAGAAGTAATTGCCTAAATATACGGGTTTATTTAACCCTAATTTAAGCACGCTAGCTGCCAAATCATTTTGCCCAATTTTCTTCAATGCTAAACCAGCATAGTAGTAACTTCTTGAAGATTCTTCGACATATAGACTCGTATCAAGCATATCAGGTTCATGCGCACCGAACTTATCCAAACCACAATTTAGGAATGTTGATAAAAATTTTAGTGCTCCTTCGTAATCTCCGTTTAAATAGCAAATACCAGCCTTTGCAGAATTGTACATTCTCAGCCAAGAGGGAGTTGGGTTATCCTTGGATAGTTCAAGATAAAAGTCACCAGTATGAAAAGCATGTTCAAATCGCAACTCCGCTTCTGTAACATCTTCCAAAACGGTGGCAATTATTACGGCTCGCTGCTGTATATTGAAGATCCAATAACGACTTCTGGCAACTTCTATCCCTTTTCGATAAAAATCCGAGATGCTACGCAGACAATCAATCATTAAGCTATAAGAAGAGTGGGCTTCCTTCAGTCCCCCCATGAACTGTGCGTGATATATTTCATATTTACTAATATAAATCCCTACACCATCATCAGCAATTCTAGCAAAATGTTCTCCCTGCTCATAATGCGTAATGGATGTTTCGAAATTGCCTAACACATAATTTGAATAGCCCAGCTCATAAAACAGAATTGACAACTCTTTCGCCGCTATTTCTCCATTTTCGTAGTAAGATTTATAGTATGGCAATATATTCTGGTATTCTCGCAGTGCTGCGTGGTATTGCAAAGTTCTTCTAAACCTCTCCTTTATATCAACGGCATACTCTCTCAACTCCTCAGCGGTTAGCCAGCCCAAGTCACCAAAAGGCACCTCATTTCCGTCAGTTGATTTGCTTGTGTTGAGGCTTTTTTTTCGTTCATTTATAATTTTCCCCCAAGAATTTTGACTATTCCTTTCTTCTTTTAATGTCTCAAAGAAAGGCTTGCTACGACGATTAGAAGCTAATAGAACTATTTCTCCGTATTCAATAATTGGGTTTTCTCTTGGTGTGATATGCAGGTAAAAATTATGAACAAGCCGTCGTGCCACTTCCTTTCCATCTTCACCCAACTGAATAATAGCGTCATATAAATCCATAGCATGATTTATGATTTCATTTGTCATGCTTTCATCATGGGATATCAACTTTCGGCAAAAGGTACGATTAGTTAATCGCTCCGATAGTACTTCATACATTTTTGCCTTCATCATAGAAGTGCAAAAAATACGGAAAAATTCATTCTTAAATCGCTCCGACATAGGGACGTTAAAAACAAATTTTTCTGAATCAATGCGGTAACTCTCGTTCAGAGCAGTTGCCAAATTCAAGTAGCAGTTCGAAACCTGAAGCACAGCTTCCAGTTCCACTTTTCTATTTTCACTCAGATATTCATAAAACGACAAGTGAGCGAAACGAAAATACGACTCATCGCCTACAGTTAAAAGGTCTATTAACCTCAACTTTATCCAGCTTTCCGTCAATTCGAGCAAGTCAACACTTTCAAGTACATCCTTAGCGAATTGAGATAATCTGAGAAGAGACAGGTCTGGTGCGAACGCCAGTATTCCCCCCAATATTACTTTTTGTTTGGTTCGACTTTTGTCATTGTTCATCAAGCGATTATATTGTTCGTCGTAATAGCCTCTCAATCCATTTGGAAGCTTATTCGGTGAATAGCTTGATAAGTCTTTGAAGACTTGAGCAAGATACAAAAACAGATAATCACTCTTCTCACATAAGAGCTGTTTGAAATCATCATATTGGATCTTATATTCATCTAACCATGCCTCAACAAAGTCTTTATTTTCTTGAAGCTTGTGTTCTATGAAGCCCTCTATATCTTCTCGCTGAAATTCTTGTTCTTTGTTTAAAACAAGTTCTAAAGGAGGTGGACTGTCTGCATATTTCTCTTTTTCACTATGGCGAGAAGACACAACCACGATAACGCCATCAGGCAAGAGGCTGGGAATGGCGAAGGTTGTTGCCATTCTCGTTACTTCAGTAATATCTGCTTCATCAAGCGCATCGAGAAAAATGACAATTTTCTTATCCGAACTTGAGAGTTGCAACGCAGACTCTTCGATAATTTCGTGAATGAAGGCTTGAGTTAAGGGGTAATCAGCATTCTTGCAAAAATGTTCGTAGTTCTCTTTAAACTCATCTAAAGAAAAAAATAAGCTCAATCTTTCATATAAGGTTTTGGCGAAGCTAATAGTTCGATCGTAGTCAGTTTTATATTGTATGAAGTGCCAAACACATATGTATTCTTCTTTTTCACGGTAAGACTTTACTGCATCAGCCATAATCGAGCTTTTACCTGCACCGGCCTCGCCAATAATCGTGATATATCCCTTAGGGTTTGTCCTAATATATTTTTCTATTTCTGATGAAATATGTTTGCGCGGATACCAATCATTGGTGAGCAAATTTATGCGGCGTGAAAACGGATCTTTATATTGAATTACAGATTGTTGGATTAGACGAGATAGTTCGTTGCTTTTCCCACTATAAACGAGGTCGATATGTGATTTGATATCGTCAATGGTATTAAATAATTTGTCTGGATTGTCGCGGAATAAATAGAGCTGAAAACCACGCATTTTGCAAAATTCTAAAAAATCCAGCAAACATTCCTCCAAGGAAATACCCTGCGCATCTGCGAAGCTTTGAAAAATGCTTCTACCTCGTTTAAGGCTTGTCGCTTTTTCAGAGGGGAGTTTTTGTAAAAATTTTATGCCATCGTCCAACCCATTATTTTTTTTAAATGCAGCATCAAAAGCTTTATGGTCTTTTTTATGAAGCATATCTCCATATTCAAGCAGATAATAGCCTTCCCAACATCCTCTTAAGTCAGTTGTCTTTTGTACGGCGTGGTATTTGAGAGCTTGTCTTCGTCCGCCAGTAGTTAATGTCCTACAAATAGCTTCTAATATATCTGTTGTTCTCATCGAAGGTGACACGGTGTTATCCATTGTCGCAGGCTCCAGATCACACTCAAGCAAATTAACCCGACGAGTGAAGACTGGCCGGGTTTGCTCTAGTCAGGTAGTTCGTTACGTGAACTGCAGCATTTTATGGCAAGTTGGTATATTTTTAAACCTATTGCGAAAATTTGATCCGATGTTGAGAACGACTGTTTTAATTAATTTCAGGGTCTTTGGGGGCGGCTTTTGGTTCAACCCCACCAGTCATAAATTTAGCGCCGCTTAAAGATGCTTCTGCGATATTTTCACCGAAATGTTTCACCGCCAAATCGTAGATGGCTTCACTCAACAAGTCTGCTTGGGTGACTTCTGCTCCTGCGCCTATATTTGCTCGGTATATGTCTCGAAAAAGTTCTGCATATTCCTTTGGAACGTCTTTCGTTGTAAATATCTGCGTTAATGATTTGGGTTTAGTCATCCTTATTTAGCTCCCTATTCATTATTGAAATGCAAATTACAGCATTTCTTCCCCCCTAACTTACCTACGGATTCTTAATAAAGAGTTAACTCCGCAAAAGCTACCCCCCTAGTCAGAATTTTTTCTGAGCAACTCCCAGTTTTTCTGAATAGAAGTCGGAATTCTTTATGTACGACCATTGAGGTGTTCTCTGAGAGGCAGAGGATTTTCGGTAACAGGCCATTACCGTCACAACCAAACGTACGACTGAAAACAGCGCTGTTTTCGCCTAATTAAAAGGTGAAAACAAATGAGTATGACAAAAGTAGTTCCAAACGTATTTTTTAAAAATAATGGCGGCTACTGCGCCTTGCATAAGTCATTAAATGCATTGGGATATTCAAGCCGAGAGCTAGCCGATGTTTTGACAAAAGCGATGTCTGAACTGTGCAGTAAAGTAGATATTCAGTGTGTGCATATCCCTCACTGGCATCAAGTGACAGATGACGATGCGCGCACATTACGCAACATTCTAAAAACGGATAGCAACGGCAAGCCCAAAAGCCAAAGCCGCGAGTATGACCTGCTGCAATATCTATCAATGTGTATGCAGTACCTCGATCAAGATTACGCCGCTTATGTGAGTGAGTGGTGTCGGCGTCAGGAGCTTTGCCTTGATGAGCTACAAGAGGACGCTTTCTAAGCCACCGCGTCAATCAAGGGGCGGGAATATCCGCTCCCTTTTTATTCCAAAAATCACGCTCTTTCCCAAACCCGATTAGACCTTGTTTTAACGTGGTCATATCAAAGCAAACGTTAAGGTGAGTATCATGAAAAACCTAATTTATGGCGCAGTGATAACGGTTATTGGTGCAGGTTTTTATTTTTCCTTCTTTAACCTGCGTATGGATTTATTTCTCTCACTGGCTCTGTCATTGGTGCTGTTAATCACCAACATGCTTAGCACCTATTATCATCAAAGGCTAACTCGCGACTACAAACAGCAAATACGCAAGTTAAGTGCCCAACATAAGGCCAGTGAGCAGCAAGTCGAACGCGAAAAGCAGCGCCGAGCGCGTGCCTTGCTTCGCCGCCGTTAGTTAAGGGGGCAATCATGACATTCCAAGCATTTTTATTGTGGCCTGCACAGTTTTTGATTAATGGCGTATTGATGTTTTGGGGCTACTCGCTCCATCACCTCGATAGCGGCTGGGCATGGCTGATTACGGGTGCGGTTGCGCTTATCTTTTGGGCGAAGGTCTGGAAAATTGCCTTCGGTAAAATCAAGCAATGGCTTGGCATTTACGAGTAATGGCTATGGATAATCGTCAATTGCTCGCCTACTACCTGCCCGAATGGGTGCAGGTGATTGAAACCCTTGGTGCCATGACGCCCGCTGAAATAGTTAGGCTGGCGTTGGCGATGGGCTTAAGCGCCAGTCTCACCGCCTTGGTTTTCAAAAACCTGTTGTTATGGGCGCTGCGCTTTTTCGGCCTATACAACCCTAAAATGTATCGGTATCTGCCAAGCACTGTGCCTTACTGGCGCACGCTCTATCGTTTGTTCATGCGTTTTTCAAACTGGCTAGAGTTCTTTAAACGTAATCAACCCCATGAAACAGGCGGCTTTGCAGGCTCTTTTACCACCATGACCCGCCTACTCCCCCCATCGGGGATTTTACTGGGAAGAGTATGGTTTAAAGGCTTTGGGTTATTGCAGCCCGTTGGCATTGATATTCAGCGGCATTTGATGGTGTACGCCATGAGCGGGGCGGGCAAAACCACTTGGCTCATTACCATGCTGTCTTTGTGGCGTGGCAGCGCATGGCTTATCGACCCGAAAGGCCAAATCACACACGCGCTACAAGCCAATGACCGCAGGAATTGGGTGGTGTTTAACCCTTATTCACCAGAAACCACCGCCCAGTGGAATCCGCTGGATGATATTCACTTTGCCATTGCCCGAGAAGGCCATGAAGCTGCGGTGAAATGGGCGGTACGTTTAGGGCAAAGCTTGATTGTCACACCCGCCAGTAGCAAACAGCCTTTTTTCAGCGACACCGCGCGCGGGTATTTTATCGCCTTGGTGTTGCATGTAATGAGCAAGCACCCCCAAAACCAGCACAATCTTGCCTATATCCGCGAGCTGATTGTGCATGGCTACCGCGTTTATAACGAGGATGGCTCACTGGAAAGCAGCACCGAGGAAGCACGAGGATGGCTCACTGGAAAGCAGCACCGAGGAAGCACGAGAGCTACTTGACCAGCAGCTTTTACAAAACCCGCATTTTGAGGGCGCGATAAGCGCACAGGCATCGGCGTTTATCAATGCCTCGGGGGATACCAAATCCTCGCTTATTGCCACGCTGCAAGAGCAAACTAAATGGCTGGACTTTCCCACCGTGCGTCACATGCTGATGCAAACAACGCGCCCGTTAAGTGAGGCAAAAACCCGCGATGATATTGTGCTCTCATTCGTTGTGCCTGTGTTATCTCTGCGCGAGGAATTACAGCCGCTTTTACGCGCATTCACCAACTTCACCACCTACACCTTTGAAGCGGTAAAACACAAAAAAGGCCAATGCCTGTGCATCATTGATGAGGTGCAAGCCCAAGGCTACAACCAAACTTTGGAAGTCGCCTTGCCAGTGGCGCGCTCCTACGGGCAATCCATTGTCGCCATTGCTCAGGATATTGAGGGAATGAAGGCCGCCTACCCCAAAACCTATCGCAGTTTTGAGGGTAATGCCGATGCAGTGCTGTTTATGGCGAGCAATCACCCTGACAACCTCAAACATATCAGCGATGTACTGGGCAAGCGTAGCTGGGTTAAACGCAACCCACGTACAGGCCAAGAAGCGCAGCGCTGGACTGCCAGCGTCATGTCTGCCGAGCAAGTTAAACGCTTCTTATCGCCACATCACGGCAACCTGATTGCCGTGCTGGCGGGTGGTCGTGCCCTAAAGCTTAAAATCACCAATTACTTTCACGAGCTGCCCGTTACCCGTTATCAGGCAGACCCCGACCATAAAGAACCTCTACGTAAACGCATTCCCCGTTTTTTACTCAACTTTCCCAAATCCCGTCCCCGCCGCCCTGATACTGGTGGCGAGGCAAATGCGAGGCACGCCAACAGCGCCGCCCCGTATTCTATACAACAACGCAACCACACTGGAGAGCCATGATGAACAACCGCTATGACGATTTCATACAGCGCATCAAAGAGTCCGTAAGTAACTTGGCACTGCCCAATTTGGGCTTTGCCAAGGCCATGCTACAGCATCGGCTCAATGAGCAAGACAGCCTAAAAGCCGCATTACAGCGTGATTTTGAGACCAGTCTAAGCCAAGCGCAAACCTTCGCTATTCAGCTCATGCTGCGCCACCACGCCACTTTGTGGCAATTCGATGCCAACAGAAACTTTAAAGACACTATCAAAGCACTGGCAAACCAGCACAACCCGAAAGCCACTGCCACCACACAAGGAGAAGACTAATGTCGTTAACCTTTGAAGGGGTCTTTGCCCCACACATTAAAAATGCCCTTGCTGCCGAGGTGCAAAAAAGCCGCAATGCGCTGCTGCCCGTTCCGTTTTACGCGCTAAGCGTGACCTTGTGCGGCCTATTGGCCTTGGGCGTTATCGCCTTTGAATTTGAAATCCTCTACCGCGTTTTTGATTACCTCGCAGGAGAAGAAAGCACCTTTTGGACGCCCGAGGTCATGGGCTTTAGTTCTTTGATACTGGTTGTTGCCGTGCATTTTTTAGCACAAAGCAACGCCGACCATCGTACTTTGCTGTTTATCAATCGGATCTCTGCCAACCTGCTTCCCATTTATTTGCTGGGGATTGGCACGTTATTGGCGGTCATTATTTTTAATGATGGCGTGTTGAGCTTGCTGCAAAGCGACACGCTTTGGGATAACAGCGCAGTAGAAAACGAGAATGACTGGCTGAGCCATTTTATGGAGACAATCGGCTCACCCATTGCCGCCATCTTGTTCAGTGCAGGCATTGGCGCACTGGCGATTATCAATATCTTTGTATCACACCATGCCTTTAACGGCTTTGCCCGCCATTTCAAACAAATCGTTATTCGCGTGGGAACTTACCGCACGGATAAAAAAGACATGGACGGCTACCAAAACGCAGAAAAACACGCCCGCGAGCTAAAAGATGACCTTGGCGGCCTTGTTATTCGCCCCGAGGCCGAGCTGCAAAATGATGTTGCCACCGACATTTTACTTGCCATTGATGATGCCCTTAAAGAGCCGCGCGCGGCACTGGCGCAAGCAGAGCTGATGAATAGCCCGATTGAGCTGCCTCAATCCTTAAATGCCGAACAACTTAAAAAAGCCATGAAAGCCCTTGATGGCATTACCCGTGACCAGATTTTCAAACACTTTCACTAAAGCGGAGCGTTACCATGAAAAACCTTAAACCCATCGCAACTAAGCTACTCGCCACACTACTATTAAGCGCCAGCGCACAAAGCGCTCAATTGACCATTGCTGTCGATTTAAGTGGCTCCAACCCTTTTTTAAAAGATGAGCGCGCATCCAAAGGGGCGGCGTATTACGCCAGCCAACACGTATCCCAATTAAGCACAGGCGATAGCGTGGTGTTACAAAGCTTTGGCAGCCTACAAAGCTTCGATAACTTCGAAGCACTTCAGGTCACGCTTACCCGTAAAAACCAAAAGCAGCTTGTCAAAGGCATTCAAAGCAAGCTGACAACCTTGGCAAGTCAGGCCAAAGAGCAAGGCAGTACCAATCTGATTGCTTATTTTGGGCGCAATGACTTTGGCTGTGAGCAAACAGGCAGCACCGTACTGGTGCTAACCGATGGCATTGAAGCCTCTGAATATGTTGACCCTAACAAACTACTGGCAGGTGAAGTCAGCCTGCCATCACCGAATACCTTCGCACAAGACAACCTCAAGGGATGCACAGTGATTTTCTATGGCCTTGGCATTGGGCGTCACGATTCCGAGATGGTCAGACTTCGCGAAGCATGGAGCGAATATTTCAAGCAAACGAACAGCCACTTCAAAGCGGTGATTAAGTGACAGCCTTTCGCTTTGAGCTGGAGCAGCTCAGAGCAAGGAAAAAGGACATCACCCCAAAACCCAGCCTGACACCCGGTGGGAAATTAGAGCGCGATGTACACAAGGAAGTTGAGCGGCAAATGCAGCAAAAGGAAAACGAGTTAACGCACGCGCTTTATGGCGGACTGGAAAAGATACGCAACGAGCGGGCATTAAAAGCCCAAAAAGGTTACGCCAAAGCCCAGTTTAATCAGCAATCAAAATCAAAGGGCATACAGATGTAACCACCCATTAACTTTTTTGAAAGGTTCACAGTCTAGGAGACTGTGCGCCGTCAACGCATTGTAATTTAACACTTTTTTAACCTCGCAAGGATGCAATGAACTCATGAACACTAACTTTTTAAACGAAGGAGAAAGCCTATATTCAACACAACCCCCACTTGCACTACCACCAAGACGCATGTCACCGCCTACGCATGACGTGTTTCAAATATTGGAAGTAGACGGGGAAACCTACGACTTCCATGTCGGCAACTTTTGGGCACCCGATGGCAGCACACTGGAATATCAGTTCGTCACCATCAGCGGTGGATTCATCGCTCGCCCACGCAACAACACTGTGACCTACCACTAAACCGAAAGGAAAAAACATGAGTGAAAACCAAAACACCATTCCAACAACCAAAGGGCGCAAGCCTGATTATGAAGTGCATGTTGTAACCGAAGAAAACGGCAAGACCTTATGGAGCAAACAAGGCGCGCTTTGGAAAAACGACAACGGCTATATGACAGGAAACTTCAATGACCAAAAAATTGTTTTGCAGTCCCGCGAAGCCAAAGAAGCGCTCTTGAAAATGCGCCAGCAAAAACAAGAAGCGCCTGTGAACTTATCCCACACGGATAATGTAACGCAACGTATCTAAACCTTATTGCCAAGCCCTTCTATGTGGTGGGCTTGACACCTCTTTAACCAATAGGAAACAGGTGCATCCATGCCAGCAAATCTTGTGACACACATATTCTCGTTTCGCATGACCGAGCAAGAGCGAACCAAGCTTGAAAACATGGCGAAAAACCTTGGTGTCAGCAATGCTGCACTTATCCGTTTGAAGCTGTTCAGCAAGGATTTTGAACAAAGCTACACGCTGCTGAGTATGAAACGTCATGAGCGCAATGAGCTGGCACAGCTACTATCTGCACTTGGGGCATCAAGGATTGCCAATAACCTCAACCAAATTGCCCATGCGGTCAATACTGGCACATTGGAAGTCACCCCCGATGTGATTGCCCAGCTCAATGAAGCGTATGACACCGTAATGTGGATACGCCAAATGCTCATTAAAGGATTAGGAGTAAAAGCATGATTTTAAAAGCCAACCAACGCGGCGGGGCAAGGCAGCTTGCCGCCCATTTAACAAGCTATGAAAACGACCATGTGGACGTGCTTAAAATCGAGGGCTTTTGCCAACAAAACCTTGATGGTGCTTTGCAAGAAGCTTACGCCGTGAGCCGCGCGACACAATGTAAGAAGTTTTTGTTCTCACTGGTAATCTCACCGCCAGAAAAAGAGACGGTCAATAACGAAGCGGTATTTGATGCAGCCAAACGCGCGCTTGAGAAAGTGGGCTTAAAAAACCAGCCTCATATCGTGGTTGCCCATGAAAAAGAAGGCCGCAGGCATTTTCATGTGGTGGCTTCACGCATTGATAACCAAACAATGAAAGCCATCAAGCTGCCTTATTACAAACAGCGCCTTAATGATTTATCACGGGATTTATTTTTAGAAAATGGTTGGGACTTACCCAAGGGCTTCAAAACAGGTTATCAGGCCGACCCGCGCAATTTCACCCTTGCCGAGTGGCAACAAGCCAAGCGCCTTGGCCTTCACCCCAAGCAAATCAAAGGAGCCATAAAAAAGAGCTGGGAGCAATCGGATAACCGCGCCAGCTTTAAAGCCGCACTTGGTGAGGCTGGATGCTTTCTCGCCCGTGGAGACAGGCGCAATGGCTTTGTCGCCGTTAGCTGGCAAGGTGAGATTTACCCGCTGAACAAGCGTAACCTTGGCGCTACCGCCAAAGACATCCGCGCCAAACTGGGCGAGCCTGCAACCGCGCAATCCATCACCGAAATCAAAGCCATCGTTGCAAGGGAGCGTTACGGCATTCACAAACGCTTGCGCCGCGAACAAGCTCTCAAGCACAAGCTGGAGCGCCAACCACTAACAGAACAAAAGCGCCAGATGATTGCGCAGCAGCGCCAAGAACGCAGCGACTTGGCAACAGGACAACAAACGCGCTCCGCTCAAGAAAATCAAAAGCGGCTTAAACGTCTGCGTAAAGGCTTGGGTGGGTTATTTGATTTTGTGACAGGCCGCTCTCGCAAACAAAAGCAAAAAAACGAAGCCGAGGCCAGAGCGTGCATTGCCCGCGATTTAAAAGAAAAAGAAGCCCTTATCCAGCAGCACATCCATGACAGACAAGCATTACAAAAAGAGCTGGTAACACTGCGCGAAAAACAGCAAGCCGAGACCATTGCCCTCAATGCCAGCTTCGTCCAACAAAGCCAAGGCATCGCGCTTAAAGGCAAGCTTAAACGAGAGTTTGAGCGCATTAATCAGCATACAGCAGCTCAGCAACACAAACCCAATCTGGAGCTTTAAATGACACAAGAAGAACTCGCAGAACTGCTCCCTTACACGGAAAACTTCAACCTCCCGTTAGAACAGCGAATTGAGATCATAAAAACCGTATGGGGATTCACTGAATCTTTCGTAGATGCCGCATGGGGCGTTCATCCGATACAACTTAGTTGTGAACAGCTTGAAGCGGGTAATTTACAGAGTCATAATACTGATCAAATATCCACTAATAAGAAACCAACGATACATTAATGGAGCGACCTCATGAAAGAGAAATCCCCACGATATGCCGTTATCTACGCGCGCGTTTCTTCTGTTAAGCAATTGACCGAAGGAAGCGGCCTGTCCTCGCAACGAGTGCGCTGTGAACAGTATGCAGAGCATAAAGGGCTGGAAGTGATACAGGTCTTTCATGACGAGGGGATTTCAGGCTCTTTGGTAGAGCGCCCCGCCATGCAAGCAATGCTTGAATTTTTAAAACAGCAAAGTGAAGTCACGGCTGTTTTAATAGATGATATTTCTCGTCTAGCCCGCGGCATGAAAGCTCACCTAGAACTACGTACCACGATTGAAGCCGCAGGTGGCAAGCTATTGTCTCCATCCATCGAATTTGGCTCTTCCCCAGATGAAATATTAGTAGAAAACTTGATGGCGTCTGTTTCCCAGCACTTTCGGGATAAAAACCGCGAACAAAGCATCAACCGCACCCACGCCCAATTGATACAAGGCTACAGTGTCGCATCTATTCCCGCCGTAGGATATAAGTATAAAAACATGCAAGGCCACGGCAAATTGTTAGTCAGAAATGAGCCTGCCGCGACTATCGTGCAACATGCGTTGGAATCGTTTGCTTGTGGTCGCTTTGAAACGCAAAGTGAGGTCAGGAACTTCTTAAATGCACAAGCCTGTTTTCCCAAAGGAAAGAATGGCGATGTGACATTCGAGCGCGTTAGGAGGATGCTAGAAAATGTGCTCTATGCGGGTTATATCCACTTCCCTGCCCGTGGGATCAACATGGTTCCAGCTAAACATGAGCCACTTATCAGCTACGAAATGTATTTAGCCATTCAAAATCGTTTAAACGGCCAAGCTAAAGCTCCTACCCGTAAAGATTTGAATTTAGATTTCCCGCTAAGAGGATTTATCACCTGCTCAGGCTGTGGTGAAACGCTTACCTCGGCAAAAAGCAAAGGACGCTCCCAATATTACGATTACTACCTTTGTTACCGTAAAGGCTGCTCACAGTACGGCAAATCCGCAAAAGCAGAGAAAGTGGAAAGCGAGTTTAATGACATGCTCATCAAGCTCAAACCGTCTTCTGACCTATTTGAACTGGCAAAGAAGAACTTTTCGATACACTGGGGCAAGCGCCGAAATAATCACCAGTCAAACCATGCAAGCAATGTAGAAACGCTCAAAGGAATTGAGAGTAAAATCGAGAAGCTTGTGGCTCGGGTCATTGATACTGAAAGCCCAACACTAATCAGCACCTATGAAAAAAGTATTCAGGAGCTAGAGCGAAAAAAAGCCGAAGTGGATGAAAAAATCAAAAATTGCGGCAGACCATTGCCTGATTTTGAAACCACTTTTAGAACCGCTATGAATTTTTTAGAAAACCCGCATAAACTCTGGCTTTCAGACGACATAAAGCACAAAAGAACCGTGCTAAAACTGGTATTTACTGACAAGTTAGAATATGACCTAAAATTAGGTTTTAGAACCGCAAAACCCCTCCCAATCGCGCAGCCATTCTGGCTTACAGAGCAATTGAGTGGTGGTTACTGTGATTTGGTGCCCGGGGCCGGACTTGAACCGGCACGAAGTTACCTTCGAGGGATTTTAAATCCTTATTGAAGCCCTTTTAAAATAGGGGATACAGCCCTACCCCTTGTATTTTCAGTAATCTACCACAGTCCTAACAGATACTCATTAATCGTAGGTGTCCGCCAATGTGTCGGCTTGTTTTGCCCAAAATATCTATTCGATACGATTATTTTTAAAGGGCCTACTCGCTTAAATTGTATCCTCAAAATCATGTGATACTATAATGATACTTTGTTTAAATTCTCACTTGGAATTAATCATGAAAGTTGAACTTGTTACAACACTTAAACGTCAAGCAACCAAAATTTTATCAGACCTACATACATCAAAAGAGCCTGTTTTAATTACAGAGCATGGTCAACCTTCAGCTTACTTGGTTGATGTTGAAGACTATGAGTTCATGCAACGAAGAATGGCTATCTTAGAAGGTATTGCTCGTGGTGAACAAGAAATCAGAAATGGCAACGTATTATCAAACCAAGAAGCGAAAGAGAAAATGAGCAAATGGCTGAAGTAATATGGACTACATCAGCGCTCAACGAAGTTAATGAGATAGCGGAATATATTGCCTTAAGTCATACATTCGCCGCCAAGAAGTTAGTACAGAAAATATTCAACACTGTTTCGAGATTAGAAAGTCACCCTGAATCGGGTAAAAAACCACCTGAGTTGACTAACTCAAATTACCGCGAAGTTATTGTGAATCCCTGCCGTATTTTCTACAAGTTTGAGCAAGATAACGTTTACATTTTGCATGTCATGAGGCAAGAAGGAGATCTTCGTAAGTTTTTTCTGAAAAGTGAAGCTTGATTAATAGATTTATAAGGCTAAATGCAAAAACTCATTTGTAACAGTTCGGCGCTTTCATGAACAATATAATGATTATTATGGCTGCCCATGCTGCTTTACTTTCATCCTTTTTAAAAATGCATCACCAGACCAATTTTCAATTTTTGGAGTGGCTTCCCCTTCGGCTATAAGCTCGCGTAATTCTTCTGCTTTGAAGCTGTTTTTTTCTTTAAGTAACCTTAAACCTTCGCGTATTACTTCATTCAGGTTCTGATAATCACCACTTTCTATCAACCCATCAATAAAAGCATCTTGCTCATGAGTTAAACAAAACGTAATTAACTGCGCCATTGCACCCCCTCTAACATTCTAATAGTGGATATGTCTCATCATTAACAACGCTAACTAAGAAATGCTAGCCCAAAATGATTTAGTATTGAACAATGTTAATTATGGCAATGCTTATATTCTCAACTATGAGGACTACCACTAATGACTATGCATAATCCCCCGCATCCCGGTGAATTTATTCATGATGTATATTTAGAGCCGACAGGGGTTAGTTGTCGCTACTTGGCTAAAAAACTTGATGTTGCCTCATCTACGCTAAATAGAATCTTAAAAGGTCAGAGCGCTATCTCTCCAGAAATGGCTCTGAGACTTTCAAAGGCTATCGGTAGAACCCCTGAAAGCTGGTTAGCAATGCAAGATAATTATGACCTTTGGCACGCGAAACAAAACACTGATTTAGCAAAAGTCCACGTTGTAGATTTCAACACGCTATCGAAGCAGGCCATTTAAAAATGGCCCTACCCGTCTCCTAACCGAACAAACAGCTTTTCATATCTATTCAGTGATTACCACCTCGCGACATTGAACCTTTTAAGAACACAACGTTCGTAAAACGCAAAATAAAAATAAGCCTCTACTGCATTGCGTCACTAATTAAATAGCGCTGTT
>NZ_JABEPE010000037.1 GCF_026788005.1 Alteromonas sp. a30
ATAAATCGGCGTGTGGGACTTCACCAAGTCCATGATCAGCTTTTCGTTTTTGGTGGCTAAGTGTAAAAAGTAACTAAGATGCTCAACCGGCAGAATGTTCATTTCATCCGTTGCCGCTTTGCTGGTTTCGCTGTGGTGCGACTTATCAAAATGTAAGTGAATGATCCGCTGAAGAATTGCTTCAGAAGCAGTCACAGCGGCGTTTTGGCTAATCACAATGGCCCCACGAAACGGTGGCTCATAGGTTTCATTGCCACTGTTTTTCATGCCTCGCGCGCGGCTCGCTCTGCCGTTGTAAGCGGTTTTTAGCTCATCCCAATCAAATTTTTTAGACTTCGCGGTATCTTCTTCGCGGTCAGCCTCAATTAGCACCACCGGCAAATTACTCACTTGGGAAAACTTACGGCTAATCGCCGCCGCTGTGGCTTTAGAAGGGTCGAAACCTTCTTCATCTGCCTTGCCAAGTAGCTTCCACATAAATTCGACTAACGTGGTTTTACCTGCACCGGCTTCCCCCATAATCTCCAAAAACGGATAGCTTTTGTGAATACCTCGAATTTGCTCGGCAAACAAACTGCCAAGCCAAAAGCTCACCGCCACCAAACCTTTTTCTCCAAAGGCTTGATAAACCAATTGCGCCCAATCGTTTCTGTATTTGGATTGCGTCCCAATGTTCAGGGTAAAACTTTGGTTTAGGCTTTTTACGGCTAGCTTGTCGATTTCGAAAAAATCTTCATCGTTAATGGGGTAAGCCTTGCCATTGCTAATCGCAATATCGTTGTAAACATAGGCTTTGTGCTCTTTGCTGTAGCCGATGAAATCAATGGTATCGACTACTTTAATATTGTGAATATGGTTACGTACCATCCAGTTTAATTGTGATGAAGATCCCGTAAATAAGCCGCCGGGTGCAATAGATAACAAACGCTTTTTAAACTCTGCCGCCGCTGCCATTTGCCCACCTGTGAAGGTGTTTTTAATGGTTTTACCGCCGTGGGGAAATTCCACTTTGCAGTAATACCAGCTTTCATCGGTGATTTTGTTGGCTTGGAAATACAAAAACGTGGGTTTGCAATTGGCGATTTCCGTTAATGCGCCAGATTGCTGCGCGGCTTTTAACTTGATTTGTTGCTCAGTTTCACCCTCGTCGTTACGCTCGATGTCTTCTAGCGATTTCGTGTATTTGTCTATATCTAAATCGAACCAATACAACCGATAATTGAAGTCGAAACAAAATCCGTTGATGTTTTTCTTCTGCCACATTAACAACGCTTTTGATAGCGCGTTTTCTGCTACTAACAACTTGCCGTGATACAAATAGTTTTCGCGGTCGATATGCGTTAGCTTTTCCTGAATGTGCAGGTCGTTCCAATCCACTTTTTTACCGAGCTTAGCCGTTGGGATAGTGGCCACTTCCGTTTGCAGTCCATCGGCTCGCGCCCGCTGATAATGCTTTTTTGTATACCTTCGGCCCGCTGCATCGGGGTCTAGCGCCCATACAAAGGTAATGCGCTTTTTATTTTGCAGACGATTAATGGATTTTTCGGGGTAGTTGTGACACGCCAAATTCGCCACCGCTTTTTGCCCGTTTAAATTCAGCGCAATGGCATCCATACAACCTTCAACAATCCAAACCGTATCACCGGATTTCAGCTCCATTGCCGGTGGTTGCCACCATAAACCACGGTATGCGCCACCAAAGTGCGCCTTGCGCTTTTCTTTGTGGCCCTCTTTATCCGTAATGGTCACTTCTTCAATTAAACGCTCCATGTAAATGTCATTGGCGCGATCAATATCGAAACGCACGGTTGCCGTGCCTTTATCCGCATTGGGATGCCAGAACTTCTCCTGACGATACCAACCTTTTATCTTGCCAATATTAAAGCCGCGCGCCATCGAAAGATAAGCATCTGCCGTGGCGTTGGGGTTTTGTGGGGTTGGCTGATAACGCTGATTAAACTGCTTAAACGCATCTGGGTATAACTCTTTTGTGTGCCACGATTCACCGCACTTATTTTCCCGTCCGCACTTTAATAGCCAAGGCGCTTTGGCATGAATAAACAATTCCTTTTTATTGCACTTTGGGCAGCGTCCTTGTTGCAACCATTCACCATCATCGCTGCGCTTTAGGTCATAATCACGTTCAAGTTGTTTAACGATGCTATCGCGGATGTCAGCTTGCATAAGCACCTTCTTCCGTTGTCATCATCATTAAACGGTTAAACACAGCCTTGTTAATGTCCTGCTTCATTGTTACGCCTCAAAAAATCCATCTGATGATGATTTTTTCTGTGAGGAAGACAAAGGTGCAGCTTGAACTGGCTTTAATTTCCTGAACGTTTTCGCAATAACGCTATGCCTTGCATAAAACATCAAGAAATAGAAAAGCAGTAAATACCCGCTTGGGTTAAACCAGTTTTTGACTGATTTAAACATTAGCTTGCTCCTTGGATGCCTGTGCTTTTCGCTCAGCTATACATGCGTCAAACTCATCCTTGCTAAGCACGTTTCCTATTTTTAAGGAAATATCGAGCAAGATAGCGCCTTCTTTGTAGTAATAGGTTTTATCGCTATCGAAATATTCCCAATCAACAAGCTTGGCTTCGCTCATGATCCTTAACAGGTTTTCTGAGTCTTTTATGTTGGCGAGTTCAAACGTAACGTGCCCAATTTCAGCAATGATCATCTTGGTGTCTCCCTTTTATCATTGGTTTTAAAATCTGATTACGACTTACCGGAATAAGCTGTTCCCATTGTTTTCACTAAATCGTCTTTTCGAATGCGTGAAGACAGCGGAATATGCACAGACAGATCCGGCATTGAAGAAAGCGAAATGGTGCGAATTGGAGAAATGGCTGCAACGAATACATGGCCGCATTCAAGGTTGTCGCAAGTGAACGTGATTTCCCGATACATAGGAGAAACTTGGTTCGATTTGCGATTAGTACAGCTCGACTTGCAATGTGGGCATTGAATTTTCATAGGACTTTTCCAGACTTCTCGTTAATCATCTTCAATTGTTCTTGGCAGCGATTTTTAAAAACACTGACGAAGCGATAAGCAAACAAAGGCGGTAGCTTTCCGTTTCCTTTCTTCCAAACTCCCACAGATGCCTGCGTAGTTCCCAAAGCTTGAGCAAGCTCTTTTTGGTTGCCCGATGTGTATTTCAGGGCTTCTTCCATCGAGATCTCTGGGTCAATTCCTATCAGTGGTTTTGAAGGTCTAGCCATAAGTCGCCTTGTAGCAAATAATGAGTTAAGAAAATATTAATTATAAAAGTTAAGATAATCTTACTTTTATTTTAAGTCAAATATAAAGATAATCTTTATTAGAGGTGACTTATGACAGACGATGTAATTCAGCGAATAGAGCTGGTTTTGAAAAGCTCACGGCAAACAAAAGCCGAGTTTTGCCGTGCGCTAGGGGTAAGCTCTCCGTATTTCAACAACTGGAAAAAGGATGGTTTTCCAACAGCTCGATTAATTACAGCGGCTGATATTTTGGGAGTGAATGTAAATTGGCTCGCCAAAGGCAGAGGCGCGATTGATGATTTTCGCCAAAGTGTGGGCTTGCAAATAGCCAAAGCGCGAGTGAGTAAAAACTGGACGCAATCCGAGCTGGCAGAAAAGGTCAACGCCCAAGCGGGCGACAACAAAATTCAGTTAGCAGGCATTAAAGCCATTGAAAATGGATGCAGAATGGACATTGAGCCAGAGCTGAGTGTTTACGCCAAAGTGCTCGGAATTGATGAAAGTGTTTTCGGCAATACATCTAATTTGTTAGATGGATTAGTATCGCTCACTGATCCAGAGCAATTGATGGAAGATTACATTAACAGTATTAACGACGGAATTCAGATGGGAATTTTGGCGACTACGCCAGAAACAACGCCCGAAGCCTTAAGCACATTGGCCAGAAAGTTCTTCAACATGCATACCGGTAACGCCGGATTACCTGTTACCAAGCCAAGAGCCAACAAGAAAATCAGCTAGCAATCCATTATTTTCACATCATTTTTAGGATGAGGAAGCTTCTTTGTGTAGTTAGCCCATTGTTCTAACTCTTGGGCTCTTTCTGCTACAGGCATCGCCATAATGTTCTGATACCAAGCTACCGAGCGGTTATAAATGGCTTCAGGTGATTTAGAGGACACAAACTTCTTTTTCTGCATCCAGATACAAGCAGCAAGAATGCCAAACATTAGCACTAATACAATGGCGTCTGTGATAGTGTTAAGCGCGGGCAAAAAGTCGATAAATTCTTGCATACTGTTCTCTCCTCAATAACAAAAAGCCTAGTATTGTTACGCCAATACTGATGTTAATCGTCGGTACACCAAAACGGTAAATAAGATCTAACGTGGTTGAATCGAAATAGATTTCATCTATGTAGCCTAGGCATTGCAGCGCACACAAGGCAACATAATGAAAACCAACAAGACTCGATACTTTGCTGGTATCCATATTCAATCGACGGTGAGCAAAGTAAATACACGATACCACCAACAAATTAGCGCTAGCCCATGCGCCGAACCAAATTTGCCAAGTGACATGACCAGAACCCGCCGCGAACATCATCAAGGGTTCTCTGATTTGTAACATGGTTAAATTAGCAACAAGCACAATTAATGTGGTTAACGATAACGAACAAAATTCTCTGTTCTTAAGGATACTCGCCAGCAGCGCCAGCGAGTAAAAGTAGAACATATTGTTATCAATACTAAGCAAAAAGTCTTTCATACAACGCTTTTAGTTTGTCATTGCTGCCATTTACTGGTTTAAGGCTATCATTACCCTTAATTAGAGGGTCCGGTTTTAAGCCGCCACCATTAGCAATTAGAGGATTAGGTTTTAAACCACTGTCATTCGTTACGTGAGGATCAGGCTTTAGGCCGCCACCATTATTCAACACAGGATCGGGTTTCAAGCCTCCGCCATTGATGATTAAAGGATCGGGTTTTAAGCCGCCACCATTGGCTATTAATAGATCCGACTCCGACTTCAAGCCGCCATCATCTACGGATGATAAAGGTCGAGTCATTTTTTCACCCACCATCTCTGCGGGGTTGAAATATACCCATTTAGCGAACAAAATCAAGCCGAAAGTGAAAGTGAGGACAACTTTTTTCATCTTAAATTCTCCAATAAGTTATAAAAGCCTGCATTGAGCAGGTTAAGACATTATGAATATATTCAGATGAAAAACTATCCATTAGGTGTACATTAAAATTAACCAACAGGGGGGATTGTCAAAGATCACTTAATATATTGCTTAGAAACATTGTTATGTGAAGTGTTAGAATGGACGAACTAATGACCGAAGAAAGAGAAAAACCTATGTTTGAGTATGAACTAAACAGTCAGGAGCTTTTAAAAAGGCGTGTTAGGTATTTGATCCAAACCGATTACAATGGCGTTGCTGATTTTCTTGAGCACTTGCATGACCGCAAAGTAGATGAAAAAGAAGTAAAAACATTCAATTTGTTTCTTAATAGAGGAAAAATTAACTTTGAGTTTTTGGTGGCACTTTCACAAAAAACAAAAATCGGCGAGGTTCCCCTACGCCGACTTTTAAATATCGAGTTTAATAATGAGGATTTGTTTAAATCCTAACTTCTTAGCCAGTACATGAAGCGCGCGAACTTTCCGCAGTTGCTTCTGTCTGGTTCGTAGTAGCTAAGTTCAATAGCCTTTTCAAGAAGCAATGTGCCAGAAAGAAGGTGTGGTTGAAGCCCATCCCCCCAATGTAACAAAGCATCGGCAGAGTCATCAAGCAACATAAGAATCTCTCTTTTAAGTGCTGAATCTTCCCAACCCTTAACGAAATCTTCAACTTTTTGAACGATGTCATACAGTTCTACTGAATCCGTTGTATCAACCTTGTAAACCTTACCTAGAACCACAGCAACCAAGACGGTAAAGCTGTTAACTGTTGAAATAATATTCCTCATATCCCATAAGAACCAAGCTTGCTGTTTTAACATATTTGGCTCTGCCGCCCCATTAAGCGCCATTACGTTTCTGTCGATATGAACGGCATAAGTCAGTATAGTTTCTAGTGCAAACAAGATAACAGTTAAGCCCATCATGAGCGTCAACTTTTTCCTGTTTATAAAGAACAAACCAAAGGCAACAATACCCTGCATTGCAGCAGAAAACAGATAATGCACTTTGACTAACTCAGCTGAATACGTAGGCATTAACCATATTGAATAAGTAAAATGACCTGCGGCATACATAAACAACACAAACAAGCTACTGCGGTATAGGTTATCACGGGATTTGGTGTAGTTAAGGACACAAGCTCCGACCAAAAGCAACACCCAAAGAAGGGATAACGCAAACGCGAGTGAAATACTCATCTTTATTATTGTCCTTTATTTTATCAGTCTTGAGTTGAGACGGGATCACCGCCACCAAAACCTACACCCGATGTAGTTACTGCATTATCACTGTTAGGGGGGTGGCCGAAACCAAACCCAACACCATTTGCGACGTAAATCGTTTCTTTTTCTTGAGTTCTTGGGTCGCCAAACCCAAAACCTACACCTTGCGTTTCAACGCTACCTGTTAATGAAGACAACCACGGAAATAGCTGGTTAAGCCAATCGTCGGATGCCTGAGCAGGAGATACAAACGAAAGCGCAAGCAGGACGGCACAAACTGACTTGATATGTTTCAACATAATAATTCTCTCTAACTAAAAATGATTTAAAAACCGGATAAGATACTAACCCTTGCGTTTTTCATACGCAAGAAAATGTGCACTTTTGTCACCTTGAAATGTCGAGAAAAGCCTCCTATTTGTAGAGGCTTGAATGGTGGTTACGATTTGGTTTTGGCGTAACTAGGAGGTTATGTTAATCTCAGGTTGCTCTCATCTCATTCATATTTCTTCTATAAACAAAGAACCATCTTTATCAAGGTGGACTTTTTTAAGTTTAATATTTTTATGTTCTTCCCCCAGCCAACCGCGAACAATTGTAATATCGTCATCAGACATACGAACGCCAAATATTACACTTGATAAAGCATCAACTGGAAAGTTTGAAACTCTCTGCTCTGAGAGAATTGGCAGGCCGGGAACATCATCTTTCCAATTAGCTAATACTCGATACTCAGACTCATAACGCCAATCGTTTGTTTTTGTGAGAAGTATTTTGAATGCATCGGATTCATTAAAGTCTACAATATCACGCTCTTTTATCTTGTCGACATACTCAACTTTCCAAGCTCTTCCAAAATAGTCATTGCTGGTATCGAATTCTAAACAAAATCCCCTGTGATTATTTGCATAGTGTGCCCACATCAATACGTTTTCTGGTTCACTAGATAAACTAAAAATTCCCCACTTAGAGTTGAACCTTATATAGCATTCATCTCTAGTATATTGAGCTATTTCTGCATGTTCCTTCTGGGTGAAGGTGCTGTAGTGCTTAAAAAATTCTTCCGCTGTTTTCACAGGAGGTAAATGCTTTTGTGTACCATATGCCCAATGGCGATGACGAGATTGATACTCCAAATCATTTAAATCCCCAACCGAAAGTCGAAATTGACATTCGAAAGGATCATTTAGCCCGCTTGGAGAAGGAAAATAAAGCTCGTTTTTTTTAAAAATAGTTTCTACAAATTGGGTATTACTAGGATCGAAAGCCCTGTATTTATAAAGGTGCTTAATCCCTAAAGATCTTGCTGATTGTTTTAAGAAATCCATCGTTCACTCTTTCAAAAAGGTATGAGTAGCAGAAAACTCAGAATGAAATCATTCCATTAGACGGTTGCATTATTAGCAACCTCCAACCTCACCCGACTCACAAACCCACTTCCATTAATGCTGTGAACAACCTCCCATAACTGCCATTGAACCTCGTCTATGCTGGCTTTCCAGCCCTCAAGCTTTACGGGCATCTGCGGGAATAGTTCGGGGTTGCCGTGGGCTAAAGTGAGTTCCATTTGTTGTTTAGCTCGCTGTAGCCGTTTCCATTCTGCTTCGGCTTCTTTCCTTGCTGTACTTTCCGAGGAATAGGTTTGCCGAAGAGTTTTGAGGTTATCATTTTCACCAATAATAACAACGCGAGTTTTCGCGCTGTTTGTATCATGCCATTTGGCTTTTACACCGCTAAAGGTGGATTCTCTGTCAGCGATGGTGAATCGGTGCTTGTCGCCGTCTTGCCTTGTTAGAGTCATTGTCGGAATGGTTTTGTTTATGGTTTTCCCGTTGCCGATAGGCAGCACAAGCAATTGCCCATTTTTTACGGTAATAATGGCGTCGTGTTGCTTAGCGAGGCGCGTTAAAAAGTTAGCGTCAGATTCGTTGGTTTGATCAATGTGAGAAATCGCTGTGTTTGAAAGGCTGGATTCAATATTGGCGGTAAGCTGGTTTTCTTTGGCGAGGGTGTTAACAATCTGCCCTAGGGTTTGTTGATGCCAAGAGCGTTCTTTTTGTGTTTTAAAGCCTTCTCGAAAATCGGCGCTACGAGCGCGAATAATGAGTTTATCCGGTGCGCCTGAGTGTTCTACTTCATCCACAATAAAGCGGCCTTTATCGACTAATTCCGGTTCGCCTTGGGACTGCCAACCTATGGCGCAAGTCAGCACTACGCCGCGAGAGGGTATGACCACGCGCCCATCGTGATCGCTAATGGTTAAATCGAGCTGATCGGCTTCTAATCCGCGTTTGTCGGTGAGCGTTAGGTCAATTAATCGCGTGGAAAGCTCGTCGGCAATGGGGCGGCCTTCAAGGCGAATATCGAATGCGGGGCGGTAGGTCATGCAATTAAACTGTTTTCGTTAATCAGTTGGTTTACAAAACCACCTAAGGTGGCTGGCTGGGCTTTGTCATCATCCACCCGTTTTAACGACAAATTGAACGCAATTTTTCGGGCCGCACCATTGCGGTGAAAATGGCTGTGGGTTTCTTCTACTTGTTCAATTACCCATAAACCCAGTGCCTCGCCATTACCGCTGAGTAAAGCGTAAGGTTTGCCACTTAATGCCATTGCATTGAGCATGGCTAAATCTTGCTGTCCACCGGTTAATTCGGGGTAAAGTGTGCCGCTTAGTGCGATGCTTTCTTCATCTGGCCCAAGGTATTGATAGTGAGGCCGTGCGCCAATTCGGCTGTTACTTGCCCAGCGCTGGGAGCTGGCGCGCTTGAGTTGTTGATAAGGTGTGGTGTCAACGGAAAACACAAATAAACCGAGTATTAACATCATGATGCGGATTCCTTTTTTATTCATTCGCTTTCTATTAGTCATAGAGCCTAGAGCGCACACGTGATAGCGCTTGTGCTTCGCGCCTGTCCCACTCCTCATGAATAAGCGCAACCAGTGCATTGTTATTTTGAGGAACACTTACTTGTTGGTTTCCTTGGCCCGCGCTAGATGCCGTGTTTGAAGCGTAAATATTCACATCGCCATAACTAATCGACACGTTTGGGCTTAAGGCGGGTTTGGTAATGGGCGTTTGATGTTGTGTGTTTTTTTGAATCTCGCTCGCGCCAGATTGCGCTGTTGTTATTAATGGTGCGTCATATGCCACAGCCGGTGCCGTCATGCTCGCCGCTAACAGGCTGCCGGAAATCACTTGTTTGGCGGGGCTGATAGCATTTTGATTTGCCATTTTTTGATTGAAAGCTTCTTGGTTTGCCGTTTTGGGATTGACCGTTTCGCGCTGAATTTGCTGGTTTAGTTTCAGCGTTTTTTCGGTTTCCTCATTGCCAAATACCGCATCCCATAACCCGCCCACCACTTTGGCGGTTTTATCTATCCAGCTAAATTTTTCACGCAGCCAATCAAATGCTTTGCCTAAACCAGCGCTCACTTTCTCCCAATTGTTGTACAGCAACCAACCAATACCAATTAAAGCGGCTATGCCTGTCATCATTAGCCCAATGGGATTGGCGTTTAGGGCGATGTTCATTAACCATGTGGCTTTGGTAATGCGGGCAATGCTAGCAACCGCTTTTAATACGCCACCACCGATAAACAGCAGGAAGCTTTTCATGGCCGTGCTGCTGGCTAGGGTTTGAATCCACATCAAACGTAGGGAATAAGTCATCATGGCAAGCGGGCCAAGTGTGCCCGCAATGGCAAGCGCTAACGCGCCGCCCACCGTAACCGCTGCGCCAATGAATGCTACAATATGCAGTAATTGCCCCGCCAGTTCGGGGTTTTGCTGCACCCACGTATTTACCCGACTAATAATACGGGTAACGCCTTGAATCATCTGGCGAAGGGGCGAGGTATTGGTGCTGGCAATACTTATTGATAAACCTTCCCACGCCGATTGCATGGCTTTGATGTCGCCAGCGGTGTTATCGGCCATTTGTGCGGCGATGCGCGCCGCTTCACCGTTGGCACCTTTTAACACTTGCATAAATTTGCTGATTTCCGCGCTACCGCTTTGGCTAACCAGCTCAGCAAAGGCGGCTCCGGCTTCTTTACCTGCAATGAGTTTGAAGATTTCAAGCTGCTGACCTGCGCCCATGCTTTCGGTTTTTTCGGCAATCTCCGACAAAATTTCTGGCAATGCGCGCATGTTGCCATCCTCTAAACGCGATTGAATGCCGAGTTCTTCCAGTGCTTTGATGGCGGGCGTGTGAGAAGCAATATTGTTGTACATGGTTCGCATCGCCGTGCCTGCCATTGAGCCTTGAATTCCCACGTTCCCCAGCATTCCCGCTAATGCGCTGGCTTCTTCAATACTTGCGCCAAATTTGCTGGCAATGGGGGCCACGTAAGTCATGGTTTCACCTAACATACGTAAATCAACGTTGCTTCGGGTGAGTGTGGCGGTGAGCACATCCGCTACTTTGGGCATTTGATTGGCTTTTAATTTAAAGCCGCTGAGTATGTTAGAGGCAAT
>NZ_JABEPE010000038.1 GCF_026788005.1 Alteromonas sp. a30
CTCTTTAACTTATATCTGAAAGTTGATAAAGGTATAATTCATGGAGCAGTACCAATGAGTTAGGGGATGATAAAATGTCAAAATCAACCCCTTTAAATGTGCGTAACACACTGTAACCAAAGAGATAATTTAAGTATGTCAACTTTCAGATAAAAGTTGATGCAGCAAAAAGTCACGGATGAAAATGCAAAAAGGACGTAACGATAACCATCCGAAAAAGGGCGCATCCATTAAGGTACAGCCCATTCGTAGCCTTGATGCTATTCGCGCGATTAAGGCTAATCTTTCCAACCAACCGCGCAATCTTTGCTTATTTACACTCGGTATAAACACCGCATATCGAGCGAACGAAATAGTGTCCCTGACGGTCGGGCAAGTCGCGCCCCTCAACGCTGGCGACTTGCTGGACGTTAAACAATCCAAAACCAAAGAATACCGCTCCACGGCAGTAAACAAGGTCACGGTTGACGCTATTCAGAATTGGCTAACGTGCCATCCACTCGCTAACGACCCAAATGCGCCACTCTTCCTGTCGCAGCGCAGACGTTACCAAGCCCTCACGGTCGAAGGTGTAAACCATCTGGTGAAGCATTGGTGTTATAATGCGGGACTACAAGGTAATTATGGTTCGCATACGCTTAGGAAGACTTGGGGGTATCACCAGCGCATCACCAACCACACCAGCGTTGCACTCCTCATGAAAGCCTTTGGTCACGCCACCGAAGCCCAAACCCTTGAATATCTCTGCATCCTGCCGTTTGAAGTACGTGACCTTTATTGCACGTTGGAGTTGTGAATTGATTTTCTTAAAGATTGCAAAGGGGAATATACGAACCTATTATCTTTTCGGTCTGCATTGCTTTTTTACTGGTGACTAGAGTTACGGTCTGTTTTTTAAAAATCTGGAGTTGGTACTGTGCTCCGCACAGCTATGACTCCAGACGAGATTTCAATTTGGAGAGAGATTTGAAGCATCTAGACGATTTTCCTACAAGGGATAACAATCATGAAATTCAAGAACAGGCCGAAACGGCATTTCGAAATGCCGTTAGCGATTTTGGTGAATTTATAATTCAAAAAGAAGATCGCAAAGATTATGGGACAGACTTTCAGCTTGAAGTAATCAAAGATGGAGGGGTGGCTAACATACGCATTCACGTTCAGGTGAAGGGAACCAATTCAAAACAATTAAGTAATACTTCCGTAAGTCTTTCAGTTGCCAGAACAAATTTGAATTATCTCTTACAGCAACCTAATTCTATCTATGTCTGTTTTCATGTTCTTACTAGGAGGTTATTGGTTCGTCATGTAGATGATGTGTTAAGGGAGTATGAGCATCAAGGAACTAACTGGCGTAGTCAGAAATCCATAACAGTCAATTTTGCCCAGATATTTGATACACAGTTTCAGAACAAACTTAAGAAAAGTTCATTAGAGATTGCAAAAATGTCTAGAAATGAACGAATTTTATTTACAGTTACTCCACCAGATAAAATATCTCAAGCCTTAGGAAAAAGAACACAGAAAATTATCGTTCCTAACAACTATGAGCAGGCAAAGTCCATGATAGAGGGGCTTTATAGCGCGGGTGAGGATATAGTTATAAGCAACACCTTTGAACTTTTTGAGGTTGAACTTGGGGAGTATCCAAAAGATATGATGTTAGCCTACATGGCTGAAATTAATCTCGGTATTGATGGTTATAAAATAAACGAAGAACGTGTTAGAAATGGTATAAAATTGATGCAGAGCTTCTTAGAACTGCCTTACTTTGAAGCGGGATCTTTGCTCTATTCTATAGGGAATGGTTGGTTGGCATTAAAAGAATACGGAAAAGCACGTGATACTTACAACCAAGCGTTACCTTTGCTTGATAGCCCCAGCCTTTCCGACCTAGCAGCGCAATGTTACAAAAACATGGGATCTGCAATGGAACATTTAAGCAAGGATAAAAATGTTGCGATTACCTTTTACCAGAGGGCTTTAGAATTAAATCGAAATTTAAACGAAGCTCATTTTGCATTAGCACTTTTCTACCGTAATAATTTGAAGTTTGAACAAGTATTAGAGCATCTTGAGCAAGTTGTATTTATGAATAGAGATAATGCACGGCATTCGTCGGTTCAGGGATGGAGAATTGAAGCTCTTTTTAATGTAGGTGATTATAGTGGGGCATTCAGAGAAATAAATACTCTAATTCGTAGCGGCGGTGTTTACAGTTGGGTTTGGCCTTGGTGTGCAAAGGTTGTTGCCTGCTTTGGGAGAGATTCAATAGAGTCAACTAAAAAAGCGATTAAATTTTG
This sequence comes from Alteromonas sp. a30, assembly GCF_026788005.1. Classification (GTDB taxonomy): domain Bacteria; phylum Pseudomonadota; class Gammaproteobacteria; order Enterobacterales; family Alteromonadaceae; genus Paraneptunicella. The sequence continues at coordinate 2,304 of NZ_JABEPE010000038.1, forward strand.
GGACTCTTTCCTAATAAATTCTCATGAGGTTACCGATGTAAAAGAGCAACGCTTACTTTGCCTTATGAGGCTCAAATTTGGTGGCATCGATACAGGTACTTGTTTTGAAATATTTAAAAACCAAGTTTTAGAAATTATAAACGAAGAAAATATTGATGCGGCATTCTGGTACGACCGAATTGGACATTGGGCACAATGTGATGGTAACTGGGAAGATGCAGAAGTTTTTTATAGGAAAGCATTTGAACTAGACCCTGAACGATATGGCTATTGTTTGGGAACCGCTTTAAATTTTCTTGGACAATATGAAAAAGCTCAACCAATCTTGATAAAGCAAGCTGAAAAATATTGTCCAGATGCTCAAAGCTGGTTTCAGGTTGCGATCGCAAGCGAAGGACTAAATGACATTGGTGGCTGCCTTTTCGCTTATCATAAAGCTGTTGTTCTCGATCCCGATTATGATTTAGCTTGGTTCAATCTGGGAGGGATCTACTGGAATATTGGTGCAGAAAGCGATGCTATCAAAATATGGAAGGAAGCTGTTGAACGTTTTCCTGATCATGAATTAGCAATTGAACTGAAACAGAAAGTCCTAAGTTAGCGTTTGAAATTTTAACGGTCACTTAGCTACACTTATTGGAATCACAAAGTCAGCCCCATATTCTAGCTCTTAAGCATCTAAAGGTTCTGCCAAAATTCAGCAGACATATCCTACTGAGATGCTGTTCCTTTTAATAATAATTTAAAAGCAGTTGATTCATCTCTTTGCCGTGGGCGTATTAACAAGTAGTAGTCATTTCCAGGCATAAGGAAGACATTTTTTATCATGGGGCGATCTTCTCTTCTTTGATGAAATATTCCTTTCTTTATTAGAGCACCTCCTTTTTTTAGTTCAACACGCAGTTCATTTGACAAGTTAGTGACATAAATGTTCACGATTGAGGGTTTTTTTACTCCGAATGAGTAAAAAAGAGAGCCTGACTGTATAGTCATTCCTTGAATCTCATATTCTGCTGGCAAACTTCCGATTTTGGTTGCTGTATTCTGAGAGTTATTTATTTGGACACTTTTCTTTGAGGTGATAACGCTACCGTACCCCTTATCTGCATCATCAATATTCATCTTTCCAGACATCATAAAAAGAGCCATTTCTTTTTTGCATTCCCTTTCGTTATTCACTTGCGAGGGAAGGGAGTCGAAGGGCAAACCTTCGTATTCAACTCCCTTGACTGAATATGTGCCTTCAGCTGATAGCTCAACACCAAAAACTTTTTTTAAAGCACTCGGGTTCAGTTGCCCCTTTAAATTTGTTTTAAAATCAGATGCTTTATTGGAACCAGAGAAAGGTATTTTTCCGCATATACTTGCTGCAAATGTGCTAATTTCGTTTAACGTTTGAGCCTGTGATTGAAAGGATAAAATAATAAAAAGTGATAAGATTAAGCTGTTACGTATAGTTAGCATTTCCAATGCCTTTTAAAGTGTTTCGGTAATTTCAAGTTTGGTATATATCAAGCATCTGTCAATTAAGCCTATGTTTTTAGCTATTGAAAGTTATATTCAAATATTGTGTCTAATTTTTTAGTAGCTTGTTTTTTCTCTAATTTCATATGGCTCAGGCTCTTAAAATTAATAATTTTTAAGGCTGTTTCATAACGCAACTTATAAACATCAAATAACTGCTGCAACTCCTGCCGCTCTTCCAATTGCTTAAATATCAAATCATCCATTGTCTGTTGGCTGCGCTGATGTAGGCGCAGTGCTTCAAGTTCGTTTTTACGGGTGATGCGTAGGCGCTCACCAGTAATGCGTTGCCACAATCCTTTGATGCCTCGGGCGAGGCTTTTTTGCTGGGCTTTTCGTTGTGCAATTAGCGCCTTTTCCTGTTTGATTTTAAGGGCTTCTCGTTCTTTTTGATGAGCGTTTGCTATGGCTTTTTTCTGCTGTAAAAGCGGGGCAATGTTCTGTTGGTGGTTTTTATAAAGCTGATCAGAATTACTCTGAATATTTTTGGCAAGCTTACTATCAATATGCTTCTTGGTTTCTTCAACTGATTGCAACTTTTCGGCGTCACCTAATCGCTGTGATAGTTCCTTAGTTTTGGCTCCCGTGTGGCGAGATAAGGAACGGACTTGACCCGTCCAGTCCACGAATACAAACGAGCGCCGAGGATTCCCGCAAGCCAGATAATAGCCTCTATTGTTCATGGCGCTTTCAAAGGCTTTTTTGCTTCGGTTGGTTAACCAAAGCTCTTTAATTTCTTGCTTTATCTGTTTGGGATCTCGCTTTTGCCGTTTGGCTTGTTGCCACTCTGCCAAGGTGAAGTTTAGCGGGTTATTGTTGCTGCGATCCATATGGCCTTCGGGCAAGCGCCATCCCTGCTCCAAGTAGATGGATTTGCCAATCTCCATAAGCTTGTTTTTGAAATATGGCAGATTAATTGCGCGCATATTATCAACATCAATGCGTGACCAAACACAATGCGCGTGGCGGCGTCCTTGTTTTTCATGAAAGACCATGACATAGGGCTGATTTTCTAATCCGTTTTGCTCAGCTATTCGCTTTGCTGTTCTTTCAAATAACGCGGTTGTTGCGCGTTTTTCTGGTGGTGGAGAAAGGCTCACGGAAAATAAATATTGCTGGCAACGCGTGCCTTTGCTTAGTGCATCAATTTCTTCAAAAGCTTCATGAATGCTTTCCCCCATAAAGCCGTCTATGCGGTGAACTTCGACATGCTCATTGTCGTGCCCATTCATAAGATGCGCTGCGAGCGCAGACGCACCGCCGCGTTGTGAGGCTTTAATGATCATCTAGGGCGCTTTCTTGCCTAATGCGGACAAAAGCAAGTTGCGGATCTCTGTAAGCTCTGATTGGGCTGAATTAAGCGTGTCGATTGCTTCATCGGGCATGATGACCATGCCGCAGTTCACAGCTTTGGCGATTTGGTTAATATTGGGAGACAGGCGCGATTGCATGAGCTTGCCAAGCGCTAATGAAAGTTGCTCTTGATCTTTGAGTGGCCTTTTATTGGTGCGAATCTTTTTGATCTCACCCTCTAATAACGTGCTGCGTAAATAAGCACTGAGTGTTAGATCGCCTGCTGCTTGTAATAAGCGCTCATGATCGGATTGTGAAAGGCGAAACAGCACAGTCTTAGATTTTGTATCTTTAGGCATATCACTGACGAAGTTGGTTGCGGTGAAGCCAATATGCAAAAACGTGTCGTTTCCCTTGGGAAACAGACACGCTTTTCTCTCTAATGCAGCAATTAAATGTCTAAACTTGGGGGAGGTAGAGCTGGATTTTCATCTGCATATACCTCGGGGCATTCGTATTCTAGGAAGGTATTCCAGTCTGCTAAATCCTCAAATAATAGGTTCGAGAATTTTACTGATGTCTCCGCCATTCCTGAATCACTACTAGCCAATTCCCCTACAGCCCTGAATGGGCGGACGATTGCGGGAGTTCGAAAACCCTCATTTTATCGTATATGGCTCTACCCCATTTGAATGTTTTGGTTGCAACATTGGAAAGCCTTTTGGATGGTCAGAGGCACAAGAATACGTGGCTTGCCGCGCTCACTTAGTGTACCGAGGAGCTTTCAAATTTTGATGAGTACATTATGATTGACGCGCTGTACCTTGTTGAAATGAAAGTGCTAGATCACATCATCGTGGGCGAAGAAGTGGTGTCTTTCGCGCAAAGGGGGATGATTTAGGCGTTCCTTGTGTGGGAACGTCCGCATTTTAATAAATCGTGGTTTATTGTTAGCGTAAATTTGGAATTTCACCGCGTGAAATCTTGTTCACAATCGCTTTTAATTCTTGTTGGATCAGGTAATTGTTGGCCTTGATAACCGTAGGGACATCGCGGGTTTGACGCATAAGTGAAACAATTATAATCATCCCCTGAACAATAGGGAAATAGACCATATAATGCTCGCGAATAGGATAAACACCAATGCCGTAAGCTCCTGTGAGTTCTTCGTGGTCAGGAAGGCTGTGGTGGTTTTGGGCATATATCCAGCGCACTCATGTAGGTCTTTGAAATACTGCTGGGTTAGCTGAGTCCCCCATCGTTTTTTTGACCAATGGCGCGCATGCCTGAAATCATTTTCGGCAGTGAGCGTCAATAAATAGCGCCTATTCATCCTTGTCGTTCTTTTTGTCATCTTTTTTGCTTTAGGGCTTAATCTTCTTCGGCAATGTCTAAAATAGATTTACTGGAAAAACGCCCTTGTTTGAGGTCGCTCAAGCCCTCCATCATGTGTAACAGGGTGGATTGTGCTTCCATGTCTTTGCGGATTAAGTCGCGTAAATACTCGCTAGGTGTGGCGTAAACGCCAGAATCGCCCGTGCGAGAATCTATAAAATGTCGTAATTCATCGGTGAGCGACAGGTTTAAGCTGCTTGCCATTTTCTTGCCTCCTGTAAAAAGCCTCTCTCTTATAAGTAGCACTATATGACGTATAGCGTCAATATTCGACATTTTATGCGCATTCTTTAAATGCGAGCACGTCTAAAATTAACAATATCGGACAATCTGGCTTAAGATGGAATCAGGAGAGTATGAAGATGAATGTAAACCTAAGCCCAGCATTTGAGAGCTATATTCAGCAGCAACTAGAAAGTAGTATGTACAATAATGCCAGTGAAGTTGTGCGTGAGGCTTTGCGCCTTAAAATGCAGCAAGACTAAGTTTATAACGCCAAGCTTGAGGCATTGCGGAACATGCTTGTCGATGGCGAAAATAGCGGTGATCCAATCCCATTAGATATGCACGAGATCATTGCTCAGGCGCAAAAAGATGCGGGTGTAGATACGTAAAATTGTCCAGCGAACCCTTGCCAGACTTTAGACCCCAAATTTATTAAAACAGTATCGATGCAGGCTCCAGTTATCACTATCAAAAGTAGGATGATTACAGTCTACGTAAATTAACTATGGTGAATGGCTTGGTAGTAAAGGGGAGTTAAATTTATCTATGCTTTCAATGCCATTAGAGCTTCCAGCCTTTCCTAGTATTGCTCCCATTAAACATAAAATTTCCCAAATTATTAACTTGATGCCTATAGTTTAATTAAGCGCTGTTGAGCGTTTTATCTGCTTAGTGGCGTAAGGCCAATGTCCATGATTCGTGATTTGAGCATGGATGCAGTAATTGGATTTAAGACGAAAGTTAATAGGATATGGATATGAAAAAAATAATAGTGTCACTTGTACTGTTTTACTTGTCTTTCTCTGCTGCATCAAGCACTCGTATTACGCCTGATGTGAATAATCCCGTTGTCGCGCTTTTAGGTGCAAGTTTGGTTGATCCTGAAGCATCGCCCAATAATACCGTTGGTTTGACCAGTTTGAATGGTTCTTCTTATCGAGGCATTGCCGACTATTTAAAAGCCGAGTCGATAAACGAAGCAGATGGTATTGTGTATCGAGAGCAAGCTGAGGGCGGGGCTACTACTAATGGGAAAAATGGGTTTTTAAGCATTTTGGAACAAGCTCAGCGGGTCATTGAGCATACAACGCAGTGGTCTGATGGTACGCATACTAAAGCTGCTGTTTTGTTCCGTTTTAACGATTGTTTACACTCTATCGCAGGGATTTGCGAAAATAAGCGTGATGTTCTCAATATACCCGTAGCCAATACGCTCGAAGTGATTCATTACTTACAAAGCCAAGATATTTTGGTGATAGTGCCGCAATTACCAAGTTATGATGATATGGATCTTCCTTTGCTCGAAGAGCGCTTTCGGGAGGTCGTCCCGGATTTTCGTGTGGCAACGGAAGCTCAATATCACATGCTTAAATCCACATTTGAAGATGAAGTTGGCAAAATTCCCGGTGTGGTGATGTTGGATATATGGGGAGGAATGCAACATATTGGTGATGGATTGCACCCCAACCATAACAGCAAAAAACAAGCTGCTAAAAAGCTACATCAACACTTACAACACGCGTTTAAAGCTCAATAAAATAGCAGGTTGATTAATATTTGAGTGAAGGGGCGCTATTATGCAACTTTTCTTAAATTAGGGGTTGATTTAATTTAAGTGAAATGTACAATGCGCTCCGCACTCGGGAACTTACGAAGACGATATCAAATAAGTTCTTAAGCGTTGCTATTTTATCTAAAATAACAATATTCGGGTGTATATTTGCTTAAGCAAAACAGTGCGTGTGTAGCTCAGCTGGATAGAGTACCTGGCTACGAACCAGGCGGTCGGAGGTTCGAATCCTTCCACACGCGCCA
>NZ_JABEPE010000039.1 GCF_026788005.1 Alteromonas sp. a30
CTGAAACCTACAAAGTGGCCTGAAATGGGGCTTCATTACTGATGTTTTGTCTATGGAATGAATTGATCAACAGAGCCGAACTCAAGCTAAATTGGCAATAGGTATCTTGACTGGAGTCATTTATATATCATGGGGAATAGAAGGAGAGGCTGGCCCTTTATGGTTTATGCTTACCCCCCTCCCAGTGACCATATCCTATAGAATCTGCGGCACTACGCTGACTCGCGTAGAAGAATTCGCCATAGCGCAATTCAATGCAGGAGCTATACATCCCAAACAAACTATACCAACCCGCTCAATACTGAAACCCGTCTTATTTTTCGGTACTGTATTAGTACTCACATTGAGTTTTTTCTCTACTCTTCACCACTTCGGTAATGCCTGTTTAACCAATATTGAAGAGCAGAATTACAATTATATTTTTAGTTATTGTGTACCTGAATCAGACTTAACGGGTAACAACTTATATCGGGAAGATCATTATATTTCAGTACATAGTTTCGGTCAGTTTTTCGATAAAACTCAAGAAGCTAAGTTAATAGAAGAAGGCGCAAAAGCAGGAGATGAGCAGTTTCAGTTTTTGTGGTGGTTTATCATTCAAAACATTTATAAAAAAGATATATCCCCCAATAACATTCAAGCCCTAAAACGTCTTGATGATGAATCCGAAAAGTGGCTACAAAAAGCAATGGCTGGGGGCTCCGTCGATGCCACGAAAGTTTATATTTATCGTCATATCTTTTCCAAAATTAGTACAAATGATGCCAAAGAAAAAGCGTTAAACTTAGCTCAAAAACTGAAAAATAAAGGTGTACCGCTCTCACAACATTTACTAGATGAAGCGAAAAACTCTGTTACGTTTGAAGATATTCAAGAAATATTTATAGCCCAACGACAAAACTACACCAAACTCAATATTGAACAGCTGGAAAACCTCTTATATGCACTAGAAGAAGGTTTTTTCTACTTCAAGATTAATGATTTCCTGCAAACACCTAGAAAAAACGGGAATTATGAAAATGAAATAGAAGTAACGAAAGATACCGAAAAAGCTCGTGAAATACGTCGCTTTATGGAAGCAAAAATGGAGTCTTTCTAAATAGCTATGTTTCGATGTCAGCCAGCTATACAAAATTAACGCAAACTCGCCGTGGATACTTTCACGTAACCACGCCGTGAATGTTGCGCATCTCATCCACTCAGAAGTGAAGTTTCTTGGAATATGCCATGAAATAAAATTTGCCTACCCTTTTATTTCCCTTTTTACATTGCCCAAATGCGAAACCGTCTCTAAATAAGCAAGTAGCAATCTGCCAATTTAAAGCTTACGCGCTTTAAACTTTCGGCCTTTCATTTTGCCTTCGTTAAATTGCTTGAGGCTGCGTTTTACACTGCGTAACTTAACGGCAACGTAGCTGTGGGTGGGGGTAACGTTGATTTTTCCGACATCATCACCCGGAACATCTGCATCTTTGGTTAGTGCGCCGAGTATATCACCGGGTCTTAGTTTGGCTTTTTTGCCGCCATCAATGCACAGGGTTTTATATTCTGGCTGAATGATTCGGTTGGCGTGGAATCTGACAGCCTGAATCCCCGTCCATTTTATTTTGGCATTTTGGTAATCTTCAATGGCGTTGGCACGGGCGACTTCGTTTGGCGCGCACAAGGTTAGCGCAAGTCCTTCGGCGTCGGCTCGTCCGGTTCTGCCAATACGATGGATATGGACTTCGGGATCGGGGGTTATTTGATAGCTGATAACCGCACCGATTTCTTTAACATCCAACCCTCTTGAAGCAACGTCGGTTGCAACCAGTACCGACACGCTCTTGTTGGCAAATTGAATCAATACTTGATTGCGCTCTTTTTGCTCCATTTCGCCATGCAATGCCAATGCTGAAAAGCCCATCTCAGATAGCGCGTCGGCGACTTCCTGACAAGCTTGTCGGGTATTACAAAAAATGATGCTGGATTCTGGCTGGAAGTGCGTTAGCAAAGCCGCTGTCGCTTTGATGCGGTGAGCCTCTTCAACTTCATAGAAAAGTTGTTGGATTTTACTCGTGTCGTGTGTGCCCTCAAGGGTAACTTCAACCGGATCGTTTTGAATTCGGCCACTGATATTGCGAATTTCATCTGGATAAGTTGCTGAAAATAAGAGTGTTTGTCTTACTGCGGGGACATTCCTGATGATGGTTTCCATTTCTTCTTCGAAACCCATATCCAACATGCGATCCGCTTCATCCAACACGAGGGTATTAACATCTTTAAGGTTTAATCGACGTTTGAGTAAGTGGTCCATGATGCGACCCGGCGTACCCACAATAATATGCGCGCCATGTGACAACGAGCCAATTTGCGGCCCCATCGGTGTACCACCACATAAAGTCAGCACTTTCATGTTGTCGATCATTCTGCCAACCGTACGAATTTCTTGCGCGACTTGTTCTGCAAGCTCTCGCGTTGGACACATCACCAAAGCCTGTATACGGAATCTCTCAACCTCTAAACGGCTCAGCAACCCGAGTGCAAAAGCGACCGTTTTGCCACTGCCGGTTTTGGCTTTTCCAAGTACGTCCTCGCCTTTTAAAATGAGCGGCAAACTTTTGGCCTGAATTTCAGTCATTTCGCTAAACCCCATGGTTTCGAGGTTTTTTAGCAAAGGCGAAGGTAAGTTAAGAGAGGAAAAAGATTTATTCACAGTGCTCACTTTAAAATGAAAGACGCTTTAGGATGATGTACTTCGTCGAGGCGATTGTCTACATACCTGTTCCAAACTATCAGTCGCCTGTAGAGAATTAGGAACACCCCCTCAGCCGCAGGGAAGTGGCTATGGAGCCTACATGAAAGTATCCACGTCGAGTTTGCGATAAATCTCTATGGGATGACTGGCAATTAAACACAGCCATTTAGGTTAAGCACCTAAACATTTAAGCGTTTGAGCATGTAAACCGAGGCTTATTTTTTCGTTCTTGGTGTTTTTAACAGGAAGAATAAGCAGTATTCAACGAGCGGCTATTATCCTTTACAACTCAAGTTATAACAAGGGGAGAGCTTTGTTGAAAAGTGCTTTTAACGTAAATAGCGTTTTCGATTTAAATCATGAATGATTCGCCGCTTAAAACACGACCTAAATACTGTTTTATTCTTAGGCTTGTTCGAAGCTTCTCAGCAACTTCCCTAATTTAAGCTTATGATGCCGGGATTAAATTCACTGTGTAGTGGCGGATAAAATAGGCACTCTAGCCTACTTTAAGCCTCGTTGAGTCTGTAAATAAGTGGCAAAGCTTCCTAGCCAATGACTCCCCATGTAATGCATATCCCCAAAAACGGCATCAAGTCCCGCTTTTCGGTGAGATTCAACTGCTAGCTTCAATGCTGAAATGCGTATATCGTCCTGAGGAAGACCACTAATGATCCCCTCCAACATCCAAGCACGACTAATATTAAGTCCGTCCAGATGTGCCAACTTCCCATCACTTTTATCCGTTACGACACCCGGAATCAGCCAATCAGAGCCGCTGTTCTCCGTTAGTGTTGGGAAAAACGCCGTTAGCCAACGAGCAAATGCTTTTTCCTCTAACACTCGACGCATCAAATCGGCTTCGGAAATACACGGAGACAAGAAGTCTTGCCCCGAAGGCTCGTAAGCAAGCGGACAATTTTTATCATTTAGATAAAGTGCTTTCACTCGTTGAGTTAACAAAGCTTCAAATTCAGTATTTCCCGCGATGCGACTCCAGTCCAACATCAAGCCGAAAGCAAACGCAGTTTGACTGTGCTCCCCCGTGCGTATTGGGAAGGTTAACTTAGGCAACCATTCGCTAATATTTTCGACGGCTTGACGCTCTAGAGGCAGCAGATTTTGCAACCATTTTGCCGCTTGCGGTAGGCTTGATTGGCGAAGTTCTGAGGTTAACTGAAGCAACCAAGCAATGCCATAAGGCCGTTCAAAAGAAGCCATTCCGGGACGTTGATAATTTTTTAGCTCTCCCGCAATGTTGTCGGCAGTAAAACTCTCTTCAAGCTTTTTGATAATGGTATCAGCCTCGATCGCATCACTGTGAGTATTGAGCATCCTCACCAACAACCAATGACCGTGAACAGACGAATGCCAATCAAAGCAACCGTAAAAAGTGGGATATAACTCACGAGGTGACTTTACATCCGCATCACTATTCATAAAGTGGCCGATTTTATTGCTGTATTCTTTATGGATGCAGTCTAGCGCGAGATTGGTAAACACCACCTCATAACGCTGTGTAACGCTATTTTTAGGCAGGTTTTCCTCAGAGAAGGAGATGGAACTGTACAGGGCTAAAACAGTAAAAATGGGAAGCGTCTTTTTCATTATACTTCATTGCTACTTATTGATTACGCTATAACCAAACATCATACCCCCTAAAAGCCATGATGGATAGATGAACAAAGCCGCATAGCATGCGAAATCTCATCAAAAAATGGAACTACTCTCGGGGAAGGTCAGTTAGTTTAAAGGGGCTAACCATTATTTAATACTCCCCCTTGCGGGGGAATATTAATTATGAGTTACTTAATTGAAGAAATGGAAGTTTACTATGCTTTTGAACCTAGAACATATGCTGTAATTACTGATTCACTATGTGACCCGCCTTGAGGATTTCTAAGCGCCCTGGTCGTCAATTTTATGGATGCGGTTCCGTTTGGTATTGGCATTATAAAATCATTTTTATATCCCGAAGATTCTCCATTACTCACACCTCGATTATCGCATGCTTTTATTGACAAGATACTTTCTGACTCAGCCCCTAAAAACTGTATGACTGTTGAGTTAAAGGAGTCCGACCCTAAACTCTGACAAGATGCGACAACTCTTACATGATTACGGTTTCCTGTAATTGAGTTAAGATCAATAGAGGCAGTTCTGAAGGAAGAATAATAGCTTGCTGTTTCTGAGTGCAACACGGTGGCATTCAACTCATTGCTTCCTGAATTAATTAAAGTGCATCCATCACTGTCAGCAGTTACATCATTAGGGGAGTATAGTTTCCCAAGCGAATTGCAGTGTGTAAAATCAGAAAGCTTCGTTTCTAATTGAAGTATGACATTTTCAAGGCTGTTTAATTGATTAGTTAGTGAATCAACCCTAACAACAACATTTTCCAAGATCGAAACTCTTGATGAAATAGAACTAACCACATCTTTTAAGCCTTCTATCTCAGTGACTCGAGCAGCAATGGTGGATACTGTCTCGTTCAGGTTTTCTAGTTCTTCAACTCTAGACAAGATTGAACTTATTGACTCTTTCAGACTTTCTAGTTCTGCAATTCTGCTAGAGTTTGAATCGACTGACAATTTTAGAGCATCCAGCTCTGTTATTTTTTCAGACAGTGAGTCAATAGAAAGTCTAATTTCTTCTAGATCCACTATCTGGTTTGAAATAGTATCAAGCTCACTAGATATTATGCCTACAACCTCCTCAAGATTGTTTAATCTACTAGGTACTCCATTACTCCCCGCTGCTGATGCTGTAACTGGAAGATAGCATAATCCGACTAAAGTCGTGACAATGGTTTTTGTGAAGTTGTTCATATTGAGCCTTCTTTTTTAGTTTTTAGATTAGGTTTTTATATTGTCCTTACTAATTTCTAATTAAAGGTTAAATAATGTTTTTGTCAAATTTAGAAATTAAAAGGGGATCTACGTCTAATGCCGATCAGTTAAGAAGTTGACATTTGGCATAAGAGGATCAAAATCCGATGATCGTAAGGTCATCGGATTTTTTTGTGCAACTTCAATAAGCCCTTAATACTGCTTTTAATGCTAGTACCCAGTTCAGTACATTTGACCAGCTATCTTCATTTCTCGATCCTGCCATTGTCGATGAAGCTTTTATTGAAGCTGGGGTAGCGACAGTCAGAAAACGCAGACTCCCTCTCGAAGCGGTGATGTGGTCTGTGATTGGAATGAGTTTGTTTCGTCAGGAGTCTGTCTGGAATATTGCCAACAAAATGGATATTGCGTTACCGGGTAAAAATCCGCTGATTGCGCCCAGTGCAATGGTGCAAGCTAGACAACGACTGGAAATAGAGCTTGGTTTTAGGGAAATCAAACAAACTATGCTCAACAGTGAGTACACTCTGCGTAGCAAGTTGCCAGAGATGGTAGAGCAGGAAATATGGGGGTTACTACTGGCTTACAACCTTATCCGTTCAGCCATGACCGAAGCGGCAAGTCGAAAAGGAATATGGCCTAACCAGTTGAGTTTTAGTGGCTGCTCAAGTGCCATTGTTGCATTCCTGATGACTGTCCAACTGACCAGCCCGGGAAAACTACCTTTGCTTTATAACTCACTCATTGACCAGCTAGGCTTCTATCAACTACCTATACGACGGGAAGACAGGGCTTATCCAAGGTGGATAAAGCCAAAAACCAGTAGATATCCCAATAAAAAGAAAAATGCCAGTCAGCTTAACTGACTGGCATTAGGGTCTAGGTAGCTTTTTGGAAAAATTAGCCCCTAACCATATGAACAAGCCCCGTTCTGAGTAAAATGGGTGTCAATGGAACCCGGGAAGTTCTAATTTATTATGCCAAAACAAATCATGTATTCGCATAAAAGAGTTTGTACACAAAGGGGATTTTGGAATAATAAAGTTTGTACATTAAATACTGCTATTCTATTGAACTTGAAAATGTAATTTCTGAGTTTCAATTACAACCTGTACAAAAATTGACGAATCGAAGACCTAACCTGATAAAAGATAAATCATCGAAAATGTTGCTGATAGAGTTATAATATGGACAATAAAGATAACTTTAAGAACTGACATTGATAATCTATAAATATGCCATTACTTGAAAGAGCCTCTTATAAAAAGTTTAAAAATTTAAGCTTTTTTCTTTTCTTTATAACTTTACCTTCATTCGGGCAAAGCATTGAAGATTCAAGGAAGATTTTAAGTTTGATATCAGAGTTTGCAAACGAAATATGTGAGAAAGTTCCACTTAGCTCGTCCTCAAATACCCTGAGCTTATCAGGAAAAGTCAATGCAGATGTTAGCAAATTATTAAAAAAGATTGCTGACATTGGAATTGATGGTGAGCTAACCTTCTCAAATACAGAAAGCAACGGGTTTCTCCAAAAAGATCTGGAAAAAACAGTCCGTCACTCTACTAATTGTAGACTTGAGATTTGGAAGGACCTTAAGGATAAAGTTCTACCAAAACAAACCCGCCCCAATTTATATAAGGATTTCCCAGAGACCCGAGATATTGTGAAAGATGCAAGAAAAGAGCTTGCAAATATCGGAGTTGACTGGACTAATGACGCTTTTGGAGAAGCTCTAGTAAGAGCTGATGCTAGAGTGGTTGAGCTGTTCTTTCTAGGGGGGTGGAAGCACCCCTATACTCCTTATGGAACTTATAACGCATCTAAAATGTTCATCCTATATGGAGACACTACCAATAGGCTTTGTTGAACAAAAGATTTGAACTTTTCCTTCTCTCAATGATCAGATCACCAAATCATTATTTCTCCTTCCTCA
>NZ_JABEPE010000003.1 GCF_026788005.1 Alteromonas sp. a30
TTAGACATGAGGAAGGAGAAATAATGATTTGGTGATCTGATCATTGAGAGAAGGAAAAGTTCAAATCTTTTGTTCAACAAAGCCCCTCCAACATAACGAGCATGAACGACTGTGGGCAACTGTCCTTCCATTCTTGGAGCTCTAATTTCTAATTGCCCCCCAACAGTTGAGGATAAATCGCCGTTCATGGGACAGCCATACTTCAAATGAATTTTTTGATTATTTTTTATTCTGAAATTGAGACGAGATTTGAAAATTCAGAAGGGATTTCCAAAATGTTGGTAGGAACTTTAGAAATAACAGGTTAATTTTCAAGCAGAAACCTAAAAATCAACCTTGAGAAATATTACCCATCATCTTTTGGACGTTTGGACGGGGCACCCTTTATACTTTTTCACTCGATCTGCCCAATCCTTTTCGGGAATGTAATTAGCTTTAGCTTCTTCCCTCGTTAAATCACTGACACCTTTCATGTACAATCCTGCCCAAGAGTCATCCTCAGGGATGTAAGCAAAATTCACTTTAATTTTCCCTAACTCACTCAACTCTACTTCAAAGTGAGACCAACTTTCATGAAGTTTATCAGTGCTTTTTTTATATTCCTCAATAATTTTAAGTATATCCGAAACGATTTGATTTCTGGGATCCTCAAAATCAAACCACGACTCCCTTTCATTAACCTTTAGTATAAAGGTCACTACTCCACCACTATTCAATTCATAAACACTCCCCTGCATTCTTATTATCAAGGCATCTTCGGGCGTCACTGACCACAAAAGTTGTCCGACTTGTTTTATCAACTCAGAATAGTTCATCATTAATTTCCTGTTGGAGTATTTTTAATTTTCTGTTTTTGAACTGGCCCATTATTAACTGAAAAAGTAACCTCAAATTCTGTAGGTCTTTTACTCGTGCCGGAATACACAGGATTAATCTTAACTTTCACCTTTCCGCCACCTACTAAGACACCCTTCCACCTCGTTTCAAGCTTATACCATCTTCCCCCAGAGCCATTCAGTTTGGCATTCATTGGTACAAGGTTAACACTTTCTCTCTACCCTCCAAACATTGAGATAATTAAATGTCCGCCACTGTCGGCGTTTTCCCTACATTCCCCGCCAGACGTTCTTTGCCTATAAGTATTTCTATCCCAAGTTTCTAATTGCAAGTCTGCTTCCACAGAACTCACCCGTCCATCACTATCAGTTTGGTATGCGTAGCCGTTTTCAAATTCATACCGCGTATTAGCTTCTGGATTGTTTACAACTTTATTCCAATCGACGGACGGTTACTTTTGAAAAATGGGGTGGATTATTAACGGGTGTGGAGTTGATTTGTTGACCAGTGGACGTCGGTATCCCCATCCACGGGACAGCCATGCTTCAAATGAATTTTTTGATTATTTTTTGCTCTGGAATGAAAGCGAGATTTGAAAAACCGAAAGGGATTTTGAAAATTCTGATAAGAACTTAAGAAAATACAGGTTGATTTTTAGGCAAAAACCTAAAAACCAGCCTTGAGGAATATTACCCGTTATCTTGTGGACGCTTGGACGGGACAGCAACGGGGCAATCAATTTCAACTTGATACTCTGTTTCATCATTAATAAAAGTCATACCCTCTAAGAAAACAACTCGGCCTTCTATTAGGTCTTTAAATTCCTCACTTGATCGAGTTGTTAACGGATGATTACAGTTAGGACACCTCATTTCATTTCTCAATGAAAATGCGTGTGCTGTATCAACTTTATGTTGCTTTTCATACTCTGCAATCCCCCTCAACAATTCATTCTCATTAACAGCAAATTTAGCGAGTTCTTTACTAACTAAAACAGTATCGCCAGCTTTTGAGTAAAAAGAAATCCAATCTTTGTTGATGTGACTAAGCCAAGAATATTTCAGAGTATGTGAACAATTAGGGCAATCTCTTTTTTTGCCGACTCTTTTAAGAATATTACTCATGACTAATCCTCCACAATGATAGTTATTTGTCTAATTCCATCACCACCAGCAGAAGGAATACTATCGATTACTAGCTCAGGCCCGCCACCAGGAAGACCTTCACCATCTCCTAAAAATAGATCATTACCGGCATTACCAACTGGACAGCGTGGGCAACGTTCTGGAATATCAGAAACTATTGATAATGTATTTGATTGCTCAAGACTACCGGGGTTTAAGCCTAAATCAGACTCAAGAGCATTTGCTTGCTGTCTCGTTATTCTTATTTCAGTAGCACCATCCGGCACAGGACCGATAATACCTTCAATAGTTTTTGAATTTGTTACGAAAGTGCCATTTGCACCTATAGATGGATAGTTATTGAGAGTGCTGTTTGGAGTAATATTTAAACCAGGTTCAAATATTTCTCCTGAATTGGCATCAACACTATTTGTACTTACACCACCCTCTGGGCCTTCACCTCCCCCGCCAGAGCCACCATCCCCACCGGAGTCATTATTGCCGCTACCTTTCTTCTTAAAGGTATCTTTCAATACAGGAACCAATACGCCCGCTATTGTACCAACCAATAGCAAGGCTTCTACAGATGCGGACTTAGCTTCTCGGTGCGCTGTCGGGTCGTGTGTCTCCTCGTCGGCGTAACCCTCCTCAAAATCTTCTATGCTATCTTCATTGGTGACAACGGTCGCAAGTACGGTTCCACCGGCTTCTAATCCTTCTTCTGCTTTCGCCAACAATGCCTGCCCCGGCTCTGTTTGTGCAAGCGTTTCTGCCACTTTTCCTATCAAAAACCCAACTGGACCCGCTGCAATTTCCGCTAAAAACGCCGCAGCCTGACCCGCGTCACTTTCATTAAACTCATCTACCTTTTGTTTCGCTGCCGCCGCAAACATCACCACTTCAAGCGCGAGCGCCATATCCGCAGAGCCACCAATGGTCACATGCTCAATGCCGTTTTCGTCCGTTTGGGTTTCTAATACCAAACTCTGCTCTAGGATATTCGCTAACTGCTCTGGGTTTTCCTCAACCATGCTTTGCAAAGACGCCGCCCTTTGCACCAGTCCATCCATGTGGGCTAACTCTGCTTCCGCCTGCTCTGGTGTTAAACCGTCTTCAATAAGCTTCTCTTTAATATTGAGCGTTATCTCTGCTTTGTTTTCTTCCACCACCACTTCAAATTCTTCTGGCGTTAGCGGAGAAATCGCGCGCTGAATAGCTTTTACGCCTGCTTTGACTTCCTCGGCAACCTCTGCAAAATCCTCCAATATCGCATTTTGGCCGTTTTCGTTAAACAAGCGGTGGTCGATGGTGGCATCTACGCTCATGCCCGTTTCGGTGTTGTATAGCTCCTCGGTAACGTTATCCACATCGCGATTTATGGCTGCCAAATTCGCTTCGCTTTGTGCATCGCCCACCACCACTGTGCCTTCGCCTATGGTGGCGTAGGTTGTGCCGCCACTGGCGCTTGTGCTGGTGTTAATGCTGATGTTGCTGCTATTTACGTTTAGCGTATCGTCGTTATCTTGCGGGTTGGCTGCAACTTGGCTGGCAGGGTCGGTGGGGTTCGCACCTTCTGAGATGCCCACGTTGGCGTTCACCGAAAACCCAGTTTGGCTGTTATAGCTGCGCTCTTTTAGGTTGATGAAATCCAGCGAGCCCGTGGTTAGGGCAAGGTTGCCAAGGTCGTTGCCTTCGTCATCTAAGGTGGCGATAAGTGCGCCAACAATTTGCGTATTACCTTCCACGTTAATAGTGGCAGTGTTGCCTGATGTAAGCGTGGTCAGCACGGTTTCTTTATTGGCGTAGCGCCCGTTCGACCTCACAGCAACTTGGACGGGCGTACACCAATGGAAGTCTGGCAGCAAGTGGATGTCTTTACTTCGGGCTACAAACGCGCAAAGCATTTTGAAAAGTGGGGTGGATTATTAACGGGTGTGGAATTGATTTATTAACCAAATGGCGTCGGCACATTAGCCGCTCAGAATGAAGTTAAAAGATATAGTAAGTGGATAAATCGCCGTCCACGGGACAGCCATGCTTCAAATGAATTTTTTGATTATTTTTTGTTCTGAAATTGAGACGAGATTTGAAAAACCGAAAAGGGTTTTGAAAACTCTGATAAGAACTTAAGAAAATACAGGTTGATTTTTAAGCAAAAACCTAAAAATCAACCTTGAGAAATATTACCCGTTATCTTGTAGACGTTTGGACGGGACACACAGCACAAAAATTAAACAAAAAAATTTGTTGGAGGGGAATTATCTACTTCAACTTTAGAAAACTTACTCTCCAGCCAAACTCGAATATCAGACACCACTTGAAGAAGTGATTTCCCCTCCCCCTTAATAAATGAAGGAGAGTTCGCATACAACACTACCCCATCAACCAATAACTCCACTTCAAATGAAGCCTCCAACGTTTCATCTTTGTAAATAACAGTGTGCCTATGAGGCATGTATATTTTAAACTTATTTGGCATACTAAAGTCCTTCTATCATTTTCAAAGCCGCATTTATGGGCGTGCCACTGGGAATGGATATATTTTTTCCACTGGCAGAGCGAATTACAATTTCCGTCACGTTTGGATTCTTAAGGAGAGTCGGTAGCTCTTGTGTAAGAAAAATACTTGTTGGTCTGGGATTATTTATAATCGCAGTTACCCTGCCAACTGCTTGAGTTGCATAATTCGACGAAATCTTCCCCCAAACATCAGCAGCTTTACTTACATCAACATCAGAGACTGTTCCTTCAAATAGTTTTAAATCATCTAGCCACTTGCCGCCAGAAGTTTGTTCTAGCGTCGTTAAATTGTTTTTGTTCGCGTAAGTTTCAGCTGCCCCTCTAGCCCCTAAACCAGAATAAAAGACAGCCTGATCTTTACCAGCAGAAACATCCAACTCATCAACTTTTGTGAAAAGGACATCAAATGAAAGCCGATCTAGATGCAGATTAGTTAAATGCTCATCAGGAATTAATGCGCCATCTGGCAAATTGCCATATTCATCGCCATTGTCGTTTCGTAGCGGAGGGCTATTATCGCCACCACTCGGACCATCATCCCCACCGGAGTCATTATTGCCACCACCTTTTTTCTTAAAGGTATCCTTCAATACAGGAACCAAGACGCCAGCTATTGTACCAACCAATAGCAAGGCTTCTACAGATGCAGACTTCGCTTCTCTGTGCGCTGTCGGGTCGTGAGTCTCCTCGTCGGCGTAACCCTCCTCAAAATCTTCTATGCTATCTTCATTGGTGACAACGGTCGCAAGTACGGTTCCACCGGCTTCTAATCCTTCTTCTGCTTTCGCCAACAATGCCTGCCCCGGCTCTGTTTGTGCAAGCGTTTCTGCCACTTTTCCTATCAAAAACCCAACTGGACCCGCTGCAATTTCCGCTAAAAACGCCGCAGCCTGACCCGCGTCACTTTCATTAAACTCATCTACCTTTTGTTTCGCTGCCGCCGCAAACATCACCACTTCAAGCGCGAGCGCCATATCCGCAGAGCCACCAATGGTCACATGCTCAATGCCGTTTTCGTCCGTTTGGGTTTCTAATACCAAACTCTGCTCTAGGATATTCGCTAACTGCTCTGGGTTTTCCTCAACCATGCTTTGCAAAGACGCCGCCCTTTGCACCAGTCCATCCATGTGGGCTAACTCTGCTTCCGCCTGCTCTGGTGTTAAACCGTCTTCAATAAGCTTCTCTTTAATATTGAGCGTTATCTCTGCTTTGTTTTCTTCCACCACCACTTCAAATTCTTCTGGCGTTAGCGGAGAAATCGCGCGCTGAATAGCTTTTACGCCTGCTTTGACTTCCTCGGCAACCTCTGCAAAATCCTCCAATATCGCATTTTGGCCGTTTTCGTTAAACAAGCGGTGGTCGATGGTGGCATCTACGCTCATGCCCGTTTCGGTGTTGTATAGCTCCTCGGTAACGTTATCCACATCGCGATTTATGGCTGCCAAATTCGCTTCGCTTTGTGCATCGCCCACCACCACTGTGCCTTCGCCTATGGTGGCGTAGGTTGTGCCGCCACTGGCGCTTGTGCTGGTGTTAATGCTGATGTTGCTGCTATTTACGTTTAGCGTATCGTCGTTATCTTGCGGGTTGGCTGCAACTTGGCTGGCAGGGTCGGTGGGGTTCGCACCTTCTGAGATGCCCACGTTGGCGTTCACCGAAAACCCAGTTTGGCTGTTATAGCTGCGCTCTTTTAGGTTGATGAAATCCAGCGAGCCCGTGGTTAGGGCAAGGTTGCCAAGGTCGTTGCCTTCGTCATCTAAGGTGGCGATAAGTGCGCCAACAATTTGCGTATTACCTTCCACGTTAATAGTGGCAGTGTTGCCTGATGTAAGCGTGGTCAGCACGGTTTCTTTATTGGCGTAGCGCCCGTTGCTCACATTTAAACCACCGCTCACACTCGACACTTCACCGTTGCTACTGCCAACATTTTGGTAGCTGTTTCCTAAGCCTGCTGCGCTATCGCCACCACCAAAACCAACACCTGCATTCACCCCAAAAGAATGATTACTGCCGCTGCTGCGATTTTGTTGCGACTCCACCCATAAGTCGCCACCCACGCTTAAGGTTAAGTCGTTAGTGGCATCTACATTTGCGCCAATGAAGCTCGCATCGCCTGCCGTAGCAATATTGATATTCTCAGCCGTGAGCACGCTGTTGTTATAGGTAGTGCTTCTATCTTCACTTCGGCTTTGACCGTAACTGGCATTTACCGCAGGCCCGCCGGTGGAGGCGCCATACACTGT
Organism: Alteromonas sp. a30; assembly: GCF_026788005.1. GTDB lineage: Bacteria > Pseudomonadota > Gammaproteobacteria > Enterobacterales > Alteromonadaceae > Paraneptunicella. The sequence continues at coordinate 6,725 of NZ_JABEPE010000003.1, forward strand.
TTGCTGCATACTAATGGACGCATTTTGAGAATCTACCGTTTGCCTAAAGGTGTCGCGACTTGCCAGTACATCCAGTGTTTCGGTAGCAATGGTAAGGTTGTTGTTTGCCGCCAAGGAACTGCCTTGAATCAAGGTGGAGCCACTTTGCCCAAAGCTGCTCTCATCTTCAAATCCTGTTACCACCGTGATGTTTTCACCGCTTATCTGTGAAGCATGGGACGTTGTTGCTTGGGTATGGGTTTGCGTTTGTGTGGCATTGATATCCAGTTGAACCCCCACATCAAAACCATATGTGCCCGCCCCATTTATAGCCGCATTGGTTTGCTGTGCCGCTAGGGTCGTTTTCGACACCAAATTAAGAGTGGCTAGCGCAATACCTGCCTGATAAAACTCTTCGTCATCTTTTAAGTCGGCAACAAGGGCTTCTAAATCTTTAATATCGTTGTAGTCCGTTCCGGCAACGCCTGCTTCGTAGTCCGACTTTAACTGCGCCAATGTGCCTTCTAGCGTGCTCAACTCTTTTTGATATTTACGGTAATCCTGCTCAGCCTGTTTTAATTGGTTTTTAGCATCATTCACTTGCTCAATGGATTTAGCCGCTTCCACATAGTTATTTTGCACCACTACGCTTAGCGCTGCTTCACCGTGGGTTTCATCCCTTTGCTCTTCAAATTCGTTGGTGGCTTCTTTTACGGTAACATTGCCACCGGCAATTAAACCTACATCACCGTCGCCATTGGCGTTCGCATCAGCAATAATGTTCGAGCCTTCAATGAAGATGTCACCAACCGAATCGAGCACCACATTACCATTGGCTGTTAAATTGCTACTACGATGCGTGGTTTCGTTTGTGGTCACTTCCACTTCGTCGTAATCGGCTGAGGCAAGGGTCACTTTTAGCTTACCGCCTTCAACGCTAACCATTTCCGAAGGATTGCCAAGCATATCCCCCAAGCCCACTTTCACTTCTTTGTCGTATTGATAGGCAAATGTCCCTTCTTGGGCGGCTTTCACTTCAATATCGCCAATATCGGTTTTCGCAACCAAATTACCTTCGGCGCTTAAATCTGAGCCCACAACTAACGCGCTACCAGTGTTGATATGTAAGTTTCCACCTGCGTTAATAACCGATGCATCGGCAGTAATGGTGCGTGTACTGCTCACACTTTCTTTGAGTGAATACAGGCTGCCACCAGAGAACAAACCACCACTTTTTCGCATTTTATCGATTTGCTCGATTTCTTCGCCAGAAGCCACCACAAGCTCGTCGAACACACTTAAGTTTGTGTTACCCGCGCTGTGTAATTCACTGGCAACAATGCTCGCATCATCTCCAGCAATAATACTTAAACTGCCTTGTGCGCCATTTGTGCCGCCGGCAATTAACGTGGAGCCATGAAGCTTTTCTGTGGCTTTCGCATCTAGCTTTTCTTTGCTGCTTAAGCCACCAAAACGCGACTTGAATTTGTACTGCATTTCGTAGTCGGTGTAGCTTTGCGCTTCAATGTTGATGTCGTTACCAGCAAGTACCATATTGCCATCAGCTTGTAGATACGCGCCGCGAAGATTTACATCGCCCGTTTGTTGAACCGCAATGCCTTCCTCGGTTTTTTGGGCATTAATCAGAATATCGCCGCCCGCAAGAACCGTTGAGCCATGCACTGTGTCGTGATGGCTTTCGTTAATGGTCACAGTTTTAGAGAAGGTCTTTTTCTTGGTGCGTTTAGTGGCAGAGGCATGGGTTTCCACCACTGCATCTAAGTTCATCTCATTGCCTGCGGCTAGGTTTACATCGCCGCCCGCAATGAACGCTGTGCCTTGTGAGGTGAGGTTGTTGCCAGCCACCACGGATAAATTACCACCAGCTTGCAGGCTGGTAACATCCCATTCGGTTTCGTAGGATTTGTCGTAACCGCCTTTGAAGTATTGTTCGCTGTTGGTTGTGTATTCAATCGCACCAAGGGTAACGTCGTTTCCTGCGTAAAGGCTGATGTCGCCTGCGGCGGCAAATTCGCTGCCTGTGACGTCGATATCGTTACCGGCATTCAAGCTTAGGCTGTTATGTGAAATGATGCTGGCAGATTGCCCGCCCCACGAGGCTTCGTAGCTAAAGTCGCCGCGTGCAATTGTGCCACTTGCGCTGTAGTGATGCTGTTCGGTGCGGCTAATAATGTCGCCACCTGCGCTTAGGTTTACATCAAACCCTTCGATGCTCGCGCCGCCGCTGTTAATGAGGTTGTTGTTGGCGCTAAGGTCTAACAAGCCGCCAGAATATAAGCTGCCGTTGTTGGTTAAGTCGCCGCCCAAGGCATCCATCCACAGGAAGCTACCTGCTTGAATATCGGCGTTATTGGTTAGGCTACCGCCAGCGACAATATCAACGGAATGGCTACCAGTAATGCTGCCGTTGTTGGTGAAATCGCCGCCAATATCTAGCCACACATCGGCGCTGTTTAAGTCGAGCGTGTTGGTAAAGCTGTTGCCTGAGCCAAGGCCAATTAAGGTGTCGCTTTCAATGAAGCTGGTGTCGATAAAGTTTAAGGACTGCTCGGTGACTAAGGTGACGCCATTTTCACCAGATATACCCGCGTCAATGCTGATGTCGCCGGTACTGGTTAATTCGATGCTGTCGCCCGCGCCGATGGTGACGCCATCTTCAAGTAGGTTGTTTTGCGATACTGCCCCTAAAAGAATGAATTCGCCAAAGCGGATGTAATCTTCGTTGAAACCCAGCCCCGCCAAAGTAGCCACTTGTTCTTCACTCATGAAGATATTTTGCGCCACTTCCACATCGCCTTGGGTTAGGCCCACTTGCGCCAGAGTAAAGGGCGCTGGCGGCGAGTTGTTGCCCGCTGCGCCTTCTTCGGTAGCACTGGTTGTGGTGTATTCGTTATTTAGGGCGTTTTGCCTGTCTTCTAGTTCGTCGAGTGTTAGCTCGGCATTACGTTCCACTTCGGCAATGAACGCTTCGTCGTTGAGCGGGTTAGTATCTGGCTCTTGTAAGAATTCATCGCGGGTTTCGGCTTCAAAGCCTAAATCCGGTGATGGATTGCTGCCATCAAACACGATAACGCCGTCTTCTCTGTTCACACCACTGGCATTTAAGTTGCCATTCATGCCGTTTAGCTGGTTCTGGTCAACATCAACACCCGCGCTTGGAATACCAAAGGTATCGTCATCAATTGGCAGGGTAACGCCACCTAAGCTTGGGCCGGTGACATTGACCAAACCGACATTGGTCTGCACTAATACGGTTTCGCCATCAATAATGGTTTTGCCGCTGTCATCAAGAGGCGTTGAAATAGTTGGTTCTTGCGGCGTCGTCGCAGCATCAACAGGCAGAATGCTTACATTACCCGCGAGTTGGTCGCCGGTTCCTGCTTGCGCGCCATTTTGCGGCAAAGTGGATGGGTCAATTAATGATAAATCGCCGCCAGCATCAATAATCACCTGCGTGCCATTGGCTTTGGCATCCAATAACGGATTGTCGGTGATAACGGCGACACGCGAATCGGTTCCGGCTTTGTCGGTTTTCGGTGTGGTAGAGGAATCTACAGGGCCGGGTTCTGTTGGCACTGTGCCTATGATCTTTTCAACTTGGGTGTCGGATAAATCTCCCGCCGCCAGCACTTGTGTACTGGACTGGCTCACGGTAGTGCCATTAACCGTTACGGAAGTCGTGTTGGTACTTTGTTGTTCTACGCTTTCATTAAAGCTATCGCCAGATTGGGCAACTACGGCGTCTTCGCTGGCTACATTGGCGTTGCCGGTATTTGCGCCGCTACTGGTTCCTGCGTTAACCGCTCCCATGCTTGGGCCGTTAACGTTGGTATTGGCTTGGCTGCCAGCGGCATTCACATTGAGGTTTTGCCCGTTGGTTGACTGTGCCGTACCGCTGGTTGCAGCCACATTCACATTGGCACTTGAGCCGCCGGCGTTATTGCTACTCACGCTTGCAGCGCCCGCACTTCCGCTGGCTGAGGTGCCAGCAGTTCTGCCGGAGGCACCGATGGGGTTGGCGTCGTTTGAATCTAACCCTGAAATACTGCCTGAAATGCTGCCGCCAGCGGCAATCGTGCCGTAAGCACCGCCGGTAAAGGTGGTTTCATGGCTTGCACCTTGCTCGGCGGAGGTAATGGTTATCTCGCCCGGTTCGGTACAGCCTGAGCCATTGTCCTGCAAGCAATCCCATACGTAGGTTTCTTGTAACTGGGTAATATCGGTTTCAATACGGTTTTGAATGGCATTATTGGTTAAGCGGCCTGAAACCGTGATGTTGCCGCCCGCTGAAATGGTGCTGTAGTTGTTGGTGATGCTGCCACTTAAGCTTAAATTACGGCCGGCGGCGATAACGCCATCCGAGCCAGAGGCATTTGCCGAGTAGGTGGTGGATTCACGTACTTCTTTGGTTCGTCGCCATGTGCTGCCATCTGGGCCAACAAAGTTAACCGGACGCCAGAATCGGTCGTTGCCATCGGTATATTCAACTTCTGTGGTTACTTCCCCGTTGGAGTTAAAGCTCACCGAGCCACTACGATTGTTGGTAATCGTGCCGGATAACGACAAATTGCCAGCAGCGGTGATTCTACCCGCATTATTGGTAATGGATGCACCGCTAATTACCGCGTCGCCACTGGAGAAAATGGAATTATTGTTTGTTACCGAACCGCTAATATTGAGGTTGTTCGAGGCGTACACCAAGTTTGTGTTATTCACGTTGGTGTTGATGTCTAGGTTGGCTGCGGCAACCGTGCCTGAGTTGGTCAATGTGCCACCATTAACCACTAATGTGCTGCCACTGCTGAGCGTACCACTGTTGCTTAAATTGCCTGTGAAACCTAGCGTATTGTTGCCACCACTTCTTATAGAGCCGGTGTTGTTTAAGCTTGTTCCTGACACACCTAGCGTTCCCGATGCCAGTAAAGAGCCACTGTTAGCAACGCTGCCGCCGGTATTAATGGCAATGTTACCCGAAGCGGTAATTTGCTCACCCGAGTTAATCGTTAAGCCGCCGCTCAACGTGGCGTTCACGTTTTGCCCGCGAATCGTCCCTACGTTTAAGCTTGAACCGGCAAGGTTAATACTGCCTTGAGACTCTATGTTACCGCTGCTATTGCGAATGGCTTGGGCATCAATATCTAACCCTGCGCGCCCCACAATTACGCCGCTGTTATCTAAGTTGCCGGATAGGTTGATGTCTGTGATATTGGTTGCGCTGCCAATCGTACCGCTGTTATTTAGGCTACCTGCGCCAAGCGTTAGCGCATTAGCGGCAACCACACTACCTTGGTTAGTTAAGCTACTGCCCGCATTTAAATTAATACCGCCATTTGAACCAATGCTTGCACTCGCGCCAGTATTGCTAATGCTGCTTGCAGTGAGCGCCAGCACGCCCGTACCCGCATGGCTAATTGTGCCGTTGTGGTTAGTGAGCCCCGCGCTGCTGACAGTGAAGTTGGTTCCAGCAGAAGAAATCGTGCCGCCTGTGTTGTTTAATGCACCTGTGGTAATAAGCTGGCTATTGCCGCTACCAAATCCCACTAACGAGCCATTTTGGTTATTCAGCGTTGCTGCATTTACCGTAAAACTCGCGCCAGAAATCACGCCACCTTGGTTGTCCAACAATTGCCCTGCATCAAGGTCAATAGAGCCAGACGTGGCAATACGCCCATTGCTGTTATCAAGGTTGGTGTTGGCATCCACCAACAAAACGCCAGAGCCACGATAAATAATCTCGCCGCCTGCGTTGTTAATAGCGCCTTGGGTAGCAGTCACGCTTAAGCCTGAACCACCGGCTTGAATTAATCCTCCGCCATTGTCAATCGTGCCCGCGCGAATGCTTGCTGCGCCTGTGCCGGTTGAGGTGATAGTGCCGTTATCGTTAGCTAAAGTGCCCGCTTGTAAATTGAGGTTTTGGCCTTGAATCACACCGTTGCTGTTGGTGATGCTGCCCGTGGTATTAATGCCCAAAGTACCATCGGCAATTAAGGTTCCGTTTTGGTTGTTCACCTCGGCGTTAATTTGCAGATTGCCTTGGGTGTATAACTGAGAGTTGCTGTTAACGAACGGCGTTGCACTGTTAATTTCCATTCCTGTTTGCGCAAAAATACCGCCAGCACCAGAAACGCTGCCCATTAACCTTGCGGTTCCGGCTGTGGCAATGTTCCCGCCACCAACGTTTACACTACCTTTATCACCAAGAGTAAGCACGCCGCTCCCTGCATGGGTAATACTGCCGGAATTGGTGATATTACCGCCAAACGCCATATTCGCACCGTTGTTGAATATTTGCCCTTGGTTCGTCAGCTGGCTAACGTTTAAGTTAAGCGCAACATTCCCCGAACTTGCGCCAACAAGCTGCCCGCCGGATAAGTTTTCGAACGTACCACCGCTGTAGTTTGCGGTCATGCTTTCAATGCGTCCGTTATTGCTAAGCGTGCTAAAACCACTTGCGGTAAGGGTATCTGCGGAAATAGAGCCGGTGTTGTTAATGTTATTGGCGTTAAGCGTAAGGCTATCAGCGCTATATAACGTACCGCTGTTATGGGTTTCTAACGCATCGATGCTGATCACGCCAACACCGGCATTATTCGCCACTATTTGCCCGAGGTTGGAAACGGTTTTTCCGTTGGCGTTAATATCGATGTTTTGCGCCAACATCACGCCACCTGCGCGGTTGGTTAGCGCAGCATCCACTCGTAAAGTATTGGCTGCTTGTAAGTTACCTTGGTTATCAACTATGCCAGCATTAAGCTGCAAGTTGCCGCTAGAGGCGATAAGACCATCGTTGGTTAACGTACCAGACTGCCCCACCGTGAAAGTGCCGCTTCCTTGGTGGATAAGCTTGCCGCCGGTATTCGACAAGTTATTTAACGACACATTCCAATTCGCCGCACGCGAGCTAATTGTGCCGCTGCTGTTATTAATCGACGATAAACCAGAAAGCGACAAGGTATTGTTCCCTGTGCTGGTTGCAATAAGTTGCCCGTTGCTGTTGTTTAAGCTTGAGCCGCTTAAGGTAACGCTGCCACCTGTTAATACACCGCTGCTATTGCTAATACTACCTGCGCTATTCACGCTTAGTTGATTACCGGCAATTTGCCCATTGTTGTTATTCACGCTGGTCGCGCTGATGCTTAACACCCCATTGGATTGCACTTGCCCTTGCTGATTAGAAAAAGTACCAGTGTTTAGCGCTGCGCCTGAAGCACCAAAAATCGTGCCGCTGTTATTCGATAAGTTGCCGCTATCAAGCACCAATTGGCCCGCGCTGTAAATTAAGCCCGAATCGTTGTTCAACGCACCATTTTGTGAGATGCGTAAAACACCCAAACCATGATTACGAATTTGCCCTCCAGTGTTGATTAACGAGCCAATATTCCCTGCCAACGTGAACTGCTGTCCACGAGACTCAAGCGTACCGTTGGTGTTATTCAACACACCGCTTACGTTAAGATTTAAAGCTTGTGTTCCTGTACCTTGCCCTAACAGTAAGCCGCCGGTGTTATCTAAATGAGTCGTGGTAATATTCAACTGCGACCCTTGTAGCGCGCCCGCACGGTTGGCAATACTGCCAGCGTTAATTGTGGCTTGGTTGGCCGCAATCACGCCGCCGTTGTTGCTAAGCTGATCCAGTGTTAGTGCAATATTCCCTGCGGTATCAATCACGCCATTGTCGTTGTTTAGCGTTGATAAGCCATTCAATAGAAGCTGACCACTTCCTAGGTGTTTTACCGTGCCGCCAGTATTGACCAAATCAGCAGTGGTCACTTGCATGGTATTGGCCTGCGTCACCAACACGCCACCCGCACTGTTGTTTAGTGCGCCTGTTACATTTACGTCAAACTCATTGCCAGCGGAGCTAATTAAACCGCCTTGGTTTGCCAACGATGTTGCACTTAACGCTAAATTATTCGCCGCATGAATTTGTCCTGCTTGGTTGTTGATATTGCTTTGCTGTAGCTGAATGTTGTTGGCGGCTTGAATGCTGCCAGATTGGTTCGACAAGTTGCCAGTGCTTTGAATATCACCTTGGCTCACCACGCGACCGTTGTTGTTCACAAGGTCATTAAGCGTTAATACGCCATTGCCAAGAAACACAAGTTGCCCATCTTGGTTATTCAACCCTTGCGATAAATTAAGTGCGGTTCCAGCGCTTTGAATAATCCCATTTTGGTTACTGACTGCTTGCGTGGTTAATAACTGCAATGACTCATGACTGGTCGCCGTTGCGGCAATGAATCCGGCGTCATTGTTAAACGACGTGGCGCTGAGCGTTACCTGCTCGCCCTGAATGCTACCGGCATTGTTAATGCTATCGCCAGAGAGTGTAAGCGCTTGCCCCTGAATTAACCCTTGGTTGTTCAAGTTGCTAGCATTAATGTTTAATGTGCCTACACCGTTTTGCACTATGGAACCTGCATTAGCATCAAGCACACCGTTATTTAAAGTATTCGCCTGAATGCTAAGGTTTCCTGCCTCGTTATAAATCACACCCGCATTGTTATTCAGAGTTTGCGCAAGGTTGAGGATTGAGCCCGTACCCGAAATTAAGCGCCCTTGGGTGTTGTTAAGGGTATCGGCTTGCAGGTTTAGTGCGCCTAATGTGCCAATGTAGCCTTGGCTGTTGTTAACGGTACCTGTGTGTTGAATATCCAGTGCGCCAATACCCATGTGGCGTAACACACCGCCTTGGTTATTAATGTTTTGATTCTGGATGAGCCAGTTTTGGCTGTGCACTTCAAGTTGACCGCCTGCGCTGTTATCAAAGCTTTGGCCTAAGTTCAGAGTGAAGTTGTCGCCTGCGGAAAGGATCAAACCGCCCTGATTTTGCGCGCTTCCCACATCCAGCAACATGCTTTGTGTGCTTTCAATTTTGCCACCGAGGTTTTGTAATAATGCCGTGGCAATTTGGGTGTCGCTTGCGCTAATTAATGCACCGTTAGTATTAGCAACCTGCTCGGCATTCAAATTCAATTGGTTATTGGCAAGTAAAACACCGGCGTCACTTTGATAACTATCTACATTGGCTACGATGTTATTTGCTGCGCTGATCACACCCACATCGTTATTTACGTTGGCGCTATTAAGGGTGATGTCGTTGGCCTGAATGCTGCCACCTTGGTTGAGCAGGTTATCACCGCCCAATAAAATGCTATGGCTCGCCTGAAGCACACCACTATTATTGTTGATTTGGCGCCCCAGCACAGCGAGTTGGTTTTCTGAATGCACTAAACCATTGGCGTTAATCAGTTCATCCAATTGCAATACGCCTACACCCGCATGAATGATTTCGCCGTTGGAATTATCCACTAAGCCCGTTAGCGTAAGATTTTCCCCTAAACTTTGAATGCGACCACTGTTAAACAAAGTGCCATCTACATTAAGCGATAACACATCGGCTTGTGTGCCTGCGGCCAATAACAAACCGCTGTTTACTAACGCTTGCGCATTAATGTTGAGTTGATTCGCTTGAATGGTGGCTTGGTTATCTAAATTGGCGGCGTTAATTGTGAGTTGATTTGCTGCTAACGTGCCTTGGTTGTTTAATTGATTGGCGTCTACATTAAGCACGTTATCTGCGCGGATAACGCTATCCACGCCAGAAAGCGTGCCAGTTATCGACACATTCAGCGCATCGTCGCTTAATTGGCTTATCAAGCCAGAATCATTGAGCAAGTTTTGTGTTGCGATATTCGCTTGCGTTGCCGTGCTTAAAATGCGACCTGCCGTGTTATCAAGCGTTTGCTGCACGTCAATATCTAGCTGCTCGGCAACCGCAATTAAACCGTTTTGGTTGTTAACTTGAGTTGCACTTAGGTCAAGTACATCGGCGCGTATTTCGCCGCCTTCATTAACGACGTTATCAACATCAATCGTCAGCGTATTTGCGGTTTCAATCAGCCCAGCTTGGTTTTCAATATTGCTCTGAAGAATGTGTAAATCGGTTGCACCGCGAATTAAACCAGCAGCATTATTGAGCATGGTGAGAGTATCGAGTGTTAACACGCCTGTGCCAAAATGCACAATGGAGCCATTGGCATTATTCAGCGCCAAGTTGCTTAAAGTGAAGTCCTCTCCATAACTTGCAAGCACGCCGGTATTGGTCAGGCTATCGGCAGAAATAGTCAGGCTTTCCCCTACATTTCCGGTAGCAGCAAGCAGCCCTGAGTTGCTTATTTGGGTTGCCTGCACTTGTGCATTAATGGCGGCTATGTTGCCACTGTTGGTCAAGCTATCGAGCTGCGTGGTAAGGCTTTGTGCATCAATCGCGCCTTGGTTGTTTACCTGACCACCGTTTAGCGCTAATGTCTGCGCGCCAATCTCACCGGTATTCAATAGGTTTTGCGCTTGAATGGTTAATGCCGATTCCGACAAAATCTGGCCTAGGGTATTTTGTAAATCCGCCGCATTTAAATTGAGCTGCCCGTCACCTTCTAAGCGAATGACACCGTTTAGGTTATTGAGCGCTTGTGTGATGTTTAGCGACGCCGTTCTTGAATTGGTCGTAGACGTTTCTGGCGCATCTAAGGTAATTAAACCTAATTCATTTTGCAGTGTATCGGCTTGAATCGTCAGCGATTGCTGGGCTTGTAGCACACCTTGCTGATTGCCAATTTGCCCCGTTTCAATTTCAAGATGCTGACTTAACACGCGCCCTTGGCTGTTTTCTAAATTCAAGGCAGACAGCACCAACGTACCATCGGAATACAACAAACCCGATTGGTTTTGTAAGGCTTGTAGGGTATCAATATCCAACACACCCGCACCAAAATGTAAGATTTGGCCGCCTTGGTTGTTAATATTAATGCCGTGTAACGTGAAGTTTTCACTGCGGCTAATTAACGCCCCTGTGTTATTCAATTGAGTGGCATTTATGCTTAACGCATCAATGCCTGATTGCGTTTCTGCACCAAGAATTTGCCCTGAATTGTCGATCACTTGGGCCGTTATTTGCGCGGTTAACGATTCTATAGAGCCTGCGTTATTCAGGTTTGTGGCATTAATCATTAACGCATCACTTAAAAGGCTGCCTTGGTTTTGCGTATTCGCGGTATTAAGCGTGAGCGCGTGCCCCGCCAACGTTCCAAGGTTATTTAGGATAGGCGCGTTAAAGATTAACTCACCGTTCGTGCCCATTGCGCCTTGTGCCAGATTATCGATGTGCTGCGCATCAAGGGTGAGCACACCTGTGCCTGTGTGCTCAAGCTGCCCACTGTTGCTAATCAGATTAGCGCTAATGCTACCGGCTTCGCCGCCATTATAAATGCGCCCTGCATTATCAAGGGTTTGCGCAACAGTTAGCTGCAACGCATTGCCCGTGGTGTTATAAGCGGCTAATTCGGCATGTTCAGCATTATTAAGTTGCTCAACATCAATAACAAGCTGACCTGCGCCAATCGTGCCCGTATTTTCAAGGTTCAATGCACCAGCATTCGCGCTAACTGATAGCTGGTCCACACTTAGCAAATTACCGCTGTTTGTGAACGCATCGGTATTTAACACTAAGCTTTCTTGGGCTTGCATCGTGCCTGTGTTAGTTAACGTATCCAGTGTTAGCGTAGCTTGTAACGCATTCACAGTACCGGCATTTTCAAGGCTATGTGCAGTTAAGGTAAATTGATTCGCGCTTAGCTCAGCAGATTCTTGTAGCACCAAGGTTTGAGCGTTTAGCAACAATTCGCCGCCAGAAATCACGCCGTTAGAAAGCAAGGAGGTGGTGTTGATGTTTAAGGATTGCTCACCAAATAGCTCGCCTGCATTGGTGTTATCAATATCAGCAATATTCAAGGTTAATTGCTGTGCGCCAATTTGCCCTTGCTGATTAACGACTGAATCGGCATTGATTGTTGCCGCACCGTTACTCAAAATTTGCCCGTCAGTATTATTCAGTGTAACCAAATCCACTGTGAGGTTATCAGTTACTTGAATACTGCCTTGGGTGTTAATTAAATCGGTAACGCTCAGCTGTAAATCGCCAGCAATCGCAATTTGCCCTGAGTTAGTTATATGGGTTGTTGTTAGCTGAGTGTTTTCAGCACTCAAAATACCTGCGTTACTTAAGGTGCTGGCATCAAGCGTTAAATCGCCAGCCAATAATTGACTGTCGGTTTGCAGCGTAACGTCATCAACGTTAAGGGTCATCGCACCTTCTGAACTTATCACTGCGTTACTAAGCAAATCGTCAGCATTCATGATAAGTGAGCCAGCGCTAGCAATTGCGCCTGTGCCGGTGTTGGTAATGCTTTGTATATCTAGCTTGAGAACACCCGAACCTGCTGGCGCATCCTCGCCTGCAACGACCAGAATTTGCCCGTTTTGATTGTTTAAGATTGGTGTGGTGAGATGCAACTCACCTTGACTTAAAATCACACCGTCTTGGTTGCTCAGTTCATCCAATACCGATAACGAAAACACGCCCACGCCGTAATGCAATAACTGCCCGTCAGTGTTGTCTAAATTGATGTCTTCTAAGGTGAAATTGGCGCTTAGGGTAGCAATAGTGCCAGCGTTATTGAGGGTATCAACGGTGAGTACAAAGCTATCATCCTCGGAACCCGTAATATTCACCGCTCCGCTATTTTCAATCGTTTGCGCTGTGATATTGGCACTTAGGGCGCTAATATTTCCGGCGTTAGTTAGCTCGGCTTGGGTGAGGTTTAAGTGCGCATTAGCGGTAACGTCACCTTGGTTATCGAATTGGGTAGTCGTAATATCAAGGTTATTCGCTTCAATCAGCCCCGAATTCATTAGCGTTTGCGTGGTTAAGGATAGAGTGTTGTCACCTTGAATTAAGCCTTGTTCATTCAAGATAGTTGCCGCTGTAATACTGGCTTGTTCACCCGCAGAAGCAATTTGCCCTCGGGTGTTGTTTATCTCTTCAGCAATATTGAGAGTTAACCCGGTTCCAGCCCCCGTGCCTGTTGTAACAATGGCACCGTCTTGGTTTTGCAAACTTTGTGTGCTTATTTCTAATGATGAGGCGACAATTTGCCCCTCACTGTTGTTCAAGTTTTCCACCTCAAAGACGGCATTACCTTGAATATTTAACGTACCGGCAACATTACTCAAATCAGAAAAATTTAGCGTTGCATCCCCAGCCGATAACACCATACCTTGGTCGTTTAATAGTTTATCAGTTGTTAATACAAGGCCACCGTTGGTCGAGATTTGTCCGTTGGTATTGTTCAAACTACCCAGCGTTTCAATACTCAGTACGCCAAGCCCTTCGTGAACAATCACTCCTCCGGCATTATTTAAGACCATATCGTTAAACAACAGGTTTTCACCTTGGCTAACAATCACACCACCATTGTTCAAATTACGGGTATTAAATACTAAACTGTTGCCCTGTGTGCCAGTGGCAGCAATGGTGCCTTGGTTATCGATTGAAGATACTTTTGCAACGAGCTGATTAGCCTGCAAGGTGCCGTTATTATTTAGTGTTGTTGCCGTCACATCCAAGGCGTTGCCCGCAAAGATTTGCCCCTCGCCTTGGTTATCAATGGTTGATGCGTTGATCACACCATTGCCCGACATTTGAATGCTGCCATCGTTGTTTGTAATATCGCCAGCGGAAAGATTCAAACTCCCCGCACTGCCAATCAAACCATTGTTATTACGCAACTGACTTTGCACATTTAAGTGCATATTTGCTTGTGGCGAAAGAGCGACTATTTGACCATCGATATTATTCAAGGATCCTGCACTCACGGCGAGCTGATTAGTATTGATAACCCCGTTTTGGTTATTCAACGACCCCACCGCGTTAATTTGCAACACTCCTTGCCCCTGATGCGCGATAATGCCACCTTGGTTGTTTAGGCGCACATTGTTCAACGTTAAATTGGCAGCATCAGTCAACAATGTACCTTGGTTAATTAACTCTCGAGTATCCAGCGTAAAAACGGTGCTTTGTGCATTGCTATTGGTTGAGCCTTCTTCGTCACTCGACACGCTAACAACTTGAATCGTGCCGGTGTTGTGAATGCGAGAAGCTGACACACTGGCACTATTTGCCACAAAATCACCCGCATTTTGCCAATTTGCTACCGACAAGCTCGCATTATTGGCACTAATCACCCCTTCAAGGTCGTTGTTAAGCTGCTGAGCATTAATCGAAAGCTGCTGTTGTGCCTGAACAACACCACTTTGGTTTTGTATTTCTGTGGCCTCTACCGTGAGGTTTTGGTTAGCTAACACCTGCCCGTTATTGTTAAGCAGGTTGCCATTATCAAGCTCTGCAATTGTCACATCTGATTGCGAGTAAATTATGCCGTCCTGATTAATTAAGCCCCCCAAAAATGCTAGCTGCAATACGCCCAAACCTAGATGAATAATCTCACCGTTGGTGTTGTCGATTTGGATATTATCAAGTACGAAATTCTCGCCAGATGATTCAATACGCCCAGCATTTACGATGCTTTGGGCATTAATAGATAATGCATTTTCAGACTCGCCAAAGGCCCGAATCAGACCTTGGTTAGCAATATCTGTCGCATTAATCGATAAAGCTTCGGCGTTAATGACCGCATTCTCACCGAGATCAATGTGCTGTGATAAAATGCTAGTATTTTGTGCGGAAATAACCGTTTCACCCTCTGCTGTTAAGGCCCCGGTTAAATCAATATTTAGCGACTCACCCGCCTGAATGACCCCGTCTTGGTTGGCAATATCAATACCGCTAATATCAAGCTGGGTTTGCGCCAATAACTGCCCACTACTGTTATTAATAGTTTCAATATTCAAAGTCGTTTCATTGGCAATGATGGTTCCCGCCTCATTAAGCAACTCCAACGCTTCAATGCTCAGTACCCCAGTGCCGATGAGCGCAATTCGGCCACCATTGTTATTAATATGCTCGGTCACAAACGCAAAATCTTGCGTCTGACTTTCTATTACACCGCCCTCGCTATTATCAATTTCTGAGGTGAAATTTAACTCGATCGACAAGGCATCCAATTGCTCATCAGAAGGGGTTTCTTCAAAGCTTTGCGCCACAATCACGCCGGCCTGATTATTCAGTTCATCGCCCGACAAACTTAGCTGTTCTGCTGCTAACGTCCCTTCACGGTTATTTAACGATTGTGCGTGGATATCGAGTGACTGCGCGGTAATTCGGCCAGTTTGGTTCGACAATGTTTCTGCGTTAAGCGTTATACTGGCCGCATTGATCTCGCCATTTGTATTATCCACAGTCGCCGCCGATAACTGCGTTTCACCGTTACTAAGCACCTGACCATTGACATTATTGAACTCATCAGTTGCAGCAAGCACATTGGTTTCATCTTCGCTCAACAGCAATATCTGCCCGTTTTGGTTACTGATATTTTGGGTGTCGATATTCAATGCCGAAGTAGATTGGAGCACGCCACCATCGTTATTAAACGATTGGCTGATATTCAGCCCTGATGCGGTTTCACTATTCAGTAATAGGTTGCCACTGTTGCTTAAAGTATCGGTGGTTAACTCAAGGGCAGATTCGGACTGCAAAGTGCCCGTATTGACTACCGATTGTACGTCGATATTCAGTGTGCCGTTTGCGAGCCAATTGCTATTGTTTGTGAGTTCATTTGATACCACGCTCGCGTCGCCTTCATGTGCGATTAAGCCGCCAGTGATCAACGTTTGCTGGTTGTTAATGGTTAAACTGCCATCTTCAGTGGCTTGGTATAAAGTGCCTTCGGTTTGCTCGATGTTGGCACTAATATCGATGTTATCGCCTTGGATATGACCCGAGTTAGTAAGCTGTGAACCGCTAATCACAAGGTTTTGAGCAACCAAGGTGCCGGTATTCACAATGTCGTTGATTTGCGCGGTTAGCTGATTGGATTGAATGATCGCTTCGGCTTGGTTATCGAAAGTCTCGCCTGAAAGTGTCACATCACCTTCGGTTAAAATACGCCCTTGGTTTTCAATTTGTGCTTGTGCTTGTAAATTAATTTGCTCTTGCGCGGAAAGCTCTCCAGCATTGCCCACACTGCCGCCTGCGCTAATGTTAACGCTATTGCCAAACGTGCTGCCATCTAAAATCACATCATTGTTTTGAGAGGTTAACGCCAGATCACCCGCCGTTAGTGTGTCTTTTAAGCGAATACGCCCATCGGCGGTTAGCTCTACGCGCTCTGTGGCACTAATTAAGCCATCGGAGCGCACGCCTAAACCTGCTTCTGTGCCAATCAGTTTGATGCTGTTTACATACATCGAACCAAGGGCTGAGGCATCTAAAGCAAATTGAAATGGCGTATCGCCGGGCTGATTTTCCAACACATTCACATCACCAGCGCTGTAACCAACATAGTTGTTGCCCGTATAAACGTTAAGCTCATTGGCGTACAACGCGGCATTAACGTACATTGCGCGCGTTAAAATATCGAATTTGCTGATGTTAGAGGCATTCAAACCTGCACCATCAATAATCACGCTACCGGAATTCACGTTAAAGCCTAACAGCGCGCCATTTTGCACATCGGCGGTTCCTGTGGCGAAGGTCACACGCGGGGTATTAATAAAACCACAGCCATTACAGGTAATGCCGTTAGGGTTAGCTAATACAAACTCTGCGGAGTCGCCCAAAATTTCGGTAAAGCCTAATAAAGAAGAGGCACTGTTTCCTGTCACTTCCGCCAAAATAATGCTGGCAGTTCCCCCTGCTAAGCGGCGGTTTCCGTCTGTCCAGCCACCAAGTTGGGAAATAATCGGGTTTAAGCTGTTATTTAAAATCAGGCCATTTTCATCCACGTTGAATTGGCTAAACAGGTTATGAGACACCCCTGCTTGCGAGGCTTCGGCAATATCAATCACCGTGGCGCCATTGGCAGACTCTTTTATGCCGGTTCTTTGCGGATCACCCGATGAGGTATCGACCACCACACCCGTGGAAAATTGCTGAGCTGGTATCGCAAATTCTGGTTCTGCATTTGAGGCAGTAACCACGCCGTTTGCCGCAACAAACGCGGGGTTCATTAACATCACCCAAAGTAATAAATTAGCGGTGATACGTTTTGTTTTAACCGTCAACATGGCCAAGTTCCTTTAAAAACCGAGTCGAAGTGAAAAGTCAATTTCTTGTTCTTGCGCGCCTAAATAATCAGGAGAATGCAGTGCTCGCGCATAAGAAAAATTAAATGAGAGTGTTTGGTAGTAGAGTTGCAAGCCGATAATGGCCCCTGCCACCCAATCCGAATGTTGCCTTGCTGCAAAATTAGGCGCATTGCTTGCCCCAAGGTCCAAGCCCAAATGCACTTGTGCGTTCATGCCCAACGGCAGTTGCCACGGCAAGCCAGTGTGGAAGTCGGTACGTAAATAGCCGCCTCTAAAGCCTGCCAATCCGCCTTGAGAAAACCCTCTAACGGAATAGCGCCCACCAACATTTACTCCTTCGGAGATAAGTATTTCTTGCGGTGCGTATAACAAATGCAGGCTGTTTCGCATTTGAATGGGATGAGTCAGCAGCGAAAATGTTGAGGTAAAGCCCACATCGGCAATATATTTGGTGAATTGAAAGTCATCCTCAGCGACCGCCAGCTCTCGCTTTGCATCCCACCAAGGCACACTTTTATTAACATGAAAGGTGGCATCTAACGAGCCAGCTGGATAATGGTGAATATAGGTTGCCGCTGCATCCCACACGTAAAGCGTTCTAGAGGACGTTTCCAGAAATACATCCTCAATATAATTGCGGCTTTCTTTGCGGGTAAATGCCAACGACACTTGCAGCTTTTCCGCTTGGTCGCGATACCAAATATGATTGGCAGAAAGCGTAGAATTAAATGAAGTGCCGTGGGTTAAAAAGTTAACTTCCGTACCGATAACCGATTGCTCATACTCGAAGTAACTGTTACTCAAAGCAAACTGCCAGTACCCCAACGGCATACTCGCCACCAAGGAATAACTTCTGGATTTGGAAATAGGCAGCTCGTGCTCGCCCACATTCGACGACACCGTAGCAATTAAACTATCATTCACACCAAACAGATTTTCGTAAATTAAGTTCGCATCGGCTTGGTATTCACCGGTAGACGCCACGCCCGTGTTATTAATACCCATTGAACCGCGCCAATTCGCCTGCATTTGATTTTGAATACCAACAATAGTGCCGCCTTGTTGCTCACCCGGTTGCATGGCTAATGTCGCCTTGTTTTGCCCCAAGCTGTTTAGGTTTTCCAAGCCTTGCTCTAAGTCGCGAATATTTAATTTTTCCGTGGGTGAAACCGGAAAGGCAAGATGAAGCTGGGTTTCAGAAAGCGAGTTTTCTTGTGATGCAAAAGCTTCAATAACGCCCTCAAGTATCACAAGATCCAACGTACCATCGGATAAGTCTTGCTCAACAATATAAGCACGACTGGTCACGTAACCGTTATCCAAATACAGGTTGGAAATCTCAGCTACCGCATTATTGATGTGAGTAAGTGTTAAGCAGCGATTGGTGTATTTGTGGGTAATTGAACGAATTTGCTCGGGAGAGAAGATCACCACACCTTCAACATGAATGCGGGTAATATCGAAACAACGCTCATCGCCTTGCGGCGTTGTTTGCTGAGTCTGCTGGCTGAAATTGTCTTGTAAGAAAACATCCGAACGTTGCATTAACGGCGAAAGTTCGCTTTGAATGCGATCATTGCCTTCTTTTATCAAACGCTCGTGGTTTTGAGAAATTTGACTCGGAACAACAGTAGTTGTGTTTTCTTGCGCAAACGCAAAAAAGGAAACCGTAAAAAAAGAAAGGCAAGCAGCCACACAGGATGCAAATAAATATTTAAAATTCATTACGTTAACTAACATTCCGTATTAAAACTGCTCCGAGCGTTACTCATCCCTATCCTGGAATAGCAACGAATTGAACAAATAATATGACCAGACAAAACCAAAAAGGAAGGCGATTTTACATATATTTGGGCAATTTAAAAGATTATTTTTTACTCAACTTGGATTATTTTTTGTCGCTTTGTTGAACAAATGATTTGAACTTTTCCTTCTCTCAATGATCAGATCACCAAATCATTATTGCTCCCTCCTCATGCCTAAACCTAAATACCGAACTAAAAACTGGAAACAGTACAACCAACATCTTATTAATAGAGGTTCCATCACATTTTGGATTGACGAATCTGCGATAGCAGAATGGAATTGTTCAGCTCATCATGGTGGTTGTGGAGGAAGCTTCGTTAATGGCGACACCGCCATTGGAAAAAGCAAACCAATTATCATCAACGCTTATTGAATGAAACGGCTATGTTCAGATTCAAAACACACTTTGGAGATGAGCTGAGCTTTAAGGAATGACAACACTCAAATTACTGAGGCAATAGCAACCACCGGAGCGATAAACAATCTTACTAGAATAGTTATGCCTGCAACCTATAAAGTGGCCGAGATTTAAGCAATATTACGAATATTTTCCAAAGGATTAAGTCGTTCAACAAAACGCTAATACCTCGGCCCCCAAAATTGCCAACTTTTCGAAGTTTATAACCGATTAAATCGAAAGGATTCCGTTTTGAATTAATTCCACAAAATCATGATGGTAAATTTTTTAAAATTTTATTTACCGCATTTAAATTTAAGAATTTCGCCATGACTTTATAAATTCACCAATAAAATTAAATATTTATCATAATTAAGCAAAACTTCTTGCTTTAAATCCAGATTTTTTTGGATGGAAATTTACCCTCACCACGATGTAGCCTACGTACTTACTTACCTTATGGTATGTTAGCAAACCGGAAAAAACCGGATATTTGATTAACCTTATGAGTTGAAATTATGAAAAATAAATATACAATCCTTGCGCTATGTGCGGCGTTTTTTTTAACCGCGTCGGCGGCAATGGCAGGAACACAGGCCAGCACCACGGGCAATGGCGGAGGCACCCGCCCAGTGCCGGACCCAAACCTTGCTTCGGGTACGGTTGGTTTGGGTACAATTAACCCCTTTGGTAATGGCGGTGGCGCTCTTCCCGTGCCGGACCCAAACAGCAAGTTCGACGGCATTATTGCCAATGGCAATGGCAACGGCACACTTCCAGTGCCAGACCCGAATATCAGTAGCACCAGCACGTATTCATTATGGTGCGTGTTAGGGTTATGTACACAACCCTAGCAAATAGCGTAAACAAATAGCGCTCGGTGTAAATAAACGGCGTTAGTAAACGGCCTTGGCACATACCAAGGCCAGCACAGCAAAGTGAGTATTACAGGGCCAGAGCAAACTAGAGTAAAGCAGAGCAATGAGCGTAGAATATTTTCACCAAGTTAATAAAGTATTGTTAGAAATAGGCAGTTATTTGCCGTATTTATACACCGTATTGTTTTTATTAAGTGCGGCAACCAGTAAAAAACTGAACTCGGCTTCCATTATTGTGGTGTTTTTAGCGCTGGCCGAATTTGTAATGTACCCGATTAACGAACCACTTTTAGCCTACTTTAATGAGGTGGGGCTAACCTATACTTTTCGGCTTTGCGCTTGGGTGGTGTTTTGGGTAACCGTTGCGTATTTACAAATTTACTTACTGCAAAAATTGCATATATGGCTGAATGTGTCGAAGGGGCGCCACCTTGAAGTGGTGCAATATGGCATTAGCGGCATTATTGCCTTGTTCTTAATTGTGTTAGTCAATCAGCTTTTCTTTAAAGTAGAAGCGTTAGAATTGCTTTATCGTTTGGGCGTGCCTTTTATTAATTTTGCGATTGCCGGTTACTTGTTATACGCCGTGCTGAAAAACGTGGAGGTGAAAAAGTGGAAACCGCAATCATCGCTTTAACGCTTGGCCTTGTAGGCTACCAACTTTATTGCTCGCTGCGCGTGGCAAAACAAGCATTTGAATATGTGCCCAGCGACGCCGAATTAAGCCTTTACGAAAAGCTGGTAAACGAAGGAATTTACCTTTCGGAACAGCTTATGAACTCAGGCTCTAAACACTTTATGGAAATCATCAAGGCCAATAACAAAATAAACGAATGGGACGCCAAAGTGCAGCGCTTAACTCGCTTTGCAGTGGTTAATTCTTCTCACGATCCAAACCTAGGGTAGCCATTACATGTACTTCACCTTTTACATTCCCGAAATATTGGTGTTAGTTGTATCGGCCTTGCTTGTTATGCTGATGCTTCGTTCGAGTATCCTGCAAGTAAAAAACGCCTTCACCGCCAAACTCACCAACAAACACTTTATAGCCCAGCGCCTTATTTTTAAACGCCGCACCATGTACGACCCCAAAACTCAATCGGTTTGGGGAAATAACCACATCGAATGGCTGGAAGAAGCCAGAAGCTACCAAAAAATGCGGGATTAACGAGGAGGCCACTTTTTGAATACATTAAAAGAAGTCAGCTTATTTCTACATTCACCAAATTCAACAACAGAACTAAATAAAACCTACAAAACAGCATTTGCAGAAGCCGTTGAACTCTATGTTTTATCCGCTTACCTAACACACTGGGATTCAAGCTTACCCAAACTACCAAAGTGCGAGAATGTCAAAATTATCGTTGGTAAGGATTTTGGATTAACGCGCATACAGGCATGCAAAAATGTAACCAAATGGCTTCCGCCTCAATTTAAGTTTTCCTTTCTTGTTGCTGACGGCATACAAGGCTTTCACCCTAAAGCTATTTTTTGGAAAAACACCAGCGGACATTGCTACGCATTAATTGGTTCGTCAAATTTAAGCCATGCCGCCTTCAATAAAAATGTTGAGGCAAATATTGTTTCTAACATTACTTTGGCGCAATTTAATGATGCAAAACAATGGGTAAATGAGATTGCTAAGCTTTGTGTTCCTGTTACCCCGAATTGGCTGAACTGCTATAAAGAAGCCAGCATTTCCACAAGCCGCGTTGAGTCGAACCAAGTGACGCAAAGGGTATCCTCTGTTGAATTACCAAATCCGTTAAATGCCGCAGCGCTAGTTAAAAAACGAAGAGCGCAACTGGCAAAACACAACAAGGTTAAGCCTGAGTTTCATTCACTTTTTGAACAGTGCGCAAGTGCAGAAGTCACCTCGTTAGCATTTTATGAAAGATTACCTAAATATTGGTACTTGGAAGATTTTCAAGGCTCACGGCTTCAAGGTAAAGGCTGGGAAAGAAAAGGCAAAACCGCCAATTTTCGTGAGTTATCCAAAAGCTTTGTTTCCATAGTCAACGCCAGTGACGAAAATAGAGATAGCGTTGTTGTTAATGAGCTAGATAAGCTAGAAGCAAGTAACAATAGCGCAAGAAAAGCCTTTTTTAGTGAAATGCTATGCCTAGCCTTTCCAGAACAATACCTCGTTCTAAACAGCCCATTGAAATCATTTCTTAAAGCCATCGGTTTCGCATACCCAAAAGGCGCAAGCCAAGGTGCGAAGTATTTGTTAGTCACTCAAACCTTACGCGCGTCACTTCAACAAAACCCCAAAAGCCAAGCCAAGAACTTAGCGGAGTTAGATATTCTGCTTTGGCAGGCGTATGGCAATAAATAACAGGCGGTGTTATTGGTAACATTGTTGCCTATTCAGAAAATTGAGGTTAAGGAAAACCTCTTCTTGCCGAAAACCTTCGCTTCACACTCTCAAAACACTTTCGTCTTAAGTAAAAAACCACCACAAACCCGTTTAACTTTTCCTTTTTGGTTAAAAATGCCAAAAAAGCAAAACTAAACTTAACACAACAAGATTTTGTAGTGTAAACTCAACGGCAAGTATTACCTAAGGATGTTTAAAAATGTTGATTGAATTTATCGTAAAGAATTTTCGCTCAATCAAGGAAGAACAAATTTTTAGTATGGTTAAAGCGTCAAAAATTAAAGATGACGAGCTAGAAGCGAGCAATACGTTTAAAACAAATGATCAGAACAACACCGAGCTATTAGCCAGCGCCGTTATTTACGGTGCAAATGCCTCCGGTAAGTCTAATTTTGTTAATGCACTAAGGTGTATGAACACGATTGTTAAGCATTCATCTACCAGCTTACAAGAGGGTGACTCCTTACCCGTTGAACCTTTCTTGTTTGATGAATCCACGTCTGAAGCGCCTAGCGAATTCGAAGCAGTTTTTATTTATGACGACATCAAATACCAATATGGCTTTTCCGCGACGCAAGCACGAGTGCACGATGAGTGGTTAATTGCTTTTCCAAAGCAACGTCCGCAAAAGTGGTTTTCTCGTGTTTTTGATGAAGAAACCCAAGAGTACGATTATAAGTTCAGTGACAATTTGTTAGGCAACAAGCAGATTTGGCATAATGCCACCCGCGATAATGCGTTGTTTTTGTCTACCGCGGTGCAACTTAATAGCGAACAGTTAAAGCCGGTATTTAATTGGTTCCGACATGTTTTACAACCCGTTATCAATTTTGATAATTGGGGCCCTCGTTATACTGGCCCCTTTTGCTTAGATGATGGCTTTAAACGCCGCGTTATCGACCTTTTACAAGCTGCCGACTTGAATATTCACGACCTTGCCATTGAATCTAAAAAGTTTGATTCAAGCCTTCTTCCTGATGAGTTACCTCAAGAAATTAAAGAGAAAATTCACCAAGAAATGAAGGATGAAGAAATTTTAGATATTCGCACGGTACACAAAACCCAATCAGGTAAACTTGTCACTCTCGACTTAGAAGAAGAGTCGGACGGTACACAAAAGCTATTTTCCATTGCAGGCCCGTTATTAGATGTTCTGGAAAAAGGCTATATCCTTGTCATTGATGAGCTGCACAACAGTTTTCACCCGAAAATGGTTGAAGGCATTATTCGACTTTTCCACAACAAAGAAGTGAATAAGCACAACGCACAGCTTATTTTCTCTACGCATGAAACGTCTGTGCTCAACCAACATGTGTTTAGACGCGACCAGATTTGGTTTTGCGAAAAAGAAAAATTCGGCGAAACCAGTATTTACCCGCTTACCGATTTTAGCCCACGTAAAGCGGACAGGGAAAACCTTGAAGCAGGATACCTTTCCGGCAAATATGGGGCAGTTCCCTTTATTACTAGCTTAGGGGGCTAACGATGGGAACAGACAATTTACACCATAAGCGCAAAGCAAGGACAGCTAACAAACAAAAAAGAAGGGACGCCCAAAGATCGCCTTATGATCGTGTTTTAATTGTTTGTGAGGGTGAAAAAACCGAACCTAACTACTTTAAAGAGCTAATTCGCTGTTACGGCATTAATAGTGCCAACGTTGAAGTTGCGGATTCCAGAGGCTCTAGCCCGAAAAATGTGCTTGAAAGTGCAGAAAAGCTAGCAAAAAGAGCCAGCAAAGAGGGTAATCCATACGACCGCATTTATTGTGTTTTCGATAAAGATAGCCATGCATCCTATAGTGCCACCGTAGAAAAACTAACCAACAAACAGCATTTTTACGCTTGCACTTCTGTGCCTTGCTTTGAGTATTGGTTGCTGTTGCATTTCGAATACACAACAACGCCCTATCATGCATCTGGAAACAGGAGTATTTGTACTCAGGTAATTAAAAAATTGAAGTCGCATATTCCAAATTATGAAAAGGGCAACAAAAAGATATTTGATGACCTAGAAACCAAGCTAGGTACAGCAATTGAAAACGCCAAAAAAGCCTTAAGTGCCGCTAACGATATTGGCGAAGATAACCCTACAACACATGCTCATGAATTAGTGGAATACTTGATAAACCTGAAAAAATAGCCTTCGCTTACTTTCATCCATTCTGGCCCCATACTTGCTATTATCACTCACACAAGTAGTCAACACGATGTATCAGGAGTGGTGTTGTGATAGTAACGCAAGCGGATTATCAGCGCTGGCAGCAGATGTACAGCAAAGACGCGCAGGAAGATAGTTTACTCAGTGCAGGACAGGAAACGGGCAATGGTGCGGCATTTTC
The DNA here is from genome assembly GCF_026788005.1 of Alteromonas sp. a30. Classification (GTDB taxonomy): domain Bacteria; phylum Pseudomonadota; class Gammaproteobacteria; order Enterobacterales; family Alteromonadaceae; genus Paraneptunicella. Next base: position 31,570 of record NZ_JABEPE010000003.1, read on the forward strand.
ACAAGTGAATGCCGATGTACAGGGGCAATCTGTTGCCGCTAGCAGTGCAGGTGAGCAAACTGGAAATCGTACCGAAGACGAACATGGACACTCGCAAAGTGGTGAACACTGCGAACATTGTGCGGATCACGACCACTCAAATTCACAGAGTTCGAAAGATTCTGAAGAAAGTTTTATTACGACAGCATACGAGAAGCTATTAGCGAATCGTTTAGGTTTGGATCAGGAAAAGCTAGAAGAGCTGAAAGAAGAAATTGAGCAAACGGAGCAAGCCATTGAAGGCTTAAAGAAGCAAGAGCCGCTCACTGAGGCGCAACAAACCACGCTAAGCGCATTAAAAGACAAATTGAAGAAGCTGACCGAAGAACTGGAGGAGTTGATTCGCCAAAGCAGTGAAAGAGCTTCTGAGCATGAAGCATCTGAAAATGCAACACAACAATCGGTGGAAAACACAACGGCGAATAACCCAACTATTTTTGCCCACGAACTGCTGAACTTCTTAAATAAACTCCATAATAAAACTGAAAAAGTGAGCACCTGAATGTTAAGCATCAGCCCTCAGGTGCTCATCGCTATTTAAACGCTGATTTAGTCTTCGTGCTGTGTCGCCACAACATCTTCACGGCCTTTGAAACGCGCGTGGAACGCCATGAGGTTTTCGTATACCGAGAAATCGTGGAACTTGCGGAACATTAGCCAATCCATCATGCAGAACAAACAAATTGAAGGGTAATGCCATTCATCAAACGCTCCTGTTTTCGCTTGTTCATCAAGGAAAGGAAGCACTGTATCTAAACGTGCTTGTTGCATATTGAAGTACAAGCGATCGGACTTAACGTCGAAATCTGATTTAGTTAATAAGAATAACTGAACAAAAGTGTCGTTCGCGGAATCGATTGTCGTTAACAAATTTTCTTGATCCCATGAACATTTAGGTAAGCCTAACTTTTCAGCAATGTAGCGATATATGACTTTTGAGTCATAAATGTAGTTATCACCATCCTGCAACATAGGGATTTTAAGTGTTGGGTTAACTTTTCGTAATTCGGCTTTATCTTCTGGATTGAAGATGTTGATCTTATTGAAAGTGAAGTCTGTGTCTGCCAATAGTAAACGTGTGCGGCGCACAAAGGGTGAAGTCGTCGAGCCGTATAAGGTAAACATGAGCTTTTCCCATATTGATGATTAAGTAAGAAGAAACCCGTTAGTACACCATCACTTCGCTCACGGGCTGCTGTTATCTTTGTGTGAAAATAGGGGGTGGAAAACACGTTTAAGCGTTGCTTACACCCCAACTGACTTAACGTTCAGCGGCGGATAATTTACCACTCATATCGTTAGCTGAAAACTGCTTTCTTGCTTGTCGCCATCTGTCGAAACGTACTTTTAGCGCTAACATACATGGTGTTAGTACTAAGGTTAATACGGTAGCAAACGCTAAGCCACCAGCAACGGCTGTGGCAAGTTGCGTCCACCATTGAGTAGAAGGCGCACCAAATTCCACGGTGCGTTGCATAATGTCGATATTGACTCTGAATACCATGGGCAATAAACCGAGAATGGTGGTAACAGAGGTCATCAATACCGGACGAATACGCTGCGCGCCGGTGCGTAAAATCGCTTCTATTGATTCATAACCCTCTTTTCGCAGTTGATTGTAGGTGTCGATAAGCACGATGTTGTTGTTAACCACAATCCCCGCCAATGCAATCACCCCAATTCCCGACATTACAATGCCAAAGGGTTGCTGCATCAAAATCAATCCAAGGAAAACGCCAACGGTTGAAAACAGCACGGCGCTTAATACCAACATCGCTTGGTAGAAGCTATTGAATTGGGTTACCAAAATAATCGCCATCACAAACAAGGCCACAAGGAAGGCGTTCATTAAGAAGCCTTCGCTTTCTTGTTGTTGCTCGTTTTGACCACGAATGTTGATGTTAACGCGCGGGTCAATACCCAATGTTGGCAACATAGCTTGCAGCTCAGGTAATGCTTTATCCAGTTGATTGCCCGGTACCATATTCGCTTCCACACGAATAACGCGGCGGCTATCCACATGACGGATAACATCGGTTTTATGATCGGGTTTTCGCTCGACGAAGTTACCAATAGGCACTAAACCATCTGCGGTTTTCACTCGAAGTTCGTCAAGCTTGCCAATGTATCTGTCTTGTTCGGGGAAACGCACACGAATGTCGAGTTCATCGTCTACATCATCGGGGCGATATTCCCCCACTTTTAAGCCATCAGTCACGAATTGGACGGTGTTGCCAACGAGCGTTGCATCTGCGCCAAAGCGTGCGGCATCGCTACGGTCAACCACTAGGCGCCATTCAATTCCCGGCTTAGGCGCGGTATCGCTTATCGACATGAGCTTGTCGTTGTTTTCCATAGCAAGGCGAATTTTCCCCGCCGCTTCGCTCACGAGTTCAGGAAAGCGAGACGACAGTTCGATTTGTAAGTCTTTCCCTTGTTGCGGACCGTTTTGGTCAGCGGCAATTTCGATATCTAACCCCGGCAAGGAGCCTAAACGCGATTCCACTTCTGCCATTATCGCATCCGAATGCCCACGATATTGCCAGTCAACAAGGTTGAGACGAATGTAGCCAACTTGGTCTGATCCGCCTGTGCGCGCATACATGGTTTCAATTTCTGGCATGTCGACTAAACGGCGCTCCACATCCCGCACGATGTCATCTTGTTCGTAAATCGACATATCACTGTAGGAACGAATAGTGATGTTGACGCTTGGCGAATCCACATGCGGAAACAACTCGACGCCTAAGCCCGACATGCCAAAGGCTATAATGGAACCGATAGCAATAAAAAAAGCAGCCATTAGCACTTTAAGCGGGTGGCGAATGGCTTTATCGAGGAAGCGCAAATAACTGCCAACAATCCCACTGAGTTTTTTCAGATCGCCCGATTCCGCAAGGTCGACTTGTTCTTTCTCTTTAGGCGATAAATAACGCGGCTTACCTAACACTGTTCCCAACGTTGGAACAAATATCAGCGCCATGACTAACGATGCCGATAAGGTAGCAATGAGTGTGAATGGCAGGAACTTCATGAACTCCCCCATCATTCCCGGCCAAAACATTAAGGGGGCAAATGCCGCTAACGTAGTGGCAGTAGATGTGGTAATTGGCATGAACATTTGTTTCGCCGCTTTAATGTAAGCTTCATGTTTATCTGCGCCTTCGCTCATTAAGCGGTCGGCGTATTCAGTGACTACGATGGCGCCGTCCACCAGCATTCCTACGGCCATGATAAGCGAGAATAGAACGACGTTATTTAGGGTATAGCCAAACAACGATAAGATAAGAATACCGGTTAAAAATGAACCGGGAATAGAGATACCGACTAAGGTGGCAGTGCGTAATCCCAGAATCGCAACAATGACGATAGTCACTAGCAAAATGGCGGTAATTACATTGTTTTGTAGGTCGGTCAACATCATTTCAACGTCTTCTGTGCGATCACCTACATAAGTGACCATAACGGCATTTGGCCACATGGGCGAAGCTCGTTCGTCCTCAATGATTTGTTTGACTTTGTTAACGGTATCGATAATGTTTTCGCCGGGGCGCTTTTTCACTTCTAACGACACCGAAGCCTCTTGGTTCATACGCGCAAAGCTACTGGCATCTTTGTATGCCCTTCGCACGGTTGCCACATCTTGAAAGGTGATAACGCGGTCGCCTTCAGCTTTCACTGGCTGCTCCATGATGTCTTGAATACTTTCAAAAATGGAGGGCACTTTTACCGCAAAACTGCCTTTGTCGTTGTTCATTGTTCCCGCAGGCACTAAACGGTTGTTGCGCGATAACAAGTTGAAAATGTCGTTTTGATCTAAACCGTAGCTTTCCATAAGAAGTGGGTCGACAACAATTTCCACCATGTCTTCTCTGTCACCGCCAATATCCACTTCTAGAATTTCTTTTAAGCCTTCAAGGTCGCTTTGCAAGTCGCGCGCAAGGGTGATGAGTGCTCGTTGGCTAACGGGGCCATGAAACACCACAGTAATCACCGGCTGCTCTCCTGCCATGGTCACTTCATGAATAGTCGGCTCTTCGGTTTCGTCAGGTAATTCTGCGCGGGCAACGGTGACTTTGTCGCGCACATCTGCCAAGGCCTCTTTTGGGTCGGCGCCGGCTAGAAATTCTAGAGTGATATTGGCGTGACCTTCCCCAGCCGTAGCGCGCATTTCTTTCACGCCTTCGATGCTACGTAGCTCGTTTTCCATTGGCTTAACCAGCATGCGCTCAGCATCTTCTGGCGAAATGCCATCGTGAACAATCGACACATAGATGAACGGAATGGTGATGTCTGGGTCCGATTCTTTAGGAATGTTCAAGTAGGTTACGGTGCCAGATAGCAACAGTAGCAACAGAATCATTAATACCGTGCGTGTGCGCCCGATAATGGAAGCTAAAATGCCGTTCATTCTGCCTCCCCAGCACTGACATTGCCGACCTTTTCACTCGCGCCAATTTCACTACCAATTTTTAAGTCTTTCACCACTTCAACAGGGTCGCCATCGCGCACAAAACCCTGTCCTAATGTAATAACTTCGGCTTGCTCACCTAGCCCGGTTAACCAAACGCCAGAGCTATCACTTTTCACCATGTCAATGGGCACAAATTTCACATGACCATTTTCGACCGTTTTTACACCCAAATTGCCTTTTTCATCGAGTGCCATTACTGCTGGCGTGACTTTCATGGCCAATTCTGTACGAATAGGAATAACTAATTCGGTGCTCATACCAGCGCGTAATGTGCTATCTGGGTTGGGAACTGCCACTTCCACTTTAAAAGTATTGGTGCCCATTTGGGAAAGGCTGGAAATGTAGCGCACGTAACCGTCTAGTGAGCGACCAGAAACCAATCGCCCCTTCGCTTTGAGGTCGACGGAAAGCTCTTGTACAAAACGTTCGGTTACATCGGCTTTAATGACTAGCGGATCTAAATCAACAATGGTGGCGATTTGATCGCCTTCACGCAAATAATCACCGACTTCAATGAATTGTACGTTCATGACACCATCAAATGGTGCGCGAATAACGGTATTAGCAAGGTCCAGTTCTAACGCTTTTTTACGTGCTTTGGCATCGGCAACACTGGCAGCGGCTTGGGCTTGAACGACCTCTGATTGATAGCCTTGCTTACCCAGTTTTTTGGCGCCTTTTAATTCAATTAATGCCTGTTGAAGAGAGGCGTTAACGGAGGCTAAACGTTGTCTTAAATCATTTTCATCAAGACGAACTAATGCTTGTCCTTTAGTTACAGTTTGTCCTTCCGGCACTAAAATTTCTAACACTTGACCTCGGACTTCTGCGCTTAAGGTTGCGACTCGATCTGGCTCAGTGCGTCCATAAATACGAACTTCTTGGTCGACCTGTTCGGCATACAGCATGGTGGTACGCACTTTTTGCACTTCCGTAACATGCTCCATATTTTTTTTCTCATTTTGTGGCGTGTTTTCACTTGATAGGCCACTCATGACCCAAACCACTAAAACAATAAAAATAAGCAAGGCTAACCAATGCGGCTCTTTTCGAAATTTATTAATGACCTTAGACATACTGTTCCCTAAACCTATAGCAATGTACTGGAGTTATATTGCTCTGAAACAGAGGGTATATTCCAGTACTTAAAAAAGCAGGCTTAGTTTACGTGTTTTTTTGAAGAATAGATGGGCGACTTGAAATTAAATTCACATGAAAATGTTTCAAATCGCTTAAGATGTAAAAAGTGGATACAAATAACGGGAAGTTAAATGCTAAATGAGGATCCGCATCCACAAGTGGTAGTTGCATTGGGGTTATCAACAACAAAACGAGCACCGTGTAGTCCTTCTGAATAATCCACAACACCGCCCATTAAATATTGCAGGCTCATTGGATCAACCACTAACGACACATCTTGCTTGTCTATAACCATGTCCCCATCATTCACCTTCTCATCAAAAGTAAAGCCGTACTGGAAGCCTGAGCAGCCTCCACCGGTAACAAACACGCGCAACTTCAAATTGGGATTTTCTTCTTCCTCAATTAAGGTTTTCACTTTGATTGCAGCAGCATCGGAAAACTCAATTGGGAACTCTGGGTTGTTTGACATGGCGTCCTCGATAACTCGGATTGAATAGACAGGGTGTAAACGCACTGGATTATGAAATGCCTGACTAAAGTAGTCAAGTATTAGCCGCCAGTTCGGGTTCATCAACAACCCAATCAAAACTACGATCCAGGTGGCGTTTGCCCCACTTTGCCTGACTCAACGTGGATTTAACTTCTATCCGCTCGGGCATAAAGCCTTCTGGTAACTTGAAATCACCTTTCAGAACTTCAAAATAGCGAAAGCTGAAGCTAATTGGATCCGCGTCATTTGGCATTAAATCGAGCAATTGGTATTCGGCTGGGCGTCCATTCTGACTGCCTTTTAATACTAAATCGACCCAGCCTTTTACCGTGCTGCGGGTTTTGTCGTATTGCATTAACACCAACGTATAGCGGTAATAATTTTCGCTATGTGTGGTATCAATGTTTAAGGAGTCAATTGCAAAGCCTTCTTGCTCTAACTCAGGCGCCATCACTTTTTGATAAAACGACAACTGCTTCTTTAGCGTTATTTTCGCCTGCAATTCTTGTTGGATGAGCTGGTAGTTTTGTTCATTCGTCATGCGTGCAACTTCAAGCTCCACACCAAGAATATTGAGCTGCTTCACTAAACTTTCATTTTCAACTTTTAAGTTATGAACCGAATGCGCAAGAACCTTAGCTTCTTCCATTGTCGCTTCGGAAAGGAATGACTTCACCCAAAAACCAGAAACCCCGCTTAAAAACAGGAGCGTTATTATTAGAAGATAATATTTAAACGCACCAACGCGCTGTTTTAACGATGTTAATTCCACTACTACTCTGCTTCTGCTAATGACTAACGCTAGTATCTCAAAGCGACTCGCCTTTGGCTATGCCGAATCCATCAGATACTACTCACCTACGAATTTGGTTACGTAGTTACACACGATAATCATAGGTATTTTCACTTAGCCTCTTTTTCTAAATTTTCTCATTGAAAAGATTTACGGATAAAATTTTATGCTTTAACCTAAGTCAACAAGGTTAATTTTTTACATTTACATCGCTTGTAAAAAGCCAATTGTTCTCCTTTTAGTGTGCCACGATCAACCGCAAACGAAGGTACTTTCTGCGTAATGGATGAAAACTTAAAGCCTTTTCAAAGCTATCACACGCTTCTTGTTGTTTTGTTTTTGTCTGTGACTATTGCAGTCTTAGATCTGACCATTATGCATTTTCAACCGTGGATTCTGACTAAGTTACCCTTTATTCCCAAATCCTATTTAAGTGCCATGTTGTTGGGGGTCATTCTGGCTCCCATTTTGCTGCTATTTATATCCCATAACAATGCGAAACAAAAAAATGGGAATAACGATATTCGTCGGAAAGTTTATTTTGCCACGGGCATTCCACTGCTGATTGCGATTGGCTTGCTGGCTTTTATTATTGAGCAACAGCATCATAAAGTTGACGAGTTACAAAAAATTGAGCCTATCAAAAAGATTAATAGCCAGAGCCGCGAGTTACTCCACGCGATTAACGACGAGCTATTTACCGTAGGCGCATTTGTATTTTCTAGCAATGAAACCGTGACCGCACTCACGTTTAACGATACCCGAATGACAACCGACAAAAAGCTATTGCAATGGGCTGACGCTTTTAATCAGCTACCCATGCAAAAACAGCATCAGCCAGAACGACTCATTGCCAACAAACTTAGAGAAGCGCGAAACCTTGCTATCATTGGCGCAAATTGGGCAAACATAGCAGAGAAGTACGAGTCACTATCGTTAATTGTTTTACAAGAAATTCGCCACATTAAAAGCGGCGTCGATTTAGGTAAGTTAGCGATTACTCAAGAGAAGTTTACTGATTTACATAGAATATTACTGATCACTCATACTTTTCAGGCGATTGTTAAAACCGAACCTTTTCGTCAAGTTTATTCTGAGCATAACACCAGCAAAGCACAGTTGAATGAACTAAAGCCTTTGGTTCAAAGAGGAATTGAACATGAAGACATTATTATGGATTCACTATTAAACAGCCTATCGCCAGACATTAAGAAACTGACACAAGAATACGTAAACACCTATGCAGTTGTTGAAGTGAAAAAGATTCAACGACAGCATTTAGCCCGTCGAAATGAGGTATTAATAGATAAATTACAACGCCTAATGGGGTTCAATGGGCTCATCCATCAGTACAAGAATTTTGTACTTCGTGGAGAGCCTAAAAACGCTCAGGCATTTAATACGTTGTATACTGAATTTGTTCGCATCGTTGATGAACTCAATGCCGCCGATTACGAGGACGATGCGTTTTTCACCCAGCTTGCTAACTCTCAACAAGTGGTTAATGAATATAAAAATAACCTGCCTATTATTGCTCGCTTACATGCACGCGATATTCCTATTGAAGACATTGATAAAGTGACCAACGTTGACGACTCCCCAGCCGTTAATGCGCTCAATTTTTTACAAGGTTATGTGTGGGAGTTTCCGTGGCATAAAGCTTTGCAACAGCTCAATCAAAAAGAGGCCTTAATTGAAAAATATGCCGCGCAATTGGAGATTGATATTCAACAGCAACTCGACCAGAAAATCGCTTCTGCCCAAACACGCGTTTATACCTTTGCTGCAATGGCTTTTTTGTTAATTGTGATCGTTATCGCCTTAGTGGTGATAATTATTCAAAATGTCTCGCAGGCTTATGTTTCTCAAACAAAAGCTTATGAGCAAGCGGCACAGGCAAACAGCATGAAAGATGTGTTTCTTGCCAATATGAGCCATGAAATCCGCACCCCGATAAATGGTATTTTTGGCACCTTGCAAGTGCTATCCAGAACCCGTCAAAAGCCCATGCATGAGACGTTAATTTCAAAAGCCTTACTCTCTGCAAAATCGTTAACCACGATTATTAACGACATATTAGATTTTTCTAAAATTGAGGCGAACAAACTCACACTGGAAAGCGTTGAGTTTAAAGTCGATGAAATCGCGCAATTGGTGATCTCAGACATGCACCCGATTGCTGTTGATAAGGGGATTGGGTTGTACCTTGAATACGACGATAACTTTATTGATGGCTGGTATGGCGACCCTACACGAGTGCATCAGATTTTGCTAAATCTGGTATCAAACGCAGTGAAGTTTACAAAGTGTGGGTACGTTACCGTTAAAATAAGTAACGATAAAACGAGTAGCCCTGAACGTTTAAAAATATGTGTCGCGGATACGGGTATTGGCATGAGCCGAGAAATGACGCAGAAATTATTCCAGCGCTTTGAACAGGGTGAACAATCCACCACACGGGAGTTTGGCGGCACAGGGTTAGGCATGGCTATCACAAAAAGTTTGGTGGATATTATGCACGGTGAAATAAAAGTCGCGAGCACTTCCGGCGGAGGAACAACTTTCGATGTGTTCTTGCCATTCGAAAAGGCTGACTTTACGCCGATAAAAAACAGTGAAAATAAGATGCATGTCCCTAATTTATCGGGGCAACGAATTTTGTTAGCGGAAGATAACGAGATTAATCAATTAATCGTACAATCCATGCTTGAACAAACGCATGTGACCATTGATACAGTGGCAACAGGTAAAGAAGCCGTTGATTCCATTGCCAATCACAAACCAGATCTCATTTTAATGGACATTCAAATGCCTATTATGAATGGAGAAGAAGCTTGCATGATTATCAAGAAAAGCTTTCCAACTATCCCCATTATTGCGCTAACCGCAAATGTGTTAGAGCAAGATGTGCGGCGTTATTATCAACTTGGATTCGATGGTCATGTCAGTAAACCGATAGACATGAAAAAGCTCTATAGTGCTTTGAATAAGTATTTATCCCAAGAAATACAAGCAATTCCTACGGAAGGCTAGACGCTTACGCTAAACCTCGCTAAAGTATTGAAAATTTTAATGTTGGGAGCATTCTCGTTGAAGCTGCTTGTCTCTTTCCAAGAAGAACTCGCCAAGCCCACCACCACAATCCAAATGTGTTTACTCGGTATTATCGCTGGGATCTGTTCTGCATTTGTTATTATTCTTTTTCGCTTAGGCTACGAGTCTATTCAATTACAATATCTAGACGATGTTGAAAAGTACGCATCTCTCGCCCCTGAAGCCCGCTTGATTTTACCGATTATAGGCGCTCTTTGTATTGCGGCTTTTGCTTTTATTACCGGATTTCGGCACTACCGTTTAGGCATACCTTTTATCATTCACCGAGTTAAGCTTTTTTATGGCACGGTGCCATTTCGCACGGCATTGAACCAATTTTTTGGTGGCATGTTTGCCCTAGCAAGTGGTTTTTCTGTAGGGAGAGAAGGCCCTTCGGTTCATTTAGGTGCCGCCACCAGTAGCTTCTTCGGTACCTTGCTCAAACTTCCTTACAATGCGGTACGAATTTTGGCAGGTTGTGGCATTTCTGCGGGTATTGCTGCGTCATTTAACACGCCTTTTGCTGCCGTTATTTTTGTGATGGAAGTGGTGCTCCGAGAATACCGAATCCATATTTTTATTCCTGTGATGTTGGCGGCAGCTTGTGGCTCAGTGATTACCCGAAGTGTATTTGGTAACACTCATGAGCTTGCCTTTTTGAATGTGGTTGGAATTCACCAAGGTTGGATTTTAGCGTATCTCATTCCTTTTGGGATGGTGCTTGGAGTAGCAGCAACCTTCTTTAACAAGCAGTTAATGCACATCATCAAAGCCTTTCGCCCTGTTTCAATGGCACGACGTCTTATACTTGCGGGCATTATCACTGGCCTGATTGGTTTTGTTATTCCTGAGGCAATGGGTACAGGCTTAAGCCCCGTTCACCTTATTAATGATATGTCCCACGACATGCAATTGCTGCTAATGATTTTGATAGCCAAAGTGATCCTGACATTATTTGCAATTGGTTTAGGGATTCCCGGCGGTGTCATAGGGCCGATTCTGGGCATCGGCGTTTTGGCAGGGGTTTTGTTATTGCTTCCGCTTAAATTATTTATGCCTGAAACAGAACATCTCACGAGTAGTTTTGCCCTTTTAGGTATGGCCGGCTTACTCACATCTGTGTTAAACGCTCCGTTAGCAGCTTTGTCTTTTATTATGGAGCTTTCCCATACTACTGGCGTGATTTTGCCAGCAATGTTGGTCATTGTTCCTTCTTTCGTTACTGCCAGTCAGTTTTTGAAAAACCGCTCTATTTTTATTAAGCAGTTAGATTTTCAAAAATTACCGTACAAAACCACGTTTATTAACGAGTCACTGCAAAAAATTGGCGTTATGGCCGCTATCGATAAAGAATTTAAACTGTTCCACGACGCTCAAGAAAGTACCATCTTAGAATTTCTGGATACGGCGCCAACACACCCAGTGGTACAGCAGTCTTTCTATGAAATTGACGTAACCTACCAGCTTGTGCAATACGATATGAGCCTTGATCCACATTCCCAAACACCGCTCACCTACTACCCCATGCAAGGAGTTCCTGCTCAAGCCACAATGGCTGAGGTGTATGATATTTTACAACGCAACAGGCAAGGTGCCGTATATGTTTACCGTAATACAGCGGAAAATATTGTTGGTGTTATTACCTGGGATTGTGTACGTCATTACATTAACCAACAACATTATTAGGATAACGAAATTATGGCCATCTTATGGTTTAAAGCGTTTCACATTTTCTTTGTGATTGCATGGTTCGCCGGGATTTTCTATTTACCTCGCCTATTTGTTTATCATGCAGATGCTACCGAGAATTCGGTTAAAGAAACCTTTAAGATAATGCAGCGCCGACTATGGTGGTTTGTACTGCCTTTTGCTGTTTTAACTGCGATCACAGGGATAGGCATGCTGCATTTGTATGGTTCTGCGTGGGTTGCAGCTTCTGGTTGGTTACATGCCAAATTAACCTTGGTCGTGCTTATTTATATTTATTACGGCTACTTATTTAAGGTGATGAAGCAATTTGAACGCGATGAAAATCAACGTTCTGCCAAATTTTATCGTTTTTTGAACGAAGCCCCCGTTTTGGTACTACTGGCTATTGTTATTCTTGTTATCGTGAAGCCTTTTTAGGGCTTCACGTATATTGTTTTCGGGTTTTCTTTGATTATTGTGTGGCCAACATATTCAGCTGTTTTTCTGTACGCTTCCCGCGTCGGATTGCCATTTGTCCCACAATAATAGGGGTAAAGATAAGACTTAACAGAACCGAGAATCCAACCCCCCCCGCCAACACTACCGCAAGGGGCGGCCAGAAAGAGCCTTCACTGAATAATAATAATGGAATGAATCCCCCCACAGTGGTCACTGTCGTGGATAAAATATGGCGGCTACACCCCATTGTTTCTTTAACAATTTCCTCGACGTCGCCAGCCCGCGCTAGCGGATTTCCATCAATAGCCGCGATAACGACAATTGAACCGTTAATGGCAACGCCAATTAAGCCAACGGTACCGAGCATTGGATTGAAGCCTAATGGCAAACCTGAAATCCATAAACTAAGCATGCCTAATCCCACCGACAGGACAGCAACAGCACCAATAACCGAGGCCAAGCGCACACTGTTAAAAGATAAAATCAGTGTCGCAATCATCAACGCAAGTAAAACTGGCGCATAGGTCGCCAATTGCCCCATCGCTTCGCGCTGTTTATCGGCATCCCCTTTCATTTTGATGTGATAACCTTCTGGCATGGCAAACTCAGGCGTATCAAGAAGCTCTAACAAGCGACGGCTCGCATCAACAGCAGGCACATCCGGCATCAAGAATGCTTCGATTTTATTGATGCGTTCTCCATCCATACGATTAATACCGCTAATGCTAGGGCGTAACTCGAATTCTCCTAATGCTGCTAAAGGTACCCATGATTGCTCTGCACCTAAGGCACTATTGACCAAAGGTAATGTGGCTAACGCATCCGTGGTGTCACGTTCTTCTTCTGCTATTTGAATACGGATAGGAATTTCTTCTGTTCCCTCAAGAATGGAGCCACCAACCTGCCCTTCCAAATTACTTTGCAGTTGTTGGGCAATGTCGGTCAGTGACAAATCAGAAAGCTGCGTTAAATTGCTGCTGGTATCCAAAGTCAATTCTGGGTCGCTCATTGTGATAGAAGCGGTTGAATGCGTGACTCCCGGAATTTGTGATAAAGCCAAACGCACTTTGTCCCCCAACTGACTGAGTACAGCTAAATCGTTACCGTAAATATCCACACCAACGGGCGCATAGATTGGCGGACCTTGACCAAACGCGCGCACAACCACTTGTGCTTGGGTAAAGGTTTTATCAAGTTCGTTTTGTAACGTGCTAATCAAGCGCTTTGCGGCACCGATACTATCAGTAGTGACAACACCTTGAGCAAAATGCGGCGTGTTATCTTTGGTCATGATCTGGTTGTAATAAACCGAAGGCACCGATCCCCCCACAAGCCACATCGTTTGAGTAACACCTTCTTTATCTCGGATATGCGAATCAATTTCTTTGGTTAATGCTTTGGTTTGGGTGATAGAAGCGCCACTTGGCAACCACACATACACTTCGAATTGGTCTCTGTCGGCACTAGGGAAGAACACATTGCCAAGTTGCCCAGCAAGTACAAACCCCAAAATGGGTACCGATAAACTTAACAGTAATCCTTTTAATGGTTTTTGAATCACATTTGTTAATTTAGTTTTAAACCATGCACTTGTTTTGGGCATTTGAATGCCTCGTTGATACCATTTAAGTTCAACATCGATGCCTTTTGCATCCGGTGCGACGCGCTTTAAATAGCGTGCCGCAAGTGCAGCAATAATGGTAAGCGAGATAAATAAGGAACCCATTAGCGCCATAACAACGCTAATCGCAATTGGACTGACAAAATCCCCGATATTGCCGGGGAGTAAGAAGATCGGCATAAAGCCCAGCACGGTGGTAAGGGTTGACGCTAATAACGGTACAAACAGATGTCGCAAGCTTTTTACCAGTGCTTGCAAGCGCGATAAATCGGGATTGAGTAAATTCGCCCTAACTTCATCTGTAATAACAATGGCATTATCAATTAACAAACCAATGGCAATGATAATCCCGAAAATCGACATTTGATGAATTTGTTGACCGTAAAGACTCAATGAAAACAGAGTAAAGGCAGCAGATAAAGGCAATGTTAAGCCAACAATCCAAGCAGCTCGATTTCCCATAAATAACGCTACAACAGCCATAACCACAACACTGCCTAACAGTAAGTTTTCGGTAAGGTCGTTCAATCGCGCTTCGGTGTATCGATTTTGGTCAAATACAATCGAAATGGAAGCAGAGCCTTTATAACGTTCATTAAAGTCGGCGATCACTGCTTTGATAGAGTCAGTCCACTTATCAACGCGCACATTCATTTGCATGCGCGCAGCAACAATAACTGCTTCTTTACCCTGCACTAAAGCTTGATCTTTTGGCGGATTACGAGTGGTTCGGCGCACATCGGCAATATCGCCCAAACGCAAATACCCACCGCTTTCAGTTGTTAATACTGGAATATTGCGAAGCGTATTGAGGCTATCTAATTCCTCAGCAACCTGAATACGCATATTCTGCTTGTGATTACGCATGACCCCAGCGGGGAGCTTGGGATCATTTGCCGCTACGATTTGACTCGCCTGCTGTACACTCAAACCAGCACTGCTAAGTTGTTGCGGACTAATACTGACGTTAATTTCTTCAGACGCCACACCAAAATTACGTACAAGCTCCGTACCGCTAACGTTCCGCATTTTATCGGCAAGTTCATCACCTAGACGGGTCAACAGCATGGGAGTCATCGGCTGCATTGGGCCTTGAGGCTGTAATGCTACCATAAGCGTAAACGAAGTGGCCGCGCGCTTATCATCTAAAATTGGCTCACTAACACCTTCGGGAAAACGTCGACTTGCCTCTCCTAAGCGATCTCGCATTTTAGAAAAGATTTCTTCATTAGTGGTGTTATCTACCCAATCAGCTAATGCGACGATAATAAAAGAAATGCCAACACGCGAGTTTGAACGCAGCTCTTTAATTTCATGTAATTGCCGCAATTCATCTTCAATCACATCGGTCACTAATGCCTCAACTCGCTCTGCGGATGCGCCCGGATACGACGTTAAGATCATGACATTACGATTATCGATACGAGGGTCTTCAAGACGCGGTAGAGTGGTGAGTGCCGATAGCCCGGCAACAATAAGAATAACAATGCTTAAAGCAAGTAAGTGACCGCTTCGATAAAACTTCGTATACCAAGGCGGCTGAGATTCAATACCTTTTAATTCGTACATAACGTTATCGACTGACTAAATGCTTTACGGTGTGTTGTGCAGTATTTTTCACAAGCTGTTTCTGAGGTAAGAGGCTGACATTAACCACTTGCTCGGGCACTAATCGTTGAACGCCTTGTACAACAACGAAATCTCCATCTAACAATGCACCTGAAACAAACGCATGCTCATCATCGTGATACAAAATCGACACCGATTTAGGCACGATTTTCTGAGCTTCTCCTGTTCCCTCAACGGTATAGACTGTCCACAGTCCTCTTACACCGCTTGCAAGGGCTGATTTGGGCAACCAAATACCTGATTCACTGATGGTTTCGGGTAACGATAACGTGAGTAAATCACCCGACAACACTTGGTTGTTAGCGTTGAGAGTAAAAATAACATCCACCGTACGAGTATTTAGGTTGCGAGCACTGGAAATGGATTTCACTGTGCCTTTTATTTGTCGACGGCTGTGGCTATTTCTATGCATAGAAGGTAGGTGTAAGGTGCGTTTCTGACCGACTGATAATTCAAAGGCTTGGTCCGCCCCCATAGCAAAACGTGCTTCGGTCGCTCCTTGCTGTTGCAATACAAAGACAAACTGACCAGTGTTCACTACAGAGCCCGGGTCTACCTCACGTGAGATAACACGCGCATCAAAAGGCGCATAGATGCGAGATTTATCAAGCTCTACATCAATTCGAGCTAACGAGGCCTCAACTTGTGTGACAAACGCCGCAGTTGCCGCAGCTTGTTCCTTCGCTTCATCAAGTCGTTGTCTCGATTCTAACTTTTCACGCACCAGTCTTTCGATACGACGTTCAGACACTTTAGCGAGTCGTGCATCCGCTTTTGCGCGCTCTACCGTTGCTTTTACTTCTTGCCTTTCAGCTTGTAAGCGTGCCACATCCAATTCCGCTAATAGCTCCCCCTGTTTGACTCGCGCACCATCATCTACATAGGCTGCAAGCAATGTTCCTGCGCGTTCAAACCCCATATTGGCTTGTTGGGTGGATTCAACTTTGCCAACGGCTTTTATTTGACGTTGGTAAGACGCTTGTATTTCGACCTGAATCACATCGACATGGTGTCGCCTTATTTCGGCATCTGAAGAGTAAGATTGCCCTGCCCCCGCCGCATGTAATAGAGACACGAGAAAAGCGACGGGAATCAAGATCAGGGCAATAGTAAACCACTTGGATTGTTTACCCGGCGATGTTAGATGGTTATTGGACATAAACGCCTCAATGACAGCTTCAAGCTAAATTAAGAAATATTCCGTTGAACTTATGGAAAAAAATACTAGACTACTGAGTATGATAAATCAAATAAAATACTAGACCGTATAGTTTGATAAATAATAAATAGGTATTTCAAAACGTAATGACAACAACCAAGAAGCAAGGGGCTGGACGTCCAAAAAGTGAAGAGAAAAAGGAACAAATCCTAAAAGCAGCCTCCACGCTCTTTCTTGAATGCGGTTTTGCATCAACCTCTATGGATCTTGTCGCCAATCGAGCAGGTGTTTCTAAACAAACGGTTTATTCTCATTTTGAAAATAAAGATAGATTATACGTAGCCGTTATTGAAGGTAAGTGCTCACAATACTGTTTTGATGAAGACAACTTACAACTGAACCCAGAAGACTTAGAAACCAGTCTCAAACACTTAGGTCATCAATTTATCAAACTGCTCAGCGATCCAGAGGTCATTGCCACTTACAAAGCACTTATCGGTGATATAGGCAACAACCCACACATTGCCGAACTCTTTTATAGCGCTGGTTCACGTCGTGGACGCAAAATATTAGCAGACTATTTTGTGTTGCAAGAACGCTATCCAATCCCTCAGGATGTCGCTGAAAAGGTATCGATATTATTTTTCAGCACACTAAAGGGTGAATTCCATATTCGTAATCTCTTAGGATTAACGAGTGAATATCCACCTCATTATTTTAAACAGCATGTTAATCAGGTTGTTGAGTGGATCCTATTGTGCCTTGCTCACGAATCCAACAAACTAAGCAAGCAATAAAAGCTTCCTTGTTGAACGCTTTGTGTGGATCTATCCGCTTGGTTTAGCTAGTATTCTTGCCAGACTGTGCAACTTTCATTGGGATCGACATGACGATACTTCGAAGCAAACTAACAAAGAGCGGGCTCGTCATGCTCTGCGGAGTGTTGCTTACTGCGTGTCAGAATATGCCTAATACTCTGTGGATGCACCAAGCCGAAACGACGGCAGCCGAACCGAGCGAAGAAAACACCTCCGTCACTATTTCAGACCTATACAGCACCCCGGCGTTCGATGCACAAATTGCACTTTCAGTACACGATTTACGCCTACTAACATTTGCACAACAAACCACTTTACCTCCTGGCGTCCCAGCGCGTTTTAAGTTGGATAACGTCACCAAGCATTGCGGACTTCGAGCCCTTCCTAGCCCCGCCGTCAGTTTAGATGCCAGTTTTGATGCCAGACAGCGCCAAACCTTGCTAAATTACGCAACGCAATATAATCAAGTTATCATTTCAGCCTGTGAAAGAATTTTCGGCAGGTCATTACGTTAAGCGCTTTTTATTGCCGATTTCTGCTAGACTATGCGCCAACGTAGTACAGTGGACTTTTAAGGTATGAATTCGCTTCTTGGTCAGCATATTTTATCCGTTGAACAATTTGATCGTGACACCATCACACACATCTTCTCCGTTGCCGATCAAATGCTTCCTTATGCAAAACGCGAAAAACGCACAACCGTGCTCAACGGTGCGATTCTTGGTAACTTGTTCTTCGAACCTAGCACTCGAACGCGCGTAAGTTTTGGCACCGCGTTTAACTTATTAGGCGGCTTTGTAAGAGAAACAACAGGCATTGGCACATCAGCCCTTGCCAAAGGCGAATCGCTCTACGATACCGCTCGTGTGTTAAGCGGCTATTCTGACATTATCGCTATGCGTCACCCAGACTCAGGTTCAGTCAATGAATTTTCTAACGGAAGCCGGGTGCCAGTAGTCAACGGCGGCGATGGGGCAAATGAACACCCAACACAAGCTTTACTCGATTTATACACCATTAGAAAGGAACTGAACTCCCACGATTCTGACCTTGATGGTATGCACATTGCCATGATAGGTGACTTGCGTCATGGCCGGACCGTACACTCGCTATCCAAGCTATTGTGTTTATTTAAGAATATCCACTTCACCTTAATTTCCCCAGCGGAATTAACCATGCCAGATAGCGTGCTAGATGTTATTACCAATGCAGGTCATCAGTTCCGCATTACCGATAGTTTAGAAGGGCAATTTGATGCCGATATTTGCTATCAAACCCGCATACAAGAAGAGCGCTTTCCTTCGCAAGAAGAAGCCAATAAGTACCGAGGCAAATTTAGGCTAGATCAAGAGATTTACACACGGCATTTCAAATCTAAGACAGTCATAATGCATCCATTACCTCGGGATTCAAGAGCTGATGCTAACGAATTAGATAACGACTTAAACGCTAATCCCAATCTTGCCATCTTTAGGCAGACCGATAACGGGGTGCTAGTAAGAATGGCTCTGTTTGCATTAATTTTGGGCGTGGAAAATAAACTTAAGCAGTACGAACACAATGTGCCTTGGTATGCTGCACATAAAGACTAATTGTATTTCTTTTTTGCATACGAACGAACTAAGACAACTAGCGAGCGAGACTCTATGAACAAATCCGAAGCTTTATTAGCGCGCGCCCAAGTACATATTCCCGGCGGCGTAAACTCTCCAGTAAGAGCCTTTAAAGCAGTAGGTGGCACACCGCCTTTTATCAAACGTGCCGATGGTCCTTACCTTTATGATGAAGATGACAAACGTTATATCGATTATGTGCAATCTTGGGGGCCGATGGTACTAGGACACAATGCTAGTGCCATTCGAGAAGCCGTTATTAAAGCAGTGGAGTCGGGATTAAGCTTTGGCGCTCCCACCGCATTAGAAGTTGAGATGGCGGAATTAGTAAGCAACATTGTTCCCTCGATGGAAATGGTACGCATGGTGAACTCGGGCACCGAAGCCACCATGAGCGCAATTCGTTTATCTCGAGCCTACACAGGCAAAAATAAGATTGTTAAATTTGAAGGTTGTTATCACGGTCATGCCGATAGCCTACTGGTAAAAGCAGGATCTGGCGCGCTAACACTGGGTGTACCAAGTTCCCCGGGTGTGCCAGAAGACATCGCAAAACACACTCTCACCTTGGAATACAACAACATTGAGCAGGTACGTGAAACCATGCAGCAACAAGGTGAAGATGTTGCTTGCATTATTGTTGAGCCAGTCGCTGGGAACATGAACTGCATTCCACCCGTTTCTGGCTTTTTAGAGGGTTTACGAGAGATATGTACTGAGCACAATACGGTACTGATCTTCGACGAAGTGATGACAGGCTTTCGCGTGGCGCTAAATGGCGCACAGGGGCATTTCGGCATCAAGCCAGATTTAACCTGTTTAGGTAAAGTGATTGGCGGCGGTATGCCTGTAGGCGCTTTTGGTGGTAGCAAGGACATTATGCAACAGCTCGCACCAAGTGGGCCGGTGTATCAAGCAGGTACATTATCAGGCAATCCTATTGCCATGACTGCGGGCTTGGCAGCTCTGAAAGCCATTCAAGCAGAGGGCTTTTATGATACGTTAACCCGTCGTACGACACAGTTAGTAGAGGGCATTCAAGCCGCAGCGGATCGTCACGGCATCCCGCTAACCACGAATCAGGCTGGTAGCATGTTTGGCTTGTTCTTCACTGACTTAGATAAGGTAACTAACTATCAGCAAGCCATTAATTGTAACGCTGAGCAGTTCAATTTCTTCTTCCATAAAATGTTAGAAAAAGGCGTTTACCTTGCTCCAGCCTCATACGAAGCAGGGTTTGTCTCTATCTGCCATGATGAGGATATTATTAATGAAACCATTAAAACAGCAGATACCGTATTTGCTGAATTAAAGAATCAA
The DNA here is from genome assembly GCF_026788005.1 of Alteromonas sp. a30. GTDB lineage: Bacteria > Pseudomonadota > Gammaproteobacteria > Enterobacterales > Alteromonadaceae > Paraneptunicella. The sequence goes on from NZ_JABEPE010000003.1 coordinate 51,910, forward strand.
TAACGCCCTATGAATCCGATACTTCACCCGCTAACATTGCTGCTTATGCTGGCGCTGCTGGTGAGTATCGGAATTATCCTTTATTTATGGCGTAAACTTCACTCTCGTCCTCCCCATTACTACACCCCTCCCATTGTTGAACTGAATTTACCCGATCCAGAAGATGTTCTTGGGTTTCGTCAACTAGAAGAATCGGAAAAACTTGATGTAGTACACGCCGAGTTACTCGCGAACTCCGCGTTCCATAAGTTCGTACCTAAACAGTTCGTGAATCATTTTACTAAGGAAGGCAAACAAAAGCTGGTACTGGGTCAAGCTGGTGAAGACGACGTTGCGATTCTCTTCTGTGATATTCGTGGGTTCACAGGACTATCGGAAAGTATGTCACCGCAAGAGTTGATGAACTTTCTCAATTCCTACTTTTTACGAATGAGTGAGCCGATTCACCGTCATAACGGCTTTATCGATAAGTTTATTGGTGATGCCATAATGTCGCTGTTCGACCACCCCGGTGGCACTGAACAGCATAAAGCGGACGATGCTTTACGTGCTGCTATCGACTTACGCAAAACGATTGTTATTTACAATCAACACCGTGCTAATAGCGGGTATCCCCCTATTGATATTGGCATTGGCATTCACTATGGCCCAGTTATTTTAGGCACCATTGGCTCCCATGTGCGTATGGATACAACCGTGATTGGCGATAGTGTGAACATCGCCTATCGATTAGAAACCTTAACACCAATTTACGGATGCGACATTATTGTCAGTGCTCAACTTTTGGATAGCGCAAAGGCAAGAGAAACCTATCGCCACCGCCTATTGGACTGGGTATGTGTGAAAGGAAAGCGTAATCCAGTTGAAATTTATGAAGTGATGACACATCTACCAGAAGATGAAATAGCGCGAAAACTGAAAACGGCGCCATTCATTAAAACAGGTCTTTCAGCAAGAAAGGCACAACAGTGGAACCAAGCGATTGATGCATTTAAAGCCGCTCAAGCCATCGATCCTCAGGACAAAGTGATTCAACATCATATCCAGCAATGTAACCAGCTTCGTACCAAACCACTCCACCCTCAATGGGATGGCTCGGTTACTTTGTAAACGTTACCTGCTGCTTATTCTTATTTACCAATCAAATTAAACTTTAATAATCTGTCGAGCATATATTCAATATGCTTCGCTTCATACAGAGCATCAGACGCCGTTTTCTCTTTGACTGGCTTTGGAAGATTAGTAGTGGTTGCAATTTGCATCGGCAATTTCAGTAAGTTTAACTCTGCGATAATAAATTGAGTCTGTAAAAATGCATCTATTGGTTTAACATCGCTGAAAACCTCAATATCGGGAATATCAATTTGAGGCAAATTATTCTTTTGCCGCAGTAGGTTTAGTTTTTCTCGTACAGCAAAGACCTGCTCCAGCACATCCCGCATTTTTTTATTTTCTTCTTTTGGTGATAGCAAAGAGCCATTTGGATGCATTCCGTAAATTGCAGACACCAGCAAAATTTTTCGTTCTTCCTCCGGCTCATCTAAACGTTTTGAGAGCGTGAGCAAACTATATTGCAAATCTTCTTTTGCCCTGACCATATGCGCATAGACCTCATCAGGACTGATGTTTTGTGTACCAATTAACCGACTTAACCGATAATAAAGCTTAAATAATTCACGATAAACATCAACGGGAGACTTCCCAGATACCTTAACGGATTTAACTTTCACCTCTCCAACCAATAACTCATGAATTTCCTCAATTTTATCGACAATCAAGCGCGTAAGATAATAGACATCCGTAGGTGTGTATTCGATTGGGGTGGAAACAGCAAGAGGAGGTGGCCGTAAAATACTGTGCTTATGTGTATACACATGAAGCTGCGACAAAATGGCTGAATGCAATTCGTAAACATGCATGGGACGCGCTGCGACTTCACGCGATTCTGGTAACTCTAGACGATTGATATGTTGATGCTTTAGCACTTTATCAAGCATTGCATTGGCATACACCACGCCGGTATAAACGTCGTTTGGGGTATATTGACGGTTTCCCGCCGCTTCAACAGATGAAGCCATTAACAACACAAGGATCCCTTTAAACCACATCCTACTCCGTAATAAGTAACCGACGCTTTTCATCATGAAATGACTCCCTATTACAGTTCACCTTCTTATATTTTGAGGCTCTTTCTTTAATGAAGGTGATCAATCCAAGAAAGAGCCTTAACAGTTAACGGCCTTATCGCATCTTAAAACGACTTCTTCGCTTGTAAGAATAAGAAATGTGCGTTGGCATCGTTACCGGTATCCTCTGCGTAGCTACCCGCGAAGAAATGGCTGTAGCCCGCAAGAAACTTAATACCTGCCACAGGCATCGACACAGTGACATCTATTTCACTACCCACATAGCTATCAGCATCGTTTTGCAAAGCCGCATTTAAGCGTGCGGTATTTGCACCAAGGCCAGCGTTGTACCACGCATCATTAGTGTCATCGAGCCAAAAGTTCTGCAACGCTACACGCAGCTTAGCCTTGCTGCCAGCCAATTCAGGACGTGTATAAACGAGCTCCAAGTTGTGAGTATTTTGCAGCGAGAACAAATCCATGTAACCGTAATATGCATGATTCAATGGGTACAAATTATCGAATGTGCCATGATCATTATCATTTGGATCGTCATCACCACTCGCCCAGTTGTAGCCAATGCCAATGGTTGAACCTGCTAACTTGTAGTCCGCTGAAATGTGTACCATTCCGGCATCGTGATCTAATAAAACGCCACGGGTAACATCATAGAAATCACCCGTTTGCCACGCACCTTGAAGGTCCCAACTCCAACGATTTTTACTCCCTACGATTCGCGCCCCGAGTGTATGAATACTGTCATCAAAAACACCGCTATCGTTACCACGATAAAACCACCAATATTCGGTCTTGTGATTGGGCATTATTACGTTATCGGTAACAAAAATACCGTGAAACTCACTATCGAAATAACGGTTATTGGATGTGGATTGATCATTAAAATGTTCAGGGTCAACTGACACTAACGTGCTCGCAAATGCGTCAATTGTGCGATCTTGCATTTTGTAGGTAAAACGCACTCCATCGTGAACTCGTGCAGTGTTAACCCACTCCAATGAAGCCACTAAACGTTGATCACCTAAATTAAATTTTTGACGACCAAGCTTTACGCTGAACTGCTCACCTGAGAATGTCCAGTACGCTTGGTGTAAATCCAATTGATCAGAGAATGGCTGATTACGCGCATCTTCGTTAATAAAGGGAATGCCATCATCATCCTCCCCAAAAATCCGAGAGTCTTGTAACTCAACGAAAAAGGCGTGTTGTTTGTTGATTTTCGTATTCAGGTTAAATCGAACTTGGGAAAGCCAATAGGTTTGCGAACTGTCATCCAAGTTAAAGTCCTGTTTACTTTCACCTCGAAGACGAACGGAGCCTCCCGCATCAAACTCTACTGCGCTAGCCGCAGGAAGGTGAATAAATGAGCAAGCCGCTCCCAATAAAATTGCCTTTTTAAAACCCAAGGCAGGCTTTCTTGTGTACATAGTTGACCTTTACTTATGAATATTCCACCAGTAATGACCGAGATAATCATACGATCATTCATATTTTTTTATATAAATTAGTTACCTAGTATTATTGCAGAATCATCACATGAAATGCGGCTCAACGAAAACATAAAAAGCATTTAGATACTAAAAAAGATACCTTTTTAATCCATTCCTAAGTAAAGGGACACGCAAACCTATCCATAAAGTTAATCTTCATGGATAAATTCAGAACATAACGGAAAGCTAGCCGGGACTTAATCCCCAAAAATGCGTTGCCAAAAACTCTTCTTTTGTGGCTTTTGGGTATGTACTTCGCAGGCTTGTGTTGGTTCATCTAAGGCAGAAATAACAGCAGGGAGACTAATACTTCCTTGGCAGCCTGCCTGTGTAACCTGACCCGAACTCGGATCAAAGTGAGCAATCGCTAAACCTGCTGGAAAGCCTTGAGCTAAGGAGCGAGGATCTTGGTTTTTCTGGAATTGAATAAAATAATTAAGCGCCCCACTAGAGCCTGTAAGTTGCGTGGGTTCATTGTTGTCTTTGCCTATCCAAACTGTAGCAACTTTATCTTTGTCGAAACCACTGAACCAACTGTCTCGATAATCGTCGGTTGTGCCCGTTTTCCCAGCAAAATGAGTATTTGGAAAATGTTGTTTTAACGCTTTTGCAGTACCGGCTTTCGTTACTTTATGCAAAGCGTAATTGACAAGATAAGCCGCCTGAGACTGAACGGCTTGCGTCGCTTCAAAATCAAAGTGCCATAGCGCTCTGTCGTCATGTGTCGTAATCCCCTCAATACTATGAAGCGGCATAAAGCGTCCCATATTGGCTAACGTTTGATACATTTGATTGACCTGAATTGGGCTTAAATTGACCGCGCCGAGTGTCATAGCCGGGTAAAGGGGAATATCACCCTCAACACCTAATTTATTCATGGTATTCGCAATTTTTTGGGTGCCTAATGCCATCCCCAAGTGAACGGTGGGAACATTTAACGACTTTGTTAGGGCATCAATCAGCATAACTTCACCTCGGAAGGTTTTATCTGCATTTTGTGGCTCCCAGAACTTGCCGTAATTGCTTTTCAACTTGATCGGTTCATCTTTTAATGGTGACGCAAGGTTATAGTGTTCAGCCTGTTCAAGTGCGGTTAAATAAATAGCGGGTTTAACTAATGAGCCTATCGGGCGTTTCGCATCGAGCGCACGATTAAATCCAGCAAAAGCCACATCTCGAGATCCAATCAGAGCCCGGATGCCACCGCTACGAATGTCGGTTTGCACCATTGCGATGTCTAACTGTTGTAACTTGCGTGCTTTTTCTAATGAAGGGAGTACTTGCTCAACCGTACGCTCAGCCTGCTTTTGGGCGTGAGGGTCAAGCGTGGTAAATACTTTTATACCTGCATTACGCGTTCTTGGATTAGGCAAAACGCGTCTTAACTCACGTTTGACTTGATCCATAAACGCCGGATGCAGATGTTTATCTAAGGCTGATTTTTCAACGACACCAAGAGGTTGCTGTACAAAGTATTGATACTGGTTTGAATTGATATGCTCATGTTCATAAAGCAAACGTAGTATGAGATCGCGCCGCTCCATTACACGCTCTGGATAGCGTCGGGGGTTATACCGTGACGGACCTTTTATCATGGCAACAAGTGTGCTGACTTGTGCCAAATTAATTTCTTGTAACGGGCGATTGAAATAAAACAGGCTAGCAAGCCCAAAACCATGCACAGCCTGCTTTCCATTTTGCCCTAAAAACACCTCATTTAAGTAGGCTTCGAGTATCTCGTCTTTACTGTATTGAGCATCAAGCAATAATGCCATGTAGGCTTCTTTGGCTTTGCGCCACAGTGACTTTTCTCTTGTTAGATATAAATTTTTAACTAGCTGTTGTGTAAGTGTGCTGCCCCCTTGAACACTCCTCCCAGCAGCAAGGTTCGCTACAAGCGCGCGTAAGATAGCTAAAGGCGCAACGCCTTGATGCTGATAAAAAGCCTTGTCTTCAGTGATCAACAGGGCTTCAACTAACGCTTCGGGAACGTCTTCCAACGCCACCAACATCCGATCTTCCGCACTGCCACTCATCAAACGCGTTACCAGTAGTGGCTCTAGCCGAATTTGATGTAGTTTTTCCCCTGTTTTTAAATCCGTAATAGCGCGCACACGCTTTTTCTCTATGATAATTTCTATATTTCTTTGGGCTTCTAATCCTTCAGGAAAGGCAAAAGCGCGTCGGGCAATGTGAAACTTGGTCTTATAATGTACGTAGTCGCCACTGCCTTTTAACTGTGTTTTTTTACGGTATTTGAGCAGAGACAATTCGCGCAGTAGCTCTTTAGGAAGCAAAATATCATCCACTTTGATAAGCAATGGTCGGGCATAAACTTGTGCGGGAACCTGCCACTTATTACCGGAAAAAGATTGCTTGATTTGGGCGTTCAAATAGAAACCGTAAGCACCAACAATCAAAAACCCAATAACAAAGAACTTCCACAACTCACGCTTTAGCCAGCCTCGAAAAGAGGAGAATTTAGATGAAGGTGTTTTTTGGGCTTTTTTTGATACAGATTGCTTGGTACCACTCGAACGAGAGGATTTTTGCTTATTGCGATTTTTGTCTACTGCCACGCGATTCCTTTTAAAGATGAATTATCATTGCAATACTGATTTTACACCGCTGTGCTTGGATTGTCTGCGCTCAATCACAAGCGATGATGAAGCTCAGTTCATTCTACGAAAGACAACAGCAGCTAAACAAGGGAGCATATTGTCATAATCTATGGTAGAAAGGCGTCTCTGCATCCAATGTCCAACGAACTGAATCTTATCTTTCTTATGAGAACATTCTTCGCACTTGATTTACCCGCTCAGTCTAAGCTCAACCTTGATACATGGCGGACGAAAGCCTTACCTCCCGCTAAAGGCGACATCCCGATGACGAATTTTCACATCACCTTGTGTTTTAATGGCGAGACCTCAGAATCACAACTCGATAAACTGCAAAAATTAGTTGATGAGTTAGCCTTTTATGAGTTCGAAATACAATTAGATAACTTCGGTTATTTTCAAAAGCCGGGGATCGCTTTTGTTGGCTGTTCGGCTATACCTAACACCTTACTGCAATTAAATGAAAAACTAACTGCCATTAGTCAACGGTTAAGTTTGGGCGTCGCTCATCAAACGTTCACCCCACATGTTAGTGTGTTTAGAAAAATGCCAATGCCTCCCCCTGCTCCCCTATTCGCCCCCGATATCACATTTAAAGCGAATAAATTTGGCTTATATGAATCCATTAAGCATAAACACGGTGTGGTTTATCGGGCTATTTTCGAATGGGAGCTTGAGCGGCGTATCCACCCGGGAAAGAGAGGACGAGATTAGAATCACGATCGCCGCTAAGCCAAGATTATTTTAGATAGTTACCAGAATAATAAAGCGGCTTCATTGAGCCACATAAAGATAAACGACTCAGTATCTCACCTTCTGGGGGCACGGCAGAAGAACTAGTAAAGTTCGTTACACAACCAAGGCTCTCATGAAAAAAGATGAGGTGTTGATAGCTCGGAGCCCCCTGTACTTTATGCACTAATAAACGCTCGTTACCTCTAAGGTCGACTGAAAGATATTCACGTTGTTGACTTGAAGGTAGTGGTATATCCGTAGCTAAATCTCTCACGAAGTGTTGCTTAGTGAAGGTTATATCTCTATTTTTGTATGTCAGCATACCAGCTTCGTCGAAGTGTCCCATGTAAATATCCGCTTTAACGCTGACTTCTTCTCCCCGCATTAGCCTTTCGAGGTTAAATGGTTTCATTTTCATTGAAACAAGGTCTGCATCTCTAACAAGATAAAATAATGCAGGGTCTTTTGTACTTAACTCATAAATAATTTGCACATTGGCAGGGCGCTTATGGGTGACTAAGTTCAGTGCAAAGAGGTTTTGTCCTCCAACGGCAAGCACCATTTTTTGACTGCCCATAAAAATAGGATCAAGAGGGGGGAGTTCTTTTTCTTCGTCTTCGGCAATAACGAAAGGGCTCAACATCAGACCTAACAACATGACCCAAAATGGTTTCATTAGCGTTTGGCTCCAATAAAGCAAAATTTAATTTGTAGTGTAGGTAGTATAGTAACTCCTCTTAGAGTAGGCCGACACTTATTTTAGGAATTTAAAACGAGCATTAGAAAACAAAAAGGCCGCTTAATAGCGGCCTTCTTTATTCAAATATCAATTTGATTAATATCGTTCGATATTAGTCGATGATCTTAGATACAACACCTGCACCTACTGTACGACCACCTTCACGGATTGCGAAACGTAAACCTTCGTCCATCGCGATTGGAGCAATTAGCTCTACTACGAATTTAAGGTTATCGCCAGGCATTACCATTTCTACGCCTTCAGGTAGCTCTACTGCACCTGTTACGTCAGTTGTACGGAAGTAGAACTGTGGACGGTAGCCTTTGAAGAATGGTGTATGACGACCACCTTCATCTTTTGACAATACGTATACTTCTGCTTCGAACTTAGTATGCGGGTTGATTGAACCAGGCTGTGCCAATACTTGACCACGCTCTACATCTTCACGCTTAGTACCACGAAGAAGAACACCTACGTTCTCACCCGCGCGGCCTTCGTCAAGAAGCTTACGGAACATCTCTACGCCCGTACAAGTTGTTTTCGTTGTTTCTTTAATACCAACGATTTCAACTTCTTCACCTACTTTTACGATACCTTGCTCTACACGGCCTGTTACTACTGTACCACGACCTGAGATTGAAAATACGTCTTCGATTGGAAGAATGAACGGCTTGTCGATTGCACGCTCTGGCTCTGGGATATAAGAATCAAGTGCTTCGCCTAGCTCAACAATTTTCTTTTCCCACTCTTCATCGCCTTCTAGCGCTTTAAGAGCTGAACCTTGAATTACTGGCAAGTCATCACCTGGGAATTCGTACTCAGAAAGTAGTTCACGTACTTCCATTTCTACCAATTCTAACAACTCTTCGTCGTCTACCATGTCACACTTGTTCATGAATACGATGATGTAAGGTACGCCTACCTGACGACCCAACAAGATGTGCTCACGTGTTTGTGGCATAGGACCATCTGTTGCTGCTACTACTAAGATAGCACCATCCATTTGCGCTGCGCCTGTGATCATGTTTTTAACATAGTCAGCGTGTCCAGGGCAGTCTACGTGAGCATAGTGACGCGTAGGCGTGTCATACTCAACGTGAGAAGTTGCGATTGTGATACCACGCTCGCGCTCTTCTGGAGCGTTATCGATTTGATCGAATGCTTGAGCTGAACCACCGTAAGTCTTTGCAAGAACTGTAGTGATTGCTGCTGTTAGAGTAGTCTTACCGTGGTCAACGTGGCCGATTGTACCGACGTTAACGTGGGGTTTCGTACGTTCAAACTTTTCTTTTGCCATTGTTCTCTTTTCCCAAAGTCAAATTTAAAATTCGGTCAGTAACTTGGGATCACTGACTAAATGATACCTAATTAACTATCTTCTAGATTCAATAATTGCATTAGCAACATTGCTAGATGCTTCTGCATAGTTAAGGAACTCCATTGAATATGAAGCCCTGCCCTGTGTTGCAGAACGCAGGTCTGTGGCATAACCAAACATTTCAGATAATGGCACTTTAGCGCGAACAATTTTCACACCAGCTACACCATCATCCATACCTTCAATCATGCCGCGACGGCGATTTAAATCACCGACAACGTCACCCATCCACTCTTCAGGTGTAGTCACCTCAACTTTCATGGTGGGTTCCAACAACACAGGATCGGCCTGATTTGCACCATCTTTGAAGCCCATAGAAGCAGCAATTTTAAATGCCATTTCTGATGAATCAACATCATGGTAAGAGCCATCGTATAGCGTTACTTTAACGTCTAATACTGGATAGCCTGCAAGCACACCGTTTTGCATTTGCTCCTGTATTCCTTTGTCAACGGCGGGAATGTATTCTTTTGGAACAACACCGCCAACTATCTCATTGACAAACTCATATCCCGCGCCTTCTTCTTGCGGCTCAATACGCAACCAAACATGACCAAACTGACCACGACCTCCTGATTGACGCACAAACTTACCCTCAACCTCAACGGATTTACGAATCGTTTCTCTGTAGGCAACCTGAGGTTTACCGACATTACACTCGACTTTAAATTCCCGTTTCATACGGTCGACAATAATGTCCAAGTGTAGTTCACCCATACCAGAAATGATGGTTTGCCCTGATTCTTCATCAGTGTGAACTCGGAAAGAGGGATCTTCTGCCGCAAGTTTACTTAACGCTACCCCCATCTTCTCTTGATCAGCTTGAGACCTAGGCTCTACAGCAACTGAGATAACGGGTTCTGGAAATTCCATACGCTCAAGCGTGATGATATGGTTTGGATCGCATAGCGTGTCGCCAGTCGTCACATCTTTCAAACCAATTGCCGCAGCAATATCACCTGCGCGTACTTCTTTTAATTCTTCGCGATCTTTCGCATGCATTTGTACAATGCGACCAAAACGCTCTTTCTTCCCTTTAACCGAGTTAAACACGGCATCACCAGTGTTCACTACACCGGAATAGCAACGGAAGAAAGTTAATGTACCAACGAATGGATCAGTGGCGATTTTAAACGCAAGCGCTGCAAAAGGCTCTTTATCATCAGCGGGACGCTCACCTTCTGACTCTTTTGCATCATCCAAAATACCTCTGATAGGCGGAATGTCGGTTGGCGATGGCAAAAACTCAATAACTGCATCAAGAACAGCCTGAACACCTTTATTTTTGAATGCAGAACCACATGCAGCCAACACGATCTCGTTATTCAAAGTACGAATACGAAGCCCTTCTTTAATTTCAGCTTCGCTTAATTCGCCACCCTCGAGATACTTTTCCATTAACTCTTCATTTGCCTCAGCAGCAGCTTCAATCATTTCACTGCGTAGTGCTTCTGCTTCATCCAAGAGTTCTGCCGGGATGTCTTCGTAATTGAAAGTCATACCCTGATCTGATTCGTTCCAATTGATCGCTTTCATCTTGAAAAGATCAATCACGCCCTTAAAGTTTTCTTCAGCACCAATATTCAATTGAATCGGAACACAATTCGCTCCCAGACGGTTACGAATTTGCTCAACGACTCGATTAAAATCAGCACCAGCACGGTCCATTTTGTTAACGAAAACCATGCGAGGAACACGGTACTTATCAGCTTGTCTCCATACTGTCTCTGACTGCGGCTCAACACCAGAAGAACCACAGAAGACAACTACGGCACCATCTAATACCCGTAAGGAACGTTCTACTTCAATAGTGAAATCAACGTGTCCAGGAGTATCAATGATATTGATACGATGTTGTTCGAATTGCTGTTGCATACCTTGCCAAAAACAAGTGGTTGCAGCAGAAGTGATTGTGATACCACGCTCTTGTTCCTGCTCCATCCAGTCCATGGTGGCTGCACCATCATGGACTTCACCGATCTTGTGTGACAAGCCGGTATAAAACAACACACGCTCTGTGGTGGTTGTTTTACCAGCGTCAACATGAGCACAGATCCCAATATTACGGTAGCGTTCTATAGGGGTAGTACGTGCCATAGTTTCCTCTCAATTAGCCTACAAATATACTGTAGTAGATGACTACCAACGGTAGTGAGCGAATGCTTTGTTCGCTTCAGCCATACGGTGAACATCTTCACGTTTCTTAACAGCTGAACCTTTGTTCTCGGATGCATCAAGCATCTCTGCCGCTAAACGGTGAGCCATTGACTTCTCACCACGCTTACGAGCAGCATCTACCATCCAACGCATACCAAGCGCGTTACGACGAACAGGACGAACCTCTACAGGCACCTGATAAGTAGAACCACCCACACGGCGAGATTTAACCTCGACAGATGGACGAATGTTGTCTAGTGCTTCTTCGAAAATAACCAAATGGTCTTTGCCTACTTTTTCAGCAGCAATATCGAGTGCACCGTAAACGATCTTTTCAGACGTGGATTTTTTGCCGTCTAACATGACAACATTGATAAACTTAGCGAGTAATTGTGATCCGAACTTAGGATCCGGTAGGATTTTACGCTGTCCTACGACTCTTCTTCTAGGCATCTTAATTCTCCGACTTTTTTCAGGATAATCCCAAAACGTTAATGTTTAATGTTTGGCCTTACTAACGGAGAACCGTTAAGACTTGGGCCTTTTCGCACCGTACTTGGAGCGAGCTTGCTTACGATCTTTAACACCTGCGCAGTCCAAAGTACCGCGAACAGTGTGATAACGAACACCCGGTAAGTCTTTAACACGACCACCACGGATAAGAACAACGCTGTGCTCTTGCAAGTTGTGGCCTTCACCACCGATATACGAACTTACTTCAAAGCCATTCGTTAAACGAACACGACACACTTTACGAAGTGCCGAGTTTGGCTTCTTAGGAGTGGTTGTATATACACGAGTACATACACCACGACGTTGTGGACAAGCTTGCAATGCAGCAACGTTGCTTGGAACAACTTTGCTACGGCGAGGCTTGCGCACCAACTGGTTAACTGTTGCCATTATTAGCTCCTAATTACGACAAATTTTCAGGACGGAAACTCTTTTTGAGATGTTTCCAAGACAAAAAATCCACTATACCCATAACGAGGGTCGCGGCATTCTAATGATCGAAGTTTAGTCTGTCAACCCACGGGGTTTAGATATAAAAAACAAGGCTGGAAAAACGGGGATAATCCCGGTTGGGATAAGAGATTATGTGAGAAAAGTAAAGGTGACTCAATACTTGAGTCACCTTTCTATATTTTACTCTTCTGATGTAGAAGAGCTATTGCTTACTTCTGCATTCAATGCTTCGGTAAGTGCTTGTTCTGCTTCTTCTGCTGAAACAGATAACTCTTCTGCTTCAACAACTCGAGACTCCAGACGACGTTTGTGATACGCCAAGCCAGTACCGGCAGGAATTAAGCGACCAACAATAACGTTCTCTTTCAAGCCTCTCAGATCGTCACGCTTACCTTGAACTGCCGCTTCGGTAAGAACACGTGTTGTTTCTTGGAACGATGCTGCTGAGATAAACGACTCTGTGGAAAGAGACGCTTTAGTAATACCCAACAATTGAACTTCATATTCTGCTGGAATCTTACCCTGTTGCTCTAGTTCACGGTTAGCAATGCTTACATCTGAAACTTCACACTGCTCACCTTCGAGGAACATAGTGTCACCCGGATGTGTAATCACACACTTACGCAACATCTGACGAATAACAACTTCGATGTGCTTATCGTTAATTTTTACACCCTGTAAGCGATAAACTTCTTGAACCTCGTTGACGATATAGTTTGAAACTGCACTGATACCACGAAGACGAAGAATGTCATGTGGAGACTCAGGACCGTCAGCGATAACCTCACCTCGTTCAACACGCTCACCTTCGAACACGTTAAGCTGACGCCACTTAGGAATCATTTCTTCGTATGCGTCACCTTGCTCAGGTGTGATAACAAGACGTTTCTTGCCTTTCGTCTCTTTACCAAAGCCCACAGAACCAGAGATTTCCGCCAAGATAGCTGGCTCTTTTGGTTTTCTCGCTTCGAACAAGTCCGCTACGCGAGGAAGACCACCCGTGATGTCACGAGTCTTCGAGCTTTCTTGCGGGATACGTGCTAACACATCACCTGGACGCGCAGTCGCACCATCAGAAATCTCAATCGTGGTAAAGCTTGGTAAACGAATCTCTTGCAAGCCCACTTCTTCAATATCAAGAATAAGCTTGGGTTCTTTCGCAGCCGCTTTCGCCAAATCCTTAACAACAACACGAGAAAGACCAGTGATGTCATCTTGTTGCATTTCAGTGTTACTGTCATCAATATCAGCAAAGGTAATTTTCGCTGTACGTTCAGTCACAATTGGATGCGAATGCGGATCCCAGTTAGCAACAATTTCACCGGAACTAACCTGAGCACTATCATCAACCTGTAGGATCGCACCATAAGGCACTTTATAACGCTCTTTCTCACGACCGAATTCATCGATAACCGTTAGCTCAGTTGAACGAGAAACAATAACGATCTTGTCGTCGGTATTACGAACATACTTAGCATTATGCATCTTCAAGGAGCCATCGTTCTTAATTTGAACGCTGTTCTCCGCCGAGGCTCTAGATGCCGCACCACCAATGTGGAACGTACGCATGGTAAGCTGTGTACCTGGTTCACCGATTGACTGAGCGGCAATTACGCCCACGGCTTCACCCGGTGCAACCATATGACCTCGAGCCAAATCACGACCATAACATTTAGCACATACACCAAAGTCGTTCTTACAGGTAATAACCGAACGAACAATAACTTGGTCTACGGAATTTGCTTCAAGTAAATCAACCAGTTTTTCGTCTAACAGTACATTACGCTCTACTAACACTTCATCAGAGCCTGGTTTGATTACGTCTTCAGCAACAACACGACCTAGTACACGCTCTCTAAGTGGTTCAACAACATCACCACCTTCAATTAGCGGCTTCATAATGATGCCTTCAAACGTGCCACAGTCGTCGTTGTTAATAACAACGTCTTGGGCTACGTCAACCAAACGACGAGTCAAGTAACCTGAGTTAGCTGTCTTCAATGCAGTATCGGCCAAACCTTTACGCGCGCCGTGGGTCGAGATGAAGTACTGAAGTACGTTCAAACCTTCACGGAAATTAGCCGTAATCGGTGTTTCGATGATTGAACCGTCTGGTTTCGCCATCAGACCACGCATACCCGCCAACTGACGAATTTGAGCGGCACTACCACGAGCACCAGAGTCGGCCATCATGTAAACGGAGTTGAAAGAATCTTGCTCTTCCATTTCACCATCACGATTCAAAACTTGTTCTTTGGACAAGTTCGACATCATGGCTTTTGAAACACGTTCGTTGGCAGCAGACCAAATATCAATAACTTTGTTGTAGCGCTCACCCGCGGTAACAAGACCTGATTGGAATTGGTCCTGGATTTCGGCAACTTCTTGCTCTGCGCTGTCGATAATCTCTGATTTCTCATCAGGAATTACCATATCATCAATACCGATTGAAGCACCTGCTTTCATTGCATAGTGGAAACCGGTATACATAATTTGGTCGGCTGTAAGTACTGTTTTCTTCAAACCAAGACTACGATAACAAGCATTTAGCAAACGAGAAATTTGCTTTTTGCCCATCGCCAAGTTCATTAGTTCGAATGGAATACCTTCTGGCAAACACAAAGATAAAATGGCGCGGCCGACTGTCGTATCGATCAGTTCAACCTTTTCAGAAACATTACCGTCTTTATCAATCTTTACGTTGTTCAAACGAACTTTTACGCGAGCGTGTAAATCGGCAACACCTGTTCTATATGCCTTTTCAGCTTCTTTCACGTTTGCAAACGCCATGCCTTCGCCTTTCGCATTAATGCGATCACGCGTCATGTAGTACAAACCTAATACAACGTCCTGTGAAGGTACGATGATTGGCTCACCGTTCGCTGGCGATAAGATGTTGTTAGTCGACATCATCAATGCACGCGCTTCAAGCTGTGCTTCAATGGTTAACGGCACGTGTACCGCCATTTGGTCACCGTCGAAGTCAGCGTTGTATGCCGCACACACTAGTGGGTGCAACTGAATCGCTTTACCTTCGATTAGAATCGGTTCAAATGCTTGGATGCCGAGTCTGTGAAGCGTTGGCGCACGGTTAAGTAAAACCGGATGCTCTCGGATGACTTCATCTAAAACGTCCCATACTTCCGGTGCCTCTCGCTCTACCATTTTCTTAGCAGCTTTAATGGTCGTTGCTAAGCCACGGCCTTCTAACTTGCCGTAAATAAAGGGTTTGAACAACTCCAAAGCCATTTTCTTAGGAAGACCACATTGGTGTAGGCGTAATGTAGGACCAACGGTAATTACAGAACGACCAGAATAGTCAACACGCTTACCAAGTAGGTTTTGACGGAAACGACCTTGCTTACCTTTAATCATGTCAGCAAGCGATTTTAATGGACGCTTGTTAGAGCCGGTGATCGCACGACCACGACGTCCATTATCAAGTAACGCATCCACCGCTTCTTGTAACATACGTTTCTCGTTACGAACGATGATGTCAGGCGCTGCTAAATCTAATAATCTTTTCAGACGGTTGTTACGGTTGATTACACGACGATATAAATCGTTCAAATCAGAGGTCGCAAAACGACCACCGTCTAACGGTACCAACGGACGAAGGTCAGGTGGCAATACTGGTAACACCGTCATGATCATCCACTCAGGCTTGTTACCTGACTGCTGGAAAGACTCCAACAATTTCAAACGCTTAGTGATTTTCTTACGTTTTGTTTCTGAAGTAACAGAAGGCAATTCTTCACGCATTGATGCCACATCAGCATCAACATCTAAAGCAAGCAACAAATCAAAAATAGCCTCTGCGCCCATTTTTGCTTCAAACTCGTCACCGTGCTCTTCTAACGCATCTAGATACTCTTCTTCAGTCAATAGTTGACTTGCTTCAAGTGTAGTCATACCGGGTTCAGTAACTACGTATGACTCGAAGTAAAGTACGCGTTCAATATCACGCAATGTCATATCGAGCATTAAGCCGATACGAGATGGCAGTGATTTCAAAAACCAAATATGTGCAACAGGGCTTGCTAACTCAATGTGGCCCATACGTTCACGACGCACTTTCGTTAGCGTTACTTCAACGCCACATTTTTCACAGATAACACCACGGTGCTTCAAGCGCTTGTATTTACCACACAAGCACTCGTAATCTTTTGTAGGACCAAAGATGCGTGCACAGAATAAACCATCTCGCTCTGGCTTGAAGGTACGATAGTTAATCGTTTCTGGCTTTTTCACTTCACCGTACGACCATGAGCGGATCATGTCTGGTGATGTAAGACCAATTCGAATCTGATCGAATTCTTCTGTTTTATTTTGCTGTTTGAGAAACTTAAGTAAGTCTTTCACAATGTTCTCCCAACGGAGTCAATCAACCTGACTAGGCTGTAACAAATGCTACAGCCTAAACCAACTGCTCTAAACCAGAGCGCCCTATTGTTCTTCCAACTCAATGTTGATACCCAGAGAGCGAATCTCTTTCAACAATACGTTGAATGATTCTGGCATTCCAGGGTCCATGCTATGGTCACCATCGACGATGTTCTTATACATCTTCGTACGACCATTCACGTCGTCAGATTTAACTGTCAACATTTCTTGTAAGGTGTAGGCAGCACCGTATGCTTCTAGTGCCCATACCTCCATCTCACCGAAACGTTGCCCACCGAACTGAGCTTTACCACCTAACGGCTGCTGCGTTACCAAGCTGTACGAACCAGTAGAACGAGCGTGCATTTTGTCGTCTACCAAGTGGTTCAGTTTCAGCATGTACATGTAACCCACTGTTACCGGACGTTCAAATTCCTGACCAGTACGACCATCAAATAACGTGATTTGTCCACTTTCTGGAATATCAGCGAGTTTAAGTAGCTCTTTAATTTCAAGTTCAGTAGCACCATCGAATACTGGCGTTGCAGTTGGTACACCTTTGCGCAAGTTATGTGCCAAACGTCTCACTTCATCGTCAGTGAATGTTGTAAGATCAACCGTTTGTCTGCATCGACCTGCATCATATACTTGCTGGATAAATTCTCTTAACTTAGCGAGTTCTTGCTGCTCTTTGATCATGCGATCAATCTTCACGCCAAGACCATTTGCAGCCATACCCAAGTGAGTTTCAAGGATCTGACCGATGTTCATACGCGAAGGTACGCCCAGCGGGTTAAGTACGATGTCAACAGGCGTACCATTTTCATCATAAGGCATGTCTTCAACTGGCTGAATGGATGAGATAACACCTTTGTTACCGTGACGACCTGCCATTTTGTCACCCGGTTGAATACGACGTTTAACCGCTAAGTAAACTTTAACAATTTTAAGAAC
Organism: Alteromonas sp. a30; assembly: GCF_026788005.1. Taxonomy (GTDB): domain Bacteria; phylum Pseudomonadota; class Gammaproteobacteria; order Enterobacterales; family Alteromonadaceae; genus Paraneptunicella. Next base: position 69,474 of record NZ_JABEPE010000003.1, read on the forward strand.
ACCTGGCGCTAGGTCATCACCCTGTGTGATTTTGCGACGCTTAGCTTCAAACTTCTTATCATAGTCAGCTTTAATTTCAGCAAATTGGTCTGCACTTTGCTCTAATTCAGCTTGCGCATCTTCATCGCTTAGTGGTAAATCAAACCATTTCTCTCTTGGCAAGGTATCTAGTTTCTCAGACGCAACACCATTATTAACTAAAAGGTTACGAGTACGAGCAAAGATGTCATCTGCCAAAATATTGAATACATCAGTTAAATCTTTCTTAACCTGACGCAACTGCATATCTTCAATTTCAAGCGCACGTTTGTCTTTTTCTACACCATCACGAGTGAATACTTGTACGTCAATAACCGTACCATGAACACTATTTGGAACACGTAGAGATGTATCTTTAACGTCGGACGCTTTTTCACCAAAGATTGCACGCAATAGCTTTTCTTCTGGCGTTAGTTGAGTTTCACCTTTAGGCGTTACCTTACCAACAAGAATATCACCGCCTTTAACCTCTGCACCGATATAAACAACACCTGACTCATCAAGTTTGCTTAATGCAGATTCACCCACATTCGGAATATCAGAAGAAATTTCCTCTGGACCTAGCTTAGTGTCACGAGCAATACAGCTCAATTCCTGAATATGAATCGTTGTGAAGCGATCTTCCTGAGCCACACGCTCAGAGATAAGGATTGAATCCTCGAAATTAAAACCGTTCCAAGGCATGAAAGCGATACGCATGTTCTGACCAAGCGCCAATTCGCCAAGGTCTGTAGAAGGACCATCAGCCATAACATCACCGGCATTAACAGGTTCACCAACGTTTACAGTCGGCTTCTGGTTAATACAAGTATTTTGGTTTGAACGCGTGTATTTAGTTAAGTTGTAAATATCGATGCCGGCTTCGCCTGGCATTAGCTCACTATCGTTAACTTTAACAACGATACGGCTAGCATCTACATAATCAATTACACCACCGCGCTTGGCGACAACCGTTACCCCTGAATCGATAGCAACGGTTTTTTCCATGCCTGTACCCACTAGTGGCTTTTCAGCTTTTAGCGTTGGCACAGCTTGACGTTGCATGTTCGAGCCCATCAAGGCACGGTTAGCATCATCATGTTCTAGGAATGGGATGATACTTGCTGCAACGGAAACAATCTGCTGCGGTGCAACATCCATATAAAGAATGTCTTCGCGTGGCATTAAGGTGAATTCACCTTTATGACGACAGGGTACTAAGTCATCAGCAAGACGGCTGTCTTCTGTTAACTTTGCGCTCGCCTGAGCGATAGGGAACTGACCTTCTTCAATTGCAGAAAGGTAATCCACATCATCCGTCACTACACCATCAACAATTTTACGATACGGTGTTTCAAGGAAACCATAATCGTTAGTTCGCGCATAACTTGATAATGAGTTAATCAAGCCGATGTTTGGACCCTCAGGGGTTTCAATTGGACATACACGACCGTAGTGAGTTGGGTGAACATCTCGAACTTCGAATCCTGCACGTTCACGCGTAAGACCACCGGGGCCTAATGCTGAAACACGGCGTTTATGTGTTACTTCCGATAACGGGTTATTTTGGTCCATAAACTGAGATAGCTGGCTGGAACCAAAGAACTCTTTAACGGCAGCGGAGATCGGCTTAGCGTTGATCAAGTCTTGCGGCATGATGCTATCCAAATCGCCAAGACTTAAGCGCTCTTTAACAGCTCTTTCAACACGCACCAAACCAACACGGAATTGGTTTTCTGCCATCTCACCTACGCTACGAATACGACGGTTGCCCAAGTGATCAATATCATCAACTTCATCCTTACCGTCACGAATCGCAATTAGGCGACGCATAACCTCAACAATATCTTCTTTACAAAGCGTGCCTTCACCCGTTGACTCTGAACGGCCAAGACGACGATTGAACTTCATACGGCCTACTGCTGATAGGTCATAGCGTTCTTCAGAGAAGAATAAATTGTCGAATAAAGTTTCTGCTGCGTCTTTTGTTGGTGGTTCACCGGGACGCATCATACGATAAATTTCTACTAGCGCTTCTAAACGGTTGGAGCTTGGGTCGATACGCACAGTATCAGAGATATATGAACCGTGATCGAGCTCATTGATGTAAAGCGTTTCGAAGGTGTCATAACCGCCAGTTCTAAGTGCAGCTAGACGCTCTAAAGTAACTTCATCATTAGCGTTAACAATGACTTCACCCGTCGCTTCATCAACGTAAGTGGTAGCAAATACTCGGCCGATTAAGAATTCTGCCGGTACTTCTAGCTCATTGATACCTGCCTTTTCCATCTGACGAGTATGACGAGCAGATACACGACGACCTGCTTCAACAAGTATATTCCCTTCACCATCTTTGATGTCGAACTTCGCTGTTTCACCGCGTAAACGTTCAGGGATAATACCCATCATGAATTCACGCTCAGTAATACGAACGGTTTCTTTATCGAAGAATAAACCTAGAATTTCTTCCGTTCCCATATCCATAGCGCGAAGGATAATGGTGGCAGGCAATTTACGACGACGATCTATACGTACAAATAAATTATCTTTCGGGTCAAATTCAAAATCTAACCAAGAACCACGGTAAGGGATAACGCGAGCATTATAAAGTACCTTACCTGAAGAGTGAGTTTTTCCACGGTCATGATCAAAGAATACACCGGGAGAACGGTGTAATTGAGAAACGATAACACGCTCAGTACCATTAATAACAAAAGTGCCCGTATCGGTCATTAATGGGATTTCACCCATATACACTTCTTGCTCTTTAATATCTTTTACTGTGCCTGGAGCCGCTTCTTTATCATATAAAACTAGACGAAGCTTAACTCGAAGAGGAGCTGAATAAGTCAACCCACGAATCTGACATTCTTTTACGTCAAATACTGGCTCACCTAAACGGTAGCTCACATATTGTAACTCTGAATTACCAGAGTAACTTTTGATTGGGAATACCGAGCGGAACGCCGCTTCCAAGCCATACTGACCATCGGAATCAACTTCAATAAATTTACGGAATGAATCGAGTTGAATCGAAAGAAGGTAAGGTATTTCCAAAACTTGGGGGCGTTTGCCAAAGTCCTTGCGGATACGTTTCTTTTCGCTATAAGAGTAAACCATGGATTCCTCAGTCTGCTGATTTTTGACCCTGTTGCCGTCGTAACGTCGACAATTCTCAGCACCGTTTTAGATAACGCTTACTGACCAATACTTTTTACTAAAAACGCAAAGGCATTGGTTTAATAAAAATTATTATAGATAACGTTTCCTCGCGCCGTATAAAGGATAGGCAATCAACGGTGAAGCTGCACTATCCTACAGCGCAAAAAGGCTGGAGGTTAATAAACCACCAGCCTACGCCATTTCTGGCTGTAACCTGTCGGATGACAAATTACTTAAGTTCAACCTCAGCACCAGCTTCTTCAAGCTCTTTCTTAAGTGCTTCAGCTTCATCCTTAGAGATAGCTTCTTTGATAGCTTTAGGAGCTGATTCAACCAACTCTTTAGCTTCTTTAAGGCCAAGACCAGTTGCGCTGCGAACAGCTTTGATAACTGCAACTTTGTTACCGCCGATACCAGCAAGAACAACGTCGAATTCAGTTTTTTCTTCAGCTGCTTCAGCTGCTGCAGCTGGACCAGCTGCTACTGCTACTGCTGCAGTTGCTTCTACGCCGAATTTTTCTTCAGCTGCTTCGATTAGCTCTACCAATTCCATAACTGGCATTTCAGCAATCGCGTTCAAGATATCTTCTTTAGTTAGAGCCATTTCTCTAAACTCCTGGGTTTAAAATGTTAATACAAATATTCGTTTTTAGAGACACTAAAATTATTTAGTATCTTTAATAGCCGCCAGCACGCGTGCAAATTTGGTAGGTACTTCGTTGATAGTACGTACAAACTTGCCAACAGGTGCTTTGAAGGTAGCAAGAAGTTTTGCTAACGCTTCGTCGCGTGTCGGAAGTGAAGCCACTGCGTCCAATTTTTCTGGACCAAGTAAGCCGCTGCCGATAGAAAGAGCTGTAACTTGTAGCTTGTCATTTTCTTTAGAAAAATCTTTGAAAAGACGAGCTGCACCACCCGGGGCATCCATAGAGAAGCCATAGATAAGTGGACCCGTTAAAGCACTGTTCAAATCTGCAAATTTGCTGTCTGCTAACGCACGCTTAGCAAGTGTATTTCTGATAACTTTCAGATATACGCCCTGCTCGCGAGCTTTAACGCGTAAAGCAGTTAAGTCAGCAACTTCCAAACCGCGATATTCAGCGACGGCGACGGATAGAGCTTCAGATGCAACGTTACTTACTTCAGCAACGATCTCTTTTTTTGCTTCTAAACCTAATGCCACTGAGATCACCTCTTAGTTACTGAGAATTGGCAAAGCCGCTTCCCAGAGTTCATAGATTGGCAACGCCATACTTTGTTTCCAAAGTGCTTTGCTACCGTTCCACGGTGTTCATTTTCCCCAGAGAGTCTGAGTCGAACCACCGTCTGCGTAGGTTGTTAGATTAAGTAGTTCTGACAAAGTCAAACCACACCTACGGTCTTGGACGGGAGCTTGATTTTTCTTTTGGAAAATCCAAGCTCCAACCCACATTCAATTAAAAGTTCAAAGTACTTTGATCAACCGCTACACCAGCACCCATTGTAGTGCTAAGGCTAACTTTCTTGATGTACGAACCTTTTGCACTTGCTGGTTTTGCTTTCTTAAGCGCATCCAACAAGGCTTCCAAGTTTTCTTGAATTTGGTTAGCTTCAAAGCCAACTTTACCAATACTCGCGTGGATAATACCGTTTTTATCGTTACGGTAACGAACCTGACCTGCTTTAGCATTTTTAACAGCTGTCGCAACATCAGGAGTAACTGTACCCGTTTTAGGGTTAGGCATAAGGCCACGAGGACCGAGGATTTGGCCTAATTGACCAACAACACGCATTGCATCAGGAGAAGCAACAACCACGTCGAAGTTCATTTCGCCTTTTTTCACTTGCTCAGCAAGATCTTCCATACCTACAACATCTGCACCCGCTTCTTTAGCTGCGTCTGCATTGGCACCTTGTGTAAATACCGCAACACGTACATCTTTACCTGTACCATGTGGAAGCACTGTTGCACCACGTACGTTTTGGTCAGATTTACGAGCATCAATACCAAGGTTGACCGCTACATCTAAGCTCTCAGGGAACTTAGCTGTGGCTAATTCTTTCAATAGAGCAACCGCCTCATTGATTTCGTAATCTTTAGTAACATCTACTTTTTCGCGAACTAGACGCATACGCTTAGTGAGTTTCGCCATGTGTTAGTCCTCCACCTCTAGGCCCATGCTACGTGCAGAACCAGCAATTGTACGAACACCAGCATCCAAGTCGGCAGCAGTTAAATCTGCTTGCTTCATGTTCACGATCTCTTCTAATTGAGCACGGGTAACTTTACCCACTTTCTCAGTGTTAGGACGACCAGAACCGCTCTTAATGCCAGCCGCTTTCTTCAGTAAGAATGAAGCAGGTGGGGTTTTAGTTTCGAAAGTAAATGAACGATCTTCAAATACAGAAATTTGAACTGGAATCGGCATTCCTTTTTCCATGCTTTCTGTTTTGGCGTTAAACGCTTTACAGAATTCCATGATGTTCACACCGTGTTGACCTAAAGCAGGACCAACTGGTGGACTTGGATTTGCAGAGCCCGCAGGCACTTGCAGCTTAATCAAGCCAACAATTTTCTTAGCCATTGTGAAATGTCTCTCGGTTTGGGTATAACGCCTCGCACAATGATGAGCTCAAAGTACTCAAATGGCTCCCCTGTTTAAAAGGCCGAGGATTATAGTGAAAAGCCGTATAGATAACAAGCCCTAATTTGATATTTTTTGAACATTTACTTGCTTTAACTTTTGGCGTTTTCTCTACGCCGAAAAACAAAAAAGCGAGTCGTTTGATCAACTCGCTTTAACCCTAGCAGATATTCTACAGATTAGCTTGATATAGATTAGCCTTTCTCGACTTGGCTAAACTCCAATTCAACGGGTGTTGAACGGCCAAAGATAAGAACGGAAACCTTTAAGCGACTCTTTTCATAGTCAACTTCTTCAACGACGCCATTGAAGTCGGCAAATGGACCATCGGTAACACGTACCACTTCGCCCGGTTCGAACAAGGTTTTTGGCTTGGGCTTATCAACCGATTCTTGAAGACGATTTAAGATAGCGTCAGCTTCTTTTTTAGTAATAGGCGCTGGACGATCAGTCGTTCCACCGATAAAACCTAAAACACGAGGCACACTTTTAACTAAGTGCCAAGAGTCATCATTCATTTCCATTTCAACTAACACGTAGCCTGGAAAGAACTTACGCTCACTTTTACGCTTTTGGCCTGCACGCATTTCTACCACTTCTTCGGTAGGAACAAGGATTTCACCGAAGTAATTTTCCATGTTGTGCATTTTAATATGCTCTTCTAACGTTTTTTTAACGCGAGCTTCATAGCCTGAGAAGGCTTGTACGACGTACCAGCGTTTTACTGATTCAGACTCTGACATTTACTTATGCTCCTATGCCGGTGATAAATGAAACCACACGAACGGCGATACCATCCAATCCCCAAAGCAACAAAGCCATGACAAACGTGGCAGCCAATACGATTAGCGTTGTTTGTGTTGCTTCTTCACGAGTTGGCCATACAACTTTGCGTACTTCAGTTCTAGACTCTGACGCAAAACTGACAAACTGCGAACCTTTTACTGTTTTTGCTGCGATAAAAAGCGCAACCGCAATAGCGACAACCACACCCACAGCACGAACTAAGACTGACATATCACCGAAATAGTAATTGCCGCCTACAGCCGCACCGAGTAATACAACAACAACTAACCACTTTAACGTGTCTAGAGAGCCAGTATTGTCAACTGCATTCTCACTCATGATTTAACCTTTATGCATTTACTTTTGCTATTGGCAGGGGTGGAGGGACTCGAACCCCCAACCATCGGTTTTGGAGACCGCTGTTCTACCAATTGGAACTACACCCCTTTAATTTTGTTCATCCTTCTTTAAATCACAACCCTCTAAAGGCCACATTCGTAAGCCATAAGATTTCCCTTAACTATGTATCTTCAATCTTGAAACGGGAAATTCTGAGTCATGATAAAGGAGGGAGCGGTATTATACTCATTGAATCGAACTATACAAGCATGGTCTTGCTGACTTAAATTAAAATTAATTTGTAAAAAGGATGACAATGATCCGGTCAGATCAATACAATCTCCAAAAATGCCCATTTATTTTTCCGCAACAGGCTGAAATCGATAACAAATGAGGTACAATTTTCGAAAACTTGCTCCGAAAACGATGCTATAGAGGTTAGTCAAAAGGATGAATGTAGAAAAAGTCATCAGTAGTCAGCTGGAAATTTTAGGCCAAGGGAAGCAATTCCTCCTAAGTTGCTCAAACGCGGCTTATAATCATATTACCGCTCCTCATTTCACCAGCTCTCCCGGCAAACACATGCGCCACGTATTGGATCATTATTTAGCCATAATGAACAGTAACGACACTGGCCTAATCGATTACGACAAGCGAAACCGCGATACTAGCATTGAATCGGAGTTAGACTCTGCATTAAGCCTACTTGAATCCATTGAGAATTGGCTTAGCGCCTTAACCAGCGAAGAATTATTACGCACATTAGATGTCAAAAGTGAAATCTCGGTTTCTGAAACACAAGTGCTTACTTGTCCATCAAACGTTGCACGAGAACTGATGTTTGTAGGCAGCCACGCGGTACATCATTTTTCACTTATTTCTGCAATGATGTCGTTAACTGGAACTCAATTAGATAACGACTTCGGCGTAGCACCAGCAACATTAAGCCACCAACGTGAAGTCGCACTAAGTTAAAAAATTATTAAGAATAGGCCAGATAAGCGGGCATTTCATCTGCCAAATATTTGCTCACTAATTTTTGTGGCGCGCTTGGCAAATGCACACTCAACAACAACCCTGGTGTATCCGCAAAGTTTTTATCAACACCTAACGCATGGAAATTGGCATTCAGCTTCATGTAGTGTTTGAGCAAAATTGGAATGTCCTTTCCATCTGTTTCTATCGCTTGCAAAAAGCTGCTCATGTGGGATCGCAAATGATAATCCTGATGAAACGCTTGAATTTCAGGATGTAGCGCAAAATCAAAGTCATGTTTCGGACTCACATTATCGGTTTCTTCCACAAGCGCCGCTTTGATAATCGCAATGCTACGTTTATCAAATAATTTGCTCAGCGATACAGTGCCGTATAAATAACGATATTGTGGAAATTTCCCACAGAAAGCCCCAATACCGCGCCAGAGTAAATACAATCCATGAAAACTTCTTTGGTATTCTGGGGTTAAAAATGAGCGCCCCATTTCCAAACATGGCTCTTTTCGATTGATAAAGCCTGGCTGAAAATTAAACATCTGCGCCAAATAAATCGGACTAAGGTCGTCTTTGTCTTTTGCGTAATTTGCTAACAACCTATCGGTTTGCCCCATTCTGTAGGCACCAACCAGTTCGTGTGTATCGTTATTAACCACGAATAAATGCGTATAAGTATCATCAAAATGGTCAGTATCTCTTGAATTACCACTGCCTTCATTATGTTCACGAAACACCCTTTCTCTCAAACGGGCTATTTCCAATACGACATTCGGTATTTGTTCGCGATAACCGTAATAAACACTAAAGTTTCGATATTCAACTAAGTGCTGTTTAGCTGGCAAATCCGCGATTTCCTTTTGAAGCAACGCCACATCAATTGGTGCGGCTAGGGGTGAAAACTCCATTGCATTTGTTACTGGCCAATCACTTCGCCATTCAGGCTCAAGTGCATAACTCTGAGCTCGAGCCAATGCAGCCAGTTCTTTATCCGTAACCTGTGTTTCTATCCTATTTGCGCTCACTGTATGCCCTATATCGATTCGTAAATTTTGATTCTTTTTGTTGAGGAGTTCCCATCCAAGGAAAAACATTCTGAGTTTAAAGTTCAACCGCTCTACACGGTAAAACCAGTCGCTATTTTTTCCAGAAGCAAATATTGGCGTGTATTGTATTTGCGGAATTTGCAACATTCTGCCCACTAAACGATTCCACTCATGCTCAACAACACGCTGAGAAGCAACATCGTAAAAGCTTACTTTTCCTGCTGGGAAAATTAGTAACGCGCCGCCACGCTTTAAGTGACCAATAGTTTGTTTAAGCGAAGGGGCATTTTTGGCATTTTTAGGCGCAAGAGGGTTAGTAAAAATAAAATAATCTGTTAATTCCGAAAATACTCGCAATGCCGTGTTAGCGAGCACCTTTAGATCGGGTCGAACCTGACTTATGACTCTCGCTAAAATCACGCCTTCAATCCCACCGAAAGGATGATTACTCGCAAGCAATAACGGCCCTTCTTTAGGGATCATATCAAGGGCTTTTTGGTCTACATCCAAAGTAATATTCAATGCTTCGAGCAATTTATCGGAGAATTCTTCCTTACTCAGCCCTTCCAAACCATTGTTTTGGTATAACGCCCGCATTTTATGTAAGCCGAGTAATCGGTCTCCTAAACGGATACCCAACTTCATTATCCCATTTTGTTTTTCTTGAGAAATTAACTCCCCCAAGCTAATTCGCTTCTGCATCAATACTCGCTTTTTACTCAATTTCGTTCTTAAAATTTGATACATTTACCCGGTTCAATCGCCGCTTAAGCAACTAAGCTATTTAAACAGCGATATTCAAGGCCCTATACAGACCCGAAATCACTCCAGAAATGTACAAGGATCACAAATGACCGAGCTAATTTTGACCCAGCCTGATGATTGGCATGTCCATTTACGAGATGGTGACATGCTTCAAGAAACCGTTCCTGCAACGGCACGATGCTTTCACCGCGCCATCGTGATGCCCAATCTTGTTCCACCTGTGACAAATGCACAACTGGCAGCGGAATATCAGGCACGAATTCAAGAAGCTATTCCTTCAGGAAAGTCATTCACCCCATTAATGACACTTTATTTAACCAATAGAACCACAACTGAGGACATTGTTACAGCGAAAAATAGCGGAGTCACCGCAGCTAAGCTCTATCCTGCGGGAGCCACAACAAACTCCGATGCAGGTGTAGCTTCACTTCAGCAGCTCTATCCGGTTTTTGAATCCATGGCTGAACAAAACATGCTTTTATTGGTCCATGGGGAAGTAACCGACTGCCATATCGATATTTTTGATCGAGAACATAAATTTATCGAACAACATTTGCAGCCAATTGTAGAAACATTTCCAACATTAAAGGTTGTGATGGAACACATTACAACAAAGGAGGCCGTGCAATTCGTAAGTGGAGCGAGTGATATTGTAGGCGCCACCATTACACCTCAACATTTGATGTTAAATCGCAACGACTTACTGGTTGGGGGAATTCGGCCTCACAACTATTGTTTACCCGTTTTAAAACGTAATACACACCAAGAAGCATTGCAGGAAGCCGTTTGCAGTGGTTCTAGAAAATTCTTTTTAGGCACAGATTCCGCACCTCACGAAAAGCATAAAAAAGAGAGTGATTGTGGATGTGCGGGTTGCTATAGCGCTTGGAGTGCAATAGAACTCTATGCACAAATCTTCGACGACTTGGGTGTATTAGATAAGCTCGAAGGCTTTGCTAGCCACTTTGGAGCGGATTTTTATGGCTTACCCAGAAATACAACGAAAATTCGTCTAATACAGGAAGAATGGACTGTTCCCGAATCAATTACCCTACCAAACGGTGAACCAATTGTACCATTCCACGCAGGACAAGTGCTTCAATGGAAGCTAGACCAAGCATTTTCAGGCTAAGACGATAGCCTGATGGCTTTCAGCTTTCCTAAACGCTTAAGGGACGGATACAGTCCGTCCCAAAACTGCCATCTCAAGATATTCGAACCGCTCATCACTATGCGCCTATAAAAACACTATGATGCAACAGCAATCACTGATAAGGGCACTAAGAAGAACAGCGTAATAATATAAGCCAAACCGAAAAGCTTATGCTCAGCCACGACATCCGACAAAGCAGAAGAAAGGTGAAGAGGCACATTCCGCAACAACTTGACGCTGTAGATAAGCACCACCCCTAGAACGTTATACATTAAGTGCACAAAAGCAACCTGTAGCGCCACATCCGCATTAGGGCCAGTAATGGCAACTGCGGCAAGCAGCGCCGTGATGCAAGTGCCAATATTCGCCCCTAACGTAAATGGATAAACTTCTTTAGTTGAAAGAACGCCAGTTCCAACAAGAGGCACAACTAAAGAGGTTGTTGTTGACGACGATTGCACCAACACTGTCACAATTGTACCTGATGCAATTCCTTGAATAGGCCCTCGCCCAATGCTTCTGTGTAAAATATCTTTTGCCCGACCTACCATCAATGCCTTCATCGTTTTTCCCATCAAGGTAATGGATAAAATGATCAAAGCAACGCCTAAGATAGCCATTAAAATACCTGCGAACAAATTAGGCAGAAAGGAGAATATATCAGCAACCAACTGACTCACTGGATTAGTCATGATTTTGATTGGGTTGAACCCAGAAACACTAAGTTCCGTTGAAGTTGAAAATAGGGAAACAAGAAAACCACTTGCCTTTTCCAACACACCAAATGCAATCTCTAACGGTAAGAAAATAAACACACACATGACATTAAAAAAATCATGAATGGTCGCGGCACCAAAGGCGCGTCGAAACTCATCTTTGTGAGCAACATGACCCAAACTGACGATCGTGCTCGTAATACTTGTTCCTATATTGGCCCCCATAATCATAGGAACAGCAATACTAACAGGCAACCCTCCCGCCACCATAGCTACGATAATAGATGACACCGTGCTAGAAGATTGCACAAGGGCTGTGGCAACCATGCCAATAATCAAACCTAAAATGGGGTTTTCTGCAAAACCAAATAAGGCTTCAGCATGATCGCCCGTCGCTAACTTAAACCCCGCACCAATAATGGTAACGGCGATGAGAATCCCATACACAAGCAGAGCTAAATAGGCCCAGTTTTTCTTGCTGTTCGGGAGGGTAGGAATAGGAGCGCTCTGTATCTCAGAATGATTCATGAATAGTCCAATATAGCCTCGAGCCTGCTACAGCTCAGTATAACTTTGCATTAATTGCAAATGATGGCGGCATTAGATAAGGGAAATGTTACAGAATTCTTACAATGAGATTAAATTATCAGAATCTATCGCAGAAACATTGCGCTCGCGCAAAGTCTCTCGACATCCAAAATAACTAGGTTACAATTCAGCACCTTTAGAATTCTTGCTTCTGCGGGACCGAATATTTGGTCTAAATAAATGTCGGAGCACAATTATTCCCTTGGTCTATCCTTCAATAAGCTAGAACAAACTAGCCTTAGTTAGTACCGGGGCAACCACTAAGTAATACGGGGAAAACATGTCTAAAGTCGCCATTGTTATGGGTTCACAATCTGATTGGCCCACGATGCAAAACGCCGCAAAAATGCTTAAGAATCTGTCCGTGGAATACACAGCCAACGTGGTCTCCGCTCACCGTACTCCCAACTTGCTTACTGAGTTCGCCGAAACAGCCGCAGACAATGGTTATAGCGTCATTATCGCTGGCGCAGGTGGAGCAGCACATTTACCTGGCATGATCGCCGCACACACGCACCTGCCCGTTTTGGGCGTGCCTGTTAGTTCTCGGCATTTAAAGGGACTAGATTCCCTACTTTCGATCGTTCAAATGCCGAAAGGCGTAGCAGTAGGTACGCTAGCAATTGGTGATGCAGGCGCGGCAAATGCTGGTTTATTAGCGGCGCAAATCCTCGCGACTCACGACAAAGCCCTGGCTCAACGTGTTATTGAGATGCGTACAGAGCAAACCGAAACCGTTTTACAAAACGCTGAATTGGAGCCCATCGAATGAATGTATTGATATTCGGAAGTGGGCAATTGGCCCGCATGATGTATTTAGCCGGTTGTCCGCTTGGTGTTTATATTAGCGCTGTCGATGTCAACAAAGAGCAGGTGGTTAACCCTGTTAGCAAAGCACGTCGCACCATATCTATTAAGCAAGCTATTGAAGATGCCGATGCCATCACAGTGGAATTCGAGCATGTGCCAGAACACTTACTACAACTTGCCCATCAATCAGGCAAACTTAAGCCGGGTATCGAGGCAATCCTTGCTGGCGCTGATCGCGTTAGGGAAAAACGCCTTTTAGAAAAGCTCAACATTCCTAATTGCCCACACCAAATTATCCAAGATATTGAGCAAATTGCACCAGCAATGAATCAACTCGGCGATCAACTCATCCTGAAAGCCAGTCGTGATGGTTACGATGGTTATGGGCAGTGGCGTTTAACTAACAGGGCAGACTTGGTTAAGTTAGAGGATGATTTAAGCCAGTTGGATTTAACTTCGGTTCCTCTGATTGCAGAAAAAATGCTGAAGTTTGATCGTGAATTATCCTTAGTCGGCACCCGCAGCCAAGACGGTAGCTATGTATTTTACCCATTAGTGGAAAACCGTCATCACCAAGGCCAGCTTCATCTAACCATTGCGCCGGCAACGAATATCTCCGATGCACTCACTCAGCAAGCTCAAGATGCCTTTAAAAAACTCGGTGACGAGTTAGGTTATGTTGGTGTGTTGGCCGTAGAGTTTTTCCAAATTGGTGACAAGCTATTGGTGAACGAAATCGCACCACGAGTTCATAATTCGGGTCACTGGAGTATGCAAGGTGCAGATACTTGCCAATTTGAAAACCACATTCGCGCTGTCTGCGATCTCCCCATAGGCCAAACCGATAACTATAAAATTACCGGCATGATTAATATTATTGGTTTAGGGCAATTTTCAAGCACGATGCTTGCTATTCCGGGCAGTCACTTACACTGGTACGGAAAAGAGCCTAGAGCAAAACGAAAGCTTGGACACTTCAATCTAACCGCTGAAACTTATCAGCAATTAGGAAAGCGCCTATCTTCGCTTACTGAGTATTTACCAGAAGAAGATTTTCCGCTGCTTGTACCCGCAGCAAAAGAGCTACAAATATTTTAAATAATTAATGCATAAAAGTGAGTGCATACAAACCCATTAGCACTCACTTTTACTAGAATTTAATTTTCCCTATCAAAATATCCTTAAACATTACCCAATCTCCAATAAAGCTATAAAGCGGATAAGTAAAAGTTGCGGGTCTGTTTTTTTCAAAAAAGAAATGGCCGACCCATGCGAATCCATAACCAATGATTGGCAACAAAATTAAGACAGACCAACTTTGAGTCAACAAAGCCCAAGCCAACACACAAAGCACCAAACAAGAGCCAACAAAATGCAAACGACGACAGGTTAAATTAGCGTGTTCAGACAAGTAAAATGGATAAAATTCAGCAAAACTTGAATACTTTTTACCCGGTTCTTGTGTGGTTAGGTTAGACATAGACAACTCTCATATTACATTTCATTAACATCAACAGTACCACAGGCTAGGAAAACGGTAAATTCGCCTAATGTCACTCCTAACCAATACATCAACATCTAATGTTTAGTCTTTCCAACCCTTTATTCAGACACTCAATCGTTTCACACTGTTTTAAGTCCATTTGCCTTGAATTGCTCCTTACGACTTGCATTCAATCGGATTACCCATACATTAGATCCCAGATAACTTTTGAATTGAGCTACACACCATATGGAAAACATCGTAAACATCACCCCCGAAAATTTCGAACAAATTATTATTGAAACCTCAAAGGAGAAATTGGTTTTAGTCGATTTCTGGGCTGAATGGTGCGAACCATGCAAAGCTATCACTCCCGTGTTAGAAAAGCTTGCGGCCAAATATTCAAACGACATTGTATTAGCGAAAGTCGACTGTGACGCGCAACAAGCTATTTCAATGCAATTCGGTGTACGCAGCTTACCAACCGTTATTTTGGTTAAAGACAGCCAGCCATTAGATGGTTTCGCCGGACTAAAAACGGAGCAAGAGATACAAGAATGGTTAGATCAACACCTGCCTAAACCTGAAGATGCACTATTAGCACAGGCAAGTGAGTTTTATGCGCAGCAAAACTTTGCTGATGCTTTCCCATTAGTGAAACAAGCCCATGAACTTTGTCCTGATCGTGCTGACGTTAAATTATTGCTTGCCGACCTTAATATTGAATTAGGACGCATTGCGCCAGCAAAAGAATTAATTAAGAGCATTGGTTTGGCAGATCAAGACGGACATTATCAAGCCGTTATGAGCAAAATAGAGTTGGCGGAACAAGCGGCTGACACCCCGGAAATTCAAGCTCTACAGCAGCAAC
Source organism: Alteromonas sp. a30 (assembly GCF_026788005.1). Lineage (GTDB taxonomy): Bacteria > Pseudomonadota > Gammaproteobacteria > Enterobacterales > Alteromonadaceae > Paraneptunicella. The sequence continues at coordinate 84,824 of NZ_JABEPE010000003.1, forward strand.
TTGAGCAAGACCCAACCAACTTGGAGCTTAAAGTGTCGCTCGCTGTACAGCTACAACAAGCACAACGCAATGAAGAAGCGCTAACTCTTTTATTCGAAGTGTTGCAGAAAGATTTTGGTTTTTCTGAAGCGAAGAAATTAATGTTAGATACCATCAACGCCCTGCCTGAAGGGGACGCACTAGCCTCAAAATATAGACGTAAGATGTATAGCTTGATGTATTAACATGTACTGTTAGTTAATTCCACGAAGGCGCATCTGATTGCGCCTTTTTCATATTCCCCGAACAACAAACCTTTAACACAACAAATCAACAAGCTCATCGAAGGCTGAAAAAGCTATATCAGGTAGTAAAGCGGTGCGTTCTCTTGGCAAATGCATAGTGCGGTTATCAGCATACCACCCGGCTCTAAATCCACAATTTAACGCTGCCCACACATCTTTTTTTAGATTATCGCCAACATGCAATATCTCGTTAGAAGGTAAGTTTAAATGTGATTTAGCGCTTTCAAACATAAAAGGGGAAGGCTTTCTTGGCTGCTCAGCACTAGCATGCAATGCTAACGAGAAATACGGCTCAATACCTACACGGGATAAGTCTACGTTACCATTTGTAATGGCAACCAAAGGGTAACGTTCAGCTAAAGCTTCTAAAACCTGAACCACCTCACTTCTCACTTCAAAATTACTACGATGATGATAGAAATGTTGATACACACGCTCCACCGCATCGTTCAGTTCGTCACCCACTAATCCGCTTAAAGCCAACCCTTTTCTTAGCACTGCCCGGCGCAGTTTGATCATGTCACCCGCATAGCTGGGAGACTCTGAAATCACATCCTGACGCAGTTGATGCCACTGATGCTTTTCAATCGATTGAGATGTGGGAAAGTGTTGGTGCATGAATTGAAATTGCTCACGCTCGGCCAACTGAATAAAGGGATGATTGTCGTAAAGCGTATCATCTAAATCGAAAGTTATAGCTTTTATGGGTGCCCAGCGACGATAGAATATCAAATGCCTCTCCTATTTATTTTTAGCCCTCGGGTGCGCCTTATCATAAACCTGCGCTAAATGCTGAAAATCTAAATGTGTATACACCTGCGTGGTGGATAAATTAGCATGACCAAGTAATTCTTGGACACCTCGCAAATCACCACTTGATTCCAGTAGATGCGTTGCGTAAGAATGCCTTAGTTTGTGAGGGCTTACTTCACTATCAATCATTTGCTTTTGGGCCCAGAGCTTCATTCTTTTGGCAATTTGTCGCTCCGAAATACGTCGCTGTTTCATGCTTAAAAACACAGCTTTTTCGTCGCCGGAAACCAACTGACCTCTTACTTTTAGCCAAGCTTTTAAGGATTCCTGTGCAAATTTTCCCATGGGGAGAATCCGCTCTTTACTCCCTTTACCCAGTACTCGAAGTTGCCTGATACCATCCTCAATATGACGTAAATCTAAACCAGCAATCTCAGACAAGCGCAAACCACAACCATAGGCTAACTCCATCATGGCTTTATCTCGTAACGCGAGTAGTGAGTCTTCGTCGATGTTTAGCAATTGCTGCATTTCATCAACATTCAACTGTTTAGGCAAAGGACGCCCTTGTTTAGGGGCCTGCACACCTTTTGCGGGATTCGTTTCCAAAATGCCTTGTGCGACCAAAAACTGGCAAAATGTGCGTAATGAGGACAATCGCAATGCAATGGAGCGTGGACTTAATCCAGCCCGGTTAGAGAGTGCCAAAATGCGCTTGATATGATCTCGAGTTAATCCTTGCCACTGCGTAATAGGCAACAATTCAGAAACAGCGGTGAGTTGCCGGAAATAGCTATCGAGTGTTTTTTCGGCGAGGTTACGCTCAAACTTTAAGTAATCGATAAAGTGGTTAATTTGCGTAACCAAGGGCGCCGACATTAGCTCATCGCTTTACTAACTAACAGCGTCATCAACTGCTGCAATTGTGCAATGAGCAAGGTGTCCATTTCAGGTGAAAAATGGCCCGGCTCATTGCTCGCAATCGCCAGTAACCCCAATTCCCCTTCTTGCCCCAACAACATTAATGCAACCGATTCGGCTTTGACATCGCCAAACAAAAGCGCATTTTCAGACTGCGGCATTCGCCCAAAAAAGAAATGAGTATCTTTAAAACGTTTAGCTTTGAAATCTCGCCATTCCTGAGTGTCTGCTTCATTATTCTTGAACGTAATCAAACGTACTGTTTCAAGTTCAAATTGTTGTTCAATACTCGATTGCAGTGTTTGCGTCATATCATCAATACTCTCGCATTGATAAAGCTTTAGGTTCAATTCGGCATATAAACGGTAAATTCGCTCATTCTGTTGTGCAACTGCAAGCAGCCGATTAATACGCTCTTGGCGCTCAGCGCTGCGTTCCCGTAATTGCTCTGCCTGTAGCTCAACTAACGACACCGCGCCCTTTTTCTCATGGGGAACACGAATTTCATCGGCTAATTCAGGAAAACGTAGGAAGAAGTCGGGGTGCGCTTGCAAATACGCTTTAACTTGCTCGGCCGAAGGCATAACCGCTTCGTCTAAATGCTCAGCATTATTATTATTCGGGTTACTCATAGATAAAGACTTCCGTCAAACACATGTTCTGCTGGCCCTGTCATTTTTACGGGGCCTTCTTTGTTGTATCGAATACGTAGAGATCCACCCGGCAAGTCCACTTGAACTTCTTTACTTAGTTTATCTTGCAGTTGGCCGATAACTGCTGCGGCACAGGCGCCACTACCACAAGCCAATGTTTCACCAACGCCTCTTTCCCAAACACGTAACTTCACATGGTTAGGGCTGACGATTTGCATAAAACCGACATTTACACCTTCGGGGAAGCGTTCATGAGTTTCAATAAGGGTTCCTAAGCTTTCCACGGGGGCCGTTTCAATATCTTCCACTTCTAATACACAATGTGGATTACCGAGTGAGACTGCGCCAAAAAACACGGTTGTGTCTGCTATGCGTTCCACATAAATCGCTTCTTGCTTGTTTGCTCTCATAGGCACTTCACTAGGCTTAAACTTAGGCTTTCCCATGTTAACGGTGACTTGTCCATCGTTCTCAATGTACAACACCATACGCCCAGCTTTCGTGCTCACTACGATTTTATTGCGATTGATAAGCCCTTTCATTTTAACAAAACGACCAAAACAGCGCGCTCCGTTACCACACTGGGACACCTCGGAGCCATCTGCATTAAAAATACGGTAATGAAAGTCTTGGTCAGGATCGTAAGGAGGCTCAACCAAAAGCATTTGGTCAAAGCCAACCCCTAAATTCCTGTCTGCTAACTGACGTATCTTTTCTTTAGAAAAAAACACATTTTGAGTCAGGTTATCAATGACGACAAAGTCGTTACCTAAACCATGCATTTTTGAGAAATTAACCAGCATGTAATAAACCGATACGCAATAATTGCTGTAGTTTACGGGAGTTTGTACTCTCCTTTCCAGAGGTCTTGTAAAATTTCTCTTTCCCTCACCAGATGAATCTTATCAACATCGACCATGATCTCTGCGGGTCTGACTCTCGAGTTATAATTGGAAGCCATCACAAAACCATATGCACCGCAGCTTCTGACCGCGAGTAAATCGCCTTGCTGAACAGCTAACTCCCTGTCTTTCCCAAGGAAATCGCCAGTTTCACAGACTGGACCAACTACATCGTAAACGGCACTAGCAAGGTTATGACGCTTATGTACTGGGATGATGTTTTGCCAAGCGGAATATAAGGATGGACGCAACAGGTCGTTCATCGCGGCATCAACAATCGCAAAGTTTTTCTCTGCGTTTTCTTTTAGGAATTCAACTTTAGTGACCAAAATACCTGCATTTGCAGCAATGGCTCGCCCGGGTTCAAAAATCAGGGTTAACTCAGGACGATGTTTTAGCTTTTCTGCGATTGCTTGAGAATACGCATCGGGATGAGGAGGTGTTTCATCTTTATAGGGCACACCTAATCCGCCCCCCACATCAAGATGTTCTATATGAATTCCTTTTTCTGCCAACTCATCAATCAACGCAAGCAACCTATCCAACGCATCTACAAATGGGCTTATTTCCGTTAACTGCGAACCAATATGGCAATCAATTCCCTTCACTTTCAGATGAGGCAAAGATGCAGCATATTCATAAACCGATATGGCTTTTTCCCTTTCGATACCAAATTTATTGGCTTTCAACCCTGTAGAAATATAAGGATGAGTCTTCGCGTCCACATCAGGATTAACCCGTATTGAAATAGGTGCGATTCTATCTATCGAGGCTGCCACATGGTTGATTCGTTCCAGTTCCGCTGCCGATTCCACATTGAAACAAAAAATATCTTGCTCCAACGCATAAGCTATTTCCTGTTCCGTTTTACCTACACCAGAAAATACGACTTTCTTCGGATCCCCTCCAGCCTCTAAAACCCGAGCCAACTCGCCACCAGAAACAATATCAAACCCTGAACCAAGGCGAGCCATGACATTAAGCACCCCTAAATTTGAGTTGGCCTTGACGGCATAACATACTAGATGCTTTCTGTCGCCCGCAGCGTTATCAAAAGCCTTCCAATGTCGCTCAATAGTGGCGCGGGAATAAATATAACAGGGCGTCCCATATTGAGAAACAATATCGGAAACGGCGACTTGTTCTGCGTACAAGTCGTCTTTTTGGTACTGAAAATGATCCATAGGTTAGCTTCCTGACTGCTCGGAAGTGAGTGCTTGATTTTGCTCTGATTTTGCGTCTGATACGTCTTCTGCCTGATTACGCATTTTCTCAATATCAGGCATATATAGCGGCCCCTTTTGACCACACGCGGTCAACCCTAAAATAAGTAGGAATACCAGCGATTGACACTTTTTCATTCTTTGCCTCTACAACCGACAATGACTTAATCGGATTTTTTCAACAATTTGGTCATTGCTGTATTAAACAATTTCATCCATTTCGCACTAAATAACCCTTCGGGCAACTCGTTCATTTCAATAACCGCACGTCGCTTCGGGCGCTTAAGGTGGTCATCCTGTGCTCGTTGATGTGTCAGCGCCTCAAAGGTGTCGAGAATGCCGAGCAGTTGGGCGCCTTCGCAAATATCCTTCTCAACTAAGCCAAGAGGATAACCGGAACCATCACAACGCTCATGATGCTGCATCACAATTTTTCTGGCGTCATTCCATTGCTCAAGATGTTCAAGCAAACGTGAGCTTTTATAAACGTGTGAACGAAGAAGGTTGAACTCAGGAATTTCTAATTTGTCACGCTTATGCAATATATCCAGTGGCATAAATGCCATTCCAAAGTCGTGCACATAACTCGCCACTAACAGCTGTTCATTATCGACAGGCTCGCCAGCAAGCTTGTTAATATATAATGCTAGCTTAGCAATTCTGTCTCCTCGACCTTCCCAATACAAAGAGCGACGCTCAATGGGTTTCATCAACTCGCGGAAGAAACGAATATCTGCCATTTTTTCTTCGCTGATGTCTACAGGCAAATCTAAACCTGACAGATCTTCCGTCATTTCCTCACTGACATCTGAAGAAGGTGATTGGTCGCCGCTTTTTTCCTCAGACTTTTCTTCACCAAAGCTTGATGCATCTAATGTGGGATCCAGTAGTAGCACACACTCTTTTAGCAACTGCTCATGTTGAGCAATATTATCCGGGCGAATACGACTAATATGATTCACTAAGTGTTTGAATAATTGGGAATCATATTGAGCCGAACCGGTATTAATACAGCTTTCAACGAAAATCTTTACCCTGTCCATACTCAACAACACTAAGTCGCTCATGGTACTGGTATATTTGATTTGTCCGTTTCTGAGAAAGTCGAGTAAGTCTTCTACATGTTGTAACAGAGGGATTAACGGTGAAAAATTCACCATCCCTAAATCCCCTTTTATGGTATGGATGGAGCGAAACAATGAGCGTTGTAGTTCATTGTCATGAGGGTCTTCTTCAAGGTCGATCAACGTTTGTTCGCTTTCTTCATAAAGCTCGTTGATTTCCTCTAATAAATCACCAAGAATTTCGTCGTCTAAATCTTCATGTTCAAAGGTCTGCATCTAGTCAATTACCCTCTTCTTTTTCTGATCACTTTGACCCGCATTTACTACGACAATTGGAACGGACCTACCAGCCTGCAAAATACGGTGAACAATATTCTATGAAGCGTTAGGGAATAACAACCCCTTTTAACTAGAAAGTATAATTCAAAACCAGACTTAGCTATCTTTTTTCTCCAAGAACAGCAAAGTCGTTATTACAAAGGCAGGAAAAAGGTGCTTCACTGGCGCGAAGCACTGCTTTGAAAGCGGATTATTGAGAAGTAAGTAATTGAGGATTTCGCAAGAAAACGTCTAAACGTTTTAATTCTTGTTTAGAAAAGTCTCGGCCTTTAAGCGCTTGAATTTTTTCTAACTTCTGCTCAGCCGAAAGTGCCTCATTTTGATTAATAGTTTCAATCTCAGATTTAATATGTGTGACACGGCGACCCCATTCTTGTTGCCTATCTTGTGCTGCTAAGAGCCTTTGTCCGGCCTCTTGACCAAACTCCGCACTAAATCGAGCTAATTTCTGCTCGCGAGAAAGTCCCTGAGCTGATTTTTTAATCGCTTGTACTTTACGAATATCAAGGGAAGGCTGTAGTGCCGCTTTCATATGCTCGGGCAATTGTGCAATGTTATCTTCTAAAAGCTGCTGCTTTTGAGCCTCTGTTAAATCAGCATCTTGCTGAATACGAAGGCGAGCTAACGCCATTTCATCAAATAACTGTTGTTCACGGAATAACTGGTCAATTTCCATTTGGGAAAAGTAATCTAAGCGCAACTGTTTGATGGCAAACAACTTGCTTTCCATATCATCACTGCTAAACGGACGTTCATGCTCCTGCTCTTTTACCTGAGCTAAAGCAGCTTTGTAATCGATATAACGAGAAAACAACGCTTTGATTTTATCGATAACGTTTTGCATGATGTTCATTTTGACTAGCTCAGCATTAAGCGCATCTAAAAGCAGGTCTTTTTCTTTCGACTCACTCTCAGAAATAATGCGTTCAAACAAGTGCAGTGTTTCTGCTGAAATCTTGTAGTCGACTAGCGCCACATCAGCAGATAGAGACTGACTTTTCTTATCACCTGCGTTCACGGAAGTTGAGTGATTAGCTAATACTGGCTTTTCTTTTTGATTCGTTGTCGATGCAGACAGTAATGAACCAGACTCATTTGTTTCTGATTGGAATAGCCAATATGCCACCACGGCAATCATTCCAGCCAAAATCAATCCCACCTTTTTCATCATTTTCTCCTGAATCGAAAAGCGCCCGAGATTCGAGCGCGACTATTCAATATTTGGTGATCAATTAAAGGCCCATGTTTTTAAGGCGTTTTGCATGATTGACATAAACTGACTTTGGATCCACTTCAAATAAGTGAGTGATACCAAATGTTTGGTTAATTTCGTCCAAATGGTTCATATCATAACGATCGTTCAGCACACGGCCTAAGCGAGAGCTACAAGAAGAAACTAAACCATCATTAGGACCAGAAATAACCCAAGAAGTGATTTCCATGAATGGGTCAACAGCATCAAATACGTTTGTATATGGGTTAGAACCACTCCAAGAGTAATAGTAAACACCATTGCTCTCTAACTCTCTACCTTGACCACAGTAATATGAAGGCACACCTTCTGGGTAACGCTGGTTAAACGCTAATGTTCCAGCAGTAGACAAAGATTCTAAAGCTTTAAGAGAATTCGTTGGTAAAGACGCACTACCAGACAAAAACTCAATCGTGTCTACGAAGGCATTTGCCACCGCAGAAACCACGGCTTCACTGAAAGAACCTTCTGGGATAACACCGCGAACGGCATCCGCTACTGGAGAGCCCCAGTTAACACCACCAACAGAAGTAACTGAAGCAACTAATTCAGGTGATACTGATGCAACATATCTGGATGTTGGCGCGCCGTGGCTGTGACCAATTAGGTTTACTTTTTTTGCACCTGTGATAGCCAAAATTTCTTGAATTTCTTGACGTAACTGCTCACCTCGTACTTCCGAGCTATTTGCTGCAGAAACACTTGTTACAAAGACTCGCGCACCATCACGACTAAGCGCATTCGGTACACCATAGAAATAGTCAATTCCTAGGATGCTATCAAATCCAAACAATCCGTGTACTAGAACGATAGGGTTTTTCGTCGCGGTTGCACTACCCGCATGGACCGTTGAACCAAAACATAAGGCTAAAACGGCCAGCAACTTCACACAATGTTTCATATTGTGGCTCCAATTTTCTTTATTTGTTAAAAATTACGACTTCGTTTTCTAGATACTGCCGGACGATAATAGAGTGGTCTGACCAGAAAAATCAACATTTTGAATACAAAATATTTATATTGATTACTTTTAGTTAACATAAAGAAAATAAATACCCTCCTGCAAAATATGCTTTCCTGTTTAATGGAAACTCTCGCCTCTCCCCATAAAGAAAGCTAAACTACGCCGCAAAACCATTGACCCGAATTGAGCATTTCATGGCACAAATTAATGAATTAGAAGAGTGGATCGCTTTTAATACTGAAACTGTTGAAGCGTTGTTAGAGGATGGTAGCCATCCCGAAAGACCTCATATGATCGAACATCACATTGCAGGTAAAGAGTTTGATAATCTTGAGAAAGCGGCAGTGGATCTTTTTAAGGCGGGATACGAAGTAACGGATGCTGAAGAATTGCAATTAGATGACGGCAGCTTGATTTACAGTTTTGACGCTATTAAAGAAATGCCATTACAACTTGACGCTATCAATGAAGATACCAAACACCTATTAACCATTGCCGACAAACATGGCTTGTTTTACGACGGCTGGGGAACATATTTCGTAGAATAATTTTAGAACCGTGCTCAATCTTATCTGGCTTGCCTTTTTTGGCATAGCTGCAATCGCCTCGTTATATCAGTGGCTTTGGTTGGGAAACCAAGGCATTTTCACCCAATTGGTTCAAGCCATGTTCGACATGAGCAAAACCAGTGTCGACATTGCTATAGGGCTAGTAGGCGCGTTAAGTTTATGGTTGGGTATTTTTAAGATTGCCGAGCACAATGGATGGATTGAAAAAATTGCAACATGGCTCTCTCCTCTATTCCACCGATTAATGCCAGAGGTTCCTGCAAATCACCCTGCTATTGGCTCGGTTACCATGAATTTATCCGCTAATGTGCTGGGTCTCGATAACGCAGCAACGCCTTTAGGGATTAAAGCGATGAAGGACCTTCAATCACTGAACCCTTCCCCTGACACTGCAACAAATGCACAAATATTATTCTTAGTGCTAAACACTTCATCCGTTACCTTATTTCCTATTTTTGTCTTTGTATATCGGGCACAGCAGGGCGCCGCAATTCCAACCGATGTTTTTTTACCCATATTGTTAACCACATCTTGTTCATCCATCGCGGGGTTGCTAGCTGTCGCCCTAGTGCAACGTATTAACTTACTGCATCATACGTTTTTACTGTATGCTGCGCTTGCTTTCTCCATTTTGGGTGGCTTGCTCGTTTATTTTCTGTCCTTACCTGCTACCGTTTTAGGCGAGCAATCAGCATTGATAGCGAATTTGCTGATTTTTAGTTTTATTATTGGCGTTTTATTCAGTGCTTATAGGCAAAAGCTCGATGCATACACTCTCTTCATTGAAGGAGCAAAAGAAGGCTTTCAAAGTGCGATTCAACTCATTCCTTATTTACTCGCAATGTTAGTGGCTATCGCCGTGTTACGCGCCAGCGGCAGTGTGGATTTATTAGTATCAGGAATAGCCTCTCTTGTTCGAATGCTCGGTTTTGACCCGCATTTTGTTGAAGCTTTACCTACTGCCATTATGAAACCCTTATCGGGAAGCGGAGCCAGAGCGATGATGGTTGAAACTATGCAAACCCATGGAGCAGATTCATTTGCGGGTCGGCTCGCCAGCGTATTCCAAGGATCGACTGAAACGACCTTTTATGTATTAGCAGTTTACTTTGGGGCTGTCGGTATCAAGCATAGTCGACACGCTATTCCGTGCGCTCTAGTTGCAGATGTTACCTCCATGGTTTCAGGAATTGTCATCGCCACCGTATTTTTTGGGTAATTTTAATTTACACAACAATGTAATGAAATTTGATTAAATCCATTTTAGGTATTCAGACCCGCACAATACCAGTTGAATTTATAACCTTATAGGGAAACTAAATTTGGCAAAGTTAGTTGTCTTTGTATGTGTTTTTGTAATAATCCTCAGTCCTTAATTTAGGTCGCCAGTAAGATAAAGAAAGGAGTTTAAGTGACAGCTATTAAGTTTGCTTCGAAAGTCAAAGAGTCGTTTGCCTTACCCGAGGTTTGCGTAACCCTACGTAAAATGTTGGATAATCCACAAACGAATACCGATGACATTGCGGCACTTATCTCTATTGATCCGTCCCTGTGCTCCAAATTATTAAAGCTTGCCAATAGCTCACTTTTCCGTTTTCGTTCACAAGTTAGTTCCATTAGTAAGGCGATTAATATTATTGGTGGTGAAGCTCTGTATATCTTGGTGATGTCAGAAACTGCGGCTAATGCTTATCAACAATTTCAGAGTGAGATAATCGACCTTAAGCGTTTTTGGAAGCAAAGCGTTTTGTGTGGCTTACTCGCGCAAAATTTATCAAAAAGTTGCCGAGTCAGAGGCAGTGAGCACTTCTTTTTGATGGGACTACTCAATAACTTCTCGGAGCTGGTAATTGCTAAGCAAGCCCCGAAAGTCGCCCAAAGCATTGAGTCCGAAATCGACTCCGCTTTTCCATGGGAATCTCAACACAAGCATTTAAGATTTTATTATGCGGATTGCACCGCTGAAATATTAAAATCGTGGGATCTGCCAGAACAACTTTATGCGCCGCTACGCCAAATTCACAATGCAGAAGAAGCCCTCAAACATAAAGACATTGCGGTTTTATATTTAGCCTACCGCACCGCCCTAAAAGCTACATTCGAAGGAAAATTCAAGCATCGAAATCCTATTGAAGGCAGAGTAATGGATAGCATGGGATTACTTTATGAAGATCTTGATGCCTTGATTAAACAAACACAAATGGAAGCAAAAGAAATGCTTCACTTACTCAATCCAGATCTGTTTTAACTTTCTTAGCAGCAATTCCATCATGTCCGTCTATACTCAAATGTAGGATTAAAACACCTCGTTAAACTGGCATGATTAACAACGACTTGTTAAAAAACGAGTTTCGTAAACGCATTGACTGTGACTTTGTAAACCGTTCAAAATTAGGCGTTATCTTTTACGCTGTTGCTTGGTCTATCTTATTTTTAGCAAGCAGCGTCCACCTTACAAATCCCTATTTTTGCTGGATAATGGCAGGGCTATTAGCCTTAATTAGCGCAATACGACTCGGGCTCATGATCATCATTACACAACATTATGAGCGCTTCACCCTTGGATTACGTCGGCTACAAACCTGTTTAGTTATTGCCCATGCGTGCCTTTGGAGCATCCTATTTTTTCTCGCAAATGCGCTTCCAGCTTTCTCCGAGCTAACCACATCCATCAACATTTTAACGGCAGGTATTGCAAGTGCATCGGTTATCTCCCTTACCCCAAAATATCGTATTTGCCTGATTTATAACGCCGTCCTTACAGTGCCGACAGGTGTCTTTTTATTGCTGGACCCAGAACAATGGAACCTCGGCGTTTTAATTGGCTTTTTCTGTTTTTACTTGATTTACATTACGCGTAGATATCACAAAGAATACATGCGTGCATTTCGTATAGAGTGGTCCTTACAAGCAAAGCAAAAAGAACTGCAAGCCCTTAGCCAAACTGATTTCTTAACAAAAACCTACAACCGATTGTTTTTCAATGAACAGATTGCCCATCAATGGTATTTAGCTCAACGTAACCGGGAAGAGTTAGCGTTGTTAATGATTGATTTAGACCACTTCAAGTTAATTAACGACAAATATGGACATGTTTTTGGGGATGAATGCCTAGTACATACAGCCAAAATTATTCGAAATGTAGCAAAACGACGTAGCGACATGGTGGTGCGTTATGGGGGAGAAGAGTTCGCTGTTATCCTGCCTCAAACGGGTATTGCATCCGCTATTAGCATGGCGGAAAATATTCGAGAAGCCCTTTCTGCACAAGCATTTAGCTACCGCGACGCACAACATGTGATGACCACCAGCATTGGCGTTTGCGCGATGCTACCGATTGGAAATGATTACAAAGTATTACTTCATCAGGCCGATGATGCGTTATATAAAGCTAAGAAAAATGGAAGAAATCGTGTGGAAGTTTCGGAACTAAATCAATATGAAGATGTCCCTTAATGAAGGGAGCGAAACGAGCTGTCCACTTACATTGTTAGCATAATACGAACGGTGGTACCCTTATGAATAAGCTAGTTATTTCTTTACTTTGCGGATTGAGTTTATCCTTCTTAACCCAGGCAGCAGATAACACCCAAGAAAAGCCAGCAGGGAGAGCAACTATTGAATGGCAAAACCCTGATGAATACGTTGATGTGCGTCCTTCCAATCAATCTAAAAAACGCTTCCAAACATCCACTTTTAACAAATTAGAAGCGTTTGTAGAAAAGCTTGCTGAGGCACTTCCCGAGGGACAAACACTGAGCATGACTGTCACGAACTTGGATTTAGCCGGGCATGTTTGGCCGGGACACATGGCAGGAATGAATAGCACACAAGAAATTCGAGTTATAAAACGTGTCGATATTCCTCGCATGTATTTTTCTTACCAATTATTTGATGCCAATGGCAAGGTCATTAAAGAAGGTGAAGAAGAACTCAAAGATATGAGCTTTCAGGAGCGCAATATTGGGCGCATTCAAAACGATTCGCTCAGATATGAAAAAAACATGTTAGAGCGTTGGTTCAATAAAACATTAATGCCTACAAGCGCAGAAAACTAATATGATTGATACCCAACATTGCAGTGTGAACTTTGCATTAACATTGTGATAGTTGTGATAAAGCGGTAATCAGAGGTGACGTTATTATTCGTCACCTCTAAAACCTGAAATAGTTTGATAGAGCCCCGCGGCTCTCTCTGACACTGCATTGCTTCTAACATCTTGTTGATCATCACGAGGGTCTTGCAAAAAATCATTTTGAGCATCAGTCGTTTGCCGACCATTGAGTAAGCTATTCCTTTCTTCCCTTTCCGCTGCTTCTCTCTCTCGCTCACGCACAGCTTCTCGCTGTTCATCGAAGCGCTCTCGCAATTCACGCTGGTTTTGATCGACTTGTTGAAGAATACGGGCCTGCGCAGACAATTCTATTTCTGGTTTGTTTTCTGAGCCAATACCAAAGGCATTAGGACGGGGTTCAGGCTCAGTTGACTCGCGATTAGTTTGACTAATGCCAGTATTAATACTTTCAACTGTTGCTGTTACTTTCATAACAACCCCCTCTTACTCCACTTAATTAGTATGGCTCAAATTGTTCAAAAAACAAACTACCCATGCAGAATATAACCCGACTTCTTTCTTTAATCTTTCAAACTTTGCTGAAATCCGGCCAAGGTTTTAAACAACAATTCCATTTTTTTGATGATAATTGGCAATGACTGCTGCATTTGTGTCTCATCTTGAGTCAATAACGCTTCAATGTTTTTTGCCACCTCTTCAACATAAGGTCGAAATTCTTTACTTGTACTCTCAAAACCTGACTGTTTTTCAAACACTTGCTCAAACTTGCCTATTCCTTGGGCTCGAAGCTGTTTCAAAGCATTATCTGCGTCTATTGATTTGCGATAAAGTAACTGTAAATTGTCTTTTAATTGAGTAATCACTGCATTCATAAAATTTTTTTTAAAAAATAACTAAAGATTTCTTTTGACCTGCCGATGAGGAGAACGAAGGCGGGCAATTCTGCCTGTTTTTTAACTAATCGACAAGCCTATGGTTATGCCATTCAGGCGATAATAAATAACTTGAGGAACTTTGGTATGGAAATTTCTGGTGCAGGTGGCTCTCAAGCAGCTAATGCTTCAGCAGAACTTCGCTCAGCGAAACTCGCTAAAAACCAACAAGAGCAAGAAGGTCAACAGTCCATTCAATTGTTAGAATCGGCTTCTGAGGCTCCAAAAGCAACTTCAGCTAATCCAGCAATTGGTGGCACTGTGGACACACACGCCTAAAGTTTTATGGATGCAGTTGTAAATCTAAAGGCGTTTTGCCAGGTTGGCCTCCTATTTCTCTAACGAGTTTAGGAACCAGATACCCTGGCAAGCGCTTTACTACTTCTCGCTGTATCGCAATCGCTTCTTCATCGTCCACTAAGAAGTGGCTCGCCCCTTTCACCTTATCCAACATGTGTAAGTAATACGGTAAAACACCGACATCAAATAGCGCCTTACTTAACTTCACTTGTGCATCGACCGAATCATTAATACCTTTAAGCACCACTCCTTGATTTAACAAGGTCACGCCTGCCTCACGTAATAAACGCATCGCTTGAGCGAAGTGCTCATCCACTTCGTTGCTATGGTTCACATGCACAACCATTATTGGTTGCAAACGCGCGTCAGTGAACCAGTCCAATAGCGAGCGCGTTACGCGCGAAGGAATCACCACGGGTAATCGTGTATGAATTCTTAAGTATTTAACATGAGGGATTGCGGCCAATGATTGGGTTAACCATGCTAGAAAGTCATCCTTTGCCATCAAGGGATCGCCCCCAGAATAAATGACTTCTTCAATGGCTTGGTCTTGTTGGATGTACTCAATAACGCTTGCCCACCCTTCTCGATTAACCTGATTATCTTGATATGGAAAATGACGCCGGAAACAATAACGGCAATTCACCGCACAACCACCACGTACTACCAACAAAACACGGCTCTGATATTTATGAATTAGGCCCTTCAAACCATTGCCTTGTTCTTGTAAAGGGTCGGCAACAAAGCCCTCAGCATCCACAAACTCTGCGTTTAGTGGTAATACCTGATTCAACAATGGGTCATGTATATCGCCTTTTTGCATTCGTTGTGCAAAAGAGACCGGCACTCGCATTGGAAATAATTTACGAGCGGCAAAAGTGCCTGAGATGATTTCTGGCTTAAATTCTAGAAATTCCAATAGCTTTCTAGGGTCAGTAAAAGCGCTAGCTAACTCTTTTTGCCAAAGGTTCTCTACAGGTTCGAGTTTTTTAGGTATCATCTGCACCAAATTTCTTCATTATAAAAATTTAAAGAATACTTTTAAGAGGATTACATGGCGACTTTCAGCACCAATGAATTCAAAGCGGGCCTTAAAATAATGCTTGATGGAGAGCCTTGCAACATTTTAGAAAATGAATATGTAAAACCAGGCAAGGGTCAGGCTTTCAACCGCGTAAAAATCCGTAAATTAATTTCTGGCAAAGTGTTAGAAAAAACATTCCGCTCAGGTGACTCTGCCGAAGGTGCTGATGTACTCGACACAGACCTTGCTTACCTATATAACGATGGCGAATTCTGGCACTTCATGAATAATGACACTTTCGAGCAAGTTGCTGCCGACGAAAAAGCAGTTGGTGATTCTATAAAGTGGTTAAGAGAAAATGATGTATGTACCTTAACGCTTTGGAACGGCTCCCCTATCGCAGTAACGCCTCCTAACTTCGTTGAACTTGAAATCACCGAAACCGATCCCGGCCTTAAAGGAGATACCGCAGGCACAGGCGGCAAACCTGCAACCTTATCAACAGGTGCAGTGGTTCGTGTTCCGTTATTCGTTCAAACAGGCGAGATCATTAAAGTAGATACGCGTTCTGGCGAATATGTGTCTCGTGCACAAAAATAATTTTTCTTTGCTGGCAACACCTCGTTGCCAGTCTTGCCCTTTTTAATCATCTCCTTGCGCTAATTAACCATTTCCTCGCTTATGCAGCATACTTGGCAACCAACAACCTCCATTGAAAACTTAAAAAAGCGTGGGCAAATTTTACGCGCCATTCGTGATTTTTTTGAACAAAGAAATATTTTAGAAGTCGATACGCCAAGCTTAAGCCACGCCCCCGTTACCGATCCTCACTTGGTGAACTTTTCAACGAAATGGATTTCGCCGTCACAGACAGGCGAAACCTCTTTGTATCTACAAACCTCCCCAGAATATGCCATGAAGCGTCTACTTGCTGCTGGCAGTGGCTGCATTTATCAAATGGGGAAGGCGTTTCGAAACGAAGAAAGCGGGCGCTATCACAATGCAGAATTTACGTTGCTAGAGTGGTACAGAGTCGGCTTCGATCATTGGCAGCTTATGGATGAAGTGGAGGCGTTATTAAAGCATATTGTGGTAAGCCCAAACGCAGAACGTAGAAGCTACCGATCCTTGTTCGTAGAGTATTTAGGAATCGACCCTCTTATGGTTTCAATGCAGGAGCTTAAACAATGCTGCTGTAAACTGGGTTTTGAGTCAATTGCCGACACCGAAACTCACCCTGATACTTTACTGCAACTGCTTTTCTGCGAGCACATTGAGACAAAAGTCGACCCTAGTGTCCCGCTTTTTGTTTATGACTTCCCCGCCTCACAGGCTGCACTTGCCAAACTGAATCCTAACGATAACCGTGTTGCACAGCGCTTTGAACTTTATTATCAAGGTGTGGAATTAGCTAATGGTTTTAATGAGTTAACTGATCCAAAAGAGCAACAAACACGTTTCCAACAAGATAATCAGTTACGAGCACAAATGGGTTTGCCCGAAGCAATGATTGATACCCGATTCATTGCGGCATTGAACGCGGGCCTTCCTCAATGCGCTGGTGTGGCATTAGGCATTGATCGACTTCTGATGATTGCACTCCAAGCGAAACATATTAATGAGGTGATAGCATTCCCCACATCAAATGCTTAAGGAAAATTTAAGTTTTCGTTGCAATTATATTTCACATTCATTATTGTTATTCAATATCGGTAATTATTTTAACCTCACTGATATATCCATCCCTTTAACAACGCTCCACAATATTTCCCATTTTGCCCGACACTATGTAAGACATCTCTTACAAGACTATAAGACGCCGCGTTATTTTTGCGTCCTCCTGCGCCTTTAAATCGATTAAAAGCATTGTTTATTAACGTTTTTTTATTTTTTTTACCCAAATTTCAGACCAATTTTTTATTTACCTCCCTCGTATCCATTTTAGATTCGTCTATAGTTAGTTCCGTAGTCAGGGAACAGGGACGACTCAAGGAAACGGATAAAGAATTTGCTCATGGATTAGCATCAGTAAATGGATAAACGTTTAGTAACGGATTGATTAAGGATAGACAAAAGGAAGGCAAGGAATTAAGGAAAGCCAATTGTTTACTAGGGAATAGATAAGGGACTAACTCAGGAAGAAAAGGGTTAAGGAAGCGGTTAAATATTGCCAAGGATGATTTTACTTTAAGCACTGGAAGCATAAAAGGAGCAGTATAGCGTGGGAAAGCTAACCAAGGATGTGTACGATTAGGGCTTGAGAGAGCACAGCTAAATGCCGTGCTTCCTCAAGCCCTTTTTGGTTTTATCTCACACCTATGCTTATTGGCTAAAGAATAAGTGCCTGCACCAGTGAGTTCAATTCGCCATCAAAAACCATTGCAGAGGCTTTCTCAATATCTGGTGAGAAATATCTGTCATGATCATAAAAAGGTACGTGACCACGAATACTGGAATATGCCTTTTCTAGCTTCTCTGTTGTTTTCAACGGGCGACGGAAGTCAACACCTTGTGCAGCCGCCAGCAATTCAACAGCTAAGATACCACGCGTGTTTTCCGACATATCGGTTAAACGCCGCGCGGCAAACGTAGCCATCGACACATGATCCTCCTGATTCGCTGAAGTCGGCAAGCTATCAACCGAACCGGGGTGTGCCAAGGTTTTATTCTCAGAAGCCAAAGCCGCTGCCGTTACTTGTGCCAACATAAAACCTGAATTCACCCCACCGTTTTCAACTAGAAACGGGGGCAACCCACTCAAATTTTTATCAATTAACAAAGCGGTGCGACGTTCCGACAATGCACCAATTTCTGCTATCGCCAGCGCAATGTTATCCGCAGCAAAAGCCACGGGTTCGGCGTGGAAGTTACCACCGGAAATGATGTCATCACCAAAAATGAGCGGATTATCAGTAACCCCATTAGCTTCAACCAATAATATTTTTGCTGCGTGTTTAAGCTGGTCGAAACATGCGCCCATGACTTGCGGCTGGCAACGCAATGAATACGGGTCTTGTACCTTTTCACAATCAGTGTGTGAATCACCAATTTCAGACCCTTCACCCAACAAGTCACGGTAGCAACTAGCCAACGCAATTTGCCCTTCTTGACCTCGCGCTTCATGGATCCGTGCGTCAAATGGCGCTCGACTGCCTAGTGCCGCTTCCACGCTTAATGCCCCAGCTACCGTGCCTGCAATTAATAGATTTTCAGCTTGGAATAAGCCCGACAGTGCTAATGCTGTTGACACTTGCGTACCATTTAATAGTGCCAACCCTTCTTTAGGAGCGAGGGTGACAGGCTCGAACCCTGCTATTTTTAGCCCTTCTTCACCCGTTAGCACTTCCCCTTTGTAGCGTACATGGCCTTCACCAATCAGCGGCAAGCTCATGTGTGCTAACGGTGCTAAATCACCACTTGCACCAACGGAGCCTTTTTCGGGTACGCAGGGGTAAACACCAGCATTCACCATCCCCATAAGCATGTCGAGAAGAACTGGTCTGATGCCAGAAAAACCGCGCGCCAAAGAATTAATCTTTAACACCATGATGAGCCTCACAACCGCATCACTCATCGGCTTGCCTGTACCCGCAGCGTGAGACAACACGATAGATTTTTGCAATAACTCCAATTCTTCTGGCGCGATGCGCGTGTTTGCCAGCAAGCCAAACCCTGTATTGATACCATAAACTACTTTACCCGCAGCCAACACGCTCACTACGCTTTTATTAGAAGCTTCGATAGCTGGAATAGCTGCTGGATCTAGCGTTAAATTAGTTGGGGATTGATGAGCCTGACGCAAATCGTTCAGGCTTAATTTTCCGGGATGAATCTTTAATGTAAACATATCGACTTACTCCTTATCCATCATAGGTAAATCGAGCCCCTGCTCTTTGGCGCATTGTTTGGCAATATCGTAACCTGCATCTGCATGGCGCATGACACCTGTTGCCGGGTCATTCCATAATACTCTGCCAACACGCTTGTCTGCCGCTTCTGTGCCATCACACACAATAACCACACCAGAATGCTGGCTAAAGCCCATACCTACGCCGCCGCCATGATGCAAGCTAACCCATGTTGCGCCACCAGCAGTGCTGAGTAAGGCGTTTAATAGTGGCCAATCTGAAACCGCATCTGAACCATCTAGCATGGATTCGGTTTCACGATTTGGACTAGCAACAGAACCAGAATCAAGATGATCTCGACCAATGACAACCGGCGCACTCAATTCACCATTTCTGACCATCTCATTGAAGGCGAGCGCAATACGAGCACGGTCTTTCAGACCAATCCAACAAATACGAGCGGGTAAACCTTGAAAATGAATACGCTCCCGCGCCATATCTAACCAGTTATGCAAGTGTGCATTGTCAGGAATAAGCTCCTTCACCTTAGCATCGGTTTTGTAGATATCTTCAGGATCACCGGAAAGCGCAGCCCAGCGGAACGGCCCAACGCCTTCACAGAAAAGAGGACGAATATAAGCTGGTACAAAGCCGGGGAAATCAAAGGCGTTTTCCACGCCTTCCTCTAACGCCATTTGACGAATGTTGTTGCCATAATCAAGGGTCGCTGCACCGCGTGCTTGGAGCTCAAGCATTGCTTTTACTTGGACCGCCATGGATGCCTTAGCCGCTTTAACGACTGCCGCCTCATCGGTTTGACGCATTTCTGCGGCCTGTTGCATTGTCCAACCTTGTGGCAAGTAACCGTTTAATGGGTCGTGTGCTGAGGTTTGGTCTGTAACCACATCAGGCGTGATACTCTTTGCCACTAACTCAGCAAAAACATCAGCAGCATTACCTAATAAGCCGATAGAAGTCGGTTGATTGTTGTCTAACGACGCCTGCAACATGCTCATGGCTTCATCTAGTGAATGCGCTTTTTTGTCGACGTATCCAGTACGTAAGCGGAAATCAATGCGAGTTTCATCGCACTCAACGGCAATCATTGAAAACCCCGCCATTGTTGCTGCCAATGGCTGTGCGCCGCCCATTCCACCTAAACCGCCAGTTAACACCCACTTACCTTTTGCTCCACCATTGAAGTGCTTACGAGCTACCGCACCAAAAGTTTCATAAGTGCCTTGGACGATGCCCTGACTACCAATGTAAATCCAGCTTCCAGCGGTCATTTGGCCATACATTGCTAAGCCTTTTTTATCGAGCTCGTTGAAATGCTCCCAATTAGCCCAGTGCGGTACTAAATTTGAATTAGCGATTAACACTCTTGGCGCATCTGCATGGGTTTTGAATACACCAACAGGTTTGCCCGACTGTACGAGTAGTGATTCATCACTTTCTAAACGCTGTAGCACTTCGACTATTTTATCAAAACACTCCCAGTCACGCGCCGCACGGCCAATACCACCGTAAACCACCAAGTCTTCTGGACGTTCAGCCACATCTGGATCTAAGTTGTTCATTAACATGCGCATTGCCGCCTCTGTTAACCAACTTTTGCAAGTCAACTCTGTGCCTTTAGGCGCACGGATAACACGCGAAGGATCGTGTCTTAAATGTTTATCTGTCATAACCTTTTCCTGTGATGAAAGCGTTAAAAAGTGAGATGCCCGCCTAAACGGTATCGATGACCCGGATGGGTTAAAATGGCAAAACTCACAACGGCTTTTTTGGACCAAGTCCGACGCTGAACTTGCAAGCAAGGTTGAGTCGGCGTCATATTTAATAAATCGGTAATTGCCACATCAGCAAGCACCGCTTCAATTTGATGATCCGCTTCGGTAAGCGGGGCGATTCGGCTAAGATAGGTATGAGGTGTAGTTCGCTCAAAATCCTGAGAAAGGTAATCTGGGATAACATTAGGATTCACATAACGCTGCTCTAGTTGCACCGGCAAGTCATCTTCATAATGGATGATACTGCTGTAAAACACCGGCTCACCTTGAATAAAACCCAACTGATGTGCAGCTTGGGCTGAGGCCGGAACCGATTCTAGTTTTATCACCCGAGCAGAATGCGTATGACCTCGGTCCGCTATTTCATCAGCGATATTACGAATTTCGATTAGCGAAGACTGGCTCTTAATACTGGCAACGGTGCTAGCTGCTCCTTGATTGCGAATAATCACACCTTGGTCAGCTAAATCCTGCAATGCCCGGCGGGCTGTCATACGACTCACAGCAAATTGCTCAGCTAACATATTTTCCGATGGCACCACTTCATACTCCGGCCATTCCCCAGACTCGATCTTCTGTAATAAGAACTGTTTGATGACTTGGTATTTACTTTTAGCCATGTTTACCTATCTTGACGGAAACGCTTGTTACTCTTTTTAAATTGGCATATTTGACTTGTATATACAAGATAAAATATTCAAAATAGAGGTATCGACCTAATCATTACTGTAGGACAAATTCTGTGACACACGAGCCAACTCCCCTTCTTCTCGTTAACGCCAATATTGCCACCATGAAAAACGGCATTTCCGATAATAGTGTTTTTCGTCATGCAGCACTTCTCATCGAAGGAGGGAAAATTATCTGGGTAGGTTCTATGAAAGAATTGTCTCAATACAGTGTCTTCCCAGAAAACCTTATTCAATATGATTGTCAGGGCAAATGGCTCATGCCCGGCTTCATAGATTGCCACACGCATCTTGTCTTTGCTGGAAATCGCTCCAATGAATTTGAAAAGCGTTTAAATGGGGTGTCTTATCAGGAAATTGCCGAGCAAGGTGGAGGTATTTTGAATACCGTTAATGCAACTCGCGCAGCTAGCGAGGAAGACTTATATCAACTCGCTATTCGTCGCGCCAAAGCCATGTTGAACAACGGCGTCACCACCATCGAAATTAAATCAGGTTATGGTTTAGATCACGAAACCGAGAAACGTGTGTTAAAGGTTGCTAAACGGATTGAAGCATCGTTGCCAATTAATATCAGTAAAACGTATTTGGGCGCTCACGCTATCCCGCCTGAATTCAAAGGTAATGCAGATGCTTACGTTAACAAGATTTGCGATGAGATCATGCCAGATTTGGCTGATGCAAATTTTATTGATGCGGTTGATGTATTTTGCGAAAACATTGGTTTTACGCTAGCGCAAACAGAAAAAATATTTCGTCGAGCGAAGTCCTTAGGGCTCGCCATTAAAGGTCATACAGAGCAACTTTCCGCAATGGGTGGCAGTGAACTTGCGGCAAATATGGGAGCGATGTCGGTTGACCATTTAGAGTATTTACAAGCGTCTGATGTAAAAGCCATGGCGAAAAACGACACAGTTGCAACACTCCTTCCCGGGGCTTTCTATTATTTAAAAGAAACGAAGCTACCGCCTATCAATTTGCTACGCGAGCACCAAGTACCAATGGCCATTGCAACGGATTTTAATCCCGGCTCTTCTCCCATCGCCTCGTTACCGTTAATACTAAACATGGCATGTACATTGTTTGGTTTAACCGTGGAAGAAGCACTACAAGGTGCAACGTTGAATGCCGCTAAAGCGCTTGGAATGCAGAATCAGGTTGGGACATTAGAAGCAGGAAAACTTGCGGATATTGTTTGCTGGGATATTTCGCATCCACGAGACTTAGTCTACGAATTTGGTGTCATTACGCCAAGTTGGATAATGAAAAAAGGAGATCGGGTTCAAGGCTAAACCCGACTCCAATACACAAGAAACAAACACACAAAAGAACAAAGAGCTGTGTTACAAGAGCAAACACAGCTCGATTATGCAGTTTAGTAGAACTCGTAGCTCACACTAAACGTCGCATTTCGTGGCATGATGAAGCGACCATTCGGTGCCTGCGGATTACGAGGATCACCTTCTGTAAGTGCGTCTTCATCTGTTAAATTGTTTACCGCAAACTCAAACTTCAAGCCTGATTCTGTGCGCACAAACATACCTAAATTCACCTGCTCATAGCCTTCTAATACAACATTGTTCTCGTTGCTAGAATATCTATCATCTACCGCAATTAAGGTGCCATAGACGTTAGCTTCCAAGCCACTAAGTTCAAAGTCATAACTAGGCGTAACACGTACTTGCCAGCCCGGCTGACGCATTGCTTCATTACCTTCGTTTGTCGCACTTTCGGTAATTTCAGTTTCTTGAATAGTGGCATTTACTGATACCGAAAAGCCGCTATCGTTGAAATAAGCACCGTCAATTTCCACACCGTAAGCTTCGTTGGTTAGCTTCTCAACAGGAGCGCCGGGACGACGAACAAAGGTGTCACCTTTCACCTCAGTGAAGAAACCCGTGGTGTATAAGTTAAAGTTAGAGCGAGCAAGTTTGAAACCGACTTCGTACTGAGTGACATCTTTGATTAGGTCATCACCGCCGGTGTAAGCATCAAAGTTATCTCTGAAATCATCAAAGAAAGGCATTTTGCTACCTTCACTGGCACGGAAGAATACCCCCATGTCGCGTTGAAATTGATAGTTCAAACCAACTGTCCACGCGGTGTCAGATTCATCGTACTGAACGGCTTTAGTGATAACACCATCTAAGCCTTCATCAACCGTATATTCGACTTCGTGATCTTCGTTACGAATACCAATATCGGCGCGTAATTGTTCGGTTAACTGATATTCAAATGCGGCATAAAGTGCGGTAGTTTTACCATCGCCAACACTGTTAATGTCGTAGTTAAAGTCACAGCTATCAGCACTATCGTTACACGCTATACCCGTTAGGTTCTCACCACCGCTTTGGATCACATGATAAGACTGATTACCGATAGACCACCAATCTTCTGCTGAATAGTCGGTTGCGTACAAACCAATAGTTGCTTGGTATTTATCACTCTTCTTAGTTAATGCTAAATCGTTCGTGAAGGCTTCAATTTCTTTCAATACTACCCAGCGACCAACTTGCTGAACCAAGGTATCACCAGAATATTCTGTACCTGTAACAGCACCAAATGCGCTGCTTCCGTTATCGGCAACCGTCGAAAGCGCTACGGGCGACAAGTTTGGCACTAAACCAAAGGTATCGGCATCACCGCTGGTGTAAGAGAAGCGGTCTACAAATGTCCAGCCGTTGCCAAGTTCTAAGTTGATTGAACCACCGGAAATGGAGCCATCCCAACCACGACCATCGCCAAAATCAAACGCTTGCGTTGTGCCATTGGGGCCGTACTGGATACTTGCTTGGCGATTCAAAGTACCAATTTGCGCATAGTTATTATCTACGCCCTCCACTAACGGTGTGGGCAGATACCACGCACCATGGTCATCGGTAACACGGGTGTAGAAATTCAGTTTACCGTTGTCCAACTCTTTCGTGATGTTGATCGTAAACTGTTGGCCTTTCTCTGAATTAAAGCCAGCGTCACGAATACCAGAACTTTGTTGAACATAACCACCTACCATGTAGTAAAGGTCTTCTGCAATCGCGCCGCTTAATACCGCATCTAAGCGCTGCAAATCGTAATCAGAGGTCGTGTATTTAATTAAGCCTTCGGTGGCTTCACCCCCCTCTTTTAAGATGAAGTTAGTGGTTAATCCGGGTTGACCATTGGAAACAACCGAGTTAGGACCGCCACGCAAGCCATCCATAAATGAAATAGTTTCATCTACACGGAACAGAGTTGAGTTTTCCAAAAAAGATAACGTTGGTGGATGATAAATCGGCACACCTTGCAACTGCACCGTTAAGAAAGGTGCATCACCACTACCGGGAAAACCACGAACGAACACATTCGCACCACCCACACCGCCAGAGCTTTCTGCCCAAACGCCGGGAATAGCCTTGAATAAATCGGCTGTACTTTTTGGAGCAAGCTTCTTGATCATGTCAGCGTTAAGAGATGTCGTTGCATAGCTTGAGTCTACTTTTCGTACCGCCGTGCCACTTGCTGTACCCGTTACCACTATCTGCTCGAAAAAGTCTTGTTTTTCTTTTCCAGAATCGGGTTCCGATACTTCTTGTGACATAACTGACGTCGAACAAGCCAAAGCTACTGCTAAAGTTAACCCACTGACTTTAAACTTATTTTTATTCGCTAAATTTGATGAAGAGACCACTTTTTGCATTTCGATATTTCCACATTCACACATCATTAATGTAAAACATATGTTAAAATGCAATCGTTTGCAATACATTCATGCAAACGATTGCAGTGATGTTTACATTCCCGTTAACAAAATAAATACACTGCATCAAAAACAACTCACAGTTTGTGACATATCTCGCGTCTATTTGCAGGCAAAATACGTGAACTGCATGTTATGATGCAAAACCGTTATTTAAACAATATACAACTAACAGGAATAATAATTACCCATGAGGAAAAAGGTTTCAACTTTATCTGATATGGCAAAATTGGCTGGCGTTTCGGAATCGACTGTATCCCGAGCTTTAAGTAACAGTAAATTGATAAGCGTAAAAACGCGTGAGCGAATTCAAGCACTGGCAAAGGAAGCCAATTTCAGTGTTAATACCACGGCTCGTAATTTGCGTTTACAGAAATCAAACACAATTGCGGTTGTCTTACTTATCCATTCAGAGAATGACCAGTCCACAACTGATCCTTTTATTCTTCGCTTGCTCGGTGTTATTGCCGATGAACTCACACGAATTGGCTACGACATGCTACTGGCCTCCCATACCAGCCCAAATGAAAATGCGTTAAAGAATTACTTTGATAGCAAAAAAGCGGATGGCATGATTGTTTTCGGTCAGGGTAATGATCCTGCGCTCTTTGATCACCTCCTTAATAATGATATGCCTTTTGTTGTTTGGGGAACCAAAGATCCTCATCAGCGTTATCTCACCGTAGGCACTGATAATTTTTTAGGCGGTAAATTAGCCACTGAGCATCTTATCAATCAAGGATGTAAACATATTGCTTACGCGGGACGAAAAACGATTGAAACAGAATTGCGTTTTCATGGTTATCAGGACGCACTCGAAAAAGCAGATCTCCCTTCATCTCCTTTAATCGACATCCATTTTACCTATCAAGATGGCTATAACGTGGCAACAAAGCTACTCGAAACTCAGCAATTTAATTTTGACGGTATTGTTGCGGCGAGTGACACAATCGCTCTTGGCATCTTAAAAGCCTTTAATGATTTCAATGCAGAAAAAGAATTATCGGAACAAGCAAAGCCGTTTTCGATAGTGGGATATGACGATATTGAAGTATCAAAGTTCATGCATCCTTCTTTAACAACCATTCGACAAGATACGTATGAAGGTGGAAAACGGTTAGTTGAGTTGTTGTTTAAACAGATCCACAAAAAACCTGCACACTCTGTTGAATTAGAAACAAAACTGATTGAAAGAGGATCAAGCAAGCTCGTGTAAATTTAGGCCGCAGTCGGCTTACTCCAATATTGCCTTCCTAAAATCACGATAAATATACCGCCCAAGATAAGTAAAGAAGCGGTGACTAAGCGCATAGATAGCACTTCTTGAGCAAAAATAACGCCTCCAAAAGCAGCAATAACGGGTACGAAAAGCTGCACCACCGCAGCTTGAACCGCTGACAATCCCCGTAGTGCCATGTACCAAATGGTATAACCAACCCCGGAAGTTACTGCGCCGGAAAGTATCGCTAATATGATCCCTTCTAAGGAGAGATACGCATCAAACAACGTGACAGCAGCCAGCATCATTACCAGAGGAATGCAGCGAATAAAATTGTAGGCTGTATCGGCTAAGGGATGACCAGAGCCTCGCCCTAAAAGCGAGTAGAACCCCCAAGCCACACCCGCAATGGACATGAGTATAAACCCGGGGATAGCTGGCATTGCCGCTCCGGGCAACATTAGGTAAATAAACCCCAAAATCGACACCAATACACCAAGTTGTTCGGTAATATGCAATTTATGCCCTTGTATCATCCCAGATAAAATCATGGTTATTTGTACCGAGGCAAATAAAATCAGCGCGCCCGTTCCCGTATCCAATGAGATATACGCATAGGAAAAACCGACTGCGTATACGAAAAGCAAGATTGCTGCTCTCCAACTTCCTCGGTGTGATTCCGATGGCTCAGCATTGCTTATTTCCTGAGACAATTGATGACGTCGGCGAGAATACCGTTGAGACAATTGGAGTAGCAAACCCAACACACATGCACCAGACACCAAACGAATACTGGTAAAACTCCCTGCATCAACCACGGCCTCTCCTAGCGCCAAACGACACAATACCGAATTCCCAGCAAACGCGATAAGCGCCAGCAATGTGTAAAAGGCAATTTTCATAGATAGGAGGCTTTCCGATTAGTTGGGCTCATCCTTGTTACGCTTACGCTCTTTTTTCGAACGTTGTTCCCGCGCTTCTTTTCGAGCTTCGCGCTCGTCTTCCCGTTCAGCTCGCTCTTGTTCACGCGCCTCCTCTCGAGCTTCACGCTTATCTTCGCGTTCAGCTCGCTCTTGCTCACGCGCCTCTTTTCGGGCTTCGCGCTTATCCTTGCGTTCAGTTCGCTCTTGTTCACGCGCTTCCTCTCGCGCTTCACGCTTAGCTTCAAAGGCTTTTCTTTCCTGCCAATTCTCGGCCTTACGTTTTTCCCTTTCAATACTTCTTGCTTCACGCTCTCGTTGGCTTTTTTCCTTTCTTAACTCGCGCTCTTCTTCTCGCAGTTTTTCCCTTTCTTCACGCTTAACCGCTCTTGCCTCACGCTCTTGATCGAATATTTCATTGCTGCGCTCACGCTTCAATGCTCTATCTTCTCTTTGCTGTTCCCTTTCTAATTTCGCTGATTCCATTTTTCTCTCACGCTCAACAGCCCTGAGAGACCTTTCTGTTTGCACTTGCTCATTGTCTTGCTGTTTGGCCCAAAGCCCCGAAGACACACCGGCACTTGTCAGAGCAAAAAGCATCGAAATACACACTGTGTTTGAAATTTTACTCACTTTCTTATCTCCGCTCATGAATGTCCCTGTCTATATTAGACTATTATTCACCAAATCGATGTTTATTTATTCTTATCAAACAATTACAGAAGCAAAGAGTCGTATTCTAACCCCTCATATTTTGATGCCTTAAAGCACAATCCAATGCATTGGAATCACTTTCGCCCGCGCAGACTAAACTCATTCAAAGTGTGTACCCATTCTGCGCAACTAAGCCACTCCCGGTTTGAGAGCGTTATCAAGGTGGAGATTACCGAAAGGGAAGTGTGTTTAAGATTGTTGACTTGAAAAAGAATGATCAGGTTTCTGTCGTCATCGAGGATATTAATTGCAACAAAGTGCTCATTGCTTTGAGATTCCTCCTGAAAACAATAGGAGCGAATAACTCGCTCCTGTCGTGTATTACTTATTAAGCCATTGCGTAATCAAGGCAGGAGTAATATCACCTGTACGCGCGACTATTGTATCCGCTTGAGTCAGAGTATCAGCGCTTCCTACACCGATTGCAGGCATATTTGCCGCTTTAATTGCGGTCACACCGGCTTGAGAGTCCTCAATGCCAATACATTGTTCCGGTGGAACAGACAAGGCACTCGCAACGGTTAAGAATATCTCTGGATCTGGTTTGGTGTTTTTGATTTTTGCTGCATCAGCAACAAATTCGAACTCATCTAATAAGCCGATACGTGTTAATACAAACTCTGCATTTTTACTGACCGAGGCAACGCCAAGCCCAAAGCCTTCTGCTTTTAGTCCCTGAATCAAGGTATTAACACCGGGAAACACATCATCTGGTGTCATTTCAGCAATTAGCGACTGATAATGTGTATTCTTTTGCTCAGCTAGCGCGAATACTTCTGCATCGGTAAACGTCATATCGCTACGCGACAAAATCATTTCCAGCGAACGCATTCTATCGATGCCTTTCAACGCTTCATTTTCCGCTTCACCAAACTCAACTCCGACTTGGTGCGCGATTTTCTGCCACGCGATAAAATGGAAGTGCGCAGTATCTGTTAACACACCATCCAAATCGAAAATCACAGCATTTCTTGGCTCTGAACTCATTATGCAGCTCCCGATTGAGTCAATTGAATACAGGTTACTTCGCCTTTACTGAGCGTCAAAGGTTGCTCAAAACAGTAGACAGTCAGTGATTCCCCTTCTTGTGGCGCACTTTCTAACGTTAAGCTTAATTGCGTAGCATCTAACACAATATGCAAACTGGCACCGTGGTATTGAACCACCTGTGAAATGCTGCGCCAACCTTGCGGTAATTTAGGCGACAAGCTTAGTCCCGTTGTCCGCAACCTCAAGCCAAGGAATCCGAAAACGATACAGCTCCATGCCCCCGCCATACAGGCCGTATGTACTCCGTATTCGGTATTGTGATGCAGGTTATCGAGATCCATTCGAGCAGAATCACCAAAATAATCACACGCTTTTTTCATGTCCCCCACTTCTGCATACAACATGCTATGAATGCACGAGGAAAGCGTTGAGTCATGAGTGGTGAGCGGCTCGTAATAAGCAAGATTGCTGCGTTTTTGTTGCTCGGTAAAATCATCGTCCCCCAAGAACATCGCTAAAATAACATCCGCTTGCTTAAGCACCTGATGCCGATAAATCACCAAGGGATGGTAGTGCAATAACAGTGGCATTTTCTCTTTCGGTTGATTCACTAAATCCCATATTTTTTTCTGGAAAAAGCTATCATCTTGCGGGTGCGCTTGCTTGTTCTCATCAAATGGTAAATACATTTTCTCGGCAATACGTTCCCATAAGGCAAGCTCTTGCTCACTGACACCGAATGCGGTTTCAATATCTACCGCTTTGTCTTTCATTAGGAAAATGGCTTCTATAGCGAACAATAAATGCTGTTTCGCCATGTAGTTAGTGTAGAAATTGTTATTCACCACCGCAGTGTATTCGTCTGGACCAGTCACGCCATCAATGCAAAAGTCACCTTGCTGATTGAAATGCCCAAGCTGCGGCCATAAGCGTGCAGTCTCTACCAACAGTTCCGTGCCGTAATCGTGCAAGAACTGTAAATCACCTGTCGATCTAAAATAGGTACGAATAGCGAACGCCACGGCTGCATTTATGTGATATTGCGCCGTACTGGCAGGGAAAAAAGCGGAGCACTCTTCGCCGCTTATGGTTCGCCAAGCAAACAAAGCGCCATCGTCATGCGACATTTGCCTTGCTCGCTCTTTGGCTTTATCCAACGTGTGATAACGATACATAATCAAACTACGAGCAATGTCCGGTGCCGTAAGCGCGAAAAATGGCACCACGTAAATTTCAGTATCCCAAAAATAGTGACCATCGTACCCGGGACCAGACAACCCTTTTGCGGCAATTGCCGAAGTGCCATTTCGTCCTGCGGACTGAAACAACTGGAACATACTGAAAATCAAACCTTGTTGCAGTGCTTGGGAGTCATCTTGCAATTGCACTTCAATTTGCGCTTGCGTCCAAAATGCCGCTAACTCAGCAACATGATGTTCTTTGTGTTGCGCAAACGTTAATGACGAAATACGCGATGCGTCCTGTGCTTGTTGCAATTTTAATTCAGCGACATGATCGCCGGCATGAAACAAAGCAAAACGCGTAAACGTCAGCGTGTCACCTTCATTTAGGTGATGCTGAGATTTTTCAGCAAGTGTTACTGGCACATCTGATTTTTCATGATCTAACGTATCAATGCAGGTAGTTATCACCTGTGCATTTACACCCTTTGCTTTGTGAACAGAACAAGCAAACCCCGCTTCAATGGAGGTTTCTATTTCGCTTAAAGTATCGGTGATAGAAAGCTCACCCGCCCTTGGGTCATCGGGCTCAGTCACCGAACCATACTGCGCATCACTGTTTGGTAAAAGAGTAACTTGTGCTTCGCCTTCAAGCGCAATGACACGCACTTGAATGCATAATAAATTCGGTTCTTTAGCACTAACAAAGCGTTGATATTGAATTTCACACTTTGCCCCCTGCTGTGTTTCAATCACTTTATTACGCTGTAACACGCCGGTACGCATATTGAGTAAACGCGAGTGGCGAATAACCTGTTTGGCTTCACTTACATCGACTTCAATGCGCTTTACATTGGGGACTTGCAACAATTGGTCGTTATGGGTTGCAAACGCATACGCACTTTCACCGTAAGGAATGGGAGACTTGCTATAGCAACCGTTTAAATAAATCCCTTCGCATGTTAAGCCAGCTTGTCGCCAACCTTCTTCCGGCGTCCCTCTGATTCCAATAAACCCATTGCCTTGGGAAAACAAGGTTTCAGATAAGCGCAAATTACCCACTTCCTGCATATTTTCCGACAATAGCCAAGGCGACATGTCTGTACTGTCATTTATGTTTAAAGTCACTACGACACACTCAATTTCAACGAATCTTATTTTAAATTAATACTTGATAAGCACCCTTTTTGCAATCGTTTGCATAAATTTAATGTTCATGCCAAAATCGGTTAAAGTGAAACGAAATATACACGCCATATTGAGGCTTTATGGAAAACGCGCAATACGTACAAAATAAACACGAAACTCAAATTGATAAACTCAGAGTTATGGCGATCCTAATCAGCTCTTATGTGCTATTTGCGATTTTATTGAATAGTGTCGGTACGGTTATATTGCAATCCATTTCCAGCTTTGGTGTCAGTAAAACCAACGCCAGTGTATTAGAAGGCTTTAAAGATATTCCCATTGCCATTGTTTCGTTTTTTGTTGCCGCCTATTTACCTCGTTTTGGCTTTAAACGCGCGATGCTCACAAGTACGTTATTAGTCACCGTGGGTAGTCTGCTCATGCCACTGCTCAGTAACTTCTTCATGAGTAAAATGTTATTCCTAATAGTTGGGGCAAGCTTTGCACTGATTAAAATTTCTGTGTATGCGTTAATAGGAAGGGTTTCCGACAACCAACAAGCTCACGCATCAAACATGAATATTGTAGAAGGCTGTTTCATGGTGGGGGTGTTAGCAGGTTATTGGTTGTTTTCCGCGTTTATCGACCCTACCCAGCCAGAGTCTTATTCTTGGCTAAATGTATATTGGCTCATCGCTTTTTTAGGGGCAGCTAACTTGTTGCTTATCGTGTTCACTCATGTTCCAGAAGTGAAACACCTCATCCAATCGGAAAGCCCACAAGCGCAATTCGCCGGCATGTTAAAGCTAGTTTGGCTACCTTTTGTCGTGATGTTCATCATTTGCGCATTCTTTTATGTATTGGTGGAACAAGGGATCGGAACTTGGCTCCCCACCTTTAACAGTGAGGTGTTGAATCTGGCAAACCACATTAGTGTACAAGTCACCAGTATTTTTGCCGCATGCCTTGCTGCAGGACGCTTACTTGCGGGTTATGTTCTTCGAAAAATGCATTGGTTTAACTTTTTGGTGTTGAGCTTGTTTTTAATTGCTGCACTGATTCTTATCGCCATTCCTCTGGCTAATTCTGGCGTATCTAGTGTGCAGATTCAGTCGTGGTCCGATGTACCAATCGCAGCCTTTGTTTTACCTTTGGTGGGGCTGTTCATGGCCCCGATTTATCCTGCCATTAATTCTGTTGTCTTAAGTGCATTACCATCACAACAACATGCATCTATGACGGGGCTCATAGTAGTTTTCTCAGCACTAGGAGGCACATTTGGCAGCTTAGTAACGGGAGCTATTTTTGAATACTTTAGTGGGCAAACCGCGTTCTATTTTATGTTAGTTCCCATTGCGATTCTGACCATTGCCTTGTTCCTTTATAAGCGTTTATTGACCTCTGCGCCTATCACTGAAGCTACCGCTTAAATTGGCAGTACGCTAGGACTGAGTGAAAAAGCCAGCTTATTCGCTGGCTTTGTTGTACATAAAATGCGCTTTGCCTTCCTATTACTTCACTTGCGTGGCCAACGTATCGTTGTGACCGACAAGGTAACGTCTTAAGTGGAAGCCAATGTCTGAGCGAGCGGCAAACCCTGCGTCTTTCGCAGCCTTTTCAAACGCTTCTGCGGGCAAGTCAGGGTTAGCTGCGAACGCTTGCATGTCCTTGTAGAATCCGACAGAAAAATTATCGTAATCACTACCAAAACGAGTCACAAAAATAATGTTCGCTTTACGCTGCGTTTTCACTAAGTAATCATTTTCCATATGACGTTCTTCCAATAACGCTTGATGTTTACCGGCTGCGGCTCTGAACATTTCTATATGAAACAAGCCTGCATCATCTGCCTTTTGTTTCACTGCTTTCCAATTAGCACCCGTTTGCGCAATGAAATCATGTTGGAAGTCGGCTAATGAATCGTAGCGATGAGGCTTAGGTAACGTTTCGCTTGCAGGTGAAAGTAACATTAAGTCCCAATGATCACCTTGACTGTGGCGCATAATCACTATGTTGCCGTTTTGTTTACGCTTTTGGTGTTTCACTTCATCAATTAAAGAGGGAAGGTTTCCTGGCGCCGCTCTTAACAAAG
Organism: Alteromonas sp. a30; assembly: GCF_026788005.1. Lineage (GTDB taxonomy): Bacteria > Pseudomonadota > Gammaproteobacteria > Enterobacterales > Alteromonadaceae > Paraneptunicella. The sequence continues at coordinate 118,390 of NZ_JABEPE010000003.1, forward strand.
TAACTTGATAGAGGTTATCCGCAAAAGCGCTTGTTTGAATGAGTAATGCGCCAAGCGCCAAAATTGAATATATGAATTTCATAAGTATCACTCTTAGTCCAAAATAAATCGGATAACTGAATTCACAGCTCAAACAAACAGATTATCCGGTTAAAAATCTCGGCAAGAGTATCACGCATAAAAAAACTGTGCACGAAGGCACAGTTTTTTAAGTCAGTCTTTATATGACCAAATTAGAAGCTATTTTTCAGTTTCTAATTTCTTCTCTAAATAATGGATGTTGGTTCCACCATTACGGAAATTTTGGTCCGACATAATGCGTTTTTGCAGTGGAATATTGGTCTTTATACCATCAACAACCAATTCATCTAATGCATGGCGCATACGTGCAATAGCGACGTCACGACTCTCACCATAAGTGATAAGCTTACCGATCATTGAATCGTAGTAAGGTGGAACGGAGTAGCCAGAATAAATATGTGAATCCCAGCGAACACCTAAACCACCAGCAGGATGGAAATGGGTAATCTTTCCCGGAGAGGGAATGAAAGTTTGTGGGTCTTCTGCATTAATTCGACACTCAATTGCGTGACCACTAATACGAATTTCCGATTGCTCAATAGATAAAGGCAAACCCGCAGCTACACGAAGCTGTTCTTTAATCAAATCCACACCGGTAATCATTTCGGTTACAGGATGCTCTACTTGAATACGCGTGTTCATTTCGATGAAATAGAATTCACCGTTTTCATACAAGAACTCGAATGTTCCGGCTCCACGATAGCCAATTTCAACACACGCATTACAACAGCGCTCACCGATACGAACACGCATTTCCGGTGTAATTCCCGGTGCAGGCGCTTCTTCTACCACTTTTTGGTGACGACGTTGCATAGAACAGTCACGCTCGGCTAAGTAGATAGCGCTACCTTGTCCATCGGATAGCACCTGAATCTCGATATGTCTTGGGTTTTCAAGGAATTTTTCCATGTAAACCACATCATTATTAAAGGCGGCCTTGGCTTCTGATTTCGTCGTAGCAATAGATTCAAGCAGTTCTTTTTCTTCACGAACCACTCGCATACCACGACCACCACCGCCACCAGCAGCTTTAATAATAATCGGATAACCAATACGTTTTGCGATAGTTTTATTAACGTCACCATCTGGTCCTAATGGGCCATCAGACCCAGGAACACATGGTACGCCGGCTTTACGCATCGCTTCGATAGCCGACACTTTATCGCCCATCAAGTTAATGGTTTCGGCTTTCGGTCCAATGAAAATGAAACCGCTCTTTTCCACTTGCTCAGCAAAATCTGCATTTTCCGATAAAAAGCCATAACCGGGGTGAATCGCAATAGAATTCGTGACTTCTGCCGCAGCAATAATCGCGGGAATGTTAAGGTAACTCTCGGTTGCAGGTGCTCTACCAATACAGATTGACTCATCTGCTAATAGAACATGCTTAAGATCTCTATCCGCGGAGGAATGCACAGCTACGGTTTTTATTCCAAGCTCTTTACAAGCCCGTAAAACCCGAAGTGCTATTTCACCACGGTTAGCAATTAAAACTTTATCTAACATGTAACCACCCGGTTATTCGATGACAAACAATGGCTGATCGAATTCAACAGGGTCTTGGTTATTGACTAAAATTTCTTTCACCACGCCCGCTTTATCAGATTCAATTTGGTTCATCATTTTCATTGCTTCAACGATGCATAAAGTGTCGCCGACATTCACGCGATCACCGACTTGAACAAACTCTTTTGCTCCAGGGGAGGAAGCACGGTAGAAAGTACCCACCATTGGAGAGCGGACAATGTGGCCCGCAGGTTCCGCAGGAGCGCTTTCACCAGACTCAGCGGCTGGCGCAGCAGGTGCGGCTGGCGCTGGCGCCGGGGCCATTTGAGGTTGCATAGCGACGGGAGCCGCCATTGTCGGTGCGGAACTATAGCGGTTAATGCGTACAGATTCTTCACCTTCAGTGATTTCTAACTCAGCGATGCCAGACTCTTCAACTAACTCGATGAGCTTTTTAATTTTTCTAATATCCATAAACTATTAACTCACATAAAAATTATTGTTTTAACTAAGACGCATCAGACAGCTGCTTAACCGCTGCCTGCAATGCAAACTCATACCCTTGAGCACCCAATCCACAAATGACACCTTGAGCCACATCAGACAAATAAGAATGCTGACGGAATGGCTCTCGGGCGTGAACATTGGAAAGGTGAACTTCAATAAAAGGGATGCTAACGCTTAACAGCGCATCCCGAATTGCAATACTGGTATGGGTAAAGGCTCCGGGGTTAATAATGATGAAATCAATATTGCCCATTGCGTCGTGAATTCTGTCAATTAATTGGTGCTCAGCATTGCTTTGTAAATGAAACAAGCTCGCCCCAAAGCTGTTTGCCATCTCGGTTAAGCCGGAAACAATGTCATCGAGCGATTGAGAACCATAAATAGTCGGTTCACGCTTTCCAAGCATGTTCAAATTCGGCCCATTGAGCAATAGAATATTCATAAAACTCCGCGAAATTAGCAAACTTTGCGTGGATATTCCCTTTAATGCAGCCAAAATTCACAAAAGAGAGAATCTGACTAACAACAGAGGGATAATTTCCAATAAAAAGCTATTATAGAAACATTCTGATAAATTACAGCAAAATACTGGTCTTATCTGCGATGTTAAGCACAAAGTTTTACTATTTCATAGATGAAGGCGAAGTGCAATGTGTTCAAATGCAGTTTTTTTACCCTACTTTATCTTATTTTCCGCCTCACATTGGCAACAACTGTAAACTAAGAAGCGCTTAATTGATGCTCAAAACTTGCATTACGAGAACATTTCAACGTTAAATGAACGAAGTTGGCACCCTTCTTACGAAAATTTTGGGGTTTACCCTTTTTTCAACGAAATTATTAAAAGAATTGAGCGCTCTATAATTGCGCATTCCAGAATAAAAAACAGAAACGGAGATATTCGTGGCAGTATTTCACATACAACACCCTCTTATAGAACATAAAATCAGTCTCATGCGAGAGAAAGATGTCAGCACTAAAAGCTTCCGAGAGCTGGCAAATGAAGTTGGCAACTTACTCACTTATGAAGCCACTCGCAGCTTGCCTACGGAAGAAGTGGAAATTGAAGGATGGCAAGGTACCCCTATCACCGTCAAGCGCATCCAAGGAAAGACCGTTACACTTGTTCCTATCCTTCGCGCTGGCCTAGGTATGCTTGATGGCGTGATGAACCTTATTCCAACCGCCAAAATTAGTGTCGTTGGATTATATCGCGACGAAGAAACGCTTCAGCCCGTTGCTTACTTCGATAAAATTATTAAAGATGTACAACAACGTACAGCCTTGGTGATCGACCCCATGCTCGCTACCGGCGGTACTATGAACGCGACAATTCAGCTGCTAAAAGACAAAGCCTGTGAAAATATTGTTTGCTTAGTGTTGGTGGCCTGCCCGGAAGGAATAAAAGCCGTGACTGATGCCCACCCAGACGTGGATATTTACACGGCAGCAATTGATGATCACCTAAATGAACACGGCTATATTATCCCTGGCGTTGGTGATGCAGGAGACAAAATATTCGGTACACGATAATAGTAAGATTAGGCTTAGCGCTGAGTCACTTCTCGATCCTGCCATTGTCGATAAAGCTTTTATTGAGACCGAAGCAACAACAGTATAAAAACAAAAATGCCAGTCAACTTAACTGACTGGCATTAGGCAAAAGCGCTTTTATTGATTTATTTCCAGCGGTAAAAGCGACGATACGCTAGTCATAAAATGTTTTATTAACATGGTTAGCAAAACGTTCAGCATCCATAAAACCGGTCACTCGCGCCTTACCGATTTCTTTTCCTTGTTTATCAAAGAACATAATCGTCGGTAAACCAAGTACATTAAACGCCTCTTGGAACTCAAGGCTTTCTGGCGTGTTATCGGTTAAATCAATCTGAAGCAACAACGCATTACCGAGTGCATCTTGCACATCCGGCTCAGGGAAGGTGTACTTTTCAAATTCTTTACACGCTACACACCAGTCAGCGTAAAGGTCGATCATCACATATCGACCCTCGGCGTTGGCTTCCTGCATTTTTTGTTCAAAGTCTGCTAAGTTCTTAACCAAATCAAACTCAGCATATAATGAGGCTTTGCCTTCACTGCTATGAGATACAGAAGCAGTCGAGGGGAACAAGGTTTTATAGCCATACATAGCCGAGGCAAACAAACCTAAGAAAATGACGAAAGCCCGTATCCCTTTCCATAAAGAAGTTGCACTGCCAGAGTTCATAACATAGAAATAAGAGAACATTGCAAGCCCAAGTAATGACCACGCTAAATCTGTCCATAGGTTGCTGAACATACGCTCTACAAACACCAAGGCAACGACTAACATCATAAAGCCGAAAGTAACCTTCACAATGTTCATCCATCCACCTGCTTTAGGTAGCAACTTGCCGCCCGTCACAGCAAAAGCAATCAATGGAATCCCCATACCTAAACTCAACGCATATAGCGCAGAGAAGCCTAAAACTAGGTCTCCACTTTGTGCAATGTAAAGCAAAATACCCGTCAACGGCGCAGTCGTACATGGAGAGGCAACTAAACCAGAAATAGCTCCCATCATGAACACACCAGCGTAGCTACCGCTTTTTTGCTTATTGCTAATTTCGTTTAATTTGACTTGCCAGCTAGAAGGGAGCTGAAGCTCATACGCACCAAACATGACCAACGCTAACAATGCAAAGACCACAATAAGTACGATAAGAATTGCTGGGTGCTGCAACGCCGCCTGGAATTGCACTCCTGCACTGGCCACAACCAATCCCAATATAGAATACATTAGCGCCATACCTTGTACGTAAACAAAGGACAGACTAAACGTTTGACGCGCACTGGAACTTTTCCCCTGACCTAACACAATGCCGGAAATAATGGGGTACATAGGAAACACACACGGTGTAAAGGCTAAACCTACGCCTAATGCAAGGAAAAGCAACAATGTCACAACTAAGTTATCGTTATTGGATAACATATTCGACAGTTCAAACTGCTGAGAAACTGTCTCGTCACTTTCTACTGAAGTTGACCCACTGTGCGAATCTTCTGCATCCGCATTGGTTGAAGTTGAAGATGCATATTCTCCACTCGCTTCAACTTCAGATAAATAAACAACCTTTGTGGTAGGTGGATAACATAAGCCAGCTTTTGCACAACCTTGGTAACGGATTTTAACAACACTGTCATCGACCGCTTCGAAGATGGGAAATTGAATATCGGCTTGATGAAAAAACACATCGGATATACCGAAATATTCATCTTCTACCTGCTCTGCTTCTGGGAAAGTAGGTTCGCCAATTTTGGCTTTTTTGACAACGGTTTTAAATTGCTTTTTATACAGGTAATAACCATCCGCAATTTCCCAACTGAGTGTTAGCTCATTACCATTTTGTGCAAAGTCAAAACGAAAAGCTTCATCGACAGGTAAAAACTGCGGTTCTTGAGAAAACAAATCCGCACCAAAACCGCCTTCTTGGGCTGACACCTGAAAGCTTACAGCCGTTAAAATTACAAATAGGAAATTTGTGAATAATCGGGTCATTTCGTTCATCTGATAGCACTTCTCATCCAATCTGCGTATTCATCACTCGCTCTTTCGACATCTAACACAACCCACTCGATTGTGTCGTATGAATGTTCTGAGCGAATAACATCGTAGAGTTTTTCTGCATGGTTTTTTTGTGTTTTAAAAACAAGCTGGCATTCATTATCTTCCTGAATATTATCATCCCACCAATACATGGAAGTGATTTCAGGAATGACATTTACACATGCTACAAAACGGCTTTCAAGCGCCATTCTTGCTAGTTTCTTAGCTTCTTCTACGCCAGAACATGTACACAAAATCACACATAAGTCTGTCATAACTGCTCCTATTGACCTGTTAGGCTTCGAGAGTATTTCATGGGGTCAGATAATAAGTGATTCTGACAGAGCCATGCAGAAGTTTCACTGTAATTACACATTGGGGTAAATCCTCCTTGAATTTAACGTGGCAGAAATCAGGCTATGCTCTCATTTTAAGAGCCATAAACTCAATACAGATTAACACAGAAGCCTTTTAGGTTAAAAATTTTCCAAACCTAAATTACTCTGTACTTTGGTCCAGTCGTAGCGCTTTGCCCCATTATCTTAACCCTTTAATAATAAGAAGAAAGCCCGATAAAGGTTGTGTCTACTCAGGAAATTTGTCACGATTTGATACATAATATCGGCGGGAAAAGCCAAATCAGCCCCAACATATTCTGCATTGGGTTATTAAGTATTAATAGAGAGTACGTTTTGGGTAAGTTGTTTTTATTGTTTGCCATTATGCCAATTATTGAAATTGCTTTGCTACTTCAAGTAGGCGGCATTATTGGCGGCTGGAACACCGTCGGCATTGTCATCATCACCGCCTTTTTAGGTGCTACCTTAGTACGTCAACAAGGGTTGCAAACCTATCTCAACGCCCAAACTAAAATGCAGCAAGGGCAAATACCCAGTCAAGAAGTTGCTGAAGGCTTACTACTGCTCGTTGCTGGTGTACTGCTGGTCACACCCGGCTTTGTTACCGACACCATCGGCTTTCTTTTTTCTCTCCCAATGACTCGCCCATTTTTTGCCAAATGGGTCAGCCATGCGTTGTTGAGTAAATTTAAAGTACATAGCCACTATCAATTCCATCAACAGCATAATCCATTTGAACAAAACAACTCGCAATCTAACCATAACCCCTTTGAGCATAATCACAGCGATAACGGCGATACGTTTGAAGGAGAATATACTGACAAATCCGACGCCGAATCGCGAGCCCGGCTGCGCGGTTCACGCGAGTCAAGCTCATCTCGCGATCATAAATATTGAACCCGCGAGAATGTCTGAACTCTTCCATTAATTCAGCGTTTTCAAACTATTTTTTCTTGTTTCACAAAACAACTTAGAAAAAAGCTTAGATTTTTTTCAAAAAAATACTTGATATAACCGGTATAGCCCCCAGATATGGCTGCAAACAAATTTTGAGTCGGTTTTATTCGTAGAACTGACATTACGTCACTTTATTTTTATCAAATAAATTGCATATTTCAGGAGATTGAAAAAATGGCAATTCGTCCTTTACACGATCGCGTTATCGTCAAGCGCCAAGAGCAAGAAACTAAATCTGCTGGTGGTATCGTTTTGACTGGCTCTGCCGCGGAAAAATCTACTCGTGGTGAAGTTATTGCAATAGGCAATGGCCGCATTTTAGAAAATGGCGAAGTTCGTGCGTTAGATGTGAAAGTCGGCGACATCGTAATCTTCAACGACGGCTACGGCGTAAAAACCGAAAAATTAGATGGTGAAGAAGTGCTCATCATGGGTGAAAACGACATCCTAGCAATCGTTGAATAAGTCGAATTTTTTCAGTTTTAAAAGAATTTAGAGGAATTTAAATAATGGCAGCTAAAGAAGTACGTTTTTCTGATGACGCTCGCGCAAAAATGCTTAACGGCGTAAACATCCTTTCAAACGCAGTTAAAGTTACCCTTGGTCCTAAAGGCCGTAACGTTGTTCTGGATAAATCATTCGGCGCCCCTACTATCACTAAAGATGGTGTATCAGTCGCTAAAGAAATCGAACTAGAAGACAAGTTCGAAAACATGGGCGCACAGATGGTTAAAGAAGTTGCGTCTAAAGCGAACGACGAAGCTGGTGACGGTACAACTACTGCAACCGTTCTTGCACAATCTATCGTAACAGAAGGTTTAAAATCAGTTGCCGCTGGAATGAACCCAATGGACCTTAAGCGTGGTATCGACAAAGCCGTTGCCGCAGCGGTTGAACAGCTTAAAACATTGTCTACGCCTTGTGCAGACAACAAGTCTATCGCGCAAGTAGGTACTATTTCAGCTAACTCCGACGAAGAGATTGGTAACATCATTGCAGATGCAATGGACAAAGTAGGTCAAGAAGGCGTTATCACTGTTGAAGAAGGCCAAGCCCTTGAAAACGAGCTTGATGTTGTAGAAGGTATGCAGTTCGACCGCGGCTACCTTTCTCCTTACTTCATCAACAACCAAGACAACGGCACTGTTGAACTAGACAACCCGTTCATCCTATTGGTTGACAAAAAAATCTCTAACATCCGTGAATTGCTACCAACGTTAGAAGGCGTTGCAAAAGCGTCTAAGCCGCTATTGATTATCGCTGAAGACATCGAAGGCGAAGCACTAGCAACATTGGTTGTTAACAACATGCGCGGCATCGTAAAAGTTGCTGGCGTTAAAGCGCCGGGCTTTGGCGACCGTCGTAAAGCCATGCTACAAGACATCGCTACATTAACTGGCGGTACAGTGATTTCTGAAGAAATCGGTCTTGAGCTGGAAAAGGTACAACTAGAAGACTTAGGCACAGCAAAACGCGTTGTTATCAGCAAAGACAACACTACTGTTGTTGACGGTGCAGGCGAGCAAGATGCTATCGAAGGTCGTTGTGCTCAAATCAAAGGTCAAATCGAAGAGTCAACTTCTGACTACGACAAAGAAAAACTTCAAGAGCGTTTAGCGAAACTTTCTGGCGGTGTAGCGGTTATTAAAGTTGGCGCAGCAACAGAAGTTGAAATGAAAGAGAAGAAAGATCGCGTAGAAGACGCACTTCATGCAACTCGTGCTGCGGTTGAAGAAGGCGTAGTAGCTGGCGGTGGTGTTGCACTAGTCCGCGCAGCGTCTAAATTAGCTGACCTTCAAGGCGAAAACGAAGACCAAACTCACGGTGTTAAATTGGCACTTCGTGCAATGGAAGCGCCTTTACGTCAAATCGCTGAAAATGCGGGCGCAGAAGGCTCTGTTGTTACTAACCAAGTTAAAGCTAACGATGGCAACTACGGTTACAACGCTGGCAACGACACTTACGGCGACATGCTAGAAATGGGTATCCTTGACCCAACTAAAGTAACTCGCTCTGCACTTCAGTTCGCAGCATCAATCGCAAGCTTGATGATCACAACTGAAGCAATGATTGCTGATGCACCTAAGAAAGACGACGCACCTGCAATGCCTGATATGGGCGGCATGGGCGGAATGGGTGGCATGGGCGGCATGATGTAGTCAGCCTATCCGTTTTTAGCTCTTTAACATCAAAGAGTTACAAACCACTGTAGACAGAAATGTAGACAGTAAAGAGGATGCAGTTGGAAACAGCGGCATCCTTTTTTTATGCCCAATTTCTAGTGTCCAACAAATTTAATCAAAAAATCCGTTATGCCAAAGAAAATTGTTAAAAAGAAATGGGCTGTAATTAATAGAATTGCTAAAAAAAAGTGGATTGAAAAGCTAAGAATACACCTTTGTATTGCATGTGTTGGCGGCTCGACGTTAAGGAGTCAGTCCACAAAAGGACAGGTTGATCGATGCAGAGATTATCTTAAAGAATCCTTTGAGCTTAAGAACATTTCTAATTTAAGCAGGAAAGGTTTCCTAGAACTTATTGACTCCAAAACAATTGAGTTATCCGAACAATTACCTAACCCAAAGACTCTTACTCCAAATTGGGGAGCGGCTAGAAAAGTCATAAACATCTACTTACGACTTTGTGCCATGAACAAAGACATTAACGACTTTTACAACCTATCCAATATTGAAGAATATTTAGAAGTTCCACTAGACAGTCAAATAGTTAAAAGAATAAAAGCAAACTCACCATCAGGGTTACCAAGTGGCGAATTTAAAATAATTCATTTGGTTAAGAATGATAGCGATAAATTCCAAAGAGCTGCCAAAGCAATCGCGAGGAAAGAGCGTGTTCACAGGTATGAACTTGACGTTTTGTACTGGAATACTTGACAAATCAATAATGTTCTGCCAGTCATTTTGTCGACAATATAAGAAATGGGGCAAAAACACTATTACGTTTTAAAGCTACCTACTTGTTGACTCAAGCGGCGGTATAACTGGGATAATTCGCGAGACTGAGACTTTATCTGGCCCGACATCTCTTCAACACCATCGGTTTGTTCTTTCAACGACACTAGATTTTGAGTAATTGAGTCAGCCACTTCCGACTGCTCTTGTGTGGCTTGGGAGGTATGTGCCGCCATTTCCTGCACCTTCTGGAAGGAGATGTTAAGGTCGTTAAACACACGGCTTACCCCTTCAAAGCTAGACACCGTATCGGTGGCGTTTGCTCTACAATTTTGAATAGAGTGTGATGACCCCGCCACGTTACTTTTCAATTGCTCGATCATACTTTCAATTTCATCGGTACTTTGTTGGGTTCGCGTAGCCAAAGTACGTACTTCATCAGCCACCACAGCAAAACCTCTACCCTGTTCTCCAGCTCGCGCCGCTTCTATAGCAGCGTTTAGCGCAAGTAGGTTTGTCTGCTCAGCAATATTGCGAATCACTTCCAACACCGAAGCAATGGCTTCCGAGCTTTTTTCTAACTCCGTTGCTCTGGTCAGGGTTAATTCAATATCAGCAACAAGGTTTTCAATTGACTGCGAAGAAGAACGCACCGCATCCATGCCTTGTTTAGTTAGCTGGTTTGAGCTATCCGCTTCAGTGGCAGTATTTTTTGCCGTTTCCGCCATTTGCTGATTCGACATACTCATTTGATTGCCTGCGCTAACAATAGACTCAGAGGCAGTCACTAACGCTTCAGTAATACCTCCTGCTTGCTCAGACACTTCATTCAGTGATTCGGTGGTGCTTCCAAGAGCAAGTGACTGCTCACTAATGTTACTAATAATGCTACGTAATCGTTCAACAAAAGCGTCAAATTCTCGAGCCAAATCGCCAATCTCGTCTTTCGACTTTGAATCAATGCGCTGCGTTAAATCGCCATCTCCTTCGGCTATTTCCCTAATTCTTATGCACATATCATCAACATCTTGAGTAATCCTTCTAGGAATCAAATAACCGAAAAACAAAGCAACAACAAAGGCAATAGAAATCACAGTCATCGCCCCCTTCTTCATCTTTTCAATTTTAGCGGACGCCCTATCTTCCTCTGTCTTGGCATGCTCCCTAATAGCCTCACCGGCTTCGTCCAGAATTTGACGTAAAACGGCAAAGCTCTCATCGGCAGCGATGAACTCTTTCGACAACATCTTTCTACTTTGACTCTCTCCAGAGCTAAGTAATTCTTTATTACCTTGATACCATTGATTAAATAAATCATCGAATTTGCTGTATTCATCAATCAAAAAACGCTCGGATGACAAATGATATCGATATGCATTAAAACGTCGGATAACCTGTTGCGCATTTTCATGGAAAAGTGCGTTATTAACGTCAAAGTCTCCCACACCATTCGCTATTTTTTGCAACGCTAACCTTGCTTGATAAATGTCTCTATCCGCATTTAATACTTCGGTAATAGCTTCAACATAGCGCTCGATATCTTTAATTCCGCCTTTCCTTTTTTCCACTTCGCGGGCATGGGTACGTAAGTCTTCTCCAGCTTTGTCCAACATTCCGCGAATTTCCATGAAAGTCTCATCCAATATAAGAAAGCGTTCACTTAACTCAACGCTGCCGTGAGCTGAATCCAGAAACCTTTTGCTGGCATCAAACCATGCTTTGAAAGTATCATCGAAATTGGAAAATCTTTTTAAAATCAGTGGCGCAGAACGGAGGAACTCACGATACTGATGAAACCTATCAAACACTTGCTGAGCATTTTCTTCAAACTCTTTTTTAACCGTGGTCAAATCGCTTTGTTTCGATAATATTTGTTCTTGAGCCAAACGGGCCTGATACAAGTCTCTATCAGCGTTTAACACTTTTGCCATCGCCTCGAAATAGTTTTCGGCATGCATTCTTAATGTGTTTTCTTGTATCTTCGTCACAAAAACCATCAACAAAAGTAAGCAAGCCGTAATCAGTGCGAGAAAAATAATTGGCACCATCATTTTGAATCTTATCGATTGTAATGTCATAGTAAAACGCTAGAAGACCTATCAGATAACGTGAGTGTAGGAAAGGCTTTAAGACTTATCAAAGATAAAAAATACTACCAATATGCAAATGGCGACATTTAGTAATTGAAATTTAAAGTTATTCAATTTTCGTTTATTAGGTGAAAATAACCACTTTAACGATAGAAAAATGCAACGGAGTCCGCATGAGCGTCATTTTTAATCGCCACAACACACGTCATAACAATCAGATATTTTCGAAGCTAAAGACACAATAAATCAGATATAAGTTTACTGTTATCTTGAGTAAAGTTTGCCCCGCAATCTAACTTGGAGACCAAACCGTGTCAGGTGAAACTGTTAATTTGAAACAAGTGCATAAAATGTTGGTCGACTTGATTCGACCTGAAGCTGGGTATATTAACGCCGCCGTCGTATACGGGCTTGCCATTGGCCTTTTAACGCTCGCAGTGCCTATCGCCGTGCAAACACTCATCAATACTATTGCTAATATTGGCTCACCTCGGGCAGTCATCATCCTTGCTGTTGTGTTGTTTTCCACACTTCTTATTTCTATTTCACTTAGCGCGCTTCGTACTCGGGTAATGGAATATTATGAGCGCCGAGTGTACGCTCGCCTTACTTCAGAGCTAAGTTTGAAAACCATTCTCGCGCCACACTCTTTCTTCGATAGTCGGCGTAATACGACCATCACGCAACGTTATTTCGACATCTTTACGCTTCAAAAGAACTTACCAACACTGATGGTAGATGGCTTCGCTTTGGTGTTACAAATGCTTGTGGGATTTACATTGGTATCGTTTTATCACCCAATGTTGTTCGCCTTAAATGTGATGATTGTGCTGATGATGTACAGTGTTTGGAAAGTGTGGGGCAACCGAGCTAAACGCACGGCAATTGACCTTTCCCATGCCAAATACTCAACGGCAAAATGGTTGGACGATATTTCATCGGCACATGAATTTTTCAAATCCAGCCGTCATTTAGACTATGCAGGAGCGAAAACCGAGGCATTAATTAGCCATTACATCCATAACCATGAACGTCATTTCAAACTCACCTTTTCTCAAGTGGTGATGTACTTACTTCTGTATGCATTAGCCAGTGCAACTTTACTTGGTTTAGGTGGTTGGCTTGTGGTGCAAGGGCAGCTTTCTATTGGTCAACTCGTAGCCGCTGAGCTTATTATGTCGGCTGTGTTTTTTGGGATTTCTCAATTCACCAACTACTTAAAGCTTTACTACGAAATGTATGGAGCCGCCGACAAAATTGGTCATGCATTAAAAATCCCACAGGAAAACCTACAAGATGACCGAGTTTCTATCCCTGAAAGCTCCTCTCTAAACTGCCAAAACTTGCTGTTGACCCACTTGAACCACACTTTTGAAATCAACTTTAATCTTGATGCCCGTGTAAAAAAGTTTGTGGTCACAGACCAAAGCTGGATACAACGAGGGTTTATTAAGGTACTAAAACAATACTCAAACCCACAACAAGGCATGTTACGTTTAGGAAAACACGCACTATCTGATTACGACCTTTATAAACTCAGACAAGCAATTGTTTCCATCGATCGCTCCCTAATTGTGGAATGCAGCATTAAGGAGTACCTTCGTATGGCTGCTCCCGAGGCTTCAATTACACAAATGCATGACGTTATTGAGCTTGTCTGTTTGCAACATGTTATTCACTGTTTACCTGAGGGGTTAGATACCAAAATGTCGGCTTTGGGTGCGCCATTACAACCCGCCGAATTGCTTCTGTTGAAGTTGGCTGCTGCCATTTTATCGAAACCGAAAGTAGTAGTTTTAAACCAACATTTCGACAACATTCCAACCACGTTACTGAAGCATATTTTGTCGATTTTGGAGTCGCAACCCTTCAGTATTCTGTATTTCACGAATCACCCTAAAGCGGACTACTTCGATGGTGTAATGAATTGGTGCATCGACCCAGAAGGAGTAAAAACGGTGTCGAATCAATTGAGCCAAGGAGGTCACAATGAATAATGCGGCAAAACGTTATTTGGAAACGATTACGTCACTTAACAACATTCAAGTGCCCAGAACTGATCGTATTGTTACCCGACTGCTCCTGCTTTTTATCGTCGTGACTTTGGTGTTTTTGCGCTTTACTCCTTGGATACAAACCGCTTACGGCACAGGTTCGGTTAGCTCACTAAGCCCACAAGATCGTATCCAAGCCATTTCAGCGCTAGTAGAAGGCCAGATTCAGCAATGGCATGTAAAAGAAGGAGATACCGTAAAAGCGGGGGATCCTATCGTTACCTTGATTGATGCGGATCAGGAACTCATTGCCCGACTTGATGCACAACTAAACGCCATTGAACAGCAACAAAAGGCAAACCTTTCGGCTATTCGTACAACCGAGCAAGACTTAGTACGTCGCCGAGAACTGTTAAAAGAAGGATTAGTTTCCAAGCGCGATGTGGAGCAGGTACAACTTAAACTAGACGATTTGCGAGCTAAGGCCGCGAAAACCACCGCCGATTTGAACAAAGTTAAAGTATCGAAAGCGCGTCAATCCATTCAAACCAAAACAGCACCGCAAAGCGGCATTATTGTACGTTTATTATCTGCGGGTAATTCAACCCGTGTTAAAGCTGGTGATGTATTAGCCTCTTTTATACCTGAAGAGGTGCAGCGCTCAGTGGTACTCACCGTTAATGGCTTAGATGCACCTTTGGTTAAAGAAGGTAGAAAGGTGCGACTGCAATTCGACGGTTGGCCAGTGTTTCAATTCAGTGGTTGGCCTTCCACAGCAATTGGTACCTTTTCCGGCGAAGTCGAATTTGTTGAGCCAATCGCCGATGAACAAGGCCGTTTCAGAGTTTGGGTAAAAGAAGATGCTGAGGAACATCCTTGGCCGGAACAGAAATACGCACGACTCGGTAGCCGGGTTCGAGGCTGGATATTGCTAGAAGAAGTCACGCTAGGTTATGAACTATGGCGACAGTTAAACAACTTCCCGCCGGTGAATGCGGAACAACAAAAGTAAGGAACTGAATATGCGTTTATCGTTAAAGCTCCTGCTCGTTCTGGGGCTGTGTTTTCTTGTCACGATTCAAGGTTATGCTTTAACCATCCCAGAATTAGTGGAATCGATTCGCGAACATCACCCAAGTATTCAAGCCGCTATTGCTAAACGGAAACAAGCGCAAACGGCAGAACAACGAGCACAAGGTGAGTTTGATTTGAGACTGGAGCAGGAATCTTATATTCGTACTTCAGGTTATTATCATGGCAAATACTTGTCTCAGTCGGTAGTCAAACCTCTCGCTTTTGCCAACGCAGAGTTAATTGGGCGCTATCGCTATGGTAATGGTGACTTCCCCATTTACGAGAATGAATTGAATACGCAAACTGCTGGAGAAAGCAGTATTGGCTTAAAACTTTCTTTACTGCAAAACCGAGATACCGACAAGCGGCGCCTTGGTTTATCCAACGCTAAAGCTATTCTGGCGCAGGGCTTAAATGAAGAACGGTTGAAACGCAATAAGCTTATTTACGATGGCATTGATGCCTATTTAGATTGGTACGAAACGGCTGCGCAAGTGAACACATTGTCCGAGCTTGTGCAGTTAGCAAAAGCCCGTCGCAAAGGAATTGAAAGTAGCGTGAGAAATGGCGATAAAGCTTCGATTAGTTTAAGTGAGTTCGAAACGACTTTGCTATCAAGGCAAATTGCCTTAAACGAGGCACAACAAAAGCTAGTTGCCGCCCAACTCAATTTAAGCTATTTCTGGCGTCAACCAACGTCGTCAGGCGCCGTGAACGCCTCTGCTATGACATCCCAATGGAAAGTGCCAAACGATATAGGCTGGCCGTTATTCGAAAAACATTTATCACAACTCAACATTGAAGCGTGGGTGGAATCACATCCAGCAATTCAAGATCTTAAAGCTGAGCTACAATTGGCGGAAAACAAAGCACGACTCGCTGAAAACGCTTACCTGCCTAAGTTGGATTTGGAAGTGAAAGTCGCAAGAGATTTTGGCTCAGGCAGCCAATCTTTGGACGGCACCGAGTCTTACTTAGGGCTCAATTTTTCCATGCCATTAGAAAGGCGTAAAGCCTCGGCCGAACGTACCGCAGCCAAAGCCAAAGTGCAGGAAATTGAATACCAGAAACAAGCACTTTTTGAACGCCTTACGGTCGATATTCGAATGAACTTGCAACAGTTGTCTACATTAAAACAACTCAGCCAAATGTTTGAAGAGCAGTCGACCTTAGCGAAACGTTTAGCTGAGCAAGAAAAAATCCGCTTTGATGCCGGTGATTCAGACCAATTCTTACTCAACTCTCGGGAAATTGCCGCAGGTCGGGCGAGGCTCTCAGCAATCGAAGCAAAAGTGTCAACGTTACGCCAAGAACTAAAATTGGTCATGCTAACAGGTACACTAGAAGCAGTGCTTTAATGACCGATGCGACAGCCGCGCTCCTGCGGCTGCTAAACTTTTACAAAGCGCAGATAAACCAAACCAACAAGCAGACCAAGCAGCGTGGCGCTAACTCCGAAAATCGACACGCCAGATAACGTAATCAAAAACGTAAACAAAGCGGGTTCTTGATACTTGGGGGTTTTAAATGCCGTCTGTAGACACATCAACAATGTTCCGAGCAAGGCTAATCCCGCCAAAATCTGCGATACGTATTTCGGCAACGCTAAAAATAAGGCAACCACCGTTGTCGCAAACAAACCTGCAATGAGATAAAACACACCAGCCCATATCGCCGCCCGATAACGCTTGCTTCTATCACCATCAACGGCATCGTTCATACAGATAGCAGCGGTAATTGCCGCCAAATTCAAACTATAACCGCCAAAAGGCGCAAATAGCATGTTAGCTACCCCCGTCCCAACTAATACCGACTTCACTGGCGGCTGATAGCCATGCGTTTTAATCATGGTTATGCCCGGCAAATTCTGGGATAACATAGTAATGACATACAACGGAAGCGTAAGATTTATTAACGCCAGCAAGTCAAATTTTGGCGACATCCAAACTGGCATCGCAACAGAAAGATTGATCGCATTCGTGGCAATTTCACCATTTATATAAGCTCCGAGTACACCAACGATAAGCAAAACCAGCATAGCAAAGCGTGGGATCACAAACTTCGCTACTAGAAAACTGATAAACATGGCTAGGAATATCCAGAGTTGCTCTTGCGCTGGCACAAAAGCATTCATGCAAAATGGCACTAGAACTGCGCCTAACATTGCCGTTCCCAGTTGTGAAGGAATGCGTTCTAAGGCGCGGCTCAAGGGGGTTATTAGCCCTGTTAACGCAATGAGTGCTCCTGTCATAATAAATGCCCCAATTGCCGTTGAAAGTGAATATTGTTCAACGGCTGCAACCAGCATTGCCGCTCCCGGTGTCGACCATGCGATAAGAATTGGTGTTTTGTAAAACCAAGAAAATAGGATGGATGTGCTCCCCATTGCCACACCTAGGGCTAACAACCAGCTTTCAATTTGTTCAGGCGTTGCGCCAGCGTTAGTCGCTACCTGAATAATGATCACCACAGCGCTCGTGTAGCCCACCAGAACAGCAGTAAATCCGGCTGTGATATGACTTAAATTCAGTCGACCTTGCATCATTTAACTCCGCATAATTGAATGATAGTATTTCGTTCTGTGCGTCATAGCGCACAAACTCAAGATTATCATCGTGCGCTATAACGCACAAGAGAACCAACACTATGTCAGACACACTTTTTAAATCACAAATCGCTAATCACTTAAAACAATTGCGTCAGAGCCAAGAGCTAAGTTTAGATGCCGCGGCAAAATTAACGGGTGTATCAAAAGCCATGTTAGGTCAAATTGAAAGACAAGAATCCAGCCCAACGATTTCTACTTTGTGGAGAATTGCCAGTGGACTCAATACCTCTTTTTCTGCTTTTTTTGCCGACAACCCAAATCTACTCACCAGTGAAAAAACCTTTCCAGATGATCCTAAAATGAAGGTGTCGACTCTTTTTCCGTTTCGGGAGGACGTTGGATTCGAGGTATTTGAAATTACATTACGGGAATATCACCAGCAAATGTCCTCCCCTCATGCGCCGGGAGTGTTGGAACATATTCTCGTAACCGCAGGGAAACTCAATGTGTATTTCGATGATACATGGCATACACTACTACAAGGAGAAACGATTCGTTTTTACAGCGATCAAGTCCACGGTTATCAAGCACTAACAGAAACCACCACTTTTCAAGACATCATTAGTTATCCCAAATTATAAAAAGGTTAATGCTTTACATACCTAATAGGACTATTTAAGAAAAGATTAATGTCTATTATTCTACGTATATTGTGGTTAATTTAAATACCTTGCTTTACACTCTTACATTAAGAAGCAAGTGTACGTCTGATAACTCAGAAGTCTTTGTTGCTCGTTACGTTGCTTAGCACAAAGCCAGTGGTTCAATAAGCAAAGTATTGATAGACTTATTTAATAAGTTTCTTATGTAAAGTAGTGCTTCTATTGTCTTTAAAATCAACTTTAGGTTGTATTTTTACTCATTTTTAGAATTATCTAAACATTCAAGCACCAAAGAGAACAAATAAATGTCAACGCTTTCGCCAAGTGTGCATCCTGAGTGTCAGGATTTACTAGCTGAAATTAGCCGTATGTCGAACACGGGAGGCTGGTTTTACGATGTTGTCCATAATACGCTCCACTGGACTGAGGAAACCTACCACATATACGGTTTAGAAATAGATACCCCAATCACCCCCAAAAAAGCGATTGAGTTTTACACGCCTGCATCCAAGGCCATCATTGAGCAGTGTTTTAACAATGCCCTACAAGAAGGCAAAAACTACGAAGTTGACGTAGAGTTCAACGATGCTAGTGGCAATTTCAAATGGGTAAGAACGACCGGAAAAGTGGTTCGCAAAAACGGAAAAATCTCCCATGTGTATGGTGCCATAGAGGACATCACAAAAGAGCGACAACTCTTACTTCAAGAACGAAATACGTCACAGTATTTAGAAAAAGTCATTAATAATTTGAACGATGCTGTCATCACTGTGGATGAAACTGGCGTTATTATTTCTGCCAACAAAACCACTGAAAGAATTTTCAAATGCAAAACAGATGATCTTATCGATAAAAATGTCACAGTATTAATGCCTAAGGCACACGCCAAATTACATGCAAAGTACATTAGTAACTATCTCACAACGGGTAACGCAAAAATCATTGGTGTTGGCAGAGAATTACCCGCTCGCAAGCTGACCGGTGAAGAGTTCCCGATGGAACTATCGCTTACTGAAATCAATATTCAAAACAAACGTATCTTCATTGGTATCATTCGCGATATTAGCGAAAAAAAGGCAGCAATCAGCCGAATTTATAATTTAGCTTACTATGATTCGCTAACCCAACTTCCAAACAGACGGTCTTTTGAAAATGACGTTACCGGCATTCTGAAAAAAGCCAAACTCACAGGACTCGATATTTACTGCGCGCTTCTGGACATTGATTGCTTCTCGGAAATCAACCTGATTTATGGTCAGAGTGTGGGGGACAGTGTTATCAAAAAAGTCTCGGAGAAAATCCAAGAAACGGTTCCAATGAACTTTCGCCTGTATCGAAACATGGCAGACTCTTTCTTTCTTTTGTATCAAACGCCGCTATCACCACTAGATGAAAGTATAAATCGCCGCATAAAGAGGCTAGAGAAGAAAGTCAGCAGTTTAGCGTGGAAAGATGTTGAAATTGATACCCATCACCAAGCTATGACACTCTCTATTGGTTCATTGAGAATTCCAGCCGCAGAGGTCGATAACGAGAAGCTTATCCAACTTTTAGAGTTTTCATCCAACCAAGCTAAATCGATTGGTTTAAACCAATGCATTATGCTGGATAAGCAAACGCGGCAACAACATGAAAGACAAACTCTAATTCGTTATTCCATGCTGCCCGCATTAGAAAAAGGTGAATTTTCCATTATGCTGCAACCCCAATATTCAGTGGATTTGCAGCCAAAGGCGTCAGAAGCACTTATCCGCTGGAATTCCGAAGCATTAGGTTTCATCAGTCCCGACGAATTTATTAGTCTCGCAGAAGAAAATGGTGATATTTTGATCATAGGAGACTGGGTTATTAACGAAGTGTGTAAACTTGCCGCTGACTTACAAAATGACAATATTGATGTGCGTATTGCTATTAATATTAGCGCCAAGCAAATAGTGCAACCGGATTTTGGCACCTTGCTTCTCGAACGAATACAGCAATGGAACGTTAATCCTGCACGAATTATGTTGGAAATTACCGAAAGCACGTTAGTTAAAAATATCGATCTTGTCCGCAAGCAAATGCTCGAACTGTCAGAAAAAGGACTCAGCTTTTCCATCGACGACTTTGGCACGGGTTATTCCAGCCTTCGCTACTTAAAAGAGCTTCCCATTAACGAATTAAAAATCGACCGTTATTTCGTTGAGGAAATCAATGACGAAAATGTCGAAATTCCTATTGTTAACACCATTATTGAAATGGCCAAAGCACTGGGCGTTGAAACTGTCGCCGAAGGCATCGAGACACAGGCACAGTTAACCTATCTAAAACGACATGGATGCAACTACTTTCAAGGCTTTTACTTAAACAAGCCGATGCCAATTGAGCAATGGAAGACCTTATTGCAAAGCACCAAAAAAACACAAAAACATAGCCAAAGCGACAAATAAATAACCAATTATTAAAACTAATAACTGAAATCTGTAACAAAACTGTAAAGAAATCGATTCACTTCAATCAGTCACAAGGAAACGATAAGAAAAATAACCGTCACAAAGGTCAATTTATCGCTTTCCGCAACCGGCGTTGTCCCTCAGCCTCCTAACTTCATGCCCCTAAATTTAAGGCTTCATAAAGTTTACCTGACGAGAATTAATATTCACTAAATCAGTTAATATGACAGGTTCTATACATAAATCTAAGAAAAACAATACACTTCTATAAACCACTGCCAAATCAATATGGTAAATTTATAATTAATTATTATTTACCACCTTTATTCATAGAATTTTCATGTTAGTATCGGCAACCGGGCGTCGGTAAATCGGCTTCTCATTTTTTTAGCCAAGGCCATTAAAAACGCGTTGTGAGACTGTGGAGTTATGTTGTGGTAACAACTGATACGACTAAGCAAACTAAAATTGATCAATTACAAGGCAATACAAATTTGCTCAATTCTTTAATGAGTAAATTGCACCAATCGCTAAAAGCCGATATTTCTTATATTGCCAGATTCAAAAAACCAGCAGATAAAGATGGGGCAACAATTGCACACACCATCTTGTTAATGCATCAAGGCAATATTACCGACAACATCAGTTTCGTTACCGAAAATACGCCTTCTCAAGAAATTGTTGAAAATCGAAATTGCGTCATCAGTAATGCCGCAACAGAATTACACCCAGATGATCAATTCTTAAAAGAAAACCATATTTCAGCCTTTATTGGTGTTCCTATTCGTGATGCGAAAGGGGAGTCGGTAGGCTCTATTTCTGTGTTGTTTAAAGACAAGCTTTCAGCAACCAGCCGAGTCATCTCGATGCTCTACAAACTTTCTAGCCAGATTTCAGACCTGCTGTTAAACATGTCGCAGCTGGAGCAATCCGACGACTCAAACGAAAGCGGGGTCGATCTCACACGCTGGAATGACGAAATTAGTCGACTATTTAATCTCGATCCTAACACTCAACATGATCAGTCCCCTTTGTCGCATTTCGCAGACTCATTCGAACATTCTCACGCCCGTTACCTAGAAAGCATTATAGATAGCCTACACGACGCAATTATCACCACAGACCAATACGGCACTATCATGTCGGCAAATAAAACCGCAGAAAGGCTGTTTGATTGTGATATTTCTGACTTAGTTGGGCATAAAGTGTCATCTTTAATGTCAGAGCCTTATGCTTCTTTGCACAAAGGTTTCATGCAAAATTACTTGGAACAAGGCGATAATATCATTCTTGGCAAACCCCAAGAATTGCCTGCAAAGCGCAAAGGCGGCCAAGAATTTCCAATGGAAATTTCGATTTCAGAAGTTGAGCAAGGCAACGAAAAAATCTTTATTGGTATTATTCGGGATATTTCTGAACGTAAAAAGGCAAAGGACCAAATTTATGAATTGGCCTATTTCGATAGTCTGACTCAACTCCCGAACCGTATTTCCTTCGAAAGAGATGTACTCGATGTACTTTCTCGCGCCAAATTGGCACATGGCAACATTTATTGTAGCCTGCTCAATATTGACCGATTTGCCCAAATAAACCTGACCTACGGAAAAACAACGGGGGATTTTGTTCTTAAGAAAATCGCTCGCCGAATTCAAAGCGTACTGACCCGCTCATTTCGGTTGTATAAAAACGTCGCTGATTCATTCTTTTTACTGTATCGCGCTCCGATTTCACCCGGAGACCGTTCAGTAGAACGCGAAATCAAACTGCTTGAAAACTCCATTCAAGGAACCGTATCTTCTCAGCTCTCGTTAAAAGGTAATCCACAAAATTTGACGATGTCGATAGGTGCGCTGAACATTCAGGCATCCGAAATCGATCATTACAAACTGATTCGTTTATTAGAGTTTTCTGAGCACAGAGCCAAAGCCCTTGGGCAAAACAGTTGCTTTAGCTTAAGTAGCAAAGAAAAGGCCCTCTTTGAGCGCAGAACACTAATTAGCCATTCAATATTGAAAGGCATGGAACGCAACGAGTTTTATGTTGAACTTCAGCCTCAGTATTCACGAAGCGGCAATATTGTGTGCTCAGAGGTACTCATTCGTTGGGAATCTGAGGAACTTGGGCATATGCCACCAGCGGAATTCATTCCGCTCGCCGAAAAAAATGGCGATATTGTTTCTTTAGGTAATTGGGTAATTAACCAAGCTTGCCGACTGCTCGCCGAATTAAAATCTCGAAATAATGACTCAAAAATCGCCATCAATATTAGTGGCAAGCAAGTCATGCAACCGAACTTCTGCCAGCAATTAATGCAAAGTCTAGTGGAATGGGATGTTAAAGCAGAAAACCTTATTCTCGAAATTACCGAAAGCACCCTAGTAAAAGATGTTGATAGGGTTAAAGAACAGATGAGTTATCTTGCCGACCATGGATTTAGCTTCTCAATTGACGACTTTGGGACGGGATATTCTAGTCTTATTTATTTGAAAGAACTCCCCATTGATGAGTTGAAAATTGATCGTTATTTCGTTGATGAAATTAAAGATGCCACGGATGACGTTTCAATCGTCAACACCATCATTGAAATGGCAAAAGCACTGAAGATTCGGACGGTTGCAGAAGGTATTGAGAAGGAAGGACAACTCACTTACTTAATGGATAGAGGCTGTCATTACTTTCAGGGCTTTTTACTTAGTCACCCAATTTCCGAAACCAAATGGTTGGAACTCCTCACTGAGCCGAAAGATTACTTCCAAATTACGGAAGATTATCAAATCTAACGCCCATATAAACCGAAGCCCTACTATTATGGGAAGGCTTCGGTTCGGTTAGTTTAGCTCGTTTTACTTAGCCAAAAATTCTCTTATTGTTTCAGCATGTGGTGAAACCGCAAAAAACCCATCTAAATGCCCATATTTCCCTTTTAATTCAGCATATTGAGTGTCTTTCCCTTGCGCCTTGAGCACGTCGTAAGAGGTTTTTGCTAAGCGAGGCATTAGCAATAAATCACCTGCCGACGGCAAAAACAATGTCTTCGCTTTTATCTTCGACAACCCCTTTTCTAAATTATCATCGTGACCCGCTACGAATAACTGACACGCCCGCACCAAATACAAAATATGATTTGCATCCATCAAGGATGCCCGGCTTCGTGCACGTTGATCTATCCACTTAACCGCACTATGTTGCGCCAAAATGTCATTTAATGGAGCGTCTTCTAATGGCGAATAGCTAGCATTAGTTTCATTAATAAAATCAGGGTGTAGTGCATTTTGTGTAATCAGTTTAAGTGAAGCGACTAAGCCTTCAACAGGGGCTTGTTTTCCATAGTAATCACCCGCATTCCAATTTGGGTCGAGCTTAATAGGCACCGCCCATTGATGTAATCCAATGGTAGTCCATGCATCTAAATGGCCTGTCCCAATAACCGACACCATCCTTTCTACCATATTAGGATAAGCCGCAGCCCAGTCTATCGCTTGCATAGACCCCATCGAAGGGCCAACAACGGCGTGGAGTTTTTTGATACCAAGTTGTTCAATAAGCGCTTTTTGTAAATTAACAAAATCACGAATGGTCACAACCGGAAAGCTCAATCCATAAGGCTTACCCGTATCGGGGTTGATCGTGGCAGGCCCCGTTGTAATGACATGAGGATCATTGATCGCTACGTTGGCTAATGTGTCCATACTCAGCACGAAATATTGATTAGTATCAATCGCTTTTCCTGGGCCAATTAAATGGTCCCAATAACCCGCAGTTGTGTCACTTTCGTTGTATTTTCCTGCTGCATGGGAATTTCCTGTGAAGTAATGGGTAATAAGGATGGCGTTAGATTTATCAGCGTTAAGCTCCCCGTAGCTTTCCCAACCGAGCTTAATTTGTTTAATGGTTTTACCTGCAAAGGTCTGAAACGTCTCGAGTTCAAATATTTTTTTCTCTACGATTAAGCTTTCTTTAGCCTCCGCAGATGCAGATGACGAAAAACCAAGCATCCCCGAGGTGATGATCACCGACCAAAGCAGCACTAAAAACTTCATCCATTTTTCCTTATTTTGCTAATTCAAGGGGTTATTGTGTTTGATTAAGGCAATAACGCGAGACTAGCATTATTGGATGGATGCTAATGCAATGACATACTACGAAAGTACAGCGCTTAGAAAAGCGCTGACTAAATTAAGATTGGCGAGCCAGAATTGGCGTGAATTCAGATTCCAACTCACGACCATGTTCGGCGAGGAAGCGTAAAAAGGTTTGTGCATCACGATTAACCACTCGCTCAAATGGAAACCCAGACTTCTGCGCCTTGTCGACACAATTTTCCACGCTGCCAACACTGTAGGCAACATGAGCGTCACTAGAAAAAACCACTTTCCAATCAAGCTGATCAACAAGCTCTAGAATTCGTAAGCAGTTTTCTTCACTGCCAACGCGTGAATGCGAAAATGAGCTGTTGTTAATTTCAATCAGCACATTATTATCTTTCGCTGCACGAATAACCTCTTGATAATTCAAAGGATAATTTGGATTGCCCGGATGCCCAACTATCTGGCATCGACCCGTTTCAATGGTATTGATCAGTGCTCGAGTATGCGTTTTCTCATCTGTAGGTTCAAAAACAGGCTCATGAAAACTCGCAATAACGAAATCGAGAAAAGACGCCATGCGCTCATTAACATCAAGCCCCCCATCCATCGGAAGGATATTGCCTTCAATACCACGTAACATCCCAACACCGTCTACTATTCGAGGCAAAACCTGCATATTGCCAAAATGCCAAGGGTGCGGAGAATCCGGCATTTCTGGTGCGTGATCAGTGATGGAAAATAATTCCAATCCCTTTTTCTTTGCTTGCTCAAAATAATCATGAACAGTGCTATAAGCATGAGTGCTTGCTACAGTATGAGAATGAGTATCAACTTTTATTTGCATGGCGACCTCTTGCCTGTTTTGTTCGAATATCCGCTTAAATTCTACTGAAATCGGAATGTGATCGATATTTCAATTTTGTAACCTTTTTTGGTCACTGCCTATTGTCATGTTCTGTTGCTAAAATAAATAAACTCATTCACAAGATTGTGATATTAATACGCCACTTTCTCGCGTTAATTTGGTTATTCAGGAGAGCAACTTGTCTAAACGCAACATCGTCTTTTTTATTCTAGCAATTCCATTACTGATAATTGGTCTTGTTGTCGCCTTTTGGAATCCCAACTGGTTTAAAAGTGACATTGAACAGCAGTTGGAAACGGTTCCTCATGTCGACGTGACCTTTGGCAATATTCAACACTCGCTGATGTCGCCGGGCGACTTAGTGGTCGAGAATATTCAGCTAAGCGGTGAACTGGTTTCAGGCAACATTGCTAGTCTCACCATCAAAACGCAAGTTAATCCGCTGTTTTCCAAGCAGGTTATCGTTGATGAAATCAT
Source organism: Alteromonas sp. a30 (assembly GCF_026788005.1). Classification (GTDB taxonomy): domain Bacteria; phylum Pseudomonadota; class Gammaproteobacteria; order Enterobacterales; family Alteromonadaceae; genus Paraneptunicella. The sequence goes on from NZ_JABEPE010000003.1 coordinate 144,528, forward strand.
CCTTGATAAACCAAATCTAAGCTTTAATGCACTAGCACTTACGCAAATTCCCACGGAACCCGCCGCCTCAGATGCCATGCCAACGCAAGAAAGTGAGCCATTACCGATTGAATTATTGCTGGTGAAATCCGTAAAAGTTCAAAACGCAAACCTTCAGGATATTTCAGAGCAAAAACTATTTTCAGTTAACAACTTAAATATTAGTGTGGAAAACATTGGTATTGTTGAAAATAGTCTAGTACTGACTCCCGAACAAATGCAGCCTGTTTCCTTGAATATATCAACAGGTCGCACCCAAATTGCCACCTACTTCACAGGAATACTGAAGCTAGCTTTAGAAGGAAATGGCAAAACCATCGTACTTGAAGATCTCCAAGCAAAAACTGAGAAGAGTCTTATTACCCTAAATGGCACCATTCAAGACCCTTTAAACACCCCTTTGTTGAGCTTAACGCTGGATGATAGCCAACTCAATTTGGACGAGTTTTCGGCCTTCTTTGAAGATTTACCGGTGAAACCCGCCGGCTCTGTGAATTTTTCAGGTCAAATCGATGATTTTTTACTGGCCGACAATACAGATGCATTGCTTCAAAACTTAACCGGTGAATTTAATCTAGATTTCAATCAGGGCAAACTTATCGGCATTGATGTGAATCAAATGGTTAAGGCCCTAAAGGCCACACAGGAAGCCGACATGACCGATATTGGCAGCTTCTTATTAACAGGCCCCGTTGGCATACTAGCATCGCAAATTTATGACCTTGGTTCAGGAACAAAAGGGCTCAAAGGCGAAACGAGCATTTCCCAATTGCAGTTCAGCACACAAATCGACCACGGCGTGTTTGACCTGCAAAAAACGGCTATCGCTACGGATAAATATCGCATGGCATTGTCCGGTGGATTGGATTTAGTCTCCAACAAATTCAACGACTTCACGTTTTCATTATTGGATGAAAAAGGCTGCGTTGATATTCAACAAGTCTTCAAAGGCGATTTCGACGACCCCAGCGGCACAGTGAGAGATACCTTGTTTAACACTGTTACAGGGCCAATTTCCGGTTTATTTAAAGGCTTAGTTAAACCGAAGAAAAACTGCAAACCAGTTTATGAAGGGGAAGTTGAGCACCCTACAGGATCGAATAATTAACAATAAGTTAACGGATTTTTATCACGTTAGCTGATAAAATCGGCGCCACTTTGCCTGACAGGAAATATTTGTGAGGCAAAATTGAATCATACAAGTAAAAAAGAGCGGCTAAACACCGCTCTTTTTGTTTATTGCTTGCACTCTCATTGTTCTGAAGTTGAGGAAACTAAATGTTTAGTCTGATCACAAGTCGCGACAGCAACGTCAAAAACGACTTGCTCTCAGGTATTACCGTTGCATTAGCGCTTGTACCTGAAGCCGTTGCTTTCGCTTTTGTTGCAGGTGTTGAACCCATGATCGGTTTATATGCTGCATTCATGATGGGATTAATTACATCGGCCATTGGTGGGCGTCCTGGGATGATTTCAGGTGCAACCGGTGCTATGGCAGTTGTGATGGTCGCACTGGTAGCACAACATGGCGTGCAATACCTATTTGCTGCGGTTGTACTAGCTGGCATCCTGCAAATATTGGCCGGTATTTTCAAACTAGGGAAGTTTATCCGTTTAGTTCCCTACCCTGTGATGTTGGGGTTCGTCAATGGCTTAGCTATCGTCATTTTCCTAGCGCAACTCGGTCAATTCAAAATCGTGAACGACATTGGCGAGCACGTTTGGATGCAGGGTCCCTTGCTTTACATCATGCTTGGTCTAACTGCGCTCACCATGGGAATCATTTACTTTTTACCCAAACTCACCAAAGCCGTGCCCGCATCACTTGTTGCTATTGTTACCGTTACCGCCATTGTGCATGGGCTTGATTTAGAAGCTCGCACTGTTATCGACTTCGTTAGAGATATGGTTCCTGCCGAACAAAAAGCCACGGTAACGTTAGCGGGAGAACTCCCCTCCTTTGCAATTCCGGTCGTCCCATTTAACTGGGATACGCTGATTATCATCCTACCAACATCCATTATCCTAATGCTTGTCGGGCTAATTGAATCCCTGCTAACGATGTCTTTGATCGATGATTTAACCGACACTCGAGGTCAAGGCAACCGAGAATGTGTAGGTCAAGGTGTTGCCAATACCGTGAACGGATTTTTTGGTGGCATGGGCGGCTGCGCCATGATTGGGCAAAGCATGATTAATATCAGTTCGGGAGGACGTGGACGCTTGTCGGGCATTTCCGCTGCATTGGTGCTGCTTGCCTTCATTTTGTTTGCTGCTCCACTTATTGAAATGATTCCTCTCGCTGCGCTCGTCGGCGTGATGTTTATGGTCGTTATTGGCACATTCGAATGGGCAAGCTTCCGTATTGTTCGAGGAGTTAACAAAGAAGATGCCATCGTGCTATTTGCTGTTACCATCATTACCGTTATCTTCGATTTAGCCATTGCCGTTGTTGTCGGTGTGATTATGTCTGCCCTCGTTTTTGCTTGGAAACACGCTACTCATATCGTATCCAAGGCCCATATCGACGAGGATGGCTGGAAAGTGTATGAAATTGATGGTCCGGTATTCTTCGGATCGGTACTGCATTTCAAAGATTTATTTACACCACCAGATGACCCTGAGCATGTAGTTATCGACTTCAAAGAGTCTCGCATTTGGGATTCATCAGGCGTTGATGCTATCGATAATCTAGCGGAAAAATATCGCAAGTTAGACAAAAAACTGCACATTCGTCATATCAGCCCAGAATGCCGTAACCTGCTGACCAAAGCACAAGAGTTTGTTGAAATTAATGTAGAAGAAGATCCTCGCTATCATATTGCGACAGACAAACTGGCCTAATGTAACTCAATTAAGGCGCTGAAAGCCTAGCTTTTGGCGCATCAGAGTTTCATTACACATCTCACCAAACGCAGTGAAAGCCTAGGTCTTGCTGCGTTTTTTTAATTTTTCTTTCCCTATTTTCAGTTTCCCGCTTGTCATGGCAAACGCCTTATTGCGCATACTCGATAAATTTAACTTGAAATTTATGTAAGTAGTTACGTATATTATTTCATAGTTTGATGGTTAAACACGCAGGTTGAAATAAATGAAAACAATTGAAGAAATGGGTGCGCTTTTCTTGAGCACTCGATTAAAGCGTTTAAGCGATACTATTTTTGATGAAGTCGATAAAATTTATGCCGCCAACCAAATCAACCTAAAATCCCGCTGGACTGGTGTTATCTTTCTGCTTCACGACGAAGGCGATTGCGGAGTAACACAAATAGCAGAAAGCATGGGGCTTACGCATCCAGCCATTAGCCAAATGAGCCAAAAGCTCTTAGCGTTAGGCTATGTCGAAAATAAAACAGACCCACGAGATGAAAGACGACGTGTGTTAGGACTTACCACTAGTGGAAAGGCTTTATCAAATGAGTTGAAGCCAATTTGGGAACATATAAAAATATGCTTAGATGCTCGTATTGCAAAGGCCCAAGACAACCTTCTAAACGCAATATTAAACATGGAGCAATGCCAAAACGCACATTCTCTTTTCGACGAAATTATTCAATTATCACAACTGCAAAGTGCCGAACAAGTTGAGATTGTCCCCTTTAGCAAAGAGTATGCATCCGAATTCAAGCGGCTTAATGTCGAGTGGCTAGAAAAGTACTTTTACGTCGAAAAAATTGACGACCAGGTTTTATCGAAGCCTAAAAAATACATTATTAATAATGGAGGCCAAATTCTCTTTGCAAAGTACAACAATGAAATTGTAGGCACCTGCGCGCTCGTTAAATCTGATTATGAAAATTTTGTTCAAGAAAAAGAAAAACCACTTGTCGCTTATGAGCTAACAAAAATGGCCGTTTCCGAAAAATACCAAGGTCTTAAGATCGGCAGAAAGCTGTTACAAGCCGTGATTTCGGCATTTAAAGAAACCGAAGGTGATTTATTGTTTTTAGAATCAAACAGTCGCCTCAAACCAGCGCTTCATTTATATGAATCAATGGGGTTTGTACACAAACCCAAATTAGATAACTCGCATTACCAACGAGCAGATGTGTACATGGAGTACCAAGGGAGTTGAAAAAATACACATCCTTGTGCAAATGAATCCAGATGAGATTTCAAACGTGTCTTATCAATATGGGAGGCATAGTATTACCTTCGCTTCCCATAAGGCTTGATCTAGATCAGTTGTCTGACGACTGTTTAGATCGCAACTTTGCCTAAAATTATCTTGAAGTGATTAACGTGGAAAAACCGATCCAAACTGTTTACTTTTGTGATCTTTTGTAATCTTTAGCTGTTGCGATCGCGCTTATTTGGTAATCTTGTGGCTGCATAACTCTTTCAATGAAGATTAACTTCTCTACAGGTTATCTATTTAAGTGCCAACTCTTTTGCAAACTAATATGTCAACTTTACGGGCCCTATCTTTCGTATTGGGGACGTTTTGCTGCCTAACAGCTAATGCTGGCGCTCGACAGTGTGAAGATGCAACATCTTGTGTTACAACAGATTCATGGCATTTAGCTGTCGCTTTAGGCGCTGGGGTCAGGCTAAGCCCACTTGTTGATGGCGATAACTTTCCTTTGGTTGTCTTGCCTGATCTCGCATACTACGGTAAACAATTTTATTGGGACAATACAGAAGTAGGCTATCAGTGGTATAACAATGATACTTGGTCTATTGAAACCTTCATCAAGGTTAACAGTGAACGCACATTGTTTAGTGTTTGGAACGTCGATAACTTTCTTGCTGCAACACTCGACTCTTCCGAATCGGTTGTTGAGGATGGCTCGGGTGATTTTATGGGCCTCATCGGAGGCGGGGCTCGATTAGTACAGCCTCCCGAAGAAGAATTAACCCTGTCGTCGGACTATATTTCAATAGAACAGGTAGCAAAGCGTGATTGGGCGTACGATGCTGGCGTTCGTTTACATGTTTATCATGATGATGCCGAGTGGACGTTTGCCTTATATAATGACCTAAGTAGCACCTATTCAGGGAAACATGCTGAAGTAGGCTATAAATTTGGATTTAACTGGGGACAGTGGCACATTAACCCGACCTTATCCTTGGCTTGGAAGAGCAGTGAATTAACAAATTACTATTATGGATTGGATGCGCGAGACGGCGTGTTTCCTTTTCAGTTTTATTCAGGGAAATCCGGGTGGCAACCGGGCGTTAAAGTTGTTGCCTCCAAGCCAATAAATTCGGAATGGAGTTGGTTAGTCATTGCAAGCTACCAACAACTTCACAGGGGAATGCGACGCAGCCCGTTAGTAAGAAGAAATAATATCGTTTCTGCGTTTGCTGGAGTTTCATATCGCTTTTAGTAAAACTTGGTTTGGAAGAGCGTTAATTGTTCTCTTCCTTCTAGCTGGATTGCAATTGAAAGCTAATGCACAAGTTTTCAATTGGGACGTCAATCCCTCGGCATGTGTTGTTCGCAAGCCGGGTGATTCTTGTCGCCTTAATTTTGAAATAACAATGTATGAGGGATTTAATAAAGAAGCTTGCTTATATTGGGATGATATTCAACTGCAATGCTGGTCAGCACTTCCCCAAAAGTTCAGTTGGCCATTAGAAATTTCACAAACAGGGTCGCTTTCTCTACGTTATAACGAAGAAATATTCGTCACTAAAAACATAGAAATAAAGTCATTACTTCCTAACAAACGCCGCCGCGTTCGTTCACCTTGGAGTATGTTTTAAATGAGTTCGATTTTACTCGTAGAAGATGACACAAGACTCAGCAAGCTCATTGCTGATTATCTCACGAAACAAGAGATGCAAATTAAGGTTTTGCCCGATGGTTCAGAGCTCATTGATGAGGTTAGTAGAGCACTGCCTGACATCATTATTCTGGACATTATGCTACCGGGAAAAGATGGGTTTAAACTTTGTCAGGAGCTACGCAATATATACGCTGGTCCCATTATTTTCCTTACGGCAAAAAATGATGACATAAGCCAAGTGTTAGGACTGGAAATGGGCGCTGATGATTACATTGCCAAGCCCGTTGAGCCTCGCGTACTACTTGCTCGAATTAAAGCCTTATTAAGACGGGTAAACCCCATTCCTACACCTTCAAATCAAAGTGCTGATTTAATGGTATTTGGCAAGTTACAACTTAATCGTAATACTCGAAATGTTAGTTTATATGGAGATCAGATAAATCTAACGAGTCATGAGTTCGATATGCTTTGGTTACTAGCCCAAAACGCGTCCTCAGTAGTCAGCAGAGAAACCTTGTACCGCGAGATTATTGGGCGAGAATATGACGGTTTAGACCGCTCCGCAGATGTCCGAATATCCCGGCTACGCAAAAAGCTCAATGACGATGCTAAATGCCCTTATCGGATTAAAACCATTTGGGGTAAAGGCTTCTTTTTCGTTGCTGATGCTTGGGACTGAGTGCCTCTTGCAACCAATCAGGACCAACCTGAGTGATACAACAGAATGCTAAAACTCTTTGCAAGTTTATATCTTTTTGTTGTCATCTCAATGGTTGGGTTAACTGCACTGTGGGAACATATTTTACTGCCTAAACACAAGGAAATGCAGGAACCTTCCCTAAAAGCATTAGCACTAACATTAAGCCATATATCCACAGAAGAAATTTACGCCATAGCCAAACAATCAGGCATCCAAGTGTCGTTATTTCCAGAAAGGCAAATCGTATTTCCTGAACAGGTTAAATCCCAATTTGAAAATGATGGCTACCTGATCCTCTACAACGACAATCAGCAGCCCGAAATTTACATTCCTAATGATGAGGGTGGCTTATACCAAATAGCTTATGCCAATAAGCCCAAAGAAGGCCCTCTGTGGCTTTATAGCGCAATATTTTTTGTCACCTTAGGACTTGCCCTAGCCTTTTGGACTTGGCCGCTTTGGCGAGATATTCAAACGCTGGAATCTAACGTCAAAACACTCAATTCAGACGGTACACTGCCTAAGCTTGAGTTGAGTCCTCGATCTAGCTTACACATTATTGCCAATGCGTTGGCACAGCTAAGTGATAAGGTTCATTCCCTATTGCAGTCACAAAAAGAATTAAGTGGCGCAGTAGCCCATGAATTCAGAACGCCACTTTCTAGGTTAAAGTTTGCACTGGCTATGGTGGACGATAATTCAGAGATCGACGCCAACGGAATGCAAAACGATCTCAATGAACTCGAAAATCTTGTTCAGGAAATGCTTGATTATGCCACGCTTGATAGCGATGGTCCCTCTCTCTCAATGGCAGAAATATCACTTCATGGGTTATGCGAAAAACTCATCACTAAACTTGAAAAAAGTCGACAAAGCCCGCCTATTTTCATGCTTTTTGGTGGTGATATTACGCTCATGGGCGATGGTTATTTTATTGAACGAGCCATCCAAAATGTCATGGTCAATGCCATGAAATACGCTACAACGCAGGTGCAAATTCATTTACAACAAGATGAACAAAACGTTTATGTCATTGTTGACGACGATGGTCCTGGTATCTCACCCGATGATTACGAAAAGATTTTTGACCCTTTCTATCGACCTGATGGCTCTCGTTCTCGCGACAAAGGCGGTGCCGGATTGGGGCTAGCAATTGTTGCCCGTATTCAGACTTGGCATGGTGGGCAATACTGGGCCGAATCCAGCCCGTTAAATGGCGCTCGCTTTGTGCTTAGTTATCCTAAATAATCCCTAAAAAACAATGAGCATCAGACCTTTATCAAGCCGGACTTTACAATCCTTTCACAAAAATAGTGCAGCTTTGCACCATAAATGAATGGATTTTTATCTGCACCAACACAGTACAAACGATAAAAAGTCGCTAAATTTTCAGTGTTTTTTGTCACTTTCTCTAAATAAGCAACTTGTGCCTCATTATTCCCTTCAAATGTGCTTTCTATATCTTCATGAAGTTTTCTCAACACTTTGTTTTCACGATACTTTCTAGCATCGCCAAGCCACATTACTAGCTCTGTTTGGGTATCAGAAAAAAGGCGGTAAAAAACCGGCATTTGCTGCAATGCAAACACTAAAAACACCAATAAAAAAATAATCAATCCGCTTTTCATTGCTTTACATCAAATGATTTTATTAGAATTAGTCTACTGTAAATGCGTTAGAAGAACATGAGATAAAGGTATGTTTGAGAATAATTAAACGCCGTATACCTATACACTAACATGCTCAAATTTAATCTTTCTTATACTCCTTTTAGCCGCCTGAAGTGCCCGAATGTTAAGGGTTTGTTAATAGCGGTTTTAAAAAAAGTAAATTTAATTCGCTTGTTTAAACAGGTATATATTGAATAGAAATACATACCTGAGTTATTAGTCGAAATAACTACAACAAATTCATTGCGACATTGAGGGGTCCGTGACTAAATTCAATAGTCTGTACCTCACCTTTTTATTTGCACTTTTATTTAGCTCCAGAGCATTATGAACAACAATCCAACATCCGACTCTACCCCCGCTGATGCCAACCGCATTCCGGTTAAAGACATCACTCCAGTTAAAGTTCACCAACCAGAGAAAAAATCTGCCGCATCTTCCAAAAACCACATTTACGTCAGGCAAGTCAAAGGCAGAATTGAAAACTTCAGGCAGCTTTTTGGTGGCTTTTTCATATTTTTGTTTGCCGCGATACCGTGGATTCCGTATGAAGGCCAACAAGCTATTTTGTTCGATATTATGGAGCAGCGTTTCCATATCTTTGGCTTAACGCTTTGGCCACAAGACCTCACCCTACTCGCCGTTATTTTTATGATTGGTGCGTATGCTCTCTTTTTCATTACCTCATTTGCAGGACGAGTTTGGTGTGGATTCATGTGTCCCCAAACCACCTTCACTTACATCTATATTTGGTTTGAGCATAAAATTGAAGGACCTCACAATAAGCGAATGAAGTTGGATGAACGAGACATGGACCTCGACAAATTTCTACGGAAGTTCGCGAAACATTTTTGCTGGTTAGCTGTAGCTTTATTAACCTCTCTTACTTTCGTGGGTTACTTCACTCCTGTTTCGGAGCTATTCGTTAACTTTTTCACCTTCCAAGCCAGTGGATTAGCGGTATTGGGTGTGTTGTTCTTCACTTTCTGTACTTACGGGAACGCAGGTTGGATGCGCGAAATTATGTGTACTCACATATGCCCTTACGCGCGCTTCCAATCGGTTATGTTCGATGCCGACACATTAATGGTAGCGTACGACGAAAAACGTGGTGAAAGCCGTGGTCCTCGTAGTCGCAAAATGAGCCAAGAAAAACTTAAAGAGAAAGGCTTAGGCGACTGCATCGACTGCAACATGTGTGTGCAAGTATGCCCAACAGGCATAGACATCCGTAACGGTCTGCAATACGAATGTATTAATTGCGGTGCATGTATCGATGCCTGTAACGGCGTAATGGATAAAATGAATTACCCCAAAGGACTTATCAACTTCACCTCTGAACATGCACTACAAGGTAAGAAGGTGCACATTCTTAGGCCGAAAATTATTGGTTACGCTGTTGTGCTCGTGCTAATGACAGCACTTCTTGCCGTACAAATCATGATACGCGTTCCTCTTGAAGTCGATATTATTCGCGACCGTGGCTCACTGTATCGTGAAACCAGCGAAGGTTTGGTTGAGAACGTATACACCTTAAAAATCTTGAATAAACATCAAGATGAGCAGTTCTATACCATCAACGTGGAAGGCATGCCTGGAGCCAAATTTATTGGTCAACAAACCGTTACCGTAAAAGGTGCAGAGCTTGAAACCATTCCAGTGAGTATTGCCGTTAACCCATACGATATTGAAGGTCGTATCACTGAAATCAATTTCCGTGTCACCAACGAAGACGGCAGTATTGAAGTTCTTGAGCCAAGTAAGTTCCTGTATCGCTAAACTCGCGCTATAATCCAAGCCCGTTAGATTCTGTTCTCGCGGGCTTTTTTCTTTCTTGTAAAAGGACACTCCCTTGGCACAAAGCTTCACATTTGCAGACTTAACACCCGATCTCATCCTAGACGCCATTGAAGACACAGGTATTCGTGTAGACTCAGGTCTACTCGCTCTAAACTCCTATGAAAATCGTGTATATCAATTTCAGGATGAAGATAAAACACGCTATGTTGTTAAGTTTTATCGCCCACAACGTTGGCGCAACGAGCAAATTCAAGAAGAGCACGACTATGCTTTGGAATTAGTGGAGCACGACATTCCACTCGCCGCTCCATTAAGCATCAACGGCAAAACCCTACACCATTACCAAGACTATGCATTTGCTGTTTTCCCGTCTGTCGGAGGCCGACAATTCGAAGTCGATAATTTAGATCAGCTAGAATGGATGGGACGCTTTATTGGCAGGATGCATGCGGTTGGTGCAAGACAACCCTTTTCTCACCGGGATATATTTTCTGTACAAACACATTTGCACGAACCTTTGCAACAACTTCAACAAAGTCAACTTATCCCGAGTCACTTACATCAAGCTTTCTTCACCATTTTGGAGCAAGTGGTGCAGTTAGCTACTGAGCACTACCTATCCGCGTTAGCAAATGTTAATCACGCACAGTCAATACGGTTACACGGCGATTGTCACCCCGGCAATATACTCTGGCGCGACGGTCCAACCTTTGTTGATCTAGATGACTGCCGTAATGGTCCCGCAGTGCAAGATTTATGGATGATGCTTTCTGGCGACAGGCAACAACAACTTCTTCAACTCGACACGCTCGTCAACGCCTATGAAGAATTCTTCGAATTTGACCACGCACAGCTCAAGCTCATTGAACCACTTCGCGCAATGCGCATGGTTCATTACATGGCTTGGCTAGAAAATCGCTGGCAAGATCCTGCCTTCCCAAGAGCATTTCCTTGGTTCGCAGAAGACAAATACTGGGAACAGCAAATTCTTTCACTCAAAGAGCAATTTTCATCTCTGCATGAACCTGCCTTATCGCTTATGCCATAAACTTCCCACTATGGCTGTAACTGAGTCGCAATCGGCATAATAAGAGATTATACTGACCGCGTTTTGGTGCCCAGACACGTTTCACAAGGTGAACCACGCTGGGTTAAACGGGAAATTGGTGCAAAGCCAATACTGCCCCCGCAACGGTAATTAAGTGATTGCATTTCAATAGCCACTGTTTTGATAAAAATGGGAAGGCGAAATGCAAGAAATTAACCACTTATGAGTCCGGATACCGGCCAAAATAGGGGTACAAACTAGGCTCAGTCACACAACTAACTCGGCAAAAAGCCGAACTTCGTAGTCAGTCCGTACAGTCTTGCTATCGCATTCGGGTGGAATGCGTCTAACGAGAATTATCAAAATGCAGTTTAATAAATCTTTAGTCACCTTAAGTGTTGGCACCGTTTTCTCGTGCTTCGGGCACAGTGCGGAATCAATCAGCACACCTTCAATCGAAACAATTAGTGTTGTTTCTAGTCGAGTCGAACAGCCATTAAGCGAGATGGCAACCAGCGTCACCGTGCTTACCGAAGCCGATTTGGACGCACTAGGGCAAATATCCCTTGCCGACACATTACGTTCAGTTACCTCTGTCGGTGTAAGCAATTCGGGTGGATTAGGAAAGGTCACGACCGTAAGAATCCGTGGTGAAGAGGGCTTTCGTACCACCGTTTTAGTGGATGGCGTTGACTTAGCCGATCCCTCGGCCCCGCAAATTACGCCTGTTTTTGACGATTTGCTCACAAGCCAAGTTCAACGTGTAGAAATTCTACGTGGACCACAGGGTTTGCTTTATGGCGCAGACGCTGGCGGCGTTATCAGAATCACCTCTTCCGAGCTTCGTCCGGGTACATCGGGTGAAATCAGCGTTCAGATGGGAGCGGAAAACACCCAGCAATATGGCGCCAAGGTGGGTTACGCAAATGAAACCAGCCACGTATTTCTCTCTGCGGGTAAAACTAATTCAGATGGATTCAACGCGCAAAAAGCCGATGAATCTGGCGAAGAAGATGGATACGAAAACACCACGTTGCACTTAAAAGCCGAAACCAAGCTGACCGATTCGCTCAGTGTTAATCTTGTCCTTCGCGATGTTGACTCACAAGTCGACTACGATGGTTGTAGTGACAACGTCACCTTCGCAACCACTCATGTTTGTGCATCGGAAGCAGAGCAAGAAACACAACGTCTGGCCTTTGTTTACAAACAAGAGCAATACCGTCAAGAAGTCAGCTATTCCAACACCGATGTACGCAGAGACTCCTTCTCAAATAACCTCCTTGGCTTTACCAATGAAGGCAAAATTAAGAAATTCGGTTATTTAGGTGAAATGGATTTCGATAATCATCGCATCGTAGGTGGTTTCGAGAAAAAGGAAGAAAGCATCCCGACAGAAAAGCGTGATCAGCATAGCCTTTTTGCAGAGTATCAGTATCAATATGACAAACGCTGGACCACAACAGCTGGCATTCGTCACGATGACAACGATACCTTTGGCACCAATACCAGCTACCGCTTAGGTTCTGCCTACTTAATTGAATCGGGCTTACCCGGCACATTGAAATTAAAAGCGACTTATGGCACAGGTTTTAGAGCGCCAAGTTTATTCGAACAAGCATATAACGATGGTGACTTTGCCTTTGGGGCTGCCAAGGATTTACAACTCACAGAAGAGACCAGCGAAGGGTTTGACATCGGCGCAGAATGGTTTCTCGACAACACCTTCGTTGGCATAACTTACTTTAATCAAAAAATTGAAGACGAGATTCAGTTTGATCCGGTGAGCTTCCAAGGCTATTTACAAACCGAGGGGGAAAGTGAGTCCAAAGGGGTTGAAGTTGAATGGCATCACACACCTTCTTCACAAGTGAAATTATGGGGTAACTACACTTATAACGATAGCGAAACCCAAACCGGAGAACAGCGCTTGCGTCGTCCAGAACATTTGGCAAATGTGGGCATAAACCTGTTTAACCAAAGTGGTGAATTCAGCGTCAATGCCAATGCTCATTGGGAAAAAGACGCCATTGATATTGGCGGCGAGCCATTGGATGACTTCACCACAATAAACCTTTCCGCACAGTATCAACTTAGCGATACGGTTAAGTTAAACGCCAGAATCGATAATGTATTCAACCGAGAATATGAGCAAGTAAAAGGCTTTAATACCGCTTCTCGTAGTGCATTCGTGGGCGCGGAATGGCAGTTTTAATGCGCGTTTAGAGGCAAGGAAGCCTCGTTTAATCTAAATCGTTGCTGAATGACACAATTCAATGCGATGAAATCTTCTCCAAATAGAGGACATGTCACAAAAGTGTGTGTTAACCTCCAGTCTCATTTTTAATTCAGAAAAATAAAATACTATGCGCAAATACCTTATTTTATTCGCCTTGGCTTTGTTCCTTCCTCTGCAACTCGCAGCTCAAGAGTTATATCAGGAAGGCAAACACTATACCGTTATTTCTGACAAGGCGACTGAAGAGCCTCAAGTGCTCGAATTCTTTTCTTACTGGTGTCCACACTGCTACAACTTCGAGCCACTCGTTGCTCAGTTGGAAAAGAAATTAGAAGAAGAATCTGCCAAAAATCACAACGTGGATTTCAAAAAAGTACACGTTAATTTCATGGGTTTCACCAAAGCAGAAATCCAAGATGAAGCCACCAAAGCAATGATGATTGCTCGTGCATTGAAAAGAGAAAAGCAACTTAATGCGGCCATTTTCAAATATATCCATGTTCAACGCGCACCAGTTACAGGTTTAGCCGATCTTCGCAATGTCTTTGCAGTCAATGGTGTTGATTCAGACAAGTTCGATAAATTAGCAAAAAGTTTTGGCGTCAACAGCCAATTAAAGCTAAACAATAAGACCATGCAAAAATACATCAAGCACTTGCGCGGCGTGCCAAACTTCATCATCAATGGCAAGTATCAGGCGAAATTCACTCGCGATATGAGCCCAGACCAAATGGTCGACTTATTGGTATGGTTAACCAAACAAAAATAACCGAATCAGCATTTAAATAACGGTAAAAACGGAAAAGCCACGACATACCGTGGCTTTTTTATGTTTACTTGATCAGCTTGCTGAATTATTACTCACTATAAAATTTTTCCTCCTCTCCCTGCTCTCAATCCCTTAGAATAGTGCGCTTTAACAGATGTCCATCAGGTAGACTTATTCTCATTTATGTCAGCAGTTCAATCCAATCGTAATGACATACAACAAGGTTTTATCCTGACTCGTCAGCAGTTTGAGCGTAATGGACACACCTTTATTGAGCTGTGGCTAATAACAAACAACGGACCGCAACGAGTCGTCACACCTGCCGAACCTTTTGTGATGTTTATTGAAACCTCTGATGTTGTCCAAGCTGAACACTTGTTTAAACTGAATAACCTGCCTGTAAACTTTTCCGATGTGGGGCTTCATACCTTTCAACATAAGCCGGTACATGCGATGTATTTGCAAACGCACCAACAACTAACCAATGCACAAGCTTGCTTAACAGGTTCAGGCATAACTTTGCACGAAAATGACATTCGCTTAGTCGACCGTTACTTAATGGAACGTTTTATTTATGGTTCCGCCAGTTTCACTGGTCAAATGGCATCGCGGGACAACACGCTACATCAAGCTAAACTCAAACCAGCTCAGTATCACCCATCCTTTCGCACACTTTCGCTGGATATAGAATGCAGCGAATACGGTGAACTATACTCGGTTGGTTTAGCAGCAGAAGATTACCGCTGTGTACTGATGATTGGTGATGCCGAAGCGCATCCCGAGTCCCAAAAATGGATTCATTGGACGCAAGATGAAAAAAACCTGTTACGCGCACTTTGTGACCAAATTAATCAGTATGACCCCGATATCATTGTTGGCTGGAGCGTAATTAACTTCGACTTTCGCGTGCTTATGAAACGCGCTCAAAAACATCAGGTGCCGATTAAAATAGGACGCGGCAATACCCAAGCACGTTGGCGTGATGGCAGAGAAGACAGTAACCAAGGCTTTATCACCATTCCCGGTAGAATGGTGGTTGATGGCATTGATGCGCTTAAGTCCATGACCTATCACTTCGATAGCTTTAGCCTTGAGTTTGTTTCCCAATCGCTTTTAGGCAAAGGCAAAAAGATTGAAAATGTTCACGACCGCATGGCGCACATTAATCACGACTTTAAACACAACAAAGTGAAGCTTGCCGAATACAACTTGCAAGATTGCGAGCTGGTACTGGAGATTTTCGATCATACCCAATTGTTAGATTTCCTTATTTTACGTAGCCAGCTAACAGGGCTTACACTGGATCGCATTGGTGGTTGGGTAGCCGCTTTTACCAACTTATATTTACCGAAATTACATCGTGCGGGTTATGTGTCGCCAAATCGCCCCAGCGATGGAGCTCTTGCCAGTCCCGGTGGTTACGTTATGAGCTCAAAGCCGGGATTGTATCAACATGTATTGGTGTTGGATTTTAAAAGCCTGTATCCGTCGATTATTCGTACCTTTAAAATTGATCCGATGGGATTAATTGAAGGCTTAAAGAGCAAAGAAACTGCTATTCCCGGTTATAAAGGGGCTTACTTCGACAGGCTAAAGCACTTCCTGCCCAACATCATTACCTCTTTATGGCAGCAGCGGGATCAAGCGAAAAAAGAGAAAAACGCCGCGAAATCACAAGCCATTAAAATTCTGATGAACTCGTTTTACGGCGTCCTCGGTTCTGGTGGTTGCCGCTTTTACGATCCACGTCTTGCCAGCTCCATTACTATGCGTGGTCATGACATTATGCAAACCACGGCTAAATGGATAGAAGCACAAGGATTCGAGGTAATTTACGGTGATACCGACTCAACTTTTGTTTGGCTAAACGGCGATTACGATATGCAGCAAGCTCATGACATTGGCAATAAGTTGGCTACACACATCAATTACCAATGGCGTACTAAGCTGAAAAAAGAGTTTGGTATTGAGTGCCATTTAGAACTGGAGTTTGAAACTTACTTCAGCCGATTCTTAATGCCGACCATTCGTGGTGCGGACACCGGCAGCAAGAAGCGTTATGCCGGCGTAAAGTCCAGTGCTCAAGGCAACGAACTCATCTTTAAAGGTTTGGAAACAGTACGCTCAGACTGGACGGAGCTTGCCAAGGAATTCCAGCAAACGTTATACGCGAAAGTATTTAATGAAGAACCATTGGATGACTATATTCAGCAAACGGTTGAAGCGGTCTATAAAGGTGAAAAGGACCATCAACTGATTTACAAGAAGCGCTTAAGGCAACCGTTGAGCGCCTATGTTAAAAACGTGCCTCCTCATGTGAAAGCTGCAAGAATTGCGGACCAACATAATCAGGCTATGGGACGAGCTCTTCAATATCAGAACAAAGGTGATATTTGTTATGTTTTCACGACTAATGGTGCAGAGCCAGAGGAATATAGGCAAAGTCCGATTGATTACGAGCATTACATAGAAAAACAGTTAAAACCGGTCGCAGATGCCATTTTGCCTTTCATCAGCCGCAACTTTGATGAAATCACCTCTCGCCAACTTGGGTTGTTTTAAGCAGACAAGCTCAAAAACGAAGGTTTATTCACTTTCAAAAAGCATACTTTTCAAGGATGCGACGGCGACTTTGAGAAAGTGAAGCCGCCTTGCGTTTACGCTCCACCTCCTGCGGCTGAGGGTCTGCGCTACACCCAAATATTCACACTCCTAGCTTGCTGTCGAAACCGCCAATTGACGCTTGTTCTTCATGTTGGCAATCACAATGCCGGAAATAATCATCACACCACACACCAGATGATAAGACTCAATGTGCTCGCCTAAATACAAGCTACCAAGAATGCCGCTAAAAATTGGGATACAGTAATACACCATTCCCGCTTTCGAAGGACCAATTGCTGCAATCGCTCGATTCCATAAAATGTAGGCGGCAAATGAAGCGAAAACACCAAGGTAAGACACGGACATCATTAAACTGCTATCCCATTGAATAGGTGCTTTAGTGGTCAACTCCCACACATAAAGCGGTGCCAACATTAACAAACCGATAACGAAAGTACTGAGCTGAAACGACCATTGACTAATTTGCTCTGGCTTTTTCTTTAACAAAATGCTGTACACCGCAAAACATGTGGCGGCCATTAGCATCCAAATGTCACCCGAAGTAAAGGCAACATGCATCAGCATTTCTGGATGACCACGCGTGATCAACACCAAAACTCCCACAACAACAATCACGATCCCAAGCACTTTATTTTTGGTAACGAGGTCCCTTAAAAAGAAGTGCGCAAACACCATCATAAAAATAGGAGAACAAATCGCGATTAACGCCAGATTTAGCGCGTCTGTTGTGTGGCTCGCAAAGTAGATGAGGGTGTTAAATACAGCGACCCCCAGCAAAGCAGCAGAACTTAAATAGAGCAGGTTTTGACGTACCACTGACCATTCGCGCAGTAACGTTGGTAACGCAAAAGGCAACATAACCGAGCAAGCAATGGCCCAGCGCCAAAACGCTAACGAGATAGGTGGAATAGCTTCCATCACTCCTCGTGCAATAATGAAATTTCCAGACCAAATAAGCGTTGCGCCAATAGCAAAGAGATAGCCAGAAAGCGCAGCTTGTTGAGAAGGTGACGACATATTAAAATTACCCAAATAGCAGGTGTAAACTTAGCTGCGGCGGATTATACAGACTCCAAACCAAAAATCCTGACCACTTGGTCAATTTGTTATTTCAAGTGTAAACTTATTTAGTACAGTGAAATTTTCGCCTCCCATTTTCGAGTCATTTTTGTACCATTTTTATCACTGGCTGCTACACTCATACTCTTTTGAAATATGAATTAAAACAACCATGATTAAACACACTCTTTATGCTTTAGCTGTGATTTCATTGACCAGCTGCGCAGTGATTATTGAGAAACCCCACAAACAGTCAAATAACACACCAGAAACACCTACTTCTGCGGTGGTTTCCCCTGCTACACCAACAACTCAGGCTTGTATCGGCAATACCCAACCACCTGCAAGTGTAGCGGCCTACTTAACCCCCGCTACCAACGATGCATTGCTGCAACAGGCCCTTGGCATGCCAACCAAAGGCGGTTTATGTGCGGGTCAAGTTTACGAAGTCACACAAAGTTTTACGATCTATCGCGCGTGGAATAGCACTAACCCTGGAAGCGAAAAAGGTAATTGGTGGGCGTTTAGCCAACCAGAAGGCAGTACCGCAAAGTACCGTGAAGACTATGAAATTTGTTATCAATGGTCGCCAATTGACATGATGACACAATGTAAAATTGAAGCAGGGACACAAGTCGTTATCGGTCCCGGTCAAAGCGCGTTTTGCAGTCAATATTTGACTTACCCCACTTCAGCAGCGAAGCAAATTTTCATGACTGATGCCGCTAGTGCCACAACTAACTGCAATACATTCCAAGGTGTATTTCAATGGCAACCGCAAAATTAGAACAAAATTAATGTCTTCTCGAAATCGTTTTTAGATCAGACGTTTTCTTAACTGGTCCAACCAGAAAAAACGAAATCGGGGTGTAAATATTTAATTTTATTCGGTTTATTTTGTAGAGCACGAATAGTAGAAAAATTGACTCATCAGGGAGTGAAATAAAAATTTAAACATTTGTTTGAATTTCTATTGCTATTTACCTCTGCTTTTACAACAATGACGTTCCCAAATTTGGGATCTCGCCTCAGCTCGGGATAGTCAATCAAGTTATTTTGTTGCCTATCCCGAGTTGAGGTTGACTCAACTAATCCTGGGTATTTACTAAGGAGAAGATCATGATTTTTGAAGGCAAAAGCCTCAGTGTAACCCTACTTGACGACGGGATTGCCGATATTGTTTTTGACGCTGCCGGCTCAGTCAATAAATTCGATAAACAAACACTCGATGAATTGGCAGAAGTGACCAATTTGTTAAAAGATAACAGTGATGTAAAAGGTGCCATGGTACGTTCAGCAAAAAACGTATTCATTGTCGGTGCAGACATCACGGAATTTGGCAAAATTTTCGCGTTGCCAGATGACGAGTTGCTTCAATGGACTCAGGCTACCGCCAAGAAATTCGATGCATTCGAAGATCTTCCTTTCCCTACTATCGCAGCAATTAATGGCTACGCACTTGGCGGCGGCTGTGAAATGACACTTGCGTGTGACCTACGTATCGCTGACACCAACGCCGCAGTTGGCTTACCAGAAGTTAAACTGGGCTTGATTCCGGGCTTTGGTGGTACCGTAAGATTGCCGCGCGTCATCGGTGCCGACAACGCAATGGAGTGGATGACCACAGGTAAAGAACGTAAACCTCAAAAAGCGCTTCAAGAAGGCGCGGTTGATGCGGTTGTTGCTCCTGAGAAACTACAGGAAGCAGCGCTTGCCATGCTAAAAGATGCCATTGCTGGCAAACTTGATTGGAAAGCACGCCGCGAACTTAAACTTAAGCCACTTACTATGCCTAAGAACGAGCTAATGATGAGCTTTTCTACAGCAAAAGGCATGGTATTCGCACAAGCGGGCAAACACTATCCTGCTCCTCACGCTGTCGTAAATACGCTTGAAAAAGCCTCTGTACTTGATCGTGAAGGCGCGCTAAAAGTCGAAAATGAAGCATTTGCAAAACTGGCGAAAACCGATGCTGCAAAAGCCCAAATCGGTATTTTCCTTGCTGACCAATTTGTAAAAGGTTCTGGCAAGAAGTCCGCCAAGCAAGCAACAAAACAATTCGATCATGCTGCGGTACTTGGTGCTGGCATCATGGGTGGTGGCATTGCTTACCAAGCAGCCCTTAAAGGCACAAAGGTAGTGATGAAAGACATCGCCGAGCCTGCACTCGAATTAGGTCTAAACGAAGCCGCAAGCATCCTTGGTAAAGGTATGAAGCGTGGCAAGGTTGACGCCAAGAAAATGGCAGCAACACTAAACAACATCACGCCTTCGTTAGAATACAGCGCGATTAAAAACAGCGAAATTGTGATTGAAGCTGTTGTTGAAAATGAAAAAATCAAAGGCTCTGTATTAAAAGAAGTTGAAGAAAACGTAACAGATGGCACCGTTATTTGCTCAAACACTTCAACTATCTCTATTACACGTCTTGCAGAAAGCCTTTCTAAACCCGAAAACTTCTGTGGCATGCACTTCTTTAACCCAGTGCATAAAATGCCATTAGTAGAGATTATTCGCGGCGAGAAAACCTCTGAAGAAACCATCAACAATGTTGTAGCCATGTCGTTGAAAATGGGCAAAACCCCGATTGTTGTTAACGACTGCCCGGGCTTCTTGGTAAACCGCGTGTTATTCCCTTACTTTGCTGGCTTTAGCCAACTCCTTCTTGACGGCGCAGACTTTGTTGCTATCGACAAGGTTATGGAGAAGCAATTCGGTTGGCCAATGGGTCCTGCTTACCTACTTGACGTAGTTGGCATCGACACGGCTGATCACGCTAGTGACGTTATGGCGCAAGGTTTCCCAGAGCGTATGCAAAAAATCGGCAACGACCCTGTCACTATGTTGTACAAAGCGGAACGCTATGGTCAGAAAAATGGTGTTGGCTTCTACGAATACAGCAAAGACAAGCGCGGTCGCCCAGTGAAAACGCCTGCTCAAGCAGCTTACGATATTGTTGCTGAACACTCGGCTGATAAGAAAGAGTTTGACGCTGAAGAAATCATGGCGCGCTTAATGGTGCCGATGGCAAACGAAGCGATTCGTTGCTTAGAAGAAGGCATTGTAAATTCTGTTGAAGAAGCCGATATGGCGTTGCTATACGGCATTGGTTTCCCGCCATTCCGTGGTGGTATTTTCCGTTACATCGAGACAATGGGATTACAAAACTTCGTCGCCCTTGCTGAGAAATACGAGCAACTAGGTCCAATTTACCAATTGACCGACTCGTTTAAGCAAATGGCTGCCGATGGCAAATCCTTTTTTAACGTTTAATTGGGGGAACGAAAAATGAAAGACGTCGTAATTGTAGACTGCATCCGCACCCCAATGGGTCGCTCAAAAGGTGGTGTATTCCGTAACGTTCGTGCAGAAACTATGTCTGCTGCGTTAATGACAGGCTTGCTAGACCGCAACCCAAACCTAGATCCTGCCGAGATCGAAGACATCATTTGGGGTTGTGTACAGCAAACTAAAGAGCAAGGCTTCAACCTTGCCCGTAATGCACAACTATTGACTCGTATTCCACGCTCAACAAGCGCGGTTACGGTTAACCGTTTATGTGGTTCTTCGATGGGCGCGCTTCACGACGCGGCTAAGAGCATCATGACAGGCAACGGTGATGTATTCATCATTGGTGGAGTTGAGCACATGGGACACGTTCCTATGGACTTCAATGTAGACTTCCACCCGGGCTTGGCACGATACACAGCTAAGGCTTCAGGTAGCATGGGCTTAACCGCTGAGCTATTAGGTCGCCAAAACGGTATCACTCGTGAGCAACAAGACGCTTTCGGTGCTCGTTCTCACCAACGCGCTCACGCGGCAACGCTTGAAGGCGCATGGAAAAACGAGATCTTGCCTATCGAAGCGCACGATGCTGATGGTCGCCTAATCAAAATTGACTACGATGAAGTAATTCGTCCTGAGTCAACCGCTGAGTCTTTAAGCAAGCTTCGCCCTGTATTTGATCCTGTAAACGGCACAGTAACGGCTGCCACGTCATCAGCTATCTCTGATGGCGCTTCAGCAATGTTGGTTATGTCAGCAGACAAAGCAAAAGCGCTTGGCTTAACACCTCGCGTTAAAATTCGCGCGATGGCAACGGCCGGCTGCGATGCGGCAATCATGGGTTACGGCCCTGTTCCTGCAACGCAAAAAGCATTAAAACGTGCAGGCATGTCGATTGAAGACATTGAATTGGCAGAGTTCAACGAAGCTTTCGCGGCACAAGCGCTTTCCTGCGTGAAAGTCCTTGGCTTGGAAGATAAAGTTGATGACATGATTAACCTAAACGGTGGTGCAATCGCACTAGGACACCCTCTTGGCTGTTCCGGTGCACGTATCAGCACAACGCTTATCAACTTGATGGAAGGTAAAGATAAGTCAATTGGTTTAGCAACCATGTGTATCGGTTTAGGACAAGGCATCGCAACCATTTTCGAACGCGTTTAAGCCTAAAACGAAAGTATCGGAAAACCCAGTTTTATACTGGGTTTTTTTTCGTCTGTTCAAGAGATAAGAAAAACGTTCAATTGCATACAAGCAACTAAAACATGACTTCCCGAGCAACTCGCGACAACCTCTCAACGCCCTGTTTATTTATGAATAGGCAATAACACTGCATCGTTATTTATAAAACCTTTTCATTGCCCAAAGTGTCAACTGCACTTAAGGGCAGTTGCTTGCAAACACAACTCGTAGTTCGATAGTAGAGTGCAAAACCTACTCTAGGATTCATTTTAAACCCATCCCAAAATGACGTGAGGCAGGCCCAAAGCATCTGTTATTGATTGTTTCGAAACACAATTTTTAGTTGAGGGGAAAGAAACCATGCAACCCAAACAATCTAGCATTGAACCGAATAAGGTAACATCCAACCAATTAGGGAAAAGACAAAGTACAATGAAAAGCTTAACCAAATTAGCAATCGCCGTATCGGCACTATCAGTGGCGAATGTTGCTAACGCAGAAGACGTGCTGAGAAAAACTGACGATACGCTAATCACATTAGGAACCCCAATGACGGGCTTTAATCGCCAACTTAGCCGCCCTGTTTGGGACTTTGGAGGCATATTTGGCCCTATCGGTTTCAACTTTGCGTTTGGCTATAACTCAGAGCCTGGTGCCACTACACCATTTGATTTAACAACAGAATCCCCTGCCGATACTATTTTGGCCTCAGGTTTCGATCCTGCTTATAGTTCATTATTTGATCCTCCCGCTCTTGAAGACCAAAACCGTCGTTTTATGGATGTCGGAGTCATTGTTTCCGGTGATGGTACGCGCGCTCCGGTAGGAAACGTGCAAGATGGCGCTCCGTGGGATGCAACTCGCTCTTATCCAAATGAAGACATCACATTAGGTGATTGGATGAAAGTACGCGGCATCATGACAATTAAATGTGATGATGAAGGCGGCGCAACACTCAATATTAAAGCCCGTAACTTAGTTGTGAATGGTGCTTATACAATGTGGGGCGTGTTCGAGCGTGACTTCAGCGGTGACGGTAACATTGATAATATGGCTCCTTCTGCTTTAGGTGGTGCGCCTAACATTGTTGTACCTGATGAGAAAGGCCGAGGTAGCATTACTCGCTTCTTGAACTTCTGTCCGTTAACAGAGCCAACACTTAAGATCGTTACTTTGGCATATCACTCCGATGCGAATGTTTACGGTGCAGTTCCTGAGCTAGGATTGTTAGGTTATCCTGGCGGTACAACAACACATGACCACATCAGCTTTGCGGTAAATGTTGTCTCTAAAGTGCTTCCTGAAGGTTAAAACCTAAGCGCTTGTTTTATTTAGCTAGCGCTACCGTTCAAATGACGAAAAGCCCGGTAACAATACCGGGCTTTGTTGTTTAGAGGGCTAATCTTGCAACGCTAAATCAATGATGCGGTTGCGACCTTGCCGTTTAGCTTGATACAAAGCTTCATCAGCACGGGAAATTAAACTTTCTAGTGGCTCTCCATAAACATACTGAGTAACGCCCGCGGATATTGTTAACTTGGGTAGTCGCTCTTTTGTTTTAGCACTAACGAAACGCAGCTTCTCAACTCGCGTTCGAATATCATCCAAAATGCGATAAGCTTCGCTAGGCTCGATATTGGGAATAAGAATAACGAATTCTTCTCCCCCGTATCGAAAAACCTCACCGCTGGTATCGATGACATCACGAAAGAGCTTGGCAATACGCCTTAAGATAACGTCTCCTATAAGATGCCCATAGTCGTCATTAAACTTTTTAAAATAGTCAATATCCACCATTGCCGCACTTAATTCATTGTCGCCGCTATCACTACGATAGGAGTCAAACATTTTGTTTAACGCCTGACGGTTGAGCAGTTGCGTGAGAGGATCGGTAATGGCTTCTATTTTTGCAGATTCTAATTCATTTCGGATGGTATGCGCCTGTAATTGGGCTTCTTTCACAAACGCCATCATTTCAGCTTGAGACTGTTTTAACTCAACAACAAGGCGCTGGGTTTCTGTAGAATGTTCATCAACTGTTGACTGAACCGACTCATCTAACGCTTGCAACACCTCTGATGACGTTTCACAGCTTGTATGTAAACTATCAATAGCTCCATTCAACTTATATACATTGGACTCATCTTGCGGTGTCTTGTTAACGATAAACTCGTTATATAAAGACTCCAAAACAAATGCGTCCACTTTATTTACGTTTATATAGTCGTCAATAAGCTGAATTAGCTCAGGATTTTCCCCCGATACATATTCATATGCAACCGAGTAATTTACGGGGGTGTAAGTTAAGTTATGCGTATCTAAAAGTTGTATCGCCGACTGCATTTTAGCGCGAGAGTCGGCATGGGAATCATGGTATTTCACTAAATATCTAAACCTGCTAATGAGGCACGTTACTCGCTTTGCTAACATGCCTTCCTAATTAGCTAGCGAACAGCGTATCCATGTCCTTAAATGTTTTAAATTCCAAGGCGTTATCCGAAGGATCGAACAAAAAGAAGGTTCCTTGTTCCCCTGTTTTTCCTGCGAAACGAGTATAAGGCTCGATATACATAGGATAATCATGTTTACTGAACCTATCGGCGAGTTCTTCCCACTGCTGCCACGGCAAAACGATACCGAAATGTGGAACGGGAACTTTTTTACCGTCTACCTGATTATACCCTGCAACTCCGGGCATTTCCTCTACCAAATGAGTAACTAATTGATGACCGTAGAAATTCCAATCAATCCACTGTTGACTGCTGCGACCTTTTTCGCATCCCATTAAACCGCCATAAAACGCATCGGCCTTATCAATATCAGTAACAGGAATCGCTAAATGAAATGGAGATAATGCGTTTGACATACTAGCCCAACCTCTTTAACCACTTTAATTTATTGTCGTTGTAAGGAGGGTAACGTAAATCAACATCCATCATAAAACTGCGTTTCATAACGGCTTTAAGATGGCTAAATGTGTCGAATCCAGCTTGCCCACTATAGCTCCCCATGCCACTGGCACCGACGCCACCAAAAGGTAAATCTTTGTTTGCCATAAACATCATGCCGTCGTTTATACACACACTACCCGCTGACGTCTCATTGAGAAGACGATTTTCTAATCCCATATCTTTGGTGAAAATGTACATGGCCAACGGCTTAGCACGACGATTAATAATAGGAATCGCTTCGTCAATTGAATCTACGGTAATAATCGGCAATAACGGACCAAAAATCTCCTCTTGCATGATGGGAGAAGCCAAGTCTGGATTTAACACGAGTGTAGGCGCAATAAATTGTTTCTGTTCGTCATGCTGCCCACCAAAAACAACGTTCTGCCCTTCTAAATAGTTCACAATGCGTTGCCAATGGCGATGATTAATGATTTTCGCGTAATCTTGGCTAGACGCGCCATTATCAGGCCCATAGAAACGGTTTATTTTTTCTTGCATCGCCGTCATAAACGGCTCGACAAATTGCTTTTCAATAATAACGTAATCAGGAGCAACACAGGTTTGCCCTGCATTCATCCACTTGCACCATGCAATACGGGAAGTCGTAACATCCAAGTTGGCGCTCTTATCAACGACACAAGGGCTCTTTCCACCGAGTTCCAACGTAACAGGAGTAAGATGCTCAGCAGCAGCACGCATAACAATTCGACCAACGGCCTCTCCTCCGGTGTAAAGAATGTGATCAAAGTGCTGTTTAAGCAGCTCAGTGGTTTCTTCTACGGCGCCTTCTATAACGGTAAATGCGTCTTTATCTAAATATTGTGGGACTAATTCAGCTATTAAGGCGGATGTATGAGACGCTAATTCAGAAGGTTTTAACACCGCACAGTTTCCCGCAGAAATCGCTGCAATTAACGGTGCCATAACTAATTGATAAGGGTAATTCCAAGCACCAATAATGAGCACAGTTCCAAGTGGTTGGGGCTGGATGTAACTCTTCCCCGGTTGCGCTACCATAGGTGTTGCAACCCGTCTAGGTTGCATCCATTTGCTCAGTCTTTTTAGGCTATGGTCAATTTCGGAAACCGTGTATCCGACTTCCGCACTCCATGCTTCAAGCTCACATTTATTGAGGTCTTTATCTAATGCTTCTCTTATTTTATCTTCTTGCTCTAAAGTCAGTTTTTTGAGCTGATTTAACTGTGCAATACGCCAGTCAGCACTGCGTGTCTTCCCCGTCTCAAAATATGAGCGCAGATGCTCAACTTTTGGTGCAATGTCTTCTATTTGCATGGCTAGATTCCGTATTGGGAACAGTCCCAAGTTAATGAAAAGTTAACAATGTAGAGAGCTAGTTAAACTAAGACACTCATCCGATGACATCAAGCAGAAAGTGTAATTATTTATTTTGTGTTGAGAGGGAAATGGGAACTTGAAAAGCAAATTATCGCGAGTGATTAGCGTATAAAAAAGGCCACATGATGCGGCCTCTTTTTAAAAATTACTAAGTGCTATACGTCGTATGGGTGACGTAAGATAATAGTTTCGACGCGGTCAGGCCCTGTTGATACGATATCAACTGGTACACCCGTTATCTCTTGTATACGGGCAATATAATCCTTCGCTTGCTGTGGTAAATCTTCATATGTTGTCACACCAAACGTGCTCTGCGACCAACCAGACATTTCTTCATATACTGGCTCAATTAAATCATAGTCATCAGCCGCCATAGGAGGAACATCTTTTACTGTGCCATCTGGGTGTTTATACCCTACACAGATTTTAATGGCCTCTAGTCCATCTAGGACATCTAGCTTGGTTAGGCAGAAACCTGAAATTGAGTTAATTTGCACTGCTCGTTTAATAGCAACAGCATCAAACCAACCTGTGCGACGTTTACGACCAGTTGTTGCACCAAACTCATGTCCTTTAACACCGAGGTGCTCACCCACTTCATCGTCTAGTTCGGTAGGAAACGGACCGCTTCCAACACGCGTGGTATAAGCTTTCACAATACCGAGCACATAATCCAGTTTTAAAGGACCAAACCCCGCGCCTGTTGCTACGCCACCTACCGTTGTGTTTGACGAAGTTACATAAGGATAGGTTCCGTGATCGATGTCTAATAATGTGCCTTGTGCACCTTCAAACATAATACAGTCGCCACGAGCGTGAGCTTTGTCTAGCAAGTCAGTGACATCAACCACCATAGACTTCAAGGTATCAGCAATCGCTAAGGCATCTTGAAGCACTTGATCGTAATTTACTGGATCCGCTTTGTAATAATGTTGAAGGACGAAGTTATGGTACTCCATGACCTCTTTTAATTTTACCGCGAACGACTCTGCACAGAATAAATCCCCAACACGCAAACCACGACGGGATACTTTATCTTCATATGCTGGCCCAATACCACGGCCGGTTGTGCCAATGGCCTTATTACCTCGGGCTTGCTCGCGAGCCTGATCTAAAGCGATATGGAAGGGTAAGATCAAAGGACACGCTTCACTAATGACTAAACGCTCAGTAACTGGCACACCTTTGTCTTGCAGCATTTGCATTTCTTTTAACAATGCCTCAGGACTTAATACAACCCCGTTACCAATAATACATTTAACGTTGTCGCGCAGAATGCCCGAAGGAATCAGGTGTAATACGGTTTTTTCACCATCTATTACGAGCGTGTGACCTGCATTGTGGCCACCTTGATACCTGACAACGTATTTTGCACGGTCAGTTAATAAATCGACGACTTTGCCCTTTCCTTCGTCACCCCACTGGGTGCCAAGAACAACTACATTGTTTGCCATGAAAAGCCTAAAAAATCCTCAAATAAAATAGGCGGGGATTCTAACAAATTTAAACACTGATGTTCATCTTTTTATCGACAAACGACTGCGAGATTAAAATCTGGAGCGTAATAAACTGAAAAGTATGTACTTTTTATCAATTTAACGCTTCAAGTTAAGCGAAAAAACAGCAATATCCCACCTATCAGTACGAGAATACCGCCGAGTTGCCTTAATTGGGAAATTGGAACTTGTCCAAGACTAGAGATGTAATGCCGCCAGCGATTAGGGAATAACATAGGCCCAATCCCTTCAATCACCAACACTAGAGCTAGCGCCGTCCATATTGTCTCCCACATAGTAGTGTTTCTCCTCCCCAATAAAAAAGCACTCTAATTAGAGTGCTTCATCATATCAATTAGTTTACAAAAACCTAATACAGCTATTTGCCTTTTGCCTCTTTCATATATCTAAAGAAGTCACTATCTGGCTCAAGAATCAATACATCTTGCTTGCTGTTAAAGCTGGTTTTGTATGCATCCATACTTCTCAAGAAACTAAAAAACTCAGGATCTTTTGAATAAGCTTCTGCATACACTTTAGCGGCTTCTGCATCCCCTTCACCACGTAGGCGTCGAGCATTTCTATCTGCATCTGCCAGCATAATGGTTACGCGACGATCGATTTCTGCCCGGATAATTTCAGATTGTTCCTGACCTTGAGAGCGGTGCTCTTTAGCAACCGCCGTACGTTCCGCTCGCATACGGTCAAAAATAGAGTTACTGACTTCAAGCGGCAAGTTGATTTGCTTAACGCGCACATCAACAATTTCAATTCCGAGTTCATGTGAACTTTCTGAAGACTGTTCCATTGCTTCATCCATCAGTTCTGAACGTTCCCCAGAAACAATTTCAGGTATGGTTCGTGTACCAAACTCGGAACGCAATCCGTTATTCACCTTTTGCTTTAGCAAGGCTTCCGCAAGCTCCTTAATACCGCCTCGGGTTGCTAAGTAATATTTAGCAAAATCCTTAATACGCCACTTCACATAAGAATCAACGATTAAGTCCTTCTTTTCCGAAGTGACGAAACGATCAGGAGCATCATCCAAAGTTTGAATACGTGCATCAAGTTGACGCACTGTATCAAGGAAAGGCAACTTGAAGTGCAATCCGGGCTCATAAACAATAGTTTCATTCGTTGCAGAGTCACGCTTTACTTTTCCAAACTGAATCACAATGCCCCTGTTGCCTTCTTTTACAACAAAGATAGAACCAAAGCTTAAAAATATGAGCGCAATAATAATGACGATAGTCAAATTTCTCATGAATTAGTTCCTCCCACCGCTAAAACGATCTGAACGACTGCTAGAAGTTGCTGGCGTATTTACCGTTCCCGGTGAACTTGAGCGTAACCCTTCTACAGTATTACGTGAACTCGCAGCAGGACGAGCATTACGATTTTGTTCCATGATCTTATCTAAAGGTAGGTACATCATGTTACCGCTTCCCTTGTTATCGACCATGACTTTGCTCGTGTTGCTATACACTTGCTCCATGGTTTCAAGATAAATACGGCGACGAGTCACTTCTGGCGCAGCTTGATATTGCGGTAAAAGCTCTGTGAATCGAGCAATCTCACCGTTAGCTTCCAAAATAACTCGCTCTCTATAAGCATGAGCATCTTCTTCCATACGACGCACTTGACCACGTGCGCGAGGCTCAATTTCTCTTGCGTACGCTTCTGCTTCTCGAACAAAGCGTTGCTCATCTTCTTGAGCGGCAATCGCATCATCGAACGCAGCCTTAACTTCTTCCGGCGGGCGCGCATCTTTAAAGTTCACGTCGGTTACACTAATCCCCATGTTATAAGGCGAAATAATGTTTTCTAATTCTTCACGAACCTGTTGTCGCACGATCTCGCGTCCACTTGTTAGTACATCATCCATCTCTGAATGACCAACAACATAACGAAGTGCTGAATCTAGCGCTTGTCTTAAGCTTTCATCTGGGCTGGTAACTGCAAACACGTAATCATATGGTTCGATTACTTTGTACTGCACTTCCATTTCAACTCTGACAACATTTTCGTCGCCGGTTAACATGAACCCTGATGCTGGCAGATAGCGAATTGTTTGTACATCAACTGGTGTCACTGTATCAATAAAGGTTGGACGCCATTGTAATCCCGGCTCAACTAATTTACTGAACTCACCAAAACGTAAAACAACCCCTTTTTCGCGCTCTTTTACAGTATAAAACCCACTGATAAACCAAACGATGAGTAGAATGCCGATGACAACGCCTAAACCAGCGCCTCCCAGCCCTTTTCCACCGAAGCCACCACCTTTACGGCCACCAGACCCGCCGAACTTCTTAAAAATATTTTTAAAAATATCGTCTAAGTCAGGGGGACCCTGATCTCGGCCACCTTGGTTTTTCCAAGGGTCTTTGTTGTTATTGTTACTCCCGGGCTCATTCCAAGCCATCGCTTTCTCCGTCAATTAATTGATGAATATTGCTTTTAATGCATTTGCACTAAATACGAAGTCAGGTCACTTTCAGCGCGTTTAACTAAGCGCTGCCAATCCTTTGCTGGCATTTTGACATCGACCAGCCAATCTCCATTGTCGGCGTACGATTCCGACATAATACAGTTCAATCCGAACAATGCTCCGCGCAGTTTACCTTGTTGTGGCGGAATTCGTAATTGATATTGCACCATATTATTCGCTAAACATGAGGTTAACGCTTCCTTTAAGAGCTCTAGACCACTATTTTCTTGGGCTGAAACCCACACTCTAATAGGCTTATCTTCTTCATCTCTATCAATTTTTGGTGCAATACCGTCTAACCTGTCAATTTTGTTACAAATCACTAATTGGGGTACATCACCTGCACCAATCTCATCTAGCACTTCGTTAACTTGATCGATATTTTCTTTATATTTATCGTCAGAATAATCAACAACATGTAACAATAAATCAGCACTTTGGGTTTCTTGCAATGTTGCTTTGAAGGCCGCCACCAAATCATGAGGAAGGTGACGAATAAAGCCTACAGTGTCAGCTAAAATTACGGGCCCTACTTCTTGTAATTCTATTTTTCTGAGCGTTGGGTCAAGCGTTGCAAACAATTGATCCGCAGCGTAAACCCCAGCTTGCGTAATAGCATTAAATAAAGTGGATTTACCCGCATTAGTATAGCCAACCAATGAAACTGTAGGGACCTCATTACGAACTCTTGCTCTACGCCCTTGCTCACGTTGTTTTTGGACTTTCTGTAAACGACGAGTGATCGTTTTAATCCGCTCACGCAATAAACGGCGATCCGTTTCCAATTGAGTCTCGCCGGGACCGCGCAACCCAATCCCGCCTTTTTGACGCTCTAAGTGGGTCCACCCTCTCACTAATCGTGTTGAAATATGCTTGAGTTGGGCGAGCTCAACTTGAAGCTTACCTTCATGAGTTCTCGCACGTTGTGCAAATATATCCAAAATTAGACTAGTTCTATCCAATACTCGACACTTACAAACCGACTCGAGGTTTCTTTCTTGGGAAGGAGATAAGGCGTGATTAAAAATAACAACGTCAGCATCGGTAGCGCTTACCGCGTTAGCAATTTCTTCTGCTTTACCACTGCCTACGAAGAACTTCGCATGAGGCGCACGACGCGAGCCTGTTATAACATCTACCGCACTCACGCCTGCTGATGAAGCTAGCATCTGCAATTCATGCAGATCCTCTCTAGATGATTCATCGGAAAAGTTAATATGAACTAAAATCGCCCGTTCACCGGCTTCATAACGGTCAAACAAGCATTAACCCTCTATCACCATTGTGGTTAGGCGTCATCCCCATCATCATTGTTGTTAACCGACATCGGAATTGCGCGAGCAGGAACAACGGTAGAGATTGCGTGTTTATATACCATTTGGCTAACGGTATTTTTAAGCAAAATAACAAACTGATCGAAGGATTCGATCTGACCTTGCAGTTTTATACCATTCACCAGATAAATGGACACGGGAATGCGTTCTTTGCGCAAAGCATTTAAAAAAGGATCTTGGAGTGATTGTCCCTTTGCCATTATGTGCCTCTCAAATGGATCTTCTAGTTATTGTTTTTCTTACTTCTTTCGCGGTTGTTCCTCAGTATACAGTATTTAATTTGCCTGTATAGTACGAAGGACTAAGGTCGCACGGCTTTAACGTGCTTTACCACTAAATTTATATTTTCGTGATCAAATGTATTCAGCCAAGTAAGGTTTTGCCATCCCCGTAACCAAGTCAACTGTCGTTTAGCCAACTGCCTTGTTGCTGCTATCGCCTTCTCTCGCATTTCCTGCAAGTTTAGCTCACCAGCTAAGTATTGCCACATTTGGCGATAACCCACACATCGCATTGAAGGTAGGTCCAAATTTAAGTCCCCCCTATTCATAAGGGCAGACACTTCTTTTTCCAACCCCATATTTAACATTTCATCAAATCGCTGTTCAATAAGATGGTGCAATGTCGCCCGCTCTTTTGGTGCGATGGCATATTGTAAAAATTGATAAGGAGCGGGATCACTGTTCAATTTCATCAAACGAGACATTGGCTGACCACTAATGCGATACACCTCGATAGCTCGCCCTAATCGCTGGGGATCATTAGGATGGATACGTAATGCCGACTCAGGATCGATCACTTTCAGCTCATCGTGAAGGTGTTCCCAACCTTTTTCTTTAGCTTCCCTTTCAATCGTTTGACGAATATTCATATCGGCAGCGGGGAGTTCAGCAATCCCTTCAACGAGCGCTTTAAAATACATCATCGTACCACCAACAAGCACTGGAATATTACCTCTTGCATGAATATCAGCCATTTCTGCCAAAGCCTCTTTTCTAAAATCGGCAACAGAGTAACTTTCTGAAGGGTCTAAAATGTTAATCAAGCGATGCGGGGCAAGTGCCAGTTCTTCTGCTGTAGGTTTAGCGGTTCCCACATCCATATCCCGATATATAAGTGCGGAATCGACACTAATAATCTCGCATGGTAGTTGTTGTGTTAGTGCAATAGCGAGCGCGGTTTTGCCTGAAGCCGTTGGTCCCATAATTGTAATTGCAAGAGGGTGTTTATTGTTCATGACACACTAACCATTGAGTAAAGTCGAGTTGCTTGGAGGACGGCAGTGCCGTACTTAGCACCTCAACATTTTCTTTTTCACAATGACTTTCAAACCATTGCCAAAGCGAAAACTGCTGTTCTTCTGAATAACACTTGTGGGGCGAAACAATACAATTGATAAATGCACTTTCCAAGGCCAAGCCCGTTGCTAGATCATCTAACAGGGAGTGAATGGCATTGGCCCAATCAAGGTGTCGATACCCTGCGGGAATTTGCCTTAGAACCAATTTCTTATTCACTTGCACTAGCTCAATATTGTAATGTGAGAATTCGGATTTGTGAGCGTTAAACACCTTTCCTTGCTCTGCATTAATTGACACCGCAACGGGCATCAATAATGGCTGAGAAACGGGTACATGCTGACGAAACTCATCAGCCACTTTCAAACGTTCAATTTCAAACGGCGCACAAATGTAAATCGCACTTTGCCAACGCACCAGCATATTGTGCTCATTCAAAGTAAACAAGCCTTGTAAAGACGCATCATCGGTGCTGACTTGATGTAACTTCCCTTCTTGTTGTGTTTTAGCTTGAGCGTGCTTTGGCAAAGGTGATGCTTGCATTAAACGTTGGTAGTTTTGCGCCGCTGCCTCAAATCCCTTTCCTGATTTTTTATGTTCTGGCTGATACCCAGGATATTGCCGACTAGATGATGAATATGCCTGCTGGTGAACTTGATACGCTGGCTGTTCATCAATCTGATCGTGTGTTTGCAACGGCTTAATATATTGATGAGTAGCCTGCTCATCATGAAGTTGAGAATAAGTGTGTGCCGCGTGCTCCGAAGCAGTGCCAGAATAAGAATCGACGTTAATATCAGTTGAGTCGTGCGTTGATGCACTCAAATTTGAATCGTCACCAACGAGCGCATTCATCTGAGAAAGTTGCTGTTGTAGCGTGTCGTTTACCGCCTTGTAGATAAAGTCATGAACTAACCTTGCCTGATGAAAACGCACTTCTTGCTTTGTTGGGTGCACGTTAACATCCAACATATGCGTTGGCATGGAAAGATAAACCACATAAGCAGGATACATATCCGAAGCTATCAACCCGTCATAGGCTTGGCGAATCGCATGAGCGATGAGTTTGTCTCGCATCATCCGACCATTGATATACACATACTGCTGATCATTTTGACTGCGAGCACCTTCTGCCGTTGTTATCCATCCTTCAAATTGGATGTCTTGATATTGGCTGGAGAACTCTATCGCGCTTTGCTCAAAGCTTCTGCCACATATTTGAGTCGCACGCTTTAATCTTGCTGATTCACTTCTTGCAACAGGGAAGTTACGCACAACTTTGTCGTTATGTCGCAAGGTAAAGTGAATATCATAATGACTTAATGCCGCTCGTTTAAACAGCTCATCAATATGCGTAAATTCAGTTTTTTCTGTGCGTAAGAATTTGCGTCGAGCGGGTGTATTAAAAAACAAATCCTGCACATCGACGCTTGTTCCTTTAGGATGCGCAGCGGGAGTCAGTACCACTTCCATGTCTCTCCCCTCACATTGCGCCTGCCATGCTTGCTTCTGTTCTTCTGGACGAGAGGTTAATGTGAGTCGGGACACCGAGCTAATGCTAGCCAATGCTTCACCGCGAAACCCCAAGCTAGCAATGCTTTCTAAGTCTTCTAGGGTGGCAATTTTACTGGTTGCATGGCGACTTAACGCTAACATCAATTCATCCTTAACGATGCCTTTACCATTGTCTCGAATCAGCACACGTTTGTGCCCGCCTTTGATGACCTCAACCTCTATTTTGGTTGCACCTGCATCAATGCTATTTTCCAGCAGTTCTTTGACAACCGAAGCGGGACGCTCAACCACTTCACCGGCAGCAATTTGGTTAGCTAATCGGGCAGGTAATATTTTAATACTCAAAAAGACATTCTCGACTTGATAAAGGTAAACGCGACAGCATTCAGTTCATTTAGCTGCTTGGAATGGTCAGTATTTGACCGATGCGGACCAAATCCGATTTTAAGTTATTTGCTTTTTTCAAATTGGGAACAGACACATTATAACGTTTAGCCAAAAGTGAGAGGGATTCGCCGCTTTGCACTCTATGAGTACGATTCTGAGAGCGCCAGCTCGCCCATAAGGTGCCATCAGGCGGGGTTTCTTGAAAATGTTTTTTGATGCCTCGAAAAATGGCTTTTGCTAAACGCTTACGGTACTTGCTCCAGTTCAGATTCTTCTCTTCTCTAGGATTCGAGATAAACCCGGTTTCAACTAACACAGAAGGAATATCCGGCGACGTTAACACAGCAAGGCTAGCGGCTTGTGGACGCTTTTTATGTAGTTTTGTCACCTGCCTCAGTTCTTTCAAAATGCCTCGGCTCACCTGATAACTCGTCGTTAAAGAGTGATCCATTGACATATCTAATAGCGCTTGCGTTAGATAGCGTTCATTGGCGGTATCTTGAATAATTTCCGCTGCGCCGCCTAGCAGCTCGGAGTGGCGCTCACTTTTCTCCATCCAACGACCGAGTTCGGTATTAGCCCGGTTCATGGATAACACCCAAACAGAAGCACCACTTGGTTGAGGTGTAGTGAAAGCATCTGCGTGAATTGACACTAATAAATCAGATTTAGACTTTCTAGCGCGCTCAGGCCGGCGACTCAGTCCTACATAATAATCGCCCGATCGAGTTAATACGGCCGACATGCCAGGCTCATTGTTTACTAAATTCGCAAGCATTTTGGAAATACTTAGCGTGACATTCTTTTCGTAACTTCCTGCTCGCCCAATTGAGCCCGGATCTTCACCACCATGTCCTGCATCAATAGCAATAACAATATCTCGGTTGCGCTTAGCTGAAAGCTGGTCTTTTACTACCGTGTTGGATCGTTCTAAATCAGTTAAGTCGATAACTAATCGATTTCCATAAGGCGCTGTCGGTGGTAGAGCAAATACCTGAGCTTTTACTGCTTTGGTTAAATCTAGAACAAAACGTAAATCACCTTTTGATTTTGCTTGGCTAGTACGAACCTTTCTTAACAAATTACTATCATGGGATAGTTTGGATAATTGGTAACGGTTTTTGGTATCGGCAAGATCGATAACCAAACGTTGCGGGTTACTTAATGAAAAATAGGTAAATTTAGGGGTTTGCTTGAGGTCAATTACAACGCGTGTGTTTGCAGGAGATGGCCAAACGCGAATACTATCAACCATATTCGCTGCCTGTGCCAGCATCGGCACAAGAATACTAAATAAAAACAGTCCAGTTGTGTTTAATAAGGTTCTGACACTCATTTTTTGTCTAGCTTTTGTATTACTTGTTCACCGATTGTATCCAAACTTTCGACCTCAATAACGCGTCCTTGTTCAATAAAACCTATGTTAATACAAATACTCGGAGGAGGTAAGTAGCCTTCACCCTTACTTGGCCACTCGATTAAATTAATGCTATTCGATTGTTCGTAATCGCGAATCCCCATAAATTCTAGCTCTTCGGGATCGGCTAATCGATACAAGTCGAAATGAAATACGTTAAGTTCACCGATTTCATAAGGCTCAACTAAAGTGTAAGTTGGGCTTTTCACACGCCCACTAAAGCCCAAAGATTGAATGAACCCCCGAGAAAACGTTGTTTTACCTGCTCCTAAGTCACCAATAAGATGAATAGATACAACGGACTCAATGCCTTTACATGCCATTGCAACTTTAGCTGCAAAAGCCTCTGTTTCTTCTTGTGTATTCAACTCAAGCGTAAACTTCAACGTAACTTCTCTCTCGTGATCAATCTAACGACTGCATTTTACACTGCAATCTCAGCAGAATTCACTAGCTGACGCAAAAACGGAAGTAAATCAGTTGCCAACAAACCTCGCTCTCCCTGACCAGTAACCGCTAAATCGGCAGCATAACTGTGAAGGCACATACCGTATATAGCACTTAACCTTAATCCCATTCCTTGAGCTAACAAGCCTCCCAAGACGCCACTTAACACATCCCCCATTCCAGCCGTTGCCATTCCCGGATTACCATTTTCACACACCCAAAGATTACCTTGCGATGCAACGATAGTACCCGCCCCTTTTAGTAACGCAACACAATCAAAACGATTGGCAAGTTCATTCACGGCTTGGTAACGATTACGTTCCACTTCTTCAACACGAGTATGCAACATTCTTCCAGCTTCCGCAGGATGAGGGGTAATAATCGCTAGATGCTTTGGCAAAACCAGTTTGCGATCCTGAGCACATAAATTAAGTGCATCTGCATCAACAACGAGTGCTTTATGAGTTTCAAGAGCGTGGTCAAGCGCCAACTTTAATATGCGTGAAGCCCAAACATTAGTGCCTAATCCAGGGCCAATAATAATACTGTCGCACCAATGAAGTGCTGACTTTAGCGCTTCATCATCACTCATAACCATAAGTTCAGGACGACCACTGGCAACCATGGCGACATTAGTCGGGTGACAGAAGACTTTAACTAACCCAGCCCCGCAACGCATTGCCGCTTCAGCCGACATACGAATAGCGCCAGACATTCCTTCATTTCCACCAATACATAACAACTTGCCGAAATTGCCTTTGTGACTATACAACTCACGTTTAGGCAGTGGGTGCAAATCGTTAAAGCTAAACACACGCCCTTTGGAGTCGGCTAAACGCTGGAATACGTCTCCGATGCCTAGGTCGTCAAAATGCAATACACCTGTGTGTTGTTTGCCGATCCCTGTAACCAAACCAGCTTTAATGCCAACAAATGTGATGGTTTGCTCGGCACATATGGCACTGCCGCAAACTGAGCCTGTATCGGCATTCAATCCAGAGGGAATATCAATGCTCATCACGGGAACTGAGCTATTATTTACTTTTTCGATAACATCAGAGAAAGGCGCAGTGACTTCACCTTGAATTCCGGTTCCTAACAGGCCATCGATACACACATCAAAATCGGAAAAATTAATATCTTGCCAATGCGTCGTGGAAATACCAAGCGATGCCCAAGCCTGCCTTGCTTTTTTGGCATCATTCGACAACCGTTCTACATCAGCAAATTCACACAATGTAACTTGCACTCCTTGATGATGAGCGAGGCGAGCTGCAACATATGCATCACCGCCGTTATTTCCTTTCCCTGCGAGGACAACTATCTTTTTTGCATAAGCGTAACGCTGTCTCAAACAGTTAAACACGGCTAAACCTGCACGTTCCATGAGTGTGTACATGGCGACACCCATTTGCTTTGCCGCCACAGGTTCCACTTTACGAACTTGCTCAGCCTTATAAATTTTGTGTGTTAAACTTTCCTGAGGAAAAATGTTTACATAAGAATTCAATGTCCGACCTCCCGCAGTCAGAGCTAGATCAACTCGCCAACAATATCAAAAACTGGGGCAAAGAGCTTGGTTTTCAACAAGTTGGTATTTCTGATATTAACTTAGAGCAACACAAGGAAGCGCTTTCTCACTGGCTCGAAAAAGGGTATCACGGCGAAATGCAGTTTATGGGAGCTCATGGAGAAAAGCGCTATAAACCTGATCAATTGGTCCCAGGTACCTTACGCATAATTAGTGTAAGAATGGACTATTTACCTCCCGATGCCAAGTTTGCAAAAAGCCTTAGAAAAACCAACTCAGCTTATATAAGCCGCTACGCACATGGGCGCGACTATCATAAGTTAATGCGCAACAGACTAAAAAAATTAGGCGAAAAAATTCAAGCCTATTTTAGCAATACCCAATTTCGTCCATTTGTTGATTCAGCGCCAGTGCTTGAACATGCTATAGCCGAAAAAGCGGG
Source organism: Alteromonas sp. a30 (assembly GCF_026788005.1). Classification (GTDB taxonomy): domain Bacteria; phylum Pseudomonadota; class Gammaproteobacteria; order Enterobacterales; family Alteromonadaceae; genus Paraneptunicella. Next base: position 183,347 of record NZ_JABEPE010000003.1, read on the forward strand.
TATAGGTTGGACAGGGAAACACACCTTGACGCTCAACCAAGAAGCAGGATCGTGGTTTTTCCTAGGTGAGCTATTTATCAATTTACCACTGCCAACGGACACGCCAGTGGAAGAAAAGTGCGGTTCGTGCGTCGCCTGTCTGAAAATCTGCCCAACTCAAGCTATTGTTGCGCCGTATACTGTGGATGCAAGGCGCTGCATCTCTTATCTTACCATCGAAAATAGTGGTTCAATTCCTGTGGAATTCCGTCGAGCAATGGGAAATCGTATTTACGGTTGTGATGATTGCCAGCTTATTTGTCCTTGGAACCGATTTGGTCAAATTACGCAAGAACCTGACTTTCACACTCGAGAGTCGCTGCAATCCCCTAGTTTATTGACACTTTTTAATTGGACTGAGACTCAATTTTTAAAATATACCGAAGGCTCAGCAATTCGACGTATTGGTTATGAAAGGTGGCAACGAAACATTGCGATAGCTTTAGGAAATGCAGACTTCGATAACGCCATATTAGACGCACTTGAGGTTAAACGAGTGAATAGCTCTGAACTGGTTGCAGAACATATCTTATGGGCAATATCAGAGCAAAAGCGAAAGCAAAATGACCAACGCATTCCCATACAGCAGGAACGCCAAATACTAAGATTAGTGCGAAGTGTTGAAAAAGGTTTACCTCGGGATGCATAAATAAAAGATGTAAAAAAGCCCGTTAAACACGGGCTCTATCAAATTACTCTAGAATCTCACTTCTTCAAAGCGTGCTATTTATTTATGGTACTGAGCACTGAGTTCATGCACGGCATCAACAAATACTTTTGCGTTCTCCGGCGGAACATCTAAGTGAATTCCATGGCCCAGGTTAAACACGTGTCCTGATCCTTCGCCGTACCCTGCCAAAATCGACGCTACTTCTTCTCGAATACGCTCTGGCGTGGCATAAAGCATGGATGGATCCATATTGCCTTGAAGGGCAACTTTGTCTCCAACTCTAGCTCTTGCATCGGCAATATCGATAGTCCAATCAAGACCAATAGCATCACATCCTGTGGCTGCAATAGCTTCAATCCATTGACCGCCATTCTTGGTAAACAGAGTGACGGGTACTTTTCGACCTTCATTTTCTCGGGTCAACCCATCCACTATTTTGTGCATATATTGCAAAGAAAAGTCTTTGTAGTCTCGTGGAGACAGCACACCACCCCACGTATCAAAAACCATCACACTTTGAGCACCCGCAGCAATCTGTGCGTTAAGATAAGATGTGACGCTTTCAGCAAGTTTATCCAACAACGCATGAAGCGTTGCTGGCTCCGCGAATCCCATTTTTTTGATTTTACCAAATGTTTTGCTGGAACCGCCTTCAATCATATACGTAGCGAGTGTCCACGGACTTCCAGAAAAACCAATTAATGGCACATCACCGTTCAACCCTTTGCGAATCGTACGAACGGCATTCATTACGTATTGCAATTCCCCCTCGGGATCAGGAATACCGATTTTGTCGACATCAGCTTTGGACTGAATTGGGCGCTCAAACTTCGGCCCTTCACCTTCACCGAAATACAAACCCAACCCCATTGCGTCAGGGATGGTTAAAATGTCGGAAAATAAAATAGCTGCATCAAGGTCAAAACGACGTAGAGGTTGAAGCGTGACTTCACAAGCCAACTCTGCATTTCTACATAAAGACATAAAGTCGCCAGCTTGGGCGCGAGTGGCTTTGTATTCTGGCAAATAACGGCCCGCCTGACGCATCATCCAAACAGGAGTTCTATCAACGGGTTGCTTTAACAACGCCTTTAAGTACCGCTCATTTTTAAGTGCTTGCATAAATTTTTAGCTATCTCTGATTAAGATGGTTATCCGAATTATTCTACACAATCTTGTTTTTAACAGCGAATTTTCTACCCATTACAAGTAAAAACATGCCAATTTAGACTTTTTTTCAGAAAAACTTGCCTATTTTAAAAAAGCTCTGCTATACCTTGATTGCGCGATGCGATTTACAATAACAACGAGTTCTGAAAAACAGAGCCGAAGCGCTATAAAACATTAGAGCCTTGCCAATCGGCAAGGCTTCTTTATTTATACCGTCCTGCTAGCGCATGTGCGTTTCAGCAAAGGCAACATCAAGACTGCGTTTGCTCAATTCTATTTAACGTTGCCTCTATTAGCTGACCCGCAATCGAAAACTTAGGTGGAATAAGAGGTAAGTTATCTTTTGTATACCAACCTGCGCTCACAATTTCTTTTTCGTCTAGAACGAGTTCGCCACCGTCATATTCTGCCAGAAATCCCACCATTAAAGAATGCGGAAACGGCCAAGGTTGACTGGAAAAGTATTCTAAATTCTTAACGCGAACACCCACTTCCTCAAAGACTTCTCTATGAACGGTTTCCTCTAAGCTTTCACCGCTTTCCACGAACCCTGCGAGAGTGGAATACATTCCCGCTTTATGATGAACACCTTGGGCGAGCAAAATTCTATCTTCGTCCCGTATCGCTACAATAATGCAAGGGGAGATACGGGGATAACATCGGTGCGAGCAATTGCCGCATTGCACCGCCATCTCCCACCCGACGTTGTGCATTCTGGAGCCACACTGACCACAGAATCGATGAGTTCTCATAAACAGCGCTATCTGCCATGCCCGCGCTAAAATACCAAATAGATTCGCTTCTGCTTCCATCAGCGCCATTCGTAACCCAATGTATTCTCCGCCATCGTAATCGACTAACTCAGCACCGGTATCTACCAAATAACATGGCTTATTGTTATGCGAGCCGACACCAATAATGTTATCTTCATAGGCGTGAATGCAGGCCAAATCTTGCCAACAGCAATGCAAAATTTGATTGCTGTTTCCAAAACTTAAAATATTGTCTTCACTAATGACGATCCAGTAGGCAACTGTGTCCCCATTAATTATAGGACTCTGCGTTATCATATTTCCCTTAAAATGCTTGGCACACATCTGTTCGAGATTAACACTGTGATAGCGTTTTGCCCATTCCCCATAAGATAACTTTTGTAATAAACGCTTTTTGTTATACTTTACAAACGGCAACCAAAAAGAATAAGAGGATTAGCCCATGCTGACCAAACTGGCGCAAGCTAAAGAAAAATGGGGTGGCTTCAATACAACCATCGATAACTGGTTTGAGGAAAGAAAACAGCTTCTCGTTCAATATTGTCAACTGGCTGGTCTTCCACCTTTTGAACGCACTGATGCATTGCCGAGAAAAGCCGATATTGAAGCTTTTTGTGAAATTTTAATGGATTATATTTCTGCTGGGCATTTCGAGATCTACGAAAAGATATTAGATGATACCGATGACATAGCACTTGCCGAAAAAATTCTGCCAAAGTTTTCTGACAGCACTGATGCGGCGTTATCTTTTAATGATGAATTTGCTTCCATCGATGAAAATGATGAGTTAAATAGTTTTGATAACGCATTGGCACATTTAGGGCAACAACTCGAAGACCGTTTTGGCTACGAAGATGAGCTAATCAATACTTTAGTTCGCTCAGAATAAGAAAATACATAAGAGCCAATTTATTATTTAATAACGCGGCTCGTAAGCCTATTATCATTGGGCGTATTACTAAAAAAGCACCTTTCGGTGCTTTTTTAGTAATCGCTTTCAGCTTGGAGTTTTAACTCTTTTGCTTACGCATTGCGTCAAAGAATTCATTATTGGTTTTGGTCATAGACAATCTACCAATAAGGAATTCCATCGCATCGATTTCCGACATCTCATGTACGATCTTGCGCAAAATCCACATTTTCTGTAGTTCATCTTGTGCAGTCAGTAATTCTTCACGACGTGTACCTGAACGGTTAAAGTCGATAGCAGGGAACACACGTTTCTCAGCAATTTTTCTGTTGAGATGCAACTCCATGTTACCAGTACCTTTAAACTCTTCGTAGATAACTTCATCCATCTTAGAGCCAGTATCGATAAGCGCCGTTGCAATAATAGTTAAACTTCCACCTTCTTCAACATTACGCGCCGCACCAAAGAAGCGTTTAGGTTTGTGCAATGCGTTAGCATCAACACCCCCTGTTAACACTTTACCCGATGAAGGAATAACAGTGTTATAGGCACGAGCTAAACGCGTAATGGAGTCTAATAGAATCACAACGTCTTTTTTGTGCTCAACTAAACGCTTAGCTTTTTCGATAACCATTTCAGCCACTTGAACGTGACGACTCGCTGGTTCATCAAACGTTGAAGCGATAACTTCACCTTGTACCAAACGTTGCATTTCTGTGACTTCTTCTGGCCGCTCATCAATCAACAACACCATAAGTTGTGTTTCAGGATGATTTGCCGCAATAGACTGAGCAATGTTCTGTAGTAACAAAGTTTTACCCGCTTTTGGCGGCGCCACAATCAAGCCACGCTGACCTTTACCAATGGGTGATGCTAAGTCTAATACTCGGGCAGTGATGTCTTCAGTGCTACCATTACCTCTTTCCATACGCATGCGTTCTTCAGCGTGCAACGGAGTAAGGTTTTCAAATAGGATTTTATTACGAGAGTTTTCAGGTTTATCGAAGTTAACTTCGTTAATCTTCAAAAGCGCGAAGTAACGTTCGCTGTCTTTTGGCGGGCGAATTTTTCCCGCGATGGTATCACCTGTTCGCAAATTGAAGCGACGGATTTGGCTTGGAGAAACATAAATATCGTCCGGCCCAGCTAAATAAGAAGAGTCTGCTGAGCGCAAGAAGCCGAAACCATCTTGCAAAATTTCCAGCACCCCGTCTCCAAAAATGTCTTCACCACTTTTGGCGTGCTTTTTGAGAATGGCAAAAATAATGTCTTGCTTGCGAGCGCGGGCCATGTTTTCAATACCCATTTCTTCTGCAAGGTCGACTAATTCATTAATCGGTTTCTTTTTTAATTCGGTTAGATTCATAACGGTGGGTCTTTTGATTGATCAATCGCTATTAAAGTGCGATTTTCTGAATCAGTAATTAGTTCTAAGTTAAAAGTAGTTTATTTAAATTTTCGGCTAGAAAATATGAAATACAGGGGCATACTGGTGTAAACAAGCTTAAGGTAGCACCATTCCTAACACCCGTCTAGTGTAAAATTGCTGTTTTAACACCCAAAACGGCAATTTTATTAATAATTTATCAACAATCAAACAACGAGTATTTATTTGGTCGCTTAAAATCGCCAAATTTAAAATTTAAATAATAGTTAAGTACCTTTGCTCAAATGACGCTAACATAGCCTTTTATCCTGCGCTTAACACTCTAAAAAGGGCCGTTATTAATGAATCCAAACCTGAAATACGTTGATTATAATAACCCTCAACATGCTAAAGACCTTGTGTATTTGCTCGACCATTATGCTCAAGATGAAATGGGTGGAGCCTCACCATTAAAAGAAAACGTTAAACAAAACCTATCAAATGAGCTGGCCAAACGCAGCTTTGCTTTTAGCTTCATTGCCTACGTTAATAATAAGCCTGCAGGATTAATTAACTGTTTTGAAGGTTTCTCTACATTTGCCTGTAAACCTTTAATTAATATTCACGACTTAGTTGTGCATTCCGATTTTAGAGGTCAAGGATTAAGTCGAGCATTAATACAATCCGTGTGCGAAGAAGGGAAAAAAAGAGGCTGTTGTAAAATCACCTTAGAAGTATTAACCGGAAATACAGTTGCCTATCAAGCCTATCGCCGTTTTGGATTCAAACCTTATGAACTCAAACCTGAAAATGGCTCAGCAACATTTATGGAGTTCTACTTATAACACCTCGCTTTACCGCCACAGCCTTTGCTTAAAACGTAAAGCAAAGGCTAATGATGACATAAATAGAACGACAAATTATTTTTTAACACAATTCATCCGTTTTAATTTTCTCAGAAATGCCGATAAAGACCTCAGAGTGCCACTTTACCCAATTTTGCAATAGTTGGCAGACACAATAGCTTTATCATTTCGAGCGTTTACCTGTACAAAAATACTGTATTAATATACAGTATTTTCAAGAATTCGTAGGTCGATACCTCTTATTAAGCAAAAGTAACTGAATAATTTTATTTCCAAATACTGAGAAAATTGCTTGCCAATCAATAAAATACTTAATTTTTTTACCGAAAGGCGTAATATAAGTCACATGACAAAATTCCATTCAAAAACAGATTTCGCTCATCGACTTCATGAAGCATTAGACTCCCTTGGTTGGAAGGAACGAGGAAGAGCTAAGCGCCTGAAGTTGTACTACGATGAAATCGGACTCAACTTATCAGAAAAGACGTTCCAAAAATGGTTAACGGGGCAATCCTACCCCGATTGGGATCATCTGTATCACTTGGTGAGCCTAACCAAACGAACAATTGAGTATCTGATTTACGGCAAGGATTGTTTAGGCTCTGCATCTGCTTCGGCCGCTATTGATGCAAGCTATTACATGACATCTGAAGAATTACATTCAGCATTCATATCGACCTTAGAACAAGCAATCGCCTTTAACTTATTAAATATGAAAGACTCGGCAACTACCGAACAAATATTCAATGCATTTACCATCAAACTTAACCTGAGTTCACGTGCAATGATTCAAGGGAAAACAGGACCTTAACACTGAGGCACTAAAATCGGTTTATTTTACGAACAATCTCTGTTAGAGTGCGCGCCGCTCTGAGCTAAGGCTGCGTCTTAGTTTTATCCTTTCCAGTTCTTTTTACAATTTGGTGGTACCACATGCATCCGATGCTGAATATTGCAGTCCGCGCTGCGCGCGCTGCGGGAGATATGATCGCTCGTAGTTTTGAATCCGAGGTTGATATTAAACCGGAACGTAAAGGTGATAATGATTATGTCACTAAAATTGATAGGGAAGCCGAGCAACTTATCATTAGCAAAATCAAGCAATCTTATCCTGATCACAGCTTTGTAGGTGAAGAATCTGGTATCACCGATGGTTCAGAAGATTTCAAATGGATTATCGATCCACTCGATGGCACTACTAATTTCGTTATGGGCGTCCCACACTTTGCTGTTTCTATCGCCCTAATGTACAAAGGGAAATTAGATCAAGCCGTTATTTTCGATCCAATTCGTCATGAGTTATTTACTGCATCGCGCGGTAAAGGTGCTCAAATGAATAATTACCGATTGCGTGTTAACACCCTTAAAGATCTTGAAGGGACTTTGCTAGCAACCGGTTTCCCTTACAAAAATAAAGAAGGCGCTAACGAAGCAATTCAGCGCTTTAGCCAAATATACCCTCTTGTTGGCGATATTCGCTCTTCTGGAAGTTCTGCGCTAGACATGGCCTATGTTGCTTCAGGCCGCTTAGACGGTTACTGGGAAAAAGGCGTTAAGCCTTGGGATATTGCAGCAGGAGAGTTAATCGTAAAAGAAGCTGGTGGCTTAGTAACTGATTTTAATGGTGGACATGAGCATTTTAGAAGTGGCGAAATCGTGGCTGGTCATCCAAAAGTGGTTCAAAAAATTGTACGATTAATTAAATAATTCTTTCTTATTGGCATCTTTATTTAGTCCACTAAAGATGCCACCTTGATTACGCTTTCCCACGCAAAAACTTACCACTAAGATTCCGTTTCTTGCTTTCGTGTTGGTATCTCTCTTGTCAACATGATGTAAATACTCAGCGCATAACAAATCACAATGACACTCGCTATGCCAGTTAGCAAATGTTCTTTCGGTACAATCAACCAAACCAGTACACAAGAAACCGTGCGCGAAATAGCATGGATTATGCCTACAGGGTGCAACACTATCCACGAATAAATAATCCAATGCAGACCCAATCCAATTCCAACACTTAATGGCACGAAAATAGGTGCTTTCATCATTAACGGTACATGCACTGCCCATAACAAATTAACCATTAACACCCCTAACGCTAATAATTTTGATAGGGGATTTTCTGAAGCCATCACATTTTCTTTACGTATCTTGGCAACCAGTAGCGCTAAAGGAAAAATAGCCCCGCTGGCAAACAACATAAACAGGAGACCGTAGTAAGTAGAAAGTTGGGTGCTGACGATACCTATAATGAACCAAACAAGCGCGCCAGCAATTGGAAATGAAACAGCACGGTTACTCGTTTTCTCAAAATCTGCCCGAAGCTGATCCAAATTTGTCATCATTATCCACCGTTTTGACTGAAATACTTTGCCTGAACGACCATTTTCGTATTTTTAACTAACTTAAACGCGCTTTGTTTAAAGCTCGGTGGCCCTGCGCGTCCCATCGAATTATTGCTAAACATTAAACCTTCAGAAGGCATTCTGCCATCAACAAAATTAATTTTATTGTCATTGTTTTCATCATGATAGGCTGCGAAAGCATATTCCCCCGCAGGCACCCCTATAAATTCCCAAACTACCTGGCCTGCAGAAGCTTCGACATCTTTGGCAATGGCGCACTGATTGGGAAAGTCTTCTTTTTCAGTACATAAAACGCCGCGAACAAAACCCCCTGAAGAATTAATATCAGTAGCAACGATCTTTAGATCATAGGTACCTGAATATTCAGTTGTTTTATCCTCACCACAACCAACAAGCGCTAAGATAGCAGCCAATCCTAAAATACGAAATACATTCATTAACTTAACCTCTTTTATTACGCTTGATTCATCAGTTGTTCTTCAAAGTTACCTTTTTCTAAGGAGAACAATTTGCTGGCATACTCTGCCGCATGTATGTCATGCGTTACCATCACGATAGTTTTATTAAACTCTTTGTTAAGCAGTTGCAGAATCTCAAGAATTTCTTCCGTAGCTTCAGCATCAATGTTTCCTGTTGGCTCATCACACAAAATTAATGGTGTATCTGATACGATTGCACGAGCAATAGCGACCCTTTGTTGTTGACCACCCGACAATTCATCGGGTAAATGTTCCGCTCGCTCTTGTAAACCAACCAATTCCAACGCCTTCATGACTCGACGCTTTCTATCTGCGGAGGATAAGCTAGTTAACAACAAAGGCAATTCCACATTTTCTGCGGCGGTCAGTATTTTTAGTAAGTTAAAGGACTGAAAAATAAACGCAACATTTTGAGAGCGCCAATCTGACAATTGGCTCTCACTGAAGTTATCGATGCGTTGCCCGTTAAACCAATACTCTCCGCCATCAACACGATCAACACCGCCAACGATATTTAAAAAGGTACTTTTTCCTGTGCCTGAAGGCCCCATTACCGCGTAAAAATCACCTTCTTTAACTTCGAAATTCAAATCGTCAAATACGCGAACTTCGGAATTCTTGCGATAATAACTTTTCTTAACATGCTGTAATTTAATCATGTTTACTTCATCCCCACTTGCGTACCGTTGGATTCATCAATAAAACTGACTCTTACCGCCATGTTCGGCAAAATCCGGTCTGACTTATTTTCTATTTCAATACGAACTCGTACAGTCGCTTTTGAACGATCAACGGTTGGAACAATATTCTTAACATGGCCATCGAAAGACCAATTTTCGTAAGCGTATAACTCAGCTTTAACAGGCTGTCCTTGATAAATCTTATTCAGAAATGACTCATTAACATCCACCTCAATTTCTAACGAGGACATGTCGACGATGGTGCAAATGCCTGTACGTGTAAACCCACCCCCTGCTGAGCTAGGCGATATGATTTCTCCCGGCTGTGCGCTGGTTGCGGTTACAACTCCAGAAAAGGGAGCCCGTATAATATGATCATCAAGTTGCTTCTCTAGCTGCTCCACTTCAATTTCATTTAAACGCAGATTTGTTTTGGCGGTCGCTAAATTTGCTTTTAGCACCTCTAAATTAATCGCAAGCGTATCGATGTCTGACTGATTAGAGAAGTTAGTTTTCATCAGCTCAGTTTGGCGTGCCAGTTTGCGTTTTGCGTCGAGAATTTCTGCATTACGCCTATCAATTTCAGCTTGATACAAATCCTGACGGCTAACAGCCAACTTTAAGTTCAACTCGGCAAGGCGGGTATCTAAACGAGCAAGGTCTTGGCCTTTTTCAACGTAAATTCCTTCTTCAACATAAACCTCTTCAACCAAACCAATGGTTTTTGCGGAAACGGTAGCAATACGTTGAGCAGTAATATGCCCAGACACTTCCAAAATACTATTTGCAAATTCCGTAGCGGGCGTGACAGATAGGTTCGTTTGTGATGTTTTACCAGTCGTGCTCTGCTTACCTGTTGCACGAGCAAGTTGCTCAGCAATTCTCGTTGTTTCTACCCCAGTTTGCACTTCCTGAGATGTCCATTGCTCATAGCCAAAGTACAGCGCTATGATTACGACAATTCCTCCCAACAAATACCAGCTTTTTCGCACTTCTTTAACACCCGAATTGCGGCTGTCGCGATCAATTCTTAATTCATTCAAAGCTTGTATTTTTTCACTCATAATCTGTGCCTTTTACTTTTTACCCATGCTAACTCGCGTACTGGAATACGCAGGGATAATGCCGGAGACAATGCCAACGGCGAGGGCCAAACCAAAAGCCTGGAGTGAAGTGATAACATCAACTCTAAGCGCAAAAGAAACGGTATTAAAACTGTTGCCAAACGTGGAAGTTAGCAATCCATCAAATAAAAAGAAGGAAACCACAATGCCAAGTAATGCGCCTAAAACCGAAAATACTAGCGCTTCATACATGAGCATTGAGAATGAAATAGTACGTCTGAAACCTAGCAAACCTAGAATACGAAGCTCGTGCTGCCTTGCATCAACCGCCATTTTTAAACTATTAAACGTGCCACTAAAGGCGCCGATTGAAAGAATAATCGCCAACGGCCAACCAATATAAGTGATCAGGCCCGTTGTACTGCTCGACTGTTGCTCAAAATGCGCTTTTTCTGTTTGCAAAATGGTATCTAAACGACGCTCTTCACCTATTTTTAATGACAAGTCGAACAATGAATCGTCATTTAGAATCGGAATACGAACAGACTGGTACATGTTTTGTCGTTCAAAATCACTCTGCACCGTTTTAACACTGCCCCACGCTTCCGATTCAAACAAATTCCCCTGCAACTTGAAGATACCAACAACTCGCCAGTTCACGCCGCCTAAGCGCACGGTATTCCCCATTTCTAAGCCAGCAACCCGTTTAGACAAGTTTTCACCCACGACTAACTCAGCGGTACCCGGCTTAAACATACGCCCTTCAACTATTTCAAAGCCTTCATGCAATTGAGTTCCTGTTGGCGTTAAACCACGTAGGTTAATATTGATCTTAGATTTATCTTCTTTTAAGTCGCCGGACACGACGATAACGAGTTCTGGTGATATGGGATATTTCCCACCATAAGTTTGATTGACGATCCCTTGTAAAATATCGACCTCTTCTTGCGGGATGCTACTGGTAATTTCCGTTTCAGCGTCAGAACTTAAACCAATCGCGATATTAGGCGAGCCAGAACTGGCTAAGGCGTGTTCAAACCCTTTCGCCATTGATAAAAATCCAATTAACACAACCATCACTAAAGTAATAGACATTATGGATGTTAACGACATCCACTTCTGTTGCCAGATGAACCGCGTCGAAACAGAGAAGAAGTATAAGTAAAGCTGGAACTTATTCATGGACCTTAAATGCCTCCGCTGGTTTCATTCCAAGCGCTAACACACTCGGGATAAGGCCGGCGATAATGACCAATGCCGCAGCAATGCCTAGGGCTTGTAACATCACAAACCGAGGTAGGTTAATGTCGGGAATAATAGGCCAGTAATAAATCATCGCCTTATTCACGAAAAATGCACAGAGCAACCCCAATATGCTCCCCATTGCCACTAAAATGAACGTTTCGAAATAAATAATTCGGAAGATTTTTGCATTAGCGTAACCAATAACTTTGAGCACGCCTATATCACGAGTACGCTGACGCACTGTTAGTGCAATGGTACTGGCGACCACAATCACGATGGATAAAAAGGAAATAAGCACCACACTTTTAATGATGAAAAACACATCACCAAACTGTTTAAAAAAGTCGTCATGGAATGCTTTGTCTGTCGCCGTAAACGTATTGTTCGAAGAGCGCAAAAAGTGATCATCGATGCGCGTAGCTAGGTCATTTGGCTCTATTCCCGGTTCGGGGACAATAATAAATGCACCAACCGTATTCGGCCAAATTAAGCGGCTATCATTAAGAAAATCGTAGTGAGCAATTACATACTTCCGACCACCTGAGGCATCTGTTGTTGTAAAGAACCCACTGATTTTAAACGACCAAAACCCTTCGCCACTTTTTGGCTGAAACAAAATGCTTTTAAGCGGTACGATGTCTCCGACCTGCCAGCCAAAGCGCTGCGCGATATGATAATTGACTAATAACCCATTCTTGGTATTCAAAAAATCACGAATGGCCTCATCGCTTATTTCCATTTCAGGGTGTTGAAGAATCCAAGTGTCAGCGTCGGCTGCAAAAGACATAATATCCTGATCAGTGTCTTGATAATGCAACCCAAACCAAGTTGCATGACCCACCGATTGCACACCGTCAATACCCGCGATACGTTGCTGATAGGACAACGGCAAAGGATTGGTTAAACCGCCTTGGCTAATAACCATTAAACGGCTTTGCGCAAAAGTATCGCTGCCCCCCAGCATTGAAAAATTCAACGTGCCCAACACGCCGAAGATCAAAAATCCGGTGCAAATAGTAAAGAGTAACAACACAGTACGCAGGCTGTGTCGTTTTATATTTGCCCAGGCTAGGAGTAATTCACCTATCATAAAATTATCGCCTATCCCTCATTACTGATTAACGCGTCACGAATACGCGAAGATAAAACAAACTCATACGCTGTAGAAACACCTAAACGATTGTTTAGCATATGAATTTGTGAACCCATCATACTCATAATAGTCATTTGATACTGCTCTTCTGTTGTGACTTTTGAGCCATCCACAGGAGAAACCAAATTACCATCCAGGTAGACTTTACGAAAGCGCTCTACACTTTGTTTTATCAACGTAATCCACATCGCAATAGCACCCGTTGCTGTGCCGTTGATAGTTTCTTGCTTAAAGACTTCAATACTTTGTTTGAGCTGAGCAGCAGCATTCGAGTCGATGCTGGCATCAACGCCTTGAGCATGACCACGCCAAAAGTCGGCGTAATGCGTGGCAAACATTTTTAACGCCTCATTATCCGGCACCACGGCAAAAATGCTGCAAATAATAAATTTCAGGCTCAACTGTATACGTTGTTCAAACTTGCCCATTGTGGCGTTAATAATCGCCGTTGCGATTTGACTAGACGCATAAAACAGGTCTTCATTTACAATGATGGCTTCATGCCCCCCGTAGCGCTCATATTCTGGCTCGTACGGATAGATCTTAACGTCACCATCGTGATGCCATTCTAGGCTTTGAATATCGACAGGCTCACCATCAAAACTGTGCCCGGCATAGTAATCCTCAGCATTTAATGCAACATCAGCTTTATAGGCTGATACCGCATCTTGTATCTCAGCCAATAATCCTGCTTCATCCTTCAAGTTTAAAAAGCGAATACGAAGATGTGGACCACCATCCCAGTAGCGAAGGAAAAACCAACTTTCGGCCTCTTTTGCCGCCACCAAAGACTTGGCTTTTACCGTCAACCAGCTCTGCAAAAATGGGTCTTGCTTCGCTGAGTCATGCATAAAAATGTGGAACGCCGACCAGCGACGTTGAGTTTGTGTCGTCATAATATTGTTAGCGCATAGTTGTTGTATCGATTAAAACCCACCAGCACCTGCATAAGAAGCTGTCCGTCTAAGCCTAAACGTTGCTGTAATTTGGTATCTCTGAACATTCTTACTGGTCGCGCAAACGCACCGAATAATGACGCCACCAAACACATATCATGTGCTACAGCGCCCGCAGCCATATGAGCCAAACGAAAGGCGCTATTACCCGCAAATTCTGAAACTTGATAAGTATCGACGGAGATATACATCTCTAACGTCATGCTGGCGATATTGTATTTTTGATTCGTGCTGTACAGGCGATCTTGAAGAATATTTCGAAACTGCTTGGTATCTTGGGCAATGTAAATGGGCTCTGCTTGGTCATTGTATAATCCCATTGATGGCCCAAAATTGTTGATCCAAGCAAGGTTTAGCATCAGTTTATCTTCTAGAGGCAATAAGGCGCGGCGAGACCGAAGCTTGTGGAAGGTTTTCATGAAACGCTGCAAGAACTCGCCATCCAGCATTTTATTGATTTGGGAAAAACCTAATCTGTCACTCGACGACGTACGATTATAAATTACATCTAAAATATCGGTATCGGGAAGCGACTGAAGAAGCTGCGCATCCGATTCTGTCTCAGCATTCTCAGGCGATTCGGGCCAGTGTTTTTCGTATGATGCCGAAAGCAGATCAACGGTATCATTTAATAGTGAGAAGCGTTCAGTTATCCCTTTAGGTTCTTGGTAAGCCGCAATTTCCATTGGCTTTAAAGAGCCGTTCAACATAGTAGCTGCTTCGTCCGGTACGCTTATTGGCAAAGCCGCAAGCACCTGCTGGAAACTGCCTGTTGGAATCACCCTCTCGCCAATACGATTTAAGTCTAGATTGCCTGTTGAAAAACCAATTCCGAACAGATTCAAAAGATATTGTAACTGGGCCAAGATAATCCCAGAATCCAACACCACACCAAAGGGAGAAAAGTCGCCATACTTTCTTCCTACCGTCCAGTATTGTCCGGTTATCACAACCAACCATTCACCTATGGGCAATGCGTCAGGCCATTCAACACAGGCATGTTGTTTTTCCAGTGCATGGTAGTTGCCATAAAAGTGGAACACCTCAGCGTATCCGTTTTTCTCAGGATGACGACACACAAACTTGATCCCGCAAGAAAGTAAGCCTCCAAAAGAACTCACCGGATAATGTACTTCAGGGGAATTTAACGGCTCAAAGCGCATAGGTGATGATAAGTAACGCAACACGGCACTGATTCGTTGCTCAAACGGTAATTCAGAGACTTCACTTTTTTCGCCCGCTAAAAACTGCGTAAACGCCCCTGCCGACCGCGGTAAATCAGTGCTCAACGATAAAAATTCACCATAATGACTCCCAATATCCGCCTTCGCACCATAGTTCACCGGATCATGTAAGATAGGCATATCTAGGTTATCGAAGCGTCTATCGCTCGCTAGTCCCCAAGCATCTTGTAACGTGATCTTCATTGGCATCACCTTATGGGAAGTTGTGCGGGAATTGATTTAGCTCGTCGACACTGTTGAACGCTTTGCGCCCACTCGATTCAGCATACTTATTAATTCGTTCCAGCGAGATACGGCGGTATTGATGACCAAATGTGACAGGCATCAAGCCAGGAGCAATCACTTTAACGCAATACAATTGGTGGTCGTAAAGTTCTTCAAAGGTGAGATCGGCAACAATAATATCATCGGCGTACTCTTTCACTTTATCCATAAGCTCGTGAAGGTCATCGGTAATATTGCGATTCTCTTTGCCATAATGATGACCGTACACCTCTTGTAAGCTGGCTTTAGGTTCATCCGAAAACAGGAACTGCAAGCGCTCGTAGCTCTCAGGTAAGCTATATAAAAGTACATGGTCATGCATTTCGACCACTTTTCGGTCGTCAGCCAATAATTCCAGCGCTTTCTCTTTTAGTGGCGGCATAGATTCCTGATACACCCCCATTGAAGTGGTGACTTCAATCAAACCACTATAAATAGCATTCTCTGGCACCAAGTGAGCGCCGGCGGCACAGTATGATTTCACCGGTGCATCTTCCGCTGGATCAACAATCATGCACCATACAATTGGCACATCAATGCCAACACGCATATCAAACACATGAAGGTCTAAACCTCTAGCATCGGTTCTATCCAATAAGCTTTGAATACGTGGGTCATCAATGCTGCGTAAATCAATTTCTCTTGGTGTAAATTGCCCATACCAAGTGGTGAGATAAGCATCTCTTTCAACAAGCTCAAGCAACCCATAAAAAATCGCTTCTTCTAGTGCGCCACCTAACGCGCACCCGTTCGATGTTTCATAAACAAAGCGGTTCACTTTTACATCGGGGGTGTTCAGCAAATAATAAAAAATCGATTGCTCAGGCACCAAAATCGGTTTGTTATTTACGAGTGAACAACACCACACCCAATTACACTCCACATCATCATGATACGGCTGGAGCACATGCTCTTCCCATGATTGGATTTCGGCGTCGTGCAAAATCAGGTCGCGTGGGTCAATGGCATTGTCTTTTAATTGATTGTAACTGCCTCGCACAATGGTTTTCTGGCCTTTAGGGGAGTGACCACCATGACGCTCTAATGTTTCTAAAATAGCGACCATTTCCGCATTTTGGCGGGTTTCACTTCTTCCGTAACCACTTTCTACTTCATGCGTATGCATAATTGGCAGTTCAGCGGAAAACATCGGCATCAGATTTGAGGACAAGCTGTAATAGACATGTTTAACCAAGCCAATATGTCGGTCGTTAAAGTCACGTTTTAAGCTCTCTAAGCCAAGCTTAGGATTATCAACCCGCGAATCAGAACCTTCCGCTTTCATTCTTGGCTCTAGCTGAATCATTGCCTGCTCGGGTGAATTGTCTGGAATAGTCACGCAAGTATGACAATCCACAACCGAAACAAAACGATGCTCAGAAGTACGACTGTTCATTAAATCAAGCCGAACCACTTTGCGATATAAGCTGTTTTCATTACCTAAAATTGAACCAATACCGTATTGCGCCATCAGTTCTGAAAATAAATGCCGCAATGGCAGTGACATCGACGCCGGTAGCTTATCGCGTCGACTACTTTGTTCTGCTGGCAACATAGACCAGTGATAATCGTAGTGATTATTGTTGCGCGCCCATCGACGCATACAGTTGAAACACCCAGAAGAATGGGGCTCAACATAGGGCCCAAGCCAAACGAAACCGGGTTCTAAGCCAATAAACAGTATCGGTGTATTTTGCGCTTTTGCCGTAAACTGAACTTTTTCGATCCAGCGATGTTCTCGTAGGCTTGCTAACACCACCCACAATGAAGCGTTGGATGCATCCTCTGGAAGTACATAGGCATCAAGATTATCGACAGCGCCAAATGAAGCACAGGTATCAATAACCGAATCAAGTAATGGACTTCCATCATGCAAAATAAGCGTTTGCGTTGTTGAGCTTAACGTTTGCGTCATGACACCTCCTTCAACTCGGAATAACCAGAGTAAATGTCATAAGAGGCTAGCAACGGCTCACCTTGCACAAATGTTAAATCAGGCAACGATGTGGGCGCTAAACTCATTAACGCTTGCAACTGCTGACCAAAAGCATCATCAACAGCCTCTTGCGTCATGACCAGCTCATGACCTGCGTTACTGCCGATAATGTCGGGGAATTGCAACTTCACGTAAGCTGCACATAAACAAGACTGGATTGCATCAAACGCGGTTGCGCCAATACAACTGACAACAGATGCGCCGGAAACACTAGGCAGTTGAGCAACGAAAGCTTGCCCTGCATCGTGCCAATACAGCACCAATGCATCCGCTTGGTAACCAGCAGACAACAAGAAACGGAAGATAAGTTGCATTTCTTCATCTTCAAGGAATTTCATATTGATTCGGCATGCTTTGGCCTCAGATTTAAATGCGTCTGAACGAGCAATGGCATAGGCCGCGGCTTTACGCTGCCATTCATCTAAATCAAAAGCCGTACAAACTTGAGTCGCAGCAACACCCAAACCTTTACTACTGCGTAATGAAATCGCTTCACTGATAGCTCTTAGCCCAGCGGTAGAGGCATCCAAACCACAACTCAACACAGATTGGCTTGGTAATTGAGCACTGTGTGGAAAGCGTACTTCCAATTTGGAATGAAACAGAGGCACTTGTTTAACGGTGTCGCCAACAGCTTCATTAAAACAACCTAAAAGTGGATCAAAGAAAGCTGAGAGATCCAACTTCACTTGTTCATATTTTTCCAATTCTCGGTCATCAGGCATTTCGAATTCAGCTTGGAACGCCTCCATCAACTGCGCACCATCTTCGCCCGTATTAACAGGGAACAACGGATGGCGAGAGACACCAAGATAACGCGAAACGCGATATACGTAATTGCGGATACCTGCTAGTTCGATGCCGAAAAAGCCCTTAATGGTATTTAATGCTGCAAGGCTCCCCAGCATCGCCACACCAGATTTAGGGAATACGGCCTCGGTAGCATCCATAGCTCGCGTCACTTGCTCGACCAAATCTTGATAACCCGACGTTGAAATGCCAGCAACCGGGGAAACAACACCCTGACCAAAAAGAACACCTGCTACCACACCCTGCTGACCAACCAATAACGGGGTTTCTTCATCCAGCACACTCATGCATTGTATAACGCAGTCATACTGAGTGAGCGCAGCCTTAGCAGGGGCTAGCTCTTCTGACAATGTGTACTGAAATCCCGGCAAGCGTGAAACATAATGTTCCAATGTATTTTTAATTTCTGACAACGCCACTGTTTCTGAATTCGTCACCATCACGGAAAGCTGCTTTAACCCCGAAAGTGCCAAAGACTCAATCGCTGCTTTGAGCGCATATCCATCTCCCACGGCGACAGCATTTTGTTGCTGCCACAAAGGGTATTTTTCCGCAAAACCTTCGGCGTTATCACGCAGATAGGAAAAGAAGTCTTGAAACGGTTTATGCTCCAGCCAAGATTCTGGCGCGAGCGACTCTGTTCCGCGCTCGACCAACATGCCGTTTTGAGCAAACTGAGACACTAAGTTATCTAAAAAAGGTCTCACATTTTCAGGGAGTTGCGCGCGAATATCGGTTAACGGAAAACCAGCGTCAATAAAGCTAATAATACGAGAGATTAACGGGTAAACATCCCCTTTAATGATAAAGCCACCGGCTTGTCCTTGGAAATAAACCCCTTCATCCACTTTATTGAAATAAATATGGCTTTTGAGGCCCCAGTTGCGTTCATACAAGTTACTCATTGCTTCCTCCCACTGCGGCAGGAATCACATCTTTCCAGTCGATTTTGTATACCCGCTCTACCGAATTAGCGACTAGGTGACAAATCGAAAACTTCTGAATCGGTGTGATGTCCAATACGGGTAACAACAAATAGAAATAATTAACGGTTGTGCGATAAGCAATGAACTCATGGGAGCGGAAAAGTCGGCGCCCTTCCTCATGGTTCATCGCAGAATTAACCACTTTCCCCGTGTTGTATTCTCTACTCGGCTTATTGATTTCATCGGGAACATTGCTTGAGATTTGCTCAGCGAGCACCCCAAAATTCTGCTCTGTTGAGGAAACATCGTTGTCTTCGCTAATAATGGATTCATAGTTTGAATTAACTACGGATAAATTATCTTCAAACGCATTATCCAATACCTCTTGCCAACTGCTGAGAATCGCTTTTTGTCCGGGGTGAAGTTGAGTTGCATCTACCTGCTTTTCTGCAACCTGCTGAATATTGGCATCAATAAACGGAGCATAATTTTTATCAAGCGCGTCAAATTTAGCTCTTAACTGATCACCCTGATCATAATTTTCAAAAAAATACTCAGCATGTGAACGAAACGAGATATAGCCCCTTCGAATACCATCTGGCCTAAACTGTGCGGCCGAGGCTGCAAGCATATAAACCAATGTGGTAAAAAAGACATTGGAATCAGCCTGCTTAAGCTTTAATAGTGCGAATAACAAAGGTGTGGAGCCAACTAAAAAGCGCTCTTTAGTATCGTGAAATCCCTCAATATTGATGCTTTGGCTACGTTCATAGCGAGCAACCAAAACACTATTATTGTTCATTAACGGTAAATAAGGTGGTGGCTCCAACTCACTCATCGCAAGCTGATAAGACAGCTTTTCATATTGCTCAGGGACTAACTCTGTCTTAGATGGATTTTCCGCCAGCCAAGCATTAATGCGGGTAGAACAGGCGGGATAAATATCGCTTTCAAAAACAGCTTTGTCACATTCCACTAACACGTCGATATGAGGCCCGAACTTCCAGTGGCTGGTGACATAAACCGGCAAACCTTTGTGCTTTATTTGTTCAACAACATCTGCAATAGGACCAAGTAAAATGCGTGATTTATCGTTTTCAAAATAGGCAACACGTAATACATTCCACATAACCCCTCCTACTCCTGTTCAAACAGCGACGCTGCTTTTTTAGTGATCTCGAACTGGAATTCAGAAACATGATTTTTGCCGGCAACGCTCAAATTCTGGTCATCAACATCAGGTAAGGCTTCACTTAAAACGATGGGATAATCATTACGACTCATTGCCAAATACAACAGTTGCACCAAACGAGGGCTGTCAAAATCCACATAGAAGGGCTTCATGTTTTTGAAATCAAGGTTTGCCCAATCAAGCTTTTCATCTTGCGAACCAGGATTCGTATCAAACGGCGAAACTCGAATAAAGCCAGACTTTGGCAATTTATTGGCTTCAATGAAGTCACGCATTTCTCGGAAGAACTCTACTTCAGGTAGTTCGATGGAAGGTAAAAGCTCTCTTGGGATCATATGGGAGCGGCGTACCAAAACGGTATTTCCAACTGAAATTCGTGGAATTAAGCTGATTTTTTCTCTTGAACTAAAGCGACCACTTCTTAATACCGGAAGTACGTAAACTAATACGCCATTCATACTTAATAGCGTTAATACTCGGTGTACATTGGGCAATAACAGCGGCATTAAGAAACCATGGTAAACACAGTCCAGCAGCTTACCTTCTGGTGTTTTAAAGTACACTTTATGGGTTGATTTATCGTACGCCAACGTCATAGTTTCCGGCGCCACTTTTACCGTTTCTTCTCGGTTAGCAGGATAAGGAGCTATATTCAGTTCTTGTTCTGCTAACTTCGGATGTTTATTGGCATTAAAACCAAACAGGCCCGGAATCTCTGCATATTCACCATCGCGGGAAATATCACTGAGATAATCGCGAATATCTTTCAGCTTATCTTCTTCCAGAACCTCTAAGAATCGAGATAACAACCCGGAATGCCCACTAAACACTTGATTAATAACAAAGTGTTTATTTTCCTCTTTACTCGCAATTTGCCCTAAGAAACTGTGAGAGACAGTGCGGTTACGGATAGCAGGCGGCAATTTTTCAACTAACGCTTCTAAATCTTCATGCGATAAATTAACACTGTCTTCACCAGTAAATACCGAATCGAACAAGTATTCATTGAATGCTTTTATTGCTAATCGAAACTCTCGCGTGGTTTCGCTTACAGGTGATACTTTTTCTGGATCTGGCGTAAAGTCAGGCATTCCCGCACCGTAAATCTCAGAAAAGTCTTTTAAGCAATCAAGAGGCTCGGCACATTCTCCTTCCTCACCGTACTTATCCAAAAAATAATCGGCAAAGTTGGTTTGAATTAATTGGTGTGCATCAAAAAAGGCGGATGCTTTCGTCAGTACACAAAAGTCTTCAATGAAGGGGGAAAGAATACGCTGATCAACTTTTACGTCATCGCCTACTAAGTAACTGTTTTCAAAAAATGCGGGATTCGATAACTCATCGCTAGGATGAACATCAATTGCGTCTTTAAAGGCTTCTAACTCAGTATAGATTGACCTGCCAAGTGCGATTCTGTCGTGGGGTGATGCTTCTGGGAACGAGCCTAACAATTGTTCAATTTTTTCTAAGCTAGTCAATGCAGCCGAATCAATTGCTTCCCCTGCTTTTGCAATGATCTCCTTGCACCAAGGCAACAATTCATTTTGCCCGTAAAAACCATCATCAACCTGAAAAACTTGCATCTCTAACAGTTGATTAATCACAGAGCCGACAAAATCTTCTTGTAGTTTAGGGGCTAATGCATTCACGCCCTTGACCAACTCAGAAACGGGTAACACTTGTTGACCACTTTTGTGAAAGGCAACCAGTACACACTGAATAACTTGATTCATTTTGAACTGAATATCTTGTTCGCCGCTGCCCCAAACACGCCCATTAATACTGGAACCTTCGGTGATTTTCTTAACAAACACACCTTCCTCAGTAATCTTCAACGTTGGGTTCAACTTCAAGCTAAAGGCATTTTTTATTCGTTTGTAATCTTTAAGAACACCGTCAATTAAACATTGGAATAAACCCGATTTAACTTCCATACGGTTTTCCAATTGACCACTCAAGGTCACGTGTTCTGCATCATCACTGGTTTTCCAAGACCCTACAAAGACAGGGGTGAAAGTGGATAGTGGGCTGGTTTTCAACGAGCTTCGAGTCGCATAGCGCATTAATCCAGCTTCTAATTGACGGCGCTTTTTCGGCTTCACCTTTTTATTCGGGTCACGATAAAGCGACTCAAAATCTGTGAACAGTTTTGAATTTGAATAACTTAATGCGTGTTGTAAGTTTTGACGCTGCCACATGGGCACCAATAGCTCAGAGGTCTCTGCAAACTCTGCTTTATAAACCTGTTCAAGCGTCGACTGAAACTCACAATACTGATTAACCTGCTCAACAACCTGAAAAACTTGCTGATATTCCTCTTCAGAAAATAAGTGCTTTACATCTTCTAGCAGACTTACCGTAACTGGCCGAACATTAAACACATTACGTTTAATTTTCAGCAGCTTATTGGAAGCAGATTTATCCTCTAATCCGGGGATTTTATCTTCGATAATTTTACAGCGAGCTTCTTTGCATGAATCGATCACTTTCGCCAACGCATTAATGGCGTTGATTCTTTCACAGGTCGCCCCTGTTGTAGTGCCATTAATTAAGTCAGCAGGCTCCCCGCAAACCCGAATCAAATAATTTGGATGTAAAACAAAGCCTTCTTGCAGAGACAAATTAGTTAGACTTTTCCTATCGTTCGTATCTGTCATAACGAATTTAACCTTCTATTTTTATGCGAGCTTCCGAGGTCTGCCATTAAGTTAAATGGCAGATTTCTCGAAGGTTTTGTTTGCGACAAAGATGCAGATGAATGCAAGAATGCACGAAATAATGACAGGCGCGACCGCTGCCTCAGTGAACAAGTTTCCTGACCACGAAAGGCGCAATAATTCAACTACGTGGTACATAGGCACTACATGAGCAATCGCACGCATAACATCGTTGAAAGTATCTAGCGGAATAGAAGCGCCCGAAAGAAACAACATAGGTTGGAAAATCAATACACTCGCCGAAAACGCCGAGTTGGAACGTTGAAATAAGCTTCCTAACATGAACCCAAAAGAGAACAAACTAAAAGCGGAAACCATTAGGCCAAGAATCAGTTGCAGTACATGAGGTGGCAAAATACGGTCAAACATGAACCAACCAAGAATAAAGACTTCTGTCATGCCTAAAGCAAAAATAATGAAAGCCTTAACCAGCGTCGAAAAGACAATGGAGTTAATACTTAAAGGCGTAATCATTAAGCGCCGGAAAAAACCAAGCTCTTTATAAACGACCAATGATGGGGAAATATTGAATAATGCGGTATTCAACAAAATAATACCCAAGAAACTGGCCGTATACTCATCGTAATAACTTGTACTTGATGACCCATAAGTCGCCCCGCCAAATAACAAACCGAATGCCACGTACATGGCAGCAGGGAAGATAAGAGCGAAAAAGATCACCATGGGTTCTTGGAAGTAAACCTTAGAATCTAGAATAAAATAAGCACGGAATTTTTTTGAAAGCATCACTATTGTCCATTCGCAGCGTTAACATAGTGGGTATACGCTTGGTCAAGCGTCCCTTCGATTTCTTTAGCCTTGGAAATAACAATGGAAGGTGGTCCATCAAACACGACTTCTCCTTGATGCACCATAATGACCTTTGATGCTAATGTGGTCGCCTCTTCCATATAGTGAGTGGTGAAAAGGATAGTTTTCCCCTTTTCTTGAAGACGCTGTATTAAGCGCCAAAAGTCTTGACGAGCGATAGGGTCTAAACCAACTGTTGGTTCATCTAATAGTACGAGATCTGGGTCATTGATCATGGCAAGCGCAAGAGAAACCCGTTGACGCATTCCACCGGACAATTGACCAATGTTTTTGTCCATAAAGTCGGTTAGTTCTAACGAGGAAACAATTTCATCAAGATCTGCCGTCTTATCATAGAGCTGCATAAAGAATTCAAGGAAATCACGTGGGGAAACTTTTGGGAACAATCTTACTTCTTGTAAGTGAGCACCTACTCGAGGTAAATGTTTTTTCTTATTAGCAAGCACATCGATACCAAAAACATGAATACTGCCTTCTTCCGGCACTTTTAGGTTCAATATGGATTCAATGAAGGTGGTTTTCCCTGCGCCGTTGGGTCCAATAAGCGCAACCGTATCCCCCCGGTTAACTGAAACGCTGACATTTTTCAGCGCATACTTCTCGTCATACTTCTTACTAACAGAATCAACTTTAATAATTTCTTCGGTTTGTTTCTGCATCATAAAATCTGCCAATTGTTCTTGTGTAAAGTAGGATGCTACACAATTTTATTAATAATTATCAGGCTTAAAATAAGAGTCAATGAAATGAGATATTTAATAGAATGACTAACAAGATTTAATCGACCTCATAAAGTGAAAATATCCCATCAAGACTAAAATTTTTCTTGTTTGAGTATGTCAACCAGCACTCATCAAGTCAAATATTTTATTTATAATAACCGATTAGTAAAATGTGAATTAAAGAGCAAAAAAAATCGAGACAAAATCTATATAACTTTGATTTATCATGAGGGATAAAATTAAAAATTAGAGATATAAGCACGGCAAAAAATCGAAGTAATTGCCGCGCTTAGAATTTATTAATTCAATAATAATACTGAATTAAAAACGTGATGCTTACTTGCTTACTTTAGTTTCAACGCTAACGTCGCCGCCACCGCAGCTACCACAGCAAGATGAAGAACCACAAGTAGAACAAGAACCACTTGAAGAACTACCACTAGAAGCACCAGTTTCAGGCAAAGCCATTGCGTTAGTTACGTTCGCAACTTCTAGGCCTTCAACGTTCATTTCTTCAACATTTAAATCTTCAAAATTGATGTTGTCTAATAACATAATATTCTTCCTATTAGTTATAGTTAGTTATTTGTCAGACTTAATAAATAAGAATGACTTTATAAGCATAAGTAAATTACTTATGGCAACAATAAATAATAAAAATTACTCAAAGTTACGATTTTGAGTATGTCTAGACATTATTTTTATGTCAAATATTTTTCTTACTAATTTAATAAGTTTATTATACGTTTATAATTTAAAACAAAGAAGGAAGCGCTTTCATAAAAGCGCCGACTATACAGGTGCGAAATTAAGGAAATAAGAGAAAATACCTTTAATTAAGGTAGATATATTAAAATAAATAACACCCCGACTTTACTCAGGGTGTTATTTATTATTATCAGGAGGCTAATTAAGCTTTCTTAATATCTTGAGAGACTTCTACATCACCACCGCCACAACTTCCGCAGCAAGAAGATGAACCGCACGTAGAACATGAGCCACAAGAAGAAGTACCGCTAGAGGCGCCTGTCTCAGGTAAAGCCATTGCATTATTGACAGATGCAACTTCCAAACCTTCAACGTTCATGTCTTCAACACTTAAATCATCAAAACTAATATTGTCTAGTAACATAACTTTGTTCCTATCTTTTATATTTATAATTTTCTCCATCACTTACAGGCTTAAAAGTCAGAAAATGATGGAGAACCTGCACAAGCAAACTACGCAAGCAAAGAAACCGTATAAACATGTTTATCACAACTTCTTGAGCTTTAGTATGTAAAAACCGACCTTTAGTGTCAATTATTAACCACTAAATAGGATGCGCATCCTACTTATTAAATATTAAAAACTTAACATTCTCTTTATGGTATTTAATAAAAATGGAAATTATTTGACCTGAGACATTCAGTTCTTTTTTAAGCCTTAAAGCCATTTATTATTGATACGGAAAGCATAAACTTAACCCTTTTAGATAAGTTATTGGTCAATTCGATCTGGTCGTATCAGCTTAAGAAATGCAGTTCCAACCTGTTTCAAGTTATTTGGCTATGGGAAAGTTAATGATGTCGATTAAAGAATTAAGATCCGTAAACGTTGTCTAGTTTTTACGAAATTTTGTAAACAAAACATTAGGATAAATTAATCAATCCGGGTAATTTATAGACCGTAATTCTTCATTTGCGTAATTAATGGGAATTTGTGATCTTCATCACAATTAGTCACATTTGTGATCACTTTTATTCCCTTATTTCCTAGCTTTTTCCCTAAATACATTCACTTCTTATTATATTTTATTTGAACAAAAAATAGCCTTAAGCAAACTATTATGTATATACGTAAACTGGTATATACAAGCCAAAAACGATTAAAGCCTAGTTTGAACCTACTACTCGCCACGAATATCGAACGTGAAAATTTAATTCTCCATTATAATCATTCGCAACTACGTAATTTTGGTCATAAAAAATGGATATAAATATTTTAATTAATGTAAATATATTTTAGCATTTACTAATACGCCAAATTTTTTACTATGAAATATAAGAACGGAGATGATTATGAGCTATGTTTCAGGTTCAGACCTGCGTAAGATTCGTATGCTTGCTGGGAAAACGACTAAACAAATGGCCGAGTTAGCGGGTGTAAAAACGCGTAAGACCTACGAAAACTGGGAGAAAGACATTGGTACACCGAGCTTTAACCAGTTTGTTGATCTTGTACATAAGTGTGGATTCAAGCCCGCAGAAATCATCAAATTATTTGTCGACAGAAAGGAAATGGAGAACGAAATGGATTTCTCCTCAGCGCTTTTGAAGATGACTGAGCTACAAAGATTATAAACCCCCTAGGTTTTGAGTGAATTTATTTTCACATTATTTTGTATTTTTGGATATTATTAGAGTGAAATATAATTCACCTTACTTCGTATAAACGAAATACTTAATGACGAATAATGATTTTTAGCCAAAAAAAAGCCGGTAGTCACTACCGGCTTTCTTCAACCACATCAAGAAAGGCTAAGGCAACGCATCCAAATCAGCACCTTCTTTTTCAACTTCTTGAGGAATTAAGTCTTCACGACTAATCCCTAACATCAGAGCCACTAAGCTGGCAACGTAAATCGATGAATAAGTTCCAATGATTACGCCAAACAGCAATGCAGTCGCGAAACCATGGATTAACGCCCCGCCTACATAAAACAATGCCATTAATACCAATATCGTTGTTAATGACGTAATAATGGTACGGTTTAGTGTTTGCGTTAGTGAGATATTGATGATTTCTTCAGGTTCTTCCTTACGAATCTTACGGAAGTTTTCCCGAATACGATCCGACACAACAATCGTATCGTTCAGGGAATAACCGATAACGGCTAATACTGCTGCTAAAACCGTTAAATCGAATTCCAACTGTAACACCGAGAACAAACCTAGCGTTAAAAGAACGTCGTGAGCCAATGCGACCACTGAGCCTAATGCGAAACGCCACTCAAAGCGCATGGTAACGTAAACCAGAATACAAAGTAGTGCCACTAACATCGCAAGACCACCTTGTTCTGTTAACTCCTCACCAACGCTTGGACCAACGAACTCGACACGACGCATATCTAAATTATCGCCCTGACTTTTAAGTGCATTTACCACTTGATTGCTAATTTCAGAAGATTTCACGCCATCACGAGGCGACAATCGAATTAACACATCTTCGCTAGAGCCAAAATTCTGAACAATGGCATCTTCAAAACCATTCTGTGCAAGTAACTCGCGCATAGCCGGTAAATCGGCTGGTTTATCGTAACCAACCTCAACTAATGTACCGCCAGTAAAATCCAATCCCCAATTTAGGGAATTAGTGAACAGCGAAACCAAAGAACCAATAATTAACAGTCCAGATAACACCATGGCCGCAACACGCATCTTCATAAAGGAGATGGTGCCGGTTAAATTTAATAAACGCATAATGATTCCCCTTAAATCGACAGCTTGCTTATGCGCTTACCACCTAATACCAAATTCACAATGGCACGGGTAAAGATGATAGCGGTAAACATTGAAGTGATAATCCCGATCATTAAGGTGACTGAGAAACCTTTAATTGGGCCTGTACCTACAGCGAATAGGATAAGCGCGGCAATTAACGTGGTGATATTAGCATCTAAAATCGTAGAAAATGCACTGTCATAGCCCCAATGAATGGCCTGTTGAGGACTTCTACCATCCCGTATTTCTTCCCGGATCCGTTCGAAAATCAGCACGTTGGCATCCACCGCCATACCTACGGTTAATACGATACCCGCCATGCCCGGAAGGGTTAGGGTTGCTCCGGGAATCATCGACATAATGCCAACAATCATAACAAGGTTGGCAGCAAGTGCTAAGTTCGCAACTAGGCCAAAACCTTTGTAGTACAACAACATAAAGAACAATACCAACACAAAACCCCAGATGATGGCTTGCATCCCTTGGTCGATATTTTGCTGTCCTAAACTTGGGCCAACGGTACGTTCTTCAACAATTTGAATTGGTGCAATTAGCGCACCAGCACGAAGTAATAATGCCAAATTGCGTGCTTCTGCGGGTGAATCTAAACCTGTAATACGGAACGAACTACCTAGTTGAGCTTGAATCGTTGCCACACTGATAATACGTTCCCTACGCTCAAACTTGAGTTTGCCATCTGGGCCTCGCTCACGTAGCGGTTTGAACTCAACGAAAACTGTCGCCATTGGCTTACCAATGTTCTTCTTTGTGCCTCGTGACATCTTGGTGCCGCCTTCAGAATCCACCCGAATATTGACCTGCGGACGACCATATTCATCAACACCACTATTGGCATCAACAATATGATTACCTTTTAACATCACTTTTTTCTCAAGCAGATAAGGAACACCTTCTTCGTTTTTTACATAAATCGTTCCCGGAGGAACACGGTCCTCAGAGGCATCACGTACGTCGTGGGTTTGATCAACCATATGTAAAGCAAGAGTAGCTGTCGCATTTAGAATTTCTTTTGCGCGAGCGGTATCTTGAATACCGGGTAGTTGCACAACAATGCGCTCAGCACCTTGACGCTGCACCACTGGCTCTGCCACACCAAGCTGGTTTACACGATTACGGATTATGGTGATGTTTTGAGTAATAGCATCGGTTTTGGTCTGCTGAAGTTTTAGCTCAGACATTTTAGCGCGTAATTGCAGTCCATCTTCTTCAGTAAATACCCAATCAGGGTTATTACGTTTTAATAAATTTTCTGCATTGTTTAAATCTTCTTGAGAGCGGAAGGATAATTCAACCGAATCCGATTTTTCTCTCACACTACGATAGCGAATATCTTCTTCACGAAGCGTAGTTTTAAAAGCGGAAGCAATGCCTTCGACAGAGTCTTTGATGGCGGAATCCATATCCACTTCCATTAGGAAGTGAACACCACCTCGTAAATCAAGACCTAACTTCATTGGCCCTGCACCAATGGATTCAAGCCAGTCAGGAGTAAGAGGGGCTAGGTTAATAGCGACACTAAAATTTTCTCCCAAGGCTTCTTCGATAGCCTCTTGTGCGCGTAATTGTGTGCTGTTGTCAGGGAGGCGAACAAGAATCTGCTCATTTTCCAATACCACACTCTTACTGTTTATATCTGCGTCTTTTAACACAGTCTGGACTTTGTCCATTGTCTCTACATTGATGACTGCATTTCTGCCCGCAGAGATTTGAACCGCCGGATCTTCACCGTATAAATTGGGCATGGCGTACAATGCACAGAATGCGATAAGCAACAATACGAGTATTGCCTTCCACATCGGTGTTTTGTTGAGTACCTGTACTTTCTTATTCATTGTTCACTGGGCTTAATACCCGCCTTCCTGTTGTCGTTTTTGCCAATAATGCGGCATAAAAAGCCGCATCCACTTGCTTTATTTCCTCAGAAGCATCTCAAGAAGCTAGATATTTTTCATTGTTCCTTTAGGCAGCACAGCGGTAATCGCTGATTTTTGCACAACAATGTTATTGTTCTCGTTAATGGAAACTTCGATAAAGTCTTTGTCTTCAGCTACCTTGGTAATTTTGCCTACTAAACCACCTTGGGTTAATACTTCGTCCCCTTTTGACAAGGAAGACACTAAATTTTTGTGCTCCTTTACACGTTTCGCCTGTGGACGATACAACATGAAATAGAAAATCAGGCCAAAAACACCCAGCATAATTAACAATTCCATACCGCCACCTTGCTGTGAGGCTGGACCAGACTGAGCATATGCATTACTAATAAAAAAACTCATTGTGTTCCTCTAAAATATTTAATTAATTTTTGTTCGATTTATTTATTTTCTAGTTCGGGGACTGGCATGTCTTTTTTAGCGTAGAAATCCACCACAAAGTCATCCAGCTTGCCAGCACTAATGGCGTTTCTCAAACCTTCCATAACACGTTGGTAATAACGTAAGTTATGGATGGTATTTAAACGCGCTCCCAAAATCTCATTACACTTATCAAGATGATGTAAATATGCACGAGAATAGTTTTTACAAGTGTAACAGTCACAACTTTCGTCTAAAGGTGATGTATCGGTTTTATGACGGGCGTTACGAATTTTAATAACACCCTCTGGTACAAATAGATGACCGTTACGTGCATTTCGCGTTGGCATCACACAATCAAACATATCAATACCACGGCGTACCGCTTCGACAATATCCTCCGGCTTGCCCACGCCCATCAAGTAACGCGGCTTATCGGCGGGGATTTTATCGGCGGTGTGATCCAAGATGCGGATCATGTCTTCCTTTGGCTCACCTACTGATAACCCTCCAATGGCGTAACCATCAAAACCAATATCCACCAGCCCACTTAATGAAATGTCGCGTAAATCCTCATACATGCCACCTTGAACAATACCAAAAAGGGCTGAGGGATTGTCGCCGTGAGCGTCTTTACTGCGCTTTGCCCAACGTAAAGAAAGTTCCATAGAGGTGCGAGCTTGTGTGTGATCGGCAGGATACGGAGTGCATTCGTCAAAAATCATGACAATGTCGGCGCCCAAGTCGCGTTGGACTTCCATTGAACGCTCTGGTGTTAAAAGAATCTTTTCACCATTAATAGGCGAACGGAATGTCGCCCCTTCTTCGGAAATTTTACGCAAGTCGCCCAAGCTAAATACTTGGAAGCCACCTGAGTCGGTTAAAATGGGTTTGTCCCAATTCATGAAGTCATGTAAGTCACCGTGTAACTTCATAATTTCAGTGCCGGGACGCAACATCAAATGAAAGGTATTGCCTAAGCAAATGTGCGCGCCTGTAGCTTCTAATTCTTCTGGCGTCATCCCCTTCACAGTGCCATAAGTTCCCACTGGCATGAAAGCCGGAGTTTCAACAACACCGCGTTCAAAAATCAATCGACCGCGTCGCGCTTTACCATCGGTTGTATCTAATTCAAATTTCATAAATAACCTGAGTTAACAATCAGCTTACCGTAGCGAAAATCAACGATTTATCCATTCTCGCTAAAGCCAAAAAATTCGTGGGATTATATACAAAATGCAAGGGGCGGTTAACCGTTAATTGTGATTGCGACACGAGTCGATACAAAACTCATCACGGAAAATAAGCAGAGTTGACGTAGAATTAACGTCATGCAAGTTTAATTTCTGGCGTCCCCTTGTAAATTCAACTAGCGTTGAAGTAACCATTACAACCGTAGAATGTTTAGCTAAAGCCTGATCCCAAATAGGATTTTAATAAACTCATGTATACACAACGCCTTTTGCTACTGCTTACTTTGGGCTTTACGCCTCTGCTTATTACCGTTAAAGCATTCGCAGGTGAACTGAAAATCCTGGATGTCGCTGTGGGTTGGGGCAAACCGCCTTATATCGATCAAAAAAATCATTCAGGATATGAGATTGAGTTGGTAGAGGACATCATGTTGCCGCTGGGCTACCGTTTAAACTTTCTTTATGTTCCTTATGGTCGATCCCTGCGTATGTTACAAAGTGGTCACGTTGATTTAATGCTAACCGCGCATGATCGCCTCGGTATCGATCCGAAATACCTCAGTGAGCATTATATTGTTTACCAAAACGTTGCTGTAACACTGAAACGAAATCACATAAAAATTAACCGTATCGAAGACTTAAGTAAGCACTCACTTGTTTCTTTCCAGAATGCCCGCTTAGTCTTAGGCAATAAATTCCACGATGTTGTTGAAAGTAATCCAAGTTATACCGAACTCCCTGACCAGCGCAATCAGGTAGAGATGCTGTTCAAAGGCAAGACATCAGTGATCGTGCTGGATCGCAATATATTTACCTATTTTGAAAGAGCATTATCAGAAAATCGCTCTCTCGAAGACTATGAAATTCATCCCATATTTCCTGAAAATCACTACAAGGTCGCTTTTAAAAACCCAGACATTAAAAGTCAATTTAACCAATCTCTTGCGCAATTCATTAAAACCAAAGAATACATTCTTCTTCAGGAAAAATACGCGTTGTCTTCTCAAGTACGTCCAGATTCCTTTTAGTTATTGGATATTTCACTAAAAGTTCCTGAATGCGACAAATTGTCGCAGATGGTCTATTTTCGTTGCTTCAAGCTCTCTTCTTTCTGAAAATAAAGTTAAAACCTATTTCTAATTTTCCGAGTAAGGAGCCTAGCCTTGTTTCAACACAATCGAGTGTATGTTGGAGTAGTAAGCGTTATTTTTTCTTTGGGTGTCAGCGCCAGTGATGTTGAAGTGATCACGATTCAAGCGCAACAACAATCAATGGCAACTGAATCTAATTTTGCGGTTGGAAACAGTATTCAAGCTGACAGTGCCGACTGGCTCGCCAGTGTACCCGGCGCGAACGTCAATAAAAACGGTCCGGTTTCTGGCATCGCCCAATATCGCGGTATGTTTGGCGATAGGGTGTCGGTGAAAATTGATGGTTACAATGTTATTGGTTCTGGTCCTAATGCGATGGATGCCCCGCTTAGTTATGTAGTTCCTGTGATGTTGGAGTCTATGTCTGTTTATCGCGGCATCGCCCCCGTATCTTCAGGTATGGATACTATTGGAGGCGCAGTTTCGGTCGACATGAAAGAAGCCGAGTTTTCCACTTCAGATTGGGAAATCTCAGGGCTTTTCCAAGCCGGATATAGAAGTAACAACGAAGCGGATTCTGCTTCATTTGCCGCCAATATTGCCAACGATAAACATGCATTGCTGAGTTATTACAGTTACTACGACGCTGATAATTACGATTCCGGCGATGACAACTTGGTTTACCCAACACAATATGAAAAAGAACAATTCGGCTTAGATTACCGCTTCCAGTACAACAGCGGCAAAGTCGGCTTTAGCTACCATAAAACCGAAACTGATGATGCAGGCACGCCAGCTCTTGCGATGGACATTGAATATATTTCCGGTGACCGCTTTGGATTATCCGGGACACAAGCACTTTCTGGTTGGGATATTGATTGGTCATTAGGCTATATGGAATCTGATCATGGCATGGCCAACTTCCTATTTCGTCCAGTTGCCAATCCTGCTGCATTCCGCAACACCACAGCGGAAGCCGACACGCTAGACTTTAAAGTTCATGCAAAAACCCCATTGCCTATGGGTTCACTATTAGTTGGCGTAGACGGTTACATGGCGGATCACGATGCGTTTATTACCAATCCTAATAATCCAGCCTTTTTAGTTAACAATTTTAATGATGTTGAAGACAATAGAATTGGCTTGCTTGCCGAGTGGACGCATTTTTTCGGCAAACATCAGGCATCGGTGGGTGGACGAATTAAGTTTAATCAGTCAGATGCAGGCGAAGTTTCGCACTTTATGGCGGCGAACAATCCAATGGTTGCTTCTTTAGTAAACCAGTTTAACGATGCCGACCGTGACGACACCGAAACCAATTTTGATTTTGCTGCAACCGTAAACCGTATTCACAATGCTAATTTGTCTTTCAGTGTCGGTGTAGGTGTGAAACAGCGTGCACCGTCTTATCAAGAAAAGTTTTTGTGGTTCCCACTTCCTGTTACAGGAGGCTTAGCCGATGGCAAGGTATATGTTGGCAACCTCAATCTTGATTCGGAAACTGCCTATCAATTCAACATGGGTGCAACTTACAATACCGGCGACTTCAGTATTTCACCGAATGTATTTTACCAACGTATTGATGACTACATTCAAGGGACACCCAGCACCAATGCTCAGGTTATTAACATAGCAAGAATGATGGCCGGAGATGACTCTCCGCTACAATTTAACAATGTGGATGCTGAAATATACGGACTAGATTTACACTGGCGATATAACGCAAGTAAGCACTTCCTAATTTCTGGAACGGCAAGCTATATTAAAGGTGAGCGTCGTGACATTGACGACGACCTTTACCGTATCGCCCCACCTAACGCCAGCATCAAATTCAGTTACTTTGGCGACACGTGGCAAGGCGATATTTCTTTGACCGGTTATGCAAATCAGGACGATGTTTCTCTTACTAACCTTGAAAGCGAAACACCGGGGTATGGTTTGATTGATGCGTCGGTGAGTTATTTCTTCGATAAAGTCACGCTACAAGCTGGTGTTGATAATCTATTCGATAGGGAATACGCGCGTCATTTGTCAGGTATTAACCGTGCGATTGGCGGTGATGTGGCGGTTGGCGACAAAGTATTGGCTGAAGGTCGAAACCTATTTGTGAAAGTACAATATCAATTTTAATCGTTCGTAATAAACGCTGAAGAGCAGATAAGGAAAAGGCGACTTAGTGTCGCCTTTATAGCAAAAATAGGTATACATTAACTACGAGTGACCTTAGAAAGTTGTAAGCAGGTTCTTGCTCGCTTATTGGATTAAATCAACTTGCTTTGTTGATGTTGATGTTTGTAATCCAAAATGACCGAGAATGTAAGTGTAGCTTGCATCTTCATACCAAATGCTGCTGCTGTGAATACCGCCTACCGTGCAAACACCTGTCGCACAAACAATCTGGTCACTGTAGCTTTTAATAGAGTAAACATGACGACCAAATTGATCACCATAGATACCATCAAGGAAAGGGCTGCTAACAGATAGCCCATAACGACCACAAGTAGATGAAAATACGTTGAACGGATAAGTACCACAAGTCCACAAACCACGGAATGCACCGGCAATTCCAACGAAGGTTTCAACGCGATCCGCTACCGCCAGTTTGGAAATTTGTTGTGCCGCTAATGTTGCCCCCATTGAGTGACCAAGCACGTCAATGGAGCCAGTACAAGACTGCGCCAATGCAGATTGAATTGCTTCACGAACGGGTGTTTCTTCGGAGCCACTATGATCATTGCAAGCAGCGCATGACTTAGAACCCCAATTTGGACGGAATATCTCACTTTTGCTGTATCCACGAGACAACAATTCGTTATAGGTGTTATCCCAACTGGAAGGGTCAGCAGTATTTCCATGTACCAAGACCACAGCGTCACGACAAGCAAATGCCGAGAAAGCTATGGTAGAGAGCAGAACTAATCCCCACTTCACAACCATCAAGTATTTATTCATTTTTGCTCCAAACGGTTATTTTTGAAGCATTAATGTTAAATGAATGTAAAACAATGTAAATGAAGTTAAGACACTACTTTAGTACTGAGGTTGTTTTTATGAGCAAAGATACAAACAAGCGAAAAGGAGAGTAAAAGTGCTGATAATAGTCCCAACCAATAAGTCTTCGCCTCAAACCACGCTGCAAAACATGCGACAAAATACCACACCTGTACTTCTGATTTACGCTTGCAAACCCCTTCAAAAATAAATAAAACACTCTTTCATGATGTTATTAAGGGCCCGCTCCCAAGGATTGTTTTATGCCAGAAAGCACTGCTCGCAATTTTCCTAACCCCATTCGACTTATCAAACTTGCATA
This sequence comes from Alteromonas sp. a30, assembly GCF_026788005.1. GTDB lineage: Bacteria > Pseudomonadota > Gammaproteobacteria > Enterobacterales > Alteromonadaceae > Paraneptunicella. The sequence goes on from NZ_JABEPE010000003.1 coordinate 219,184, forward strand.
CCCTATACACCGATGGTCTGGGCTCATTCTCGGTGTACAGCTTTTATTTTGGATTCTGGGAGGGTTTATTATGGCCTTACTGCCATTAGAGCAAGTTCATGGTCGACACTTAGCTAAAGCACCAAAGCTCGCAACAAACGCAGGCAGCCACAGCTACTCGCTCGATATTCTTTTAAGACAGCTCCCCGATGCTAGCCACATTGAATTAAGCTATGTCGACAGCCAGCCAACCTATCTCATTACCACGCCCCAAGGAAGACAGCTATTCGATGCGCAATCAGGAGAGAAGAAAACAGCCTTAAACAAAGAGACAATCAAACGACTCGCTCAGGAGTATTACTTAAAAACGGCAGCGATTGAGGAAGCAAACCTATTGGATACCCCGCCTCATGAAGCTTCTCGAGTAAAAGGAAAGGTGTGGCAAGTAAACTTTGATGATGCGTGGAATACCCGTTTATATTTGGATCCACTAACGGGAAGTTTACTCAATACACGTAGCACCCTGTGGCGTATTTTCGATTTTGTCTGGATGCTGCATATTATGGATTATGACACTCGAAATAATATTAATAACCCGTTATTGATTCTGTTTTCCGGTGCCGCCACTTTATTCACTTTGTCCGGTTTTATTTTGCTGTATGGTCGTTTCAGACCGTTTAAATCCAGAAAACGCAGAATAAAAAAGGCCACCGCATAGGTGGCCAAGAACCTGAAGGTTAAGGTGTAATCTTACTAAGCTTTAAAAACATTACTTGTATAAAACAGTTACCGCAGTGCCTTCTGCAACAATACTACCGCTCACTGAACGAGGTGATGCCGTTGGGCCATTACCTTTTTCCATTGCTACTTTCCAAGTGCCACTTGGTAAAGTATAGGTGTAATTATCAGCACTATTATAAATCACAATAATATCGCTCCAACTATCCCCATTAGCCGCGCCGTTGATACGATTTACCACCACACCGTAGCGCGGACGATGACTTTGCACATTGGTATTAATTTCCTCCCATGAATTCAAACGAAAACCGGGGTGAGCATTACGCATAGCAATGGTCGAAGCGTAGTAGTTGAAGATGTCGCTGTTATCAACTTTCCACTGCCAACGATATTTATTGATGTCATCGCTGGAGTTATAACTATTATGAACGCCTTGTTTGTCGCGCATAAGTTCTACACCACCATGCAGGAATGAAATCCCTTGGCTGGTCAACACAATGCCGTTTGCAAAATTCTGAATACGACGTAAATACGGGTCGCTTTCAGATAAACCTTTCGTGTGCGCCCATTCAATAATTTTGTCGCGTAAGGTTAAGTTGTCGTGAGCGGAAACATAATTAATGCTTTGCTCTGGGTCCATGGCAAACTGAGTATCCCATGTATCAATGATGGCGTCTTTGTCGTTAGCAAAGCGAATTGCACCACGACTACCTGCTTCAATACGCCATGAATCAGGGTTATCGTTAAAGGCGAAGCAGTCACCACTATTACAGCCGCCGTTATCATTTTGGCCTTTAATGGCTTCACGGAATTTTGGATTAAACACGCCTACGTGGGCATCAACTACGCGTCCAATCGTGCCTAAACGAACTCGGGACGATTCACGCTCATCCACACAACCAAAGCAGCCCGGCCAAGGTTCGCCATACATAAGAATATTGCGCCCCGGCAATTTCGACTCTAAATGACGGCCCCAATCGCCAAAGTTTTCATAACCAAAGACGCCCACCAAATCAAAACGGAATCCATCAATGTTGTATTCTGTGGCCCAATACTCCAATGAATCGCGGATCATGCGGTTTACCATCGGTACACCATCATCAATAGTGTTACCAACTACTAAATCTTGGTGATAGAAGTATTTACCGGTAATGTCTTCGAACATTTCAAAGCCATAGGTATGGTTATAAACCACATCCATAATGACGCGAATGCCTGCTTTATGTAGCTCATTGATCATGTTCTTGAATTCACGAACACGGTTTTCATAATTGGTTGGCGTTTTTGAATAGCGTTCTTCTGGGATGTTGTAGTTTCGCGGATCATAGCCCCAGTTGTAGCAAGGGTCGGAATCAGCAGCCCCTTCGCACGTAGCAAAGTCGTAAACAGGCAATAACTGAACATGAGTCACGCCAAGCTCTTTTAAATGATCAATGCCGGTTTTAACGCCATTGTAACGAGATCCCGCTTCCACTAACCCGGCATACTTCCCGCGATTCGCTGCACTCACACCAGAGCTTAGGTCAATAGTAAAGTCGCGCACATGCACTTCATAAATCACCGCATCTTCGCGCTCAACCATTTGCGGGCGCGTTGCCCAACCACCAGTTGGTTGCAAACGTGACATATCCATCACGATATTGTTGTAACTGTTCGGCTGAATCATTTTGCCGTAAGGATCACGCACGTTTACGCCGTTAATTTGGAATGTGTAAGGCTTAAGGTGTAAATCGCCTTGAACCACAACCTGATATACATCGGAATAACCGCTAAAGCCTTGCACTTTTTGCATTGGATGTAAGACGCCATCGACCAATACTTTAACATCGCTGCGATCTGGCGACCAAATGGAAAACACCGTTTGAGATGGGCTGTAAACAGCGCCAAGTGAATCCACTTGTATCGCACAATTTGAAGTGCAAGATGACGCCGGAGTTAAGCTGTAAGAGAAAGTTTGATCGTTGACCGTAACAATGTAGTCGCCAGAAACCGAGGTATAAATATCGGCGCCATCAGCATCAAGAACACCATCATCTTGATTATCACCATAGTTTACCGACCAATCTCCGCTTGCGCTGGCATCAAACTTAAAACGTTGATTAGCACTTCCGTCGAAGCTAACTTGCGCTTGCCATGTGTGATCGGCGACTAACGTTAACCCAGCAAGCCCCCATCCGTTTGGCGTGCCACGAAAATACAACTGTGACAAACGTTTCGCATAACCAGCGTTATCACAATTGGCAACTTGGCTAGCAGAAATGCTTTTCGTACTGGCATTGAAAATAATTTGGTAGGACTTATTTTGCCCAGCGGTATAATCACCAACAGGGTAACTTTCGTTCCAGTTACCAAAACGGTCGATTTTAAAACGTGGACCACCATTGCTATCACCATTTGCAAAGCTTTGGCAGGTGCTGTATTGATTATTACCGTCGTGAGTGAGTGCGGTTGTTCCCCAACTATTTGGGGTCCCACGAAAGTACCAATCGGCTTGCACTAATCCGCTTACGGCAGTTAGTAGTATAAACAAGGGAATCTTTTTCATAGGGTTCTCGATAGATTCTGAAATTGAAGTCAATATCTGTATATAAAACAATCAGAGACGATACGGTGTCAGAATTTATACATTTTGTTAACATCTGGGAATGAATTTTAACCCTTTTTTACAATGAATACGTATGAATTGCCTTATGCAGTTCCATACACATTAATAAATGATAACCAATTAAAAGGATCGCTCTGTTGAAAACGCCCCCACTCTCCGGTGTGATTTTTGATTTAGATGAAACGTTGTTGACCGCCGATATTAATTTTAATGCGATTCGCGAAAAGATCGGATGTGAAAAAGGAGCGGATATATTAGCGCACCTTGAAACCATTACCGATCCACAAGCTCGAGATGACGCACAAGCGTTTATTCGCCAAGAGGAGCTAAAAGACGCATACAACGCACAGTGGATACCGGGCGCAAAAGCCTTTGTTGAAAAGCTTCATGCTCAAAAAATACCTGTTGCCATTGTGACTCGAAACAGCGAGGAAGCCGCCCAGATTAAATTAACCAAAAACCAAGTTCCCATTGATACGGTAGTCACTCGAGAGCATGCCCCCGCTAAGCCAGACCCAAGTGCATTGCTGCAAATAGCAAGAGAGTGGGCTATCTCTCCACAAGAAATTGCTTATGTTGGTGACTTCCTTTACGACGTTTTGGCCGCTAATAATGCAAACATGCACGCTTGTCTCTTCTTACGTCGAGAAAAAGAGGAATATGCACAGCTTGCTGACTTTATCTTTGAAGATTACAGTGAGCTAGAATCCTATATCCTTGGCTAGTGCGCCATGTTGTGAGAAAATGCCGCGTTTTCAAGCAGTGGCAATGGGTCACTGAAGTCTAACTACAGCGTTTTAAATGAAATGAAATTTCCCGGTCGCCGTAAGCACAAGCACTATTTCCCAGTGCAAGAAAAAAGCCTGATCACCGAACCTTCTGATAAACATCAAATGCTTGAGCATTGCCACATTGTTGGTATGGACCAAGTCCTTGTTGATATTGAAGCGAAAGTCGAAGATGACTTTTTAGAAAGATACAACTTGCAACGAGGCATGTCTCAGCTAGTTACTGATGACGTCACCAACGCGCTTTATCAAGAACTTAAAACGCGCAACTTAATCAATTACGAACACGCAGGCGGCACTATTGGTAATACTCTGCATAATTACTCAGTATTAGCCGATGCACACTCAGTTCTACTAGGGGTTATGTCGGAAAATATTAAAGTTGGTAACTACGCCTATCGCTATATTTCCAACACCTCTAGCCGCGTTAATCTTAACTATTTACAAGCTGTTGATGGCCCAATTGGCCGTTGCTTCACTCTTATCGACAGCAGTGGCGAACGCACTTTTGCCATCAGTGTGGGTTACGCAAATCGTTTATCACCGGAGAATATCAACGAAGACGTTATCCAATCCTCCTCAGCACTTGTTATTAGCTCGTATTTAATGCGCGTGCTTGAGGGTGACACCATGGATAAAGCCACCTTACGAGCAGTAGAGATTGCTCGAAAAGCCAACGTACCGGTGGTGTTAACGCTTGGTACCAAACATTTAATTGAGCAAGAGCCAGAATGGTGGCGAGAATTCGTTAAGGAAAACGTCGATATTTTAAGTATGAACGAAGAAGAGGCCGAAGCCATTACGGGTATTAACGACCCGCTTGCAGCCGCTGATAAAGCGCTTGATTGGGTAGACTTAGTCATTTGTACCGCAGGCCCGCAAGGCTTATATATGGCAGGCTATACCGACGATAAATTCAAACGCGAAACCGAACGCTTATGGATAAGTGGGGCCGTTCCTGAGTTTAACCGTTTCGAATACTCTCGCCCGATGCGTTTGAAGGATTGCGAAAAACCAATTCGAGCCTACACACACGTTGCACCGTACATGGGTGGCCCTGTTGCGATTAAAAATACGAATGGTGCAGGTGATGGTGCGTTAGCGGCGGTATTACATGATTTAACGGCAAATGATTTCCATAAGTTAAACGTAGCGAACTCAAGTAAGCATCTGCAAAAAGCGTTAATGTATTCGTCCTTCTCACAAATTAGCAAATACGCTAACCGAGTCAGTTACGAAGTGCTAACACAACACTCTCCCCGCTTATCTCGCGGCCTGCCGGAAAGGGAAGATAGTTTAGAACTGGCTTACTGGGCACAATAAGTCACGTGGTGTTTAGAAACTAAGTTGGCGTTGTCCTCTAATAAAGACAACGCCGAAATAGCTCAGCCAATCAAAAAACCGACACTAGGTTTTAAATTGTTCCACTCTGTCTGCAATTGCTTTCGCTTTATTGGCAATAAGCGCCGCAGCCTTTTCTGTATTCTCCGCCTCAGAAGAGGTTTGGTTCGATAAATCATACAAGGCATGGATATTCATATTAATATTTTCGGCAACGGCACTTTGTTCTTCTGTCGCAGTTGCGGTCTGCAAAGATAACCCATCAACTCGATTAACAACTTCCAAGGTTTCATTAAAGAAGGCTTCTGTTTTCCTCGAAAACTCAACGGTTTTTCCAACTTCTTCAAAGCCACCATCTATCGCTGATACGACTTTTTCAACACCATCTTGAACCTCAGAAATCATTGTTTGGATACTCTCTGTGGATTCCTGTGTCTTACTGGCTAATGCTCTAACTTCATCAGCAACCACTGCGAAACCGCGCCCTTGCTCACCAGCTCTGGCTGCTTCTATCGCTGCATTCAGAGCGAGTAAATTGGTTTGCTCTGCAATACCACGTATTACATCTAAAACGTTGGATATTTTTTCCGAATTAACCGCTAACGTTTTAGCATTACCCGAGGCTTGTTCGATAGCAGAAAAGACAGATTCTATTTGCTGAACAGATTGAATAACCTGCTCTGCTCCCTGTGTCGCTGAATTCTGGGCTAATTTAGTTTCGTCAGCAGTTTGTATAGCGATACTTGCCATTTCTTTATTGGCGACACTCATTTCATTTATTGCGCTCACAATAGAATCTGAGGCAATGCATTGCTGCTTAACAATACTCAATGTACTCGTCGATGATTCACCTAACGTTCGATTAGCTTGCCCCAAGTCCAGCACTTCGGATCGAATGGAATTGACTATTGACGATAATGTTTCTAGAAAACGATTAAATGCCTCACCGAGCCTCCCTAGTTCGTCGGCAGAAACAATGGTAATCCGTTTAGTGAGATCTCCACCCTCTCGTGCAATTTCATCTATCCGCTGAGTGAGCGTATTAATTCGTCGTAACAAAGAGCGTTGGCTAATAAATGCAATAATGCCACACGTAAGCAACAACCCAATGATAACCGTAAACATAATACTCGTTACTTGCGTGTTTCGTTTGGACATTTCTTGCTCGATAGCGGCCGCTGTTTCAAAGGTCATTTCTCCTGCTGTGTCGTAAACGTTTCGAAGATCGTTGAAGGCTTGCAAAGAAACACCATTCGACAACATTTTTGCTTCTTCTATACGACCTTTCTCAGCAGCTTCTAATACTTGTTCAACTCGACTAGACCATGTTTGAAATAAACTATCGAACTTATTTAGCCGCTCCAACTCTTTGGGATAACTCGACATCAACACTTTGTAGTGCTCAAATCTGTCATATGCCTGTTGGGCGTTTTCTTTTATATCATTAATAAATGCTGTATCTGAGGTACTCAAATATTCAACTTCTGCTAGGCGCGCTTGATATAGATCTCTGTCGGCATTAAGCACATTGCTAAGCGACGGCATGAATTTTTCAGACATGACTTTAGCTACATTTTCTACTTTTTTATTAACCGAAGCAAAAGTAAAAAAGATAACAAGTGTCACAATACCTAACACCATTGTAGGTATTGAATATTTAATACCAATACTCAATCTTTTCATAAACGGCCTATATTTTTCTCATCAAACTTGCGTCTTTAATAGTTTAAAAACCCATTTAATAAACTAAAAAACAGCGCTAGTTTTTTATTTGGATACCTTATAACCTTAAACTAAAGCCTTCGTACCCTATCCTTATTAACCCTGAAAATTTTTTAAATTAAAGCCAACATGGCAGACTAAATGAAGTAAGAAGAATCACTACACCCCTTAACTTTTAAGTCCTGTAATGAATAAAGGCATTGTTTCCCTCTTCAACTTCCTGTATTAAGCCCCTTAAATTAAGAGTCATTCACAGACAATCAATTAGTAAAATACTAACCAAAAACTATAACTTTCTTTAACTTTTCAGGAGGCTAGCTTTAAGAATAGACAATTATAAAAATTCGACTAAATTAAAAATATTCAATGAAAAAATGACGAATTTAAATTTAAGATTATTTTTAACAAATGGATTTTATCTTCATAAATTAAACTCCCTAGCTTAAATACGAATAATCTAATTTCACCAATTAAGAACACACGATAAAATTAAAATGGTCATGACTATGAAGCTACCAACCTCTGTTTTGCTAACGACGGTTTTTCTTACTGCCCCATCCTTCGCTGAATGGAAATTAAGTGGAGATTATCGATTACGAATGGAGTTTGTAGACAATCCCATTAGGGAAAGCTCTGGCAGCGAAGATCATGCTCTATCTCACCGCTTGCGTTTGCAGGCTTTGTATAAACAGGATTCGTTTTACTTTAAAGGAGAGCTTCAGGACTCCCGAATGTGGCTAGATGACGAAGGCACTCCCATTGGCACTGATGACATTAATGCCGTAGAACCTGTTCAAGCGCACATTGGTTGGCTATTCGATAGAAATGGCGATACACATGATCTAAAACTAGGCCGTTTTAGTGTGGATATTGGTAAACGACGTTTTATCAGTCGTTCTCGTTATCGCAACACACAAAACTCCTTTACCGGGGTTTATTACAGTATCAAGCAGCCTACGCAGTGGTGGCAGTTTATTTACGCCTCTCCTGATAACCGCTTTCCAAGAGATAGGGACAGTTTAGATGGTAATCAGGTTAAACTTGATAAGCCCTATTTCGATAACGTTCTTTATGGGTTACATCTGACTTCAACATTGAATAAAGAGTCGAAGTTAGAGTCATTTTATTATGGCTTGAATGAAAGCGATCAAGAAGATCTCGCGACTCGAAACCGTCAACTACATACATTTGGCTTACGACTGACCAACCAATATCGTCCTGATGACTGGGGCTATGAATTTGCCGGAAGTTATCAAATTGGTGATGCTAGGGCGAGTTCTAGTGCATCTGATGTAACGGACCTTGATGTTAAAGCTTATTTTCTCCACTCTTCTTTTGGCTACCAATTTACGGACAGCTTAAACTCTCGATTATTATTTGAGTTTGATTACGCCACGGGTGACGACGACGCTAATGACGATGAATACAATCGCTTTGATTCATTGTTCGGATTACGCCGTTTTGACTTCGGCGCAACCAACCTTTGGGGAGTATTTGCGCGCGCTAACATTGTCAGTCCGGGTGTTCGTTGGAAGTTTAAGCCTGGAAAAGACTTATCGGCTTTCCTCGGTTACAGAATTTACTGGTTGGATTCCACAAACGATCAATTAACTCCCATTAGGGCTCTGAATAATGAAGGGGAAGATTTTGTTGGTCATCAATTTGAAACTCGACTTCGTTGGAAAGTATCAAATAATTTCAAATGGGAAATGGGAGGAGTTTACTTTATCAAAGAAGACTTCTTCGATAATGCAAGCAGAGTAGAAGATGATGGAAACGCCAGTTATTTTTATACTCAAGCCACTTATTCTTTCTAGGTTAGCACCTTTGATGCTTTAACCTCTTGAAAACAAAAAGGCCGCTCAATAGCGGCCTTCTTTATTCAAATATCAATTTGATTAATATCGTTCGATATCAGTCGATGATCTTAGATACAACACCTGCACCTACTGTACGACCACCTTCACGGATTGCGAAACGTAAACCTTCGTCCATCGCGATTGGAGCAATTAGCTCTACTACGAATTTAAGGTTATCGCCAGGCATTACCATTTCTACGCCTTCAGGTAGCTCTACTGCACCTGTTACGTCAGTTGTACGGAAGTAGAACTGTGGACGGTAGCCTTTGAAGAATGGTGTATGACGACCACCTTCATCTTTTGACAATACGTATACTTCTGCTTCGAACTTAGTATGCGGGTTGATTGAACCAGGCTGTGCCAATACTTGACCACGCTCTACATCTTCACGCTTAGTACCACGAAGAAGAACACCTACGTTCTCACCCGCGCGGCCTTCGTCAAGAAGCTTACGGAACATCTCTACGCCCGTACAAGTTGTTTTCGTTGTTTCTTTAATACCAACGATTTCAACTTCTTCACCTACTTTTACGATACCTTGCTCTACACGGCCTGTTACTACTGTACCACGACCTGAGATTGAAAATACGTCTTCGATTGGAAGAATGAACGGCTTGTCGATTGCACGCTCTGGCTCTGGGATATAAGAATCAAGTGCTTCGCCTAGCTCAACAATTTTCTTTTCCCACTCTTCATCGCCTTCTAGCGCTTTAAGAGCTGAACCTTGAATTACTGGCAAGTCATCACCTGGGAATTCGTACTCAGAAAGTAGTTCACGTACTTCCATTTCTACCAATTCTAACAACTCTTCGTCGTCTACCATGTCACACTTGTTCATGAATACGATGATGTAAGGTACGCCTACCTGACGACCCAACAAGATGTGCTCACGTGTTTGTGGCATAGGACCATCTGTTGCTGCTACTACTAAGATAGCACCATCCATTTGCGCTGCGCCTGTGATCATGTTTTTAACATAGTCAGCGTGTCCAGGGCAGTCTACGTGAGCATAGTGACGCGTAGGCGTGTCATACTCAACGTGAGAAGTTGCGATTGTGATACCACGCTCGCGCTCTTCTGGAGCGTTATCGATTTGATCGAATGCTTGAGCTGAACCACCGTAAGTCTTTGCAAGAACTGTAGTGATTGCTGCTGTTAGAGTAGTCTTACCGTGGTCAACGTGGCCGATTGTACCTACGTTTACATGCGGTTTCGTACGTTCAAACTTTTCTTTTGCCATGACTGTTTCCCCAGCAAAACGTTAATGATAGTTTAAATTTCAGGTTTTAGGGGATGAGAAAGGAATATTAGAGATGGTGCTGATAGGCAGATTTGAACTGCCGACCTCACCCTTACCAAGGGTGCGCTCTACCAACTGAGCTATATCAGCAATTTGGAGCGGGCAGCGGGAATCGAACCCGCATCATCAGCTTGGAAGGCTGAGGTAATAGCCATTATACGATGCCCGCTTACCTTACATTGATCTCTAAGAGGCCACCTCATCCGAGAAAACGGTGGAGATGGTGGAAATCACCTTGCCAAGCTCCACAACCAGCCGCATATGATGCCGCTGATAAAAATATGGTGGAGGGGGACGGATTCGAACCATCGAAGGCAGTGCCGGCAGATTTACAGTCTGCTCCCTTTGGCCACTCGGGAACCCCTCCAGAACTTAATGATGGTGCCGGCTGCCGGAGTCGAACTGGCGACCTACTGATTACAAGTCAGTTGCTCTACCAACTGAGCTAAGCCGGCACTGCATTAAGTGGTTGCGGATTCTAGAGTAATGAATTCAGGTGCGCAATACCTAAATCAAAAAAAATCGCATTTTTTTGTTTGTTTGCTCAATTTGAAAGCACATTGTTCATTATATTAACGACTTGCTCATTTTATCGTTTACTAACCTAGTTTTCAGGCGAACTGTTGGAAAACAATCTCAATCCTTTAAATAGCAAATCCTCTTCTACTATACAGTCCACGGATACTACATTTGCCAACATTGAAGCCGAACCTCCTGTTAAAATGACTTGGTTTTCGCCTTCAAATTGACAGAGTTGCCTTTGCGCTTCAGTAATCAATCCAGAAATCATCGCCAAGCACCCTCCATTAACGCAGTCCTCTGTATCTCGACCAAGCACAATGTCATTCGGAAAGTGTTCATTAGCGAGAACCTTTGCCGTATTTTGGACTAAAGACTGGCGCATTAAATCAAACCCGGGAGCTATCCATCCCCCTAAATATTCACCATTAACGATAAAATCACAGGTTGTTGCCGTACCAACGTCGATTACAGCAACGGCCTGATGCGTTCGTTTCGCTATAGCTAAGGCGCATAACCACCGGTCAATTCCCAATTTCTGCGGGTTTTCATAAGGGCAAGCTACGCCGAATGCCATTGCTTGCGTTTGTATATGATGTAATGTCGTATTTTGTTTTTCACATGCGTCACGCCATACACGTAACTTTTCTTCATTATTAACTGACGCAATTACGACTTCGCTACAAAGCGATAGCAGTGAATCCAAATTTTCTTCTTTATATAGATAGTCAACTTTTGAAAAAGCCCCTTGAGAATCAGAAAAAACATATTTTGTGCGGGTGTTACCAATATCAACCAACAAACTTATTGGAGAGTCATACGGCTCTAACACTGATTTCCCCTCCAAAGAATGAACGAACGACGGTTTGACCAGTATCATCTTTTATCGCCAATCGAATCGCACCGGTTTGATCGATACCCTTCGCAACGCCATAAATACGATTTTCACCCATAATTAACGCGACCTCTTGTTCTTTATAGATGTCGTAGTCATTCCATTTATCAATAAAAGACTTCAATCCATCATGCTGAAATTGAAGCATTGTTTTATTCAATTGTTGAATCATCGCAACAGCTAGCGCATTTTTGTCGGGCACATGCCCCACTATTTGCCGCAAGTCGCTCCAAGGTTGACTGATTTCATCTATGTTATTGGGTAATACTAAATTCACGCCAAACCCAATGATACAGTGGCAACTTCCATGCATCTGACCATCTACATCAACAAGAATACCGGCCACCTTTTTATTGTCGTGATAGATATCGTTAGGCCACTTTAAACCTAACTGTTTCGCGCCGAAGCCTTCCAAGGCGGAAACCAAGGCCAAACCTACCGCTAAACTTAACCCCGAAACCGCTTGAAAGCCTCCGTCAAACGGCCAATAAAACGAACAATATAAGCTGCATCCAAAGGGAGATACCCAACGTTTCCCTTGTCTTCCACGACCTGCGGTTTGAGCTTCTGCTATACAAAGCGTCCCCGGGACGACTTCTTGCTCTGTTTGTAAAAGCTGCTTTAAGTAATCATTGGTTGAATCCACAACGGGCAAAAGATGAATTTGTTCAGGACGGTAATTTGGCAGCTCAGTTAGTAGCCTTTCTTTATCAAAGAGATGAATTTCATGCGCCAGCCGATAACCTTTTCCAGTCACTGAATAAATATCAAGCCCCAACTCTTGCAATGCTTTTATGTGTTTGGAAATTGCCGCCCTAGAGACCCCGAGAGTTCGACCCAATGTTTCGCCGGAGCAAAAATTTCCACCTATCAGGCGCTCGAGAATGTCGTTTCTAATTGTCGATGAGGACTTCATAACGCAACCTCTCCTTCCCGCCCAATAAGCCGTACTTCATTTGTTAAGTGAACTGAAAAAGTGTCGTAGACCTTTTTACGAATTTCCCTTGCAGCTTCCAGTAATTCTTTCCCCGTTGCTTGCCCAGAGTTAACAAGCACTAAAGGCTGAGCAGGATGACACTGCACGCCTCCCCATGTTTTTCCTTTAAAGCCGCATTGTTCTATTAACCAAGCCGCTGGCACTTTAACGTGTTCTGCATCAACGGGGAATTGAGGAATTGCGTTGTCTGCTCGCAATATGTCATAAGCGGATTTAGTGATAATGGGATTTTTGAAAAAACTACCGGCGTTTCCTTGAATCTTAGGGTCAGGTAACTTGCTTCTTCGAATCGCTATCACCTGATTAAAAACATCCATCGCTGATGTATTTTCAGGTAATTCATCCAACCCGGCGTAATTTAAATTGGGACACCAATTCTTAACAAAACTGAGCGTCACGGAAGTAATAATAAAACGTTTTATTTCCGAAGATTTAAAAAGGCTTTCTCTATATCCAAACCCACACTCCTCCCTGGATAAACTGACCATTTTATTTAATTCAAGGTCATAACAGCGAACAGCTTCACAAAAAAAAGAAAACTCAGCACCGTAGGCACCAATATTTTGTACGGGTGCAGCCCCAACTGTTCCTGGAATATATGCCAAATTTTCAAGCCCATTAATATTTCTGGCTAACAAATAATTGACTAATTGATGCCAATTCTCACCCGCACCAACCTCTACCAAATAGCGTTCTTTTTCCTCTTTTATCGCTATTCCCCGAAGTTCTGGCTTGACCACCACCCCTTCATAATCATCAACAAAAACGGTATTGGTCCCCTCTCCCAAGACCAAAAATGGTTCGTCGTTCATACCTACACTCGGCAACGATTCCATTTTGCTCAATCTCTTAACAACACCAGCTTTAGCGCTAAGACCAAAGCTATGCAAATCCTGCAAACTTACCAACTTTACTTTCCTCAAGAAGAACTAACGGTAAACTACTTTTGGCTTCAAAAGTCATACATTCAATGCACGAATTTTACCACCAAGGCTTAGCAAATGCTTGCTACCAATAATATCGTTGACATCCTATTCACTTGGCGCATTTCAAAAATAAAAATTGTTAAAAACAGCCGATTCAATAAAAAGTAATTATTGACACACTAAAAAATAAATAAAACTCGCCAAATTTAATTCACAAAACGAATTTCCACACCATTTAAATTAGAAAAAATATCGCCCAAACATACTATTGTTAAGACTAAAGACTAATAAAAATACAACTAAAGGCTAATAGCTCTAAATACCCCATTCAACCGATAATTATTTCAACGAGACAACATTGAAAGTCGTCATATTAATTGACAATTTGTTTTGCATTCTTGGAGGTCGTTATGGCTCTAGAAACTCACGATTTAGAAACGGTTGAAGAAAACACTACGGGTGCCGAAGTTGCTGTGGCCTCTTCAGAAAAAAATGAAGTTATTCAAGAGAAATATGAAGCGACTTCCAATGATAATTGCGATGCAACTCAAATGTATTTGAGAGACATCAGCCGTTATCCATTACTCACCGCTGAGCAGGAAGTTGAGTACACTCGAAAAGCGCAAAGCGGTGACGAAGAATACCGCCGCAAAATGATTGTCAGCAACCTACGCTTGGTTGTACGTGTTAGCCGTAACTACATTAAAAGTGGAATGCCATTGCTGGATCTTATTGAAGAAGGCAACATGGGCTTAATCAGAGCGGTTGAGAAATTCGACCCTGAGCGCGGCTTCCGCTTTTCTACTTACGCTATTTGGTGGATTCGCCAATCAGTGGAAAGAGCCATCATGAATCAGAATCGTACTATTCGTATCCCGATTCATATCTCTAAAGAGTTAAACACTTATTTGAGAGCTTCTCGTGAACTTGCGCAAACGTTAGATCATGAACCAACAGCTGAAGATATTGCTCAGGTAGTTGGCAAGCCCGTTCAAGACGTGGCAGATGTGATGCGCCTAAATCAACGCGTCACCTCGGTCGATACTCAAATTGGCGAAAGAAAGAATAATGCGCTTGTCGATATTATGGAAGACGAGCAAGGCTCAACTCCAGAAGATTCATTACAAAGCAACAAAATTCAAAACCAAATTGTCAATTGGTTATACGAATTAAGCCCAAAACACCGTGAAGTCATAGCTCGCCGTTTTGGATTATTAGGTTACGACGCTGCCACACTTGAAGAAGTTGGACATGAAGTGGGCTTAACAAGAGAAAGAGTGCGTCAAATCCAATTAGATGGATTAGGACTCTTGAAAGTGAAAATGGCTCGCCAAGGACTAGACTTTGAGTCGATGCTGTCGAGCCTACATTAAACAATATTGTTAAAGCGTTAGTGCTAAATTTTCATCATTCCTCGTAACACGTTTGGCAGTCAATTGGGAAACCTTTGACTGCATTTTTTATATCGGCGCTTGCCCGTCTCTTAAAAATACCCGCTTGTTGACACTCAAACCGTTAATCGACTTTTAGAATTAATTTCACCGAGTTGTGGTTAGCGCATTGAATCAGGTAAACTAACGCCCTTTTTTTGTTTAAAAGAATTCATAAGAGGCTTAGGTTTGGTATCGTCGACAAATAACCACTCAAACGACACAAAGCAGTCTGGCGCATTCGCTAAATTTTTAGCGACGGTCGAATGGCTCGGAAACTTACTACCGCATCCAGTGACGTTATTCGCATTGTTCGCCTTATTCATTGTTGTTTTAAGTGGCATTTTGGGCTATTTCGATGTCAGCGTAGCCGATCCCCGCCCTGTTGGTGCCAAAGGACGTGAAGCCGATGGCGTTATTGAGGTCATCTCATTAATGAATGCAGCAGGGTTACAACGCATCGTAACCGGACTGGTCACCAACTTTACCGGTTTTGCACCGTTAGGAACCGTGTTAGTCGCACTCCTAGGAGTATCGGTTGCTGAACATTCAGGCTTACTCTCAACCGCCATGCGCTCGTTAGTCGTCAATGCTTCTCGCCGAGCGGTAACAGTTGTTGTTGTCTTTGCAGGTATCATTTCAAACACAGCTTCCGAATTAGGCTACGTGGTTTTAATCCCTCTTGCTGCCATGATTTTCCATTCCCTAGGTCGTCACCCTCTAGCGGGTCTTGCCGCAGCTTTTGCGGGTGTTTCCGGTGGCTACAGCGCGAACCTACTTTTGGGTACAGTCGATCCTCTGCTCTCAGGGATCACCGAATCAGCCGCACACATGATAGACCCAGACTATGCCGTTGGACCCGAAGTAAATTGGTACTTCATGTTCGTTAGTACCTTTGTTGTTGCTACGATGGGGGCATTCGTTACCGAAAAAATTGTTGAACCTCGACTGGGAACTTACGACCCATCTGAAGCCGCAATTGATTTAGAACAACCGAATATTGAAAAACCCACCTCACAAGAACGAAAAGCGCTCAAATATGCAGGTCTTTCATTTCTTATACTTGCCGGGTTATTAGCACTAACCGTTGTCCCAGAATGGGGAATATTACGCCATCCAGAAACAGGGGAAATCGCGGGTTCGCCTTTCCTAAAAGGTATTGTTGCTTTCATCTTCATTACCTTTGCCGTGCCGGGATTTGTGTTTGGTCGCGTGGCAGGCACGATGAAAAATGACAAAGACATTATTAATGCGATGGCTAAGAGCATGGGCTCGATGGGACTATACATTACACTTGTTTTCTTTGCGGCTCAGTTTGTTGCTTTCTTTAAATGGACTAACCTAGGAACGGTTCTAGCAGTGAAAGGCGCAAGCTTTTTGCAAGCCATTGGTTTGGATGGCCCAGAAATCTTTGTGTTATTTATTTTAATGTGCGGTGTCGTCAATTTATCGTTGGGTAGCGCCTCTGCACAATGGGCGGTTACTGCGCCTATTTTTGTTCCTATGTTGATGCTCGTTGGTTTTGCACCAGAGGTCATTCAAGCGGCTTATCGGATCGGTGATTCAGTGACTAATATCATCACCCCTATGATGAGCTACTTCGGACTCATTCTCGCTGTTGCGGCTCGGTATAAAAAAGATTTGGGAATGGGAACATTAATTGCCACAATGTTACCTTATTCAATGGTCTATATTGTCGGTTGGACCGTATTGTTCTACGTATGGGTATTTTTACTTGGATTACCAGTGGGGCCAGGCGCCGCGACCTATTACACAAGTTAACGCGCTTGCTCTGTGAACAGCTTACAGGATAAACATGAAATACAGAGGAAATGCGGCATTTACGCATAGTCAGGCAGATAAAATTGGTGTACTCATTACCAACTTGGGTACACCTCAGGCACCAACGAAAGCAGCACTAAAGCCCTATTTAAGAGAGTTCTTGTCGGACCCACGAGTGGTAGAAGTGCCTCGCTTGCTCTGGCAACTTATCCTCAATGGCGTCATTTTAAACATTCGCCCTAAACGCTCCGCTCATGCCTATTCAACGGTATGGACGGATAGAGGATCGCCATTGCTCTACCACACACAAGATCAGCGGGATGCACTTAAAGCGGAGCTGCAAAAAGCATATGGTGATGATATTGTCGTGGAAATGGCAATGCGCTATGGCGAGCCTTCGATTTCCAAAACCATCGATAATATGCTCCAACAAGGTGTACGCAAGCTTCTCGTGTTACCTTTGTATCCTCAGTATTCTGCTTCAACTACCGGTAGCACGTTTGATGCGATTGCCGCAGACTTTACGCGACGTCGCTGGCTTCCTGACTTCCGTTTTATTAATCATTATCATGATGATGATCGGTATATTGATGCATTAGTTGATAGTATTCAGGCGCACAGGAATAAAAATGGGAAAGCAGATAAACTCATTTTCACCTACCACGGCATCCCACTTCGTTATCTAAAAAATGGCGACCCTTACCATTGCGAGTGCTACAAAACCACTCGATTAGTAGCGGAAAAACTCGGGTTAAATAAAGACGAATATATGACCACATTTCAGTCACGTTTTGGACGAGAAGAGTGGTTACAGCCATACACGGATATGACCTTAAAGGCACTGCCTTCTGAGGGTGTTAAGTCTGTACAAATGGTTTGCCCTGGTTTTTCTTCGGACTGCCTTGAAACCATTGAGGAAATTGGTGAAGAAAACCGTGACTACTTTATGCAAGCTGGGGGAGAAAGTTACCAATACATCCCATGTTTAAACAGTACCGATGGTCATATTCAGGCACTTACAAACATTATAAAAGACAATTTACACGGCTGGAAAGTTGCCTCCAAAGACGACATTCTCATCCGCGAGCAGCAAGCAAAATCCATGAACGCAGAGAAATAGAATCATGACAAATCAAGTTTGGGTAGATGCAGACGCCTGTCCAAAATTCGCCAGGGCAACACTATGCCGGGCAGCCGACAGAACCCAAACTCATGTTACCTTTATCGCCAACACCTTTATCAAGCTTCCTCCGTCTCGTTACACCCGTTTTATACAAGTAGAGAAAGGGTTTGATATTGCCGACCATAAAATTGTTGAACTCGCACAGTCCGGTGATTTAGTGATTACAGGGGATATACCGCTGGCATCTGAAGTCATTGATAAAGGCGCGTTGGCGTTGTCAGGAAAAGGGGAAATGTTCACTACCGCCAATATCAGATCGCGTTTAAACATTCGTGACTTCATGGATACCATGCGAGCAAGCGGCGTCGATACTGGAGGCTCTCCGCCAATCAGCCAAACGGAACAAAGAGAGTTCGCTAATCAGCTCGATAGATGGCTCGCAAAAGCTAGGAAATAACACAAAGCCACTCGCAGTCGTGTAATGTTTGCCTTGTTCCACCAGCCACTTTTCAGAACCTCGGGCGTTCAAGTAAATTGATAAAATGCATAACTCCGCAGTGATCAAAAAAAGGGTACTCATAAGAGTACCCACTTAATAAAAACCAGCTTGAGGCCAGTGACCTATCAACTCGCTGTCAATAAGTCTATTAGTGACGAATTTGCCCTTCACCCAGCACCACAAACTTTTCTGTTGTGAGACTTTCAGCTCCCATCGGGCCGTAGGCGTGGAGTTTACTCGTTGAGATACCAATCTCTGCGCCAAGACCTAATTCTCCACCATCGGAGAATCGAGAAGATGCATTTACCATGACTACTGCGGAGTTTACTTCTCGCGTGAATCGGTTTGCCAAGCTGTAGTTTTGGGTAACGATAACTTCAGTATGACCCGAACCGTAGTCTTGGATATGCTCCACTCCCATATCAAAATCATCGACAACACGAATGGCTATTTCCATTGCTAAATATTCAGCATTCCAATCATCTTCGGATGCTAACTCGGCTTGAGTGTTAGCTAGCCCTTCAAAGTAAGGTAATGCCCGTTCACAAGCGTGAACTTTAACGGACTTATCTTGGAACAACTTAGCGACTTCCGGTAAGAACTCTGCGGCAACCGCCTGATTAACTAACAACGTCTCTAACGAGTTACACACGCTGACTCGCTGTGTTTTACCGTTGTCGAGAATATTCAATGCTTTACTTAAATCCGCTTCTGCATCAACGTATAAGTGACACACCCCTTTATAATGCTGGATAACGGGAATACGACTGTTTTCGGTGACATAGCGAATAAGCCCTTCTCCACCACGCGGAATAATCAAATCCACATCTTCACTTAACGTCATTAACTCTTGCATAATGGCGCGGTCTGGATCAGGAATCACCACAGCAGCATCCACGCCAATACCATGCTCTTTCAGTGCGTTGTGCAAACAGCTTGCCATCGCTAAGTTTGAGTACAGTGCTTCTTTACCACCACGTAAAATAACGGCATTACCCGCTTTAATACACAAGGCCGCAGCGTCAATTGTAACGTTCGGACGCGCCTCGTAAATCATGGCGATCACCCCCAGAGGAATGCGCATTTTACCAACACGAATTCCGCTAGGTAGCGATTTAATATTGTTGATGCTGCCAACAGGGTCATCTTGTCTTGCAATGTCTCTTACCGCATTCGCGATCGCTTTCACTCGCCCTTCATCTAGCTTTAATCTATCCTGTAGCGACTCCGCTAAACCATTTTCTTTTGCCGCATCCAAATCTTTTTGATTCGCAGCCAAAATGTTCGGGATATCAGCCTCTAATTGCTCTGCCACACTCAACAACACAGCATCTTTTTGCTGACTCGTTAGTTTTGCAAGTTGGCGAGCTGCCGTTTTCGCTTGTTTCGCGGCTTGGCTGACAGAAAATCCCATAACTTTCTCCTCTTAATTTGATTACACCTGATGCATTATAAGAGCACTAAATCATCTCGATGAATAACAGCTTTACCATAGGTATAGCCTATTGTTTGCTCTATTTTTTCGCTTTGCAGGCCTTTGATAGCGATTAAATCGTCTGAACTATATAAAGATAGCCCCTTTGCTACGATTTCATCGTTTGCTCGGATATGTACCGCTTCACCCGATCGAAATTGACCATTCACGGATAAAATGCCGGAAGGTAACAAAGACGCTCCATGTTCGGAAATAGCTTGCTTCGCACCAGCGTCCACAACAATTTCTCCAGCGGTTTTTAACGTATGTTTTAACCAACGGGTACGTGCATTATCTTGGGGCTCTTGTGCAAAAAACAAGGTTCCCTGCACTTTCCCAGCTAATAAGCTGTCGAAAACCTCACCTTTTGAACCATTTACAATCAAGGTTTGAATACCACTATTCACACATTTTTCAGCGGCCTCGAGCTTGGTTCTCATTCCTCCGGTCCCGACTCGTGTCCCCGCTCCACCGGCTAAACGAAACACATCGGAGGTTATACGTTCCACTTCAGGAATTAGTTTAGCGTCTTGGTTTTTTCGTGGGTCTGCGGTGTATAAACCATCAATATCAGAACAGATAATAAGCGTATCGGCTTGAGCAACAAGCGCGGTATAAGCAGCAAGATTGTCATTATCACCAACTTTCAGCTCATTCACCGCTACCGAGTCGTTTTCGTTAACGATAGGCAGTGCCTCACGCGCTAACAATTCTCGTATTGTATTTTGAACATTAACATAACGCGTACGATTACGAAGATCGTCATACGTTAGCAATATTTGGGCACAGGGAAAGTCAAAAAAGCGTGCCCAATTGGCCATCATCCGAGTTTGCCCAATGGCTGCCATTGCCTGTTTCTCAGCAATCGACGGAGAATGGCGTGTTGGCACATTCACTCGTCCCGCCGCAACACTGCCAGAAGACACCAATATCACCTGTTTGCCTTGTTGGCGACTTTCAGTAACAAAGCGAGCAATCGCCAACAGATACTTAGCGCTACACTGAGTCCCATCGGGCGCGATCAATGCGCTACCTATCTTAATTACGGCTCTACGCCACTCAAAACCTGACATATACTTTTTCGCTCTCACCCACTTCATTTGCTCTGTTAGATTACGAAAAAAACACCAAGACACAAGCAATAAAAAGCACGAGACTCAGCTTTGTAGATGACGCAAAGAAGACAAGCGCTTGACTACAGAAGCAAGCACTCTTATTGTACAGCCTCAATTTTCAAGCCCCCAATACACTCTCAGCACAGGCTAAGTGAAAATGGCAGTAACCCGCAGTTTAGCACTCTTTTTGCTTTTATCATTGTCGCTCTTTGTATCTGACTCAGGCACTGCACAAGCGTCGAATTCCCCCTACCCTGTTGAGGATAATGATGATTTTCACTGGGAAGTTGATCTCGGCGTAGTATTGAGTCAACGCAAATCCGTTGTTCAAAGTTTAGACAAAGTCAATTTTGATGCCGACCTCAAGTTGTGGTTTTCTGGTGGCGCGTACTATAAAAACATTTTTATAGAGTCGACCCCAAATCGAAACAACCAACTCACCCTAGGCTATACGCTAGTTAACACGCCGAAAAAGCAAATTAATTTAATCACCAGTTCTTGGTTTTATCCGTTTTCAGCGAGTGATCAAAAGTCATCTTCACAACGACTTGATGGCATAAAAAAGCGCAAACGAACATCAGAAGTGGGGCTTGAGTACAATACATTAAAGTATGGATTTGATACCCAATTCCGCGTGCTCCACGATGCCTTTTCCGTTCACAACGGTACTATTATCAACCTTAATATTGGCAAGTCCTTATTCACTAAAACATTTTATATTCGTCCATCTATTGGACTGGCATACATTACTCAAAATGCCACTAACTACTACTACGGTATTGACGCCGACGAAACCACAAATTCACGTTCTGAATATCACCCCAGCGGAGACTGGATTGCCGCAGCGCGTTTATATTTAGATAGGCCAATCAATGAGCATTGGTCATTCGTTGCAGCATTTAACCTTGCTTATGTTGGCAATGAAATCAGTCGTAGTCCCATTGTTGATAGCAGCTATAGCTATGACATTAACTTCGGTGTGCTGTGGGCGTTTTAATCAGCATGATGCACGATAGCAAGCAATATTTACTCACGTTTTTTCTCTTTAGCATTTCCCTTTTAATGTTACCTATTCCCCTGCGCGCTGATTCAGGTTTAACGTTAAAAACGCTTATTCCAACGTTAGTCGCCAGCCCCGGAATTTGCGAACTTGATGTGGGAGAAACCGTCTGTGAGATGAGGGCAACCCTTATTTGGGAAGTCCCTAAAGCTGGGCACTTTTGCCTAAAAGAAGCAGAATCAAAATCACTGTTACGTTGCTGGAAAAATAGCTGGTCTGGAACCCACCAAATCCATTTCACATCCAGCAATAGCCAAACCTTTATCCTCACTCGTGGACCTTCAGGTACTATTGCGGCGAATACGGTGGTCGCAGTCACTGGCACCATAGAGCAACGCATGCGCTCAAGGCGACGCAGAGGGCTATGGAGTTTATTCTAAAACCCGCTGAGTACAGAATTTGACATATAGCCAAACACTTTTTGACAAACACTAAGCGCTTTTACATTTACGCTACACATTGCCACAGAAGCAGCAAAGATTAAGACAAAGGAGTTTCCTATTATGCATTCGCACCAACAAGGTGAGTTGTTTTATTAGGAATCTCAAAATGGAAAAACGCATTATTGCTCTAGTCTTACTTGGTTTATCGGCCTCTACTTCTGTCCAAGCGGCCTCCTCCCCCGGCAATTTAGTAGAAAGGCCAATAACCTTAGCCGATGGCGAAACCTCGCTTTCCCTCGGCGCAGTTTATGGGGAAAAGCAAAATGGCGTTCATAACTGGGGCGCGGATATTCAACTTGGATACGGAATAACAGAGCACCTTACGCTGGATTTTTCAGGGCTACGTTATCGCTTTATGCAACGTCCCGAAAACGGCACCGGATTGGAATTAACTGCGGGTCTTGGCGTACGAGGTGAATTAGAGTCTGAGCAGTTTGGCGATTCGCATGCTTATGGCATAGATATTACGGGTAAATATGTTTTTAGCTCCGATATGGCAGCCGTTTTCAACGTCGGATATATTCGCTGGAATGAAGATCATCGAGAAAACAAAAGCGAATTCGACTTTAGCTTAGGAATACAAAAACGGCTATTCGAAGGGGTAACACTCAGCGCGAGCTACACATACCGAGATTTACAGGACTTTGCTCAAGATGATGCTTATGTTTGGAATATTGGCGCCACTTATAACATTAGGAAGGACGTTGATATAAGCGTATCTTACGGTCAAACCAATTTTGACTATGCTCGGAATGGCTACGATGCCGATGAGCATTTTCGTAAAGGCTTAGGGGTTTACTTTACATATCGGTTTTAGCAAACGGAAACACGAACCACGCCTTTGTTTATCATTATTCAATTAAAGGGATACAGGTCATAACTACTATGTCGCATTCAACACCACCTAACATTGGTCATGTATTTTTGGTCGAGGATGACTTGGCGCTTGCCGACCTAGTCAAAGATTATCTGTCAATGCAAGGATTTGACGTTTCTATGGAGCACAAAGGCGATAACGCATTAGAAGCTATCCTGCGTGAAAAACCCGACTTGGTCATACTTGATATTATGCTTCCCGGCAAAAATGGACTGGATATTTGTCGGGAATTGCGCGGGCAAACAGATGTGCCCGTTATCATGCTCACCGCACGCACAGATGAAATCGACCAAATAGTAGGATTGGAAGTCGGTGCAGACGACTACATCTGTAAACCCGTGCAGCCGAGGCTACTATTAGCCAGAGTTAACGCGCTATTAAGAAGGACAACGCCCCCTGTCGACGCGCACAATAAGGATGTTAACCGTGGAGAGTTTCGATTTGGTAACTTGAGCATTAATAAAATCAAACAGGAAGTGTTTATTGGCGATGAGGTAATTGAGTTAACCACGAATGAACTAGAACTTTTGTGTTTGTTTGCCTCGCAAGCAGACCAAGTGATGTCGAGAGATGATTTGCTCAACAACCTGAGGGGTTTTGGTTACGATGGCTTAGATCGCACTGTAGACATGCTAGTCTCTCGTTTACGTAAAAAACTAAAAGATTCATCATCCAAACCGCAAAAAATTAAAACCGTGTGGAAAAAGGGCTATTTATTTGTATCTGATGCTTGGCAATAGTAATCGAGTTCGGGCATTCTGCACTGTATGAAGAATCTGTTTTTCCGGCTTTATATTTTATTAATCGCAACCTTTATTGGCTTAGGCTGGAGTATAGAGGCGCTTTACGATAGTTATAGCCAAACTCAAGCCCTAACGACCGATATTGAACTGCACAAAGGGACACTGTTTTTACTCAGCAAAGAACTCATTCGACATACGCCTGAAACTCAAGCTCAATACCTTGAGGCCGTTGCCCCGTCATTTGGTTATCCGGTTAAGCTACTCACAATATCAGAACTAGCACAGCTCCCTGAATTACAAGACAACCCAATTAGCGAGCAACAACGACATTATTTGGTTCAAGGTGGCATTGTTGCCATCTTCGATGATTTCGAGGGAACAAGCTGGTTTTTATACCGACTAACAGGCTCTGATAAATTGCTCGTATTAGGTCCGATTATGATGAATGTAAAAGCCCGATCGGAAGTGCTATTCATTGTATTATTCTTCGCCTTTCTAGCACTTATCACCTTCATTTGGGCATGGCCAATATCGAAAGGGTTAGCGCGTTTATCCAAATCTGCCATTGCGCTAGGCAAAGGGGACTGGTCGGTTAGAGTTGATACGCGTATTAGCGCCACATTACGTCCTCTTGCCGAGCGATTTAATGCTATGGCGTCACGAATTCAGCGATTAATTAAATCACATAAAGAGCTTTCCCACGCAGTTTCTCATGAGTTACGAACTCCCATAGCGAGGATCCGCTTTGCTATGGAAATGGTAAAAGATGTCGACTCCGAAGAAGCCAGAAACAAATATATTAATAGCATGGACGATAGCATAGAGGCATTAGATAGCCTCGTCGATGAATTGCTCACATACGCCCGCTTCGATCGAGAAGACCCTCAGTTAAACATCCTTTCTCATGATCTAGAGCGAATTATTACCGAAGTCGTGAATAAGTTTGAATTGACCCACCCACACCTACAGTTTGAAGTGTTATGGTCAGATGATTCAGCAGTATTTCTCTGTGATTGTGACGATGACGCCATTGCCAGAATGTTAGACAACCTCATCCGAAATGCCGTGCGCTACGCCAATACCAAAATCACTATTTGCGCAACACGCAAAGAAACAAACGTACAACTTAGTGTTAATGATGATGGTCCGGGCATTCCTGAATCAAGCTGGTCTAGTATTTTTGATCCTTTTGTGCGACTCGATAAAAGTCGAGATAGAAATTCTGGAGGAATTGGCTTAGGACTCGCTATTGTAAAACGCTACATTGAGCTTCATGAAGGAAATATTAGATTAGAGCGTTCGGAATTAGGTGGTGCGCGTTTTATATTAAGCTGGCCAGAGAAGCGGATGAAACAAGAATAAATTCACAAAGCAGCGATTAATTGTCGGACTCAACGACGTTGTAGCCTTTGCCTCGCATACAATTAATGACCGTTTGACGGCTCACTTGGTTATCGGCATTTTGGCCTACCCCTTCCCCAATTAACGCCCCGATTGCTGCGCCCGCAATGGTTTCTTCTGCTCCTTCGGTAATCCCTGCTAGCGCCCCAATCATAGCGCCAAACAATGCGTCCGACTCGGATTCATTCCTCGCCTTTTCTTCAATAACGGCTAACTTCTGACAATTAGCAAGGTCCGTTTCATAATGCGCCAATTCACTTCCATCCACCACAGGCCGATAATTTACGCCGGTATTAGCGCAGGCAGATAACAATAAAATGGAACCTAGTACACTGGCTTTTAGCGGAGGGAAAAGACGGGGTTTGCTCATTACTTCAGACTATTCATAAAGGGTTACTTTGTTCATCGTCCATTTTGCCATATTACCAATTAAGCCATGTATAATTGTGTATCAGCAATAAGCTTTTGAAAATTAACGGAGTTGGCCGATAAGCCGGGTTCTGTCGAGAACAATCATTCATCTAGGCCAATAATCGCTCATTGGCTCAAGCAACCTACCCGGTTCCAACGCGGGCCGCGCCGTCAGGAACCCTACTTGGTCTTGCTCCAGGTGGAGTTTACCATGCCACAAACTGTTGCCAGTTGCGCGGTGCGCTCTTACCGCACCCTTTCACCCTTACCAATTCAAAGAACTGGCGGTCTACTCTCTGCTGCACTTGTCGTCGGCTCACGCCGCCCAGACGTTATCTGGCACCTTGCCCTATGGAGCCCGGACTTTCCTCCCCCTTTTACAAGGCGGCGATTGTCTGGCCAACTCCGAGGCAGTATTCTAAAGATTCGCGACTCGTTGTAAAACAAAATCTGCTTAAAACCCGATAATCCTGCAAATTTAACGCTGAGAAGAGCAGGAGTCCCGAATCACCAAGCTGGGCGCAAACAGGTTTTGAATCATATTTTCTCCCGAGTAAACCTTATTAATCACGTATTTGGCAGCCATTTTCCCCATGTCAGCAATGGGATGATTAATAGTGGTTAAGGTAGGAAATACGTGACGAGCAACCACAATGTTGTCGAATCCAACAACGGATAATGCTTGTGGAACTTGAATACCTCGGGCTCGGGCGCAACGAATTGCGCCAGAAGCCATCCAGTCATTACCGCACACTAACGCCGTAAAATGCTTATTGCTTTCAAGTAAATGTATTAACCCTGCTTCACCATCTTCTTCTTGATAACTTCCTTCGTAGTACAGGGCCTCAGAAAATGTAATTCCAGCCTCTTCAAGGGCGCGCTTGTGCCCTTTGAAACGTTGCATCGCATCGGTTTTATCACTCGGACCAGAAATATAAGCAATTTCAGTATGCCCTTGCTCCAACAAGTGTTTTGTACAAAGGTAGCCACCGGTTTCATTGTCCAAGGTAAAACAAGCCTCTTCTAAGCCTTCTACACAACGATTCACAAGAGAAACGGGTAATCTATTTTGATTGAGTTCTTGAATGTAGGCGTCATCCAGCGCCCCAACTTGCAAAATTAAAGCATCACAATTGCGGCTAATCAGGAATTCTACGGCTTCTTTTTCTTGTGCTAAATCGTTGTGACCAACGGTAATGATGACGTGTTTATTACATTCTCTAAGCGTTGTTTCAATGGATTGCAACATTTCGCCAAAGAAAGGTGTGGATAGTTCAGACACCACAACACCAATGCTATCGGAGCGATTTGAAGCTAACGAACGAGCTAATGAATTAGGACGGTAATCCAGCTCTTTCATAGCTTGCTCAACTTTCAAACGTAGTGCTTCGTTAACTGTTTTTCGCCCATTTAATACACGCGAAACCGTTGAAAGCGAAACACCCGCTCGCTCAGCCACTTTGTATATTGTGGTCATTCACACCTCAGTTGGTCACTTGAAAATCCGACTCATTATGCCGCTCCGTCAACTAAATCGCTACGTCTGCGAATGAGATCATGGGTCATTTTTTCCTGCATTGCGTCAGTAATCGGGTATATCAACATTAATAACGCACCAGCAAATCCAAACAGCGCCGGAATAAAGCTCATTAGCAATTGCATCCCCGGCAACGATGCTTGAATACTGCTACTATCCATTCCGTTATATCCATAGTAACCGAGCACCAACAGAACAAGCGCACCAGCAAAGCCACCACCTGTTTTCTGTACAAAAGTTCCCGCAGAATACACCAACCCCGTTGCCCTACGCCCCGTTTTCCATTCGGAATAATCGGCAGCGTCCCCAAGCATGGAAAAGAACAAGGTTGGCATCATGGCGGCAAAAAACTCCGCGATGCAGCCTAAAATAAACACCCAGGTGACTTCTTCAGCAGGCAACCAATAAAAGGAACAAGTAAATAAGCTGGCGGTTAACAGAGAAAAAATAAGCACTTGTTTACGGCCGAAACGCCGACTTAACCATGATGTAGATAAAGCTCCTGCAATGGAAACTAATAGCAGGGCAATGAAATATTGGCCGGTTAACAATTCATCACCAATGTAATACTTAAAGTAGTAAGCAATGACACCATATTTGATACCGTTAAACATCATGGTTAAAAAGCCAATACCGAGCAAAACCAACCACGGTTTATTGGTCATTAAATCAACTATATCTTGCTGGCTCCCAGACAAAGCTTTGTTCGGCACCTGTGTCATACGACGAACCACGACGACGCTCGTTGCTATTACCAAAGCAAAGATCACTCCTGTTAACCAATTTCGGTAGTAAAAAAAAGCAGTGATTGAACCTAAAGGGATCAGTAAAAATGGCAATTGTTTAGCCAGATCTCGCATATCACTGGCTAAGCTGCCTTTTAGGCTCTTAGGCGGCATTATACGTTCTTTGGTGGTCCCCACAGTGACAAACATCAGAAACATTAAAATACCGGCAAACACAAACATCGTTTGTTGATACCCTAACGCTTGATTGTCCCCTCCAAAATATTTGACCATCATGGGCAAGAACCCCATCACAAATAACCCGCCAAGGAATGCACCAGCAAAACGGAATCCAGACAAACGCGTACGTTCGTTGTCATCTGTTGTCATCACCCCCATCAGTGCAGAATAAGGAACATTATTGACGGTGTAAGCCAGTGTTAAGCCAATGTAAGTCACATAGGCGTACACTAATTTTGCAGAATCGCTTAAGTCGGGCGTGGAAAAACACAGCACCATAAACAAGCCAAGAAAGGGGGTCGACCATAGGATCCACGGCCGAAATTTTCCCCACGAAGTGTGGGTTCTGTCGGCTATCATTCCCATGATAATGTCGGTAACACCATCAGATAAACGTACAACCAAAAACAAAAGAGCCGCCGCCGCCGCAGATAACCCAAAGGTATCGGTATAAAACACAGCCAAATAGGCTAATGCGCCACGCCAGACTAAATTCGCCGCTGCATCGCCTGCACCATAGCCCACTTTTTCAATAAGTGATAATTGACTCATACCGTTTCTCCTTGGGCTTATTTATTGACGTGATTATCGTTATGAGTACGTGACAAAAGAAACGCTTGGTAAGCGAGTGCGCTATCTTTCAGTATGCGTTGCTGGGTTTGATAATCGACATACACTAAGCCGAAACGTTTCAAATACCCTTCTGCCCATTCAAAGTTATCCATTAAGCTCCAGGCAAAATAACCATCAATTTGTACACCTTGTTCAGCCGCTTCATGTACCGCAAGTAAATGTGATTGATAATAGTCAATGCGACTATTGTCATGAACAGCGCCATCTACTAATTCATCAGCCATGGCTGCACCATTTTCAGTGATGTAAATAGGCGGCAGGTTATAGTCAGACAATATTTTAGTCAGCAAATCCGTTAATGCTTGCGGATAGATTTCCCAACCAATATCGGTTTGTGGGTGCAGATGCGCATGTTCTGTATAAAATGGGCTTTTTTCGGGATCGCTAAAATCCGTTACCGTTGGGGCAGAATAAGTTAATCGAGTGTAAAAATTCACACCAAGAAAATCCAGTGGCTGTGCCATAATTTGCAAATCGTTAGCCTCGATATCTGGCTTTTGGTCGTCAGGAAGCTCCGCCAACATTGCGGGATATTCGCCATGTAAAAGAGGCTTGATGTACCAGTGATTAATGTACTGATTGGCGTAATCCGCTGCCTTTAACGAAGATTCAGAATCGTCGGCTGGGTAACATGGGGTAAAATTAAGCACGATACCATTTAAACTACTTGGGCTATTTTTTTGCAATACCTGCATGGCTAAGCCATGAGCAAGCAAAATATGATGCGCAGCCTGACGTCCAGATTTTACCCCTGTTTTGCCCGGCGCATGAACGCCAATCTCATACCCTAAATACGCCGAACAAAAGGGCTCATTAAACGTGGCATAAGAATGCACGCGATCACCAAAGAACAAGCTTACTTTGTCAACATAATCTTGGAACAGATACGCCGTTTCTCGATTTAGCCAACCGCCGTTATCCTCAATAAATTGTGGCAAATCCCAATGATACAAAGTCACGAAGGGCTTAATTCCACGCGCATTCAACGTATCAAGCAATTGGATATAAAAACCTAATCCTTCATGATTGAGTGAACCGTCCTCATGCATTACCCGAGGCCAAGATATAGAAAAACGATAGGTATCCACACCAAGGCTTTGTATCAGATCAATATCCTCAAGCCAACGCTCAATGTGCTCGCAAGCAACCAGCCCATTCGACTTATCAATTATTTTTCCCGGTGTTTCACAAAATGTATCCCAAATGCTTTTTAACCGAGAATCTCTCGCACCTTCAATTTGAAAAGAAGACGTAGCAACGCCAAAAAGAAAGGATTTATCCAGCAATTTTGAATGTTCAGGCAAAGTTATTTTTTTCATGTCTTTTCAAATCAATTCGCACAATTGTAATGAGTTTTAAGCCGAAAAAGGCATTTACACTCATGATGTTTTTTCTTTGTTGAATTTATGTTTATAACATGTAACTCTTAAAATGAGAAAGCGCTTTCTTAAAAATTTTAAACGACCTCCTTGTCCCGTAAAATAACAATTTCAATCCAATGCAGAAATAATACTAAGCGGTATAGGGAACACGATTAAAACATTGAGGTTAGTATTAAGTGATTGAATTAAATGATAATAAAAAAGAAAGGGGCAACAGCGATTTGCCCGCCAAAACAGGATACGTGATTGAACTGATTTCACTCACTTCATTGTTTTTCATGTGGGGATTTATCACCAGTTTAAATGACATTTTAATCCCTTATTTTAAAAATGCCTTTGAATTGAATTTCACCCAAGCGATGTTGATCCAATTCTGCTTTTTCGGTGCCTATTTTGTCATGTCGTTACCCGCTGGCAAGCTGGTCTCATTCATTGGTTTTAAAAAAGGCATTGTAACCGGGCTCGTGCTTGCATCTATTGGCTGCTTGCTATTTTATCCCTCCGCAGCACTTACGGCCTACCCGCTGTTTTTGTTGTCACTCTTTATTCTTGCGTCTGGCGTGACCTTGCTACAAGTATCAGCTAACCCTTTTGTTACCGTCCTAGGCTCCCCACAGACCGCTTCCGCTCGACTCGTCACAACGCAAGCTTTTAACTCTTTGGGGACAACGTTAGGGCCGCTTTTTGGCGCCTTATTACTGTTTGCCACCAGCGAAGCAGATTCAGGCATTGAAAGTGTTAAAACACCTTATTTATTGTTGGCTGGCACCTTATTATTTCTGGCGTTATTTTTCAGCAAACTACGCTTGCCCGATTTTGGCAAATCTACCCCCCACTTAAACACCCCGAATGCTAACAAAGGAGCTTGGCATTATCGCCATTTGAAACTGGGGGCAATAGGTATTTTTGTCTATGTTGGTGCGGAGGTTGCGATAGGTAGCTTTCTAGTCAGTTTTATTCAAAGCGCGGGCATCACTGGCATAACAGAAACCCAAGCAGCTACTTATGTTTCCTATTATTGGGGTGGCGCTATGGTTGGTCGGTTTATTGGTGCGCTTGTTATGCAAAAAGTACGGGCGAATCGTTTGTTAAGTTTCAACGCACTAATGGCTTGCGTATTGATAGTTATTACCCTTAGTAGTGATGGCAATATTGCTATCTGGAGTCTATTGCTTGTTGGCGTGTTCAACTCAATTATGTTCCCCACAATCTTTAGTTTGTCGCTACATGGGTTGGGTAACGCCACCAGCCAAGGCTCTGGAATTTTATGTTTAGCTATCGTTGGTGGTGCGATTGTCCCCCTTGCTCAAGGCATGCTCGCGGACAGTTTAGGGCTGCAACCGGCATTTATTATTCCAGTGTTGTGCTATCTCTATATTTTATATTACGGCTTAAGTGGCTATACCCCATCACGCCCTCAACGCACCGATCGCACCTGCTTAGATTCAATGGAGAAACAATAATGCGTTATACACTTGCCCTCTTAATCAGCACGAGCATGGGGCTACATGCAACGAATAGCTACTCAGATATTAATGTTTGGCCAACATTAAACCTCGAGATAAAGCGCGACCCCGCAATAGAAGAACGCGCCCAGAGCATTCTTAATACTATGACCTTGGAACAAAAAGTCGCGCAGATGATCCAACCCGAAATTCGCGATATTAGTGTGGAAGACATGCGCCGATATGGGTTTGGCTCCTATCTTAACGGCGGCGGTTCGTTTCCTAACGCTAACAAATACGCCACACCACAAGAATGGTTAAACCTAGCAGAAAGTATGTATCAAGCCTCGATCGACGACAGTCTAGACGGCTCAAGCATTCCCACCATGTGGGGAACCGATGCGGTACACGGGCATAACAATGTCATCGGGGCTACGCTGTTTCCTCATAATATCGGTCTTGGTGCTGCCCATAATCCAGAGCTTGTCGAGAAAATCGCCGCAGCAACCGCAAAAGAAGTGTTAGCCACAGGCATTGAATGGATTTTCGCGCCAACCGTTGCCACTGTACGCGACGATCGCTGGGGAAGAACTTACGAAGGCTACTCGGAAGACCCCGAAATAGTAAAACTCTACGCTGAAGCCGTTGTTCATGGTCTACAAGGCCGTGCAAAACACAACTTTATGGCTGATGACAAAGTGATCAGCACGGTAAAGCACTTCATTGGCGATGGAGGTACCGTTAAGGGGGATGACCAAGGCGATAACATTGATGATGAAGCCGAGTTATTTAACATTCACGGGCAAGGTTATGTCACCGGCTTAAGTGCTGGCGCCCAAACCGTCATGGCTTCGTTTAACAGTTGGCACGGCAAGAAAATTCATGGTCATCAATACCTGCTCACACAAGTTTTAAAAGACAAAATGGGCTTCGATGGCTTTGTTGTCGGTGATTGGTCAGGCCACGGCCAAATTCAAGGATGTAGTAATGAAAGCTGTCCACAAGCCATTAACGCCGGGCTTGATATGTTCATGTCCCCGACACAGGCATGGAAACCCTTGTACGAAAATACCCTTGCACAGGCTCGAAGCGGCGACATCCCAATAAGTCGAATTAATGATGCCGTGACGCGTATTTTGCGGGTAAAACTGCGCGCCGGATTATTCGACAAACCCAGCCCCGCTAACCGCCCATTGTCTGCAAACAGCAAGTTAATTGGCGCACAGGCACACCGGGACATTGCCGCGCAAGCCGTGCGTGAATCTTTGGTGCTGCTGAAAAATCAAAATCAGTTATTGCCGCTAAGCCCCAAACAGCACGTATTGGTTGCAGGTGATGGTGCCGACAACATCGGTAAGCAATCCGGTGGATGGACAATCACTTGGCAAGGCACCGGCAACACCAATGAAGACTTCCCCGGCGGCAGTTCCATTTACCAAGGTATTCGCCAACATGTTGAGTCAGCGGGGGGCAAAGTCACCCTCATCCCAAATGGTGAAAACCCAAAAGATACTTGGTCTGAAAAGCCTGATGTAGCCATTGTGGTATTCGGTGAAGACCCTTATGCCGAAGGGCATGGCGACCGAGAAAACCTTGAATATCAGCGAGGTAACAAGCGTGATTTACTGTTGCTGCGCAAACTCAAAAGCCAAGGAATTCCTGTTGTTTCTGTCTTTTTAAGTGGCAGACCGATGTGGGTTAACCCAGAAATAAATGCATCTAACGCCTTTGTTGCGGCATGGCTACCCGGCAGTGAAGGTGCTGCCGTTAGTGATGTATTGTTTACCGATGCTACAGGCAAAATCATCGCTCCCTTTACGGGCAAACTCAGCTTCTCTTGGCCCAATAGTCCTTATCAAATAGCAAATAAACCCTACGCCGAGCCACCGCTACTACCCTATGGGTTTGGCCTAAGCTATGATTCTGAACAAAATCAAAAGGATGTGCTGAACCGGGTGCTAAATGAACATTTTGAGGCCCCGCAAACAGCACCAACCAACCGTGTTCTTTACCAAGCGAAAATGCACTCGCCTTGGCTGATGTGGTTAATTGACAACAAAACCGGGCAACGCACCGCCGTTACCACCAGTATTCAAAATATTGCCGGGCTTGAATTTAAGAACATCGATAAGACTGTCCAAGAAGACGCGTTGCAACTCACATTCGATGGTAAAGCAGATGTCAGTCTCGCTTTTATCAGCAAGAGTCAATTTAGAGAAGATCTCCGAGCCGATTTAGAAAGACAATCGGCTTTGACGTTCAGCATTAATCTACTTTCACCTTTTTCAGGGCCGTTGCTTCTCAACATGCAATGTGATGCCGGTGAGCAATGTGGCGCAAGCATCGACCTCTCACCTCTGCTTAACACGCTGCCTCGTCAACAATGGCAAACCTTGTCTATCGACTTACGTTGTTTTGAAAAACAAGGAATGCAATTCACCCATACGGTAATGCCATTTAGCTTGAGCAGTCAGCATCAAGGCCAAATCGGTATTGCTGATGTACAAATTGTGTCAAAAGAAGCAGAAAAAGCCACATTGTCTTGCTCAGTATAACCATATGATTTTATTGAATAATCAATATTAAACGTCAGTCATTAATTTACATTGATGAAACAAATGTAAAATTAATGTTGACGTTTAGGTGTAATCTAAATTACCTTTGAGAAAGCGCTTTCTCCGCTTTCTTCAGCATTAACAGGAAGCGCTTTCTATACAAACATATTTTTAATATGCATAGAGAGTTAATAGAGAGAAAGACAGTGAAGCACACAAAATTTATGAGAACACCGATTGCAGCAAGTTTATCGGTGATTTTAGGTACCACGAGTATGCCTGTTCTGGCGCAAGATTCATCGAGCACTGAACAAACAGGTGTTGAAGTCATTCAAGTTAAGGGGATCCGCAGCAGTTTAATCCGTTCAATGGATGTAAAACGCGAATCCATTGGTGTTGTAGATGCGATTACGGCGGAGGATATTGGCAAATTCCCGGACAGTAACCTTGCTGAGTCGCTTCAACGCATCACCGGCGTGTCTATCGACCGTAGAAACGGCGAAGGTTTCCAAATCACCGTGCGTGGTTTCGGTCCTGAGTTCAATCAGGTGACGCTAAATGGACGTACCATGCCAGCCGCTCAGCTCAACGAAGCTGGCGACTTAAATACTAGCCGCTCTTTCGATATGAGTAACATTGCATCGGAAGGCGTTTCTGGGGTAACGGTTTACAAATCAGGCCAAGCGAACATTACCTCTGGGGGTATTGGTGCAACAGTTGATTTACAAACTCGTAAACCGATGCAAGAGAAAGGATTACACTATACCGTTGGAGCCAAGGCAGTTCACGACACCACTAATCGCATTGGTGATGACGTCACACCGGAATTATCTGGCTTAGCAAGCTGGTCCAACGATACTTGGGGCGTGTCAATTACTGCATCGCATCAAGATAGAGACAGCGGTCGTTCTGGTGCGTTTACCAATGGCTGGAACGATTTCTCAGGCCCGTGGACAGGCAAAGACTTTATTCCTAACGGTTATACCGACGATTTGGTCATTGATAATGAGCCGGCACAAGGCACGCAAACCAACTTTACGCCCGGCTTACGCTACAATCATTTTGATTTCGAGCGTCGCCGTCAAAATGCGCAAGTCACCTTTCAATTTCGTCCAAGCGACACCTTCGAAGCGGTATTGGATTACACCTATGCCAACCAAGAAATTGAGTCCAATCGTAACGAACTCTCATTCTGGTTTGGTGGCGGTGCATTTCCAACATCCGCAGTAGAGTTTGATGTCACTAATGATGTTGCCACTCCATTATATTGGCTAACAGAAAACCCACCGAATTACCTATCCAGAGATGTGAACTTTGGTGTGCAAGGTGGTCATGTTGAAAACGAATTAGACTCTGTAGGCTTAAACCTAAAATGGGAAGCCAGCGAAGACTTAATCATCAAATTAGATGTTCATGACAGTACAGCAAAAGCTTCTCCGGGCGGAAATGGCCCGGGCAACTTCTGGAACGTTGGGATTGGTGCGCAGGGCGTATCGGTTCAAGGCATCGACAACTCCGGTGATTTACCTTTGTTAGTAGGCATTTGGGATGAGCGCGAGCCAGTTGTAGGTGATGTTGCCGGTGAAATTGATACTGGTGATTTAAGCTCAACTGTACGCCAAATTTTCTACGACAGAACCGAATCCGACATTACTCAAGCAAGGTTAGATTTTGATTATCGAATCACCGATGAGCTTTCCATCGACTTTGGTATTGAGTCCAGAGACATGGAATACACTAACCGCAGTTCGTTCGACCAAACAACTCTTGAAGGTAACTGGGGCGCGTCTAACCCCGGCGACATTCCCGCTGATATGGTCGATGTGTTGAATTTCAGATCATTATTCGACGGCTACCGCTCAGAAATGAGCGATGGTGCTCGTGATTTCTTCAACGCCAATTATGGTGGCGAAGCGCAAGGTCAATTAGAAACTTTCGGCGCAGTGTCTTTCATTGGTGACTCCAATGCATTAGGCGCGTTGTTATCTTCCAACATTGGCCTTGATTGGGTACCGAATCCAGTGGATGACGTGAATCGCCTGATCGAAGAAAAAATTACTGCCGCTTATACACAGTTCCAGCTTTCCGGTGAGACAGGCAACATGACCTACGACATTCTGGCCGGTGTGCGCTTTGAAAAGTCAGAGGTAAAATCCGTTGCTCAAGTAGCGCAGCCTGTCATTGTTTGGCAAGGTGATAACGACTTCCTTGTGCAAGGTGGTGATGCCGCATCTGCGCCCATCATTGAGCGTGAAGATGAATACGACCATGTATTGCCTAGTTTAAGTTTAACCTTAAACATTACCGATGAATTGGTTGCTCGAATGGCGTGGAGTAAGACCATTGCACGAGCTGATTACGCCAGTTTGCAACACGGTGTTAGTAACATTTCAGGCCCGATTGGCGGCCCAACAATCCTTGGCGCAAGTAACGGCACTGCGACGAACGGTAACATTGGCCTACGCCCCATTGAATCCGATAATATCGACCTCTCTTTGGAATGGTATTACAAGGCGGATAGCTACGTTGCTGTCGGGTATTTCGATAAACGCGTGCCAAACTTTATTGGTACAGAGGAAGTGGAAACTATCGCAGATACAACCCGCGATCCTTCTAACGGCCCTCGCGCCCAAGCAGCCATTGATGAATTAAACGCCAGAGGTTTGGCTGTTAATCAGCAGAATTTATTCCGCATGATAGCCTCTTTAGATAACGGCCAAGGCGGCTGTATCGCCAACCCACTCGCACCTGTTAATTTATGTGGCGCGGACTTCGACTCAGCCGATTATGAAGGCGCAGATGGCTGGGAAAACGGCGTAGACTTAGTCGCTTTACCAGAAGACCCATTCGCGGTACTTAATGCCGCCACCCAAGTTAACGCCAACGACGCGCAAATATCTGGTTGGGAAATAGCTGCACAGCACTTCTTTGGTGAAACCGGCTTTGGTGTACAAGCAAATGTCACCTTGGTAAATGGCTCCGTTGGCTACGATGTAGCAGACACCAGCGGCGCAGCACAGTTTGCCTTAACCGGTTTAAGTGACTCAGCTAACTTCGTGCTTATTTACGAAAAAGGCCCGCTGCAAGCGCGTATTACTTACAACTGGCGTGACCAGTTCCTTAATAGCGCTAACGTTGGTGGTAACGAGCCAGAGTTCACAGATGCTTATGAACAAGTGGATTTCTCCATTGCTTATAACATCTCGGACGCATGGTCGGTTTCCTTAGAAGGCATTAACATTTTCGAAGAAGATGTACGCCGTTTTGGTAGAACCGAGCGCCAATTCAGAAGCTTAGAAATTCTGGGCGCACGCTACGCACTTTCAACACGCTACGTGTTCTAAAAGAAAGACGAGAGACCGAGGCATCATTAGCACTATGATGCCTCGACATTTTCTGGCACCCTAACGCTATTTTTCCAATATACAAACGTCCGCAGGATTTACGCATGACTCATCAAGCCTCATCTCATGCAACATCACCTCAATCGACTAAGCAACACCTCATCGTCGTGGGTGGCGGCACATCTGGCTGGCTAGCAGCCGCAGCTTTTGGCAAGCTACTCGGTAAAGCTTTCGATGTTAGCCTGATTGAATCTGAATCCATCGGGCGTATTGGTGTTGGCGAAGCCACCATCCCACCACTTCGAACCTTCCATCGTTTGTTAGGCATCAACGAAGCCGAAATGATGCGAGACATTCAAGCCACATTTAAACTTGGTATTGAATTTAGCAACTGGGGAGACATAGGTGATCGTTACATTCACTCTTTTGGTGTTAACGGAAAAGGATGCTGGGCGTGTGACTTTCAACATTTTTGGGTGGCAGGCTTACAAAAAGGCATCGCTCACGACCCAATCGGCAGCTATTGTCGAGAGCTTATTGCCGCGCAAGAAGGTCGTGCAACAGGTGGCGAACAATCTGGCTTTAATTATGCGTTCCATTTAGATGCTGGCCTTTACGCTGGCTTTTTAAAACGCTTTTCCCAGCGGCACGGCGTAAAACATATCGAAGGCACCATTACCGATGTGCATTTACACCCTCAAAGCGGCGCGATTGATTCATTAACATTGCAAGGCGGTCGTAATATCAGCGGCGATATTTTCATTGACTGTAGCGGGTTTAGCGCACGGTTAATTCAAGGTGCGTTAAACACCCAATTAGAGCCTTATGGTCATTACTTACCTTGCGATTCAGCCGTTGCCATTCAAACCGAAAATGTTGGTGCTCCGCGGCCTTACACTCAATCCATTGCCCATGCTTTTGGTTGGCAATGGCGCATACCTTTGCAACATAGAAGCGGTAACGGCATGGTCTATTGCAGCCGTTTTGTTTCCGACGACGAAGCGCTTCACACACTTATGAATAACCTTGAAGGCAAAGCAATCACTGAACCCAGAGCCTTTAAATATACAACTGGACGACGCCAAAAAGCGTGGGTCAAAAACTGCATTGCCGTTGGCTTAGCCGCCGGATTTTTAGAGCCACTTGAATCCACTTCTATACATTTAGCAATGTCTGCTATTTTACGTTTACTTAAACTGCTGCCACTAAAAGATATGCCAGCAGCCTGTGTTGACGAATTTAATCAGCAAACAAAAGTCGAATTTGAACGCGTCCGTAACTTTATTATTTTGCACTACCATGCCACAAAACGTGAAGACAGCGATTTCTGGCGCTACTGTAAAAATATGGAGATTCCCGCAGAATTGTCCCACCGCATTCAACTCTTCAAGGAAACTGGCACCATACCACTGCAAGAAAAAGAGCTATTCCAAACGGACTCATGGACACAAGTCATGATTGGTCAGCACATTATTCCCGAACGCTATCATCCTATAGTTGAAGCGATGGGTGACGATGAACTTGGCCGATTCCTTAACGGCTTAAAGCAACATGTAAGGGGAGAAGTAGATAAAATTCCGCTACACCAAGACTTTATCAATCAATATTGTAAAAGCCCTTGAAATTGGTCAAAAAACAATAACTCATTTCCTCACTCACAAGAACCCTACCCACATTAAATTTATCGTTCCTAAAAATGCTTTTGCGGTTTACACAACGATGAATGGCTGTAAAATGGTGGGGAATACGTGATGTGCAATTTTTTACCTTTTTACTTATATTGGTAGCTCTAGCCCAGTATTGGTAGGCCCTAGATAAAAATAATACGCACTCATTAAGCCACGTCATTTTACTTAATCTTTAAGGTTCGGGATTAGAATTCACTCTCATTTTCACCTATAAAGACTAGAGTGATAACGATGAAATAATATCTAGATAAGCTAAAAACGATCACCTCACTGTGACGAAATGCCAGCTTGTCTATCACCTGAATATTCATATGTAAAACCTTGATGTTGTGATTGTAAATACAATGACTGTCAGGCGAATAGTGATTCAAACGAATTTATGAGAAAGGTCTAATAAATGCTTCACGGTAAAATTGATGATTCTATTTTCACGAAAGCGGTTACGTCTTTGGTTAAAAGAATTCATGACCATACTCATGTAAAAGATTCTTTATACGAACAGGCAACAATTTACTTTAAAGAGCTCATCGAAACTGAAAAACAATTTCAATTTGCAGAAGGGCAAATCGCCGAAGTCGAAAAAGAATTAGAAGCCGCAACCGATGCCAAACAAGCCGCTAAAATTAATCATAAGAAAGAAAAGGCCGAATCACTATTAAAAGGATTAAAGCGGGAACAAGAAGCTAAACGTGTCGATAGATACAATAACGTCATCAAGATCTGCAATGAAATTCTAGATCTCTTGGGCCAAACAGGTGAAAACGAAACAACGCATAATGCCGCTAAAATTTTAGGCACAATTCAGCTTATTGCGCCTATTGAAGGCAATTCTGTTCCCGCCTTTAACCAACGAGCAAAACACTTATACAAAGTGGTACTCTGCATTAAATTGCTCGATGATTTATTAAAGCAAAAACTTATTACGAATAGCTACGTATTACAGAAATATCAGGAACATCAGGTTTGGGAAAAAAGTAAAGATAAAACCAAACCCGAATATTCTCCTTTTAGAACAGATAT
This sequence comes from Alteromonas sp. a30, assembly GCF_026788005.1. Lineage (GTDB taxonomy): Bacteria > Pseudomonadota > Gammaproteobacteria > Enterobacterales > Alteromonadaceae > Paraneptunicella. The sequence continues at coordinate 259,780 of NZ_JABEPE010000003.1, forward strand.
TCAAATTCCGCTTATCATTGCCGCCTTGTTTCAGGATGTGGGTCACTATCACCCCGAAGCACAATTAATTCTCAAGGGGCCAAAAGGAGATATGGATGAATTTAGAGCACTGAATAAAGAAGAGCGCTCTTCGTTACTGAAGATTAGTTATCAACAAGCCTTGCGATACGCAACCTTTGGTGTTGGCGTCGCTTCATACCGCGGCAATTCAAAAGAAGAAAGAAAAGCGTTTTATCAGGAAGAGCAAGAAAAACTCAAATTCACTCGAATTCTGCTGAAAAGCGCAATCAATCCTGAGTCAGGCATTGGTAATCTACTAAAAGTGCCACAAGTTTATTGTTCCGTTGTGCTATCAACTAAACATAATTACAACTATGAAACCTTGCCTCGGGTTAAGCTGGTAATGGAAAAAGGCGCAGAAGTAGGCGCTTACAGCAAAGCAGTTTCAGATTCTTTGATAAAGATGACGGGCGTATTCCCACAAGGCTACGGAGTAACCTTTATTCCCCAAGATTCTGACAGACAAGATCTTGATCGTTATGAATATGGTATTGTGGTGGGTCTTTATCCTGAGGATATTGAAGAACCTGTGTGCCGCATCGCTACAAGGAATCTCGCATTTAATGCTTTTGGCGTTAATGTGATTATCGGTAAAGATAACAATCTCTACTTTAATGGTGCAAAAAAGAAATTAGAACGCGTCAGCGAAGAAAGATTAGAGGAAATTCTTAGGCTACTATGGTCGAACTACGAGCAAAGGAAGCACCTAGACTTAATTCCTAAATGCTGGTTTCCAACTGAATATTTCTCCTACGCTCGTTTCCAAAATGTGTGGAACAAAGCAAGTGAGACCATTCGCATTAAGTAGAAGACTTTTGGTCTAGACCGATTTGATATAACGCGTTTTTCTTTAAGTCATAGTGCTTAGCAACCACCGCCGCCGCTTGCTTCAAAGGAAGCAAATTAGCCAGTTCATGCAATAAAGCGATGGCCTCAGAAGGAATCGTTTCTTGGTTTTTCGGTGCACCAGAGACCATCAACACAAACTCCCCTTTTGTATGAGCTGGGTCTTGTGCCAACCAAGCTAGGATATGCTCTGCCGTGCCCGACACAAAGTTCTCGTAATGTTTGGTTAGTTCTTTTGCAAGCACCAAGTCACGTTCGGGAAGAATTTGCTGGAAGACTTTCAGCGTATCTTCTATCCGCCTCGGTGCTTCGTAAAAAATACTGGTTGCGACAGTATCTTTTAAGGCAGTAATGACTTGCGCTTTAGCAACCGCTTTAACAGGCAAAAAACCTTTAAAGCAAAAAGCATCCGTTGCTAACCCTGCTGCACTCATTGCCGTAATAACAGCGCTTGCTCCGGGAATAGGCACAACATGCACACCAGCTTCACGACACTGACTCACCAAGTGATAACCGGGGTCGCTAATTAACGGGGTTCCTGCATCGGAAATTAACGCAATATCCTGCCCCGATCTTAGTTTTTCAATTAATACTGCACTTTTTAGTTTTTCGTTATGGTCATGCAACGCAAACATTGGGGTATTAATGGCATAATGTTGCAACAGTTTTTGGCTGTGACGAGTATCCTCAGCGGCAATGAGGTCGACCTGTTTCAAAATGTTCACGGCACGGAAAGTAATATCCTCTAGGTTCCCAATTGGTGTCGCAACGATATATAAGTTACCCATTGTCACGCCTGTCTTCTTTGTTGTGTTATGCGGGCAGGCATTCTAAACTAAAGCGGCTCAAATAGCAGCGAACGCGCAATAACATAATAGGATTTATGATTTTTTCACCATCCAATGGCTCAACTAGAGTACATGCTCCCCAAAAACAAGGCGTCAATACTCTCTTCTCTCGTTTAAAACGTGGGTTAGTGTATTCATTGTTTGCTATGGTGATCGCCTCTTGTGCTGCACCGCCAAAGCGCCAAGGCACTCAAACACCAGAGCCTCAACAAACAGTAGCCTCTAGAGCAGAGCCTGATTCATATCGTGATTACATCGAACAAGCGAAGACTGCCGAATCAAGAGAGCAAGTCAACTTATTGCTGCAAGCCGCCCAATTGGTATCGAAGGAAGATTGCCGTAAAAGCGTTATCATTCTTGAGCACTTAGCGCCCCACATTCAAGAGCCTCTGCATAGAAACCAATCTAACCTGATCACAGCAGAGTGCTTATGGCAGCAAGGAAACGTTGAACGTGCAGAAAAACTTGCCAATACACTCACGCCGACACCTGCTTTTTCTGAACGGGTTTTCGGCTTAAAAGCTAACATCCTCGCTCACAAACAACAGTGGTTGAAAGCTGCATATAACTTGGCACAACAGACAAACGTTAATGAAGAAGATATATGGGCAATGCTTAATGCACTAAGCACAGATGAAGTAAAAACCAGCCTAGAACACGCTTCGCTACTTGCACCACAATTAAAATTACAGTTAATTCAACGACAATATGCGACTCAGCCTGAACGCCTGAACTTCGCATGGGAAGAGTGGAAGCGTGCTCACTCATGGCATACATTCACCCAAACCCCGCCACTTTCGCTGCAAAGACTCTTAAGCGCCTCTCCTTATGCACCTAAGCGCTTAGGCGTTATTCTTCCCTTGTCTGGACGGCTAGCCGCACAGGGAGAAACGATTAAAGAAGGCATTCTAGCAGCGTACTTTGCGCAACAAGAACACAATCACTTAACAAACAACAGTAACCCACTGGCAGAAATTATCTTTATCGATAGTCAAACGCAACCAGACACTATTTCAGCGCAGTTGTCTGGCTTGGACTTCGTTCTAGGTCCTTTGTTAAAGGAAAATATCAACAAATTCCAGCCTTATATTCAAAGCCCTTGGCTCGCTCTAAACTTCCTTGATGAGCCTGTTAGCGCAGAAGAAGAGGCTACCCTGCTGTCCCGCTATTACTTTGCTCTTTCACCCGAAGATGAAGGCATTCAAATGGCAAATCACTTGTTTCAGCAGCAATACCGCAAACCACTCATTATAAAAGCCAGTAATTCTTCCACTCAAAGGATGGCCGATGCATTTATTCAGCAATGGAAACATCTTTCTGGGAATCCTCAGGCTTCTATCGAAGAAGTGCCGTTTACCGATACAAAGTCTATGAGAAACGGCATTAGCAATATGCTGGAAATATCGAATAGTAAACAACGAATCAAAGAAGTTGAGGCATTGGTATTAAAAGAAGTGCATAGTTTTGAACGTAATCGTAGAGATGCTGATGCGATTATTGTGTTCGCAAATGCCACCCAAACTGAGCTCATCACACCTTTTATCGAGGCTAATACTAGCCCTTTCTCTCCTATTTTGCCGATTTATGCCTCTTCTCGGAGTCATAGCACCAACAAAAATTTAAATAGTTTCAGGGATTTACGGAATCTTATTTTCCTAGATATTCCTTGGATGTTACCCACTGATTCCTCTCTTCCACTGAAAGAAACGAGCCAACTATTATGGCCAGAACGACGTGATGGAGACCAGAGACTATTTGCAATGGGATTCGATGCCTATAATGTAATTAGACACCTGAAGGCATTGAAATATTTAAATCAGTACCAATACCAAGGGTTAACTGGAAAAGTTTACATGGACGAAAACAACCAACTCAGAAGAGAGTTACTTTGGGGGCAAATCAAGGATGAAAAAGTGGTCAAATACACGAAATAGTAAAAGTCGAGTATCCCATGCTGTAGGGATGCAAGCAGAGCAAAGGGCAAAAGAGTTTTTGCTCACCCAAGGATTGCAGTTTGTCGAACAAAATTATCGCTGCAAAACCGGGGAGATTGATTTAATCATGACCGATGGCGAGCAATTTGTGTTTGTTGAAGTCAAATTCCGAAGTCAAAAACACTTTGGTGCAGCCATTGATTATTTCACGCCGCAAAAACGACTCAAAGTGGAAAAGGCAATTTACCATTATTTACTAAAAGTAGGAGTTAATTCACAGATGACTCCTTATCGTCTGGATTTTGTCGCCATAGACGGCGAACATTATCAATGGATACAGGCGATTTAAGTGCTTGCGGCGTTGTGCACATAGCAACCTGCATCGATTCAACACAAAAAAGACAAAACTATGATAGAACAAATCAAAGCGAATTTTACCGAGAGTATTCAAACCAAAATCGCAGCCAGCGAAATCTTACCAGAAACCATCACCCGCGGCGGCCAATTAATGGTTGAAGCACTCATGAACGGCAACAAAATTTTAAGCTGTGGAAACGGTGGTTCGGCAGGCGATGCTCAGCACTTTTCATCAGAGTTACTCAACCGTTATGAAAGAGAGCGCCCTAGCCTACCAGCAATGGCGCTAACAACTGACTCTTCAACAGTAACGTCGATTGCTAATGATTATAGCTACGAAGAAGTGTTCTCTAAGCAAGTAAAAGCACTTGGTCAACCGGGGGATATTTTACTTGCAATCTCGACCAGCGGAAACTCTCACAACGTGACCAAAGCGATGGAAGCTGCGGTGAGTCGTGATATGCGTATTGTTGCCCTAACAGGTAAAGACGGTGGTGAAATGGCGGGTTTACTAAGTGCCGAGGACGTTGAGATCCGCGTTCCATCTAATCGCACTGCCCGCATTCAAGAAGTACACCTATTAGCAATTCACTGTTTATGTGAATTCATTGATAACACACTATTCCCAGAGGATGGCTAATTATGAAGGCTCGCCTATCCAAGCTAACTGTTAGCAGTTTATTGATCATTGGCTCATTAGGCATGTCAGGATGTGCGGCGCTTGTTGTAGGTGGGGTGGGCGTTAGTGCCGTTACCGTTGGAGAAGATGAGCGTACAGTGGGTACTCAAATTGATGACACAACGGTCGCTAACAAAATCACCGGAGCACTTAATAAAGTTGCAGCAATTAAGCATGATTCAAATATCAGCGTAAAATCGTTTAATGGCGCAATTTTATTAACCGGTCAAACGCCCACTGCGTCACTTCGTATCGAGGCTGAAAATATTGCGCTTTCATTTGAAAACATCAGAACCGTTTATAACCAAATAAGAGTGGGTAAACCAACCGCTCCCTCAACTCGTGCTTACGATATTTGGCTCGCCAGCAAGGTGAGAGCAAATTTAATTGCGGATAAACACGTCGACTTTTTAAAAATGGATGTCACCGTAGAGGACTCAGAAGTTTTCTTAATGGGATTAGTCACTCAAAACAATGCCGATCGCGCCATTGAAATTACACGTAATCTTGATGGTGTAACGCGGGTTGTTAATATGTTCGAAATTCAATAGCCGCTGTGAAGTATTAAAAAAGCCGCCATAACATTGTTAGGCGGCTTTTTTGTTTGTCTTTGCTTGAAGCAAAAAACAGCGCTTACTTGACGACTTTTAAGGTAGGCTTCCCCTTGGCCGGAGGCTTAGAAGCTGATGCCGAAGTGTTTTCCTTATCGTCTTCAACATTGTTGCTTGGCACACCTTGCAAAGTGGGTTCTGGTTGACTAACCGGCGTATCTTCCAGCTCAGCATCCTCTTGCTGCATATCTTGCTCTTCTTGCATGAAAACAGTACCTACACCATTCTCACGTGCAAAAATCGCTATAACAGCGTCCACCGGAACAATGAGCTTACGTGAAACGCCACCAAACCGGGCATTAAACATAATCCACTCATTACTCATTTGCATATCAGCACAAGCAGATGGCGCTACATTAAGCACAATTTGCCCGTCCTTAACGTGCTCCATTGGTACCTCAACCCCATCAACCGTCGCGTCAACGGCTAAATGCGGTGTTAGCTCATTATCAATGATCCATTCATAATAAGCTCTAATAAGATAAGGTTGATTTGACGTCATGGATAACCTTACAACGGATTGTGAATTTCGCGCTCTTGATCAGTCAAAGAGGCTTTGAATGAATCACGCTCAAATACACGCGTCATATAATTCTTAATCTCACGACTACCGTTTCCTGTAAGCTCAATACCGAGAGCAGGTAAGCGCCATAATAACGGTGCTAAGTAGCAATCGACCAAGCTAAACTCTTCACTCATGAAGAATGGCTGCTCATTAAACACTGGCGCTAATGCCAAAATTTGCTCACGTAGGTCATTACGTGCAGCAACAACATCACCTTCGCCAGATAACACTTGATGAGCGAGAGAGTACCAATCACTCTCAATACGGTGCATCATCAAGCGGCTTGTACCACGCGCTACGGGATAAACAGGCATAAGAGGAGGATGCGGGAAGCGCTCATCCAAATATTCCATAATGATGTTAGATTGATAAAGCACTAACTCTCTGTCAACCAACGTAGGAATGGTGCCATAAGGGTTAACTTCAAACAAATCTTCAGGAAGGTTGTTCACATCAACATAGTTGATTTCAACTCCAACACCTTTTTCAGCGAGAACAATACGCACTTGATGACTGTCAATATCCAGTGTTCCTGAAAACAAAGTCATGATTGATCGCTTATTTGTGGCTACAGCCATTAACACTCCTCCGATAATATTCGATAGCTAATTATTAACGGAAATACGCATCGTATGCCGTCAATTTTTAATTCTTTCAATGCCCTACACACTCTGATGATTTTATCAGCAAGGTGACAAATAAACTCGTGCGTACATAGCAAAAAAGGGGGCAGTGATGCCCCCAGTAATTTTAACAGAATTTAGTCTGTTTAGTGCACGTCACGCCAATATTCTTTTTTCAACAAGAATACAAACACAAACAACACTAAAATAAATATCAAGACTTTCTTACCAAGCGCTTGACGCTCCAAGGTAACAGGTTCACCTGTATAAACTAAGAAGTTAACTAAATCTAAAACGACCTTGTCATATTCGGCGTCACTGAGTAAGCCTGAACCATCAGTCTTAATACCAACTTCACGCATCACTTTCTCACCATCGACCAGTTGCTCTTCAGAGGTTTCACGAGGCAAGCCTTGCAGCTCTTGAAGAACGTGAGGCATACCAACATCAGGAAAAACCTTGTTGTTCACACCAAACGGTTTTGATGGGTCCTCATAGAAAGTACGTAAATAGGTATACAACCAATCTGGTCCTCGAACACGCGCAACCAAAGTTAAATCTGGCGGCGGTGCACCAAACCACTTTTTCGCAGAATCAACAGGCATCGCATTTTTAATATGCTCAAACACCTTTTCACCTGTGAATTGTAGGTTCTCTTGACCAATGTCGTCAGGGATCCCTAAATCCTTAAATGTGCGTTGATAACGCTGATATTGCATTTGGTGACAGCCCAAACAATAGTTCATAAAAGTCTGAGCACCGCGCTGTAATGATGCTTTGTCTGTCAAATCATAGTCAGCGTGATCTAATGGATATTCGCTACCCGCTGCCGAGGCTAAACCGGGCACTAATAAACAAACTAATAAAATCAGCTTTTTCATTTCGTGATCCTCGTAGGTAGTGGCCTAGTGCTTTCGTTTTTACTGTATAACCACAGTAAACCGAAGAACCCAAAGTACATTACAGTCAAAATCTGAGAGGCAAGGATCTTCCAGTTAGCTTGAGGTGTACCACCTAAGTAACCTAGGAAAATGAAAACAATCGCGAAAATAATTAGATTCCATTTGTGCAAACCTGAACGGTAACGCCATGAGCGAACTTTCCCGCGATCTAACCAAGGTAATAATGCTAACGCTGCGATAGCCGCAAACATGGCAATAACACCGAACAACTTGTTAGGAACGGCCTTCAAAATTGCGTAGAACGGCGTGAAATACCACACAGGGAAAATATGTGCAGGCGTTTTCAATGGGTTGGCAATTTCAAAGTTTGGATGTTCTAGGAATTTGCCCCACATTTCGGGATTGAAGAACATGACATAAGAGAACAAGGCCAAGAACACTGTAAAGGCAACCAAATCTTTCAACACAATGTGAGGGAAGAAAGGTACTACGTCATCGATAATATCGTACCTGTTTGTGTAATACTCATGCATTGCGAACTTAGTTTTTTCTTCTTCTTTTAAAGAACCTTTAGGACGCTTAACTTCGATACCATCGGGGTTATTAGAGCCCACTTCGTGCAACGCAACAATGTGCAAGAACACCAGAATCACAATAACAAGCGGGAGCGCGATAACGTGTAACGCAAAGAAACGGTTAAGTGTTGCCCCAGAGATAACAAAGTCACCCTGAATCCACTCAACTAAACCTGGTCCAATAACAGGAATTGCACTGAATAAAGATACAATTACCTGCGCGCCCCAATAAGACATTTGTCCCCAAGGTAACACGTAACCCATGAAGGCTTCGGCCATAAGCGCTAAATAAATGAACATACCAAATAACCAAAGCAATTCCCTTGGTTTCTGATAGGAGCCGTAAATCATGCCGCGGAACATGTGCATGTAAACGACAATAAAGAAGGCAGACGCACCTGTTGAGTGCATGTACCGCAGTAGCCAGCCATACTCAACATCGCGCATGATGTATTCAACGGAAGCAAAAGCGCCTTCTGCACTTGGTACAAAATTCATCGTCAACCAGATACCGGTGACGATTTGGTTAACCAGTACGATAGTGGCTAAAAAGCCAAATACATACCAGAAGTTCATATTTCTCGGTGCTGGATATTGAATGGCGTGCATGTTCGCAACGCGCATCATAGGAATGCGATATTCAATCCAATCTAAAAGATTTTTCCACATGTTAAGCAACCTCCCCTTCTTGACCGATCAAAATTCGATTGTCATCAATGTAGTAGTAAGGAGGAACAACTAGGTTTAGTGGAGCAGGAACACTTTGGAATACACGCCCAGCCATATCGAATTTAGAGCCGTGACATGGACAAAAGAACCCATCTGGAACGCCTTCTACAAATTCTTCGAACTGGCCGTTTTTCATGTGCTGAGGAGAGCAGCCTAAGTGTGTGCACACACCAACCAATACCAAATACTCTTCTTTCAAAGCTCGGTAACGGTTTTTTGCGAATGCAGGCTGTTGATCTTCTTCAGAGTTTGGATCTCTGAGTTGATCTTCATGACCAGCTAAAGCATCAAGAATGGCTTTGGTACGACGAACGATCCAAACGGGCTTAGAGCGCCATTCTACACGCATCATCTGACCAGGTTCTAACTTACTAATATCAACTTCAACATCCGCACCAGCTGCTTTAGCTCGTTCACTCGGATTCCACGAAGCGATAAATGGTACTGCGGCTCCAACCACTCCCACACCGCCAACTACTGATGTAGCCACAGTTAAGAAGCGTCGCCGGCTATTATCTACAGGCGTGTTGCTCATCCAATTTTCCCCAGAGGTTGGATTTTGTGAGTTATTCTAATTTGATACGCAATCTACTAAATATCGATTAACAATATTTTTGGGCTCTAAAAATTAGCCCACTAAATATGATCATCAGCGCAAGATGAACTATAGGCTAACTCTCGACTTTGTAACAAATAATATTCCGGTTTTTACCCGGGCTGCATGATAAATAAAACCCCTATGGATCTCAAGGGATTCATTCATAATGCAGTAATAATCAAATTAGATTTGCTAGGGAATTTTAACGGTCAATTGAAGATTAATGACCTTTTATTTTACCGCTAGGTAAATTTTTGAAACAAATAAGTGCTATTTGACAAACAATAGACAATAAAAAACCCGGATAAACCGGGTTTTTTGAAACAATATAAAGCTTTTAACGCTTGGAGAACTGAGGTCTCTTACGTGCTTTATGAAGACCAACTTTCTTACGCTCAACGCGACGCGCGTCACGAGTAACGAAGCCAGCTTGGCGAAGAGCAGGACGTAATGTTTCGTCAAACTCCATCAACGCACGTGTAATACCGTGACGAATCGCACCTGCTTGACCACTAATTCCACCACCAGTAACAGTGATGTAAAGGTCAAACTTTTCAGTCATCTCAACCAACTCAAGCGGTTGACGAACAACCATACGTGCAGTTTCGCGACCAAAGAACTCTTCTAGGGGACGCTTATTTACAGTAATGCTGCCTGTGCCTGGACGCAAAAATACGCGAGCAGTTGAGCTTTTGCGACGACCAGTACCGTAATATTGATTATCAGCCATTGATCAGTGCTCCTTAAATGTCCAAAACTTGTGGTTTTTGAGCAGCATGACCGTGCTCAGTACCAGCATAAACTTTTAACTTACGGAACATTGCACGACCCAAAGGACCTTTAGGCAACATACCCTTAACTGCTTTCTCAATGATCATTTCAGGCTTAGAAGCTTGTAACTTTTCAAAGTTTACTTCTTTCAAGCCACCTGGATAACCAGAGTGAGAGTAGTACATTTTGTCTTGCTTTTTGTTGCCTGTTACAACAACTTTTTCAGCATTAACAACAACAATGTAATCACCAGTATCTACGTGAGGCGTATATTCTGGCTTATGCTTGCCACGCAAACGACGCGCAGCCTCGGTTGCCAATCGACCTAAAGTTTTGTCGGTGGCATCAATCACAAACCATTCACGTTTTACCGTTTCTGGTTTTGCTACATATGTTTTCATCTTAAAATTACCCAAAATTCAGACGTTAACGTTATCTCATCAACCCGGCATCTATCCGAATCGGAGACGCCTAAAGACCAGTTTGATTACCCCTTCGAGCACACTGGTTTGTACGCACAATCCATGTAGCCGTAACTGGGCAGGGCGCGAATTATACAGAACTCCACTAAAATTACACCCCTTTATTGATAAAAAACATGCAAATTAAGGCAGATGCTCGCGCGCCAAAAACTCATGGGACTGCATTTCCTTCAAGCGACTGATGCATCGTTTAAATTCAAAGGTTAATTGACCAGAAGTATAAAGCTCATCAATCGCCACTTCTGCGGCAATAATCAACTTCACGTTGCGCTCATAAAATTCATCAACCATAGCAATAAAACGACGCGCCTTGTCATCAACCATTGCCCCCATTTGAGTCACGTCCGCAAGCAAGACGGTATGATAAATACGGCTCAATTCCATGTAGTCATTTGAGCTACGTGGTCCCCCACAAAGCACTTCAAAATCGAACATCACCACCCCATCTGCATTGCGAATGGTGGCAATCTCACGTCCTAAAATGGATAGTGCTTCATCTTGTTCAACAGCTTCGGGGGCAAGCTGGGTAAAATACGCATGTAAATTTTTCGTTGCTTGCTCATCAAGTGGGTAGTGATAAATCTCTGCTTGTTCGAGTGTTCGCAATCGGTAATCAATACCACTATCCACATTCACAACATTGGTGTGTTTGTTAAGCAAAGCAATTGCTGGCAGGAAACGAGCTCGCTGTAACCCATTTTTATATAAATGATCAGGTTCGATGTTAGATGTTGCTACCAAAACAATACCTTCTGCGAACAGCAACTCAAATAAGGTTCCCAAAATCATGGCGTCAGTAATATCGGAAACAAAAAATTCATCGAAGCAAATAATGCGTGTTTCTTTCGCCAGCTTTTTAGCAATGATTTTTAAGGGGTCACTTTGCCCTGCTAACAACTTCATTTCTTCATGCACTCGGTGCATAAACCGATGGAAATGCACACGCATTTTGTTTGTTAAGGGTAAGCAATCATAAAAGGTGTCGACTAAATAGGTTTTTCCTCGACCAACCCCACCCCAAAAGTAAATCCCCTGAATGTTAGCTATTGCTCGACTGACATGCCTTTTCTTACCCGGCAATATGCCTTTGAATTTATGTTTCCAGCCGGTCTGATTTTGAATAGCAACTAAATCATCATATAAACGTTGTAGTTCTTTGACTGCGTTCTCTTGAGCCGCATCAAATTGGAAATCATCCCGCTGCAAATCTTCTTGATACTTCTGCAACGGCGTTAGATTCAACATAAGTTTGGTTCTCTCAATTCTTTATAAAGACTCTGGAATGCTTCATTCGATCGGAATCTTGCATTATAAGGTTACAAAAAAATAAGGGAACCCATCCAACCAGTAGGACATATGATAATAAACTACTTCACAGCAGCTAGAATATGCCGATAATAGCTAGCTATTGACTACTGGGTTCTAGCCTAAACAGAGGCTTAGAACGAAGCATAGGTTATTGAAAGAGGAAAAAAGATGGATTGGACTATCGGAGCTTTACTTTTAGTTGTGGGAGCTATAGTTGGTTTTTTCGTTGCGAAATACTTTCTTACACAATCTAACACCTCAAAAAAAGTCTCGCATAACGCTATTTCTGAACGTGAAATGTTAACCGAACAAGCACTCATTCACGTTGCCAGCACACGCAAAATGTTAGACGAAATTCAGCGTCAAAGCGGCGCTCTTAAATCTCAGTTGGACGCCTACGAAGACTTGTTAGTCAGTTCAAAACAAGTAAAAGACGGGGAGTCATTCAACTTCTTTGGTGATCAAGCCATGACCTTTTTGAAGAATCAACAAAAGGAAGCCAAGCCAGTCAGTTCAAACGCTGGATTTCAGCCACCAGATTATTCAGAGGGTGCCTCTGGTTTATTGAAAGGTGGACAACAAAACCAAACTGAAAATGAACAAAAGTCATAGGGTGACTTGAAGCATTGAACTTTGGCCTTACTACAGCAGTCACTTGAGTAGATTCAAAGACGGAGAAAATCTGCAAATGAAAAAAATTGTATCTTGTGCCACTCTTTGTGCGGCAATTTTCGCTAGTAGTTTAACTATCAGCTTACCCTCTCAAGCGGCGATACCTTTCGGCGAAGATGGGGTACCGACCTTGGCCCCAATGCTTGAGAAAACCTCTCCCGCCGTCGTCAGTATTTCGGTTGAAGGCAAGCATAAGATCAGGCAACGAGTACCTGACCTTTTTCGCTACTTCTACGGTCCCAATGCACCACGGGAGCAAGTGCAAGAGCAACCATTCCGAGGTTTAGGCAGTGGCGTTATTATTGATGCTGATGAAGGTTATATTGTCACCAATGCACATGTTGTTGATAACGCAGACGAAATTATTGTATCGCTGGGTGATGGCCGTGAAATCGAAGCTAAAAAGATTGGTGAAGATAAGGGAAGTGACATTGCATTATTAAAAGTCAGCCCTGATAACCTAAGTGAAGTTAAATTAGCCAACTCGGATGCTATCAGAGTCGGTGACTTTGTGGTCGCCATCGGAAACCCATTTGGCATAGGTAAAACCGTCACTTCTGGTATCGTTAGTGCATTAGGCCGCTCCACCGCAATGAGTATTAACGCCTACGAGGACTATATCCAAACCGATGCTGCTATCAACCGAGGCAACTCCGGCGGAGCACTTGTCAACCTCAAAGGTGAACTTGTTGGTATTAATACTGCGATAGTGGGCCCAAATGGCGGTAACGTTGGGATCGGTTTTGCAATCCCCTCCAATATGATGAAGAGTCTAGTTGATCAAATCATCAAATATGGTGAAGTTAGACGCGGCTTACTGGGCATTACAGGCCAAAATGTCGACTCGGGTCTTGCCAAGGCAATGGGATTAGATGTAAACCAAGGTGCTTTCGTTAGAGAAGTCGCGGAAGACTCTGCTGCATCAAAAGGCGGCATTGAACCGGGTGATATTATCGTTGAAATCAATGGCAAGAAGATTGAAAGCTTTAATGAATTAAGAGCTAAAATTGGATCTTTAGGTGCTGGTGCCGAAGTAGAATTAGGCTTGTTACGTGAAGGCAAACACAAAGAAGTTGACGTTGTACTGGAAGATTTCTCAGCAAGAAATATTGAAGCAGAAGAAATCCACCCAGCGCTGGATGGAGCCACACTCGCAGATGGTACGACTGAAAGCAACGAACCTGGCGTAGAGATTTCTGATGTTGCAGCTCGCTCAAATGCCGACAGACTTGGCTTGAAGCAAGGAGATGTAATTGTTGGTGTTAACCGTCAGCGTATTAACAATGTTGCTGAACTTCGTCGCATCCTGAACGCTGATGAAAGAGGCGTTATCGCTCTAAATGTAAAACGGGGTCGTTCTTCACTTTATTTAGTTATCCGGTAAAACACACCGATAAAAGTTAACCCATCTAAAGCCTCGTTTGTGAATACATTCGGGGCTTTTCTTTATCTAAAACATTTATTTATATCCACTTTAGCACTAACCTTTATCAGATCCTGTTATCAATTCGTATTCAGTGGTATGCTCGCGGGTTTGATACTAACCCTATTTGATTGGAACAAATACCCTTGCAATCTTGGTTTTCCTTTCTCATTAGATCTATTGCTTTAGGACTCATTCTTTCAGGAGTCTTATTATTATTAGTGCCAACATTACGCAGTGGAGAGGGTTTTTCTGTTTCAGGGCTATTCGGCCCCAAATACACTCAAGATAAGCTTTCTTTTAACAATGCAATTCACAATGCAGGCCCCGCAGTTGTCAACATCTATAGCTTTAGTTACGACACTCGCTCTGTTCTTTACAGTCGCAGACCTAATGAGAGAACCAGCTTAGGCTCAGGCGTTGTGATGACCCATAGCGGTCATATTTTAACCTGCCTACATGTCATTCAAGATGCCGATTATATTGGCGTAGTGCTTTCTGATGGTCAATTTTACGAAGCTCACCAAGTTGGCAACGACCCCTTAACTGACCTTGCAGTCTTAAAAATCAATATTGAAAATGCTCCGGTTATTCCTCAACTAGAAGAACCTAATACGCAGGTTGGTGATTTAGTGTTAGCCATCGGGAACCCGTACAACCTTGGACAAACGATCACACAGGGTATTGTTGGCGCTACTGGGCGCGCGCAAATCAATAGTAACGTTGCTGGTTATGCGAACTTTATCCAAACCGACGCCGTTTTAAATGAAGGCAACTCTGGCGGCGCGTTGGTCGATAGTAATGGGGTTTTAGTCGGCATAAACAACGCCAATTATAAAACCTTAGATACACAACGACGCATTAAAGATGTGCCTGGCGTCTTCTTTGCCGTCCCTTATAAGCTTGCCAAGAAAGTTATGGACCAGATCATCTCCAATGGCAGGGTAATTCGCGGTTATTTAGGAGTATCAGGAAACGATCTACCGGGGCAACAAGGATTTTTGATTACCAGCATTACACCAAGAGGCCCGGCGGCACTTGCAGGCTTGCAACCGAATGATGTGGTCCTTTCCGTAAATGGAATTCAACTTGAAGGCGCTGCACATGCATTGGAACTGGTTGCTGAAACGACACCGGGAACGACACTCAGCTTCAAAATTAGTAGGGACGATGCCGTCATAACCATTCCTGTTAACATCGCCGAACTACGTAACAGCTAATCACCAATTACTCTTTGATTCTTTTAATATCAGCACCTAAACGGCTTAGCTTCTCTTCAATTTTTTCATAGCCTCGGTCTAAGTGATAAATCCTGTCTATCGTGGTTTCACACTCTGAGGCAACTAACGCAGCGATAATCAAGCTTGCTGACGCCCTCAAGTCTGTTGCCATCACAGGCGCACCTTTCAACTTTGAATCACCATTAGTAACAGCGCTATTGCCTCTTAGCTCTATTTCTGCGCCCATTCTATGCAACTCTGGAACATGCATAAATCGGTTTTCAAAAATCGTTTCAGTCACTGTCGCAGCACCAGATGCAATGGCGTTTAAGGCAACAAACTGCGCCTGCATATCAGTCGGGAAACCGGGATGAGGATCGGTGCTGATATTCACAGCCTTTGCCTGCTTTCCGTGCATATTAAGTTCAATCCAATCGGGACCTGTAGCCACCTCAGCTCCCATTTTTCTGAGCTTATCGATAACGGCATCCAAAGTCTCAGGCGCAGCATGAAGACAACGAATATGACCTCGTGTCGCCGCAGCAGCCACCAAAAAAGTTCCGGTTTCAATCCGATCGGGAAGCACTTGATAATCACACCCCTTTAAAGAGGCTACGCCTTTAATACTGACTTTCGGTGTTCCTGCTCCAGTTACTTTTGCGCCCATTGCATTCAAACAATTTGCTAAGTCAACAATTTCAGGCTCTCTTGCCGCATTTTCAATTACGGTCACGCCCTCTGCAAGTACCGCTGCCATCATCAGGTTTTCGGTTGCACCAACACTCACCATGTCCATAAAAATATGACACCCTTTCAGGCGACCCTTTACTTGGGCTTTGATATACCCACCCTCTACGCTAATTTCAGCGCCCATTTGTTCCATTCCAGACAAATGCAAATTGACAGGTCGCGCGCCAATCGCACAGCCTCCGGGCAAGGAGACTGTCGCTTCTCCAAACTTCGCCAGTAACGGGCCAAGAACAAGTACAGAGGCTCGCATCGTTTTCACTAGCTCATAAGAAGCAACTTGGTTGTTTACGCAGCTCGCATCAATCTCCACACATCCATCAGACAGGCGCTTTGCTTTTGCGCCCAATTGGTTCAATAGGGCCAAACTCGTATTTACGTCACGAAGTTCGGGAACGTTACTAAAGCGGCATGGGGTGTCGGCTAGCAAGCTTGCTAAGAGAATTGGCAACGCGGCATTTTTCGCACCGGAAATTTCAACATCGCCAGACAAGGGTCTGCCGCCACGAATAAGAAGCTTATCCATCAATGGCCTCGTAACTTGAAGGTAATAAAAACTAAAAAGGGATTAGAACAAATATTGTCTCTAATCCCAAATCAAAATCGGTTGAATAGGTATGTTAAGCGTCCGGCAATAATAACTTTTTATCTTTTTGCCATTGCTCTTGATTGAAGGTTTTAATCGAAAGCGCATGAAGCGTACCATCAGCGATAAACTCGTTTAATGGTGCATAAATCATTTGCTGTTTTTTGACTCGTGACATGCCCTCAAACGCATCGCTTACAGCTAGGATTTGGAAGTGAGAACCTTCCCCCGTGACATGAATCTCATCTAGCGCTAATTTATCTTCGAGAATTTTTTTAATATCTTCTGCTTGCATAACCAATAATACTATTTACTGAATAGTTGTGCCTATTGTAACCCTAACACGGCTTCAAGATCGCTAATTTTCGCAAGAGTCGAAACAATCTCAGGAGCATTCAATAACTGCAACTTCTTTCCGTCTTTAATGCAATCGATGCTGGCATTGATGAGCCCTGCAACACCGGCAGTATCTGCGTGTTTTAACTCCGATAATTCTAGAATAATCGTATCATCGCTAATTTGCTTAAAGCTTTCTCTTACCTTGAACAGCGCGTCAGCGACACTCTGCCAATCTAGGATACCTTTTAGCTGGATTTGATTTTCCGAAATTTTTAATACTTCACACGCAGATGCCATTCACTAACCCTCAGCAGTCTCTTTTTGCAAGCTAATTGGTTGGCTATTTTTCTTGCTTAGCTCTTCAATTACCTTTTCAATTCCGTCTTGACGAAGAATGCCTTCTAGTTCACTGCGCTTACTTGATAGCAAACTGATCCCTTCTGCCACCATGTCATAAGCCTTCCACTCATTCGTCTTAGAGTTTCGGCGTACTTTAAACGCTATTTTTATATCGGGGCGCTCTCCGTCAGAAATTATCGCTCTAACGGTTACATCTTTACGCTTATCGTAATCTTTTGGTGGCTCAAACTCTACTGTTTGATCTTCATACTGTCCTAGTGCAATTGCGTAAGTCGCAATCAAATAGGTTCTAAATACTTCAATATATTCAGGAATTCGTTCTTTAGGAACCTTCCTAAAATATTTTCCAAGCACCTTCAAAGCTGCAAACTGATAATCAATATAAGGAAGTAACTCTTCCTCAACAATGGCTTTCAACTCTTCAGGGTTTGACTTGATTTTTTTCTGACTCGTTTTAATTCTGTCAAATGTCTTGCTTGCAACTTCCTCTAACAACAAATACGGGTTGTCTTGAGCGAGCACGTTACCACTAAAAACAAACATCAAAGCGACTAAAAATCCTTTTAGTGTTAACCCATTTCTTGTTTTTACTGTATGCATTTAATCTATTCCTACTCTTTTTAATCGTCTTTATTCTGACTAAATAAAAACTGACCAATTAAATCTTCTAGAACCAAGGCCGACTTAGTATCCGCAATATAGTCACCCTCATTTAATGTTTCGATTCCATCGAACGAAAATCCGGGATGAAAACCAACGAATTGCTCTCCTAATAAGCCCGATGTGAGTATCGAGACCGAACTTGTGTCTGGAAAATCTCGGTATTCTTCGCTGATCACTAATGTTACGACTGGAGTGAAGTCTTCTTTGTCTAAATGAATATCACCAACTCGGCCAATAACCACACCGCCCACTTTAATAGGAGAACGCGGTTTTAACCCGCCAATATTGTCGAACTTAGCATACAGATTATAGGTTTCCCCTGTGCCGCTGACGCCTTGATCCGCTACTTTTAACGCCATCATCAATAGCGATGCAAAAGCTAAAGCAACAAAAAAACCAACACCAACTTCTACTTTTCTCGATGTCACAAATGCCTCCTAATTCGTACCAAACATCAGCGCAGTTAACACAAAATCCAAACCTAATACAGCCAAGGATGAATGCACGACAGTCTGCGTTGTTGCTGCACTAATTCCCTCTGAAGTGGGTATTAAGTCATAACCTCTAAAAACGGCAATCCAAGTGACTACCACGGCAAAAACAAAACTCTTTATGACGCCGTTTAGCACGTCTTCCTCAAAATCAACGGAAGACTGCATAATAGACCAGTAACTACCTGAATCTACGCCTAACCAATCCACACCAACCAAGTGACCGCCCAAAATACCAACGGCACTAAAAATTAAGGCCAACATTGGCATCGAAATAACGCCCGCCCAAAAGCGAGGGGCAATCACACGACGCAAGGGATCAATAGCCATCATTTCTAAACTACTAAGTTGCTCAGTAGCTTTCATTAAACCAATTTCAGCAGTCAGTGCCGAACCTGCTCGTCCTGCAAACAGCAACGCTGTCACTACCGGGCCTAATTCCCGAATTAACGATAAAGCCACCATCGGGCCAAGGCTTTCTTCCGCACCATAATCGACCAGAACGGTATATCCTTGTAACGCCATAACCATACCGATGAACAAACCCGAAACACCGATAATCAATAGTGATTGAACACCGACGATATAAATTTGTTTGATCACCAACGACGTATTTTTAAGCGGCTGAGGTCGAGCGACAATAGCTCCAACAAGGATCAGAAAAGCCCGCCCCACAGTTGAAAAAATATTTAAGGTTTTCCTTCCAAGACTTGCCAAAAACGCCATTAGCGACCTTCTCCTAGCACAGTTGCAAAGTCCCTAGCAGGGAAATGGAAAGGAACCGGCCCATCGGCATTTCCTTTCAAAAACTGTTGCACTAATGGGGAATCGGAAGATTGAATTTCTTCTGTCGTCCCTTCTCCAATTATGCGTTTATCCGCCATCACGTACACATAATCAGCTATAGTTAATACTTCTGTTACATCGTGCGTAACCACAATGCTAGTCAAATTCAATGCATCATTGAGTTCTTTAATCAATTTAACGAGTACCCCCATTGAAATAGGGTCTTGGCCTGCGAAGGGCTCATCGTACATAATCAATTCTGGATCAAGCGCAATGGATCTCGCTAAAGCTGCACGCCTTGCCATTCCGCCAGATAACTCACTGGGCATTAGCTCTGACGCACCTCGCAGTCCAACTGACTGTAGCTTCATCAGCACCATTGTTCGGATAATATCTTCCGGCAATCGAGTATGTTCGCGAATGGGATAAGCAACATTGTCGAATACCGTCATATCAGTAAACAATGCACCACTTTGGAATAACATACTCATATCACGACGCGCAGCAAATAGCGCATTACGCCTCATCTTGGGAATAGAGTGCCCTTTAAATCGGATGTCACCGCTATCCGGCGTAAGCTGACCACCAATTAATTTCAGCAAGGTCGTTTTGCCGATACCACTTGGCCCCATCACCGCGGTAGTCTTCCCGGCAGGAATACGCACGTTAATATCTTCATAAATCGGGCGCTGGCCACGACTGAAGCTCATATTTTCAATTTCTACCAGATATTCCATTTCAGCTCTTTGGTTAAATCTTAGAACAAGACAGTCAGGATGCTATTCACTTGGAGAGGTGCTACATATATGCACTATTTTAACGTTTTTCAAGATTTAGCGACAAAATCAAAAAGTAACAACTTATTTGCTAATAATTCGAATAATCTTTGCTCTGTCACCCTTGCATTCCTTTCAAGTATCGCAATGTTAAAGCAAGGTAGCACTCGATTATGTATGAAATTGTCAAATGGTTAACGACAAAACGGAACAAATGCAAAATTTACTGCTATTGCTAATAGGAATGTGGCTAACAATTTGCGACAATCCGCGCTGTCAATTTGAAGTCAAGATAAAGTAAACAATGCTAATTGAAATAGTCATTTTTGTTGCAGGTCTCGTTGTCCTAAGCTGGGGTGCAGATAGGTTTGTGTTTGGTGCGTCAGCACTAGCGAAAAACATAGGAATTTCTCCTATGGTGATTGGTATGACGATTGTAGCTATGGGGTCATCAGCCCCAGAGATTATGGTATCTGCGACTGCCTCATTAGCAGGAACACCCGATACCGCCATCGGTAACGCCATTGGTTCAAACATTACTAACATTACACTTGTATTAGCACTTACAGCGCTAATGAAGCCAATCGTTGTGGGCTCAGCAACGGTGAAGCGTGAACTGCCTGTTTTACTCATTATTTCTATCATTGCAGCACTGTTTTTAGCAGACAGTTTTTTTCAAGAATGGGAAGGCGCTGTCCTAATGTTGCTTTTTTTCGTCA
Organism: Alteromonas sp. a30; assembly: GCF_026788005.1. Taxonomy (GTDB): domain Bacteria; phylum Pseudomonadota; class Gammaproteobacteria; order Enterobacterales; family Alteromonadaceae; genus Paraneptunicella. The sequence continues at coordinate 280,450 of NZ_JABEPE010000003.1, forward strand.
CCATTGGCGGCGTCACTTGGCTGTCCATTAAAGCAGATCGCAAAGATCCACTAGCCAAAGAGACGCTAGAAGAAATTCCTGATGGCGTCTCCACAACCAAGGCTGTCTTTTGGGTTATCGTTGGCTTAATTGCTTTACCTGTTAGCGCAGACTTTATGGTGGACTCAGCGGTTGTCATCGCCCGACATTTTGGCTTAAGTGACTTGGTGATTGGTTTGACCATTATTGCCATTGGCACCAGCTTGCCGGAACTCGCTGCGAGTATTGCGGGTGTATTAAAAGGCGAAGATGATCTAGCAATGGGCAATATTATCGGCTCTAACATTTTTAATATTCTAGCGGTTTTATCCATGCCCGGAATTATCGCCCCAGGAAGCATAGACCCTAATGCAATCAGTCGCGACATGCCTGTCATGTTAGGTGCTACAGTATTATTAGTCGTGTTTAGCCTGAATATCGGAGGAATGCGTAACATTAACCGATGGCAAGGCGGCTTATTGTTAGCCTGTTTTATCGGGTATCAAGTTATGTTGTTTCAGAGCTTATAGTTTATTACCTTTATGAATACATCCAATTCCTTCATCGAATCAGCTTTGCAAGTGCTTGAAATTGAACAGCAAGCCATTAGCGACCTTAAACAATATATCGATAGTGATTTTGCATTAGCTTGCGAGCTCATTTTGGCTTGTCAGGGCAAAGTGGTTGTTACAGGCATGGGGAAATCCGGTCATATTGCTAACAAAATTGCAGCGACAATGGCAAGTACAGGCACACCGGCTTTTTATATGCATCCGGGAGAAGCCGGCCATGGCGACTTGGGTATGCTCGCCAAGCAAGACATCTTAATTACCATTTCTAACTCCGGGGAAACCGATGAAATCCTGTCTTTGTTGCCTGTTGTAAAACGGCTGGGCAACAAAATTATCTCGATGACGGGTAATCCGAAGTCAAAATTGGCCCAATACTCCGACATGCACTTGTGCATTAAAGTCAGTAAAGAAGCGTGTCCGTTGGGACTTGCCCCCACTTCCAGCACCACGGCTAGCCTAGCTATGGGTGACGCGTTAGCTATCGCGCTTCTTGAAGCCCGAGGATTTTCTTCCGATGACTTCGCACTTTCTCATCCACAAGGGGCACTGGGCAGACGTCTTCTTTTGCGGCTGGACAACATCATGCACACCGGCGAGCAACTTCCTCTGGTACTGGAAAGCGCCACCATTAGCGAAGCGTTATTTGAGATTTCAGCTAAAGGGCTCGGCATGGCCGCCATAATTGACCAAGCAGGTCAGTTTGCCGGTATTTTCACTGACGGTGACTTACGCCGCGTTATCGATGCGAAAGTCGACATTCATCAAACCCCTATCGGTGATGTGATTACCCGCAACGCGGTAACAGCACGAAAAGATATGCTGGCGGCCGAGGCTTTAAATATACTGGAAACCAAGCGCATAAATGGTTTGGTTGTATTGGATGACAACAACGTTCCGATTGGCGCTTTCAATATGCTAGATCTCTTAAAGGCAGGTGTGGCTTAATGAGCGCTTATCAGGCAATTGCTCAGCTCAGCCTACGGTTGGGGAGATAACTCATGAATCGAGTGTCGATAAGCATCACCCTACTGTTTTTACTGATTTTGTTGCTGAACCTACCTATTTGGCAGCACGATACCGAGGAATCGGAAAAATCGGATGCTATTTCTAGCTTCCAACCAAATTATTTGGCGAATAAAATGCTTAGTACCTTATATAATGATAAAGGTATGGTAACGCATAAGGTGTATGCTGAAAAAATGGAGCATTTTGAAGAACTTGGGTTTACATTATTTGAGAAGCCCAATTACACCATCTTCACTGAACGCACGGAAAATCCATGGAGTGTCATAGCGGAAGAAGGCACCTTATACGAAGATAATCGCATTCAACTCGAAAAGAACGTACAAATAAAGAGTATTGGTGAAGGGGAGTTTGTACAGCAAATTACCACCAGTTTTATCGAAATCAATCTCGACGAAAAAACCATGACGTCAGACCAACCTGTCGTCATTACGGGACAAGACTACGTTATTCATAGCAATGGATTTGTCGCCAACATGTTAACCAGAAAGTTTGAGTTATTGGATCATGTTCAAACCATTTTTACACCGACTACAGAAAATGCACAGTAAACTTAATTTATCTGTCATCACCCTTTGCTGTGTTCTTAGCGTTAACGCAGTCAATGCAAAAGATGATGATTTCAAAAAGCCTATTACCGTTGACTCGAAAAGCCACTTTGTTGATGGTAAACGCAAAACTTCTATCTTTCGAGAAGATGTCCATGTACAACAAGGCTCCCTTGCCATTGATGCAGACGAGGTGGAAGTCAACGCATCAAAAGGAGAAGGTAAAGAAGTATTTATTGCTCGAGGCAAACCTGCGGTTTATACCCAAGATATGGAAGATGGCTCCACCATAAAAGCCGTTGCCTCAGAAATACGTTATCAAGTTTCCACTCGCACACTTAAGCTATCAGGTGAGGCAGAGTTACACCAAAATAGCAGCATGGTGAAAGGCGAATCTATTACCTTTAATTTGGATAAACAACAATTATTGGCAGAGGGTCAAGACGGTGAAAATGGACGCGTCACAACCGTATTTAACCCTGAAAGTCAGCCTGAGGAAACAGGAGATAAACAATAGTGAAGTCGACCTTGTGTGCAATGGGATTAGCCAAATCCTACAAATCACGCCAAGTTGTTAAAGATGTATCGATAAAAGTCAGCTCCGGGCAAATCGTTGGCTTACTTGGGCCTAATGGAGCAGGTAAAACCACAACATTTTATATGATTGTCGGCCTTGTTCCTTTAGACCAAGGTAATATTTATATCGATCAGCAAGATTTAACACTTCAACCCATGCACATTCGAGCGCGTCACGGTATTGGTTACTTGCCTCAAGAATCATCTATTTTTAGAAAATTAACGGTTTATCAAAACCTCATGGCCATCTTGCAAACTCGAAAAGAACTGGCAAATGGTCAACGTGAGCAGATTGCGGATGAGCTTATTGATGAATTTAATATCAATCACATCCGTAACAGTGTAGGTATGAGTTTATCAGGTGGAGAGCGCCGCAGAGTCGAGATTGCGAGAGCCTTAGCAGCAAATCCTCGATTTATTTTACTCGATGAGCCCTTCGCGGGAGTTGACCCTATTTCGGTAAATGATATAAAGAAGATAATCCAACACTTAAAGGATCGTGGTATCGGTGTACTCATCACGGATCACAACGTAAGAGAAACGCTCGATGTCTGTGAACATGCTTATATTGTTAGTCATGGACAAGTTATTGCAGAAGGCACTTCGGAAGCCATTCTCGGTAATCAACGAGTAAGAGATGTATACCTAGGGGATCAGTTCAAACTTTAATGCCCCCTATAACAACCCAAATAATGATAAATGCTGAGACTAGATGAAACCATCATTACAGCTTAAGTTCAGTCAGCAACTAACAATGACGCCACAACTGCAACAGGCCATTCGATTGTTGCAGTTGTCGACGCTTGACTTACAGCTAGAAATACAAGAAGCGCTGGACAACAACCCGCTACTCGAAGTCGAGGAAAGCAATGAGAGCTTCGAAAGTCTTGATGATTTCGATAAAAAAATGAGTTCTGAATCTGAACAAGGGATCAGTAGTGAAAACGAGTCTATGGACAGCAGCGATGCGCTGGAAGCGAACAATATGCCTGAAGAACTCCCGATGGATACCACTTGGGATGAATACATTAGTGCGTCCTCAGCTCCCGCGCCAGTCACCTCTTCAAGTTCGGGAAGCCTTGATGACGATTATGTCTATCAGGGAGAAACTGTCGACTCTATTCAAGACCACTTATTGTGGCAAATGCGTTTAACGCCCTTTTCAGAAACTGACCAAGCCATCGCTTTTGCTATAATTGAAGCTATCGACGACTCAGGTTATTTGAAAGTTAGCAGCGAAGAAATACTACAAAGTCTTGATATTGAAGACGTTGAACTGGATGAAGTGGAATGTGTGCGTAAACGCATCCAATGGTTTGATCCGGTGGGTTGCGGCTCCATTACTCCTCAGGAGTGTTTATTGGTACAACTATCTCAGTTTGATTCACAAATGCCTTGGCTTACAGAAGCAAAAGCCTTGCTAGTTGAGCACTCAGATCTATTAATGAGTAAGGACTACCGCACGCTCATGCGCAAAGCGAAACTCAAAGAAGATCAGTTGAGAGAAGTCATGCGCCTGCTACAAACATTGAACCCGCATCCGGGCAGTGAAATTAACACTCAACAGCCCGATTATGTCATTCCTGATGTTTCCGTCACAAAGCGCAATGGACGCTGGATTGTCGAGTTAAATCCAGACAGCGTTCCCAAATTGAACGTGAATCAAACGTATGCAGCCATGAGCAAAAGCGCGACTAATGCTAACGATAGCCAATTCATTCGCAATCATGTTCAAGAAGCTCGCTGGTTTATTAAAAGTATTGAAAGTCGTAACGAAACCTTGTTAAAAGTAGCTAACTGTATTGTGCAACAACAGCAAGGTTTCTTTGAGCATGGCCCAGAGATGATGAAGCCCATGGTATTGAATGACGTGGCAGAAATGGTCGATATGCACGAATCCACTATTTCGCGGGTAACAACACAAAAATACATGCATACCCCTAGGGGCATTTTCGAACTAAAATATTTCTTCAGTAGTCATGTTGCAACCGATACTGGAGGCGAATGTTCAAGTACGGCAATTCGCGCATTAATTAAAAAACTCGTTGCAGCAGAAAATCAGGCTAAACCCCTGAGCGACAGCAAGATTGCAGACTTGTTGGCCGAACAAGGCATTAAAGTTGCCCGGCGGACAATTGCAAAATACCGGGAATCGTTATCGATCCCACCGTCTAACCAACGTAAAAGCTTAATATAGGTAAAGCTACTTCATAAAAGGAAGACGATCATGCAAATAAATCTTACAGGCCACCACATCGAAATCACTGACTCTTTACGTAGCTATGTGGACACCAAATTCGAAAAATTAGAACGTCATTTTGATCACATCAACAACGTACATGTCATTCTTAACGTTGAAAAACTGAATCAAAAAGCAGAAGCGAAACTTAATGTTGATGGTGGCGAAATCTTTGCAGCATCTGAAAATGATGACATGTATGCCGCTATTGATTCTTTAATTGATAAACTTGACCGTCAAGTTATCAAGCACAAAGAAAAAATGAAAAAACATTAATTTTGAACGCTCTTAATTTTTAATAATGGAAATTAAAGACATCTTGGCCCCTGGGAGTGCAAAAAGCGCTATCCCGGGGACAAGTAAAAAACGTGTACTCGAAACCCTAAGCGCTATTGCAGCAGAGGCCTCCGTCGATATAGACGCAGAAATGGTTCTCAATAGTTTAATTAGTCGTGAAAGAATGGGCAGTACAGGCATTGGAGAAGGCATCGCCCTTCCCCACGGACGCATCGCGGGCTTAAGCAAGCCAATAGCGGTCGCCATTACCTGTAGTCCTGCAATTGAATTCGACGCTATAGATAATCAACCTGTCGATGTGTTCTTCGCTCTCCTTGTTCCTGAAAATGAAAACCAGAACTATCTCAAAGTTCTTTCTAGCGTCGCCAGTAAACTCAACGACAAACATGTAGTAGCAAAACTAAGAACAGCACAAACCGATTCCGCATTATACGAGGCGTTAATATGAAGCTTATTGTCATTAGTGGACATTCAGGCTCAGGTAAAACCATTGTATTGCGCTCATTAGAAGATTTAGGTTACTACTGCGTCGACAACATTCCCGTTAATTTGCTGCCAGCACTAACTCATACCGTCGGTGAAGAATTTGATAAAGTCGCCGTCAGTGTTGATGTGAGAAACATTCCTAAGAGGCCAGAAGATCTGTCGGATATTCTGGATTACTTGCCGGCCAACATGGAACTCACTGTCGTTTTTCTTGATTCCAGCGACGATGTGTTATTAAAACGATTCAGTGAAACTCGACGCCTCCATCCACTTTCCAAAGACAATCGTTCACTACCTGAAGCAATCAAAGCAGAACGCGAATTGCTTGGTCCAATCGCTGAACGAGCTGACTTATACATCGATACTGATTCACTTTCTGTCCACCAGCTATCGGAACTTATCAGAGAACGTATTCTAGGTAAGAAAAGCGCTAAGATGGTTTTGGTATTTGAATCTTTTGGTTATAAACACGGGATCCCGAAAGATGCCGATTATGTATTTGATGTTCGCTTTTTACCCAATCCACACTGGGAGCCTGAACTTAAACCACTAACGGGACTCGATGCCCCCGTGCAACTGTATTTAGGATCACAGCCCCTAGTGACAAAGTTTGTTTGGCAGATACAAACGCTCATTTCCACTTGGTTGCCACACTTAGAACGTAACAATCGTAGTTATGTTACCGTTGCCATTGGTTGCACGGGTGGTCAACATCGTTCAGTGTATGTTGTTGAAACGCTCGCCGAAGTCTTTCGCACAACCTACCCGGATGTACAAGTTAGGCACAGAGAACTGAACTCATGAGACTCGAGAAGCAGTTAACCATCATTAATAAATTAGGATTACATGCCAGAGCCGCAACCCAACTGGCCAAGCTTGCACAAACCTTTAATGCCGAAATCACCATTATACAAGGCGAAAAGTCCGCTTCCGCAGCCAGCGTTTTAGGATTAATGATGCTTGAAAGCTCTCAAGGAAAAGAGGTGACGGTTGTCAGTGAAGGTGATGATGCACAAGACGCATTGAACGCAATAGAGACGTTAATCTGCGCTCGATTTAATGAAGATGAGTAAAGTTAATTAACTCGTCAAATTCACAATTCAACGCTAAACTAATAAAACACTAATAAAAACAACCCCTTCCAAAGGATTCAATGCCAGAAGCACCGGATAGACAACAAGTCGTAGACCAATTAGAAGCAATCAATGCTGCACTTGGTAGCGGTATGTATGTTCATGTCCGTAAAATGATGCAGCATATGCCTCCAGCAGATGTCGCCCTCATTCTAGAGTCCTCTCCAGCGCGCAGCCGCGCTGTACTTTGGCAGATGCTTGATCCTGACTATCACAGCGACGTTTTAGAAGAACTTTCAGAAGACGTTCGTAATGGCATCATCCGAAACATGGTCCCCGAAAAGCTCGCGGAAGTCCTTGAGGAAATGGACACCGATGACTTAGCCGAGCTACTCAATGGTTTGCCAGACAAGGTCGTGCAGGATGTACTCCGCAGCATGGCTACACAAGATAGAGCGAGGGCTGAACAAGCATTATCTTACGGCGATGGTACTGCGGGTTTCATAATGAACACCGATACCATTACCTTGCGCCCAGAAGTGACAATTGATGTCATATTGCGCTATTTACGTCTTAAGAACACGCTTCCCGAAGGCACTGACACACTTTACGTCACGAATCGCCACGATAAGTTAATTGGCACAATTTCTCTCGCAACCTTGCTGACCTCTGCACCGGACTTATCCGTTGAAGAAGTCATGGAAGAGGAACCAGAAACTATCCCCGTTGATATGGAAGAAGGGGAAATTGCCAAACTGTTCGAACGCCATAACTGGCTTTCTGCTCCGGTAGTCGATGATAACGGTACACTCAAGGGCCGAATCACCATCGATGATGTCGTCGACATTATCCGCGAAGACGCCGAACACTCCATGATGAGTATGGCAGGTTTGGAAGATGAAGAGGATACCTTCGCCCCTGTTGTAAAAAGTACCCAAAGGCGTTCCGTCTGGCTTGGGGTAAACCTAGCCACCGCACTAATGGCCGCAGCAGTCAGTAACATGTTTGAAGAAACCCTGAGTCAGCTAGCAGTGCTCGCGATTCTTAATACCATCGTACCGAGCATGGGTGGGGTGGCTGGCAACCAAACACTAACGCTTGTTATTCGCGGAATGGCGCTTGGTCATGTGGGAACAACTAACTCGCGTTGGTTAATTGCGAAAGAGCTTTCTATTGGACTACTGAATGGCCTTATCTGGGCCCTGCTAATCGCGTCTGTCGTTGCCTTCTGGAAACAAGATCTTGTTTTAGGCGGAGTTATCGCTTTTGCTATGATGGTAAATATGATTGCAGCGGGACTATCCGGTGCGGTACTGCCTATTGCCATGAAAAAAGCCAAAATCGACCCTGCGTTGGCAGGCAGTGTAATCCTAACGACTATCACTGATGTTGTGGGGATTTTCGCCTTCCTTGGCACCGCATCTATTTTCTTAGTTCAACCTTCTCAGCTTGTTCGCTAACATGTTGGCCATAGTAAGCCGCTATTAAACACTGCCTGTTCCGGTTGCTAATCTCCTTGTTCCATTTGCCGACTCAACCACTCTTCAAGCTTCTGAACATCAAGCTTATAGGCTTTTTCCAATGCTTCGACCCAATCGTGGACATTTTGCCACCAAGCAGGATGGTCGCCTTGTTGGATCTGATTAGCAATTTTCTGAACACCAACCAATCCAACCGAACTCGCCGCCCCTTTGATTTTATGGGCATGAGCGCAAGCCTCGTCTTTTTCTTCTGCACTCAAGCTTAATTGCAGAAGCTCAAGATACTTGGGCATGCTTTCTTTAAATATGCCAATGCTGGTGCTTAACATCTCTTTACCAATGGTATCGTTAAGCGTGTTCAATAACTCTAAGTCCAAAACTGCATTCAATTTTTCTTCAACCGGCTTCTCAATCGCAATAACTTCACCACTGCGGATAGGGCAATAATCGGCAAACAACTGATTAAATACCTGAATCACTCGGCTCTTTTTAATCGGCTTGGCAATAACATCATCCATACCGTTATCTAAATACTCTTGACGAGTTCTGATGACATTTGCCGTCAGCGCAACAATGTGTGTGCCGCTCACCAAGTCCTCTTCCTGCAATTTGCTCGCAACCTCAAAACCTGTCATATCAGGTAACTGAATATCCAATAAAATAAGGTCATATTGGTTATGACGCACTTTATCGATCGCTTCTTCGCCGGTCATCGCCACTTCAACGTGTTGACCCAACTTCAACAACAAGGCTTCTGCGACCATAACGTTCAAGTGAATATCTTCTACTAACAGAATATTCAACCCTTGAACCAACAACTCCTCAACTTGCATCCCGTTTTTACTAATGTCGACAGGTAACTCCACAATAAAAGTAGTGCCATTACCTACTTCACTTTCGACGGTAATATTACCCTTCATCCGTGTCACTAATTCATGACAGATTGCCAGCCCAATCCCTGTGCCTGTTGCACTCTTATGATTGGGATGATCTACCTGATAATACATAGCAAAAATTTTGTCGAGTTCTGCCTGAGGGATACCAATACCTGAGTCTGAAATTCTAAAGGTCACTAAACAAACATCATCCTTAGGCGCAGTCGCTTCCACACTCAAGCTGACTTTTCCCTGCTGAGTGAACTTCACAGCATTGAACAGCAAATTCCATAGGATTTGCCGCAGCCGAGTGCCATCGACTTCGATAAATTCAGGCAATGGTTCTTGTATTTTCACCTCGAATCCTAGCCCTTTATCCGCAGCGAGCAGTTCAATAATACTGCCGATTTCACCTGCAAAGTCCTTTAAGGAAACGGTTTTAAGGGAAAACTCAAGACGATCCCTTTCCAACTTATCTAAGTCGATGATGTCATTAAAAATGTTACCTAGTGTAATAGCACTCGCATAAATAGTGCTCACCCAGTTGAACTGTTCTTGCGTCAGCTCAGTGTCACGCAACATCCGACTAAGGCCAACAATTCCGTTTAAAGGCGTTCTTAATTCATGGCTGATGGTAGCAATAAAAGCCGTTTTGTCTTTGCTGGCTTTCGCAACGCTATCTTCCGCTTGTTTCCGCTCAGTGATGTCCCGTCCAAACGCAAGTAAGCCTAATCGGTCTCCGTGAGGATCAAAAAATGGCACTTTACGCATTTCATAATAGCGTCGACGCCCGTCTGCAAAACGAAGCCATAATTCCTCGGTAATGCTCGAATTACTCTCTAATACTTCGTTATCACTTGCCACCACCTGACGCGCTAACTCTTCGTCATAGACTTCATGGGGACTTAACCCAATTAACTCTTCTTCAGTTTTACCCGTCAGTTGCTCTGCAACCCGATTACAACCAGCAAATTTTCCCTCTTGGTTGCGATAGTAAATTAGGTCAGGAGAAGCATCGATAATTGAGCGCATTAAGGTAGACAATCTTAATGCTTGCTGCTCTTTCTCTGAACGGTTTTGCACCTGATTTTCCAGTTCCGCAAACACCTTTTCTCGGTCAAGATTAAGCTGCTCTCGCTTGGAAATTTCATGATTAAGCCGCTCAATATCATCTTTTAAACGAAAGCTCTCTTTTTCATCTTGTTGATGTAATTTTTCCAACTCTGAAATTGCGCGCTTTAAATCTTCACGGGAACGAACCAATTGCTTTACCAAACCAGTAAACAGTATCAGTACCCAAGGTGCGACTATGAGAGTTAAAATAACCGCTATAGCGAAATCTTCGGTGCTATTTTCTGCGGATAAAACAATACGTAGAAGATATGAGCCCAACGCGCTGAGCGCCAAAATGAGCGCCAAAAAAACTAAACTCGTTTTAAACGCGCCCATGCGACTAATTAAGTGCGCCACTCGAAATGTCAAACTATCCCTATCGTCTGGGGAAGGTGCCATATTTAAGCCTCTGGATTGGTGTGATGCAGCATCCTATCAGGAAATTCGCTTAGGCCAAAACCATGAATATTCGTTAAACAGTAATATCTATGCAGTAAAATAATATAAGTATTTCTCCGGTCCTATCCTCAGCGGGTATGTCACACCATTTTGATTCGTGTCATATTGTCTTGTGCACCTTCCTTGTGCACCAGAGGTTGCAAAGCGCAGCTAATACAAGCTTTAAAAATTTGCACCATTACTTATCAGGCGTAAAAACAGCAATTGATTTATGTGAAATATGCCTGTATTTTGACTAACCCACTTTCGACGAAGTGCATAATGATTCGATTAACGGCTGGATAATTTAGAATAGCGTGTGGTCAACTTTGGCTGACCCGACCATCATCAACATAAAAACTGATGTTTGATGAGCAAGAATAGCTAAAGCAAATTATCACTGCACAGAAATTCTAAAACATCAAAAACGACAGAAACCAAATCTGGAACAGGCCACCAAGAGCCACTCTATAAAAATCCAGATAATAAGCGGCAAAGTGACACATGTGCTTTATTAGAAGCCCACTATCTGACCCTGCCCAGTCCACGGTTGAAGGAGTTAAGTTTAATGAAACTGTATCACCCGAATGATTCTCGGGATAATTGCGGCTTTGGATTAATAGCTCATATCCAAGGCGAAGCCAGCCACAATCTGGTTGAAACAGCCATTCATGCGCTCGATCGCATGCAACACAGAGGCGGTATTGCTGCTGATGGCAAAACGGGTGACGGTTGCGGTTTGCTATTGCAAAAACCCGACACCTTTTTCCAGAGCATCGCCGCAGATGCGGGGTGGAAACTCGCCAAAAACTATGCTGTAGGCATGATTTTCCTAAATCCTGATGATGAGAAAGCCACGCTTTCACGCAAGGTATTAGTTGAAGAATTAGAAAAAGAAACCCTTGCGGTTCTTGGTTGGCGCGTTGTTCCAACCGACACCTCGGTATTAGGCGATCTTGCAGCCGAATGTTTACCTCAAATTGAGCAGGTATTTATTAATGCCCCTCAAGGATGGCGCAAACACGATTTAGAACGTCGCCTGTATATGGCTCGACGTCGCGCTGAAAAACGCTTACATGAGGATGAAGAGTTTTATATTTCATCTCTTTCTAGCCTCGTGATGGTGTACAAAGGTTTGGTCATGCCCAAAGACTTACCAAACTTTTATCACGACCTTGCAGATGAACGATTAGCAGCCAGTATTTGTGTTTTTCACCAGCGTTTCTCAACCAATACATTACCCAAATGGCCACTAGCACAACCTTTCAGATACCTTGCTCACAACGGTGAAATTAACACCATTCGAGGTAATAGAGATTGGGCCAACGCCAGAACCTACAAGTTCAGAACGCCACTTATTCCCGATCTACATGACGCCGCCCCCTTCGTAAATGAAACCGGCTCTGATTCATCGTCATTAGATAACATGCTTGAGCTATTTCTTGCTGGCGGGATGGATCTGTTCCGAGCCATGCGTCTCTTAGTGCCACCAGCATATCAAAATGATAAAACCATGGATGAGGACCTAAAAGCCTTCTACGAATACAATTCCATGCATATGGAACCGTGGGACGGACCAGCAGGAATCGTATTAACCAATGGTCGCCATGTGGCATGTAACCTAGATAGAAACGGCTTACGCCCTGCGCGATACGTTATTACCAAAAACGGATACATTACACTCGCTTCAGAAGTCGGTATTTGGGATTACAAGCCCCAAGACGTACTCGAAAAAGGCCGTGTTGGCCCCGGCCAGATGCTAGCTGTGGATACTGAAACAGGCCAAATCTGGCGCAGTAACGAAATCGATGAAGATTTAAAACAACGCTTACCATATAAAGAATGGATCGACTCTCACATTCGTAGCATTACCCCTTTTGAGGAATGCGATCACGATGAAATCGGTAAGCCGTTATTTGATGAAGATACACTCACCACCTATCACAAACTGTTCAATTACAGTTATGAAGAACTCACTCAAGTAGTCCGCGTTCTTGCCAGTGATGGACAAGAAGCCGTTGGTTCAATGGGTGATGATACACCAATGGCAGTGCTCAGCGGTAAGACACGAAATCTGTATGACTTTTTCCGCCAACAGTTTGCACAAGTAACCAATCCCCCCATCGACCCACTACGTGAAAACCATGTTATGTCGTTGGCGACTTGTATTGGACGTGAAAAAGACGTTTTCAGCGAGACTTCCGGCTACGCAGACCGCGTACTTATTGATTCGCCCGTATTAACGTATACCGATTTAAAACAGCTACGTGAGTTCGATGCGGAACATTATTATTCCGAAGTATTGGATTTAAACTACAAACCTGAAGAAGGATTGAAACGCGCTATTGAGCGCATCTGTGATGAAACTGAATACGTTGTTCGCCAAAAAAGAGCGGCGTTCGTAATTCTTTCAGATAGACAAATCAATCCTAACAAATTACCCATTCCAGCGGCTATGGCGGTTGGTGCAGTGCAACGACGTTTAGTTGATAAGGCTCTGCGATGTGACGCGAATATTATAATCGAGACCGCATCAGCGCGAGATCCACACCACTTTGCTGTTTTACTCGGTTTAGGCGCAACGGCGGTTTACCCTTATTTAGCCTACGAAAGCATTGAAGATTTAGTCAACAAAGGCGCACTAGAATGCTCTCATGTCGACGCCATCGTTAATTTCCGTAAAGGCATTAACAAAGGCTTGTTCAAGATTATGTCGAAAATGGGCATATCCACTGTCGCCAGTTACCGAAGCTCAAAACTCTTTGAAGCTATTGGTATCGCCGATAATGTAATGGAACTTTGCTTTAAAGGAATGCCGAGTCGTATTCAGGGCGCGAGCTTTGAAGACTTTGAACAAGATTTAATTAACCTAAGCCGAGTAGCGTGGATTAAACGCAAAAGTATCAACCACGGCGGGCTACTAAAATACGTCCATGACGGCGAATATCATGCCTATAACCCTGATGTTGTAACGACACTACAAAAAGCGGTGGTTTCTGGAAACTACGAAGACTATAAAGTATTTGCGGCACTGGTTAACGATAGACAACCCGCGCATTTCCGCGACTTACTATCACTTCGTCCAACCAGCAAGCAAATTGATATTTCCGAAGTCGAACCAGCTGAGAAAATATTCCCTCGATTCGATACCGCAGCCATGTCTATTGGTGCATTAAGCCCAGAAGCTCACGAAGCGCTAGCCATTGCCATGAACCGCTTGGGTGGTCAATCTAACTCAGGCGAAGGTGGGGAGGATCCCAACCGCTTCGGTAACGAACGTAATTCTCGCATTAAACAGGTTGCTTCGGGGCGTTTTGGTGTCACACCACACTATTTGATGAATGCCGATGTAATTCAAATTAAAGTGGCGCAAGGTGCAAAACCGGGCGAAGGCGGGCAATTACCGGGTGATAAAGTGAATAGCTACATTGCTCAGCTACGCTTTTCCGTGCCGGGTGTCACCCTAATTTCGCCACCCCCTCACCACGATATTTATTCCATTGAAGATTTAGCCCAACTAATTTTCGATTTAAAACAAATCAACCCGAAAGCGCTGATTTCTGTGAAGTTAGTTTCTGAACCGGGCGTTGGTACTATCGCAACAGGCGTTGCCAAAGCCTATGCCGATTTGATCACTATTTCCGGTTATGACGGTGGCACAGGGGCAAGTCCACTGACCTCCGTAAAATACGCCGGTTGTCCGTGGGAAATGGGCCTCGCAGAAACACAACAAGCATTAGTGCAAAACGGCTTACGACACAAAGTTCGCGTTCAAACAGACGGCGGTCTAAAGACGGGCTTAGATGTTATCAAAGCAGCAATTTTGGGTGCGGAAAGCTTCGGCTTTGGTACAGGGCCAATGGTCGCATTAGGGTGTAAATACTTACGTATTTGCCACCTAAACAACTGCGCAACCGGTGTGGCAACACAAGATGAGAAACTACGTCAGGAACATTTCATTGGTTTGCCAGAAATGGTGATGAATTACTTCCGCTTCATCGCCCAAGAAGTTAGAGAGATTCTAGCCTCTATCGGTGTGGACAGTTTAGACAAAATCATAGGTAAAACCGAGTATTTAAAAGCACTTGATGGCATTACGGCGAAGCAAAACAAGTTGGATTTAAACCCCATTTTGGCGAAAACCTCGGCCGGTGAACACACTCGCTTATTCTGTTCGGAAACCACAAACGCGCCGCTTGATAAAGGTGAGTTAAACCAGACCATTTTGGCTGCTGCAAAAGAAGCGGTGTTAAAGCATACAAGTGCAACGTTGCATTACAACGTGCGCAATACCGACCGCTCCGTTGGGGCAACGTTATCAGGGTTCATTGCTCAGCATTATGGCAACCAAGGATTAGTGGATCACCCCATCAACATTAACCTGACAGGTACGGCCGGCCAAAGCTTTGGTGTTTGGAATGCTGGCGGCGTTAACATCAACTTAGTCGGTGATGCGAACGATTATGTAGGCAAAGGTATGGCGGGCGGAAAGCTGGTCATTTATCCGCCACGTAATGTGGAATACCTCAGCCATGAAAGTGCCATTATTGGTAACACCTGCCTATACGGCGCAACTGGTGGAAAACTATTCGCCGCAGGACAAGCAGGAGAGCGCTTTGCTGTGCGTAACTCCGGTGCAGTTGCCGTTGTAGAAGGTACTGGCGACAACGCTTGTGAGTACATGACTGGCGGCATTGTTGTGGTACTTGGTCAAATTGGCGTGAACTTGGGCGCGGGTATGACAGGTGGATTCGCTTACATCTTTGATGAAAAAGGCGACTTAGCACAGCGCACTAACCCCGAGTTGGTCGAGTTAATGGGCATAGAAGATAAAGCCATTTTGATTGAGCACCTTCGAGGGTTAATTAACCAACATTACGCCGAAACCGGCAGTAATCGTGCCTTGGAAATCTTAACAAACTTCAATGATCATCTTGCGCAATTTGTTTTGGTTAAACCCAAAACCAGCGATGTAAAAAGTTTGTTAGGTCACATTAGTCGCTCTAGTGCAGAGCTACGATTACAGGCACAGTAGAGGTTCATCATGGCAAAAAATGTATATCAGTTTGTCGACGTTGAGCGCATCGATCCGCCGAAAAAGCCTGTGGATGTGCGCCGTTCAGACTTTGGAGAGATCTACCACCCGCTCTCTCAATCTCAAACAGAAGGTCAAGCCGACCGCTGCCTAGATTGCGGAAACCCGTATTGTGAGTGGAAATGTCCCGTTCATAATTACATTCCGCAGTGGCTGAAACTCGCTAACGAAGGGCGGATATTAGAAGCAGCGGAGCTTTCTCACAAAACCAACAGCTTGCCAGAGGTGTGTGGTCGCGTATGTCCGCAAGATCGCTTGTGCGAAGGCGCTTGTACGCTAAACGACGATTTTGGTGCAGTCACAATAGGGAGTATTGAAAAATACATCACCGACACGGCATTCAAAATGGGCTGGCGACCCGATTTATCGGATGTAATCAAAACCGATAAAAAAGTCGCCATTGTCGGTGCTGGTCCTGCTGGCCTTGCCTGTGCCGATATATTAGTGCGCAACGGTGTAAAACCCGTGGTTTTTGATAAGTACCCAGAAATCGGTGGCCTTCTCACCTTTGGTATTCCCTCCTTCAAATTAGAAAAAGATGTCATTCAATTACGTCGAGAAATTTTTGAGGAAATGGGCGTTGAGTTTGTGCTGAGTACCGAAGTAGGCAAAGACATCGACTTCCAGCAATTAGTTGACGACTATGACGCTGTTTTCCTTGGCATGGGAACATACAAATATATGAAAGGCGGTTTTGATAACGAATCGGCCCCCGGTGTTTACGACGCTTTACCTTTCTTAATTGCGAATACCAATAACGTAATGGGAATTGAACAAAACGCAAACGACTACATCAGCATGTCAGGTAAAAAAGTGGTGGTGCTTGGCGGTGGTGATACGGCAATGGATTGTGTCCGTACTTCTATCCGACAAGGAGCAAAAAGTGTTGTTTGTGCGTATCGTCGAGATGAAGCCAACATGCCCGGTTCAAAACGCGAAGTTATCAATGCTAAAGAAGAAGGTGTCGATTTTCAGTTCAACTTACAACCTCTAGACATTGCACTTGATGACCAAGGTAATGCCGCTGGTGTTAAAGTTGTGCGTACTGAAATGGGTGAGCCTGATGGCTACGGAAGAAGAAGCCCACAACCGGTTGAAGGTTCCGAGCATATTCTTGAAGCTGACGCTGTTATTATCGCTTTCGGTTTTCAACCCAGTCCCGCAAGCTGGTTTGCTGATTATGGGATTATCTTGGATGAAAAAGGCCGAGTACGCGCGCCGGAACAAGGTAAATACGCTTTTCAAACCTCTAACCCGAAGATTTTCGCGGGAGGCGATATGGTAAGAGGCTCAGATCTAGTAGTTACTGCAATATTTGAAGGCAGAAACGCCGCTGAAGGTATTATGGATTATATCGGCGTGTAAACTTCAGTATTCCTGAAAACCCCTGTTAGCCGCAAGGAAGCGGCTTTGCTAGCCAAATGTTTACGATTAAAGGCCGATTAGGAAACAGCCTTTATTAAGGACGAGTAGGAGCGCCAAAACGCAAATGCTTTTTGCCACATACCTGCAAGATTTTATGTACTGCAAATTCGCTCTCCACTCCCTTCAAATGCCGTAATAAACAGGCGTTATATTGTTTCCGCCGCTCCGTTAGAAAATTAGGCTTGTGAAAATTCTCCTCACAACTGCGAGTGATAAGACGAGCCGCTGAATCCAACTTTGAACTCACTAAGTGCTCTAGCACACATTCATCAATAGCGGTTTGCTGTAAATCGGCGTTTGCGGTTATTGGAAAGAAAAGTACAGAAAAGACAAGGCTAAAAAGTAAACTTGAAGGTACAAGGGCATCTTTTAAAAACATGTTGATTATAGTCATTGTTACTACTCCGTCTCAAAGAGCCTTATCACACTAATCAATGAATTCATCATTTCACAATGAATCTTAACCACTAATGAACTCCCTGAGCAATAAAGCTCAACATAGACAGAGGATAAAAAAGCCACCTTACACGTTGACATCGACCCGTATAAAAAGACAATACGACACATTCCTACTAAAACATCCTACTGGTTCTCCATGCTTGCTCCTATATTTGCCTTTCCCTATTTAAGCTCTCTCAGACGAATTCGCCATTTAATTCATCATCTCATTTTCGTTAGCGTTTTGTTGCCCTTTCCTGTACTTGCGATGTGTAAAGCGCCGCTAGCTTTGCAAGTGCTAGGCTCTGGAGGTCCTATCGCTGATGATGCTAGAGCCTCTAGTGGCTATTTACTGTGGGTCAATGGTAAGTCTCGACTCCTCATTGATGCCGGTGGAGGCACCGCTTTACGTTTTGGCGAAGCAAACGGAAAATTTGAAGATTTAGAAGCCGTATTACTCACACATTTGCATGCCGATCATTCCGCAGAATTACCCGCTTTGCTGAAAAGCAGTTACTTTTCCAAACGCAAAACTCCTCTTCCCATTTTAGGACCAAGTGGTAATAAGGGCTGGCCAAGCACAGAAGAGTTTATTCATGGACTATTTAATAGCCAAACCGGCATTTACCGTTATTTAGATGGCTTTATGGATGGTAGCGATGGCATGTTCAAGCTTGAACCCAAAAGTGCAGATGCAACATCACGAGAAATCCATAAATTACACACCAGTGAAGACATCACTATTTATGGTGTGGGTGTACAACACGGGCCTGTTCCAGCTATCGGTTATGTCATCGAAATTAATGGGAAGCGCATTGCATTCTCAGGTGATCAAAACAACCACAACCCTGCATTTACACAACTCATTAAAGATGCAGATTTGTTGGTCATGACACAAGCTATACCGGAAAACGCCGGAGAAATTGCTCAAAAATTACATGCCACCCCGAGTCATATTGGAAAGATGGCACAAGAGGGAAAAGTACAGCAGTTGTTGCTTTCCCACTTCATGCAACGTAGCCTTCGCGTCTTGGATGAAAACAAAAAGCTCATTCAAACACATTACAAAGGAAAATTAGCAATCGCCGAAGATTTGGCCTGCTATGATTTGCTATAAATATCAAAGACTTTTTATGATGTAGCGCCTTATATCTGTGCGCTGAAGAAAAGCACTAAGGAGCATTATATGGGTTAGTGAATTAGGCCAAGCGAAAGGCGTTGTAAAAATAAGCAACACAACTGGTTTAATATCGCCCTAAATCTTGTATAATGCCGCGCAATTTTTTTTAACTTATTAAAAGTGAAGCCATGACTGACTTAGCCAAGTATAGAAATATTGGTATCTTCGCACACGTAGATGCGGGGAAAACAACCACTACAGAACGTATCCTTAAACTCACTGGTAAAATTCACAAAACCGGTGAAGTACATGACGGTGAATCAACTACTGACTTCATGGAACAGGAAGCTGAGCGTGGTATCACGATCCAGTCAGCAGCAACGACCTGTTTCTGGAAAGATCACCGCATGAACATCATCGATACTCCGGGGCACGTTGACTTCACAGTTGAAGTATACCGTTCTTTGAAAGTATTAGACGGCGGTGTTGGTGTATTCTGTGGTTCTGGTGGTGTTGAACCACAATCAGAAACGAACTGGCGTTACGCCAACGAATCAGAAGTTGCTCGTATCATCTTCGTAAACAAACTAGACCGTATGGGTGCGGACTTCTACCGCGTTGTTGGTCAAGTTAAGAATGTACTAGCAGCTAACCCATTGGTAATGACGTTGCCAATCGGTATCGAAGACGAATTCAAAGGTGTTGTTAACATCCTTGAGAAAAAAGCTTACATCTGGGATGACTCTGGTCTTCCTGAAAACTACACAGTTGAAGATGTTCCTGCTGATATGGTTGACAAAGTAGACGAATACTATGAGCAACTAATCGAAACAGCAGTTGAGCAAGACGACGACCTAATGATGGCATACATGGAAGGTGAAGAACCTTCAATGGAAGACATCAAGCGTTGTATCCGTAAAGGTACACGTGACCTTGCGTTCTTCCCAACTTACTGTGGTTCTGCATTCAAAAACAAAGGCATTCAGTTAGTTCTAGATGCTGTTGTTGATTACCTACCAAGCCCAACTGAAGTTGATCCACAAGATCTAACTGACGAAGAAACAGGTGAACCTACTGGTGAAGTAGCAAAAGTAGCGATTGATGAGCCGTTCCGCGCATTGGCGTTCAAAATCATGGACGACCGTTTCGGTGCTTTAACCTTTATCCGTATTTACTCTGGTGTATTGAACAAGGGTGACACTATCCTTAACAGTGCAACGGGCAAAACTGAGCGTATTGGCCGTATGGTGGAAATGCACGCTGATGACCGTACCGAATTAAGCAAAGCGCAAGCCGGTGACATCATTGCTGTTGTTGGTATGAAGAACGTACAAACGGGTCACACGCTTTGTGCTCCTAGCAATCCTTGTACACTAGAGCCAATGATCTTCCCTGAGCCTGTAATCTCTATCGCTGTATCACCAAAAGATAAAGGCGGTAACGAGAAAATGGGTGTGGCAATCGGTAAATTGGTTTCAGAAGATCCTTCATTCCAAGTTGAAACTGACCAAGATTCTGGCGAAACCATCCTTAAAGGTATGGGTGAGCTTCACCTAGACATCAAGATTGACATCTTGAAGCGTACTTACGGTGTTGAGCTTAATGTAGGTAAACCTCAGGTTGCTTACCGTGAAACTATCACGCAAGCAGTTGAAGATTCTTACACGCACAAGAAGCAATCAGGTGGTTCTGGTCAATTCGGTAAGATCGACTACCGCATCAAGCCGGGTGAAGTTAACTCAGGCTTCAAATTCACTTCAACGGTTGTTGGTGGTAACGTTCCTAAGGAATTCTTCCCAGCAATCGAGAAAGGCTTTGCAGGCATGATGGCAGAAGGTCCTCTAGCAGGTTACCCAATGCTTGACGTTGAAATTGAACTATTCGACGGTGGCTTCCACGCAGTTGACTCATCAGCAGTTGCGTTCGAAATCGCTGCGAAAGGCGCATACCGTCAATCAATGCCAAAAGCAGGTCCTCAACTTCTTGAGCCAATCATGAAAGTTGACGTTTTCTCTCCAGAAGACAACGTTGGTGACGTAATCGGTGACTTGAACCGTCGTCGCGGCATGATTAAAGACCAAGAGCCGGGTCCTACAGGCGTTCGTATTAAGGCTGACGTACCGTTATCAGAAATGTTCGGTTACATCGGTCACTTACGTACTATTACTTCTGGCCGTGGTCAGTTCTCTATGGAGTTCTCACACTATATGGCTTGTCCGCAAAACGTTGCAGACGACGTCATCGCAGAAGCAAAAGCGCGTAAAGCAGCAGAATAATCTCGCTGTAAAAAGCTTACAAACCCGGTCTTGGCAACAAGCACCGGGTTTTTTTATGCCGACTCACTCATCCATCCACTATTTTAATGCGTAGAAGTAAGCACGTTATCCAACCACCCTTTTAAAGCAATGTTGCGACAAACACTGTTATCGACAATATGCGTGCTCACTATGTTCATTCCAACTCCAAGCTTAGGGTTTTCTCTAGCAGAACCTGCGCTTTCAGCCTTACACAAGCACATTCCTAATGCTAAAACCATCGGTCAGGGCAGAATGACATACCTCTTCTGGGATGTTTATGATGCTGAGCTCATTGCGCCAAATGCCGAATACCGAAAAGGGGAACGTTTCGCGCTCAAACTCACTTACTTGCGATCACTCCAAGGGAAAGACATCGCTCAACGTAGTATTAAAGAAATTCGAGAACAAGGATTCAACAACGAACGTGCTTTAGACACTTGGTACCAGAAAATGTTGGATATATTTCCCGATGTTGAAAATGGTTACTTTCTTTTAGGCATTGTCGATGAAAACCAGCACAGCCACTTCTATTCTGCCCAAGGTCATTTAGGAAGTATTAACGACCCCATTTTTAGCCAACATTTTTTCGATATTTGGCTAGCAGAAAGCACTTCAGCACCAAAAGTACGAAAACAACTATTGGAAAACAATCGGATAAACAAATGAAAACATTACGCACGCTTTTCCCCTTTTTCGCAGCCCTACTACTTAGCGCCTGCTCTCATTCTCCAGATGGTGAACGCTATCGACAATACACCCCAGATTTCGATTTATTCGCGTTTTTTGACGGCAACGTGCGAGCTTGGGGAATTGTACAAAACTATTCAGGAGACGTCGTCCAGCGCTTTACCGTCGACATTCAAGGCACCGTGATTAACGATGAAGAACTTCAACTCGACGAAAGCTTTACCTACATGCAAGGAGAAGGTGTCAAACAGCGTGTTTGGCGTCTTAAGCAGACGAAAGATGGTTTAGTGCATGGGCAAGCTGACGACATTCATTATCCCGCAACAGGACAACGCTTCGGCAATGCATTTCAGTTTACATACGACATGGATTTGCCCGTTGACGACTCCTACTATCTGGTTAGCTTCGATGACTGGATGTGGATGATAGATAACAACACGTTAATGAATCGCTCCTACATAAAAAAGTGGGGAGTCGTTGTGGCAGAAGTCACCATCTTTATGCAAAAACAGCCAATGTAACGCGTGTTTTCTTTGGCTGTTTTTGTTTAGTTTGAATAAGAAACGCATCAATACGTTGTTTGTATGACTAGGTATTATCTGACTCTTTATCGAACTTTTCTTTTATCAGCGCTTTTAATGCTCTAATTTCATCTTGGAGATCTTGCATAGAAGGCTCGGGATGTTCTTCATGACGCACCTTTGCGTGCTCTTCTTCCATTACATTGACCACTATGCCAATTACCATATTTAAAAATGCAAAGGCAGTGAAGAAGATAAATGTCATGTAGAAAATCCAACTCATTGGATACACTTCCATGGTTTCGTATTGCACATCCGTCCAATCTTCAAAGGTCATAATTCGGAACAGGGTTAACATAGAAATAGCAATATTGCGCCAAAGCTCGGGATTAATATCTTTAAAGAGGAAACTACCCACCGCCGCGTAAATATAGAAAATAATAAACAAGAGCAACACCACATAACCTAGCTGCGGCAATGCTTTTAAAAGCGAGTTAATAAGAATGCGTAACTCGGGAATAATCGAAATCATCCTGAGTACCCGGAAAACCCGAACTAAACGGGCCAACAAGGCCATTTCACTATCCTGAATTGGAATTAAGCTGACTATCACAACCAAGGTATCGAAAACATTCCAGCCAGAACGAAAAAAGGCTTTTTTGTCTGATTCAGCAAAGAATCGTACGCTAATTTCAAATAAGAAAAAGAGCGTAATGAAAATATCCAACCCTACCGTCAAGCTAATTGCCACCGGTGGCAACTCGTAAGTTTTAGCCCCTATTTCTAACGCTGAAACGATAATCACCGCTATAACAAAGGCTTCAAAAACCTTATTTTCTTTTAAATGAAGTAACCAATTTTGCATACTCTTCAACATCAAGTTTTACTCCAAAACAATGCTTTCATGCCTCTCAATGGGGTGAAGCTAAAGCATTTTAAAGGTTTTAATTAAATCTAGGGAAAATATTATTAATCCTTTTAACATTAGGTAGGTAATGCCCAAAATGTATAGAAAGCGGCTCTGAGCACATTTAGTTTTGATAAAGCGCCAAAAGCCACCTGCTCAACTGACCGTTTAGGCAGTAAATCGGGTTATATTTTTACATTATTGTATTTTTTGTAAACACAAGGTTAATTTGATGAAACAGAGGAAATTCAAAACCTACAGACTGACCTAACATCATCGAAAGTACAAAATACGCACAGCAGTTAGTAAAAATAGGATTCTTAAATAAAAATTCACACAAATGCAGTGTTTTCCTATAAAACCTTTATTAAATTAGTGGTATTTGGTGGCAAACAAATCGATTTTCTACTACAATGCTCGCCCATTTCTTCCAGTGCTGATCTATGCTTAATGTTACAGATGAAGAGTTCAGCGATGGATCACTGACCTAAACGAGTATTTCAATGACTTCTGATGTATCTATAAGCTTTAAAGATTTAAAATTACCTCAACCGATTCTAGACGCGCTGGACAAAATCGGTTACGAAAAACCTTCTCCTATCCAAGCCGCGACAATCCCTTATTTACTAGAAGGGCGAGATCTAATCGGTCAAGCGCAAACTGGAACGGGAAAAACCGCAGCATTTGCCTTGCCAATGCTGTCAAAAATAGATGACCAATTAAAAGCGCCGCAATTGTTGGTATTGGCCCCAACTCGTGAGCTTGCGATTCAAGTAGCGGAAGCATTCCAAGCGTATGCAAGCTTTAACCGCCAACTTCGTGTGCTGCCTATTTATGGCGGTCAATCTTATGATAACCAAATTCGCCAATTGAAGCGTGGAACGCAAGTCATTGTTGGTACTCCGGGCCGTGTAATCGACCATATCAAACGCAAAACTCTTGATTTGTCGAATCTTAAAATGTTGGTATTAGACGAAGCCGATGAAATGTTACGCATGGGCTTTATTGATGATGTTGAATGGATTTTGTCACAAGCACCTGATGGTCGCCAAACAGCGCTATTTTCGGCCACCATGCCAGCCCCCATTCAAAAGATTGCAAGCAAATACTTAAACAACCCAGAAACCATCAAAATTGCTTCTAAAACCAGCACCGCAAATAGTATTCGTCAGCGGTTCTGTCAGGTTACGGGCCACCATAAACTGTCGGCATTAACGCGAGTGCTCGAAGTTGAGAACTTTGATGGCGTCATTATTTTCGTCCGCACCAAAACCGCAACCGTTGAATTGGCTGAAAAGCTCAGCGCACGTGGATACGATGTCGAGCCACTCAATGGTGATATTCCACAAAAATCACGTGAACGCACCGTTGAACGTCTTAAACAAGGCAAGATTGATATTTTAATTGCAACAGACGTAGTCGCCCGTGGTCTTGACGTTGATCGCGTTAGTCACGTTGTTAACTACGACGTACCTTACGACACAGAATCTTACGTTCACCGCATCGGTCGTACTGGCCGCGCAGGTAGAACCGGTGATGCGATCTTGTTCGTTTCACACCGTGAAATGCGTTTGCTTAGAACCATTGAAAGAGCAACTAAGCAGAAAATGGACCCAATGCCAATTCCAACCTTAACGGAAATGAACGAGTCTCGTTTGCAGAAATTCAAAGAGCGTGTTTGTGAGGCATTGGAAGAAGACGTCACTGACGCCCTGCTTCCCGTTATTGAAGCCATTCAAAAAGAAACTGAAGCATCACCAGAGCAACTATTGTCAGCATTCGCAAAGTTGGCGCAAGGTGACGAGCCGCTTATATTGAGAGAATCCGACGTACCAGACATCTCTTCCAGCCCTCGCCGTGAAAAAGAAGGCGGTAAAGGCCGAGATAATCGCGAAGGTCGTGAACGTGGTGGGAAACGCGAAGGTCGTGAACGTAGCAATCGCTCTCGTTCAAGCAAGCCTGAAAAAGGCATGCAAAGATACCGTATTGCTGTTGGACGCTCACACGGAGTAAAACCCGGTAACATCGTTGGTGCTATTGCTAACGAAGCGAGCATAGATAGCCAATACATCGGTGCAATTGAAATTTACGACAATTTCAGCACCGTTGATCTACCAGAAGGCATGCCATCAGACATATCTCAAACCCTAAAGAACACGCGCGTGGCTGGGCAAAAACTTGATATCCGCGAATGGGTAGAAAGAAAAAACCGTGAAAGCTAAAATTTAGTTATATTAAATCCATTTAACTTATTTATTGGTTATAAGAGATTTAGGCATAATGCACGCAGAATTAACTGCGTGCCTTTGCGCCCTGATGAAATAATCGGTAAAGCCCATGCGCTACTTTCCTATATTTGTTGATACACAAGACCAAGATTGCCTTGTTGTTGGAGCTGGCGAAGTCGCGGCTCGAAAAATCGAATTACTACTCAAAACCGAAGCTCGAATTCATGTCATTGCACCTGATGCTTGCAATACCGTATTGCAATATGCTCAACAAGGTCGAATCCAATTCGAGCAACGTCGATTCCAAGACAAAGACGTTTCAACACAAACGTTGATATTCGTCGCCACAGACAACAACCACCTCAACGCACATATACATCAAATTGCGCGTGACAAAGGCATCATGGTAAATGTGGTTGATAACACACCACTGTGTCGTTTCATCACTCCAGCCATTGTAGACCGCTCACCGATTGTAGTTGCCCTAAGCAGTGGAGGTTCAGCTCCGGTATTACTGCGTTATATTCGACAAAAATTAGAAACTGTCTTACCGCATAGCATTAGCAAGCTCGGCACACTTTTTCAGCGTTTTAGAGACCGCGTAAAAGCCGCATTTTCCGATGTGGATGCACGCCGTGCCTTTTGGGAAGAAGTAATGGAAGGTGATGTCGCCGAACATATATACAACAATCAAGAAACAAAAGCAGAAACAGCGTTAATTCAGCGTTTAACGCAGGTTGAATCTCAAACGGCCGAAGAAGGCGCCAAAAAAGGCGCTGTTTATTTAATAGGGGCAGGACCGGGCGATCCCGAGCTTTTAACTTTTAAAGCCCTGCGTTTAATGCAAAAAGCCGATGTGGTGGTTTACGATCGCTTAGTATCAAAAGACATTTTAGAAATGGTGCGACGCGATGCTGAAAAGGTTTATGTGGGCAAAGCCAAAAGCAATCACACCTTACCTCAAGGCGAAATCAATCAACTCCTAGTTGAACGAGCTTTAGCGGGTCAGCGTGTTGTGCGCTTAAAAGGCGGCGATCCATTCATATTTGGCCGTGGCGGAGAAGAAATCGAAACCCTGTTCCAATACAACATAGACTTTCAAGTGGTACCGGGAATAACCGCAGCCACCGGAGCTGCGAGCTATTCAGGCATTCCACTAACTCACAGAGATCATGCTCAGTCCGTTGTCTTTGCCACGGGCCACTTAAAAGAAGATACCATTGACTTAGACTGGCCCGCACTTGTTCAGAAAGGCCAAACACTGGTTTTTTATATGGGATTGACTGGGCTTCCCATTATTTGCAAACAACTGGTCCAACATGGAATGCCTAAAGATATGCCAATCGCACTGGTACAATCTGCAACATGTGAACAACAGCGCGTTGTAACAGGCACCTTAACGGATATTGTCGCTAAAGCGGAGCAAGAAGCACTTAAGCCGCCGACCTTAATTATCGTGGGTAGCGTCGTTAGTTTGCACGATAAATTAAAATGGTTTTAAAAAGCTAACGAAGCGCACACAGGCTTTGCTAAAATAAACAAACTATACGATGCCGATGGAGCTTTATGGATGCCCAAGGATAATCTGGAACAATCCTTTAAGATTCTGAAAAAAACTGTGCCACTGATGTTAAAGCATAAAATGCCTGCTATTCCTACGAATTACGCACTTTGGTATACCTATGCAGCAAACGACACACCGGAATTAAACGACACACTCGACAACATCCTGACGCACACCGAAACGCTTTCTGAAATGAAAGCTTTAGAGCTTTACCGAAATCATATTGCCGATAAACAAGAAGTCACGTCTTGGCAACTACGTAAGACGCTTGAAGCCATGGTGATTGAACTATCCCAAACCGTAAAAGATACACGTAGCGACACCAATGTATTCAAAGACTCGATGGATAATCGGCTAGATGATCTCCAAAAAGTCGAAAAAGAAGGCTGGTCTGTTGAAGAGGTTATGGGATTGGTTCGTAACCTCACCAAAGACGCTAAGGAAATTCGCCGTAGCACACTTAACTTCAGCTCCGCATTAAACAGCGCAGAAAAGGAAATTGCACAACTCCGAGCCGAGTTAGCAAAGACCCAAGAATATGCGCTAAATGATGCACTAACCGGACTATACAACCGTCGCTTTTTCGATGCTGAATTGCAATCCCTGCAAAACCAAGAAGTGTTATCTATGATCCTCGTTGACATCGATCACTTCAAACACTTTAACGATGACCACGGCCACTTAATGGGTGACAAAGTGCTGAAAGGGGTTGGCAAAAAGTTACAAATGAGCTGCCGTGATGGGGCAATGGCCTTTCGCTTTGGTGGAGAAGAATTTACTATTTTGTTACCTGGCGTGGATTTAAAACGAGCGGTTCACCAAGCTGAAGTAATGCGTAGAGGCATAGAGAAGCTGCAACTCAAAGACAAGAAAAGTGGACAAATGATCGAGGGGATTACCGCCTCATTCGGTGTTTCTCAGCTTTCTGATTGCAGTGATTTATCCGACTTAATCGGTCAAGCCGACAAGCAACTTTATGATGCTAAAAATCTGGGCAGAAACCGGGTAATGCCGATGTTTTAATTGGGCCGTTAGCCATATATTTTTATCAATTTGAGCAAATAATCACTTAACCGCACGTTATCTGCTTTTGAGCGGGTCTTAGTTGCTACAATTAGTACCATGGTGTAAGTTGTGACGCCAGTTTAAGTGACCGCCGTAGCCCGGCCCTTGCCCCCTCAAGCCAGTCTTAATGGAGAGAATTATGTTTAATTGGACATCAAAAGCGCTTGTCCTCTTTACCTTGACCGTAGCGCCTGCGATCGCCGCTATCAATCAGACCAAAGGCGATTTCGAAGACAAGTTTCGACAATTGGAAGAAACTCTTCCAACACCGAACCTTTACCGTAATGCAGCGGGTGAACCAGGAACGGGATATTGGCAACAAAAGGTCGACTACAAAATTCAAGCAACACTAAACGAAGAACAGCGTACTATTACGGCAAGTGAAGCCATTGTTTATCAGAATAATTCACCTGATACGCTGCGTTACTTATGGCTTCATTTAGATCAAAACCGTTTTCGCAAAGACTCCATTTCCGAACGCTCCATTACCTTTGGTGACAACGCCACTCGCGGACCAGGAACGCGATTAGCCAACGATAAAAAACCTGCTGGAATGACGCTAGACTACTTACGTCAACAACACTCCATGACAGACCGCCCACTGGGCTTCGTTGTATCCAATGTGAAGGACAACAAAGGAAATGAATTAAAGGCTACCATTGTCGACACCCTCATGCGTGTTGATTTAAAAGAACCATTAAAACCGGGCGAATCTGTTACCTTCTCACTTGATTTTACTTTTAACATTCTGGAAGAAAATGCCGTTTCCGCCCGTTCTGGCTTCGAGCACTTCCCAGATGATGCAAGAGAAGGTGGTAACGACATCTTCCTACTTGCACAGTGGTTCCCTCGCCTAGCGGCATACACAGACTATGAAGCTTGGCACAATAAATCATTCCTTGGTCGAGGAGAGTTTACTCTGGAGTTTGGCGACTATGAAGTCGCAATGACAGTGCCAGCAGACCATATCGTTTCCGCTACGGGCGAATTAGCAAATCCGAAAAAAGTGTTAACGAAAACACAACGCCAGCGCTTGGAAAAAGCCAAAAACACCAAGCGTCCTGTGTTGATTGTGACAAAAGAAGAAGCTTTAGAAAATGAGAAGGAAGGCTCAGACGAAACCAAAACATGGGTGTTTAAAGCTGATAATGTACGAGACTTTGCTTGGGCTTCTTCTCGCAAATTCATCTGGGATGCAAAGGGTTATCATCAAGGTGGTAACATCCAGCCTAGCGTAATGGCAATGTCCTTTTATCCCAAAGAAGGTGGCGAACTTTGGTCCAAATATTCGACCGAGGCCGTGATCCATACGATGGAAGTCTACAGTCGTTTCTCTTTCGATTATCCCTACCCAACAGCTCAATCTGTTAATGGTCCTGTTGGTGGCATGGAATACCCCATGATCACATTTAACGGCCCGCGGACGAAGCTACGTGATGACGGTTCGCGCACCTATTCACTATCGGAAAAACGCTTCTTGCTAGGTGTCATTTTTCACGAAATTGGCCATATCTATTTTCCCATGACAGTGAACTCCGACGAACGTCAGTGGAGTTGGATGGATGAAGGCTTGAATAGTTTTCTCGACGCTATCGCTGGCCGGGAATGGGATCCAACAATTCCGTGGGGTAACGAGCCATCAGACATTACTGATTACATGAAATCACCGGTTCAAGTCCCCATTATGACGCAATCGGATAGCATTCTGAACTTTGGACCTAATGCCTACCATAAGCCGGCAACTGCCCTCAACATTTTGCGTGAGACTATTTTAGGCAGAGAATTGTTCGATTTTGCCTTCAAAGAATATGCACGTCGTTGGATGTTCAAGCGCCCAACACCAGCAGACTTCTTCCGCACAATGGAAGAAGCATCCGGTATTGATTTAGATTGGTTCTGGCGAGGTTGGTTTTATTCCACAGACCATGTCGATATTTCCATTGATAAAATTGAAAAATTACGTTTGGACACGCACGATCCCGACATCGATTTCAGCCGTGAGCGTGATGCAGAAAAAGACAAACCCATGTCAATCAGTGTTGAACGTAATCAAAAAGAAGGAAAAACGTGGGTTGAGCGTAATCAAGATGTGACCGACTTCTATGATAACCATGACCGCTACACCGTCACCAATAAACAACGTAATCATTACCAAAGCTTCCTAAATAAGTTAGAAGATTGGGAAAGAGCAACCCTAGAGCGCGCAGTAAAAGAAGACAAAAACTACTATGTCATGTCTTTTAGCAACCTAGGTGGTTTAGTCATGCCAATCATTTTGGAAATCACTTATACAGACGGCGAAACAGAAATGCTGACGCTACCTGCGGAAATTTGGCGCCGCTCTCCTAAAGCCGTTAATAAGTTGATTGTTACCGACAAAGACAAGGAAATTCAGAGCGTTGTTGTCGACCCTCGTTGGCAAACCGCAGATGTGGACATCAATAATAACCACTTCCCAAGAAAGATTTTGCCTTCTCGTATCGAGACTTATAAATCGAAGAAAAAGAAAGGCTACGAAAATCGCGATATTATGTTTGAATCAACCCTTGAGTTGAGAAACGAAGATTAATCAAACACAATAATATTAGCTATTAATGAATCAATTTATACGGACTTTTATCACTAAAAGCAGCAGGGGGTTAACTCCCCTGCTTGCTTGTTTATTGCTTGCCATCTCTCATTCCGTTTATGCGCATCAGCAGAAATTGGCTTACATCAAAGTGCTGTTTAATCCAAATACTAACAATATTGAAGTAATGCACAGATTCAGCCTGCACGATGCAGAACATGCGGTTTATGAAATATTTGGTAAACAGGCAGATATCATTGGCTCAGAATCAACACAGCAAACGTTTACACGATACGTCGTTGACAACTTCAATTTACACACATCGCCGAAATCCCTTATCCCTTTAGAAACGGTTGGTTACGAATTGGATGGGCTCTACTTCTGGGTATATCAGGAAATGCCTATTCCCTCTGCTCTCACTAAAATTACGCTATCTCACAACGCATTGCGCGATATATGGCCGGATCAAGTGAATCGAGTCAACATTGAGATAGGGAAAGAAGTTCAAACACTGATTTTTGGTGAAAATATAACTAACCTATCAGCACCAATTAAAATCAAATAGTTCATTTTTTACTCAGCAAAGACTCAAAAAACCAACAACCTTTTCATAAACCCAAATACATTGGTTTTATAATTAACCCATGCCTTCACAAAGCATCCTTACTTTCATCCAACATATTGAACCCCTATAAAGTTGGAGGTAGTATGGCCTCCTTGCCTTTCACTTTAAGGCAAAAATAAAAAGCAAAATAATAATGTAATAAAACACTACATTCACCGGGAACATAACCATGATGTTGAAAACAAAGCTAAGCCGTGCGGTAACGCTAGGCTTGATTGGAGGTGTGTTTGCTCTACCCGCAACACAAGCCTTCTCTGCAGAAGAAGAAGATACAGCAGAGCGTATCGAAGTAACAGGTTCACGCATTGCTCGTCCAGAACTTTCTCAACCCACACCTATTCTTACACTTGAAGCAAAAGACATTGCGCAATTTGGTACGCCTGATTTAGGCCAAATCCTTGCAGAATTACCTGCAATTGGTGCAACTGATACCGTTATCGGTAACAACGGCAGCAACGCGTTCGCGGGTATCTCTTCTGCTGACTTACGCCGCTTAGAAGCGACTCGTACATTGGTACTTGTTAACGGTAAGCGTCACGTAGCAGGTGCGCCAGGCACTTCACAGGTTGACTTATCAACTATCCCAGCATCTCTAATCGAACGTGTAGAAGTAATCACAGGTGGTGCATCTGCGGTCTACGGTTCTGATGCGGTATCGGGCGTAGTTAACGTTATTCTTAAGAAAGACTTCGAAGGTTTTGAGTTCAATGCTTCAGGCGCAAGCTCGCTAGAAGGCGTTGGTGCTCGTAACCACCAATTCAGCATCTTAGGCGGTGCAGACGTAGCTGACGGAAAAGGTAACGTCACCTTCTTCGCATCTCGCGACTACTTGCAAGAAACGCTTGCAACAGACCTTCGCCAAGCAGGCAACTGGGGAACGATTGCAAACCCAGATGACACTGGTGAAAATGACGGCATTCCTGATCGTTTACGCGTACCAAACGTTGTTTCTGAGCGTATCGACGAAAACGGTGTCATCAACCCATTTGGTGGCCCAGGTTCACTTTGGGTATTCGATAATGCAGGTAACTTAGTTCGTCAAACTGACCGTCAATACGACAACAGTTTTGCATTCGGTAGCTTCCCAAATGGCTGTGATTACTGCTTCCAGTTGAACGACTATGAAAACTATCAGCCGGGTGTTCACCGTGACACTATCGGTGGTACGTTCAGCTACGATATTAACGACAACATTCAATTCTACTCAGATGCGAAATACGTAAGATCGGACATTTCTCAGCAGTTCCAACCTTCTTTCCGTTTTGGTAACGTTTCCGTTAATGTTGCTGATAACGCATTTTTGAGTGACGCAGACAGACAAACACTTTTAGATGAAGGCTTCCAAAATGCGACTTTCTCTAAATTCTTTGCTGAATTAGGTAACCGCTCTGCTTCAAACGAACGTGAATTATTCCGTTTCGTAGGTGGCTTACGTGGCGCATTCACTATTAGCGAAACTGATTTCAACTTCGACACTTACTATATTTACGGTGAAACCACAAACATTCGCCGTACAAACAGCGACTTGATCGTTGGCAACTTCCTAGCTGCTCTTGACTCAGTAATCGACCCAGAAACTGGCGCGGCTGCTTGTCGTAGCCAAGTTGCATCAGCACAAGGCGATGGTTATGTTGATCCAGCCACAGTAGACGCTGCAAACTGTGTTGCTTACAACCCATTTGGTTTCAACAACGCATCTGCTGAAGCAGAAGATTGGGTATCTGCCGACACGGTTCGTGATGACAAAATCACGCAAGAACTAATCAGTGGTAGCTTAACATTCGATACTTCTGAGTTCTTAAACTTACAAGGTGGAGCTATCGGTATCGCTTTAGGTTACGAATACCGTGAAGAGTATTCTCAAACCGTTACTGATGAGTTCACTAAGAGTGACGTGTTAACTGGTGCAGCAACACCTGATGCATTCGGTGGTTATCACGTAAACGATTACTTCATCGAAGTAAGCTTCCCAATTTTGGCTGGCTTGGAATTCGCTGAAGAATTAACAATTGATGCCGCATACCGTAACTCTGACTACTCACACGCGGGTAGTATTGATGCATGGAAGGTTGGCCTGATTTATGCGCCAATCAAAGACTTCCGTGTTCGTGCAACAATCAGTGAAGCCGTACGTGCGCCAAACATCGACGAAGCATTTAGCCCACAATCTCCAGGCTTTGCTAACATCAACGACCCGTGTGACGTAGACAATATCAATGACGATCCAGATCGTGCAGCAAACTGTGCGGCACTTGGTATTCCTGCTGGTTTCGAAGCAAACGATAACGTGAGTATCAACACTATTTCTGGTGGTAACCCAGACTTAACACCTGAGAAATCAGACTCGTTGACTGCTGGTATCGTATGGACACCAACCTCTTTCTTAGAAGGTTTCTCTTTAACTGTTGACTACTATGACATCGAAATTGAAGACGCTATCATCCAAGTAGCTTCTCAAGACATTATCGATAACTGTGTTGATGCAACAGGTGGTCTTGATGATTCTTTCTGTAGTTCAGTTGACCGTAATCCGAACACTAACGACATCGAATTAGTTCGTTCTGGTTTCTTAAACGCAGCGGCATTTAACACTAGCGGTGTTGAACTCCAAGCTCGTTACAAAACTGACCTAGCAATGTTTGATTTACCGGGTGAAATGAACTTCAACTTGATTGGCAACAAGCTTATCAGCTTAGAGCGCTTTGAATTCCAAAGCCGTCCTGATGAAATCAACGTAGAAAAAGGCGAAGTTGGTGATCCTGAGTTCCAATTCCGTCTATCTGCTGAATACACGCTAGATGACCTTTCTGTTCGCTGGTTAACTCGTTTCTCCGACCGTTCAGCTCAGTTCGACGTTTCTCCAGGTGGCGACACTCCTGAAGATACATCACCTGCGTTCGTTGGTTCTATGGTAACTCACGACTTATCAGCAACGTACATCCTAAGCGACAACGTAGCAGTTGGCTTGGGTGTTCGTAACTTGTTCGACAAGTTGCCTCCAGCGTACATCACGTCTGATAACAGTGACCAAGCCATCTATGATGTTGTTGGTCGTCGTATCTTCGGTAACGTTCGCGTTTCCTTCTAAGATTACTGCTAACAAGCAAATACAAAAAAACCTCGCTTCGGCGAGGTTTTTTATTTCTGCATTCTTGATTCACTTTCTTCTTAAGGGCAGCAAAATATTTTCAATTTCGCCCCTTGTCACTCATCGTTATAGCTTCGCTATTGATTCGCTGTTGGATTAACGCCTGAACTATTTTCAATTTGCTTATCAATTGATTGCTTCATTGTAACGACCAATACAAGCAAGCTAAGCACCACTAAACCAAGCGCAATTTGAGACAGCCAAGGTGCTGCCCCCAGAACTTGCATTAACGCGATAAAACCTCCGTGTTTAATAAACTCCGCCGCTTTAAACCAGCGAGCGTTAGATAATACTAAACTAAGGCTAATACTGGCGTAAATAGTGAACACAACACCAGCGACTATTTGAGCATTGGAGTAGCTCGCTAAATTCATCATAACCGTTAATGCAGCAACAATTAAAATCAAATGCTGCAACAATGCATAGCACTTTTGCCAACCCGTAATTTCAATATCAAACTTCTTAAATTTACTTAAATCCGCAGGCACAATTGGATCCTTAATTTCCATATCGGCAGGACGCCACCCCGTAGGCTTAAACCAAATGCGGAACTTGTCTTTCCAACTGTCCGTTCGCCATGCATCTTTCATCAGTTGCCAATAGAAATGTAGATTCGCCCAGATAGGATTCCAACTTGCTAATGGCTTTCTGATTCCATAAATACAAGGTTCATCTTCTAATTCTTCTTGGAAAGTACCAAACATACGATCCCAAAGAATAAACACGCCACCGTAGTTTCTATCAATATAAACCTCATTTTGTGCATGATGCACACGGTGATTGGAAGGGGTAACAAATATTAACTCGTACCAACCTAATTTCGGCACATGACGTGTGTGCACCCAAAATTGATACACAAGGTTCAGAGCACCCACAGCAAGGAAAATTTCCCAAGGAATGCCAATCAGCGCCATAGGAATATAGAAAATCCACGTTAAAAAGCCACCACTTGTTTGCCGCAATGCTGTAGTTAAATTGTATTCTTCACTGGAATGATGAACGACATGAGCCGCCCAAAGCACATTAATCTCATGAGACATTCTGTGCGTCCAATAATAACAAAAGTCGTACATCACAAAGGCGAGCACCCAAACCCAAAGCGAATCTGGCAACTGCACTATTGAAATATGCTCAACAAACAACACATATAAAGTGAAAGGAACAAACTTTTTGGCGATGTCCGTTGCTCGACTAACAATGCCTAGGGTCAGGCTGCTGATAGCATCGTTGAGGCGATAATATTGGGTCTTTCTAATCTTATCTGTGATTATTTCCAGCGCGATTAATAGAAAGAAAAAAGGTATAGCTATTAGTATTATATTCATTGCTATGCTCTATCCAAAGTTCAGCGAGGTTTCAGTTTAAAACGATTAGTTTGATTAGGCTATTTTTTAACAAGTTTGTTAAATTAATTGACGGTTTTTTAATGCAAATGTCGCTACATTCCAGTAACGTATGTGACAGTGAAAGACGAGATTGCTCCACAAAAAATGACAGACTCAGATACTCCAGAACAAAGCAACACAGCAAAACCCTCCATGAATCTGCACTTAGTAATTGCGGCCGTAATTGTTGTGGTTTTACTTGGTGTATATTTTTTAAACTCATCTTCTGATGAAAACCTTTCCCAAGCTCCTCAACCCAAACCTGAAATGCAACCTTCTCAATCCACCTTAGTGGATGAGGTAGAGCCTGAACCGGAAGTTGAACCCGAGCCTCTGCCCGAGAAACCGATGCCAACGGAAATGCCACCAACGGAAACACTCGAACCCGTTGAAGAGCCATTGGACATTAGCGATGCAGCAGTGAAAACAGCCGTTGTTGCATTAAGTGAAATTCCTGAGTTAGCTCAAGTGCTAGTTGACAGTGACATCATCAGACGCTTCGTGGTGTTTAGCAACAATCTAGCCGATTATGAACTTGCGGATAACCATCGCTTCTTACAGGTTCCCAACTCGGAATTTAGAGTATATCGCCAAGCAGATAAAGAATGGATTGATGCAGCAAGTTTTAAACGCTACACCGTATACGCAGAAGCATTAGACTCTATAGAAGTCGAAAAACTCATGTCGCTGTATCACACTTATAAGCCAGCGTTAGACGAAGTATATATGCAGATAGGAGACCCAGACGAGGACTTCTCGGAACGCCTACTAACTGCCATTGACCACCTGCTAGATACCCCGGAAATTCCAGTTCCGGTGGAAGTATACAGCGACAGCGTCATGTACAAATACCGAAATGAACGTATCGAGGCATTGTCAGGTCCGCAAAAACAGCTCTTGCGAACCGGCCCCGAGAACATGCGACTCATTAAAGCTAAACTTCGTGAAATACGTTCCGCCTTGCAAACCGAGGTGGAATAAGGCGAGTGGATTTATCCAGATTACAGGAGCAACTTAAAGGGCAATCCCCCAAAGCGGCTCCTGTGCATTTATGGAACCCACCTTTTTGCGGCAACATCGACATTGTCATCAAACAAGATGGCTCATGGTGTTACAACGGAACCCCCATCACACGAAATGCACTAGTTACTCTGTTTTCCAGCGTTCTAAAGCACGAAAACGAACAATACTATTTGGTTACACCTATTGAAAAAGTGGGTATTCAAGTAGAAGACGTTCCTTTCATCATCACGCATTGGCGATTTGAATTAGATAACCTACTTTTGACGACAAAAGAAGGCATTGAATTCATTGTTGGGGAAGAACACCCGGTCGAACTTCGTTATCACCAACAACATCAAACTCACCTGCCTTATGTAAAAGTGAGAGATAATTTATTTGCCCGCTTTCATCAGAATGTTTTCTACCAACTCGTTGAATTAGGTAGGATAGAGACAGATGAAAAAGGTATGTCTCATCTAATGGTAAAAAGTGGAAATTACTCGTTTAGCCTCGGCCAGATCGATTAGACAATCCCTAAAATATTTCCACTTATTCTTGGTATAAAATATTATACCGATGGTAATCATTTTATCCCACCCACTGGACTTTCCAGTTAAAATTCACTTGCTTAAGTAAAGCAATGTTGTTGCAATAGCCGGCAGGCAAACATGAAAAATATTAAGATGAAAAAACGCATTATCCTTTTCACACTCGCTTTTAATTGTGTTTTTGCACACGCCAAAACCATTATCCATGCTGGTAGTGTCATCCCTGCCAACAGCCTTGAAGTGCTGTCAAACTCCTCCGTTGTAATAGAAAACAACAAAATTGTAGAAATACGAACAGGCTTTATGTCACCGGAGAAAGGTGATGAGGTCGTTAGTCTAAAGAATGCCACTTTATTACCCGGCTTAATGGATATGCATGTACATATCACCTCAGAACAAAGCCCACAATCTTATACAAAACGCTTTACAAATAATGAAGCGGACTACGCCCTCCAAGGCGTTGTGTACGCCAAACGTACGCTAATGGCAGGCTTTACAACTGTAAGAAATCTGGGTGACGGTCACAATGAAACCGTTGCTTTACGTAATGCCATTAATCGTGGACACATCACAGGTCCTCGTATTTATACCGCAGCAAAGTCATTAGCGACAACCGGCGGTCATGCTGACCCTACAAATGGTCGTAGCTTCGATTTAATGGGCGATCCAGGCCCAAGAGAAGGTGTGATTAACGGTATTGCAGAAGCCCGAAAAGCCGTTAGGCAGCGCTACAAAGACGGCGCAGACTTGATCAAAATAACAGCTACAGGAGGCGTTTTAAGCCTCGCTAAAAGCGGCCAAAATCCACAATTTATGATGGACGAGTTAGAAGCTATTGTACAAACCGCCACCGACTACGGCATGAAAGTAGCGGTTCATGCTCACGGTAAAAAAGGCATGGAGCGAGCCATCAAAGCAGGTGTCAGTTCAATTGAACATGGTACCTATATGGACGATGAAACCATGCGACTCATGAAGCATCACAACACCTATTATGTTCCCACCATTGCAGCAGGAAAATGGGTGGAAGAAAAAGCCAAAATTGACGGATTTTTCCCCCCGATTGTTCGCCCCAAAGCTGCCAAAATTGGGCCTATTATCCAAAACACCTTCAAAAAAGCTTACAAAGCAGGCGTAAATATCGCTTTTGGTACCGATTCCGGCGTGTCTGCACATGGGGATAACGGTAATGAATTTAGCTACATGGTCGAAGCGGGAATGAAACCTATCGATGCGATTCGTAGCGCAACTTTTCATGGAGCAGCACTTCTAGGCGTTGAGGAAACGCTAGGTACTATTGAAGCTGGCAAGTTAGCCGATTTAGTAGCGGTAAAAGGAAATCCATTAAAAGATATCGACAATATGAAGCAGGTTATTTTTGTAATGAAAGACGGCGTGATATACAAACATCCGAGCCATCTTTA
The DNA here is from genome assembly GCF_026788005.1 of Alteromonas sp. a30. Taxonomy (GTDB): domain Bacteria; phylum Pseudomonadota; class Gammaproteobacteria; order Enterobacterales; family Alteromonadaceae; genus Paraneptunicella. The sequence goes on from NZ_JABEPE010000003.1 coordinate 319,237, forward strand.
AGCCTGTTTTACGAGTAGGTCCCATGATGACCTTGTTGTACAAATTGGAGAACGAAAATGAAAAAACTAGCACTCGTATTTCTAATCAGTGCTATGAGTTTCACAACAGTTGCAGATGACTTCGCTCAAACAAAAATGAAACTTGAGCAAGCATTAAAATCTGATCTTAGAAGCGCAAAAGAAAAAGCAAGAGACGCAAACCGTAAACCTATTGAAACTTTGGCGTTTTTTGGCCTTCGAGACAATATGCGAGTCATTGAGCTCATTCCTGGAGCAGGGTGGTACAGTAAACTGCTTGCTCCAACCTTAAAAGAAAATGGGCAATATTATGCGGTAATGAATGCCAACCGCATTAAAGACCAACTACTTGTAAAGCCCGGTTTCGAAAAAGCCATCGTGCTAGAAGAAAAAGCAAGCTACTGGCGAGACAATGGTTCAGCCTATCTCACCGCAGATATCGAAACGTTAGGGGCCGATAACGTTGATATGGTTTTGACGTTTCGTAACTATCAAAACTTTAATGAAATTGGTCGCAAATCACTAAATGAAGCGGTTTATAAGGCACTTAAGCCCGGCGGTATTTACGGTCTGGTCAGTCATACAGCTCGACATATGGAACCACCGAATAACGAAAACAGGCGGCGATTTGATCCCGTTTTAGCAATGAAAGAAATTCTTGAAGCGGGTTTTGAATTTATCGACTTTAGTGATCTACACTATCGATCACAGGACTCACTGACGCTTGAGGTGGGCGATAAAAAAGTCACCGGACAAACCGACCGCTGGACCCTCAAGTTTAGGAAGCCATTAACTGAGCAGTAGCCTCCTTTAACAAAAACGAACTTGTGCTAGGATGAAGCTCCCGACAACTAAAAGAATAATAATATGAGTAGACTCGGCCCCGGATTTCTCATTACAGCGGCTTTTATCGGCCCTGGCACAGTTACAACTGCAACACTGGCTGGTGCGCAATATGGTTATTCGCTGACTTGGATTGTCACCTTTTCCGTAATTGCGACCATCATCTTACAAGAAATGTCAGCAAGACTGGGCCTTGTCACACAACAGGGTCTTGCTGAAGCAATTAAAGCAAGTATTCACTTCGCCCCACTTCGCTACATCGCTTTATTGTTAGTGGTCTGCGCTATTGGCTTTGGTAACACAGCCTATCAAGCGGGTAACTTAACGGGTGCAGCCATAGGTTTACAAAACTTATCGGATGGTAGCTTAGTTCAGTGGACGCTGATCATTTCTGTTTTCTCGGCACTGCTTTTAGCGACGGGGACCTTTAGCATCATTCGCAATGTACTCACAATACTGGTAGTGCTCATGAGTGCAGTATTTATCACCACCCTGTGGTATGCCGAACCTGATTTTGGTGAAATACTCACATCCCTTTTCACACCAAGCGTGCCGAGTGGTAGCTTACTTACTGCCATTGCATTGATTGGTACCACCATTGTTCCTTACAACTTATTTCTTCACGCGAGTGTTGCCAAACACAGCCTAAATGCACGCTCAAAAGAGGGCCAAACTCAATATGTATATAACAAAGACATGGCCCGAATTCGCATAGATAGCAGTGTTGCCATTGCCATTGGAGGGCTCATTACGTTGGCAATCGTCTGTACATCGGCCGCCGCTTTTTTCACTCATGGTATTGCGCCCAACACACAAAATTTAGCCTTACAACTTGAACCGCTTCTTGGTGAACAAGCTAAGCTTTTCTTTGCGATTGGGCTATTAAGTGCAGGTATCACCAGTGCAGTAACCGCCCCACTCGCTGCCGCTTATACCATCTGTGCTGTATTTGGTTGGTCTAGCTCGCCCAAAGGGTTCGCTTTTCGATTAACGTGGTTCTTTGTTTTGGCTATCGGTACGGGAGTTTGCTTTATTGGTATCACTCCTTTATCGGCTATTTTGTTTGCTCAAGCCAGTAATGGATTACTTTTGCCATTTATTGCCATCTTCTTGCTCTGGGTAATGAATAAGCAAGACATTTTGGGAGATTATACCAATGGTCCCATCAGCAACACCTTAGGTGGAATTATCGTGGTATTCGTTTCTTCTTTAGGAATTTACAAATTGGTTTCTTTATTTTGGGGATAAATGTTTTCACCTCAAAGGAATGAAGCACCAAAAGCCTGTAAATTCCCATATTCACATAGCGCACACGCGATTAAATCCGTATATAATCGGCGCTTTTTCGTGTTTACACTTTCACAGCGTTTTTAGGTTCGTACATAATGCGTCATATCATAGGCACTATTTCATTTTTAGGTTACGTTTTAAATACCCTCTTTTGGTCTATTCCTATAATATTTTTCTCGTTTTTCAAGCTTATCCCAATTAAGCCTTGGCAAACTTTCATGTCCTATTTCTTAGATAATTGCGCCACGGCTTGGGTTAGTTTGAACAACCTAAATCAACGACTGACTAGCCGCACGACTTGGGACATAAAAGGTATAGACTCCCTATCGATGAACGATTGGTACTTAATCATTGCCAATCATCGCTCATGGGTAGATATTGTCGTGTTACAACGCATCTTTAATCGGAAAATCCCCTTCCTAAAATTCTTCCTTAAAAAAGAGCTTATTTGGGTCCCGGTACTGGGTTTGGCGTGGTGGGCTCTCGATTTCCCATTTATGCAACGTTATAAAAAGTCATTTCTTGCCAAAAACCCACATTTGAAAGGTAAAGATCTCGAAACCACTCGTAAAGCCTGTGAAAAATTCCGTTTTAAGCCTGTTAGTATCATGAATTTCGTTGAGGGTACCCGTTATACAGAGGATAAATATGCGCGTCAGGCCTCACCTTTTAAGCACCTACTCAAACCCAAAGCTGGAGGGATTGCTTTTGTGCTCGATGCCATGCAAACCCATCTTCACACGTTAGTTGATGTCACCATTTATTATCCCGGCGGAACACCAAGCTTTTGGGATTTTGTTTCAGGAAAAGTGAAGCAAGTTCAAGTAAGGGTGAAGGTTCAATCTATTGACGAATTACGCCAGTCAGGCGTGATTGGTGACGACTATTTCAATAACAAAGATGAGCGCGTTATATTTCAAAGGTGGCTAAATCAAGTTTGGTACAGTAAAGATGATGAGATCACTCAGCTTATTGAAGCCGCTAAAAAATAGGGTATCTCTTGTGGGCATCATCATTTTTCCCATTCACTTTTTCCTACAGCTAGTAACAGTGAGCTTTTATGCCTCCAGCATACTTGTTTTTACACTGCTTAAACTGATACTTCCTTTTTCAACAGCTCAAAAATACATTAATAGCATCCTAGACTGGTGTGTTGGTGCATACGGAATATCCGCAGTTTTCTGGGTGAATTTGTTTAATAATCCAACATGGGATTATCAAATGAAAGGCGAACCTAGCAAAGATAATTGGTACTTACTTACCTCCAATCATATAAGTTATTTGGATATTATCCTTATTTTAAACTGGAGTTATTACCATATTCCTTCGCCTAAGTTCTTTATTAAAAAGGAACTGTTATTTATGCCTTTAGTTGGTCAGGCTTGTTGGGCATTGGATATGCCCTTTATGAGCCGCTATAACCGCAGGCAAGTCGCTAAGAATCCGCAGTTGAAAAATAAAGATATTGAGACCACACGTAAGCATTGTGAGAAATTCAAATTCAGGCCAACAACGGTAATTAATTTTGTTGAAGGCACCCGTTTCACTAAAGCGAAACAAGCCAAGCGAAACACACAATTTAAGCATCTGTTATCTCCTAAAGCCGGCGGTATTGCATTTACACTCGCCAGCATGGGAGAACTCTTCACCCACACTATTGACGTCACACTTCAGTATCCAGATAACCCTGGTCATGTCATGATCGACATGTTGCGTGGGCAACTTAAGCGCATTGTGATCCATGTTGAACTCGTCCCTATTGATAAACAACTCATAGGCGATTACTACAACGATCAAACGTTTAAATCTCGCTTTCAGGAAAAACTTAACGCCCATTGGATAAAAAAAGATAACAAACTGGAAAAGTTGTTGATTAAACACGATTAGTCTAGAGTAGTTTCTTATTTTTATCGGACCCAATCAGAGGATTTTGATGCTGAATTTGTCAGTGCCCGACAACTTACTTCATAACCACCTAAGTCCATTGCTTGATCAGGTCAAAGTTCCGACAGAACTACACCCTATTATCTATCACAGTATCGCTTTTGTAGTTATTCTGGGGATTGCCTTTATTGGCTTTAACGTCGTCAATCGATTATTCAGCGCCAATATCAGCCATTTACTGACTAAAACCAAAAGCAGCCTTAAGGATGCGCTGGAACGACATCATTTCTTTTCACGTTTTTCCCACACAATAACCGCTATGGTGTTTGGTGCAGCAGGTAATGCATTGTATGTACAGGAAAGCACTCCCTTATTTATTGTTGACCTAATTGCCACCGTCTATTTCATTATCGCCATCACATCAGTCTTTAACGCGATACTAAACACCATTCATTACAACTACAACCGCTCAAGATACTCCAAACGAGTACCAATAGATGGCTTCATACAAGTTGGCAAACTCGTGGTTATATCGATTGCAATTTTGCTGGTTGCAGCAAAAGTGTTAGACAAATCTCCCGGCTTACTGCTATCAGGTCTTGGCGCTATTACTGCCGTTTTACTTCTCGTATTTAAGGACACGATTCTTGGTTTTGTTGCAGGTATTAATATCGCGGCTAATCGAACTGTTAACAATGGCGACTGGGTCGAAATTCCAAGTTATGGTGCAGACGGTACTGTTTTAGCGCTAGGGTTAACCACGGTAAAAATACAAAACTGGGACAACACTATCACCTCTATTCCAACCTACGCTTTAATGAACGAAGAAGTCAAAAACTGGCGCGGCATGGAAAATTCAGGGGGGCGACGTATCAAGCGTGCGATTTGGCTTGATGCACAAACGGTTAATATTTGGAATACGGAACAACAAGAACAACTAAAACAGAAAAACCTACTAGCGCCACCACCGTTTGAAGAAATCGCTCACGAATCTCAAACCAATATTGGTCTACTTCGCAATTACATCCATCATTATTTGAAGCATCATCCTTTAGTCAACGAAAACCTAACTTTACTGGTACGTCAGTTGCAACCAACCGACTTAGGCATTCCTATAGAGGTATATTGCTTTAGCAAAGAGAAGTCTTGGGCGAAATACGAAACACTGCAAGCTGAACTCATTGAGCACTTTATTGCTGTATTGCCGCATTTTGGGTTGAAGATGTATCAAAGGATCAGCGACCGCTCCGAGGGAATCGATCGCTAATTGGATTAAGGCAAGAACCTAGTCATTAAGCAGATGATCGACGGCTTCCTCTAAGCTCTCATCTCCCCAAAACATTTCGCCTTTTGCGAAGAACATCGGCGCACCAAAGATGCCTATTTCAATTGCTTTGTCAGTGTTTTGCTTCAACGCATCTTTAAATTCAGCTTGCTCCAACTTGGCAAAAATCTCTGCAACTGGCGCCCCTAACCGTTCTAACAATGCTTGAATAGGAGCCGGATCTTTACCCGAAATATCAACACCTTGTTCAAAGTACAGTTCAAAAATGCCTTTGATGAAATCCGCTTCCCAAGGTTCGCCATGAATAGCAGTACCAATTCTTGCAGGCACTAAGGCAAAAGTCGGAAAAGTGTCTGGCCACTTATAAGGGTACCCAAGATTCTTAGACTTACGCAGCATATCACGACGCATATACTTTGCTTTCGCTGGAATGGAAACCGGTGCGTCACGATTCTCCGCTTTAAACACCGCTCCGAGTAAAAAAGGCTTCCAATCAACAACAAAACCTTTTTCATTGGCCAATTCGGCTATCCGCTTCGCCGTTAAATAACAATACGGACTGGAAAACTCATACCAGAACTCTAGGGTAGGTTTGGACATCGCTTTTCCCTCACAATTAAACGTTAAACCCCTTTCTTAATCAAATACCGAAATGGGTGATTTTCGGTGTCATAGGACACCAAAGTATGCGCCATAAATCGACAAAAACTTGGAATATCTCTCGTTGTCGCAGGGTCGTCAGCAATGACAAGCAAGGTTTCACCCTCTTGCATTTTTCGTACGCGCATCCTAACCATCATCACAGGTTCAGGGCAGCGCAAGCCGAGGGCGTCTAGCTCGTGATCTGCGTTATCAAACAGTTGCGTTGAATCACTCGATACCATATTGATCCCGATAAGCGGTCACACTCGGAAGATAAGCCTTGAACGCGTCCTTCTCCTTAATAAACTCTATGACGTCTGTTAACGCTACAATAGACACCACCTTTGTATTAAAGTCCCTTTCTACTTCTTGAATAGCAGAAAGCTCACCTTGCCCTTTTTCCTGACGATCCAACGCAATTAACACACCTGCCAGCTCTGCATTATTCGCTTGAATCAGGCTCATTGATTCACGGATGGCCGTTCCCGCGGTGATCACATCATCCACTAACATGATTCTTCCTTGCAGCGGGCTACCGACAAGGTTGCCGCCTTCACCGTGATCTTTTTTCTCTTTACGATTAAAGCAATAAGGTTTATCGATGCGATGTTTATCTGCCAGTGCAACGGCTGTTGTGGTGGCGATAGGAATTCCTTTATATGCAGGCCCGAATAACACATCAAACTCAATGCCAGAATCGACTAACGCCGCAGCATAAAATTGCCCCAGCTTAGCTAAATCATTTCCGGTATTAAATAAACCGGCATTAAAAAAATACGGGCTGGTACGCCCAGATTTCAAAGTAAATTCACCAAATTTCAACACCTTGCGCTGCAAGGCAAACTCAATAAAGTCTTGTTTATATTGCTGCATAACTGATTACTGACTTATAACTCATAGGATTTATGTTGAAAAGGCGCTTTATTAAAAGCGCCTTTATGCTTACGACTGAGCAGAAATCTTAGTTCAGTGCGGCTTTTTGTACATCAAAAATTTCACGGATGCCGCGTTTTGCTAGCTCCATCATTTCGTACATTTCTTCGAAACTAAATGGCGCTTCTTCTGCTGTACCCTGCACTTCAATTAACTTGCCTGTTTCGGTCATTACCACATTCATGTCTGTTTCTGCGGCTGAGTCTTCAAGGTATTCCAAGTCGACTACGGGTACACCTTGATAAACACCAACAGACACGGCTCCAATCATGCATTTCATTGGATTGGTTTTAATAATGCCTTTGGTACGCATATAGCTAAGGGCATCGGCTAGCGCCACACAAGCACCGGAAATAGATGCCGTACGCGTGCCACCGTCAGCTTGAATGACATCACAGTCAATGGTGATGGTATTCTCACCTAGCATTTTTAAATCAACCGCAGCTCGCAAAGCTCTGGCAATCAAGCGTTGAATCTCTAAAGTGCGACCACTTTGTTTACCCCTTGCCGCTTCTCGCTGAGAACGGGTATGGGTTGCACGAGGTAACATGCTGTATTCTGCTGTTACCCAACCACGACCTTCACCTTTCATAAAGCGAGGAACCCCTTCTTCTACGGTGGCATTACAAAGCACTTTTGTATTACCAAACTCAACAAGCACGGAACCTTCTGCATGAAGGGTATAGTTGCGTGTGATGGTAATGGGTCTAATCTGCCCTGTTGTTCTGCCGCTTGGTCGCATTGCGCTCTCCTAAGTGAAAATAAAAGTAATAGCTGGATATTATACGGCTATTTCAAATTTTCTCTTAGGAAATCGACCACTTCTTCATAGTAGGCTGTTCGATTTTCCTCATCAAAGAAACCATGCGCTTCGCCACTACGTGTAAACCAACGGTACTTTTTACCTTGCTTTTTCAGTGCTTCTGCTAACTTTTCCGCGTGTTCAAACGGAACACGCTCATCTTCTTCACCGTGCGCAATCATCACATTGGCTTTTAATTTATCCACATTATTTACAGGAGAAAACGCGCGCCAAACCGCTTCATCTTTACCTAGCGCCATCTCTAGGTAGCTTTCGCCATAACCGCGCTCGGGAATATCACCTTCAGTGAACATCATCTCTAAATCGTAAACACCACCACCAGCAATGGCGCATTTAAATAAATCTGGCTCAATGGTAGCGGCTTGAATGGCAGAATAGCCGCCAAAACTGAACCCCATAATGCATAACTTACTCGCATCAATATTATGATTCGCTAGCGCCCATTTTGTGCCATCTATAATGTCGTGCTGAATGGTGTCACCCCAATGTTTATGCCCTGCCGCCCAAAACGCTTTGCCATAGCCTTCGGAACCACGATAATTCACACGCAACACGGCATAACCTTGGCTCGCTAAAAGCTGAACGTCACGATTATACGTCCAATAATCGCGCACCCCATGAGGGCCGCCATGCACGAGTGTGACCATCGGTACTTTTGCATCCGCTGCAACACCATTTGGCATGGTTAACAAACCGTGCACTTTTGTGCCATCGCGCGCTTCAAAAGAAACCGGCTCTGTTAATGACACCAACTTTGCATCAATGTGGCTTAAGTTATTAAACAGCAAAGACAACTTATTAGTTTTCTTGTTGTACAAATAGAAAATGCCCGGATTAGTATCGGAGCTTACCGCCACCACACTCATATTGCCGTCTTCACTTTGGCTGGTAATGGTGACTTTGCTGCCCGCAAAGGTTTTCACCAAGTTGCGGAAAATCTGCGCTTCTTCATTGGTTTTATTGAAGATAACGTAATTAGGATAGCCGGGGTCAACTCTTACCGCGTAAACTTCTGTATCGTCATAATTAGTAACGGCGTGGGTAATATCTACATCTGGGTCTACATAAAGCTTTTTCTTCTCGCCAGTGTTGATATTGATTTTGAACAAGCCTTCTTTATCTTGATCATGATTTTCAATCACATAAAACCAATCACCTGATTCATCAAAAGCAATGGGCCTAAAGTACGAACCAATTGGCACATTTTCTAATTCGCTCCATGTACGTTCTTCTTCGTTAAACACATATGCATGGAGGCGGTACTCATTATCAACGCTGGTTGCTAAGCGAACTTTAGAGTTTTGATCGGTGTGAAAGGTAGTGTAAGGCGTAGGAGAGCGGCCCAATGGCTTACTCAATTTACCGTTATAAACATTCAATTCGTGAATAAAAGAATGTTTATCCGAGGTTGCAGATTGAGGTTCAGATGAAATCAAAATATGATCTTCATCATCAGGCATGTAATCAATAATATCAGCCCAGCCGATAGTCGCTTTCCGTTTCTGAATTAACGAACCCGTTTGCTTTTCCGCGGCACGATAACCATAAATCAGCTCAGCGCGGCTACCATCGTAATTCACCGCATAAAGCTCGCCATAATATTGAAGCTGCTCTAACCAAGCGCGTTTATGCATTATCTTAATAACAATGCGTTCATTGTTAACCCAATGAATATCTCCCACTTCTTCGCCACCAGCAAACGCCGTAGCCCCCACCATTTTGAAGGTAGAGGTACTCAGCACAATCATTTTGCGCTCACCTTCTTGGGTTAAAGTAACAGCAAGATGTTTTCCATCAGGAGAAAGTTCTGCTTCGTGGTAGGTATCCGCTTTTGCAATTAAAGCAGGGGAGATTTGCGCCAATACTGGCAAAGAAGTTAAAAGTATTATAGCTGTTATCAGCCGCCAACTCGGTTTGAGCATTCCTAGATCCTTTTATAACTAATATTCCGAAACCGCTCTTTCAGACCTCGAAAAAACGATCATGATAAAGCGGGGTAAGTATGGCAGAAGAGTAAGTTTTCGCAACCTTTACGCTGTCCTTACTACGGTAGACAAACAACTAAAATAATAAGACGTTAACAGGCCAATCAGTTCGCGTTAGAATGCCTCCATCAAACTTAAGGAACGATTACATGATATACAGCATGACTGCCTTCGCCCGTAAAGAACTTAAAGGCTCTTGGGGTACAGCCGTTTGGGAAATTCGCTCAGTTAACCAGCGATTCTTAGAAACTTACTTCCGCCTACCCGAACAGTTTCGAAGCCTAGAACCTGTATTGCGCGAGCGTTTCCGCAAACGCCTTCAGCGAGGCAAAGTAGAATGCAATTTACGCTTCAACGATGAAGGCGCGGAAAATAGCAAAATTACACTTAATGAATCCCTCGCAAAACAAGTTTTAGAAGCAGCAGACTGGATTCAGTCTCATGGTCAATCGACTGGCGTTAATCCATTAGATGTCTTGCGCTGGCCGGGCGTGGTTTCAGCAGAAGAAACCGATATGGACGCCATCCAAACCGAGTTACTCAAAGGCTTAGATGCCGCTCTAAATGACTTTATTGAAGCGCGTGCCACAGAAGGCGAAGAACTGAAAAAACTAATAGAACAACGCCTTGATGGCATTGAAGTAGAAGCCCAAAAAGTGGGTGAACACATGCCACAAATCATTCAATGGCAACGCGAAAAACTACAAACCCGCTTTGAAGAAGCCAAGGTCGAACTTGAAGAAACCCGCTTAGAGCAAGAAATGGTCATGCTAGCGCAAAAGCTGGATGTAGCCGAAGAGCTAGACCGCCTTGCTGCACACGTTAAAGAAACCCGCAATATCATGAAAAAAGGCGGTGCATGTGGCAGACGCTTAGACTTCATGATGCAAGAATTCAACCGTGAATCAAACACGCTAGGCTCTAAGTCGATTAATGCAGAAGTAACTCAATCCGCAGTGGAATTGAAAGTGTTAATTGAGCAGATGCGAGAGCAGATCCAGAATATTGAGTAATTTTTTACCTACACAAGAATGTCTTAGAAGCTCTGCTATTTCGTTGTAAATACAGGGCTTTTTTATTTTTCCCGTCCAAATCGGTTTGCAGATGCCCGTTACCAACTACCTGTTTAGTCGTGGGCAGAATGGTGGGCAGTAAGTTACCCAATTCTCGCATTTAACTGGCCACCACAACAGGTTAGCTGCTGATTCAATAAGCAAATCGGTGGTGGGCCGCCATTATTGCCCCCTCCATTATTTCAGCAACTATGGAGTAAACATGGGAAAACTCACAGCAAAACAGGTTATTGCTTACAGCAAAGCCGACCCAAAAAAATATTCAGACGGTGAAGGCCTATACTTTTACGTCCGCAAACAGGGCTCGCCTCATTGGATGATCCGCTACACCACAGCCAAAGGAAGACGAGAAGCGACCTTGGGACAATTTCCTTTGATGTCGTTGGCAGACGCTCGAATTGCCGCCGCTTATTTTCGGAAGGAAGTGCGTGCCGGCATAGATCCTCTTCTGGAAAAACAGAAAATCGAGTTACCTGACATCGAGACAGTGGATCAACTGTTCCATGACTGGTATCGAACAGACCTGAGTCGACGACTAAAGCATCCCAAGATTCCGTATCGGGTTTACACCAAAGACATAAGCCCAGTCATTGGCATTAAGTGTATTTCTGAGGTGACCGCTCGCGATGTGCGTGAAGTATTAGAGCGTATTCGAGAAAGTAACCGCCCTACCATTGCCAACGACACCTTGATGTGCATGAAGCAGCTGTTTCGACATGCGATTAAGCTCGACTTAACGCTGAATAACCCAGCCGCTGCATTTACCGTGGACGATGCCGGTGGCGTGGAGTCCAGTAAAGACAGGATGCTCAGCAAAGAGGAAATTCACTACGCCTTCAGCGTGTTTCATACCCATATCAATAGCTTTGGCCGCGATAGCTACCTCGCTTGATGTTTGTTTTTGGTATTGGGCGTGCGCAAAAGCGAACTGTGCGAAGCCATGTGGCGTGAAATGGACTTAACCATGGCCGTGTGGGATCTACCCAAAGAACGCAGCAAAACCGGCGTGCCAATCAGCATCCCCTTACCGCGCCAAGCCATTACCTAGTTCAACGAGCTGCAAATCCGTGCTTGTGGCTCGCCTTATGTTTTCCCTGCCAGACGAACAAGCCATCGTCCGCATAGGGGGCCAGATACACTGAACCGCGCAATTTCTAAACTCTTTGGTCGCGAGCCTGGGCGCAAAAAGCAGCCACCCAATAAAATGGGCAAGCTTGGGCACTTCACCGTACACGATTTACGCCGCACCTTTCGCAGCCTTGGTGCCTCTTTAGGCATTGCAGGCAACGTGGCCGAACGCTGTCTTAACCATAAGCTAAAAGGCGTTGAGGGCATTTACGACCGCCACGATTACTTTGAAGAGCGCCGAATTGCCCATCAAACCGTGGCTGATGTGATCGAACCACTGGTGAACTTTGAGCCCGCTTCACAACACCACACAGGAGTGCGTTAACATGCAATTTATGATGCGACTCACCTCTATTACCTTTCCAACAGCCATGCTGTCAGGGCTTGGTTGGTGTATTAGCCTTCTTCGATGGCAAACGAAGCCGTATGCCAAAAAAGCCAATCAGGCGAAACTAACAAACCACACTTTGCTCACTTACTGTGGGCAGTTGGAACAATGAGGCAGTACTCGATACAGCAAGCTTTAGAAGGTGAATAAGAGGAAATTAAACTGCCCCAAGGAATGGAGCAATAGAGGATGCGGTAAGAACTCCTAACCGCATCAAAAATGCCAAACTTGCAAAAGTCCCATATTGGGACCACCATCTATTTATGAGAATTATCGCATTATCAACCTTAAGAACATTTTGGGAAGACAGCCCAGAATACATTGACGCGAAAGAGCCAACGTTAGCGTGGTATAGGCATGCATTAAACGCTGATTGGGGATCACCTACGGATGTGAAACAGGACTTTAGAAATGCCAGCATCTTCAAAGATGGGCGTGTCGTGTTTAACATTGCCGGTAATAAATACCGATTAGTTGTTTGGATCAATTATGCCTACAAGGTGGTTTACATACGGTTTATAGGCAGCCATAGCCATGCACAATACGAAAAATTCGTCGGGAACGAATTTTCATGAGCAACGCGAGCCCGAAGGGTGAGGCTCATGGACGAGCCGAATAAAAAATTGATGTGCAAACGATTTAAAGCCAAAAGGTAGTAACAAGAGGTACATATAATGGACATCAGACCTATTAAAACAGATGCCGACTACCGCGCGGCATTAAACGACATCGAAAACCTAATGATGGCGGAGCCTGATACCATTGAAGGTGAAAAGCTGGACATTTTGGTTACGTTAGTCGAGGCCTACGAAGCAAAGCATTTTCCAATGGATTTGCCAGACCCTGTTGAGGCAATAAAGTTTGAGATGGAGCGCAAAGGCTTAACGGTTAAAGATCTTGAACCCATGATAGGTAAAAGCAATCGTGTTTATGAAATCCTAAACCGTAAGCGATCACTCACGCTAAAAATGATTTGGAAACTTCATGAAGGGCTAGGTATTCCAGCAGAGTCGCTGATCAAGCCACCGCAAGTTCGCGCTTCATAGTGCTGCGAATCAAAATTAGTTTGTTATGAATGACGCTCGCTACCCAAACATTTCTACTATTGATAACAGGCTAGCTGAGCTTGAAAACGAAAAGCAGCAGCTTCTCGCATTAAGAGAGGCTTTGCGTAGCGCTCAAAACGAGCGTTCAATACAGACATTCACGCCAGAACAAAAGGTCGCCCTATTCAGACAACGATTTCGTGGACGAGAGGATATCTTTGCCAATCGTTGGCAAAACCAACAGGGCCGCAGTGGCTATTCCGTAGCCTGTGATAATGAATGGGTAAACGGGGTTTGCAACAAACCCCGCATTAAATGCCAAGACTGTTCACACCGACAGTTTAGCGAACTAAACGAGCGCATTATTTACAGGCACCTTGCCGGTCAACAAGTGGTAGGGCTGTATCCCTTACTGAAAGATAATTCGTGCTATTTGTTAGCCGCCGATTTTGACAAAGGCTGTTGGCAAGAAGAAGTCAAAGCAATGTCTAAAGCGTGCCAAGCGTTTGATATTCCGCACGCGATAGAAATCTCGCGTTCTGGCAACGGGGCGCACTTATGGATCTTTTTTGAAACCAATATCCCAGCGAACCAAGCTCGGGCACTGGGTTTCGCTTTGCTTGATAAAGCCATGGAAATATTTCCAAATCTATCGTTTGACTCCTATGACAGGCTCTTTCCTAACCAAGATGTACTTCCTGAAGGCGGGTTTGGCAATCTCATTGCGCTACCACCTCAAAAGGAGGCTCGCCTTTCAGGCCGTAGTTGCTTTGTTGACAGTGATCTGAATGCCATCGATGATCAATGGCAGTACCTTGCTGGGCTTAAAACGCTGACTCAGTCGAGTATTGATCAACTCATAACAACCATTTCACCCAATACCCTATTGCTGTCCGAACAAGGGCGAACAGACAACCGCCCTCCTTGGGAAATCACAGCCAAAGCAGCACCAATAAAATTAGAGTCTTTGCCGAAAAACGTGACCATTACCTTGGCCAACCATATCTACTTTTTAATGAGCGAGTTACCTGGGCCACTACTGGCAGGACTAAAGCGATTAGCTAGTTTTTCTAATCCTGTGTTTTTTAAAACACAAGCGTTGCGCTTTTCAACTCATGGCATTCCAAGGTTTATTGCCTGTGCTCGTATTGAAAACGGTTATCTAGCACTACCGCGAGGCTGTCTTGATGACGCGATTGCTTTGCTACAAGAGCAAAACATTTCGCCACTATTTGACGATAAGCGTGAAACCGGTAAGCCATTATTAAAACTTACCCCTGAGTTCACTTTGCGAAAGAACCAGCGAGACGCAGTGGCCGCAATATCTAAACATGACTTCGGTATTTTGCATGCGCCGACCGCATTTGGAAAAACGGTTACTGCTATTGGTATGATCGTAAAACGCAAAGTAAATACCCTCATACTGGTTCATAGCCGACAACTGCTTGAACAGTGGCAAGAGCGCTTGCGCACGTTCCTACCCGAAGTAAACATTGGCAGTATAGGCGGTGGCAAAAGAAAGCCGAGTAGCATCGTCGACATTGCCACCTACCAAAGCTTAGTCAATAAAAAAGACAACTCTATCTCCCCTCTCATCCAAGACTACGGCCACATTATTGTTGATGAATGCCACCATCTATCTGCGCCAAGATTTGAAATGGTACTCAACGAGGTAAGAGCAAAATATGTATTGGGCCTAACAGCAACACCTGAGCGACAAGATGGTCATCAGAAGATCATTTTTATGGCGGCAGGGCCCATCCGCTACAAAGTGAAACAAAGCCCTGATGAGCAATTTGCTCAAACAGTGATTATTCATCAGCTATACGATATACCGCCAGCTGAGCTAATAAAAACAAATGAGCGCCCAAAAATAAGCGATGCTTACCGCTGGCTCGTCGATAACGAACAGCGCACGTCAAAAATCGTCTCAGACGCCTATCAGTGTGTTCAAAATGGCGGACACCCGTTAGTCCTTACAGAGCGTAGAGAGCACGCAGAGTACGTACACTCACGACTTACCGAGATGAGTATCAGCACTGTCGTACTTAAAGGCGCCATGAAAGCTGCCGAACGCAAGAACGCTGACAATCATCTGCAATCGGCTCAAGTTGTCGTCGCAACAGGAAAATATGTGGGCGAAGGATTTGACCTTCCAAGGCTGGATACGTTGTTTTTGGCCATACCAATCGCATGGAAAGGTACGCTGGCCCAATATGCCGGTCGTATTCATCGTGAATCCGAAGGAAAAACACAAGTAACCATTCACGACTATGTGGACTGCGCCCTCCCTATGCTGCAACGCATGTTTAAAAAACGTGAGAAAAGCTACAAAGCAATGGGGTACGCCCTCGAGTACTTTGATGGTAACAGTGACAAGCAACCTGCACTCAAGTTGGAAGACGCCCCTCCATAAAATCCCAAGTCAAAATAAACAGCAGCACTTGATTAAACACTTCCCCATGCCTTTACCCCTATACGCCAAAACCACTATCCGTTTGGCTTTTGGCACCGAATTTATGTTGGTACCTGCTAAAAATTACGTCATCCCTCGGTGCAGCCCTATATCAGGTCAATTCGGTCACACATAAGTATTATTTAAAAAAACAAAAATGCAGTAACGGCATTTCTTCAATATTTAGATTTGACAATTCTGTAGGTGTCACTCTATACTCTCAAACATTAAAAATCGCAGAAACGCCATTACAACTAATTTGAGGTAACAATAAAAACAATGAAAGTTAATTTGAAAAAAATTGCCTCTGTACAGATGGGACACTCTTTTAGGTCAAAGCTTGAGCCAGATGCTAGTGGAAATATCTCTGTTATCCAAATGAAGGACCTTACTGAAGGTAACCGACTAAATCCCCAAGAGCTAGTGCAGATCGCCATGCCGGACTTAAAGGATCATCACAGAGTTAAACATAACGATTTGGCGTTTCGCTCTAGAGGTCAAACCAATACGGCAGCATTGATTGACCAAGAGTTAAGCGATGCTGTTATCGCTGCGCCACTGTTGCGAATTCGAGTTGAAAGTGATTCGGTTATGCCAGCGTATTTATGCTGGTTTATTAATCAACCGACTTCACAAGCAGCATTACAAAGTAAGGCAACAGGAACATCGGTAAGAATGATTGGCAAACCTGCACTTGAGGATCTGGAGATAGTAGTCCCTAGTCTCGATGTGCAGAAAAAGATCATTGAGATTTACCAATTATCCATGAACGAGCAAAAGCTAATGAATGCATTAGCAGAGAAAAAGGAGGTGTTAACTAACGCAATATTAATAAATTTAGCAATGAATACCCAGTAATGACAGTTACTGGGTTTAGACGAACCAAAAGTGTGACAGCACTTTTAGTAGAACCACAATCCATATAGAACCAAAAAATTATGACAAAGAATACATCATCAAGCAAGGGCAATACCCGACATGTCGTACCACACCCTGACGGATGGGCGAATAAAAAAGGCGGTGCAGAACGCGCTTCAAGCGTACACAGCACCAAACGAGAGGCCGAAGCTGCGGCGCGCGAACAAAGCAAGCGCGAAGGCACTGAGCTGTTTGTTCATGCCAAAAATGGCCAGATACAACGCAAAGATAGCCATGGTAACGACCCAAAAGACATTAAAGGATAGTCGCCCTTATGAGTGATGAATACAAAAAGAAAATAGGGTTACCTGAATCGCATACCCTCAACACCGTGAGTAGTCAGTGGTCGCAACGAAAAGGCCAAGACACTGATACCTATGAATGTGAAGAGCTACACGAGCAAGGTGAAGTCATTGCACGGTACACCATAAAGGACAGTACATCGATTTACCCTCCATTTGGGCGCTCGATTACCTGGACTCAATCAGCCGTACTCGATTCTTAACCTTTTCACTTGCAGCTAGCGGGGCGCTATCGGTATAGCCTGCCCCGCTTTATAAACACTGACCAAATTTGAGCGCGAATTAATGAACAAGAGCATGAACGATAAAATTCAACAAAAAGACATCAACAATGCAGCATGGGCTGCATGCGATACGTTCCGTGGCGCGGTAGATCCTGCGCAATACAAAGACTACATCCTAGTAATGCTGTTCGTAAAATACATCTCCGATGTATGGAATGACCACTACGCAGAATATAAAAAACAGTACGGTGACGACGACGTTCGTATCAGACGTAAGCTTGAGCGCGAGCGTTTTGTACTACCAATGGTAGAACTCACAGAAGAAGTTGAAGACCCAGCAACCAAAGAGAAGAAAACCGTTGTTACCAACACCTTTTTGGCCAACTACTATTCATTGTTAGAGCGTAAAAACGAACCCAACATTGGTGAGCTAATCAACATTGTTTTAGAGCATATTGAAACCGCGAACAAAGCCAAGTTAGAAGGCGTGTTCCGTAACATCGACTTCAATAGCGAAGCCAACTTGGGTAAAACCAAAGACCGCAACCGTCGCTTAAAAACCTTGCTGGATGATTTCAACAAGCCTGCCCTCGACATGAGCCCATCGCGCGTGTCTGAAGATGTGATTGGTAACACCTACATCTACCTTATTGAGCGCTTTGGCTCCGATGCAGGTAAAAAAGCAGGTGAATTCTACACCCCCCATAAAGTCTCTGAGCTGGTTGCGCGCCTGTCTGCGCCAAAATCGGGGGCGCGTATTTGCGACCCAGCCTGTGGCTCAGCCGGGCTATTGATTGAAGCTGCACGCCAAGTGGGCGACCGCAATTACTCACTCTATGGTATGGAAGTCAACGGCAGCACTTGGGCGCTTGCGCGTATGAACATGTTCTTGCACGGCTCCGACTCTGCTCGTATCGAGTGGTGTAACACCCTCACCTCACCGGCGTTGGTGGAAAATGACAGACTGATGAAGTTTGATAACGTGGTTGCCAACCCACCGTTTTCACTCGACAAATGGGGTTCAGAAGACGTTGAATCCGACAGATACAACCGCTACTGGCGCGGGCTACCACCCAAATCAAAGGCCGACTTTGCCTTTATCAGCCACATGGTTGAAGCCGCCGTTGAAAAAGAAGGCCGCATTGCCGTAGTAGTCCCTCATGGTGTGCTGTTTAGAGGCGCAGCAGAAGGTCGCATTCGTCAAAAACTGATTGAAGAAAACTTACTGGATGCCGTGATCGGTTTACCTGGCAACTTATTCCCAAGTACAGGTATTCCAGTGGCAGTTCTGATATTTGACCGCTCACGTGAAAAAGGCGGCGCCAATGAACACCGCAAAGACGTGCTGTTTGTTGATGCCAGCAGCAAAGACCATTACCAAGCAGGGAAAAACCAAAACATCCTGCTGGATGAGCACTTAGACAAAATTGTTGCGGCGGTAACCGCCCGTGAAGAGGTAGAAAAATACGCCCATTTAGCCACCTTTGACGAGATCAAAGAAAACGACTTTAACCTGAATATCCCACGCTACGTCGATACCTTTGAAGAAGAGGTCGAAATCGACATTATGGCAGTACAGGCTGAGATCACCACCCTTGAAAGCGAACTTGCCAAGGTCCGTAGCAAAATGGCAGCGCTGTTAAAGGATATCGTGCCTAACGAGGCGCAAAACAATACAACGGAGGTGGCGGAATGAATCAAGAATTAATCATCCAACTGAACCAGAGCTTTAATCAGATTTCCCACACATGGGAGGGTTCAAAGATAGAGTATTGGTATGCTCGCGACCTTCAGAAAATGCTGGAATACAGCGATTGGCGTAACTTTATCAAGGTGATCGAAAAGGCCAAAGAAGCCTGTAGCAACAGTGGTGGCAAGGTCGAAAACCATTTCGTTGGCGTCAACGAAATGGTCACCATTGGCTCGGGTGCTGAACGCAAAATAGACGACATTATGCTCACCCGTTACGCCTGCTATCTGATCGCGCAGAACGGCGACCCTCGCAAAGACGCCATTGCCTTTGCGCAAACCTACTTTGCTTTGCAAACGCGCAAACAAGAGCTCATTGAAGAGCAGCTACGTCTACAAGATCGCATTCAAGCGCGAGAGAAGCTTCGAGAGTCAGAAACAGAGCTATCAAAGAACATTTACGAGCGTGGTGTTGACGATAAAGGCTTCGGCCGCATTCGTTCGCGCGGTGATGCAGCATTATTTGGCGGTAATACTACCCAAAGCATGAAGAACAAGCTCAGCGTACCCAAAAGCCGTGCTTTGGCTGACTTTTTGCCGACGGTGACCATTGCAGCCAAAAACTTAGCTACCGAAATCACCAATCACAACGTGCGTCAAAATGATCTGCAAGGTGAACGGTTGATTACTGATGAACACGTGCAAAACAACAAAAGCCTGCGCGACATGCTTGGTGAGCGCGGCATTAAACCAGAAGAGCTGCCGGCCGAAGAAGACCTAAAAAAGCTAGAGCGCCGAGTGAAATCCGATGAAAAACGCCTTATCAAAGCGGCGGAGCTACCCAAAGATGCCAAAGAGGAAAAATGATGTTAAACACAGCACACCATTTTTCCCAAGTGGGAAATAAGGTCGCACACCAACTCATGGGCAGTACTGAGCTTGCCGCTAACCTGTTCCGCGCCACGCAAACAGAAGAGAAGCTAAAGCGTGATCAGGTCAGCAATAAAGCCCATGCTAACCAAACTCATTATGAAGTGGGTGCCAAAGTGCGCGCCACTATTGAAGAGCTAGGCGGCACTATGCCAGAGGATTTGCCAACACCAGAAAAAGGCATTCCCCAGTTAGCGCGTGCGCAGAAGAAGTTGGAGGGCGATCAATGAGTAAATTAGATAAGTCCACTATCGCCTGGAAGAAAAAACGATTCGATGAAGTAGCGGTTATCGCAAATGGTCAAGTAGACCCAAGAATAGAGCCATATTGCCGAGAAATACACATTGGCCCAGAAAACATCGAAAGCCATACAGGAAGAATTATTAATCTACAGAAAGCCGAAGAACTGGGACTCATTTCTGGAAAATACGTATTTGATGAAAATTCTATTATTTACTCAAAAATTAGGCCCAACCTGAATAAATTATGCCAGCCGAGCTTTCGTGGTATTTGCAGTGCCGATATGTACCCAATATGGGCTAAAGAAGAGATTAATAAGAGTTATCTTTATTACTTTATGCAAAGCCCTGCATTTTACAATCAGGCTATTAAATCTTCGATGCGAACAGGTATACCTAAGATTAATAGACAAGACTTAAACCGCGTAAAAATCACTTATCCTGTTGATCATGCAATTCAAAACAGAATTGTAAACACTATATCAGTATGGGACAACGCCATCGAAAAAACGGAGGCGTTAATTGCGGCCAAGGAAAAGCAGTTTGAGTGGTTAACGCAGTCACTTATTAGTAAAAAATGTTCTGATTGGAAGCATTATCTTGCAAGAGAACTTTTCACTGGAGTTTCTTCTAAAGGACATCCAGAAGAAGAACTTTTGTCCGTTACTCAAGACCAAGGTGTCGTACCAAGGTCTATGTTAAGCGGCCGAGTAATGTCTCCAGCGGGCAGCACAGCGGGTTACAAGTTAGTTGAAAAGGGGAATTTTGTAATCAGTCTACGCTCATTTCAGGGTGGTCTTGAGTACTCTGATTACTGTGGAATTGTTAGTCCAGCTTACACAGTGCTCTCCTCGAAGAAGAAAATACATTCCGGCTTCTACCGACACTTTTTCAAGTCCTATATTTTTATTGAAAAGTACCTATCGGTTGCAGTTATTGGTATTCGTGACGGCAAACAAATTAGCTCTACAGATTTTGACACGATTAAAATTCCTTACCCTGATATGGATGAACAAGTAAAAATTGCGTCAAAACTTGACACTGCAAGGCAGGAAATTGATTTGCTGAAAGATATCCTTGAGAAGTACCGCTGCCAGAAACGCGGCCTGATGCAAAAGCTGCTTACTGGTGAGTGGCAAGTTGGTAGTTCTCAGCACCTCTCTGAGGAGACTTGTCAGGAGCTTTCTAGGGAGAACGTCGCATGAGCACACCTCCAGTCAATTACGCAGCAAACTCGGAGCCTTCGGGCTTTGCCTGCATGGATGCAGGTAAGGAGCGAGAGCAGGACGCGGCAAGCTTTGAGTTTAACGAAAAGTACTTGTCGCAAATTCCTGCCCTGCAACAGTTGATCAATTTGGGTTATCAGTACCTCACCCCTGAGCAGGCTTTGGCTGAACGGGGTGGGCGCAGTGCCAATGTGATTTTGGAAGGAGTGCTTCGCCAGCAGCTAAAAAAGATTAATCGCATTAACTATAAAGGTGGCGAGTATCTGTTTAGCGAGGAGAACATTCAAACCGCGATCCAAAAGCTCAAAAATATTAAGTTTGATGGTCTGCAAAAAACCAATGAGTCGATTTACGATTTAATCACCTTAGGCTCAGCTATGGAGCAAACCATTGAGGGGGACTCAAAAAGCTTTACCCTCAATTACATTGACTGGAAGACGCCGTCGAACAACAGCTTTCATGTAGTCGCTGAGTTCTCGGTTGAGCGCGCGCGCAGCACCGATACGGTGCGCCCCGATATCGTCCTGTTTGTAAATGGTATTCCCTTTAGCGTGATTGAATGTAAATCACCCAAAGTGGATGTAGAGCAAGCCGTATCGCAAAATATTCGTAACCAGGGCGATGACTATATTCCGCGCCTGTTTACCTATGTGCAGCAAGTGTTGGCGGTGAATAAAAACGCCGCCCAATACGCGACAGCAGGCACACCTAAGAAGTTTTGGAGTATTTGGAAAGAGCCAGGGAAGGAACAGGAAGACAAACCTGCCGATGTCGATAAAGGCATAAATACCACTTTAGCCAAAGACACTAAAGCACAGCTATTCAGTGGCGAGTTTGCGGCCGCACGGCCATTTTTTGATGCACTAGAGGCTGAAGGTAAACGCCTGGTGACGGAACAAGACAATGCCATTCACAGCCTGTGCCGCCCAGAGCGTTTATTAGATTTGGTGTATCGCTTTACCCTGTTTGATGGTGGCATTAAGAAAGTAGCGCGCTATCAACAATATTTTGTGATTAAAGCGACCATCGCCCGAATTAAACGCCTAACCAATAAAGGCAATGGCTCAAAAGAAAACCGCCAAGGTGGTGTTATTTGGCATACCCAAGGCTCGGGTAAATCGTTGACTATGGTGATGCTCACCCGCGCTATGGCGCTTGAGCCACAGCTTATCAATCCAAGAATCATTTTGGTTACCGACCGGGATGATCTTGATAAACAACTGGGTAATACCTTTGCAGCCTGTGGTTTAAGCCGCGAGCGAGCCACGTCTGGCCGAAACTTAGTTAAGCACCTGAAAAATAAAGTGGGTTTGATCACCACACTGATCCACAAATTTGACAAAGGCTGGGTGGCCGAGAAGTTTGTGGATGAGTCGCACGATATTTTTGTATTGGTCGATGAAAGCCACCGCACCAACTTTGGCTCATTGGCGGCCCGAATGCGCCAAATGCTGCCTAATGCCTGTTTTCTTGGCTTTACCGGTACACCACTGCTGAAAAAAGAAAAAAATAACTTTACCAAGTTTGGTGGCCTGATTGAGCCGCACTACACCATTAAACAAGCGGTTGCCGACGAAGCGGTATTGCCACTGCTGTACGAAGGCCGACACGTTGAGATGGAGCAGAATCAGTCGGCTATCGATCTCTGGTTTGAGCGTCACACCGCCGATTTAAGCAAAGAGCAAAAGGCCGACCTTAAAAAGAAATACGCCCGCGCTGAAATGCTAAACAAAGCTGATCAAGTGATATATATGCGCGCCTTTGATATCAGCGAGCATTTTCGTGCGAACTGGCAAGGCACCGGCTTTAAGGCTCAGTTGGTTGCCCCGGGTAAACAGGCCGCGTTAAAGTACCAACAGTTTTTGCAAGAGATTGGCATCGTCTCCACTGAAGTGGTGATTTCTGGCCCAGATACCCGTGAAGGCCATGACGAAGTGGACGAAGGGCCAACCGATGAGGTGGGTAAATTCTGGGACAAAATGATGAAGCGCTTTGGCTCTGAAGAAGAGTACACCAAGCAAATCATCAACCAGTTTAAGCATGGTGATGACCCTGAAATACTCATTGTGGTGGATAAGCTATTAACCGGTTTTGATGCACCGCGCAACACCGTGCTGTATCTATGCCGAACCCTGCGAGAGCACACGCTGTTACAGGCTATCGCTCGGGTTAACCGTCTGTACGAAGGCAAAGAATTTGGCTATATCATCGACTATGCCAGCGTATTAGGCGAGTTGGATAAAGCCCTAACCATGTATGAAGCCTTTGAAGGGTTTGACGAAGATGACTTAGCAGGCACACTCACCTCCATCAATGAAGAAGTGTTTAAGCTGCCACAGCGTTACTCTGACTTATGGGATTTGTTTAAAGCCGTTAAAAACTCAAAAGACGAAGAAGCCTATGAAGTGTTGTTGGCCGATGACGAGTTACGTGAAGAGTTTTACGAGCGTTTATCGGCATACAGTAAATCTTTAGCCATCGCTTTATCGTCTGAGCAGTTCATCATGAGCTCTGATGAGAAGAAGCTACAAACCTATAAAAACGATTTAAAACGTTTTCAGAACTTAAAGGCAGCGGTTAAGTTGCGTTACGCCGAGGCGATTGATTATCGCGACTACGAGCCGAAAATTAAAAAGCTGCTGGATACCCATATTCAGGCCAATGAAGTGACTCAGCTTAACGAGCCCGTGAATATGTTTGATGAAAAAATGTTTACCGCCGTGAAAGAAGAGCAAGGGGTTTATCAAACCAAAACTACGGCGTCGAAGGCAGACACCATCGCCCACGCCACGAAGCGCAGCATTTCGGAGAATATGGACGAAGACCCTGCGTTTTATGAGAAGTTTTCGAAGCTTATCCAAGCCGCTATTGATGACTTTAGGGCTAAGCGCATCTCAGACTTAGAATACCTCAACCGAGTGATTGATATTCGTAACAAAGTGGCCACGAAGCAGCATGATGATATGCCTGATTGCATTCGTGAAAACGACGAAGCGTGTGCCTACTTTGGCCTGATTAAACCGCAGTTTCAACAAGTGGCAACACTCAACGAGTTAGATGATGCTCAACTTGATGTCATTGCGGCACAAACATCCTTAGCGATACAAAAGATCATTGATGCTCATTGGAAGGTCGATTTTTGGGACGATGCCGACGTTCAAAAAACGACGATGAATGATATTGACGATTTTCTTTATGACGAAGTCAAAGAGCAGTACGGCGTGACGCTGAGCTTAGAGCAAATGGACGAAATCATTGAGAAAACCATGCAGGTTGCCAAATCAAGAATAAGGCACCGGAGGCATTCTTGATGTCGTCAACCATCAAGCAGGCCGAGATACCAACAGCAAGCGCTGAAAAGCTAGCGGTTGTATACGGAGGGGGAGAAATCCCCTTCCAGCTGGCTTTTTCTAAACGCAAGTCGCTGGAAATATCAGTTCACCCTGATAAATCAGTTTTTGTGAAAGCCCCTGAAGGCACCGACCGTGAGGCCATTGAAGCTAAGGTGAAGAAGCGTGCTCGGTGGATCAAGCGTCAAATTCGCTACTTTGACCAGTTTGACCCAAGAACCCCTTCTCGCAAATACGTAAGTGGTGAAAGCCATTTGTATCTCGGTAAGAAGTATCGGCTAAAAATTGCAGTAGGCACTGACAACGGTGTAGCGCTGAAAGCGGGCTTTTTTTGGGTAACGTCTGCCAATGGTAAACCAGACCATGTGGAGTCACTACTGAGTGATTGGTATCGAGAAAAGGCCGATTTTCATTTAAATAAGGTGTTTTCGGATTGTTGGGAGAAGTTCAAACATTCAGATGACAACAAGCCAACCATTAAAATAATGCAACTCAAAAAGCGCTGGGGCAGCCTATCGAAAAACGGAACGCTGACCTTAAACCGCGACTTAATTAAGGCACCGAAAGAGTGTATTGAGTACGTGATCATTCATGAACTGTGTCACCTAGAGCACCACAACCACGGTCCAGAGTTTTATCGCTTACTCGAACGCTCTCTACCAGATTGGGTGAAGCGAAAACATAAACTGGAAATGGCACTGATATAGTCATCACGCTGTATCGAATAGCTAAATACACAACCAGTACACTAGCAGTCTTGTCCGCCTTAGCCTTTAATCCTCGCCCAGTCCTTATGTTTACTGCCGGTACACTGCAAGGCGACAAGCCCACACAGGATTTATCGCCTTTTTAGTCATCTAAGATGTTGCCTTTCACGCCCTGTCTATTTCAAAAGAAGTACGTGGTCGGGTGTTGTCGGGCAGGCTGACTTTACGCTGTGGTAGGTTGCCATCGGGGATTAGGTAGCCTGCGGCCATCAGTGCTTTAGCGGCGCGATCTGGGCTTAGACCTTCGGTGGCTTCACGCCAGCCGGTTGGGTCAAACAGGTAGAGGGTTTGTAGGCCTGTAGTGTTATGTTCAGGATGAACGGTATGCCGCGAGTGCAGGAATGCACCGGAGCGGTCTATCCAGCCTGCTCGTTGACGTACTTGGCAGCTGTAACCGGTTTGTTTGGGCGTAAAACGGCTTTCACCATGTTGTTCAATAAAACTGCGTACCTGACGAATGGCTTGTTGGTCTTCATTGGCGGCCACACCACCGCGAGCGAGTATCCATTGGTTAAGCTGGCTAAAAAACGTTGCCGTACGTTTTGGAAAACGGGTCGCACCTGCGCGCTGTGCTGCGTTAAATACCGTCAAAGCCAAGCTGCCGTAATGTTGGCGCGTTGTTATTCATCTCACTGGCAGGTAATTGGTTTGATGCTGATGGTTTATCCACGGCCATAAGCAGCACCGATACGGCGGGTTTCAATCCACTGGTCGATATCGCTTTCTAACCAGCCCACGGCACGCGCTCCAATACGAATAGATCGCGGAAATTCACCGCTAGCCTCTCTCTTTTGTATAAACAGGAGCATAAATGGTACTGCGGCCAAAGCCTGTTTTTGCCTTTACCTCGGGCAAACGCAAAATCCGCTGCTGACACGCTGGGTATACCGAGTTTGTGGGTGATTGTGTAGTTAGGTTCATCGTTTGCTTCCTCACTGATCTGTTAAGTTCAGTTAGGAGTTTGCCCCCACTAGTATTAAAGAGTTAAACGGACGCAGTAGGCAGATAAACGCCAAGATCGTGCAGCTTTCTGAGGGTATTGCTATCAAACTGCCCCAAAAGCCCAAGGGGTAAGTGGTGTGTTACAACACACGGAGTGTGAGGCAAACAACAAAAGTGAAACTATAACTTCTCCATATACCGAAAATTGAAAATATAGTTTCACTATGAATACCATCAAATCAACAGAAAAACGCACAGCCGTCATTTTTCCAAAGCACAAAAAGGTGTTAAGCATCTTGGGCGAGAACTTAACTCTGGCAATGAAGCGCCGCGGCATTACCCAAGAAATGCTGCACGAAAGAACTGGTCTGTCTAAACCAACGCTACGAAAAATTCTAAAAGGCGATCCTTCCGTTTCGCTTGGTCACTATGTCAATGTATTAGCCTCTTTAGATCTCGTGGAAGACCTAGCGAAAGTCGCCTTTGATGACGAGCTGGGAAGAAAGCTGCAAGACATCCAATTGCTGAACAAAAAATAAGAGTGTCGCATTATGGAAATCTACGTTTATGCTGATTGGACTGAGTCAACCGACCCTATATTAGTTGGTACATTACGATCGTCAGAAATTAGAGGCAAAGAACATTTCAGCTTTAGTTATGACAAGACATGGCTTACTTCCGATTATGTTCGCCAGATTGACCCTTCTTTAAAACTATTCGTTGGCGAGCAACATGCACAGGGCAATCAAAATTTCAAAACATTTCTCGACTCATGTCCTGATCGTTGGGGTCGATTGTTAATGCAACGCAGAGAAGCGGTGGTTGCTAGACAAGAAAAGCGGCGAGCAAAAAACCTATACGAGACGGATTACTTATTAGGTGTTCACGATTCATTTCGCATGGGAGCGCTGCGCTTTTGTGCATCGCCAATGGGTCCATTTTTAGACGACAGCCATGAGCTGGCAGCACCCACAATAACCAGCTTACCCGAGCTACAACATGCCGCCAACAAAATCGAAGAAACTCCGGATTTAGGTAATCCAGATTATCTGAAATGGCTGAGTCAAAAGTTGAAGCCATTGGCAGACATAATATTTTTTTAACAAAAAGGTTCGACCGTACCGAAACAGGGAAGCGGCTACACTTCAGCTCTGCGATGACTCAACTGGAGTACTTTGATGGCTAGGATGAAGGGGCAAGTTACTTAGAGCTGGCTGAGTTTCTGATCCAACACGGCTCGAATACTCAGGCAGATCTTGAACAACTTTGGACCAGAATACTGTTTAATATCATGGTATCTAATTGTGATGATCATCTTAGAAATCATGGATTCATTCTGGAATCGACTGGTTGGCGGCTACCTCCTGCCTACGATATCAATCCTATGTTATACGCCACTGGTCTACACCTTAATATTGATGACGTAAGCAATGCGCTTTCGATTGACTTAGCATTTGACGTTGCAGAGTATTTTCACGTTACTGAAAGTAAAGCCAATACCATCCACCAAAGATTGTTAACAGCCGTTTCACAATGGGAAAGCCTTGCCCAACAAGCAGGCATTAGCAAAGAAGAAAGGGAGCTATTGAGGGACTGCTTTATACTCGACTAGAACGCCATTACACTTTTATGCGAATAAAGATGTAAAAACCTGCACTTTCCTGCGCGTAAAAGTGTAAAAAGCAAGTTGAGTACTCGTCTATGCGTTTTACCGAACGGCGAAATTCAGCAGTTATAGGTCTACACAAAGTGACTTCACAGGCAACAATTTGTAGACCTTGATGCCTGATATTCGATCAACGCATGAGCAAAAAAGGGAAACATTACAATTTAATCATTACTGCAATAGCCAGAGAAATGGCGGCTTACATTTGGGCTATCGCAAAAGAAGTGGTACTCACACCTGTTAATCCAAAATTGAGACTAAGTAGAGTACCTGCATGATAAACGAGTTTGAGCTAACGCATTCGGTTCAGGCCGCGGAATGTGGCACAACCTACGAGGGCGTTATGATGGCAACCACTTAACCGTGATTGACCCACGAGCATAGACTGATGAGAATTACTGAGCAATCACCGGACCACGGCGGATTGAGTAAGGTCAGCTCTGCTTATTCTTTGAGTAAGTAACCTACGACATTACTGCCTCATTCGATGCGTTAGCTCATTTATTTTGAGTGAGAAAAAAGACTGATTATGGACTGATAGAGCGTCAGGGATACACTCGTTTAGGCTTGACAAAGGGAGTCATACCAACGCTCAAAACAGCGGCGCGATTACGCGTCCGCCTGATTTTGCTTGTTATGTGTTGAACAATGATATGCAGAAATTTCTTTAAGTCGCTTTTCCGAGTTTTCCTCTAAGAAAGCATTTTTCAATATGCCAAAAGGAATGTTGTGCTCATTTGCATATTCTCTTAAGCCGTTAAATAAGCTTTTCTCACTGCAATCGTGAAACTCAAAAATTATGATTCTATCGTCGACGGTTTCTATTTTGAGGACATATTGAACTTCGAAACCTGTATCTAATATCGCAGTTTTTGTACCAGAAACAATCTCCATGCTTGGGTCAAAGATCGAGTTAATTTGTTTGGATAAAATGTCTTCAGCTTCATTCGTGTTTCCTAACCTACAATAAAGGAGTGCAACATCTCGATATATAGAGCCCTCTCCTCGATACTCTATAGCTTTCATATAATACTCTAAAGATTTTTGATCTTCTCCATAGTCTTTGAGCAGCCTTGCATAATTAACCCATAAATAATAACAACCTTCAGAGGAGTTTTTTATACCCCTAGAGTATGCTTTAAAAGCTTGGTCGTGCATTCCCATAGCTTGATATAGTAAAGCCATATTATTATATGCATCAGCTAGCGATGCATCTTTTAATATTGCACTTTCATATGCTGAGATTGACTCTTCAAACCTATTAGTTGCAGTCAGAAGCAAAGCATAATTAAACATAGCTTTCGCGTCGATAGAGGAAGACTTAACTAATGATGAAAAGATTAATTCTGACTCTTCATACTCTCCTGCTCGATAAAGAGTAAGAGCATAATTGTTTTTTGTTTCAATACAATCGTGTAACTTGAGAGATTTTCTAAAAAGAGGAAGTGATTTTTCAAAATCATCGAAATTAGCGAAGCAAGTGGCAGAGAGTGCATACTCAGAGAAACCGATCGCATCAAGTTGCAGTAATTTTCTGATGTAAGTGAGCGATTCTTTGTCATTGTTCTGACTATGGGCTAATGCACAGTTTGAGATAATATCTTTAGAGTCATAAAATATTTCAGCCAAAGGTTTAATCAGAGTGCACGATTCATCAAATAATTCATTTTCATATGCGGAATAAAAATCTTTCAATCTCTTTATTAGAGGCTGAGCTATCGAGCCATAATCATTCCCTAGTGACGCAAGGATCGGCTCAAATTCTACAAAACTAGTTTCTTGAATTATTTTTATTGCATATTCACGGCAGAAATTCACTAAGCTCGATATTGATGAAGCATTATAAATACTATTTTTATTTATATGAATTTGAGTACTTTTAGCCTTGTCTACTCTTTCCCAATATAGTTCAGAGCTAGATTTATCATATAATATCAATACTACTGGTCGACCATATTTCGACCAATAGTCAAGGTTTTGTTCTGTAACCGATAGTGTGAAATTTCCGTCTGCAAGTGTTTTGGCATCAGTACGAGACTTAACTTGAATTCCAACAAAAGGAGTTTTACCGTCTATGGTGAACGATTTGCATACCTCTACTTCTGCATCAATGCCTTTATCATGAGTATCAGTTTCTCTAACCAAAACATTAAATTGAGCAGATTTAAAGCCGAAATACTTAACTCCTTCTTGTTCGATTGCCCTTTTGTAGTCACTCATTTATTTGCTTCAATCCATAAGTAAAAAAAATTTGGTGTTGTCTTGCTACAACTTAATACACATAACGCCGCTATTATCGGCGAATTGTAGTTGATTGGATTTTTATGCTACCCAACATAAAAACCAAGCGACGGAAATGAAGTCCGGTAGATAGCTTTGTTAAGTGATTTCCGTCACTTTGTTAAGAACTTCTTTAGCTTCTGGTTCAAACCCTTCTTTTTTCAATACTTCAGCTAGAACCAGCAAATAGTCTTTTTCACTTATATGAAATTCATATCCGTCAGGTTTACCCCAAAAACCATAAACTTCTAAACAACCCTTTGGTATATAATTACCTTCAACTTCACGATCATAATCATCCAAATCATGCTCGTAGGTAACCCCAAAACCTCCATCTGAATTCCCATATCCATGCCTTTTAACAGCAAACTTACTTAATTCAGGTAACTTGCTCCATAAGCTAATTTCCTCAATGACTTTGTCCTTTTCATCTGTACTAAGCATGATTTTCACTTAACGCCCAATTAAGTGGTGAACAACGCACTGACCAAGCCACCGCATTACACCGTAAAACACTTTACTCAACGCATAGTAAAACTGCCACGCGTTGAGAATCCACTTGAATTGCTTGTTAGTTTGCGTGCCAAAGTGACACAACGATTGCTAATTGCACATTTTAAGACCATAATATCCATGTGACATTTTGTCACAACAGGAGATAACATTATGGCTACTACTTTGCCTCGCATCACCGCTAGAGTTGATGTCGATACACAAGATTTACTCACTAAAGCTGCCGCTATCGCTGGTATGTCTAGTATTAACTCATTTGTTCTAAGCGCTGCAATTGAAAAGGCGAAACAAGTCATCGAACGTGAGCAAGCCTTAAAACTGAGCCAAGCCGATGCGATGTTGCTGATGGACGCATTAGACCGCCCAACAACACAGAACTCAAAACTAAGAGCGGCCTCTGAACGATACGAGAGCAAGTCTCAGTGATGAATGCGGTACTTTTAGATAAAGTAAAACACGATAGAAACCGATTCAACTGTGGTATCGAAGTTCTCAATAATTACTTAAAAGTAATGGCGAGTCAGCAAGCAAAGAAAGACAACACCAGAACGTTTGTTCTGGAAGATGATAACGACAGCTCACATATCATCGGCTTTTACACGCTAACAATGACACCAATTGACTTAAAGGCATTGCCCGATAAATTACAAAAAAAGCACCAATCATCTACCTCTGGTGGCCTAATTGCCCGTCTTGCTGTCGATGACAGATACAAAGGGAAAGGCTTTGGTGAGTGGCTGCTCATCGATGCACTCAGAAAGCTATTAGCTGCTAGTGATAGCGTTGCATTTCCAGTTGTTATCGTTGATGCCAAAGACGGTGCAAAATATTTTTATGAACGCTATGGCTTTCAGGCATTTCAAGACGCTGAAAACAAACTCTTCATCACCATCGCGGATGTAAGAGCAAGCTTAGGCTAGTTAACCGCTAGCCTGTAGCAAACTAACGTCCGGCTCACCGAGCAAATTTTTGTGGCGGCTTTTTTAGAACAAAAAAGGTGACGCCCAAATTTGTCCGGTGGAGCCGTTTGTTAGCTCTTTTTCCAGAACTTCCATTTGGAACTACCGTTTTCCAACACAGACTTTCTGTTTAGTTTAATACGATGGTAAATACCTTTTTTCTGAAGCAATTCGTGTATATGGTTACGACCTTCTGCTCGTTTCTCGGCCACGTAATCTAGCTCATCGGGAGTCAGAATTTGAACCGTAACTAGAGTAATTTCTTCTGCTGGGAAATTTATGCTTTTGGGCATATCTGGGCTTTCGACACCAAGAATTACGCCTACCATACCATCTTTATTTTGAAACTCTTCAAGGCCGCAATCTTCTGCGTATAGCTCCATAGTAACGACACCATGAGATGCAACAAAATCCGCTATTTGGCCATTATGGGCTGCTTGTTGAGATATTGCGTAAACTAGCTTAAACAGCCAAGTGTTAGATATGTCAGCTTCAAGTTTCTCAGCCGTTTCCGCAATGACCTCTAACCTGAAACCATTATTAGGCTCAGCCATATCTTCGAAGGGATCAGACAGCCCATTGCTAGCAACCTTTATACTATTATTAGTTCGAATGATGCTAAATGCCTGACGAAGAGAAGGCCACTGAGGCCCCCCCATAAACGCTGGATTGATTATGTGCCCGATAACATCAGGGTCAACATTGCCTAATGAGCTAAACAAAGTGTCACGAGCTTCATTAGTTTGATCATAAATTTCAGTGCTCATAGTCATCCTTTTTTTGAGCTAACGCCTTGCTCAGTTGCGTTTTGGTTGTAGTGGATATTTGTGCAACAATGGCCGCAGGCCATGCACAAATAGGAGCGAAGACCAAGACGTCGACTGGAGCTGTTTGTTAAGTGTTTGCAGCCACATACCGTTGTACCGTTTTATTATCAATAGATAACTCTGACACAAGCACACCACCATTTGAAATAATAGCGTTTGCAGAAGCAATATTCTCTTTGTAGCAGTGTATATGAACCGAATTTACACCCATAGCATTTAATTTCTTGATCGATAAATTCATGAGCTTACTCCCCAATCCCTTACCACGATAAGAAGGTCGAATACCTAAACCAATGTGTCCCCCGCAATGCTCTATTTCTGGACTAAGGTAATGTCGTACATTAGTTACACCTATAAGCTCCCCCGATTCTACTAGCCATAAAGTTGTGCTCGGAACGTATCCTGGGGGAATATTTACCCCATTCGCAAAATTGTCTATTTTTTCCAACAATGCATCAAAGTCTGAACAATCAAAATCCATTGGAAACGGATAACGCTCCTCCGCACCTAGCTCCTCAATATATTCAATGTAACTATTTTTATAGTCAATTGAAGGAAGTATTAAATCCATTTGGTCTCCGTGCTCTTGACACTTAACGCCTCACGTAATAGGCGCTAGCTTGCGAGCGTCCTAATTGACGCGTTTGTTAGCTGCCTATGGCTGTGTGTCATAGCTCAACACCCCTTCTGGTATTTTTAACCATTCTTGCTTTTCACAAACCCAAACGTGAATGGTTGGGTTGATATCACTTGTATCTGAAAGCGTGGATGGCTTCAACATTAGGTGTTGAGGGTTATTTGGATTGTAATGGTATATGTGGTTAGCGCACACCGGGCAGAACTTAGCTGAGCTTGTATTGCCACTAGCAGCAACCCTACTCCACTCATTCATTTCACCACTTATGTCAATGGCGTCTGAATCTATCATTGCCGTAATGCTAAAGGCGCTCGTCGAGAGCTTTTGACATTGCTTGCAGTGACACGCAGCTACAGCAATCGGAGGTTTAGAGAGCTTGTAGGTGACTTGTCCGCATTGGCATGAGCCAGTAATTGGGTATTTCATTCGTAATAAACCTCTATCTCATGTACAGCTAGACACAATGACTCCCTATGAAATGCTAGTCTCCGCATTTTCGTGGGTTAGCTAAAAGCCAGTGCCATAATTAGTTTGTTCAATACTAAATCAATTTGGAGGCTAGCATGAACAAACATAGCATGATTTTTATCGGACTGGATACGCACAAAGAATTTCATGAGGTCGCGTATTGTGAAGAGCATCGCGGAGCAACGCCTGTGCACTATGGGCGAATTCCATCATCTAAGCTCAGTGTTAAAAAGCTGCTTCGTCAATTTGAGTCCAAATATCCTAACGCCACACTTCACTTTGTTTATGAAGCTGGGCCTTGCGGATATTATTCGTATCATCCCTGATACTCACCTTCGGCCAGCTAAAGCTGTTCAAATTGGCTCCCGGCCAATTTGTGGATTTATCGCCTGATCACCAGCCTTGGTCACTGTTGTTATGTGGTTGCCCCCTCTCTTATCCCTAAAAAGCCCGGCGAACATATTAAAACCGACCGTCGAGATGCGTTGAAGCTGGTGAAGTTATTAAAGTC
>NZ_JABEPE010000040.1 GCF_026788005.1 Alteromonas sp. a30
CGCTTTCTCCAAAACTTTGCTTTAATAAAATGCTAGTAACTTGGTTTAAGCTATTGCTAGTATTGGCAAAATTTTAGAATGTTGAGATTTTGGTATGGATTTAAAAGTGGGCATACCGAGAATTCGCAGTAATACACTGTTAGGTGGTGAACGTTTGTAACCTATTAACTACTGTTACCAAATTACATGGAGGTAACATATTAAATCAATAATTAGAGATAAGTGATATGAGTGTGTTTTTTACTGAAAATAAATTAAGTGATTATGAGCAGACTCCATTATATGGACTTAATGATGAATATGATAAGTTACTAAAATTTTGTCAGTTAGTATGGTCAAATGATTGGGAGCATAAAAGGGAACTATATAAATTCAATCCAACAATTATGCTCTATGGCTCTCCTGGAACTGGAAAAACAACGCTATTAAAAAATGTATCTCTTGGCTTGCAATGTGATGATTTTAAATATTTTAGCTTAAGTTTGGAACTTTTATTGGATAAAGATTTGGGTAAGTCATCACAACAATTAAAATTATTTTTTGAACAAGTTGAAGAGTCATCTGAGAATGAAGAAAAAGTCTTTCTTCACTTTGATGATGTAGATGCTGTTCTTTGTTCACGATATATAAGTAATGAGTCATCAGGGGTTAAAAGACTTGTTAATACATTTATAAAAGAAATTGACAGAATTCAATCTAAAAAATATAAATTTACGCCCATCATCACTACGACAACAAACATGTTTTCATTGATAGATACAGCCGTTAAAAGGCGATTTTCTATCAAATTACCCATAGAGAATAATATTAATGCGGAAGATTTCAAGTGTTGGCTAAAGCCACTATTTTCTGATTTGGAAATTGTTGGAAATATAGATTATGTTGAATTACATGAAATAGTTAATGAGAAAAACCTCACTGCATATGATGTTTGTTTGGTTATGCAAAATATATTGCTGGAAAAGCTCGTTGGTGTGAATATAGATCAAAAATTTGTTAAGTCATCTTTTAAGATTTCTGATTCGTCAAAGTTAGATTTTGAAGAGCATAAAAGTAAGCTAAGTGCGCTAAAATAGGATAAATATGAAAAAGAAAATGAGTTCAGCTCGAAAAGCCGCAGATTCTACTCTTAAACACGAAGATTTAGTTGATGCAATCGAAAAGTTAGGGAAATCTAAAGGTTTGGATGTTGAAGCAACTGAGGGTAATGACAAGAGGGGAGATGTTCGAGTAAGTAAAAAAGATTTTGAAAAACTAATGGTAATTATGTCTGATAAATTAAAAGAAAAGAATAAGTGAGTAAATAATGGCTGATGAAGATGATGATTTTATAGAAGTAAAGGTTCATCGAGATGGAGTTGGGACAACGACTGCAAGAAAAATAGTAAAACAGAAAGCTAAAGCTGTTGTATCAGGGCATAAAATCACACCCGGAGCTAAAGTAATCTTTGATGAAAATAAAATAATTTATTTCGAAAATGTTGAAGCTGAAGATTTAGATGTTGATTGGGAAGAGGAATAAAAAATGGAAATAGACTTTTATGAAAGCTTTGATTACGGAAAATCGGTAAGTGTAGGTAAAAAGCTTTGGAATGATATTTTGCAAATAGAATATCTTGACCAAATAAATGATGTAGAGGATATTATCCCTGAAGGCCATGATGGTGAAGGAGAAAAAATTGAGAGGATACATTTAGAGGGAATCAGAAATCAATTAATAAATGGTTTTTCTAAATTATTAACGAAATACTCTAAGAAAAGTCGTGATGAAACTAACATCAAAGATCTTTCTACTATTCTAGAGATATTAATCTCAATAAACACCTCTTCAATTACTCATATGAAGTTTGATATATGAAAAACCACCTAACAAGTTGCTTAAACGGAAAATTAACAGTTGGCCATCGCTCCGCGATTATAGCCAACCATTAATTTCCGCTTAGCAAGGCGTTAGGCTCGATCATTTGCACATTTTACATATGAATATTTAAGGGAAACTATGACTGTTGTCGTTTCGTGGACCAGAAAAACAAAAACTGGGCGTGAACTCTGGATCATGTCAGATAGTAGGCTCAGTGGCGGGAAGTTTTGGGACTATGGACCGAAAATTTTCAGCATGGGGAGAAGTGATGCAATAGTTGGCTTTGCAGGGGACACAGCTTGGACTTACCCTTTAATTTCTCAGATTACTTCATATGTAGAATCGTTTGTTAATCTTAGAGATAGGGTTGTAGACTTCCTAGATGTTCGAAAGAAAGTAGTTAGAGTCCTAAATGATTCACTGAATTTTGTTTCTGATGCTGCTGACCCATCATTGGAAATTCCTGAATGTTCATTCATTTTCGCAGGCTACTCTGTTCGCAAACAGGATTATATAGTAAATAAGATTGTATTTAACGCTAATAAGAAAATTTTTGAAATTAAAGCTATAAAAAAAATTCATGGTGAATTGTTTGCAATTATAGGTGACAAAGACCCAGTTAGCGCTATTGCTGGTGAAGTCTCACGGATAGAGAAAAAATATGATGGGAAAGGATTTAAACTTGACATGATCCCGTCTGAAGTCTTTTTTGATGTACTGTCATCTGAAAAATTCCATGAAATTGGTGGCGCTCCCCAAATTTCAAAGATTTATCCGAATATGAATCAACAACATATTCCAGTCTATTGGCCAATGAATAAACCTCACGATGAACAGAGCATTTATCTAAGAGGGCGTGAACTTGGTGACTATGAGGCTTTGGATAATCCATGGGTATTTGATCCAGCGTCTGGTAGGGCGTATTGGCATGACTTTTCTCCAATCAAGATGCAGGAAAAATCAAAAGCAGCGAAACAAGAAAAATCCCCGTACATCTAATAGCCTAACAAGCGCATTAAAACTGACTCCGCCTGTTGAGCGTTTTTTTGCAAAAAATAAAGAGCGCAAAAAAGCGCCCAACAAGCTACGCAGTTTATGCGGGGCGTTATAAGCGATAGAGATTACGGGAACAGTATCGATGCCATGGAAAGAACCGGATTCGGAGGGAGATGGCCCTCCTGATTTGCTTGAATTAGTTTCAAGCATTAAAAGAAAAATTAAGGCGTCGTTCCGATCTAAAGGACGACCATCTGATGTTGAAGAAAGCAAAGAATTAATCGCCGAAGGAAGTCACGATTGCGCAGCCGACAAAAGAAGTTATTTTGTAGAACTGTATATTAAGTGCCGAAGCTGCAATAAAACAATAAATAAAATAACGATTACAAAGCCTTATAAAGTAGCGGCCTTGCTGACTGTTGTTTCATTTGGTGCAAGCCAGTTAATCGAGTATGTTGTTACTGACAATCGATATCCGTTAGGTGTTGAATTCGCTGTACTAGATGCGTGTGTAAATTCTTATGGTAGTGTAATTCCATATGGAAGTTACCGATCAAAAAAGAAAGTTTGCTTATGCGCTTTGGAGGAAACTATGAATGAAATTTCTTACATCCGCTACAAGGTAGATGAAGATGGATTTCTGGAGGCACTTAGGGATAATGCGAAAGAATGCGAGTAGCCTGCGGCAGTGCCGCAAGCTACTCGTTAATAGTTAATCTTCCAAATAGTCCTCGTTGTTTGGGTTGTGAGCATCGGCCCAATCATCCATGTCAGCGTCATTGTTTGGATTATTTATATCTGACCAAAGGTCAAGTTCTTCGTCAGTCATGTTTGATGTGTCTGGCATAGTATGTCCTTATTTGGCCTTGGTGTTATTTTTAGAAGCCGCAGATTGCGCCTTAGCTGCGAAAGAATCTTTTGGGGTTTTTCCACCATTTGCTTTGGCTGTAGCTGACTGAATTCGTGCAGCAGCGGCTGGAGTCATGGGGGTCTTGCTTTTAGACATGTTGTTCTCCTGAATCAAATAAAATGTTCACCATCCCCGCTGGGATGGCAAATTCAATCTAACAAACAGAGCGGGGACAAACGGGGACAGTGGAAACGGCAGAACTACAGTCAGAAATTAAGGGAATACTGGCTACGCTCAAATGGTCGCAGAAAAAATTCGCTCGAGTTATATACGCAGAAACAAATGATATTGACAACGAGGATGAGATAGCTAGGTTTGAGGAGTCCTTGAAAAAGGACTTATCTCGACCAAAAATCAAGCCAGAACGACTAGTAGAGTATCTCAGAATTCTCTCCCTACAAGAGGAATTTCAAAAATCAGGAATGATTCTTCCTGTATATTCAAAAAGCGGGCTTCTTAGTGAAACAATGGAAGAAGGCATGAAAGATATATCTTTATTCGTTAATGGCCTGATAAGCGATGAAAAAAGCTTATAACAATGCCATAAACTCGGACGCCCAAAAGCCGCGTCGCTCGTGCCTAGCTATGCAGCTTTTGGGCTCCGGTTATGGCTGGCGTTATATTTTACCAAGCATCATCACACGGAGATAAATTGATGTTCGAGTACAAAATGGTCCAAATTCCACCAAATATCGCTGTTCAAATGAAAGCTCATAAAGGAAACGAAGCTGCCGCGTACTTAGAAAATGTAGTCAATAAGTACGGATCTGAAGGTTGGGAGTTTCAGCGCGTAGATAGTATTGGTGTGCAAGTTCAGCCCGGCTGTATGGATGCTCTAAGCGGCAAGAAAGCAGAAAATAGCAGTTACTACGTCATCACTTTCCGTAAGGAAAAATAATGTTGGTTTGGCTGTCTATAAAGTTCATTCTTTTTTATCGGGTTGCAGCGCCTCAAAGTTTACGTGATTCATGCTTATATGAACCAACTTGCTCAGAGTACAGTATCCTCGCATTAAAAAAGCATGGTTTTCTTAAGGGGTGGTCGCTTTCATTCAAGCGAATTACTAGCTGTAAGCAACCAAACGGGGGCGTAGATTATCCATAAATATAACAAGCAGCAGCACCTAAGCCCGGCAACAGACGCCGGGCCGGACGGCCTACACGCCGCTTCGCTCTGTTTCGGCCGCCCGTGTGCTGGGCGTTAGCTTTCCGATTTGTTCCCGGAAAATTCAATTATCAATGGGAGAGTCTCATGAAAACAAGAAAAATGGATTTTCGATTTTTCAAATTACCGACTTACTTTTTAATTGTAAGTATGTTTTTATTGGGGGGATGCGCGTCTAATAAAAATTTTGTGAACAGTGGTTGTGAAGCGATAACAAAGTATCCAGAGTACCGTTCAGATCCAGCAACTAGCCGACTTTCTACTAAAACAGTCGATCTTCGCGAACTTCCGTGCTTTTGGTTTAGTGTTGACAAAGAAGATACCCAATACAATGAAACTCTTATATCGCAAGCATTTGCAGTAGAGTCATTTGTATATTCAATAGCTGCTTTTGATGTATATGAAAAATCGGCCACAGAAAAAGAGAGTATCCCTTTCCCTTCTTCAGAAGACTGGAGCACTATTGTCCTCGTCCAAGATATTCCTTCAACCGGGTTTTATGCTAAGTCTTACATCAGGAAAACAAAAAATAGGAACAAGGAATTAGTTATTTCGTTTAGAGGGACTAGCGGAGACATAGAAGATTGGACTAGGGGAAACCTATTTTTTACCAATTTGTTTTTTCTCGAAAACCAGTTTGACAACTCCTTAGCTTTCACAGATAAAAGTATTGAAATAGCTGGGCAGAGTGGTGGTTATGACTCAATCGTTTTTGTTGGCCACTCACTAGGTGGTGGGCTTGCTCAATATGTTCAGCGCTATTATAAAGAAAGTAGAGCTATAGTTTTTGATTCATCTCCTAAAAGAGGAAGAATATATTCTATTTTCGATAAAAAGTATCCTATCGATTCTTTAAGAGTATATGAGCGCGGTGAAGTGCTCGATTACCTAAGAAAGCCATTAGATTTTGATGCTGGGTATGACGAAAAGCCAGTAGGCTTAGGCAAAAAAACTCGATGGATGAGCTTCTATAGTGGGGGGCCAGTAAGCCAGCATGATATGCAGGATTTTGCTATTAACTTAGTAAAAGTTGCAGCATCAACTGGTAATGCTGATGCATTAGGTATAATCGAAAGTTTGGAGAAGGATAGAACTAAAGAAGAACTTGTTAATCCTTACTACCAACTGCGAAATATTAAAAATATCTACCGAAGAGAGATAAGAGAAAGAGTATTAGAGTACCTCGATACAAAAGAAGCTAACAAATCAATGCAGCCGACCGCTGACGCGGCGGCTGATTGAGGCGTTAGCTCTCACACTTAATACACAAAGTAGATCTGAAAGGAAATAGGAATGGCTACAACAATCTCAGTTTTCAATAACAAAGGTGGAGTAGGAAAAACATCAATCATCTGGAATCTAGCAGTATCTCTTGCAGATAAAGACCATAACGTGCTCCTAGTTGATTTTGATCCTCAGTGTAATTTATCTATTGCCTGCTTAGGCGATCAAGAGTTTTCAGAGCTACTGGAGTCGAACGATGATCATCCATTCGGCGAAACTGTAAAAGCATTTGCATTACCCTATATACAACAAAACCGAATGGGTGATGTTTTTACTTTCTCTCCAAAAACTGAGCCTCAAAAAGGCACACTCCATATAGTCCCTGGAGATTTCTGGCTAAACACGTTTTCAGATGTCTTAAATGTTGGTACTGATGTAATCAGTGGTTCAGGTTTATATAGATTTATTCTTCCTGAGTTAATTGCTCAGCAAGCAGAAAAAAATAATGAAATTGAGTATGATTATGTATTGATTGACCTTCCACCCTCGTTTAACACTTTGGTTCGATCGGCGCTGTACTGCTCGGACTATTTCCTAGTTCCATGTACACCTGATTTATTTTCAGCTTATTGCGTGGGACTTATTGGCGAAATGCTACCTTCATTCATAAGAGATTGGGAGCAAGGCAAAGAGAGGTATCTTGAAGGAAATCCACGAGATAACACAATAAGTCAAAAAGGTATGCCGAAGTTTGGTGGGTGGGTTTTTAATGGATTTGATACGAGAAGACGTGACGGAATCAAACG
Source organism: Alteromonas sp. a30 (assembly GCF_026788005.1). GTDB lineage: Bacteria > Pseudomonadota > Gammaproteobacteria > Enterobacterales > Alteromonadaceae > Paraneptunicella. The sequence continues at coordinate 6,962 of NZ_JABEPE010000040.1, forward strand.
TGAGGTGGGGGCAGACGCCGAGCACCATAGGTCAATTAGCAGATCGATTGAAAACGAAATGATACCTCAATTAAATAGAATTAGGGCTTATAATGCTGTTCCAGACTTCGTTGAATTTGAGCCCGTAGCGGGCATTGAAGACCTAAACGTAATGGCCCCTGACAGTATCATTCAGAATGTTCCAATTCGTTATCTATCGGAATTTAGGCCTACAAATGCCTTAAGAGGGCGAGGTCAATGGGCTACTAACCAAATCGATCTAATGAATGAAATGGCAGATGAGTATGATAAGTTAGCACAACACATTGTCGACAACTTCTGAGCTAACAAAACAATCAACCGGACTCCGCTAAGCGTGGTTCGCTTTGCTCACAATATCACGCTTAGCTCCGCTCGGTTATTGTGGCGTTAGCAATACAACAAACGGGGTTTCGCCAAATGATGGGTCTACAAAAACTAGCTGGTATCGCAGCAATTTTCCAAGGGCTTATTTACATAGCAGCCTTTGTGTATTTTGGGG
>NZ_JABEPE010000041.1 GCF_026788005.1 Alteromonas sp. a30
TCGCTGTGATAAGCGTGAGAAGTACGCAGCAAGGTATGCTTAATATTCGCTGCGCTTAGCTGCTCCGCAAAGGCATGGATGGCTTCAACTTCACCGGATACCACGCACAAATTCGGGCTGTTATCCGCTGCCAGTGACAACGCATTTTTGACATTAGAAGCAGATTCAGCAAGGCGAGCTTGCGCCGCTTCGGCGGATAGCTCAACACTAAGCATGGCTCCGGCTGATGATCCCTCTGTGGAAACAGAGCCCATTAGCTTGCCTCGGACAACCACCAACTTAAGCGCATCTTCCAAGCTGAATACCCCCGCCAAAGTAGCTGCAACGTATTCACCTAAACTATGACCTATCATGGCATCCGGCTGAACTCCCCAATATTGAAGCTGCTTTGCCAGCGCGTATTCCACAATAAATAACGCCGGTTGGGTAATATGGGTTTGGTTGAGCGCGTCATTTTTAGATTCGACTGCTTTATTTTCATCAGCATTTCGGGGTTCTGCATCAACATCTGCATCCACCTCAAATAACAAGCTTTGCAACTCGGCTTTTAGCGATTGTTCGGATTCAGAACCCGCCGCGATCATGTCTAGGCAGGCGTCTACGTTTTCTTTAAATACGCTCGCTTCAAGGCCAGCCTCCCCTCGGTACAAGCCCGCGCCCATCCCCAAATACTGGCTACCTTGACCGCTAAACATAAAAGTCACAGCCGGGGCTTGCTCGGCATAACCTTGCAATAATTGCTTGGGATGTTCCCCTGCTAACACCTGCTTTGCTTGTGCATAAGCATCACACAACGCCACCTGACGATACGCCAAATGGCGGCGACCTTGCTGCAAGGTAAAACTGATGTCGGCCAGTTGCTTCTGCTCGCTTTTTTCTTGTGCCAAAGGAGCTTGTTCTAGCTCTTGCTGCTCAAAATACCCCTGCAAATTCTTGCTAACCTTGCTTAACGCACTTTCGCTGCGTGCGCTGATGGGTAAAAGCTGCCATTGGCGACTGTCGCCGGATTGTCTCTCGTCGATATATTCTTCCAACACCACATGGGCATTGGTGCCGCCGATGCCAAAGGAGCTGACGCCTGCGCGTCTTGGGGTTTGCTTAAGCGCTCGGCTAACACCCGTTGGCGCGTCCCACACCTGTCCTTTTGCTACCACTTCAAACGGCGAGTTTTGCCAATCTATGGCGGGGTTACCTTGCTCAAAATGCAGCGTCGCTGGCAAATATTGATGCTGCATACACAGCACGGTTTTTATCAGCCCGCTCACACCTGCGGCGGCGTCTAAGTGCCCAATATTGGTTTTTACCGCACCGATTTTAATGGTGTTTCTCGCATCTGTTTGAGAATCACCCCGCCCAAACACGTGTTGCAAAGCGGTAATTTCAATGGGGTCACCAAGAGGCGTACCGGTGCCGTGACACTCCACATAAGACACACTCTCCGGCTCCACTTCTGCCGCTTCCAGCGCTGCTTGAATTACCTGCTTTTGCCCTTCCACGCTGGGCGCAGTAAAGCCCACTTTGTGTACGCCATCGTTGTTGATGGCTGAGCCTTTTATCACCGCCAAAATGCAGTCGCCATCGGCTTCAGCATCTTCTAAACGCTTTAGCAATACCAAGCCCACGCCTTCGCCGCCCACCGTGCCTTTAGCTTTGGCATCAAAGGCGCGACAATGCCCGTCAGGCGATCCAATCATGCCTTCTTGATACAAATAGCCTTCTTTTTTCGGCTGCACCGACACCCCACCCGCCAGCGCCATATTGCAGTCATCTGCCAACAAGCCTTGCACCGCCAAATGAATCGCCACCAAAGAGGTAGAACACGCGGTTTGTACATTGATGGCAGGGCCAGTCAACCCCAGCTTGTAAGCCAAACGCGTGGCAAAATAGTCGCGCTTGATCAGCGCCTCGGCCTCGAACAAGTCGCCGGGGCTGGACTCCACCATTTCAAACACATGGCGCAGCCACAAAATGTTGTCAGTTGAACCTGTGTATACACCTATCGACAACGGTGTTTGCTGGGCGTCGTAGCCTGCATTTTCCAAGGTTTCCCACGCGCATTCGTGCAACACCCGTAGTTGTGGGTCGAGCCATTCTGCTTCACGTAGCGGATAACCAAATAAGCTTGGGTCGAAGTGATAGGGCTTAGCTAACAAACCGTTGGCTTTCACGTAGTTGGGATTGTTTAATAACTCTTGTGCAACGCCTTCGGCCAGCAATTCTGCATCGCTAAATTGGCTAATACCTTCAATACCTTGCTCAAGGTTGTGCCAAAACTCCGGGATGTTTTCAGCGCCGGGAAACTTGCCTGCCATGCCAATGACAGCCACTTCCAAACCGGTGCGTAAATCTGTGTCAGTCACGATTATTTCACTCTCTTATTGCGTTGACGATTTAGGCGAGCTTTGCGTTTGTCTAAGTCTCGTTGTGGACGGGCCTGCACTGCGTTGTTGGCGCTTGATGTCATGCCTTGTTGTTGGATTAGGCTAATAATTTGCTTAATGCTGGGATATTGAAACAGTTGCAAAGGCGACAATTGCAGGGCAAATTCAGCGTTGATCAGCTCGGTTAAGCGGATGAGTTTCAACGAGTTACCGCCAAGCTCGAAGAAGTTATCTTCCACACCGATAGACTTCGCTTCCGCTGCCTGCTCCGACTCCTGACCTAGCGCTTGCGCCCACAAAACAGCGAGCGCTTTTTCTTGTGCTGATGCTGGCGCGATGTGTTGTTTCTTTTGCGCCGATTGAAAACGAGGCGCGGGCAAGGCTTTGCGGTCGACTTTACCGTTTGGTGTTAGTGGCATTTGCGCTAACATCACATAAGCCGAGGGCTGCATATATTCTGGCAAAATTCCAAGCAGTGTTTGCCGCAAATCCTCGATCAGCACGTTTTCTGAATTAGCCTCGTTCGTTGGCTTCGCGACAACATAGGCGACGATCGCGTCTTGATGCACCAGCACGGTACATTCACTCACTCCAGAATGGGACGACACATGGTGCGCTATTTCGTCCAACTCAATTCGAAATCCCCGCAGTTTGACCTGAAAATCGGAGCGACCTAAATACTCAAGTTGTCCGTCTGCTCGCCAGCGCACCAAATCTCCCGTTTTGTACAAACGAATGGATGGTTGGTTTTCGTTGCGATGGGTAGCACCGCCCAATGGCCACTGAATAAAGGTTTTCTCGGTTAATTCAGGTTTGTTTGCGTAGCCACGCGCCAAGCCAACACCGCCAATGTACAACTCGCCCACTGCGCCCACGGGCAACAAAGCTAAATGTTCATCCAGCACATAAAGCTGAATGTTATCGATGGGTTTGCCAATGGGGACACGCGCGCTTTGCGATGCCATCTCGCAAGGCCAATAGCTAACGTCGATGGCGGCTTCTGTTGGACCGTATAAGTTATGTAGCGCCACATTGTTATAGTGTTGTAAAAAGCGATTTTGTAAGTCGGTTGGCAAGGCTTCACCACTGCAAAAGACACGTTTTAAGCTAGTGCTGGCGTTTGTTGCTGTATTTGAAGCGTTTGTTGAAGCTGCTTTTGATGCTAAGAACACCGCCAACATGGACGGCACAAAGTGTAAGGTTGTCACTTGCTCGCGCTGAATTAATTCAGACAAATACACCGGATCTTTATGACCCAAAGGCTTAGCCAGCACCATCGACGCACCCACCATCAGCGGCCAGAAGAATTCCCACACCGACACATCAAACCCGTAAGGCGTTTTTTGTAGCACCACATCCTGATGCCCCAAAAGATACGTTTTTTGCATCCAAACCAAACGATTAACCAAAGCTTGATGTTCAATCATCACGCCTTTGGGATTACCGGTTGAACCCGAGGTATAAATTAAATAAGCCAAGCTTTTTGCATGAGGTGAACGCTCACTTACTTCTGGCTGTTGACGACTAAAAGTGTGTATCTGCTGTTGGGTACTTGCCTCATCCAACACCAGCACATTCATGTTTTCTAATTTGTTTGCCACGCTTTGCATGGTAAGCGTTAAACGCGGTTTGGCATCGTCTAAAATGTAGTGCAAACGCGCGGCAGGTAGGGTGTCGTCCATTGGCACATACGCCCCGCCCGCTTTTAACGTCGCTAGCATGGCAATCACTAACTCAAAACTACGCGGCATCAATAAGGCCACACGCTCATCGACTGCCACACCTTGCTCAATAAGGTAATGCGCAAGCTGATTGGCTTTTTCGTTGAGCGATTGATAACTCATGGACTCGCCTTCAAAACGCAGCGCCACGGCATTGGGATGCTGTTTTACCTGCGCTTCGATAAGGCTGTGAATGCACACATCGTCGGAAAAATCCGCTTGGGTTTGGTTGACGCTATGCAGCAACCATTGGCGCTGTGTGGCATCCACAACCGAAAGCTCAGCCACGCGTGTTTGTGGTGCGTCGACGATCGATTGCAACAGGGCTTGGTAACTTTGGGCGAAGGATTCAATGGTCGCGCTATCGAACAAGTCGGTGTTGAATTCCCAACCGATTTCCAACCTGTTGCCTTTGTTGTGAACCTGCACGTTTATATCGTACATGGTGGTGTGACTTTCAATATCAAAAGCCTGCGCACTAACATTTGGTAAGTCGAGCTGTACATCTTGGCTGTCTTGCAAGGCAAACATAATTTGGAACAACGCACTGTGGCTTAAGTTACGTTGTGGATTAATGTGTTCAACAAGGCTTTCAAAAGGGATATTTTGGTGATCAAAATCCTGCAAAATATGGCGATTTTGTTCACTTAAGAAGTCGCTAAAGGGCATGTCTTCTTTGACTTTCGAGCGCAGCACTAAGGTATTCACAAAAAAGCCAATAAGCGGCGCAAGCGAAGCATGCGTGCGGTTTGCCACAGGCGTTCCCATTACGATGTCGTGCTCGCGGCTACAACGCGCCAACAAAATCGCAAACGCGGTTTGTAGCAAAATGAATAACGAGGTGCCTTGCTCACGGGCAAGTTGATGCAAGGCATTGGAGAGTGCTGGCGTAAACGCGCTAAAACGAATGTCGCCATTGAAAGTTTGTTGTGCCGGACGGCCTTTGTCGAGCGGCAAAGAATGCACTTCTGGCACACCTGCCAAGCGCTGCTGCCAATAATCTAATTCAGATTCCAACACATGACCCTGCATCCAGCCTCGTTGCCATGCCGCAAAGTCACTGTATTGAATCGGAAGCGGCGACAAGGCTTGATGTTGCTGAGCCATTGTTTGTTGAGTAATCTCGGATTGATAAAACGCAGTCAATTCCCGCACTAACACACCAATACTCCAACCATCGGAAATAATGTGGTGCATCACCATTAACAACACCCATTCTTGCGTGTTGTTTGTGGTATTCGCTTTAATCAGGTACACACGAAACAGCGGGTCGTGCTGCAAATCGAAGCCTTTGTGCGCTTCTTCAACCACATAGTGTTTTAACGCGTCAGGTTGCCCGCTAAAGTCGCGCTGAATAAATTCGCCCACATTAGTGGCATCATCGAACGTGGTTTGAATCACGTGGGTTTCTTTTGTTTGCGCTGCTTTTACTTGAGTTTCATTGAATTCGCTAGCAGCTTCCGCGCTAACTTCAACAAAGCGGGTGCGAAGCGAATTATGGCGAGCAACAATATGGGCGAAACTGCGTTGTAACGCGTCAATGTTAAGGTCGCCTTTTAAGCTAACGGCTAGCGGAATATTGTAATGACTTTGCCCCCCGGACAGTTTATCGATTACCCACAAACGTTGCTGCGCCAACGATAAGGGCGCGTGTTGCCCTTCCTCCAACGGCGTAATTTCAGCATAGGCTTTTTTGTGCGCCGCCATTTGGGTTAATAACGCGAGCAGTTCATCCTTTTGTGCTTTAAGCTGTGCGATAGTCTCCGCTGTCATCACACCTTTGGGCGCGGAAAATTTCAGGTTTTCCCCTTCTACCCACAGCTTAACGCCCCATTGCTTGAGCTGATTATGTAGTTTGATTGCGCTCATATGCTTCCCAACTCCAATTCTTCACTTTCTTGTTGCGCCAATAGCTCGGCAATACCGGCTACAGTGCGGTTTTCAAAGATTTGCGCCATGTTTAGTTCAATGCCGAATGCCCGACTTGGATCACTTTCTAAGCTAGCGTTCTCGCCCGCGAGCGCTTGCAAATGCGCTAACATGGACGTTGCCAGCAAGGAGTTACCGCCTAGCTCAAAAAAGTCGTCGTGAATACCGATTTGCTCTAGCTTGAACAGTTCGCACCAGAGTTCGGCAATGTGCGCTTCTATGTCGTTACGTGGCGCAACAAATGCCGTAGCCAAATTCGGGCGCGGATGGCGACTAAGCGAGGCACTTTCGGATTGCACTTGCGGTTCTTGCTGAGACATTTGCTCGTGCATTTGTTGATGCACTGCGTGGTGCTCAAACGGATACGTAGGCAGTTCAACGCGCAAGCGGGTTTCCTGCTCACGATAGTGTTGCCAGTTGATGTTCAC
>NZ_JABEPE010000042.1 GCF_026788005.1 Alteromonas sp. a30
GCAAAATTTTAGAATGTTGAGATTTTGGTATGGATTTAAAAGTGGGCATACCGAGAATTCGCAGTAATACACTGTTATGTTTCACGAGGTAGTGAGTGAGTAAAGAGTACACTGAGAATCTGGAGGAGATCGCAACCTATGGCTTCGATGCGATCGATCCTGATGAAAAGGTAGAGGTTAATTTGAAAGACCTAATGTATGTATTCTCTACCTTACAGGAATATCAGAGGTTCTTTCATCAGCCATTACACTACCAAACAATGGAAGATATTGAGAGGTTTCTGGGTTCTGTAAATGATCAGGCAGCCTTTAAGTTGCTTCATACATCAATCCACGAAAAAATGCGAAAAATGCTTCCAAAACACGTTGAAGAAAAATACGGAGAGGGTGACTTTGATTCACCAAAGCTGCCTTTCTACTACGATGAAACAAGGTAAAAACATAACAAGGCCAGGCACAATCGCCCCTTCGGGGCTGGACCTCCGCACTGCGTGCTCCGGCCTGTGCTGGCGGCGTTATACAGAGGAGTAATCGAATGTCTGCGCGTAAACCTCGATATATGAGGGTCATCTACTACGACAGAGACCAGCGCACCTGTAATGTGTCGGGAGTGATTACCGATGACACAGCGATTACGAATCGTACTTGCGAACTTCAGGAATCTGGGCGAAACGTCAATATCTCTACAACCACGCCGGAGATAGATAGCGGAAAAGTACCTTCAAAAGAAGCTTTGTTGAAACAGCTCCCGGAAGGGTACCGGTACGACTCGGGGTTGTCTTGGTGAGCGCCGGAAATCTGTATAACAAGGCAATTAAATTCGTTCCGGCCCGATGGGCCTCCACCGGACGCCCTTGTCAGGGCGCCGTTTATTGCTGGCGTTATATTTATTCCTCAAAGATGTGGAGATTATTTTGAGCAAAGCATATTTGAAAATTTACGGTGACGGGAACTATGATGCTGAGCACGCTGAAGTATTCTTATTCAGAATAACCACTTGTTATAAGTCTATTTTATTGCTTGATAAAATTTTGCAGGCTGCCATTGGTGGGCGAATAGCTTCAATTTATCCAAATCCAGTGATGCCCTATATTTCTTCAGAGGATGATAGGTTACACATATCGTCAGTAGAGTTTCATTCTCCAGGTTTCTGGGAATTCTTAGGGAAACTAAACCCACTTGAAGTAATTCGACAGTATCTAACTGATAGACATGAAAGAGAGAAAGATAATAATTATAGAAATAAGCATGAAGAAATAAAATTAAATCTAGAAAATAGAATACGTTCATTAGAGTATGTTTCCAAAGTAGTAAATACACTTCGGGATGCAGGTGTACCTGAAAAGCAAATTAGCATGCTTGTTCAAGAGCATATCGTTTTACCTTTAGCAAGCCTAGACCTTATGTGTGAGAGTGGGTATGTGAAAAATGTTGAACTTGCAAAGCCTAAAAAAGAATCGGTTTTCGATGAAACGGAAATATAACAATACGTGCCAGATGACATTGTGGTCGGCGTTGAGTTTTGTGTATGGCTACGCCATGTTACACAAAACTCAACGCCAACTACAATGCAGCTGCACTCTGCGTTAGGTAAAGCTGTACATGGAAATTTTGGTTGCTGTAATTAGCTTACTTGTTTTCGGGGTATTTCTCGCTGTAGCTATAGTGCTATCCAGAATTCCCGTTTTAGGCGACGCTTTAGATTTCTTTGCAGAATTAGCCAGTGGACCTCGCTTTGTATATCTTGCTTGGCCGTTTCTACTATCAAGCTCTTACAGAAAAGAGTTAATTCTCGAGCATAAAAATAGAATTAAGTGGTTAGCTTGGGTAGAGTATTTTTTGGCAACAATTGTGTTTCTTGCAATTTGCGCCATTGGGCTTTTAGTCATACATCACAATGTTAATAGGCTCTTGCTACAAGGCGCTTTTTTAGAGTAGTTTACCTAACAATCGCATAAACTCGCTCGCAAGCTCGCTGGGACAAAAACACGTAGGCTCCCTTCGCTTCGCTTGGTATTGTAGCCTACGTGTTCTTGCCCGTTATGCGGGCCGTTAGGCTCTCATCAAACTTAGGAGTAAAATTTAGCATGTGGAGATGGGATCAAGGTAGGTTAACGTATTTTTCCCTAGATAAAATTCGAAAAATTGCGTCCGCTATAGTCGAATTAAATGGCGTTAATCTAAGAGCAACTGAAGATCCGCTCAGAGGGGTTATGCCTACAGCGGTTGGATTACCCTTCAAGCCCGATAATTACAGGGTGTGGAGGAATTATGCTCGAGTATTTAAAATTTTAGGTCTGGCGAGTAGTATTAATGACCAGTTAGTTGCAACGGATCTATGCAAAAAGCTTGTTGCCAGCGGCGAAGATTTTCTGACCTACGATGAATATATCCAATATATAGCTAGAACTTTTTATTATCCGTCGCCAATTTTTCAAGGATTCAACGACACTTCAAATCAAACATTCCCTTTTTGCGCTATTTTGAAGCGCCTCATTGCCAATGCCTATTCTACAGGGGAGCCATTCCTATCAGTCGAATCAGTTTTTTCAGAATTGATTGGCAATAGTGTAAGTGGCTTTGAAAATATTCCACATTATCGAAGCCTAGCTCAAACCACTGTATCTGGCTCAGGAGATCAATTGCGCCAGGTTCGGGAAATGCTAATTTTCATTAGCCAGCTTAGCTATTTGTCATGGCTGGATGGCAAGCTGTTTATTGATATGGGGGCGTTGTCAAACCTTGGAGCAGAAGAGTTAGATGCTTTGGTGAAACCTATAGTGAGACCACGGAACCCTGACTCTGAACTTGAAATTCAAAATATTTGTAACATCGGTGAGTTGGAGGGTCTGTCTTTTGATCTCAAGGAGCCAGTTAGTGTTGATGATATTACCTTTACAGAAGGTAAAAAAATCAGAGTTACACATCTCAGAACAGAGAGGAATAGAAAGGTAGTGCGTCACTACTTTGAAAACTCAACCAAACCCCGATTATGCGATGTTTGCGATACCGAAGTAGCTTCGAGATACCCGTGGTTGGAAAATCTGATTGAAGTTCATCATATATTACCGCTATCTTCGCCTCTTCATGTTGACAAAGGTGGCACCTCAATGAATGATCTTGTAGGTCTTTGTCCTAACTGCCATAGAGCTACACATGCCTTCTACCGCAGCGAGCTAACTGGTCAAAAAATATCCGATTTTACTTCAGAAGAGCATGCGAGAGAAGTTTATGGCATGGTAAAGTCCCAATTTGTTTCAGTTTAGAGTAAACTGTACAAAAAAACAGTTATGGAAAGTTCGATGGTACCAGAATCTTATGTCAAACCCCTTTCAAAAAAGCTAGGCAGCTTGATTGAAGAGGCTCTTTCAAGTGGAGAAGAACTTGAATCAATTCTAGAGCGAGAGGGTCTTTCATACGAAAACCTAAGATATGAATTAAGCCCCTCTCCACAACTATTCGACTCTAATTACAGAACCCTATCTGATTATCGAAAACCATTTCATGGTGTGCCAGTAGTTAGCTTTTTTTCAGGCTGTGGCGGTTTAGATTTAGGCTTTGAGGCTGCTGGTTTCGATCACTTTTGCCTAATCGAGCATTCTGAAATATTTTGCGATACCCTGCGGGAGAACCGCGATTGGGAGGTTTTAGGGCCTCCTTATTCAGACGGTAACGTATCTCAAAGAAGAAAGTTATCGGCGCAGCTTGACAAATTGGGACTTAAAAAGAATTTTAACGGAGTATTTGTTGGTGGCCCTCCTTGCCAATCGTTCTCTATTGCTGCGAACCAAAGATTTTCGAAAGATGGTGAAAACTTCAAACGTGTAGGGTTTGAGCATGAAACAAATGGAAACCTCTTGTTTGATTATGTTTGGTACATAGAAAAGTATCTACCAAAAGCTTTTTTGATTGAAAATGTTTCCGGTCTAATTGATGTGGATGGCGGCAAACAATTATCCAAAGTTTACGAGTCACTGACTAAAAAAGGATACACACTGCACCAGCCGCTTAAAATTAATGCTGCGCACTATGGGGTCCCCCAGCAAAGAGAAAGAGTGTTCATCGTTGGTTATAAGGGTAAAAAGAAGTTTTCTCCACCAAAGCCTCATGCAGAGGTAATAGCGTGTATTAACGCCCTAGTAAATATCGACGAGTCTTGCCCAAACCATATAACAAGAAAGCACAAGGCGAACTCTGTCTCACGCTACGTAAAATTAGACATAGGGAAACGTGATAAATTGGGAAGGGTCGATAGATTAGATCCTAGCCTACCATCCAAGACTGTAATAGCAGGTGGTTCTTCAGGAGGAGGTCGCTCTCATCTTCATCCATACATACCAAGAACACTGAGTGTCAGAGAGTCGGCTCGACTACAGACCTTTCCTGATGATTACGTGTTTACTGGCTCATCTGCCAGGCAGTTTACTCAAGTTGGAAATGCCGTCCCCCCTGTTCTCGGCGCTCAATTAGCCCAAGCTATATACGAAAGCTTTTTCCAAAAAGCCTAACAAGGCGCTGCACTCGGACAAATTTACGTTGCGCTCCAATTTGCCGGTGAGCGCGGCGTTAGGCTCTTATTCAGAGATCGAAGAAAATGGAAATACTTACAGATCTTAAGTGGCAAGATATCGTAGCAATACTTGGTCTTATTGCCGGTGTGGTTACAGTTATTGCCTACATTGACCAAAGAAGAAAGTCGGCATCTGACAAAAAGCTAATAGATTTTGTTGAAAGACATTTGGAGAGAGATATATCAAAGGAGGAAATTCTTGATCTGCAAACACAGAAAAGAAAAATGGAGGAAGAAGTATCCATATTGGTTCCTCAACTAGCAAGACAAGCTGCATTAAGGCAGCAAGAGCATATGCTGCAAACTAGCCTGCTGTCTTACTATGTAGAATGGAAAAAAGCTAAAGAAGAGCTGGATAGCTTAGAGATTGAAATTTCTTTGGACGAGAAGCTCGAAAAAGCCGTACTTGACAGAATGGTTCCCGAATACGAAAGGAAAGAAAAAGAACAATCGTACAAGGATCGCCTTACTATTCTTTCCATGGGTATTGTTTTTGCGCGCTACATCCTGCCTTACACAGTTGAAGATATTGTTCAAATTATTTTGGCAATTGCCCTAGGAATAACTCTGTTTCAGTATATGGCTGCAAAATATCAAGGTTCAAAACATTCCAAACAAGCAGCAAATGCCATACTGGGGCTTTATATTTTCACCGGAGTGGTCTTTTTAGTTTTTGGTGCTGGGCTTATTACATATAGCGATTGGGATACTGAAATAGCTTTCGGCTACGCATTTTCTTTTTTTGGCTTGCTAAGTCTTGCAGCAGTGAAGTGGATAAGAGCCAAAATCTATAAATACCTCAAGTATGAGCCTAACAAGTCAAGTCAGCAGGACGCCAGCGAAGCTGGCGCCTCTGCTTGAGGCGTTGGTATGACTCCCTTTGTCAACCCTGAACGAGTGCTTCCCTGACATTCTCTCAGTCCATAATCAGTCTTTTTTTCTCACTTAAAATAAATGAGCTAACGCACCGGATGAGGCAGTAATGTCGTCGGTTTTCATGCTGGTATGATTCCGGGCTTCCTGCCCTTCACTTAAAGCCAGCCTGCGGCTGTTCAAAATCATTCCCGATGATTTTGTCGTAGGTTACTTACTCAAAGAATAAGCAGAGCTGACCTTACTCAATCCGCCGTGGCACCTTCTCATCAGTCTATGCTCGTGGGTCAATCACGGTTAAGTGGTTGCCATCATAACGCCCTCGTAGGTTGTGCCACAT
>NZ_JABEPE010000043.1 GCF_026788005.1 Alteromonas sp. a30
CATCGACTTCAGCAATAGTGCCAATGCGGATCAGGTTTTCAAAACGTCGGTAAAGGTCTGAAAGAGTGAAGCTCATAAGTTCATATCAAGGTGCGTTGATGATTGGAAGTACATCAACGCATCTTGATATGGGGTTATAAGGATGTCATGGGATGCTTGGTTGAAATGGGGGGAATTAACTTTTTTTGGGGTACATTTCCTAGGAAATTTCTTTTCCCAAATAAAACAGTTAACAGCCGTATGGGTTATAGTAATTTAAAAAAGAGCTGATTTGGCATCTCTGATAATGTTAGAGCCTATATGTCCTCTGTCACTCGGAGTTTTGGCAAATGTTGCTTTGTTACGATTATCATCAATAAATCTCAGATGGTTATGGGTACCTTCTTCAACTACTTCTAGCCCAATATCCTTAAGAGAGCTCCTAATACTCGTAGTCATGCGGTTAAAATTATTAAAAATTCTCTTTAGTTCATTTAAGTAATTACTTTTTGTACCGTCTTCAGGATTACTATCTAAAATATCTTGCAGCATCAGGCGTTTTCTAGAGCTCATCGGGAGAGATGAAACGCGCTCACTTATTAAACCAAGTACCGTATCTAACATTTCCCCACTATACTTTTCTCCTTCATGACCAAATGTAAGTATGGGCTTACCTTGTTTTGATGTCTGGTTTTGAAGCTTTTCAAACCTCAGTTTCAACACTTGATAATCGGACTTAGATTTTTCTAATTCTTCTTCGACTTTAATAGTTGCATGCATTTGCTCATCTATTTCATTAATATGATCTTTCTTCAACTGCTCTATTACATGATCTTGCTCTTCAAGTTGTGCAAACGCTTCTTCTGCGAGACTTTGATATTCACTGTCATCACTAAGTTCAGAAAAACGTTGTTTTAGCCGAGTCCTAGAGTCTCTTTGCCTCTTTGCCTTAACATCTGTTGGACTAAAATGCTGCTTTTTATTGTAGCCATTAGTAATGTGTGTAACATACGAGAGTATGTGCTGATTTAAATTTCCATTTGACTCGATAACTTCGGTTAAACTATCGCGCAACAGTAGTCGATTGTGACAGTGTTCTTGTCCAAAAGACGGGTAGATTATATTTACAGCGCCATCCCATGCAGAGTATCTCCGACCTAATATTCCCTCTAGTTCGTAACTATTAATTTCATCCTCAGCGTAGACGACTTGTGCCAAGCCGGTTAATTGTTTCTGCAACGTTCTAGGGTTTACTAATGGTTTGTTAGATTTACTACAGTTACTAACAAAAACGAGGGGATAACTACGTTTTTTATGTTCAATATTAAAACTTAGAGCTTTGATATTATCAGGATCATTCTTAACCCTTTGAATTTGAAGCCCAACTGTGGTTCCACTTAGTCCACCATTCTTTATCAAGTACTCAACTAACCTAGGCCTAGTTGCTACGGGCATTTCTTTTACCAAAGTACTCTTATCATGGGTTTCTACCGATATTGAAATCAGCGTTTTATTGTCTACATATTTCAGGCCTATCTCTGTATCCCACCTTCTGCCACCTACACTATGGTCTGAGTGACTAAGTAAAATAGAATAAATCGCTGGCTCAAGCTCACAAGCTTTATACGACCTTACAATACCTTTTTCAAACGTATATTCGCTACCACTCAATAACATATCATTTGTAAAATGGATATTTGTGATTGTTTTAAGCCAACCAGCTATTGTTCTTAAAGTTTTAGTAAAACTATCAGTTCCAACGATTTCAAGCTGATTTACATAGATTAACATTTAACCTCCATTAATGATTGCAATATTTACCTTATAAAAATGACAAACTGCCGAGGCGCTAGAGTGACCATGTCACCGTGCTAAAAAGCAATTAAATTTAGAGTAGAAAATTTCGGAAGGCTCAATATAGGTCAGAACATAAACCTAATCAATAATGATTACCTCATGTTCAAATACCCAAAAACCACCTCAAACAATACCCTCTCGTCAATTTCACTCACACCAAGCAGTTGTCTTTCTGGGTATTTAATGCTGTTACCCATTACCTTGTCTCGCTCTGAAAGCCCGTAATGGTGGGCTTTGGCGATGCGACTAATGCTCCCGGTGTAGCCAACCGTTGCACCGTTATTGTTAGCTTGAACCTTCATATGTTTGGCTTTTCGCAGGCCGAGCATCATCTTTTTTTGTTTGGCGACTTTTCCTTCCTTACGCTCATTTGTTTTATCAATGCGCTTTTTTCTGGGTTCCCACTTTGTGCCGTCTGGGTTTTCTTGTTTGGATAGGCGTTTTTGATTTTGCTTTCTAAGGGCTAGCGCGACTTTGCGGTAAAGGGCTTTTTGTTCTTTGGGCGATAGGCTGTTTATGAAGGACTCTGCCCACGGCGCAAGGTCTTCTAGGTTATTCACTGACTGTCTCGCTTAAAGCGCTTTCAGGCGGGCCGTTTGGGTTTTGTCTTATGCTGAGGTTCCATTCAGTGGCTTGGGCTAAGGTGGTGTCGAGCTGGGGTTCGTCGCAGGTGGTTAAATAGGTTCCTTCTGGTTTGTGTTCTACTTTGATGATTTCCGATAGTTTCACCGCTAAGGAAAGGTCGACAGATTCATTATTGATAATGTCGGCGTCGAACTTGATGGCGTTTGCTGCATGTGGTTGATGTTGGTCGAGCCACGTTAACACGAGGTGCGCGATTTGGGCGGCATCGCCTCCGTAAGCGGTAATGATGATCACGGCGTGATATTGCAATTCAAAGTGCTGGTTTGCACTGCCTTGGTGGCTGATGATTTGGCCTTCTTGGGCGAAGGTGAGTAGGTTTTCAGCCTCGATGTTTAACGATGCTGACAGTAGGTGCTCTCGTAAGGACGCCAACTTTTTCATGGGCTATTTCCTAATGCTGCCAATGCCTTTAATGCTCACCGCTGCAAGCACGACCACGTACATCAAATCGCCAAGGTCAACACCAAGGTTTTTAATGTTCTCGATACCCAAATTCACCGCGTTTAAATAGGTCATATCACCGCTGATGCTGCTTGCGATAGACGCTAAAAACAGCAGCACAAAGGGCGATGTGATGATCACGGTGACATACTCATCTTTCCAAGTACCGTCTTCATTTTGTTTTGAAAGGGCTTCCCATTCGTCGTCGTTTAAGTCTAACCGGTAGTCGTTATTCACCTTGGCTAAAGAAAGCTTTGCCTGTGCGGATTCTCTGGCTTGTTTACGCTTTTGATTGCTTTTGTAGGCTTCGGAAATGGGCGATAACGCGCCAGTTAACAGGCTCCATACACTCATGCGTTTTGCTCCTGAGGATACTCCGACCAAGGTAATTGAAAGTGCGGGCCGTCGAAAAAAGCGGTTTTGCCTTGTTGTGCTCTGCGCTGGCGGTATAGCTCGGTTTCTTGCTTCATGTCATCGGACAACGCCGATAATTTTCGGTCCCAAACGCCGCCCCATTGCAGCGGAATATTCAGTTCTTCCGCCGCCTGTTTCATGGTATTTGCCAAGGCGCAATAGGCGGCAGCGTCCCATGTAATTTTGTTGTTGGGCAGTAGCCATAAATCCACGGCGTGACCGGTTAAATGTCGGCTTTTTAAGGTGTGAGATTTTTTGTTTTGCACCAGCTCTTTTTGGCGCTCAAAAGTTCTTAATCCTTCACCTACCATAAAGTCGATTTTGGTGGCGCGTAGTGCTTGCTCCACCACTTTGATTAAGTCGGGATGTACGCCTTGTAAGCGGTCTTTTGACCTCTGGCTTAATTGAAATACTTGTTGTGTCATGGTGCGGTTCTCTTAAGTTTTTTTCGTGAAAAGGCTTTGCTTTTTTCTCTTCTCTTTTACTTAATCCCAAAGTGAAAGCGTTTCTTTTTGAACAGGCTTAACCGAAGGCAGGTAAACACGGGTTCCCATTGGAATGATGGGGTTAGATAAATCGAGGTGTGGGTTTGCTGCTAGCACCTGTTCGGTTACGCCGCTGGTTGCTCGATATTCTCGCCAACAAATGAGATCTAAGGTGTCGTTTTGCTGGGCTATTACCGAGGGTAAATGGCGGTTGTTATCTGTTCCCATTTGAGTGAGTTCCTGCTTTTGTTGCTGTTTTTACTTTGAGCGGCGAGCATTTATATCAATTCAATGGTGATTTTTGCGGTGCCCAATAAAGCGCGGATCGACTCTCTGGAGCGGCGCAAGTAATCATCCACCCGTTCTTCCATTTGGTCGGCGCGTTCATGGCCTGATTTTGTGCTGTCGAAGTCGCGGTAATTTTCCAATAACAGGGCTTTAGCTTTGTTAAACACCGCGCTTTGATAGTGGTGTTCATACTGGCTGACTTCGCCGTATTGCTCGCATGGCACTTCTTTCAATGAGCTGTAATTTAAAGCGTTGTAATTTTGGAACGCTGGCCATGCCTTTAATTCGTTGTTTACCGAGATAATCGCATCGAGAATGGCTTGCTTAGTGCGAAGGTTAGAAATTGGCTGCTCAACCCGCATCACTTCACGAAATTGGGCCATGTCGATGTCTGGAAAAAAGCCGTTATTGCTGACTTTTTCAGGCGTTTGGTTTTGGTGATTGGCGCTGGGTATAAAGCTCATGGTTTCACCTTTTTGTGTTGTGCTGATAAATACCTGTTCCAAACTATCAGCCACCTGTAGAGAGTTAGGAGCAAACCCTCAGCCGCAGGGAAGCGGCTGTGGAGCCTACATGGAAGTATCCACGGCGAGTTTGCGATAAATCTCTATGGGTGACTGACAATTAAACACAGCTATTTAGAAAACAGCGGTCACCAACACGTCACGTTAATGACTTTGTATGTGTTGGGCCGCTGTGGGTGCTGGGAGACTCTGTACTTAATGCCTGTCATCAAAACAGGTATTTTTTATTTAAGTGTTTACCGCTTGTTCAACGTCTTTCTTCAGTTTGTCGAATAGCTTTTTCACGCCCGAGCGCGGGTTTAATTCCAATGCGCGATGAAGGTGTGAAACGGCTTCTTGTTTGTTGCTATATTGAAGTTGTAAGCCCAGCGCTTTGTGCAGCTTAGCTCTGACTTCATCAGGCATGTCTTTTTCTACGGTGAGCGCCAGCACATGCAGCAAATGTTCAGTCATTTTGCCGTGATTATCGGGCGTTTCGTCACTTGCTTCGCTA
>NZ_JABEPE010000044.1 GCF_026788005.1 Alteromonas sp. a30
CCCGATTACATTTATTGGTACAACACAATTCGACCTCACAGCAACTTGGACGGGCGAACACCGATGGAAGTTTGGCAACAAGTGGACGTATTCAAAACGGGTTATAAACACGCAAAGCATTTTGAAAAATGGGGCGGATTATTAACGGACGTAGAGTTGATTTATTGACCAACGGGCGTCGGTATATCAACTCAGGTTGAAATTAAAAAATAACGTAAGTGGATAAATCACCGTCCACGGGACAGCCATGCTTGACGAGGAATTTTTTGATTGTTTTTTACTCAATCATTAAAACGAGATTTGAAAAATCGAAAGGGATTTTGAAAATGTTGGTAGGAATTTAAGAAATAATAGGTTGATTTTTAAGCAGCAACCTAAAAATCAACCTTGAGAAATATTACTCGTTATCCTGTGGACGTTTGGACAGGACAGGATAAATCACCGTCCACGGGACAGCCATGCTTGACGAGGAATTTTTTGATTGTTTTTTGCTCAACCATTAAAACGAGATTTGAAAATTCGGAAGGAATTTTGAAAATGTTGGTAGGAATTTAACAAATGACAGGCTGATTTTTAAGCAAAAACCTAAAAACCAACCTTGAGAAATATTACCCATTATCTTGTGGACGTTTGGACGGGGCATTTTGTTGTAAAGCTGATACACCCCCGCACTTTGCCATGCGCTGTTTTGATTCGGGTTTAAGCGCCAATCATGAGTGGTTTGCACCAAGGCATTGGCTTGATTGGTGCTATCGCGCACATCCACATTGGTGCCTTCAAAGCGGAACTGCTGCTCAATGGCACTGGAAAACGGGAAGCTTTGTTTAAAGTCGGTATAAGTGGTCGTGCCATTGGCAAGGTCAATTTCGGTAATGCCGTTAAAGCCTCTAAAGCCGCGGGCTAATAAACAAATTTTTAAAGAGCGTATATCAAGCTAAAGTTTTGCTGATACAGATGCCTGTCATTTCCTCAATATAAAGCTAGCTGATTTTTAAGCAGCAACCTAAAAACCAGCCTTGAGAAATATTACCCGTTATTTTTTTGGACGTTTGGACGGGGCACTAACCAATTTTCAAACTCGATGACCACTGGATAGTTTGAGTTAATGTTACATCCCTCCTTTCCTGTGCCGCTTTCATTATAAAATAATGTTAACGTTGTTTGACTAAGAAAACCTTTTTCAATATCAAACATATACGACAATGTTCCATCAACGTTTAACTCAATAGGAAGTGCCGAGATAACCCTTCCATTATTACCAATTTGTAGTAAAGCTTCGCTAAGCACCAATTCACACTTGTGTGACATTTTTCCTCCCACTAAAACTTCAACATTAAGGAGGTTAATCATTTCATCATTTTCTGAGACATTAATTTCAATCTGATATCTTTCGATATTTTCCTTAGAAATATAAAGAACTTCAAAATTACTGTTTGCCAATGCATGGAAAAATAGTAACGGTAAAGTCAATACTGAAACTACTTTAATTACCAGATTTTTCATTACTTTTCCTTACTTCTGTATTTTTCCACAGCCCCAAAGGATGATATAAAGAGCCCATGACTATGCTGTGGTCCCTTTTGGGCATGGTATCCTTCATGTGCCAAATTCATAATAACCCCTTCAATATGTGTTAATTTCAACTTTTGGTATCTAAAGAATGGGTTAACAACAGTTTTAGAATAGGTAGCTGTACGATATAAAGTTATATAACCATCCTGCTCAGTAGCGTCCACCCATCCACCTCCTGACTGTTTAGCAAATTCATTTGCATCATCAAATTTTGAAAATGATTTAATCTGGTTTTTACCATCTTTGTCTTGATAGCCTATAGCAAATTCATTCTTAAATTTAGGTTTTGCCGTCCCTTTTCTGATCGATGGTATGTTTTCAGCAGCGGCTAATCCTTTGTTAAAGACATCTTCGGCATTTTCAGGGGCTTTGCCCAGATTAGATTCATCTTCTAACCCCCCTTTCAATGGTCCTCCCGAAAAGTTTAGCTGAGCATCTTTACCTACGTAGGTGCTAACGCTGTCAGCATTAGTCTGCCCTTGACCGACTGCGTCCGTCATTCCGCCAGAAATTTGTGTATTTACAGTTGAACCATTGATGGCCGTAGAATTAATAGAGCCTGCAAAGGATCCGTTACTCACACTCACTTTAAAACTATGCGATGTGCCTTTTTTATCAACAATAACACCTGAAACAATTTTCCCTCCCGTTTTTCTCGCTATCCGCGAACCAGTTGTTACGACCTTTTCATCTTCAACCTTTATCCCTTGCGCACACTCCTGCCCTTGCGGACACGATTCATACCCCGTCGGATCGGTCCCACTCATCGGATTATTCATAATGTAGGAATAAGGGTTAATGGACTGGCTATTTGCCGGACTTTGAATCACTGGGTCTACACTCATAAACCTGCCCACATTGTAGTCGTACACCCGACCGTTCATGTGGATGAGTTCGGCTTCGTCGAGGTGCTCGTGGTCGGTAAAGCCGCGGCGGGTGGTCATGCCGGTATCGAGCAAGTTGGTGCCAAGTTGCGCCGCAAGGCTTAAGCTTTCTAGTTGGCCCCAATCCCCGTTTCTTGGTTTGCCGAAGGCGTCGAAGTGGCGTCTGGCGGTGACGCTGTTTTGTGCGTTGGTGAAGGTGGCGGCACTGCCTAAGCGGTCGCGATGGGTGTAGCTGATGTGCATGCCTTCGCTGTCGCTGTCGGTGATAATGGCAAGGTCGCCTAGGTAGCTTTTGCGCTCACGATTGCCACTTTCGTCGATTTCCACTTCATAGTGTTTGCCGATGTAGTGACTCGTAATGGTTTTTTCCTGTCCGTCTTCCTGAACGACTCGGATTTGTTTGTAACGAGCAAGGTCTGCACCATAAGCAAGGGTGATGTCGCTGCCGTTTTTGTTGATGCCTTTTTTCTTAATGCTAAGCGGTTTATTAAACACATCGTAAGTGACTTCTTGTGTGCCATTTCTGTGGGTCTGGTTGCCCTTGTTGTCGTAACCGAAGCTCACCGTACCTGCGTCATCTTTTAAGCGGATACTGCTGATTTTGTTGGTGCCAGTGGTGTAGCTGTAGGCATTGTTGCTGTTTTCTGAGTAATCCGATTTTTTGGTGAGGTTACCCACGGCGTCGTAGCCGTAGCGAATGCTCGCCGTTTGCCCGTTTACGCTAATGCCGGATTGGGTTAAGCGGTGCAGCGCATCGTAGGTGAAGCTGTCTTGGGCGTTGGTCACTTCGTTGGATTGCACTTTTAAATTCCCAAAGCTGTCATAAGCATTGGTTGCGTTGTAGGCCAAATGATGCAGTGGCGATGTCGCACCGATTTGTACTTTGGTCGATAACATTTGCCCGGTCACGCCGTGGTACAGGTATTCCCCGTTTAGCGTGTTGCCGTTTAAATTGGCTTCTTGAATATTGCCAAAGGCATCTTGTTGGGTGACCTGTCGGTACACAAAGTCGCTTTGGGCGTTTTTCTCATGGGTGAGGTAACCTTGGGCGTTGTATTCGTACTTGATTTTTATTCCATCGGTTGACGTGCTTCTGCCCGGATACTGCATGGCTTTCATGCGACCATAATAGCGGTCGTATTCAGTAGTGGTACGATAGGTGCTGCCATCAATGCTGACATCGCTTTGGGTAATGCGCGCGGCGCTATCGTATCGGTAGCTTTGGCTACTGCCACCTTGAGACTGACTGCCCAGCAAACCATCTTTTTGGGTATCCCAGTTAAAGCTGGCGATGGTTTTGCTGCTTGATGGACCATCGGCAATGCGCGAGGTCACGCGGCCTAATAAGTCCATGTCGTAGCGGATGGCCTTGTTGTTGGCATCCACTTCTTTTTCCAGCTCACCAAAGTCGTTGTAGGTGAAATCTGTGCGACCTTGGTTAGGGTCTATCACGTATTGCTTGCGCCCCAGCGAATCGTAACGCGCCACAATGTCGTTGTTCTTGGCATCACGGATAACGATGGGATTACCCGCACCATCATAAGCGTATTGGGTAACACCACCGATGGCATCTTCGGTTCGCACCAATTGCTCTAGGGCGTTGTAGGTGCGGCTCACATTTAAGTTACCTACATCGGAGAGCGTGGCTGCCACGCTTATCTCGGTTTTCAGGCCATCGTAAAAGTAGGTTGCCTGAAGTTGCCCGTTGATTTGTGGCGTGGTTTTGCTTTGGGCACGACCCAGCACATCAAAGCTGCCATACACGGTCGCCCTTGGCGTTTGATTGGCGTAATACGGATGGGTTTCATGGGTCATCAAGCCACGCTTGTTGTAGCGGGAATCTTGATAAATCCAGGTGCCATCAAAGCCTTGTGTTGCACTTCTTAAGGTGCGGCCTAACAAATCTTTGTATTCGCGTGAATCAGGTGCGCCCGCTTGGCGCGTTTCGACCCGCATAATAGCATTGCTTGGGGCATGGCTGTCCCCATTAACACCATAATAGCGCACCAACTGCTCAGGGAAGCCGGTGCGCGCGATGCGAATGGGACGCGCTAGCGCATCATAGCTGGTGCTGGTAACTACCCCTGCCACATCGGTCACCTGCGTTGGCAAACCGGTTTTGGCCTGCGTGCGCGTGGTGGTGATATGGGTATGACTGGCTGTGGCGTACTGGGTGATTTGGTACGGGAAGTAGCCATCCGCCGCTGCGCTGGTGCCGTTATTACTGTAATTAGTGGTGGTTTTACGTACCTGCTGAGCACTGGTGTCGTTTTGCCCTTGAATAACATCCCCTGTCACCGTCACCTCCGTTGGCAAACCATAGCTATTGTATTTTGTTGCCGTGGTGGTAATAACCGTGGTGCCATCTTGTTTCACGCTGATGCTACCAGGTTTACGATAGGTGGTATTCCAGGTGACATCGGTTTGCACGATTTTATCGCTATCAGTGCTCACGCTGCTAATACCCAGCTTGCCGCTACGATTAACCGCCTTTTGGGTGACCTTACGATAGGCATAACGATTCGGCCATGTATCGGTGGCATCGCTGAAGCTAGCCTCTTCAAGGGTGACATACACCCCGTAGTCATCTTCTATTTGTGTGCGTTTTTGGGTGATGTTGCC
>NZ_JABEPE010000045.1 GCF_026788005.1 Alteromonas sp. a30
TTAAAAATGCTAAGTATCAACCAAGCCAACGTACAAAAAGCAACCAATACGAAACAGCACAATTACAAAGCAAGAAGGCGGGCCAAAGGTGAAAAAGATATTTTGTTGTGGGTGCCTGAAATCTGGGTTGAACAATTTAGGGCTTTAGCGGCGTTTTGTTGTGAAAACCCTGAATATTATCCAATGATGTGCAGAAGCGTAAAAAGCGGGAAGTTTGCAAAAGGGGCTGATTATTGAATGAATTCATACTATTCAAATCAATTAGCCCCAATAAAAAACGGCGAAGCGCTAACAGTGATTTAGTGATAGTCCACCTTCGGAACACCGTCTAGTTCTTCTAGCTTTTCCACTGGAATTTCATCCGAAGTGAAAGCTAAGTATCTAGCGCGGTCGCACAAGGTGTTTGCACTGTATAAATGTTGTCTATCCTCGCCTTTACTTCCCCATTGTTCTAGCAGGAACCTTGCGGATTGAACACATTGGTAAGCGTGAGCTTTTTTAAGGCTGTTTGGCATGATGTAGATGATTTTTTCAAGTAAGTCTACGCGCTTAAATGCGCGCTGCATCTGCGCATCACCAAATCGAGACTTGTATATATCATCCAAGTTCCTAAATGCTTTGTAGGGGAATACAATGCTGGTGAGTATTATCAAATTATCTAAATTTAAGAATACATTTCTCATAGTCCAAAGCCACCACGCATTATCAATATGATTATTCGGTAGTGCAGAAGAATTCAGAGAAACAATATTTCTGTCTATATGCACGGCAACATGAAGAAAAGCCTCAACTAAAAGCAAGGCAATTGCTAGCTTAGTGGGCCAGTGAAAAGCATATTTTCTGATTTGATGGTCGAGTGCAATCGTTGCAGCTATAAAAATACTAGCACCAGCCCAATACAAATAGTAAACCTCGACGATATTCTCTTGTGGTACAACTACTTGAGAATAAATGATCTTTGATACGCTAAAGGTTACTACTAGCACAAGCGATAGGTGAATAATTGGCTTATACTCTTTTCTTAGGTAGAGATTGTATAAACTAGCTAATAGGAAACATACAATCCAAATATTATCTGTTAAAAAGCCAAGAGCGTAGTCAACCATTATTTTTCTCTTAGTAAAGTCGGTGCTACTACTCCAATCACCGAAAAAGCATTAATTAAAAATATTGTTTTAGTTAGCTTCGTCACAAAATACGCTGGTAGAAAATGAATAGCTGAAATAGCAAATATAATAACTAATTCAGCTTCCCCACACCGTTAATTTGGATCAACACCGGGAGGATCACCAGTACCCGGACCAAGTGGAACAGGATTTTGAGACTCACAAAATATCCAAAAACAAAAACCGTTTGATGCCTCTAATGTTGTTTCATTTTTTGTTTCGCCAGCATTAGCAAAACAGGAAACCACCATGAGAGCCATATACGATAGAAATCGTGCTAATTTCATATACTTTTCCTCTTAAGACGTCCTGCACCGGATTGGCACAAGCTAATCAGGTAAAGATAGTAACCTATATTGCCTTTTAAGCAAAAAAGCGGATGAAATAAACCCGTATAACTACCAAGAGTCACTTTTATTCACTTCACATCTACATAAATAATTTAGATGCATAACAAAAGCGCCATATTGATTTTTACAAAGCCTTTTAACGACCATGCAAAACAGGTAAGAATAGTATCCGATATGATATTTAATCACAAGAAAATAAATTTCTTATGATTTTTTATTCAGTGGCACCAAACAAAAACTCTTCTAAAGTCATGCCTTTAAGACCAGCTTTCGCAACCAACAGAACGAGAAAATCTAAATTGTAATTACCACGATTCACGTAATTGATGAACCTTTGTAGTTCGTTGTGGGTTTCCGGTGGTTTTTCATACAGCACTTCATAAAAGGTTTTGTAACCTCCGTGAATATCCTTGAGTCGTTTAACGTGTAGACGCGGTAAATCGTGATTAGCGCTCAATGAATCTGCTCCGAAAATGAAAGGCAAAACTATATGCAATGCTAACCAAGAGATCAAAAAAATTCTTGCCAATAAATTCCATATGATTTAAATATAAATCTTTAAAGATTTATTTAATAGCGGACAAGAGTGAATTTATGAACATGTTGAGCTTTTCAGAAATTTTTCCAATAAGAGGTTCAGATTTACGACACCTTCGCAACATGGGCGGGTTAACGACCATGCAAATGGCTGCGGCAGCAGGCGTAAAAACCCGTAAGACCTATGAAAATTGGGAAAAGGATATGAGTACACCAAATGTGAATCAGTTCTTTTCTATGCTTCGTGCGTGTGGTTTTGATACGGATAACATTGACTTCTTCCATACGATGAAAGAACACAGAAAACGAGCAGCAAAGCAACTACGGGGGCCGGATGGAAAGAAGGTTAGTGCAAAAAGCTAAATCATGAAAAGTACGTGGTTTGTGATAGAAGGTTTCAGGGTGATAAAGCTGCTATAACAGCCTGAATTAAAGCCTATCTCAATCCCCTTCAAAACATGATAATTACAAAGCAAGAAGACGGGCCAAGGGCGAAAAAGATATTTTGTTGTGGGTGCCTGAAATCTGGGTTGAACAATTTAGGGCTTTAGCGGCGTTTTGTTGTGAAAAGGTTAAACCCAAACTGCTTTTAACGATATTAAGATTAGAGAATAGTTTGAAACTGCCTCAGCTTAGAAACAAAACTTGGTAGCTTTTGTTTTTGGAGACAAGACAAAAATTCTTCTGCGCTCATTTGTGGATTCTTTAAACTATGCCTTTGATTCTGAGCTGCGGCTATACATGCACTGGCATCTAATTCGAACATATCACATAGGAATTCATCTGGGTGAATAGTTGACAACTCTAATTGCCTTAGCTCATCTTTAGGGAAATCTTTTAAATTGAAAGTAATAATGGATTCTGCTTGACCTTTAATCGCTGCTGCAACCACATGTCTATCATCGCTATCAGGTAAAGTAAGGCCATTAATTAAAGGCTCATAGCCTTCTATCAAACAATCTGGAACACTTTTATCCATAAGTTCCCTCGTGCGCTTAAGCTTTACAGGGTCCAAATTGGGGTTGTTTTTAATTAAGTTTCCAATCCATTCATCATGAATTTTATTCGTCCAACGTGCTCTGTAAAGTCCGGTGCAAGCTAAATACAGCAAGTAACTGCGCAGCGGGGCTGGATACATAACACATGCATCAAGGATTACCGTATATGTTGACATTAATAACCCATACCCATTTCCTGATCTAACGCAGACAAATCAGCAAGGGCTGCAAGACTTTCTTCTTCAAGCTGTTTTTTATGCTTCATTACATCAGCAAAAGCAATTTTTCGGCGGTTCCCAGAACGGGTATAAGGAATAACACCAGAATTAAGAAGCTTAATAAACGTTGGGCGAGATACGTTTAATAGGTCAGCCCCTTCTTGTGTTGTCAGCTCCGCATGAATAGGAGTGATGCTAACAGAATTGCCTTGCCCTAAATGAGTTAAGACATCAACCATTAAACTTAACGCACTTGCAGGAATAGTGACTTCGTGCGTTTTACCATTCTTGTCGATAACGTTAATTGTTTGAGCTTCGCCGTTTGTTTCCATCACGGCGGACAGTTCTTGACTACCAAGCTTAGCCAATGCAATTTCTTCAGCACTTGGTAACTTTGTCGCTATGCTCATTTTGTTTTCTCTCTATTAAAAAGTATATCGCTGAAAGTTAACTACTCCCAAATTATCCGAAATATTCGAAAACCTGTCAATATTCGAATTATTCGAAAAACTGTTTTTACTTAAGTTAAGTATTAAACTCTATTTCTAAAAGCCCTTTGCTAATGCTCTCCATTTGTGTCTATTGACAACACCAGAGGCTAAACTCACAATACTCGGGTTCGCTAAATGCGAATCAGGATTGACACCCTGAAACTTACAAGAGCCGCAATAGACTTCGTTTTATTGCGGACGATCTACTATGGCAGATCGTATGGGGCACCTTCGGGTGGCCGTTTCTTGTAGGCGGTAGTGTCAACCCTGTATGGTCTGCCACCACTAGATTGACACCTAGAGTGGCGGTTATTTCAGACTACAAGAATGAAGACTATGCCAAATACAAATACCCTCATTGAAAACAAGCCCTACGAAACTATTAGTAATGCCGTAACAGTTCTAGAGTTCTTACGTGACTATCACAGCGAACCTACCTTTACTGAAAGATGCAATAGCAATATCGCAACTGTGTTGATACTCGATTGGATTAAAGATGCTTTATCGTTCGAAAGTGAACGAGTGGAAGAATTGGAAATTAAGTTAGGTGTCAATTAGCTTCACTCAAATATGGTGCGTGTGAGCAAGCTTTGGTGACTAATAACACAATAAAATCTAGATTATGACCGCCTATTTGGGGCCAAGTAATGCAGCCTTGTGCTTTTTCTAGATTCTATTCTATATCGCGGCAGCGGCTCATATAGCACTTTACAAAAGGCTTTAAGCCGTCTTGAATCTGGTTGAACGTTTCATCATGTGTTGTTGTGGTAACGCCTCACTTAGGGACAAATACACGTAGGCTATAATACGGAACAAAGTGACGGGAGCCTACGTGTAATTGTCCCGCTGACTTGGTTTGTTAGCTGCCACCTACTAGTAATGATAACGACACGAAATAACAGTAACCGCTGTATCATCCACGGCATATACCAAACGATTGGTATCATCTATTCTGCGAGACCAAAAACCTGAAAGATTTTCTTTAAGAGGTTCCGGTTTTCCAATCCCCGCAAATGGAGAGCGCTTAACATCGGCAATTAGCTTATTTATACGTTTCAAGGTTTTCTTGTCTTGAGTCTGCCAATACACGTAACTACTCCAAGCTTCATCAGTCC
>NZ_JABEPE010000046.1 GCF_026788005.1 Alteromonas sp. a30
TTTCTGTTTCTGTTTCTGTTTCTGTTTCTGTTTCTGTTTCTGTTTCTGTTTCTGTTTCTGTTTCTGTTTCTGTTTCTGTTTCTAAAGCAGGAGAAATTAGTGTTTGTGGTAAATCACGATCTTTTTTTTCGTGTTCTAAATTCGCCTGACGCTGCGTTTCTTGAGCCAGTTGCTGACTAATCGCATCACTATCTAATTTGATATTATCCGGCGTAAACGCCAGCATTCGAAGCAAAGTCATTTCTAAACCAACACGCGGCTCTACTGAAAATGGCAGGTCTTTTCGACCTTGCAAAGCAATTTGATATAACAGTTGAACGTGCTCGGGTGGCGCGGCTTTTGCCAACGTGAAAACTGCCTTTGCGGCATGGATTTCTAACTTACATGCTTCCGGCACAAATTGCGTCAGAGCAACCTGATGTAAATAACTCATTAACTCCGCTAATACTTGCGCAAAATCGGGAGACTGAGCAGAGAGGCTATCAACAATAGATAGCGTGAGCTGTTTGTCCTTTTTAAATATGGCGTTAAGTAGTTTTAACACCACATTTCTATCCAGCAACCCAAGCATATCGGCTACAACTTGCCCTGAGACCTGACCATTACCCTGCGCTATTGCTTGGTCAGTTAAACTCAACGAATCTCTCATACTACCTTGAGCAGCACGAGCAATTTCCTGTAAACCCGAAGCTTCAAATGGAATATTTTCTTTTTGCAAAATATGTTGTAGCTGACCAAGAATTTGATCTCGGGTTAATGCTTTCAACGTGAACTGCAAGCAGCGAGACAAAATAGTGATAGGTAATTTTTGCGGATCTGTGGTCGCTAACAGAAACTTTACATGTGGCGGTGGCTCTTCCAAGGTTTTCAAAAGTGCGTTGAAACTATGCTTCGAAAGCATATGCACTTCGTCAATTAGATAAACCTTATAGCTCCCTCGTGTCGGTTTATATTGGACGTTATCGAGCAATTCTCGTGTGTCTTCAACTTTAGTTCTTGATGCCGCATCAATTTCTAATAAATCAACAAAATTGCCGCGCTCAATTTCGACACATGTGGCACATTTACCACAAGGTTTAGAACTCATTCCCTGTTCACAATTCAAGCTCTTAGCAAAAATACGCGCAATTGTGGTTTTACCAACCCCTCTTGTACCAGTAAACAAATATGCATGATGCAGGCGGTTGTTATCTAAAGCATTTGAAATAGCAGAAACAACATGTTCTTGCCCTACGAGTTCAGAAAATGAATTAGGACGCCACTTACGAGCTAGAACTTGATAACTCATTGCTCGCTCAATCTCCTTCAAACTGGCAAATGGAACGACATTCGATCCCTTCAGCCTGTAATTTGTCAACGCCCCCTAAGTCAGGCAACGAAACAACAAATCCCGCATGAGTGACAATTCCTCCTAACTGACGGATCAATTTCGCAGTCGCCAACATTGTCCCTCCAGTGGCTAACAAATCGTCAATCATAAGCACATGATCACCCTCAAATACCGAGTCGTGATGCATTTCTAAGGTATCTGTGCCATATTCCAACTCGTAACTTTCAGAAATCACTTTGCCAGGTAATTTGTTAGGCTTTCTGACAGGAATAAATCCAACGCCCAACTCTATCGCAAGAGGAGCACCGAAGATAAACCCACGCGCTTCTGTTCCAACAACATGATCAAAAGATAACCCTGAATAAAACTCAGCCAACATCTCGATGCTACGTCTAAACGCGTTTTTATCACGCATAATGCTGGTTACATCTCGGAACTGAATACCGGGCTTAGGGTAATTAGGAATGGTATTGATTACAGCTTTGATATTGTCTGAAGTCACTCATAACCTCTCACACCGAACAACAAATTATGTTCTTATTTAAAGAAAAAGGTTAACCACCCCAAGATAACATGCAACATTGGCATTGCAAGAAACACTGCTACGGCACCAAAAAAGTATGCCGCACTAAAAGGATCATTGGTTGCTAAAGGTTGCTCGTTGTTTTGCATTGGTGCTGTCTCCGAAAAAGGGCAACTGATCAGTTACCTGCTACTACTGAACTACTTGTTGGGCGCAATGTTAATGCAATTGTAGTAGCGTGGCAACGACACTGCCATCATGTAAGCAGAATTGCCACTTTCTTCTAGAATTTGGTCAGAAAAGAAAGCAGCAATATGAATTAAGCAGGAAGGAGAATTTGGGCTACTAACATCTGTTGTATAATTTGTGTCGCGCCAGCAGCCACTTGGTCTTTTGATATTTGCGGCATAGCGTCACACATATCCTCAATTAACGATGAAACTAAAACCTTTTCATTTGTTTTTACTTGATGCAAAAGGTGCGCAGTTATGTCGTTAACCTCTGTAAAATTGACCTCGTCTTCAGTGTTACGATGTACGACTAAATACGTTGTCTTTTGGCTTTCTTGAGGCTGAAAGTCAGGCGAGATTTGATGCACTGGATATTGATAGCTCAGTAGCTCAGCAAGTTCTGAGAGTATGATAGAGCTGACAGGTGACTCACCGTCCCAGCACTCAATGTTATTTTCTTGCTTACGAATACTTAGCGCGAGTTCAATCCACTCGTAGTGAGCTAGCTCTTCCATAAAAATGGGTTCATCGCCCAATTTCTGATATTCATTACTCAAAAACTCAACAAACTCTTTACTAATATCAACGAAATAAGGGGAACGGCATTCATGCTCAGAGAAAAATGTTCTTGCAAGCTTTTTCCAACGCTCTTCCTCAAACAAGGACTTTAAAACTGGAAAACCGGTTTCTAAAAAACCGAGGACATTATTAAAGAAAAGCTCACGGTAAACATTTAGTCGCTTATCTTCTAGCCCTTCTACCGGTGCATTCATATCAGGATTACGGATATGGTCGGCAAATTGATTTTGTATAGTGTGTAAAGAAGACATTAACTACGCGCTCCTTTTCGCTTCCGATACAAAGTTACGTTGAATATTTCGAATCCGCTCTACTTCCGTTAATAAATCGGCGATAGGAGGAATATTAAAATCGCGCTCTAACAGTGTTGGAAACGCACCATGAATTTCATATGCAGCTTCTAGAAGCTTCCATACAGGTTCAATAACATCGGCACCGTGAGTGTCAACGATAAGATCTTC
The DNA here is from genome assembly GCF_026788005.1 of Alteromonas sp. a30. GTDB lineage: Bacteria > Pseudomonadota > Gammaproteobacteria > Enterobacterales > Alteromonadaceae > Paraneptunicella. The sequence goes on from NZ_JABEPE010000046.1 coordinate 3,124, forward strand.
AGCTTCATTGTAGTGACCTGCTATATGACCATAAACGATTCTATTAGTAGGCATGCCCTTCAGAAACTCAACCGCATCATACTTATGATTAATGGAATTAACATACACATTATTAACATCGAGCAATAACAAACAACCGGACTCGTTCAATACACCTTGTGTAAACTCTAATTCTGTTAACTCTTGTCCTGGCGCAGCGTAATAGGAGACATTTTCAAGAACTAATGGGCGCTCTATAATGTCTTGAACCATCTTCACGCGTTCACTTACTTGATGGATCGCTTCTTCTGTAAAAGGAATAGGCATTAAGTCATACATATGACCTTTTCCTGAGCAATAGCTCAAATGGTCACTGTAATAAAGGATATTGTGCTCATCCAAAAACGTTTTCACTTCTTTTACGAAGTTAACGTCAAGTGGATCGGGGCTACCAATTGAGAGTGATAAACCGTGAGCAACAAACTGATTTACTTTGGTAAATTTAGAAAGCGTTTTTTGATATTTCCCACCAAGAGGAATCCAGTTTTCTGGAGCGACTTCCCAGAAGTCGACATCTTTTGGTAGTTTGTCACCAAGTTCAGACAGCATCTCTCTTCTTAAGCCTAAACCAACACCTTCTAACTTTTTCATAACTTATTCCCGATAAAATAAAGGCCGGATAAAACCGGCCTATAAGCTAAACTAAAGAGTAATTAAGCTTGGCCGCCGCATTTACCTTCGCCGCATTTACCTTCTTTGCTAGACTTGCTGCCGCCGCCACATTTGCCTTCGCCGCATTTGCCTTCTTTGCTAGACTTGCTGCCGCCGCATTTGCCTTCACCGCATTTGCCTTCGCCACACTTACCTTCTTTGCTAGA
>NZ_JABEPE010000047.1 GCF_026788005.1 Alteromonas sp. a30
CCCGCCAAATACACCCGCAAAACCAAAGACGACTCTTTTTTGTTTTTAAAAGGCTATGGTGAAAAACACTACTTTGGGCAAGGCCGCGTTTTTCATTTGCTAGAGCCGGACATCAACCAAGAAATTTACGGCGTGCCCGAGTATTTAGCGGCGCTGAATAGTGCATGGTTGAATGAGTCGGCCACCTTGTTCCGGCGCAAGTATTACGAGAACGGCACACACGCCGGATTCATCCTTTACATGACCGATACGGTCTATGAAGAAGACGACATCGACGCGCTACGCCAAAGCCTAAAAAGCGCCAAAGGGCCGGGCAATTTCCGCAATTTGTTTATGTATGCGCCGGATGGCAAAAAAGACGGTATTCAGATTATCCCCATTGCCGATGTGTCGGCAAAAGATGAATTCTTCAACATTAAAAACGTGACCCGTGATGATGTGTTAGCCGCGCACCGTGTGCCGCCGCAAATCATGGGCGTTATTCCACAAAACACGGGCGGTTTTGGCTCTGCTGAAGCTGCGAGCAACGTGTTTTACCGCAACGAACTCATTCCACTTCAAGAACGATTCAAAGAAATAAACGATTGGATTGGCGAAGAAGTGGTGAGCTTTACCCCTTATGAAATTTCAACGATGTGAAAGAGGTTAAAATCGTGTCAAAGGCAATTATCCCGTGGATGGGCGGCAAGCGCAGACTTGCAAAGGAAATCTTACCCCATGTGAATGGCTATCAAACCTATGTGGAGCCTTTTGCGGGCGGCGCTTCCATCTTCTTTATGAAAGAGCCAGCAAAGGCGGAAGTCATTAACGACATTAACGGCGAATTAGTGAATTTATACCGCGTGGTTAAACACCACTTAGATGAATTCGTGCGCCACTTCCGTTGGGCCTTAGTGAGCCGTGAAGAATTCATCACCGCCAAAAAAACCGACCCTAACACCCTAACCGACATTCAACGGGCCGCACGGTTTTACTACCTGCAAAAGCTCGCCTTTGGCGGCAAAGTAACAGGGCAAACCTTTGGCACAGCCAAAACAACCGGCCCAAAATTAAACTTACTCCGAATAGAGGAAGACTTAAGCAACGCCCACTTACGCCTTGCCAGAACCACAATAGAGCATTTGCCGTGGGATAAGTGCATAGAACGTTACGACACCGAAAACACCGTGTTTTACCTCGACCCACCATACTGGGAAACCACAGGCTACGGCAACAAATTCACATTCGACAACTACGAACACATGGCAGACTTAGCCAAACGCTGCAAAGGAAAGTTTGTTATTTCCATTAACGACCACCCAGATATTCGGGAGGTGTTTAAAGGCTTTGAACTACGAGAGCTTGAGATTAAACACAAGGTGGGCGGTAGTGTTAAGACAGTAGATCGGCGGGAATTGGTGATATTGGGGTGAGGTTAGCGTTAAGTAGTGAGCAACACTACCACTAAACTTAACCCGTTGTGCCGTAAACACTAAAGCCAATTCGATTCAAAAGTGCAAAGCGTTGCGAATCTGTCTTAAACGCCTGTTATGTAACATTTGCGTATTGTAGCATATTATAGCTCCTAAAATTTATCAGGCGGAGCAAATCGAATATGGTCGCAGAGGTTACGTCATTATCTCCAAAACAAATTTGGCAATTAAACCCTAAAACTGCAACAGCATGGATTAAGTATGCTGACTATCTTGAAGAAAAAGGAAAAGTTTCTGAAGCTTTCTCGATCTTCGAAGAAGCTCTTGCTTCCTCGAAGATCATAAGCAAAGTACGATTAACAGAACGCTATGCTAAGCTTGCAGCAAAGCATTGTAACAAGGAAGAAGGTACTATTCTTTTTCAACGACTCCGCAGCATTAAAGAAACGAATCAGCTAATAGATTGTTATCTTAATTTTCTTATAAGTCACAAACAGTATCACTTAGTAGAAGATATTTTATTGCGAAATTCCCAAATTTCCGGCACTAATAAAAAATGGCTTCAAATTGGCGAGTTATATGAAGGGAAAGGTTTATATGACAAAGCAATTCTAATATATGAAAAATTAATTGAAAAAAACCGTGCAAACGCTGACGCGTGGATTCGATTGACAGAAGCTGAACGCACAAAAGCACGTGCTGGCAAACCTAACAGCATTTCTAAATCAATTAACTTTGAACCAGAGCACCATTCTGCGGGTTTAGCGATCCTACAAAATTTTGGGGCAATACTCAGGAAGAAGTATCCGGAAGGTGACGTGGCTTTCTCAATAGAGCAAAGCGGGTTAAAAGTGACAATGACAATTGAGCATCCAGAGGGACACCGTGAAATTGTCGAGGACTATTTAAATAGATATGGTCTCGTAATCTCGGGGTTAATATCGCCTGAACAATACACTCAAGATCCGATAGAGATTATGGATTTAAAGCGTCAATTGATTAACTATGAAAGTGAATTAAAGTGGTCTCAAGAAAAACAACGAATGCTTGAAGGCATTGTAACTAAACAAGATTCAGATTTATCCTTTTTTAAAAATAAACTTGATAGCGCCCTTCTAGATAACAGGGATCTAAGTCTGAAGAATGCTGATTTGGCTAAAGAATTACTGGGAAAGCTTAACACGCAGGACGATAATCTAACGTTATTAATAAAACAATTGATAAAATCAGCAAAACAGCATAATCAACAAGAAATACATGCTATTTCGACAGAAATAGCCAAGGCAAAGCCGAATATTCTTGAAAAAATTAGAGAGTTTGCGTTTATTACTCTTTCTTCAGCTGGAGCCAATACACCAGCTTGGGTTAACTATTTATCAAAAATAATACCTTAGCTATACAAGCCCTCGTGAGAAATTGTGACGGCTGACCTTGTTGCATAAGGCTTCTATCAGCTGCCGCCAAAGGCGGTCAGCTGCATCGACGAGATAGGAGTGGTATTTGCGGAGATAGCGCTGATTCCAATGATAGAGACAATACAGAGCGCAGCCAAGAGCCTTTTCCGCTGACCAATGTAGCGAAAATATTCTGGTGTCTCAACGTCTTCATGCAAGCAGTAAGTGACCCACCAAACGATCAGGTTAAGGACGAGAGTAATACCTAATAATGTCATTCCCATGACTAAACGAACGTAGTCAATAAACCCGCTAAAACCCGATTCATAAGAAGCTATAAAAAGCAGGCCTAACAAGGCCCCAAAACCAAGTGCGCCTACTTCTGATGAAAATTTCAGGAAAGCATATGAGGAGCGAAAAAAATAGGACGACATGTTTTGCCACTGAACTGCATATGCCAAAGCACCGAAAAGCACAAATAGCAGGCCCAGAACCACTACAATATTCCAAAATAGTGGCGCGAGCATTTGCTTGGCGGACTCTAAAAAATAAGAGTTCCCGAGTGAACTGGTGAGAAAATAAGCTAGGAGGACTCCTGAGAATCCCCATATGACCCACGTTCTCACATAATCTGTCCAATATACAATCAAAACTCTTGATGGATTACCCCTAGGGATTAATGCAAGCAAACCTCGCGTGCGGATGGGGCCTAAACTATAAGCGATTAATTGGCTAATTTGTTCCATAAAACTCCTAAACGATAATTTACTTCGAATTCTAGGTAATAAAGGGTATTCGCAATGCCCAAACCTAACCACTTCGCAAACATCCCCTAATTTTAACAGCAGGATAGCCAACAATTCTACTCTTAACTGAGTTGCTTGTTTTGGTAAAGCGAACATATATCCTGCTTGAAAGGAGATTTTAGGAAAATTTTATAAGCTCTGCTCTCACACAGCCCGAACACTTGCGATTGTTGACAATAAAGCCTGTCAAACCCACAATACCGACGCCAGCAACATGCTGGTCAGGATTGAGACCCTGTTTCTTACGAGAGCCGCGAAAACAAAGCGTTT
>NZ_JABEPE010000048.1 GCF_026788005.1 Alteromonas sp. a30
TCGCCGTGGATACTTCCATGTAGGCTCCACAGCCGCTTCCCTGCGGCTGAGGGTTTGCTCCTAATTCTCTACAGGTGGCTGATAGTTTGGAACAGGTATTTAGCGGTACAACACAAAAAGGTGAAACCATGAGCTTTATACCCAACGCCAATCACCAAAACCAAACGCCTGAAAAAGTCAGCAATAAAGGTTTTTTTCCTGACATCGACATGACCCAATTTCGTGAAGTCATGCGAGTTGAGCAGCCCATTTCTAACCTTCGCGCTAAGCAAGCCATTCTCGATGCGATTCTTTCGGTAAACCATGAGCTAAGAGCGTGGTCAGCGACTCAACATTACAACGCTTTAACAGAGGTTCCCAGTGAGCAATACGGCGAAATCAGCCAGTATGAACACCACTATCAAAGCGCAGTATTTAACAAAGCCAAAGCCTTGTTACTAGAAAATTACCGCGATTTTGATAGCACAAAATCAGGCCATGAACGCGCCGACCAAATGGAAGAACGGGTGGATGATTACTTGCGCCGCTCCAGAGAGTCGATCCGCGCCTTATTGGGCACCGCCAAAATCAACATCGAATTGATATGAAAAGCCATTGATAAATAGCCACTGATATGAATTTCAATTTGCCATCGGTGATGGCCTTGCAAAACGACACCTTAGATAAAATTTGCTGGCGTGTTTACGGTAAAACCAGCGGCGTGACCGAACAGGTGCTCGCCGCCAACCCGCAGCTTGATTTATCCAGCCCCATCCTTGCAATGGGAACCCGTGTTTATTTGCCTGCCATCAAGCCAACCCAAAAAGAAAGCATCGCGCTTTGGGACTAAATCAACAAGAGCCGCATCATGAAACAACCCCACTTCCAACTGAGCCAAACATCACAAACGCGCTTACAAGGCGTACACCCCGACTTAATCAATGTGGTGGAGCAGGCACTACGCGCCACCAAAATCGACTTTATGGTGGGTGAAGGAATAAGAAGTTTTGCGCGCCAAAAAGAGCTGGTGCAAAACAAAAAATCTCACACCTTAAAAAGCCGACATTTAACCGGTCACGCCGTCGACCTTTGGTTATTGCCCAACAACAAAATAACATGGGACGCTGCCGCCTATTGCACCTTGGCAAATACCATGAAACAGGCGGCGGAAGAACTGAATATTCCGCTGCAATGGGGCGGTGTTTGGGATAGAAAGCTATCGGATTTATCGGATGATATGGAAAAAGAAACCGAGCTATACCGCCAGCGCAGAGCGCAACAAGGCAAAACCGCCTTCTTTGACGGGCCGCATTTTCAACTACCTTGGTCGGACTACCCACAGGAGCAAAGTGCATGAGTGTATGGAGCATGTTAACCGGCGTGTTATCGCCCATTTCAGAAGCCTACAAAAGCAATCAAAAACGCAAGCAAGCCAGAGAATCCGCACAGGCGAAGCTTTCTTTAGCCAAGGTGAATAACGACTATCGGTTAGATTTAAACGACGACGAATGGGAAGCCCTTTCAAAACAAAATGAAGGCGGCACTTGGAAAGATGAGTATGTCACCGTGATCATCACATCGCCCTTTGTGCTGCTGTTTTTGGCGTCTATTGCAAGCAGCATCAGCGGTGATATGACCTATTTAAACGCGGTGAACTTGGGTATCGAGAACATTAAAAATCTCGGTGTTAACCTTGGTGATTTGATGTATGTGGTCGTGCTTGCAGCGGTGAGCATTAAAGGCATTGGCAGCATTAGGAAATAGCCCATGAAAAAGTTGGCGTCCTTACGAGAGCACCTACTGTCAGCATCGTTAAACATCGAGGCTGAAAACCTACTCACCTTCGCCCAAGAAGGCCAAATCATCAGCCACCAAGGCAGTGCAAACCAGCACTTTGAATTGCAATATCACGCCGTAATCATCATTACTGCCTACGGAGGCGATGCCGCGCAAATCGCGCATCTTGTGTTAACGTGGCTCGACCAACATCAACCACATGCAGCAAACGCCATCAAGTTCGACGCCGACATTATCAACAATGAATCCGTGGACCTTTCTTTAGCGGTGAAACTATCGGAAATTATCAAAGTAGAACACAAACCAGAAGGCACCTATTTAACCGCCTGTGATGAACCCCAGCTCGACATCACCTTAGCCCCTGCCAATGAATGGAACCTCAGCATAAGACAAAACCCAAACGGCCCACCTGAAAACGTGTTAAACGAGACAATTAGTGAATAACCTAGAAGACCTCGCGCCGTGGGCTGAGTCCTTCATTAACAGCCTATCGCCCAAAGAACAAAAAGCCCTTTACCGCAAAGTAGCGCTAGCCTTAAGAAAGCAAAACCAAAAGCGCCTGTCCAAACAAGAAAACCCCGACGGCACAAAGTGGGAACCTAGAAAAAAGCGCATTGATAAAAAAAATGAACGTAAGGAAGGAAAAGTCGCCAAACAAAAAAAGATGATGCTCGGCCTACGAAAAGCCAAGCATATGAAGGTTCAAGCCAATAACAACGGTGCAACAGTTGGCTACACCGGACGCGTTAGCCGCATCGCCAAAGCCCACCACTACGGGCTTTCAGAGCGAGGTAAGGTAATGGGCAACAGCATTACATACCCAGAAAGACAACTGCTTGGTGTGAGTGATATTGATGAAGAGGTATTGTTTGAGGTGGTTTTGGGGAAATTGAAAGAAATTTAGTTGCTATTAATAGGTAGGATCTTAAAAAAAAGGGTTGAATGCATGTTTCAAATTTGATCAGATGTTTATCGCCAAACAAACGTCCAAAGACAAATTTGAAATCATGCATGAAAATAAAACAGATTGATTCAATCTATGACCTGTACAGTTACGTATCTACAGCTCGCTAGTCGGACCAATGTGGACACTTAGAACTCTAATTAAAGATTACAAAACTATTGTTCGATAATTTCTACTGCATATGGAAGCGAAGTTTTTTCAAAGTTGCAGAACACTGCATTTGGGTGCTCCTCGCGAATGTGTAATTGAGTTCTGTTGTGAGGTTCAGCTAATACCTCTGTTGTGCCTGTTGAAAGATATACAGCTTCAAGGTGTCCTTCGTCATTTAGTTGCCAAGCATGTATCGTACTGTTATCAACTGATATAAAAGGTTTTTCTGGGAACACTTCACCGCCATCTGTATGCTCATCTAGATAGGTCTTTTTGGTCCCATCAATGCGATAATAAAATATGTCGTTAGCCTTTTTGTATTTCTCAAGAACAAAAAGAGTCGCATCACCCTCAGTAGCTCCTCCGAGGAAAAATTTTCTGTTTTTTCCTGTCCCCAGTGCTAAATATCCAAAACTATTACCATCGTGAGTTGTTAGTTTGATCTTAACTTTCGCGCCAGCTTTTAACATTGCTGCCTCCGTTTGTTGAAAAAAATTATGGTATGGAACCAAGCACACATTGGTAAATATGGGTTATAAAAATACCTTACCTTTCTGTGTGGTTGGCTAAGAGGATACTAAGCGGATAAAATATAAAAAACTATTACACAATATTGCACTTTAAAGGCAGAGTTCAGTTTTATGGTGGTTTTTGTAACCAACTCGTGGGTGGCAGATATGACCATGTGAGTAATTTAATTTACAGGCAAAGTGCGAGCAATATTGCTCAATTTCAGACCGCTTTGTAGGTCTCAGCTATGCCAATCCTAGTAAGCTCGCTCATTACCAAAAAGTTAATTCCCCCCATTTCAACCAAGCACACCATGACATCCTCATAACCCCATATCAAGATGCGTTGATGTACTTCCAATCATCAACGCACCTTGATATGAACCTATGAGCTTCACTCTTTCAGACCTTTACCGACGTTTTGAAAACCTGATCCGCATTGGCACTATTGCTGAAGTCGATG
>NZ_JABEPE010000049.1 GCF_026788005.1 Alteromonas sp. a30
TGCCCCCGATGTGGAAACCCTCAAAAAAGCCACTTCACTCACCAACGAAGTGTTTCGAGGGCCGATTAATGAGCTAAACGTTGACCCTAACAATCCCGCTCGATATTACGCGCAAGGTGTTGTGCCGGTTTCAGTGGGCGGCTGGACGGTGCGCGAAGCAGGCTGGTTTTTGTCAGACGGTACACTTTACGCGGTGACGAAGTTTCCACCCAGCTATAAAAGCATTCCCTCAGATGGCGCTGCAACCGAGCTGCCCGTTAGAACTTACATCGCCACCGGCTCTACCGACAGCGTTGAATTGAAAATCGACCCCACCGTGGTACTGGCTACCCGCCAACATGTGGAAAAGGTCTATCAAGAATTGGATGCGCGTGATGTGCCCAAGCCTTTGAGCGAGAGCCAACAAACGCAAATTTCTCACTGCTACCTATTTGATGCACCGAATTTAACCGCAGTATTGCCGAACACCGAGGGCTTAGCGCCGTTTTCCACCGTGACATTTAAGCGCGCGCTTAGCGTGAAAAGTGGCACTTTAATTCCCTTCGATTTTAACAGCGGTGCTGAATTAGGAGCCGGTTTTGAATCAGGAGCCGAGAACGCATCACCTAACACCAAGCTGCTTATTGAAGACTCGGATGGCGTACTTCACGCCGACACCCAACTGATTTACAGCACGCCAGAAGCGATTACAGCCACCTTAAATAGAAATTTAGACTGGGAGATTACCCGTGGCAGTTAACACCTTTGATTTATGGGCAGAGCAACGTGGGATTTTGCCTTTTAAACCCCTGCAAACTGGGCAAGTTTTGCTGGTAAATGAGCCGTGTTTTTTGCCTTATGAATGCGCTAGTTGTCGTTTGCCAGAACGAAAAGACATTGCCATAGGCGCGCAGGTGATTATCGCCAAGTCGTTAGAGCAAGGCCATAACCCGCTGGTGCAAATTACCGATGGCGCATTGTTGTACCTCAATAACCAAGTTTACACCGGACAATTTAACCTTACATCGCCCGAACTCAGGCTGATTTACAACGGCTTTGGCTGGCAAGTTCCGAACTTTTCCGCAACCGATACCCAAAATGCAGCCCGCTCTGGCATTGCCAATTTTACCGCCAGCGGCAGCTTTACCGTGCCTGCGGGCGTTAGCGAAATTGTGGTGGATGCTAAAGCTGCTGATGGTGGCGGTGGCGGCGGTGCTTATGCTGCCGCCTACCCAAGCCAGCCCTATGCACAAAGTGGCACCAATGGTGGTAGCGGCGCAAAAGTGAAAGGCGCAACCATTGCGGTGAGCGCAGGAGACATCATTCCCATTACCATCGGCGCGCACGGTGGTGGCGGCTCGGCTTACGGTTATTGGGCAAGCTCTGGCGGCAACTTTAGTTTTGTGCGTCACGGTATGGACGGTGGCGATGCTGGTATTACCCAAGTTGGTGAGCTTATTCGTATTGAAGGTGGCAAACGCGGGCGCGGTGGTCAAGGTGCGCTGGATGTACCGCCTTCGCCAATTGCCACAGGTAAAGCCGGTACGGTTTTAGTAAACAACACCAACGGCACAGCTCAAGATGGTGAAGATGGCGGCGGTGGAAAAGGTGGCGGCGCGGCTCAGCATCGCGGCGGAAACGCACAATCTTATTCCGGTAGCACAGGCGCTGCCGGTTACGTCAGCATTCAATGGGAGGTTAACGCATGAGCGATAACGCCAACACCATAAAAGTGGCGGTGCTTGATGGCCTCACTATTACCAATTTCATTTACATCAAGGGCGATGCGGTCATGCCTGAAAACTATGTGCAGCTTAATGATGATTGTTACGCCATTGGTGATGTGATTAACGAGGCGCATGTCATCAACGGGCCTTTTCATTTAACAGATTCAGCACCTTTAACAGAGCAAGCGGAGTAAACCCATGCCAGCAGACTATCATCACGGTGTGCGCGTTGTTGAAATTAACAACGGCTCGCGTCCTATCAGAAGTATTCAAACGGCCATTATCGGCTTGGTGGTCACCGCGCCCGATGCCAATACTGCATTTTTTCCGTTGGATCGTCCGGTGTTACTCACCGATGTTTTAACCGGAATAGAAAACGCGGGCGATACCGGCACCTTGCCCTATGTACTTGATGCCATCAAAGATCAAGGCAACCCGCTGATTGTGGTGGTTCGTGTAGCTGAAGGAGCCGACGAAGCCGAAACCACGTCTAACGTTATCGGCTCGGTGATTAACGGGCAACGCACCGGCATTCAAGCGCTAACCGCTGCAAAAGCACAATTAGGCGTCACGCCGCGTATTCTTGGCGCACCCGCGTTAGATAACGCCGCCGTTGCCGCAGAGCTTGCCAGCGTGGCGGCACAAACCCGCTCATTTGCCTATGTTTCCGCGTATGGCTGCGAAACCAAAGAAGAAGCGGTGAGCTATCGTGATAACTTCGGTGCGCGAGAGCTAATGGTTATTTGGCCCGACTTTATCAGTTGGGACGCGCTAAACAGCGTTGAAAAAATCGCATGGGCCACGGCGCGCGCGTTAGGGCTACGCGCAAAAATCGACAACGATACCGGCTGGCATAAAAGCTTGTCTAATGTGCCGGTTCATGGAGTAACAGGGCTATCGAAAGACATCAGCTGGGATTTGCAAAACCCTGCCACCGACGCAGGCTATTTAAACCAGCATGACATCACCACGCTTATCAATGAAAAAGGTTTTCGGTTTTGGGGTTCGCGTACCTGTAGCGCCGAGCCACTATATGCTTTTGAAAGCGCGGTAAGAACGGCGCAAGTTTTAGCAGACACAATGGCAGAGGCGCATTTATGGGCCATCGACTTGCCGCTTCATCCTTCACTGGCTACCGATATTGTTGAAGGTATTAACGCCAAATTACGCGAGATGGTGGCAAACGGTTATTTGCTTGGTGGCAGCGCGTGGTTCGACCCAAGAAACAACACACCGGAATCCTTAAAAGCCGGAAAACTGGTGATTGAATACGACTATACCCCCGTTCCACCGCTGGAAAACTTGATGCTCAATCAGCGCATTACCGACCAATACTTATTCAATTTTGCCGAACAAATTGGGGCAGCATAACGCCCCTAAGTGCGTGTTAATACAGGAAGAATAAAGGAGAGAAACCATGATCCCTCGCAAATTGCGCGATTTTAATCTGTTTCATGAAGGCGGCAGTTGGATGGGTATTGCCAATGAAATCACCTTGCCAAAACTTACCCGCAAAATGGAAGAGCTGATGTTAGGTAACGGCGTGGTGAAAATCGACTTAGGTAACGAAGCAATGGAAGCAGAAGTCACCTTAGAAGAATTTCCTGAAAACGTACTTCGCCAATACGGTTTGCTCAACCATGCAGGCGTTCAACTGCGTTTTGCAGGGGCAATGGTTCGCCAAGATGGCAGCCAACAAACCGACAATATTGAAGTGATAATGCGCGGTCGTTGGGAGGAAATTGATTCAGATTCCGCGAAAAAAGGCGAAAGCCATCAAACCAAAGCCAAGCTGGCGGTGAGCTATTACAAGTTATCCATTAATGGCGAGCAGATTATTGAAATTGATCACGTTAACTACATCGAAACCATAAACGGAAAAGACAACCTCGCCGCGCAGCGTAAAGCCATTGGCCTTTAATTCTCATTTCAAATTAACAGGAACAGTAAAAATGAACACAGATAACCGCACTAATATTCAGCTTTCTCACCCAGTAAAACAGGGCAATGACAGCATCGAAAACGTGCAGCTTCGCAAGCCCCAAGCAGGCGAATTACGCGGTATTAAGTTACTGGATGTAATGCAAATGGATGTCACAGCTTATAT
>NZ_JABEPE010000004.1 GCF_026788005.1 Alteromonas sp. a30
CACGCTGGGCGCAGTAAAGCCCACTTTGTGTACGCCATCGTTGTTGATGGCTGAGCCTTTTATCACCGCCAAAATGCGGTCGCCATCGGCTTCGGCGTCTTCTAAACGCTTTAGCAATACCAAGCCCACGCCTTCGCCGCCCACCGTGCCTTTAGCTTTGGCATCAAAAGCACGACAATGCCCGTCAGGCGAATTAATCATCCCTTCTTGGTACAAGTAGCCTTCTTTGTTGGCGCGTAATGACACCCCTCCCGCCAGCGCCATATCGCAATCGCCATTTAAAATGCCTTGAATTGCAGTGTGAACCGCCACTAGCGAGGTAGAACACGCCGATTGCACGTTGAGCGCAGGGCCGGTTAAATTCAGCTTGTTAGCCACTCGCGCCATAAAGAATTCGCGGTCGCCAAGCGTGGCTAAATCGTATATGTCGGAACCAATTTGCGAAGCCGTTTGGAACACCTGTTGTAACCACAATAAGTTGTTACTTGCCCCGCCGTACAAGCCAATGCGCGGCTGACTCCCCGTATTTGAAGCGCTGGCATCAACGGCGTACCCCGCCGCTTCCAAGGTTTGCCACGCACATTCATGCAACAAACGTAGCTGCGGGTCGATGATTTGCGCTTCTCTGGGTTTATAGTCAAAGAAGGCGGCATCAAACTCTAACGAGCGCGATAAAATGCCACGTGCACGAATGTAGTTGGGGTTATCCAGTAAGGTTTCGCTAATGCCGTAGGCCAGTCCTTGCTCGCGATCGAAGTGGCTAATCCCCTCAAGACCCTGTTCAAGATTGTGCCAAAATTCCTCAATATTGCTTGCTTTCGGGAAGCTGCCCGCCATACCGATAATGGCGATATCTCGGCTGCTCCCTTTTTTATTTCGTGTTTGGTTTAAATGTTCATGGGCGTTATCGTCATGAGTATCGCTGCTCTGCTGTTTTTTCAGCGCATGTTGAATATGCGCGGAGAGCCCGTTAATGCTCGCGTGAGTGAACACATCTACGGCTTTTAATTCGGGCAGCATCGATGCCTTAATTTTGTTAGTCAACATCACCACATTTAAGGATGTGCCACCTAACTCAAAGAAGTTGTCGTCTAATCCGATTTGCTCCAGTCCCAGCACCTCTTGCCACAAAACCAACAATTGCTGCGTGATTTTATTCGCCACAACAGGGCCGCTTGTACCCGACTTGTGGATGTCCAAGGTTTGCTGCATTAGAGTTTTGCGATCCACCTTGTCGGTGGCGGTCATTGGCAATGCCGTTAGCGTTTGGATCACGCTGGGTAGCATAAATTCTGGCAAGGTTTGACGTAAATGCGCCTTAATGCTTTCGCTTAGCGCTTGTTTATCCGCAAGCAAGTGCGGCTTATCAAGCGCAACGGAAGACGGTACAACAAAGGCAACGATTTTCTTCTCGGTGGCAGCACTGGCCTGTGCTATAGGACGCGCGACTACCGCGCATTGCGCGACCAAATCGCAGTTAGCAAGCTGCACTTCAATTTCGCCCAACTCCACCCGCAATCCACTGATTTTCACCTGATTGTCGATGCGGCCAACAAATTCGATATTGCCATCTGGCAGGTACTTCACCCAATCTCCGGTGCAATACACGCGCGAATCCGCTGAATGTGTCGCATCATCAGCAAAAAGATGTTGAACAAACGCGGCTGCGCTAGCGTCAGGTTTATTCAAATAGCCTTTGGCTAAGCCCGCACCGCCAATCAGTAATTCGCCCGCTACGCCAATAGGCGCAAGTTGTCCTTTGCTGTTGACCACGTAATGGGTGACGTTGGCGATAGGTCGACCAATAGGCGTGTTTTTGCTGTTTTGGCTAGCGTGAATTGCAATTTCTTTTGAATGAGTTTGCAACGCACTGGGTACGTTAAAAAACGTACATGCAATCGTGGCTTCTGTGGGGCCATAACCATTAAATATTTGTAGGCCATCAACCTGCGATTTTATGGATTGCAACAACGCCTGATCGATAGGCTCTAAGCCCACAATCATGGCTTTTAGCGCTAAGTGACGCGGCGATTCGCGCAACCACTCATTAAAGGCGCGCAAGAAGAAAGGCGGCACATAGGTCACGCTCACTTGCTGTTGTTGTAAGTAGCGGAAGAAGGTGTCTGGGTCGGTGCGCTGTTCTCCTTTTAACATGTGAACACAACCACCGCTAAGCAGTGGCACAAACCATTCCGACACGGCATAGTCAAAAATGGCGTTTGTCCACGCACTGTACACGCCACCTTGAGGTTGATTTAGCATGCGCGTCATCGCACTTAAATAGTTCACAATGTTGCTATGCTGCACCATTACGCCTTTGGGCTTGCCCGTGGAGCCAGAGGTATAGATCAAATACGCCAAATCTTGTGCGCTGAATTCGCCGCCCACCTCATTCAAAGTCAAGTTCGCTGAGTCGTAATCGGGCAACGCTTGGTTTACCGCTTGCGCTTGGGTGTTTATCACCTGAATATTGCGCCCGGCAAGACTGCCATCAGCTAAACAGGCCGCGCCTTCGTTGTCGGTTAACACCAATGGCAACGCTGTGTCGTCGAGAATGTAGCTCACGCGCTCGGCGGGAAATTCGGGGTCGATAGGCACAAACAGCGCACCTAATTTTAGTGCGGCAATGGAGCTGATAATCACATCTTGATGGCGTCCATAACACACTCCGATTTTTTGCTGATGCCAATCAACACTATCTGATGTGTTTTGCTTCGATTTATTTAAACTTAGGAGCAGACGCGCCACCTGATTAGCTCGGCAATTAACCGCATCAAAAGTGGCATGAAAATGACTGTTAGCGCCCTCTGCGTGAATGGCTGGCAGGTTGGCGTAACGCTCAGCACAAGCTTCAAACCATGTTGCTAAATGTATTGGCTGTGACGCCTTTTCTGACCTTGTTCCTTGCATAAAAGACGCCGAATACTCTGGCGAATTCCACTGATGCAGCAAAGTATGAAGTTCGGCTTGCGGTAGTAACGGCAACTGCAAAATGTTCTGGGATGGCGCATCAACAATGCTTTGCAACAACACCATAAAACTGGCAGACAATCGCTGCGCAAACGTTTCGCTAAACAGTGCGGTGTTGTACTCCCAAATAAACTGCAAATCGCCCGCTTGCTCTTGCACAGCAATGCCTAATTCGAATTTGGCGATGTTATTTTCAAGGCTAAGCGGGGTGACATTTACCTTTGGCAGCGACAGTTCAACTTGCTCATTGTTATTCAGAGTGAACATGATTTGGAACACGGGTGTGTGACTTTGGCTGCGCGGCGGGTTCAACTTTTCCACCACCCATTCAAAGGGAATATGCTGATGGCTTAAACCTTCGGTGATCACGCTGGCGTTTTGCGCCAAGTAGCCGCTAAAGTCCATGTTTTCATTAAGGCGAGTACGTAACGCCACGGTATTGGCTAAAAAGCCCACCAGTTCGGAAACGCCCGCCTGTTCACGGTTTGCCACAGGCACACCTATCACGATGTCGTCGCTGTTTGACCAACGAGAAACCAACAAGGCAAAGGCGCTTTCGAGTAAGGCGAATAGCGACACTTGCTGCTGCTTAGCCAGAGCATACAGCTTGTGCGCGAGCGCCTTTCCGGTGTTGCTGTGATGATGCTTACCGGCGAAGGTTTGCACCTGCGGCCTTGGGTTTTCGATGGGCAAACCATGAACAGTTGGGCAAGCTTGTAAATGCTTAATCCAATAATCAAGCGAGGCTTGCATTGCCCCGGATTGCCATTGTTGCTGCTGCCAAATGGCATAATCTGCATATTGCAGCGTAGGAACTGGCAAGGTGGCTTTCTGGCTCACATTGGCAGTTAATTGCGTGTAAAGCTGATTTAATTCGCGGATAAACACGCCTGATGACCATCCATCAGTGGCAATGTGATGCATCACAAAAATAGCGGCGTGATCGTTAGAATAACCATCAGCGCCAGTTTGGTTAGCACATTCCGCATCATCCAAAATAATTATTTGCGCGCTAAAAGGTAAGTCTTTGGCGAGATCAAAGCGCTGAGATGCCGCCTGATGCAATGCCGCATCGATAATCGTTTGCTTGGCGTTTTCCAACGTTTTTTCGGTTTTAGATGTTGTTTCGGCGGCAAGCTTTTGTCTTACATCCATTACCGTCACCGCGAACGCATCACTGGGCTGAATAAATTGATATGGCGTTTGATGTTGTTTGTCTTGTTCGGCATTCGACGATGTGACAATTAAGGTCCGTAAGCTTTCATGACGCGCAACTAATTGCATTAATGCTTGCTTGAATGCATCAAGATGCAGCATCCCTTGCAAGCGCAATCCAAATACCATGTTGTACACACCAACGGGTTCTTGTGCTTTTTCATCTGCACTTGAATCCCTGCTTGAATCCGAATTTGAATTTTCCCCCGACTCGGCCAACTGCTCTAAAATCCATAATTTCTTTTGTGAAAAAGACAACGGAATATGTGTCGGACGCTCGCTGGCGCTCAAGGCCGGAATGCTATTAGCAGGGCTTACATTTGCTGAATTTACGGCATCGGTAATTGGCTCGACATTTGCCGCCAGTAATGCGTCCACATTGGCCGAAATGCCACGAATGCTAGGTTGAGCAAATAGGCGCTGCAATGGCAGTTCAACGGCAAATTTGTCGCGAATACGCGCAACCAACCGCGTTGCCAATAAGCTGTGTCCCCCGGAAGCAAAGAAATTGTCGTCTACCTTGGGTTGTTCAATCTGTAGCAAACTGGACCACATTACTGCGATTGCTTGCTCAGTTGGCGTTACCGTGCCGTGCTGGTTATTCGCATCGTGTGCTGCGCTCGATGCCACAGTATCGGTATTAAGGACGATGAAATCTTGCGGCGAAGGCAGGGCCTTAGTATCGAGCTTACCATTTGGGGTGAAGGTAAAAGTCTCCACTGGAATAAACAACGCGGGCACCATAAAAGTGGGTAATTGTTCCCCTAAGCGAGCTTTTAAGGCACTAATGCCTTGAGTGGTTTGCAGCGCAGCGCGGCTACTTTCATCTTTGCCGGTGAAATAGCAAATGAGGTTGGTATTGTTACGCGGATCAAGCATCACCACGTTGTCTTTTACGCCTTCAAGCGCACCAATGTGGGTTTGAATTTCGTCTAATTCAATGCGATAACCGCGCAGTTTAACTTGGTTATCAGCTCGGCCTAAATACTCTAACTGCCCGACATGATTCCAGCGTACGATGTCGCCCGTTTTGTAGTAACGGACGGCAGTATCCAAAGCGATTTGAACATCACTTTTATCAGACACATCCCCACGGGAAGCCTTTTTATAGCTTTCAATACAGGGGAAGTAATCAAAGTTGGCACTGACAAACTTTTCGGCGCTCAGCGCTGGCTGATTTAAATAACCCTCGGTCACTCCAGCACCGGACACCCACAATTCTCCCACAGCACCCATGGGTAATAAGTGGCCGTTTTCGTCCACAATACAGCAGGCGTAATTGGGTAACGGACGCCCAATGTTAGGTTTGACGTTACGCGTTTGCGCTAAGTTGGCATGAACAAACGCCGTTTTTGCATCACTCGCTCGCGACGCCTTAGCTAAACGACGTTCAATCACAGCAAAAGTGGTATCGACGGTACATTCCGTTGGCCCATACAAATTCAACGCACATCGTTGATTTTGCTCGCTCAGGTCAGCAATTCGCTGCCACAAGCGAGTAGAAATGGGCTCGCCACCTAGCGCTAAGTGAGGTAGTGCCTGCAACTCACTGGAATCGCTAATATCGAGCAATGTATCTAGCTGGGAGGGCGTACAATCGTAAATATCGATTTGTTCCCGCGCAAATAGGGCCAACAAATGTTGGCTTTGCTTGCGTTGTTGCTCATCTAAAATATACAGCGACACGCCCGTTGCTAATAAACTCAGCGCTTTTAAGGATGAATCGAAGGCGTAGGATGTATTCCATCCCCAACGTAGTGTTTCGACTTGGCCTTTTGTCTGGGATCTGCTTTCATCTTGCTGTTGGGAGGCGTTTTCATCAGCCAACGCTGGGTCAACATGCAGGTTAAAATACGTTGAACAAATCTCGCGTAAGCCTTGTCGCAGATTATTCAAATTACCGTGTGTTACTACCACCCCTTTCGGATTTCCTGTAGAGCCGGAGGTGTAAATAATATAGGCAGTGTCGCTAGGGCGAATGTCCGGCAGGTTTTTAGTTGAACACTCCGTGTTTGCATTGGTAACAGGGGCATCCAAATATAATCGGTTTGCAGACACCTTTGCCTCTGACAACAGGCTGTCATATTCAAGATAACTCAACACCACGTTTGGCTTGGCATCATTCAACATATAAGCAATGCGCGCCTTGGGGTAACTGGGGTCGATAGGCACGTATGCAGCGCCAGCTTGCCACACTGCATAAATGGCGATAACTGCGTCCATGCTTCGCGGCAAAAGCAGTGCTATGGCATCGCCCTGCGTCACGCCCAGCGAGATTAAGCGTTGCGCCAATTGGTTAGAGTGGGCATACAACTCAGCATAGGTTAATTGCTGCTGTTGGGTTTTAAGCGCCACCTGATTAGGCATAAGCGCCACGGTTTGCGCCAGTGCATCTGGTGTTGAAAGCTGATTGCTGGTGTTGTTTTCATCAAAGGCGACACTCGACCCTTCGCCAAAACGCAGCAGTTGTTGTCGCGCTAAATCGGACACCAACGGCAGCTCAGCTAACGCCACGCGGGGTTGAGCAATAGCGGCGTCGATTAGCGCTAAAAATGCGTCACTTAAGCGTCGGATGCTCACTTCTTCAAACAACGAGGTGTTAAACAACCAATAGGTGCTAAGCGATGCGTTGTTCACCACCGTAAGTTGCAAGTCGAACTTAGCTTGCGTCAATTCATGAGCAACGCTTTGAATATCCACTCCTTGTAGCTGCACAGGCAAATCGGTGTCTTCAAGCAGTGAAAACAGGATCTGAAAAAGTGGGCTGTAACGGCTGCTACGCTCAGGATTCACCGCTTCAATCACGGCATCAAAAGGCAAGTATTGATGCTCAAAAGCGTTAACAATAGTGTCGCGGCTTTGCACCAAGTAGTCCTGCGTCGGTAGGCTTAAATCCACCTGATGTCGCAACGCTATGGTATTAACAAAAAAGCCGATTAGCCCATCTAAATCGGGATGTTGACGCCCAGCTACAGGTGTCCCCATGACGACATCATTGTGTCGCCCAAAGCGAGCAATAAGCACCGCGAAAAGGCTTTGTAGTACCACAAACAAGGTACTATCGGTTTGCTCAGCCAGTTGTTGTAATCCTGCTTTGCGCGCTGTACCTAATTTAACTTCAAATCGCTTTGCTGGGTTTGATGGCGTACTTGGGCGAGCATGATCCAGCGGCAAGCTATGCAACTCGGGCGCATGAGCCAAATAACGTTTCCAGAATTCAGTGCTAGCGTGAGCTTTGTCGCTGTTTAGCCAGTTCTTCTGCCATGCGGCGAAATCCGCATACTGCACAGGTAATTCGGGCAGCGAGCGTTGCACCTGAGGCGTTTGGTTGTCTGCTGTAAGCCCGCTCTGCGCTTGATTGTAAAAACCTGCAAACTCGCTCAGTAAAATACCAACCGACCAATCATCGCAAATAATATGGTGCAAATTGAACACCAGTAACCCATCGTTGTTGCTGAAACGCACTAATCGGGTTTTAAACAATGTTGCTTGAGTTAAATCGAAATGATGTTGTGATTCATCCTGTAACACTTGCTCAATGCAAGCATCTACCTCCATTTCACTCTCAAGCTGCGTTACCTCAAATGCGGGCGCTAAATGCGGCTGAATTTCCTGCATTGGCTCGCCATCCACATCAATAAAACGGGTTCGCAATATTTCATGACGCGCAATGAGTTGCTCCAGCGCTACACGACACGCCGCTTCACTGATTTCGCCGCGCACTCGAAGCGCGCCCAACATGTTGTATTCATTGGCGTTACCGCTAAATTGCTCGATAAACCAAAGGCGTTGCTGTCCATACGATGCAGCCTGTTGCCAAGCGGTTTCGGTTTGCCTTTGGCTTACCCGAGCAATGCTCGATGTTTTTGCGGTTTGGGCAGATTGCACAGCCTGTAAATGCGCTACTAATTCTGCTTTGTATTGCTTTAGCTGCGCCAATAATTCCGGCGCAATTGCCTCGCCTTTAAACTGAATTTTTAGTTGCGGCGTTTCTGTTGTATTTGTGTCAATACTCAGATAAATACCGGCTTCAATACAGGCGTTCAGCAGTTGTTCTATGCTTATATTCATGGTGATTACTCGGATACCTTTACGCTGCTGGCGGACCACTTATCCGCCGCCGAATAGCGCAGTTCGCTAACAACCACGGTGGTGTCGCTAAAACTGTCGCTGGCTAAGCTGTAGGAACGCGCCATCATGGCGTCTGGACGCGGGCTAATCATGGTTTTTACCGCTTCTGGCAAACCTAAACGCACTTCAACAAACCGTAATGTCAGCGCTTGTTCGGCGTTTAAAACTAACTCAAATTGCGCACCGGAAGGGGGCAAGCCAAAATACTGCCAATGCCCCCAAGACTCGGTTAATGATGCCACTTGCGCCGTTGCTTGATTCGCGTTTTCAAGCGTTTCTCCATTGACCTTCACCGCAACCAAATTTTCCGGGTCTTTCACGAAGATATTGAGTTTTTCTAATGGCGCATGATGTTGGGAGTGTTGATTGTCGCTGTAATCTGCTTGCCCAGCCGATTTATTCGATGGCACCAGAGTAAAGCGCACATGTTGATTCTCACCCTGTATTTCACGGCTTAAGTTCTCCACAGACAGCGGTTGCAACTCGGTTTTTGGCGCATCACTCACAAACATGCGTTTATCCACAATGGGATAAATGCGGTTTGCATTTGCCGCTGCATCATCGTTCGATTGCTTTTGATCTTCGTGGAATACTTGGCGCGTCCAATCATCTAACGCCACATCCAATGAAGCCCACTGCCATTTTTCCTGATTGCTCTGATTAAAATCGGCTAAATAAAACAGTTCATTGGGCTTTTTGTGCTCGCTGTCGAATTGGTGCAACGTGAGCGTGATAACCAATACCGCCGCACCGACAATGGCAAAAGACAGTGGCGGCAAAGCGTTTTTCACCGAGCTTACCCCGGAGCGAGTTGTGACATCATCTGCCAGCTCCGTATGCGCTTGAGCATCAATCAATAACGAGGCAATAAGCGGCGTCAGCAAGCCCGCCACTAACGCGACGAAGAGTAAAGGTAAGCCGGGCGCTAAGTGCCCAATGGATGAGAATAAGGAGAAAATGTAACTGCCCCACCAATAAATAGCAGGCGCGGCACCAAGGAAAATGCACAGGGAGGGAAGCGTTTTGCTAGCGAGTACGTTGCCAGCGGGCGCTTTTATTGTCGCTACACTCAAACCAATAACGCTGAACAATAATGGCCATAAGAAAATATGCGCCATCAATGGCAATAGCACCGCGCATAGCAAAGACAGCAGCAACCACATGCTTAAGTAACCGAAGGTAAGTGTGGTTTGCCTTATTTGTGCTTGGGCTTGAGCCGCTTGATTTTCCCTTTCTACCTGAATCTTGTTTTTGCCGAACATTTTCAGATAAAGCACTAAAGCGATAATGCCCACCAGCAACATAGCAAGGCTTGGCAGTAACGCATTTTCAAATACTGAAACCGCTAAAATCACACCGATGAAAATGGCTAAACTTGGGAAACGGGTGCCAGAAACAATCAAGCCAACAAACACCCATTGCATCGCAATAATGACCAAGGCTAAGCCAAGCAGAATGGCGCGGTCTTCTGACAGCAATTGAAAGAAGCTTTCTGCCCCCACAAAATACGCATTCAAGCCACCGCCAATTAAGGCATTCAAGCCATTACCAAACATAAGGAACAGCAGCAATTGCAGCAACACCACAAAAAAGCCACCCATTAAGCGCTTTACACCAATTGAAGCGTTTTTCCCTTGTTGGTTTTTCCCAGTAGCCGTTTTCGTGGAATAGCGACCTTGTAATCGAACCAAATTGATGAACAAAATCAGCACCAACACCGCCAGCGCATAGGTCCCCCATACCGGGTAATGCATAAAATGTTGCGGAGTCAGGTTGAAGTAAACATGGTCGCTGCTTGCTTCAAGTGGTAAAGGCTGCTGAGCAAAATATTCGGTTAAACTCAGCGCATAACTAGCTGCATGTAATAAGCTGGCTTCGGACACATTTTCAATGCTGTCTCCAAGGGTGTGATAGTGGTAAAAACCATCGCTGTAAGCCAAGTTTATACCTTGTACTCCGTGGGCTAACGACACCGTCATATCAGTGTAATTACCCATCACTTGATACAGGGAATAGAAGAAAGAGTCGGCAATAGGAAACGGCGCTGCTTGAGCAAAAGCCTGAATTAATGCGCTGTTGTTTGAACTGGTTTCGAACAGTCGCAACGGTCCTTTACTACCGCGCGCCTCAAAGTTAATGACCAGCCCGATGTTTTGGGCTTTAGGGTGCTGCTCCATAAACGCGGTAATCCCCAAAGTACCTTGTTCTTCAGCATCGGTGAATAGCACAAGGATGTCGTTTTTAGCGCCGCCTTGAGCTTGAATAACCCGCATGGTTTCTAGAATGGTCGCAACAGCGTGACCATTGTCATTCGCTCCGTGGGATTGCGAAAACGAATCATAGTGTCCCATTAACACCAATAACGGGCGCGTTTCGGCAGGGTTTCGAGTCGGTTTTTCGGTGTGACTGCTTGGAAAGAATCCCAGCACATTTTCAACATGCGCCATGAACGGCTTTCCAAACACGTTTTTTTGCACATCCGCTTGCTGTACTTCAGTTTGTGCGCCTAGGGAGCGCAAACTATTCACCAAGTAATCTCGCACCCTTTTAATTTCTGCCGAACCGGTGGGATGCGGTGCGCGAGCAATCACCGATAAATGCTGACGCACGTTGTCAGTGGAATACCCTTTGGCGCTAACAAAAGCCTCGACGTCGGATTGCGGCACAGAGTAAAACCCCGAAGCCAACACAATAAGCAAAGATGACAGCCCTGTGAGCAGAGCAAACCGTACCAAATAATTCACGAATGACTTCCTATTTTTGTTAAATCGTTAATTCGTTTAAATCGCTGGCGTCATCGGGTTGCCTTTGCACCTGAGACACCAACTCTTGCTGCGCTTGGCATTGCGCCAAATACGCCGCTTGTGTTTTTAATTCCGCTCGGCTAAATACCTCTTTCACCGACACTGAGATAGAAAATTGCTGCTCAAGGCGAGTGATTAAGCGCATCAATAACAAGGATTGCCCGCCTAGCGCGAAAAAGTCGTCGTGCAAGCCAACGGCTTGTGCTTCTATGCCGAGCAAATCAGCCCATAATTGCGCCAATTGTTTTTCCATATCGGTTTCTGGGGCCTGCCATGCCTTTGACGATGCGTTAAAGGCTGAATTTAAGCCGTGCTCGGGTTGTGGTAAGGCGCGTTTATCCACCTTGCCGTTGGCGGTTAGCGGTAACGCTGGCAACACCTTGTAAACCGATGGCTGCATATAGGCTGGCAAAGCCTTGTTTAGCGCCGCCTGACAATTCTCGATGAGTGCGCTTTCTTGTGGATTTTCTGGCTGATTTGGAAGTGGCGTTTCCAGTGAACTTTCAGCCACGATATAGGCAATCAAAAAGGCGTCTGAGCCCTTATTCTGAGCATTCGAAGTGCTCAACGTGACATAGGCATCACTAATGGCATCAAGTTGCGTTAACGCACTTTGAATTTCTCCCAACTCAATGCGATAGCCTCGCAGCTTCACTTGCTCATCTACGCGCCCTTCAAACAGCAATTCCCCTTGTGGGTTAAAGCGAACCAAGTCACCAGTGCGATACAAACGAGCACAACCTAAATTTAGGTGTGCGAGTGCGGCATTCTCTGAGAGTTGTTGAAACGCACTCACACTTTGTTCAGGCAAGTTACGATAACCGCTTGCTAAGGTGCGACCACCAATAGCTAATTCACCTATCACTCCGGGCGGGCAGAGGGATCCATCCTTGGAAAGCACATACACTCTCCCCCCCTGAACTGGCCTGCCAATAGGCACATTGCCAGAGTCGTTTTCACTCACAATATGGTAGGTGGCGCTCACCGTTGCCTCGGTTGGACCATAAGCATTAAGAAGCTGACAGGCGTTCCATAACTGATGTTGCTGCCAATAGCTTATGGCTGGCGACGAAAAAGCTTCCCCGCCCATGGAGATTAGCCGTAATGCGCTGTTTCGAATCACTTCATGAGCTTGCATGTGCTCGGAATCGTCGGCAATCATGGCGTTAAAAAACGATGGCATAACATCCGCAATGGTCACGCCTTCGGCTTGTAAATAGCGCCAAACTTGTTGTGTACTAACCTGCTGCACATCCAACACACATAGGGCTGCGCCAAAATGCAATGCCGAGAAAATCTGCTCTATCGAGGTATCGAAGTTGATGCTCGCCATTTGCAGGACTTTGTCTTGGGGTGTGATATTTAAGGTATGTCCCCACGCCTGAATATGCGCGGCGATTGCTCCATGACTGACTTCCACCCCCTTAGGAGTGCCGGTAGAGCCAGAGGTATAAATCACATACGCCAAGGACTCTGAAGATAAAGCTCCAGAAGCCAGAATAGGCGATGTCTCGGACGCAGCAGCAAAAGCGCTTTCGCCGCACAGCAAAGCATCTTCTATATATACCCGTTTGGCATTACCGAGGCTCGGCCCATCCTGCTCCAGCGCTCGCGAAGTCACAACAAAACGCGCACCTGAGTCGCTAAGCATATGCGCTAAACGAGATGATGGCAGGGTCATATCCAACGGGGTATAAGCTGCGCCCGTTTTTAAAATACCGAGCAAAGCGACAATCATTGCGCTTGTGCGAGGCATGGCGAGCCCCACTATCTCGCCCGCATGACCAGCGCCAACGCCTTGCGCTAACAGGTGACGAGCCAACTGATTTGCTTGTGCGTCGAGTTGCTGATAGGTAAGTGTTGCATCGTCGGCAATCACCGCAATATGACTTCCTGCGATGTTAACCTGATGCTGATAAGCACTCAGCAAATGCGCTTGTTTTAAATCCTGTGTTTGCGGCTCATTCGCACCAGACCATTCATCCACCAGTAGCTTGCGTTGCGATGCTGGCAGCCAATCTGTGCGCTTAACAGACGCGTCAGGTTGCTGAGCAAAATGCGTTAACATGGCTTCGAAGTTTTGCGCCATGCGCTCAATTGACACGGCTTCAAATAAGTCTGGGTTATACAACCAACTCAGTTGCAAACCACCATTGTCGGCTTGCTCCTCAATGGTTAATTCCAAATCGTACTTTAAATTAGTGTCGTCGATAGGCACGGCTTCGATGTGCATATCCTGCATGTGGATAGCCACTTGCTCGTTGTTTTGGAGGGTAAACAAAATTTGAAAAACCGGGCTGTGACTCACACTACGCTCAGGTTTTAATGCATCAACAAGCATGTCGAATGGCACCATTTGATGCTGTTGCGCCGCTAAAATACGCGCTTTGGATTGCGCCAACAACGCCGCAAAGCTCATGTTGTCGTCGAACTGATTACGCAGTACCAAGGTGTTCACAAACATGCCTATGAGCGCTTCGGTATCTTGATGAATACGCCCTGCTACTGGCGTTCCCATGACAATATCGGTTTCGCCGCTGTAACACTGCAACAAGTTAGCGAAGGTGGCCTGCAAGAACATGTATAAGGTGACGCTTTGTGCGCGACATTGTTCATGAATTTGCTGACATATTGCAGGCTCTATAAACTGCACATGGTTTTGACCAACACTGCTCTGCTGCATTGGACGAGGATGGTCCAACGGCAACGAATGTACTTGTGGAATGCCCGCTAACTGTTGTTGCCAATAGGCCATTTCTTGTTGAAATTGTGGCTCTTGCAAGCAGTTATGTTGCCACGCTGCATAATCGCCGTACTGCACATTCAAAGGCGCAGGCGCTAATAGCAATGATTCCGGCTCGGCTATTGACGTTGAATCGCTTGCGCTAAATTGCTGATAGAAATAACAAAACTCTTTGATCATCAAGCCAACTGACCAACCATCAGTAACGATATGATGCATATTCACCACCATCGCAAACTGTGCAGGCGCGAGTGGCAGCATCCGCACTCGCAACAACGGCGCATGGCTTAAATCAAATACGTAATGCAGTTCACTTTTTATTAGTGCTTCTAACCTTGCGGGGCTATGGCTCGGATCTTTGTTTTTATCATGCGTTAAAAACGTGACTGGAGAATCAACCTGTTCTTGCACTTGCAAACTAACGTTTTCGCCAGCCAGCATAAAGCGTGTACGCAGCACGTCATGGCGTTGTAACACCGCTTGCCACGCTTGTTCAAAGGCGACGTGATTAAGCTCGCCGACTAATTGAAATGCGCCAAGCATATTGTATTGACTGCTACCCCCTTCAAAACGATCGATAAACCACAAACGCTGCTGTGCAAAAGACAGCGGTGGATTCGGGTCGTGACGCGGCGTAATAGCAGGTAAAACAGACGCGAATTCAGCACTTGGCTGCGCGTTAACCGCAAACAAAACGTCGCTAAGCTCGGCCACCGTCGGATGTTCAAATAGCGCTTTAATGGGGAGCTCGATGTCAAAGTGCCGACGCACCGAGCCAATAATGCGCACCGCCAGCAAACTATGCCCGCCAATATCAAAAAAGTTGTCGTGTATGCCAACGCGCTCAAGCCCTAACACCTGTTGCCAAATATCGCACAAGGCTTGTTGTTGCCAATTTTGCGCAGCGTGATAACCCGCTTTTCCCGAATCTATACTGGCTAATTCAGCCAACAATTCTGGGATGAGCGCAGGCAACGCGCGCCGATCAATTTTACCGTTAGGCGTAAGTGGCAACGCCTCAAGGTTCAAGCAATGGGAGGGGATCATATAATCCGGCAAATGCTCGCTTAACTGCGCTTTTATTTGGCTAGCATTAATCTCACCCACCAGCATTGCCAACAACGCTTGCTGGTGCACTAACACTGCCGCTTGTTTCACGCCTTGCACTTGCAATAAACGGTTTTCAATTTCACCAATTTCTATGCGGAAGCCACGCAACTTCACTTGCTGATCGCCCCGCCCTAAATACGCAAGATGCTCCGGCTCACCTTTGCTATTTTTCACCCAACGTACTAAGTCGCCAGTACGATACATCACGCCCGGCGCGAAGGGGTTTGCGAGAAAATGCGCGGCGGTCAGTTCATCTCGATTGAGGTAGCCATGAGCTACACCCTCGCCACCAATATACAATTCCCCCACCACGCCATAAGGCACAAGCTGCTGTTGAGCATCTAACACGTAAAGCCATGTATTATCGATGGCGCGCCCAATGGATGGTTCTCGCTTAAGCGGCTCAAGGTAACGCTCATGAGTGGAATAGGTGGTGTCTTCCGAAGGCCCATATAAATTATTCACTTGCAACCTTGGGTTACGCGCAAATAACTGATTGACCAAGGCCTGCTTAAGTGGCTCGCCCGCTAAGTTAACAACACTCACATCAGCAAAATCGTAACCTTGTTCTAATAATGCCGATGCTGCGCTTGGCACTGTGTTGATTAGGCTTGGGTTTTGTTTTTGATGAGACGCTGTTCTAGAAGGCGCATTCAGCAACCCTAAAATGTTGTCGGCGACCAGTAACGCACCGCCACAAATCCATGCAGACCACACCTCAAACACGAATAAATCGAAGCTAATAGAGGTGCTACACAACACGCGCTCGCGCTGCGCTGGCGTGAAAGCGTGTTGCGCCCAACTTAACATCGCAACGGCATTGGCATGCGTTATTTGCACGCCCTTGGGCTTGCCCGTAGACCCCGAGGTATAAATCACATAGGCAATATGGTTGGGGTGAATGCTTGCACGGGCGACTTCTTGACCTTGAGTGGCGGTCATTGCCGTGTCGACTTTCGCTAATGTTTTATTATCAAAAACGCGCTCATAAGAGGCACGGGTAAACCACACATCTAACGCAATAGGATGTTGCGCTTCCAGTGATAACGACACCTGCAAGTCAGAGGCGGTTAATACACACACCGCGCTGGCATCTTGTAGCATAAACGCGATGCGCTCCGCCGGGTAACTTGGGTCGATTGGCACATAAGCAGCCCCCGTTTTTAATACCGCTAGCAGCCCAATAAAGAGATATTCATCACGATGCAAACACAAGCCCACGCGGCTTCCTGCGACACAGCCTTGTTGCATTAAATAGGCGGCGAGTCGTGAGGATTTTTGGTCAAGCTCGGCGTAACTCAGATGCTTAGGTATATCGCTTTGTTCATTGCTTTGAAGCCATTGCGACGCGGTACTGTTTGGCGCAGCGGCTAGTGGCTGCTGGAATAAGTCAAGCAAGGTAAGATTGCGCGCAAAGACGGGCGTTGCCGCTGAGCGACGAATCCAGTCTAGTTGCTTGGCTTGGCTTGTTGTATCCAACAAAGGCACATTTGCAATAGGCTGGGAAATGTCTGCCAATAAGGCATTTAGCAATTGTTGAAAACTTTGCAGCATTTGCTCAATCGTTTCGCGCTGAAACAAAGCCGTGGCGTAGGTCCATTCTAACGCTAGGCAAGCGTGCGATTCGGTCACGGTTAGCTCCAAATCAAACTTGGTGCTGTTGCGCTGTAAGGCGATGGGTTTAGCGTCGACACCGTGCAATTGCAATTGACCTTGCTCAGTGTTTTGCAACGTAAACATCACCTGAAACAAAGGGCTATGACTTAAGCTACGCTTCGGACTTAGCTCGTCGACCAAGGTTTCAAAAGGGATGTTCTGGTGTTGCTGCGCGCCTAAAATGATGTCGCGACTTTGCGCAATGATATCCGTGAAACACATCTCTGACGTAAATTGATTACGGAGCACAAGCGTGTTGACGAACATACCAATTAAAGGTTCAAGCGCATGATGATTTCGCCCCGCTACAGGGCTGCCCATAACAATATCTTGCGCGTGACTGTAGCGATACAAGAGCGTAGCAAACAGAGATTGCAGCAACATAAAGAGCGTGATCCCCTGCTGCTGACACAGGGTTTGCAACTGCTGATACGTTTCCCTTGAAATATGCTGTGTAACCGATTCGCCAGCGTAAACTTGTTGCGCGGGGCGAGCAAAATCCAACGCTAAACTATGCACCTGTGGAATATTGGCAAGCTGGGTGTGCCAATAGCTTAATTCCGCTTCTTTGTTGGCGTGTTTTGGGCTATCAGATTGAGCGCGACTCCCCAACCATTTTTGTTGCCATGTGGCGTAATCACCATATTGAATACTGAGCGTTGGCAGTGATGTTGCTGATTGAAGCAAGTCGGTATGGGTATGGGACTCAAAAGCGTTGACCAAATCCGCATTTAACTCACGCTTTTGATACCAATTATAAAATGCATTCACTTCTTTCAGAAGCACACCGATAGACCACCCATCAGCCACAATATGATGAATATTCACCAGCAAACAATATTCGCTCGCTGCCGTTTGTAGTAGCTGCACGCGCAGTAAAGGCTCATGATGCAGGTCAAATTGATAATGAGATTCAGCCTCTATCCGTTGTTGCACTTGATGCATTGGCGCGTCTTGGTTTTCGACGCTTTCTGGGCTTTCCATACTGCTGCACAAGCCAGACTGAGTCATATCTTCGACGTTGAAATACAGTTCAGCTTGTTGTTTCACTTCAAGCCGTACGCGATTTTCATCGGATGTTTTGACAAAGCGCGTCCGCAAAACGTCATGGCGCAAAACAATAGACTGAAACGCCAATTTAAGCGCGACAGGGTTGACTTCACCATGCAAAGTAAACGCACCAATCATGTTGTACTGACTGCTGCCTTGCTCAAGTTGGTCGATAAACCAAAGTCGTTGCTGGGCGAAAGAAAGCGGCGGCTGCGTTTGCTGTAATGCAACAAGCGGATTGGCATCAGCGGCGTTATCGTATTGATGTAATGCTTGTGCCAAGGAGGCCACCGTTGGATGCTCAAATAAGGCACGCAATGGCAGTTCTCGATGCATATTTTCGCGCACTAAACTCACCACTCGCGCCGCAAGTAAGCTGTGCCCACCTAAAGCAAAAAAGTTGTCTTGGGTACTGATTGGCGCTTGTTCAAGCACATTTTCCCAAATACGACAAAGCGCCACTTCTTGCGCGGATGCTGGCGCAACAAACTCTGTGCCAGATGGCCCATTCTGAACCTTCTGTACATCTTGTGGTAAGGCGTTTCGGTCGACTTTACCGCTGGGTGTAAGCGGTAGTTCAGGTAAAATCATCAGCACACTTGGCACCATATGTTCGGGTAAACTGCGCGCTAAATGTGAACGAAGTTGGCTTTGTATCGCTTTCATGTTCGCTTCATTGTCGCTCGCCGATGGTGCTGTTTCTAAGTGTTCGGTCAACACTACAAAGCCCACTAATTGCTTGCTACCGGAGGCATCTTGACGCGCAACAACTACACTGTCTTGAACGCTTTGGTGCTGCTGCAAACAGCTTTCGATTTCGCCCAATTCCACACGAAAACCACGGATTTTCACCTGTTGGTCCAGTCTACCTAAATATTCGATTTGCTCAGGCTTACCTCGTGAATAAAGACTTCTGTCCACGCGCCAACGCACCAAGTCTCCAGTACGATACAATTTGCCTTCGCCAAAGGGATTGTCAATGAAGCGCTGCGCCGTTTGTTCCGGCTGATTCAAGTAACCTGCTGCGACCCCTGCGCCGCCAATATACAGTTCTCCCGGCGAGCCTGTTGGCACGCGTTGCTGATAAGCGTCGAGCACATAAAGCTGGGTATTGGCAACCGGCAAACCAATGCTAATGCCTTTTTGCAAGTCATCTTGCAGCGCACCGCAGGAATACACTGTGGTTTCTGTTGGGCCGTACATGTTCCACACCGCAATGCCTTTTTGATTTAGGCTTTTTACCAACGCAGGTGGCAACGCTTCTCCCCCGATCACCGCTCGGAAAGCGTTAACCTTGGGTAACTGAGCAGCAAGCAATAATTTCCATGTGGCGGGGGTCGCTTGCATTAAATTGATGCGATAGTCTTGAATTAATCGCACCAGAGCATCACCATCCACCGCTTGCTCAGCACTTGCCAATACTAAGTGACCGCCCGCTAGCAATAATCCGTAAAGCTCAAACACGTGAATATCGAAGCTGATTGGGGTCACAGCAAGCAAAACATCTTGATGACTGACACCCGGCATGTGCAACATTGAACATAATAAATTCAATAGGTTACTGTGTTTTACTGCAACGCCTTTGGGTAAACCTGTGGAGCCAGAGGTGTAAATAATGTAAGCCAGTGAATCGGTATTTTGCAACACCAAACCAAGGTTATTTTTTGGCGCATTTTGCACCTTTTTTTGCACCGCTGTATTGTGCCACTGTATTTCTTTCAGTGGGTTTTTCTGCGTATCCGTTAACGAATGAGAAAGAGAATCTATCAGCAAAAAGGTCGCGCCAGAATCGGCCAACATGTAGCGCAATCGGTCACTTGGGTAACGCGTATCCAGCGGCAAATAGCATGCGCCGATTTTACCGATGGCAATCAAAATTGCCAGCATGTCTGCCGAGCGAGACACATGCACACCGATAATATCGCTCTCTTTTGCGCCTTGCTGCACAAGGTAGTGAGCAATTTGATTGGCGCGTTTATTCAAGGTTTGATACGACCAAGCCTCTCCTAAAAAAGTCACGGCAGTGGCATTGGGGGAGGTTTGCACTTGGGCCTCGAAAAGTTCGCTGTAACGGTTGCAATCTGGCAATGCTAAATGCGTGAGGTTGAGCGCGTCCAACGCTTGTTGCTCCTCCTCGAATAATAACGAAAGCTGACGAATATCGACTTTTGGATTACGAATAATTTGCTGTAAAAAAACGTGATAACGGGCCAATAAGGTCTCGCCGTAT
Organism: Alteromonas sp. a30; assembly: GCF_026788005.1. Taxonomy (GTDB): domain Bacteria; phylum Pseudomonadota; class Gammaproteobacteria; order Enterobacterales; family Alteromonadaceae; genus Paraneptunicella. The sequence goes on from NZ_JABEPE010000004.1 coordinate 19,910, forward strand.
TGTGCTTCAAAAAAGCTCAAATTAGCGTCTAAATGTAATACCACATCGTCGTCGGCATCGTATTCACAAGCCGTAAACACCAGCGGAATTTGCTCATGGTTATGGGTGACAAAATGCGTTTCTACCGGTTGCTCATTCAGGGTTAACTTAAAATCCAACTTTTGATAATTGAAGCTAATATCGAAAAAGGTTTGCGCTTGAGGGGTGCCTGAAAGCAGTTGTCGTCTTAAATCGGTAATCGGAAATTTGTTGTGGCGATAGTCGCGGCGCACATCCAGCGCAACCGCTTTCACTAAATCGGAAAAATGATTTGGAATGGCATCTTCAACACGCAAGCGAATTGGGTTGACGTTAACGGTAACGCCCACAAGTTGACGCTCTAACGGGGTGCTACGATTATGACTTGGCAGCGCTACGATCATATCGTTACTGCCTTGTAAACGATGAAAAAATGCGAATAAACTGGCGAGGAAGAAATGCACCGGATTGCATTGTAGCTCGGCACAAAACGCCTTCAATTGCTGAAAATCGGCATTGGTAATGCGCGTGGTGACACGCTCACTTTGGCTTTGATAAGTTGGCCTCTGTGCCATAAATAGTGGCTCAGGCATGTCAGCAAAACGCTGCATCCAATACGCCTGACTTTTTGCGTAGCTGTCACTGCTTAGGTATTCGCTGTATTTCGCACTGTAGTCAATAAAGGAAGGCAATGCAGGAAATTGCGCTTTAAGCTGCACTTTGAATTTTTCCAACGCGGGCGCAGGCAATGCTGTATTTTTTGGCAAACCTAGCTTTGCAGCCGAGTTTTGCAAGGCTTCGTATAATTTCAGAAAGGTTGCCATCATCACGGAAAAGCCCCAGCCATCAATGACAATGTGGTGTGCTTTGGCATAGTACCAATATTGGTTTTCTTGCACGCGAATAAGCGCATCGTCAAGTAAGCTTTGTTGCGTATTTTTAAAGGGTTGTTGCATTTGTTGCTCAACCCAATCGTGGGCACATTGTCGTGGGTGATTTTGTGCAGTGAAGTCTTGCACTGGCAGTTCAGGAAACGCCTTTGAGGTAAGCTGCAAACCTGTATTATCGGCGTTAAAGACTAACTGAAGTGCGTCGCATGTTTCACGTAGCATGTCTCTTGCTTGTTGAAATAACGCAGGTTCGATAACGCACCGAAATACCTGATAACCGCCAATGTTGTTGATTACATCCCCATTAAGTTGCCCTTCAATTAGGATGCCTTTTTGAATAGAAGTCAGCTTCACTGTCATTGTTTTTTACTCAAAGTCATGCTGTTGAAATCGCATGACGTTCCAAATTATTGAAATCAGCCCTGCGTGCTACCGCCGTTCGGTAGTTAGCGCAGCGTCGCCGTGAATACTTCCGTGTAGGCTGAGGGTTTACGCTTAATTCTCTGCCGGTGACTAATAATTTAGTACCGATATTTCACGCTTATTAATGCACTCTATTTTCTTTATTGGTTAAGCTGTTGTTGCAGCTTTTGGTTCTCTTCTGCCACTATTTTTTTAATATCCGCTAAGGGTTCGATGCCCAGTTTAGCGCGCTCTGTATCGGGAAAATCTGGCGCCACGGGGTCGTGAATATAGCGATTTCCTTCGGCGTTCAAACGCCAATGCGTACCGTAACGTTGCGCTTTTCCTTGGGACAACAAATAACGGTCCATTGCTGCGCCTGCGTACCATCCGGCAATCTCGAAACCGCGCTCATATGCGGTTTTGCTCAAGTAAAACGCCAGTAAATGATTTTCCGGGCTTTGGCTTTTGTATGGATTATCCGGCGTTGGCACTTTTGGCGTGTGTTGCAACATAATCGCGGCGTAAAATAAACCTTCGGCAGAGTCTATTTGCCCTTGCGCCACTAATTCTAAAATGCGCTGACGCCGTAAAAACGCGGCTTCGCTATTGCCGTGCCCAGCCAATGTTGCACTTTGGTCTTCCTCAAACAGATTTTTAATTTCAACCAATACCGGTGAGTCGGCAATTTCAGACGTTGGATGCGACGCGGAAAGCGCCTGCCCACTAAACAGCAAAACAATTAACAATACATAGTTGAGCCTAAATAAATAGCTCATGGTCTCCCCCCACTACAAATACACATTAAATGCGTGTTTCACATTTAAACTCTCTGTACATTGCTTTTCAATTTACCCACTAAATCGCACCTAAAAGGGCTTACTACCTATTTATAATCAATGGGTTACAGCATTATTTAAAGCAACATTTCGAGCCAAACCTGTCTTCAAGTTGTTTTGTTTCGATCACTCACAAGCCAATAGCTCGGTAACTCACTTTGTCTCATGTTGATGCGATCTCACGCGTGAGATCTTTTGTAAAAACCGGCTGCAATCACACAAAACAACTTGAACGACATTAACGTTATTTAATTAGTTTTATCCACAAAAGAAGCACCGAGCGTTATACCATCTGTACTTCCGAACCGAATTCACGCTAACTTGAAAAAGAAAAAGCCTCTTCAAATGATCGTAAAAGCTCCGGTGTGATCACCGTGCGAGATAGCGTTTCTCGATCAACAAAGATTCCCTCTCGGGCATGTTCAGCGCCTAAACAGTAGCCGAGTTCAAATACTTCGCGAAGAATCGTTTCACTGTCGAGACCTTTATAGTCTTTTTTTTTCTATAGTTTTTTTCCATTTTGTCACGCCTAGATTGTGATTTTTATTTTAAATACATAAACTTAGATGCTTTTTACAAGTGAAAAAACAGGGTTAAATCTTCCCTTAACAGGCCAAAAAGAGTCAAACTACTACCCCCCAATTTCGGTCAGGTAAACGATTTAACAGCCACAAAAATCATATAATCAGTTGAATGACTAACGCACATATTTCATCGTAATGTGTGCTTCAGGTGAATAGAAAAAACACCAAAAAGGTAAAAGTTAATCACTCAAAGCAAATGGTTAAATTAGCAAAGCACAAACGTCTTCTGCTGAACAGTTTGTTCAGTGTCGATAACTGTAATCTCTCATAGAAAAATCCCCAAAAGGTTCAGCAATATCACTTAATGAAGCGACGAATATTCCTTTTGGAGTAGTTAAATTAGCTTATGCTTGCGTAAGTTGGCAAACACTCTAATACATCACAGGACAAATTACTACCCCCGAAAAAGGCATCATTTAGAATCGGATACCTGTGTAAGCTTTTTCTTTACACAGGCGTTCGATATAGCTCATCCGACGCCTGCTTAAGGCCTTCATCGGGAATGAACTGCTCGGCAATTGTCAAAATTGAAAATAGGTTATTCCTTAGTTTTTCTTGGTCTAACGCATCCGGTTTCATGCAGGTTTGAAACAAGTGAATTGCCATATCAGCTAACAAAAAGCGTTGTTTTTCTAGCCAGTTAGCATCACCTTTTGCCGCCGGTTCTGCTAAATAGGCTTGCTCCACTTGGTTGTGCAGCTCCCAACTTAATTTAATTAACGCCTGCTTTTCAGATTCAGTCATATGTTACTTCCTATTCGCTTATACGCTAAGCGTTATTTTTATACCCAATTGAGCAAGGATGCGAGGTGTTTTTGAATACCTTACACACCGCATTGGCCAATGGGTTGCACATAATACGGGTTTAGTTCAACAAGAATAAAATTACCACTTTCCCACAACAAACACGCCAAAGAACCCATATATTGGCTTAAAAAGTACAGCGCAAAAAATACCAAATAAAACGTTAGCCACACAAACGGCCAGCGCCACGTTAGGTACACCCGCACTTGGTTAAGGTTGTTGGTGTCGTTTAATAACTGTGGTTCATTCTTCATATTTTTCACATCGCGTCCCCAATGCATAACGAAGTGCATGGCGGAACTGTACAATGCAATGCCAAAATGAAAAGCGGTAGGCACTAAGGTGGAAAGCACCATTAAATGAATCCACAGGTGTTCGCCAATGCGGCTTGGGTCTTTTAAGCCTTGCATGAGCTGCCCAAAATCCAAAATGGGATGGCCTAAGGTGTTACTAAGGAAGGTTAATGCCAATAGAGCGGTTAGCGATACAGCAAAAACAAAGGTGATGGCTAATGCCAAATCCAAGAGCAGATACCCTGCATTATGCCAAGGCTGGTGTTGGTGAGTGAATATTTTATAGGTAAGGTAACGAGTGACATTTAAGGAAAGCCAGTCCCACACCACGTTTAATAGCGGCAATAATCCCATAAAGGCCAATAGAATAAGTTGCTTATCCATATCGACTTCTTGTTTTTTGATTACCTCTGACAAAAGCCTATAAATGAACACGCCAGAAATAAGCAAAGAGGCAAGAATAATGGCAAGCGTTGTAACAGAAAAAAGTTTGGTTTCATGCTTATGTTGATTAAAATAAGTGACAGCGACAGCGACAGCGACAACGACAGCGACAGCGACAGCGACAGCGCCAGCGCCAGCGCCAGCGACAGCGACAGCGACAGCGACAGCGACAACGCCAGCGACAGCGACAGCGCCAGCGAAAGTGCTTTCAAGCCGATAAAGTTGCCCTAAAAACATCAGCCAGAGCATAAGAAATAGTAACGCAAACGCATCATTTGCAAACAACTGGCTGACTAACACAACACCGATGATTGCAAAAAGCAGCTTCCATCTGAGCCTTAAATAGGGCGCTTCCCCCTTTAGAAATGCCTTTAAAGAAAAGCCATCTAGCCTCGAAAGCTGGCGTAAGCAAGAAAAACTAAACCAAAGCGTTATGCCACTTAAAAATACAAAAAACGATGCCATCCATAAAGAACTAAACACCGCCACATCAACGCCCGCTAAAGAAACTTTTCCTGAAAACAGCGCAGAAAATAACGCAAAACCTAAGGGGTACAATAGTGCAATAAATAACAACACAACATAGCTTTGAAAGGAAAAATATGGTTGCGCGGGGGTCGATACCGGCACAGATGCAGAAGAGTTGGCGCTATCTGCATTGGCTTTTGATTCACCAAACAGGCTAGCTAACCCATTTAAGCTGCTTCCCACAAAACGACGATAGCTTTCCCAATAGGCTTCTTGCGATAACTCCGCCACCCTTTTATATAAATTGTAGCGGTCGTTTAATCGCTCCCGTTCTTTTGGCTTTTCTCTTTCGAAAATTCCAGTTGCCCTTTGTTGCGGGTATTTGCGACTTGCCTCATCAATGCTGTTATCCATTTCTTGCATTAATCGTAATTCATAGGCGGTCAGGTTAAGTGAGCGATTAAATAAGGTAACTTTGTGCTTTGTGAAAAATTGGTAATGAACCCAAAGCCCTGCGGCAAGCAACACAAGCCCCACAATAGGCGGCACATAAAACGCTGAAAGCCCGACCGTATCGGTGAACCACTTTACAATATTAACGCCTGCATTCACTCTTGCACTCCTTTCATTCACATCGTTGCTTCAGTTAAGTCGCTTTTACCGCCCTAGCTTTTGCTGCCCTAGCTTTTGCTGCCTTAAATGACAGTGTTTGGTTTTCAATCACCAACAATCAAAAAGAACCGATAATACACCAGACAATTAGCCCCGTTAACACGCCTTTTTGTTAAGCATTAATTTTATTCCTTTACCTTTCGGCTCTTTTGCCTCTGAATAGCTGTGTTTAATTGTGAGTCACCCATAGAGATTTATCGCAAACTCGCCGTGGACACTTCCATGTAAATACCCAACCTTTCCCTTTGCCTAATTTGCAGTAAAATAGCGCGCTTATGTAATGTGAAACGCCGTTGGTTTTAACCGTTGAAGTGAGAATGAATATGTGGATTTGCCCTGCTTGCCGTGCCCGTTTGCATCAAGATGATGCGGGCTTTCGTTGTGAAAATGGTCACAGTTACGATAAGGCAAAAGAAGGCTATGTGAATTTGTTGTTAGCGCATCAAAAACGCAGCAAGGAGCCGGGCGATAACAAGCAAATGATTAACGCACGCCGCGCGTTTTTGGAAGGTGGCTTTTATCAGCCCCTTGCGCATCGTTTAGCGCACATTATTCATGAGCATTCGGCCGATGGCGCGCCTTTAGATTTGTTCGATGCCGGTTGTGGCGAAGGTTATTATTTGGATGTGATTAAGCAAAGCTTGGTTGCTCAAGGCCATGAAGTGGCGAGCAGCGGTTGCGATATTGCCAAAGTGGCGATTCAAAAAGCCGCGAAAAAATATAAAACCAGCGCGTTTTGCGTTGCCAGCACTTATGCCTTGCCTCTTGCCGATGAAAGCACTAATGCTCTTGTTCAGGTGTTTGCGCCAAGCAGCGAAACTGAGGTGCACCGCGTGTTGCAAGCAAACGGGTTGTGGCTGCAAGTGAACCCTGCTTCGAATCATCTGCATCAATTAAAAGCCATGATTTACGATGCCGCGCAAGATCACCAAAAGCATCAGCAGGAAATAGACGGCTTTTCAGTATTGCTAGACGAAGAGCTTAACTTCGATATTAGCCTTCCTGACCCACAAAGTACGCTTAATCTACTAATGATGACACCTTTTTATTGGTCTGCCTCTGAAGCGCAATTAGCTGAAATACAAGAGAATTTAAAACAAGTAAGCGCCCATTTTCATATTCGTGTTTTGCAAAAGTTAAATTAGCTGGTAATTATTTGACCTAAATCAAGGATAATTATTCAACCTCAGACTAGGATTATTTCGAAGGGTGAGCAAAATTCATCCAATACAGAAGGAGTTGTTGGCTACTGATAGAAATGATTAGGCACTGAACTATTGAATGTCTTATCGAACAGCAACTTCTTAGTAATTAAGTCGTTAAGCATTAAGAGGCAGTAACATGAGCAGCAGAAAATTAGGTGAATCACCAGCAAAAGAAAAGGAAGATCAAGCGGAACACGATGGTTACTCTGCGGGTAAGTACGCCGGTGATGATCGTATTACCGAAAAAATGCGAAGAGAGCATGAAAATAATGCGATGGAAAAGCAAGCGTTTGAACGCGGCTACGAAAGAGGTAAAAAGGACCGAAATAATTAGTCCCCTGCTTTCACTTCCAATCCAAACTCTTCTTGCCCCTTTAATATAGGGGGCTTTTTTATTTGGTTAAGTTGTAAACTTAGTGCTAGGGTTATTCGAAGGAGCTGTAGCTTAATTTAAAAGGAGATAACATGGGTTCTTTCGAACATATTCTTAGTTACATACTTAGCGTTCAATTTTTCTTACTGATTTTTGTGGTCGTTGTACTGAAAAACAGTATTAAATTCGTACCGCAAAACCGCGCTTGGATAGTTGAACGATTCGGCAAATTCCATTCAACTAAAGAAGCTGGTCTTAACTTTATCCTACCTTTCATCGACCGAATTTCTGCCGACAGAAGCTTAAAAGAGCAAGCCGTTGATGTGCCATCTCAATCTGCCATTACCAAAGACAACATTTCTCTTGTGGTTGATGGTGTTCTGTATTTTCGCGTGCTTGATCCTTACAAAGCCACTTACGGCGTAGACGACTATATTTTTGCGGTAACGCAACTGGCACAAACCACAATGCGTAGCGAACTTGGCAAGATGGAGTTAGACAAAACCTTCGAAGAGCGTGACTTGCTCAATACCAATATTGTTGCCGCTATCAATGCCGCCTCAGACCCTTGGGGCATCCAAGTTTTACGCTACGAAATTAAAGATATTGTGCCACCGAATTCGGTAATGGAAGCCATGGAGGCACAAATGAAAGCGGAGCGTGTAAAGCGCGCGCAAATTTTGGAATCCGAAGGTGACAGGCAAGCAGCTATCAACGTTGCTGAAGGGAGAAAGCAAGCACAGGTATTGGCAGCAGAAGCCGATAAAGCAGAGCAAATTCTTAACGCAGAAGGTGAAGCAAAGGCAATTATGGCGGTTGCCGAAGCACAAGCTGAAGCCTTAAGAAAAGTTGGTGAAGCAGCAGATACCGAAGAAGGCCAAAAGGCAATTCAGTTAGATTTAGCCACTAAAGCCATTTCAGCAAAAGAAGCGATTGCGAAAGAGTCGTCTGTTGTACTGTTACCGGACAACGCTTCCGATGCCAGCTCGCTTGTCGCGCAAGCAATGTCGATTATCAACTCATTAAATAATAAGCAGAAAGGCTAAACAATGACGTTATTTTCAGACGATCTTGCGCAAAATCTGGCTATTGTCGGTATGGTTTTGCTGATTATTGAAGTCGCGATACTGGGCTTCTCTACCTTCTTTTTAACCTTTTTAGGCTTATCTTTACTGACGAGTAGTTTATTCATGTACTGGGAACTGATTCCAACGGATTGGGTCAGCGCGCTTTTGGCTAACGCGGTACTCACAACCTTATATGCCGCATTAATGTGGAAACCTTTAAAACGAATGCAAGAAGCCAAGGCTGAGCGAAATATTCATAATGACTTTGCAGAAATCACCTTTACATTGGAACAAGATGTTACACCGGATAGCAGTTATTCGTATGAATATTCAGGAGTGCATTGGCGGTTAAAAAGCCAGCAACCATTAAAGCAAGGGACACAGGTTAAAGTCGTGAAAAAGGATGTCGGCGTATTTTGGATTGAGCCTCTTTAAACTCGGCATGACAACACATAAAAAAGCCCCAATTTATTGGGGCTTTTACTTTGATGATGAGGGAACTAAATTAATACTGATTTAGTTATGTGGGAGATGGTGCGCCTCCAACCACAGAGACGCTATCGCCCTTTTTTGAAGACCCAACCTTGGCATTGTCTACCATCATTTCGGCATACTTTAATGCATCCAGTCGTGTTTCAAAAATGTGTGCTTCGGATACCGTATTTTTCACGTCAAGCGCATCTAATACCTGCTTCACTTTAGGCGTTAAAGCAGATATTAAAATCTTGCGCCCAGCGGCTTGGGCATCCGTAATAATGGTATCAACTGCGCGCGCAGCGGATACATCCATGAAGGGTACGCGGTCAAAATCGAGCAATAGGATACTCACCTCGTTCTTCACGTTTTCTCTAACATGGTGTCCGACATCTGCCGCAGCACCAAAGCTTAACGGACTACCGAAGTCGAACAAATTCACTGAAGGACCAATTTTTTTCAAAATGGCGGCTTCTTCGGGTACATCCAAATGTTCAGGCATCACTTTGATGGCATCAAGCTGTACTTTCGCTAGTTGTTTAACGAAGGCTAATGCAGCTAGAACAACACCTGCGGCAACCGCGGTAATTAAGTCAACAAAGACGGTCATACCCAATACCAACAACATCAACGCTAAGTCCCAACGTGGGCCACGGTGTGCTTTAGTAATGTAGCTCCAATCGATAATATCTAAGCCAACTTTAACCAATATACCGGCTAACACTGCATGAGGAATATGTGACGCCAAGCCACCCAACCCCATAACAATGGCAAGTAAAACAAGTGAGTGCACCATACCTGACAAGCGACCAGAGCCACCAGAGCGGATATTGATAACAGTACGCATAGTTGCGCCAGCGCCAGCAATACCACCGAATAGCCCTGCGATAGTATTACCTACGCCTTGGCCAACTAATTCCCTGTTACTGTCGTGTCTTGTTCGAGTCATATTGTCAGCCACCAAGGAAGTTAATAAGCTATCAATACAACCCAATACCGCTAATACTACCGCAGCCTCAACAACTAGGAATAACGTGCTCTGATCAAATACAGGTAGGTGCAAAGAAGGTAAACCGGTCGGGATTTGGCCCAACACGGGTAGATTCTCAACAAATAATCCAACAATTGTACCAATAACCAGCGCCGCTAAAGCGCCCGGTACGTACTTGCCTAATGATGCTGGCCACTTGTAGGCAATGATTAACGTACCAACACCAATAAGCAGCGTGCCAAAGTTAATATCGGATAGTGCTGTCGGTAAATACTCTAGGGCGCCAATTGTGCCACTCGGCGGCTCATGTCCTAACAAACGTCCTAACTGCAAGATAATAATAATGGCGCCAATTCCGCTCATAAAACCGGAAATAACCGGGTACGGAACCAGCCGAATGTATTGTCCAATACCAAGAAAACCAAAAACAATTTGAAGTAAGCCTGCGAGCATTACAGCGGTGAATACTAGGGTTGCGTCACCAGAAAGGCTAGCGAACAAGCCCGCTAAAACAACCACCATTGGGCCTGTCGGGCCAGAAATCTGGGAAGGAGTTCCCCCTAAAAAGGCAGCAAAAAAGCCCACCAAAATTGCGCCGTATAAACCCGCCATGGGGCCAAGCCCGGAGGCTACCCCTAGCGCCAGCGCCAACGGCAAGGCCACAATACCAGCGGTAATCCCGCCAGTAATATCACCTCTTAAATCGTTAGTCAGCTTAATCATAAACTCTCCTACGCTCTTACCGCAGCTTTTGTTGCGAACAACTTGGCATAACGCTCATTCATCGGCTCAAATTTAGTTTCTGCTTCGTTGTAACAAAGCACTTCGCCGGTTTCGATGTCGTACATCCAGCCGTGCAGTTCAACTTGTTTTGTTGCTAACTTTGCCGCAACCGCTGGGTGCGTACGCAAGTGTTGAAGCTGCAATACAATATTTTCCTCTGTGACTTCATCAAGGTGGTCCAAACACAAATCACAGCCATGTTTTTCTGCAACTACTTCTGTTGCGGCACGACAATGCCCTAACCAATCTTTAACATGTGGAAGCTTGTCGAGTGCATCAGGATTAATCGCACCTTTCATGGCGCCACAATCGGTGTGACCACATACCACAATGTGGGTAACACCAAGCGCCGCAACCGCAAATTCAATGGACGCGGTCATGCCTCCTGTAGCATTGGAATGAGGAGGAACTACATTGCCCGCGTTACGACAAATGAAAAGCTCGCCGGGGTCGGTTTGTGTGACAAGATTCGGATCAATTCGAGAATCGGCACAAGTGATGAAGAGAACTTCAGGATTCTGTCCAGTGGCTAACTTTTGGAAATGCTTTTCACGCTCGGGAAAGACTTCACGTTGAAATTTCGCTACACCTGAAATGACATGTTTCATCTAATGCTCCATTAATTTGACTATTACGTTTTTTGGAAAACACCAATTGACTACAGTATGCACTGATAGCTTAATAGGAAATAATCTTATTTCGTGATAGCCTTAAACTATCAAATATCCTAGAGTTTACATTGTGAAGTTAGGTAACAAAATATGTACGAAAAGCAGCCCACCTTTAAGCAACTAGAATACTTTATCTGCCTCGCCGATATACTCAATTTTCGACAAGCTGCAGCTAAACTCGGTGTCAGTCAGCCAACACTCACCACCCAAATTCGCTCACTTGAAGAAACCCTTGGCATTACCCTTTTAGAACGCTCCAGAAATGGCACTTTTTTATCCCCACAAGGTAAAGAACTACAAGAAAAGGCCCGCCATATTGTTGAATCCATGCGTGACTTAGTCGACAACGCTCAAGTGCTTGCTCATGGCCCATCCACCACATTCAGATTAGGCGTGCCACCTACCGTTGGCCCTTACTTATTGCCCTTTATTCTGCCGCATTTGCACAAACAATACGACAAGCTAAAACTTTACGTAAGGGAAGATTCGCCAAGGCAATTAGAAGATGGGTTACGAAGCGGCAATTATGACATTATTTTATCTCCACTACCGCTAATTAGTAGTGAATTTTCGATCAAAACGTTGTTTAGAGAGCCGTTGAAGTTTGTTGTTCCGCAAGATCATCCTCTTGCAGGACGTCATGACGTTGATCCACAAGAGCTTTCTGGTGAGCCTGTACTGACGCTAGAAGAACATCACCACTTCCATATGCAAGTACAAAATATTTGTAACCAAATTGGTGCAAACGTATTACGGGACTTCGAAGGCACAAGTTTGGACACCCTCCGGCAAATGGTGGTGATGGGGATGGGCGTGGCATTTTTGCCGGGCTTGTACGTGCATTCGGAATTGCACCGACCAGAAGCCCTTCACGTTTGCGAGCTTTCTAACACACCCATTGAACGGGAACACGCGCTAGTGTGGCGTAATGGTTCAGCGAACCGTGTATTTTTTAGGGAACTGACGTTGCACTTTAGAACAATTGTAAAAGAACATTTAAGCGGTGTTGTAACACCGTTAGATGATTAACGTTCTTATGCATCACATCGAATTTATTCCTTTTTCCCGAGTCTCTGCCGAGGCATTTTTACCCATATTGAACAAAGAAAAGGTGCGCAAACACCTCATCTCCCAGCCGCAATTCGACTTAAACGCCGTTAACGCATGGATGCAAAGTAAAGAAGTGTGAATACCGTTTTTTACAAAAGCGCACTGTTGCGGTTTTCCCAAATACGGTGCTTGGACAGAACTTTTTAACCTACAAATTAGCTGTTTCAGCTTGAAATGCGAGTAGTGTGGTTCATCTCACACCTTCAACTACATTTGAAGGCACCAAGGCTAAAAGCAAATGTTTGCAGATAAAGTGAACGGTGAACGCTAACGAAAAATCAATATTTGGCCTACTCTGCAATTTAAGGTAAATTTAGCCACCAACAACTTCTAACCACGGATGTTTGGTGATGCGTTCCACGGCTCGTCCTTTTTTTGCTTTTTCCGCTTTCCTTTTTATTTTCATCATTGGCGTTTCGCCCATGCAGTCATTTGCCCAAAGCGCGGCTGTTTCTGGGCAGAAAAACGGCGAGCCAAGTGCTGCAAACCACACCAATGACGCAGTGATTTACAACCAGTTATTTGAACTACAACGGCAAGTCACCAAGCTAGAAGCAACATTGGAAGCGCGTTTACACAGCACAAAACACACAAACCAAACCACCTCGGAAATTAGCAACAAAGCCAATACCAATGCCGCTCAAGTGCAAACAATGAAAGCGCAACTTGCAGAATTGAAAGCAAGGTTAGCGGGATTAGACAAATCAATAAACGACACCAAAGCAAGCCAAAATATTTTGATAGAGCGTCATGGTGAGCGCATTGAAGATGTGTGGTCGTATATTGGCATTTTTCTCGGAGCAATTACTCTGCTTGGTTTGTTTGGTGGTTTATCAACGTATTTCTCGGTCAGAAATAAAGCGAAGGCAGAAGCGCGAGAAGAGGCTCAAAGAATAATAACTCGTGAATGGGTCAATAGTAAGGGTGATGAAGCTTTTGAACAATTAAAGCAAGACATTACACCTAAACTAGACGCTTTAGAAGCTGAGTATTCGACCCGTTTTAAGTTAATCCTAGATAAGAAATATCATCAATATGAATCCCAAATAGATAGTAGAATTAAGAAAAAATTTGACGAATTTGATAAAGAAAAAGAACAAAAAATAAAAAGCCTTGATGATCTCTTGAGCAATAATTTAGGAGAACTAAAACCTAACAACGATAATGAAAATAACCAAAGCCATGATACCAATCAAGCACAACAATTTTATGAACAAGGAGCATCAAAACTATATTCCGAAAAGAGAGATGCTTCTGAGGCCTTAAATTATTTTGAAAAAGCTGAAAACTGCTTGCCCCCTCACTCACAAGAATTAAATTACACTATTAAAACTGAAAAAATAGTTTGCTACGGGCTATTACGAAATTTCACCGAAGCACTGAATAAGAGTAATGAACTAATCCAATTGTTAGAAAAGGAACCCAGCTCTGTATTCAAAGGTTTTCTTGCTGCAGCCATGAGAAATAAGAGCATTTCACTGAGTCGATTGAATCGGTATAAAGAAGCTGTTGAAAATACCAATAAAATGCTTGGGATTTTTAAAAGTGACGATGAATTTCTAATATCAAGACACAAGGTCACTGCGATGAGAAATAAGGCTGGGTCACTACTAAAATTAAATAAAATTAAAGATGCCTTTAAAACGTATGATCTTATCTTTGAGTCTTACTTAAATAGTACTGATGAACAAATCACCTATGAAGTAGTAAGTGCTTATTTAAATAAGGCAAATACTTTAGAAGGAATTGGATTGTTTGATGAGGCAATCAAGAATTATGACATTGTGATTAATAAATACAGGAAACTCCCTAACTCAAACTTTCAAGAGTTAGTATCAATGTCCATATTTAATAAAGGGATTACTTTACAACAACAAGATAAAACCGAAGAAGCGATAAAATGCTACGAGCAACTCACTAAAGCTTGCTCAAGATCCAGTAGTGATGCGATACAAGAACTCATTTCTAGAGCAATGCTCTACAGAGGTAACAAATTATTTGAGCTAAACCGATATTCAGATGCTCTAGAATCCTATAACACCTTAATAAAAAAATACGTTCCGCACGCTCGCGAGGCAATTAAAATAAATATCGCCGATGCGATGTATTCGAAAGCCCTAATCCTTGTTAGAGAAGGCAAAGCTGAGCAAGCCTTAGATTTGGGTAAAGACTTTGAATCCATGTTTAAAGATTCCGATTCTCCTATTATACAAAATAAGGTTAAATTGGTTTTCGCCGATTTAGCAATGGTATCCCTATTAACTGAACCCAAAGAAACCACATTAAAACGTATTGAGAAATGTGAGCAACACACACAAGACAAAGAATCACTCGCCATTATGCAGTTCCTGCGTTTTTTGTTGGATACAAGCAGTATTCAATCGGTGTTAGAGAGCATTAAACCCATTCCTACCGATGAATTGACGTGGGGATTCGAGGAAATCCAAAGTTATTTAGCTGAGTTCACTGGTGAAAAAGGCTGTCGGGTGAAGGCGGTGGTGGCGTTTTTTGAAGCGCACAAGTCGATTGAAAAACTAGAAGCAGATTTAGCGGCGTGTAAAACGCTATCGTAATTTGTAAAAGTTCAAATCTACAAGCGCAAATATGCTCTGCACTTCAGCCTGTGTTTTTTGATTTTTTCATTAATACCCGAGCGACTTGCCTGAAACAGCGCTAAGTCGCTACAGCATTAAAGATAGATGATTAGGCTATGCACACTTCAAAAATTTTCACTGCATATTTTTGAACTTGGTTTTCTAAGCCTTGGCAAATATAGGGCACGGCAGCGCCTTTTTCAACGTCTACATCAAGACGAATGCTTTTGTCATCTGCATCATCTGATATGATCAACTCAGAAGTCCAAACTTCACATTTATCCACGTTTTGTGAAGCCATAAGATTGCCGGTTGCATAGTCATCATAAATGATTTGATTTTGCCCATTAATTTTTGATGCATAGATTCGCACACAACTCACTTTGTCTTTCGACACCAGCAAATAGCTCCGATCATTGTCGTAATTGGGTACGCAGGTATCACTACCATGATAAGAAGCGTTAGGCTTTATTGCATGCCAACCACCGTCCCGGAAGCTAAAGTTATCATTAGGATCGTCCTCATTTTGAACAGTGTAGTTGTGTTTGCTACTTGTGAGTTTTAGATACCATGTGTCATTGGTGTTATTTTGATAAACGGTTATTTCACCTGTGCTTTGCATTACCCTTACTCCATTACTTTATCAAATACAGATTTACCCATATCCGCAGCTGTTGATTCAACAAATTGTAGAATTTCGTAACCGGCATCGTTTGTGTCAACAATGCGCATACTAATACCGCCAACAGAGCTACCATCGTTGTCATTAATGGTTAGAATGACGTTGTAGTCGCCATTTGTTGGTATATCTTGAAGATAAAGATATGCGTGGCTGTTATTGTCTTGAAAATAGACTTGGTCTTCTTCTTGAAAAATCGCAACTGAACTACTTTTGTCCGACACAGATGTCAGCCATCTAGCTCGGCCGGAGCCTGACCACGGGATCCCGCAGGAATCACAAAGATAAGCCGTTTTTGGCTTTAACTCGTACCAAACATTTTTGTCCATATCAAAGGTGTCACTAGAGTCCGACCTAGAAGTAAGGGTTCCTCTATGCTTCTTATCATCGACCTTAAAATACCAAGACATATCGGTATTGTTGTAGATGGTATCAATCCAACCTATTGTCATTTTTACCTCCTAATGACCCGCATCGTTTCACAATGAAACATTACCCTTAAGGTCAAAAAAACAATCAGTTTTATCTCACAGGGTTTATATTTGCTCCATTAATAAAAAGTATAAATTTGTAATTGGAGCCAACAAAAAAAGCCCTCACAAGGAGGGCTGAAAGTACGGCGTCGAACCGTGAGCTAAACTGGATTTTGGTCGGCATTAGGAGTTAAGCATGGCTGCCATTTTTTTCTCTTGCTTGGCGATCTCTCTTTCAACGTCCTGAACGAAGTCCAACATGCCGGCTAAAATAGCGGGGTTGTAATCTTCTTTACTGGCATTTAGTTCGTCGATTGCCACTTTCATGTCGGCCAGAATCTTCTTGGATTCGTCTGCTAATTTCGTAATTCGGGTAAGCTGTGCTTTCGCTTCTGGCGTTAATTTGTTGTTGCTTTCTGTGTGCTTAATAGAGCGTTTTACATCCGCAATAATGGCATCGTAAGTGTTAATCACATCGTATGAACGATGTACGATAGCGTTTAATTTGATAACGGTATCGCGTGTAAACGCAGGCTTAAAGTCCGTTGGATAGAGTTCGACTAATTCTTGCTGGGAAAGTTGTTCTTTTTGCGCCTTTTCAGGGCTAGTTTGCTTTTCGTAGGCGAAGGCTACTGTGTTTATCAATAGTCCCGCGAACAAGGTAAAGATTAGTGTTAACAAGTTTACTTTTTTCATTGCTCTTTCACTCACTTAATTTGGTTGTTTCGCACTAGGTAGCATTTGCTATTTTGTTTGCTGTGGGTAAAGTAAGTGCTGCCGAAACAGCACTTACTGCATACCTGTCACTTATTTTTTAGTGAAGACTTTGGTGTCATCAAGTAGGTAACGAGCAACATTTACGCCCATTTCCTGACCCGCAGCATCGTCGAAGCTCCAATGAACCCCGTTGTACACACGACTGATACCATTTTCGATTTGCGCATCGGTTAACGTTTCAAAACGCACCGGCACAAATGGACGTGGTACATTCGGGAAGAATGGGTCGACGCCTTCGCCGTTGAACTCGTCAGACACAAATGTGAATGAGGTGTTGTCGCCGAAGAAATCACGCATCACTTCAAACGTTCCTCCACCGAACGCCGCGTGACCGGAAGGATACGCTGGGAATGGAGGCGTAGGACGAATCGCTTCTGTGGTGTTGATTACCGACACACCAACTGGATTCCATGTAGAGTCGGTTACTGTGAAGTCATTGCCATCATCCGTGCGAATGCCTGTAACCGGACGCCAGAAGTTGTAGTAGAACTTGCTGTCCCAAGCGGCAATTGCGGCATCTGCCATCACCGTGTTAACCATGGCTAAGTAACGCGCCAGTTCAAGCGGGTCGGAAATACGCGTGTCTGCCACTTGAATAGCGATTTGGTTATAGATACGTGGTGGTACACCGATTAGCGGAACCCCATCATAACCCCAGTAGTTACCGATGAAACGCGTTGCGTCTGTGCTGGTACTTGGCGTGTTGATGTTGTCTTGTGCGCCACCTAATGACGCCACTTGGTTAAAAGCATCTGCATATTCTTGCGACTCTAACGCTGGAGGAACTGGCGCACGGAACTGATCACCATCTTTCAGGAAGAATGGCTTAACGTTACCCCAGTAGGCACCTAGCGCTAAGTTAGCTTCACCGGACGTTGATGGTGTGTTTGGATCCGGTGTCCAAGAACCTGCATGATCACTACCATCATTGATTTTGCCACCTCCGAATTTCTTCTTACCACTGGCAACTTTCCCACCGTGACCAAACTCTGGCTCTGCGATGTCTGAACGGTCATTTTTACGTTTTTTAAGAGTGCGCTTAGCGGCTTTTTCACCGAGTTTCCATGCTAACTCAACCGCCTCTTCATCCGTTGTTTGTGCGATACGATCCATTTCTTCATCAAGAATAGAAGCTAAACGTGCTTTTTGGCCCGGATACAAAGCGACGAGCGCTTCATAAGCCGCAGCAACAACGGTTGCTTCAGGAGACGCTTCTTGGAACTTCTTACCATTCAAGCCTTTAACATAACTACGATATTCGCCATCAAGCACATTTAATGCTTCAAAAACCGCTATTTGAATCATGGCTAAAGCGCGGCTTGTACGAGTCGGGCCGCCTTGGTTAACCGGCGCACCTTCTTCACCAGCGGGAGTATGATCAAGTGCCACCGTATCAAGGGCGACTCCGTGCCAGTATTTAATAGCCGTTGACACATTGGCGATGTCTGAAGCATCCGTATCCGCGCTCAAACTGAAAGCGTCACGTGTAGCAGCTCCATTTTTCAACCTCTCATAGTTACCAGATTGAATAACGGCCTTACTGATTTGGCCGATGTAGCCAGCGGCTTGTTTCTTGGATTGACTTGCACCTTTTAGCTTACCAGAAACAACTTCAACATCTTTTAGGGCCGCAGTTTGTGCAGCAAGCACCGAAGACGATGTTGCAGGTAATGCGAACATTGCCGCCATCATTAACCACGATTTTTTAACTTTCATCATAACAAGTTCCTTATATCGGTCAGATTGATTTAGTTTTTAAATCGCAATATTTTCCCCAAATTTGTAAGATTTTCGTCCCCACGACGTTCAAATACTTTAAACCTTACTCAAAATCATTGAATTTAAGCCTCAATGAGAAAATATTGACACTACCGATAGTGAACTTTGTTTACCGTTTTATCTAATAGATTTTTGCTGTCATGAAGTTCTATCAAACCGATTCGATATAAAATTTATTCAGTATAATCAATAAATTATTGATTTAGCCGTTCACTTATCGGAAAAACCAATATCTTATAAAAAGCGTAATATTCCACTAAAAAGGTAGGAAAAAAGAGGAGGTAATAATTTAAAAATAAAAGTGAATGATTACGAACGTCCTACAACCGCCAAACATTCGGCTTTTTGAATTAAAAGCAACTGATTTAAACAATATTACGATTAACTGTTACTATCCAATTGAAATACATTATAAAAATGACCAAATGAACGCCAATTATGTGCTTCCGGCGAGGAAATGTTATTCATTAGATAACAGCGCTTTTCTGCGTTGCGATTCCCACAAAAGCAGGGTGCTTTTATAAGAAGGTGTCATACCTTCCTTTATAGTATTCAGCACATTTTTAGCTTTCGTTAACTGTAAAACATCTTTTGCTTGGGCAATATCAACCGCCAATTGAACGTTTCGGTAGGTAAAGGACGCCTTATCATCCAACCCAAAAGGCTGGTTTAAAGTCGCTTCCAATGAGTCAAGTTGCTCAAAGCGCTGAAAAAGTGCGAGCAACACATGGTACGCTTCGCTATCTTCAAAATTAGAATAGGCTTGCAGGGCATCTTGCAACCATTGAATGTGCGCTTGTGCTGGTAATGCTAAAACTAAACGCATGTGGGTCATCGCCGCCAATAAACCAATGTAACTGCGCGTAATAATTGGGTTTTGAGGGAATTGCTCAGCTAATCGTCGCCGCTCGATTAATAGCTCATCAATATCATCAGACCACGATAAGGCCAACGAGAGTCTTTTTTCAATTTCGAGTTGCTTCAAGCGCGATGCTAAATTTAATACATAAGGATGTGAGTTATTTACTTCAATTAGCCGCTGCATTCGCTGCTTAGCGATGCTTAAATACTCTTTTTCAAGTCCTCCTTGAAATACATTTATCTCCACTAAGTGCACATAAATAACAACGAGATAATAATTCGCTACGAAATGTTTTGGTTCTTTTTCTATTACTTTTTGTAGCAATAGCAATGCTTGCTGTAACGCGGTATGTTGGGCTTCGACCTGATATTGTTCAGACATTAAGCGAATGGTTGAAGCCGCATTCACTAAGCTGCCAATATGTTCAGGAAAACGCCGATTTGCCTCGACGTAATGATCAACCGCTTGTTGAAATAAATCTGAGGCATCGTTGCCAACCGACCTCTGATGCAATGCTAAATTTCGGTTGAACGTGCCAAGTTCGTTGTAATAGTAATAATCACGCCCTTCGTTACTGACATGGTTAAGCGCTTGAATGGCTTTTTCGATGGTAAATTCTGTTGGTTGATTAGATTCTTTTTGGTATTTGGTGACACTAGAAAATAAACGCCCTAGCGATAACCAAAAAGCATCTTGTTCCTGAGCAATGGGTAAACCTTTGAGTAATATTTTTTCAGCTTTATTAAACCAAACTTGTGGCTCACCAGAATGTTGACTTTGATTCAAACCATAAAACTGCAAAATTTGCCCATATACCAGATACAAGCTTTCATTATTCGAATCAATTTGCTCAATCAACGTAAACAAATTATCTAAATTTTGCATAATGTCTAAATCAAATTCACTGCCTGTTTGGTTTGCCACACGCATTTTAAACAGCATGGCTGACAAAGGCTTTACAGCTACACTGGGGTCGCTCGGAGCAATATCCGTCGCTTGAGAATAAAACGCTAGCGCCTCATCAACCAACGGCATAATTTTATCGTGAGCGCCGCCAGCTTCGTGCAGGGCTGTTGCTTGAGCAAGGATAATATCGCCTTGCAACACCTCATCTAGATAATACCAAGCGGGTAACTCTGCCCCACTTTGCAATAGCGCTAAAGCACGTTCCCATTCTTTGTTATAAAAGGCGAGAAGCGCCTGTGCATATAAGCGATATGGCGCTGAATCGATACCTTTTTGCATCAATTGCTCGGCCGGAAGACGAAACCGTGCTTCGATGAGCTTTAATCGCTCTTTACGCTCGCTTTCCTGCTCAATATAACGAATGGATTCCATCTGCTGGTTGAATAACGTGCCGTAAGAGACCGCTAAATAGAACGCGACTTTATTGTTATCCGGCTCGAGTGTTTTGGCTTGGTACAGGTTTTTTAGTGCGTTTTGTTCATCGCCTAACATTTGGTAAATCCGGCCAATGGCATAGTATGATGCCCCTAATACTGCCGGATGCACGCTCTCTAATTCAGATTCCAGCTCATGAGCAGCAGCAAGCCATTGAGCTTGTGTCGCTTCGATATTGTGTCGAGGAGACAAATAAGTGAGTTGAGCCTCATACTCCAGCGCTTTTAATTTGTCGTTATATGCCAGCAACGCTTCTTCACGCAATGCCTGAATATGCTGTGCGTAAAGTTGCTTGGCATACAATCCACCAAATGATGACAGCACAACGCCAGCCGCCAACGCTAACCATTTATGTTTAATGAATTTTTGCTTCAACCAATACACTTTGCCACTGCGGGCTTTTATTGGCTCGCCACTTAAATAGCGTTGAATGTCATCGGCGAAGGCTTCTGCTGAGGCATAGCGCTGTAATGGATGAGGAGACACGCTCTTTTTGATAATGATGCCAAGATCGGTATCAAGTTCTTGTGTTGCTTCCTCTAGGCTTTCAGGATTTGAGTAAACTTTAGCAGGCAGAATGCGAGTTAAACAAAATAACAAGCTCATTCCTAAGGAATACACATCTACTCGACGATCTAAACGTACGGCATTTCCCTGCAATAACTCTGGCGCCACATAACCCGGAGTCCCAATGTTCTTATACTCATAAAGGTTTGAGTCACCTTTGGTTTTCCATGCTAAACCAAAATCGACAACATAAGGTTCAAACATCCCGTTACTGATTTGCACAACGATGTTATCAGGCTTGAAATCACGATGAATGACGCCTTTGCCATGTGCCGCCTGCAAAGCAAGGGCGCTTTGGGCAATCAGAATAAGGATTTGTTCTACCGGCAATGACGAAGAAAGCGCTGTTAAACTCGGCCCTTCTATATATTGCATTACCAAAAAAACAAAGCCCTCTCCCTCAATGACTTCGTAAATACGACACACATTGGCATGTTCTATGGTAGCTTGAGCACGGGCTTCAGCGACCAAATGTGGCAGATTATCAACATGGGAATGAATAAGAAATTTCAGCGCGACATGACGTTCTAAGCGCTTATCGAACGCTTTATAAACCAATCCAGTCCCACCTCGACCAAGGTGTTCAACAAATTCAAAACGTTCTCCCACATTGAATGGGAAAGAATCTCTTAATGAGGCTTCATCATCAAAGATTTGACTAACGGGTTCCCCAACGTTATCCAACGGCAAGGTCCGAGTATAATAAGATCGTGAATCAGGCATACCACTTGCTATTGCTGAATTTCTACATATATTAACCTGTTCTTAGCAGAACACTACATTAGAAACGACTGAAAAGATTAAAAAAAGCAGTAAAAAACCTAAAATAGACACAAAGAGGAAAGATCATGCCAAGCACAGAACAAGCGACTATCACCATCTTCGCTGAAGGAACAACAATAAATAACCCGCCACTTCCAGGAAAAATCAGTTTTGTACCAGAAAGCCCAAACTTCTCACAATTCGAACCTGTAGAATTTATCTTCGACCAAAGCTTACAAACATATATAACTGATGATACCTACGATGTGTATCTAATCATTGGGGGAGTAGCAAGAAAAATAACTAACACCGACGCCATTGTAGAATATTTCCTATTGAAGCAGGATTTTACTATTTATCTGAGCGTTGCGCTTGCAAGCGATCCATTGGCGAACATCAACCTGTATTCTAAAACTAAAATAGTGGGTGACGATCCTACCTCTACCACTGGCGAGATTATTGTAAGAGTGGGTTAAAAGCTATTGCCCTAAAACGTTAAGCAAGAGAGCAAACTAAGGTTTGCGCCTTAAGTTGCTCTCTCAATTTATTTTACCAAGACTTATAAGGTAAGAACTTACCATTTAGCGTTAAAACAACACGATCACCTTTTGGATTTTCTTCCTTATCTACTTCCATTGAGAAATCGATAGCGCTCATAATACCGTCACCAAATTTCTCTTGAATCACTTCTTTCAAAGTGTCGCCGTACACGCCAACCACTTCGTATAAACGGTAGATAAGTGGATCGGTAGGTACCGTTTGGTCCCATACTTTGGTTGGATATTGTTGTAACGCTTTTGCCACGTCATCACCTAAGTTGAGGTGGTTAGCAATTGCCACTGCGCTTTCTTCAGGCGCACTGTTCATTCCCAAACATGCTGATGCAAGCCACACAGGAGATACGCCAACAGCCTTACCAAACTCTTCCCATGTTAAACCGCGCTCTGTTTTTGCACTTACAATCGCATCAGTCATTGCTTCTTTATTCATCTTAATATCTCCTGCGCCGTAGCGCTCTATTATTAGTAAGTAAGGCGCCTACACACTCCGCGCCATATGGCAGCTCAAGTTTAATTACCCGACATCAGCTTGTTTTAATCACAAAAAAGCCCACCATTCTTATGTTTCCGCATAAAAAGGGCGGGCTTCATTGCCAAATTCAAATTTTGAATGCAATACGTTTGCTGCTTCGTTGCAGCCTCTATTTAGGATGTATTGCATATTTATCAATGTATTAACGCATAAATAGTTGCGGCACACTTAAGGCATGTAAATTATGCTTTTAAGTGACGAATTTTAGATAAAAGATCTTCCGCAACTTTTTCGATTTTATCGCCCTCATCCATCGCGATTTTTCTCATATGATGATAAGCATCTTTTTCCGTTATCTGATTATTTTCCATGAGCCATATCTTCGCTCTCTCCAATGTTTTTTGATTGGATAATCGTAATTTTGCTTGCTCTAGCTCAGATTTCAACCTTTGTTCTTCTAGGAACCGAACAATGGCAACGTCAATAACATGTTCAAGACGTTCTGCTTCGATCTCGCCTACAGTGTAAGCACTCACACCTGATTTAATGACTGATTTAATTGAGTTAACATCATCAATAGGTGAAAAAACCACCATGGGTTTTGGATTGAAGTCTGCGATTTGATAGAAGCTTTCGATTAGGTCTCGATGCAAAGAGTCCACTTTTAATACAATGATGTCGGGAGATAACTCGTTCACTTGCTTTAATAATGAAAAACGTCCGAAATACGAATGCTCAACTTGATATTGCTGTTTGCTCAATATTTTTGTGACCGCTTTTGCGTTAACCTCGTCGTTATCAATTAGCAGTATTTTAGAAAAGCGTTCATCTTTCATTACTGTTTATCTCTTTCTTTATTGAAGAAGTTAAGAATCTCATGGTAAACATAAAGTCCAAAATTAAGAACTTCTAATTTCACGTAATCAATGAAATAAATATGAAACTTTCGTGCAAAAATTCGGTAGAAAGTATCCTCTTCACTGCGCCAATAAGTAAATCACCCAACAAAATAGAACCGCCGAAATAGCCTGCCATGTAGCAACGGGATAAGCCTCCATAAGAGGTGGAGACTTTACTGCTAAATATTGAGGATTGGGGTGACGTAAATCATAAATAAATTCAGACATCGACGAATAGCGTTTATCTGGTTGTATTGTCAGGGCCTTTTTCAGTGTCGCATCCACCCAAATAGGTAAATCTTGGCGAAAAATCCGAATCGACGCATAATTTAGTCGCCGCTGGGCCGTTGTCGTGTGTAAGTTGGCGACCTGAGTGCCATAAGGCAATTTCCCGCACAATAAGTAATACGCAATCACAGCCAAAGAAAATAGGTCAGATCGAACATCCCCTTCCTTACCTAAAAAATACTCAGGCGCAGAATATTGCATCGTTCCTAACACCTCGGTTTCGGTTTGCGAGGCACAAGCACTCGTTTGCATTTCGTGAATACCTGCAACCTTAGTCGAGCCAAAATCAATGATTTTAACTGTCCCGCTGTGATCCAACATAATGTTGTTAGGGCGAATATCTTGATGCAACATTTCTTGTCGATGAAATGCCTGTAACCCTTTCGATATTTGCTCAACAATATCCCGAACCTGCTCTAAGTGCGGCCGAGGGTTGTCTCGACTCCATTGAGCAAGGGTTTGTCCTTCGATATATTCGGTTGTGAGATACAAAAAGTGTTTTTTCTCTGCATCTTGAGTCGCTTTCAACACATAAGGACTGCTGATGCGCTTGGCAATCCACTCTTCAAGCAAAAAGCGTTCTAAATACGCGTTGTTGTTGCGCATTTCAGTCGAAGGCGTTTTTATCACCACTCGCTTTTTTGTAAGATTATCAACCGCTAAAAACACATGGCTACGGCTGCTAATGTACAAATCTCGCTCGATGGTGAAATGATCAAGTGTCATACGAGGTTGAAGCTTAGGTGGCAATGGCAAGGCAGAAATTTGGTGCGCTATTTCATCCACTTGCCTATCGGGCAACTGCTCTACACGCACAATTTGAATGCTCAGGTTGTCGTCGCTGCCCGCTTGTTTAGCTTCTTCAACAATACCATGAGCCGCGGCATCTAAATCTTCGCTATAGGTTGCCAACCAATACAGAATGCGGGCCTCGCTAATAAATTCGTAAACCCCATCACTCATCAGTAAAAAGCGATCACCTTCATCCAATGCAAAACTATGAATATCCATACTCAACTTTTGATGCAATCCCATTGCATGAGTCAGGTATTGATTTTCAGCATCAACATGACGTCGATGGTCTTGTGTCAACTGCTCTAGATGCTCACCTACAACCCGGTAAACACGGGTGTCTCCACAGTGGAATAAATACGCGAAATGCGACTTTAAAATCAGCGAACTAAAAGTACAGATATAGCCACTATCAGGATCGAACCGATAGGCGCTATTTTGACTTTGTGAAAACAGCCAAGAGTTTGTTGCCTGCAAAACACACTCTGCGGAACGCCTTACCGATTGCGCTTCCGAGGTGCAATAGTAGTCATTAATAAAACTACTGACAGCAGTTTCACTGGCGATCTGGCTAACATTGCTGGAGCTAATGCCATCTGCCATAGCCACAATAATTCCCTTACTGCCCAACAATGGCTCTTTGGGGAAATAGGCACCGATAAAATCCTGATTTAACGACTTGATGCCTTTATCAGTGCATTGGCCCAGTTTAATTTGCAGTGTTTTTCGCATCGTTAAAGCAACCTAGTTACGGGGTTGATGTGTTATTTCACGTTGCACACAAGCTAAAGAGTTGCGCTTAATTGTCAGTCACCTACAAAGATTTATCGCAAACTCGCCGCGTGAATACGTCCCTGCCGCTTAGAATTTACGCTTAACTCTCTGTAGCTGGCTGATAATTTGGAACCGGTATTTAAGCGATTTTACGTTCTGGGCTAGTACGCACATGGGTTAGATACAGTGGCAAGCCAACCAATAAAAAGCCCCCCACCAAGTTACCTAAAACCGTAGGGATCTCATTCCAAACAAGGTAATCACCAACTGTAAATTCTCCCCCCATAATCAAAGAGAAAGGGAATAAAAACATATTCACAATGGAGTGTTCGAAGCCCATAAAGAAAAACAACATAACAGGCATCCACATTGCCATTATCTTGCCCGAAGCAGACGTTGACACTAATGCACCAACAACGCCCATCGACACCATCCAGTTGCACAACATGCCACGGATAAAGATGGTAAACCAGCCCGCAACACCGTGCTCTTGATACCCCAAAGTGCGAGACTCGCCAATGCTACTGACTTTAGCGGCAATCTCTCCGCCATCAACGTTGTAGCCATACGTCAGAATGAATGACATAAAAAAAGCAATGGTTAAACAACCTGCAAAGTTGCCCAAAAACACAATGCCCCAATTACGCAACACTTGCTTAATGGTTACGCCTGGACGCCCATCTAAATAGGCAAGTGGCACTAACGTGAACACCCCGGTTAGTAAATCAAACTTCATCAGATATAACATGATAAAGCCCACAGGAAATAGAATCGCACCAACAAGTGGCATGCCTGTTTTTACCGTTACCGTGACGGCAAACATAGCGGCCAACGCCAGAATAGCACCTGCCATAAAAGCGCGAATAAAACTGTCTTTTACCGACATTAAAACCTTCTGTTCGCCAGAATCGACCATCTTGGTCACAAATTCCTTCGGTTCTACATAGGCCATGCTCTGTTTCTCCACTTTTTATTTGGAAGTCAATTAAGAAGGTAAAACGCAAAAAGCCCGCCAGCACCTAAACCGAAGTGTTAAGCGCTAACGGGCTTCTTTGCCGAATTAAATTGTGTTGTTCGCACCATTGCGAACATACTTCACAGCGGAAATGATGCAGAACCAGTGCCAACTAAAAATCATTATGTTTTTCAAAGAGTTAACAAATGGTTATATATATTATCATTTGGCAAAATCACCATAACTGTGCAATATTGCATTAAGGCAGTGAAAATAGACTTATTTTGCACTAAAAGTAAGAAAACAAGAAAACAATGTTGGTTGTTTTTATATCCTATTTAATAATAGAATAAGTGTTTCACAAAAAATAAAAAACACTTTATTAACCATTATAATTGGAACACACAAATGAAAAAACTCGCATTGCTGACAGTTGTCATATTACTTAGTGGTTGTGTTGCCACACCTAAATACACTACTTTTAAAGAACTTACGCCGCCAAAATCTCGGGGTGAAACTACTAATGATTACCTAAAGAAAAACCTGTTTCCTGCAAACTCTCAATGGACCGAGGAGTTTAGAATAAAAGGCAAAACAATTGGGATTGATACATTTACCGGTAATGAGAATGGTTCGCCTCTAGCAACACAAACCATCACTCGTCGATTACTAGACATCAAAAAAACCTTGGATAAAAAAAATTCCGGCAATTCATTTAACATTGTTGATCGCTCAACGCTAAGAAAAAGAAAAGATGAGCTTGAAATGAATGATGGCGGTTTTGTTAAAAAAGATCGAAATACACAACTTGTCCTGATTGGTAAGGCTATTTCCGCGGATTATTTATTGGATGGTAGCGTTACGGAGTACACTAATGCTCAACAAATGATTGTGTTAAAAACACATTACCAAAAAGGGGAAAGAGCTAGATATATCAAGGACTATAATAAATTAATGGCCGATATCGATACAGAAATTACAAGGTTAGAAAATTTAGATTTACCAACACAAATGCTTATGGGTGGGGTAGCGGTAGTTCAGCAAAAAATAGAAGACCTAAGAAGAAGAAAAGCAAGTACTGTAAGTATAGAACAGTATGATGAAGAGTTTAAAAAGAAAAGATTCAATGAAAGTTTAGGCATTGCGTCTATCGGCGTGACGGCAAGATTAATAGACGTCCAAACAGGTGAATTTGTATGGCTCTATCAAGATGAGCACAGAGGGCTGAGTCTTATGAGAGGGATGCAATCAGTCGCAGACAAATTAATCGAAAAAATGCTAGAGAAAGACTTCAAACAAGAAGATTTAAAATTAACAAAAAATCGCTAGTTGAAATTGGATTTCAGGTTTTTCCTACCTGAAATCCTTCATAAATAGTTAGCCAAAACATGCCTTCTAAAAAGAATGAAAGTCATAAAACAGAAGTTATTGGGATATTTATAGCAATAGCCGTCGCATTAGCTACATGGCTCACTTACTTCAATGAAAATAAATTAATTGAGGAGAAAGAGCTAATAAAATTTGGCGCATCGAAGAGACTAAAATCTTTAAAAGACTCCATTGACACTATCGGGAAAGAACATGCTTTTGGCTTTATTTCCGTACTAAAGAATAAAGTTAGCATTATCGAAAATTCGAATATGGCTTTTGATGAAGCATCCCTCCTTTTATTGGAGCTAGAATCAGAATATAACGCTCAAATTAAATTTATTAATGAATATAAAAAATCTAAATATCAAAAATGTAATTTCCTCTTAAGAGAAAACTATAAAGCCATCTTCCCAAATCTTTATCAAAACTATATCATTGATGAAAAAGATAAAATTAACGACTTGAGAGAAGCTAAGGTTAGGTTAAAGGAATCAAAAGACGCTTGCAAACTGGTCAATTTAGTACAACCATATACGGGTAATTATAATGAAAATGATATTTTTATTATTCCGGTTTTATATTCAGAGCTACAGCTAAAAACAAACAAAGCAACAGAGTTACTTGAAGTGTCTGGAGGTGTTGCGTTCTCGAGGTTCAGTTCACTCCTTAACCAAACTTTAAATATCCAAACAATAAAGATAAATATAGATAAGTTTAATGGAACTGGATGTGAAATACACAATACGAAAATTAATCGTAACTCTCTTAAATTCAACAACAAAATTTCAGGAGATGTTGCCTGCGAAATCCGACTTAATAAAAGAGAAAGAATAATTATCTGGTACTTTTCTACGCAAAAAGTGGCCCGCCCTAGAGGATTCGAACCTCTGACCTCGTCCTCCGGAGGGACGCGCTCTATCCAGCTGAGCTAAGGGCGGAAAAAGGATGATGCGTTAAGCGCGCGTTATGATACTGATGCCACTACGCTAACTCAACTTATTTATCTTTATTTTCGCAAATTTGAAAGATGAAGGTCAGACTCCTTCCTGATGGGAAGTCACAAGCGTTCTTGCCTATATTCAGTCGTGTAACGTATCGCGAAATTGTATATATTGCGCCAAACCACGAAACCCAATATGCCAGCTAATACACGCCAAATATAACGTTTAGTTCACAAGCTGCCGTATTTTATTCTCTACTCTGCCCCTCACTATTCTTCACAATACGCCATTTAATGGAATTATTTATGCACATTCAACCTAGTAAAAATCTTGTCATATTTGTTCATACTAACCTTCAAATGATTTAGTATCGGCTAAATAGCTGTGTTTAATTGTTAGTCATCCCATAGAGATTTACCGCAAACTCGCCCTGGATACTTCCATGTAGGCTCCTAATTCTCAACAGGTGACTGATAGTTTAGAACAGGTATGTAGACCAATTATGGCAATGGATTTCAAATACCTCACGAAAATGGGGAAACTCGCATTTCGCTGGGAGTCATTGTGTCTATTTTTTTAGGAAGTTTCATCTTAACAAAAGGAGAAAAAGATGAGTGAAGTAGAAAGTTCAACTTCAGAAGGTAAAGAAGTACAAAGTGCATTACCTGTAAGTGAAAAATCAGAACCTGAAAACGGGTTTAATAAAACACTGCATAAGGTAATGGGGCACCTAGGGTTTACATCGGGTATTGGTATTGTAGGTATTGGTGGTTTTTGGTTTATTTATTCCTTACTGCAATATATTTTTATCACTCCTAAAAATGTAATGCAGCAAAGTATTGTGGAAAACTACTTCAATCAAGCGCAAATGGGCCTTTTAATTGCTGCCATAGGCGTTTTAATTATGGAAATTAAAAAGCTCAGGTTGAAATAAAAACCAATTAGGTAATCGAAGGTATCTAGCCTTCAATCCTTACAGCACCCTGTATGCAGCTCCGCACAGGGTGTTTCATATTAAAGACAATAGTATTTTGAATGCGTTCCTCACTTTGTTTTTCATTAGCTTTATTCTTATTTACCTCGGTTATGTGAGTGAATATTTTGGGGGAAAGCAGGTTTTACCGCTCTTTTCTATCGCCGTTTTTGCAATGCTATGTATTTTTGCATCAGTTAATGATGCAGAAGATGCTTTACGCGACAATGAGCTGATAAATTTCATCATTTTTACCGTGCTTATTTATGGTATTCCTACGCTCTTTAGTTCTTTTGTCATTCGCTTTTCTGGTAAAACCTCATCCATTGCGAGTTTGCGATAAATCGCTATTGGTGACTACTCGAAGCCGAAGTCCATCTAAAAATCCGCTTGGTGTGTAAACGCCACCCGCTTCACTTTCTCAAAGTCGCTTTCGCACCCCTGCTCGCTCAGAACTTTTCATCCGTGAAAAGTATGCTTTTTGAAAGTTGTTCGGCCACCATTCCTGAATATTCCCGCCTGTAATTCAACAAGTCACCTACAGAGAATTAAGCGCAAACCCTTACCTGTAATACTTTTATTGCTTCAAGTCAAAACGGTCGAGTTGCATCACTTTCACCCACGCATCAACAAAGTCTTGAACAAAACGCGGTTGTGCGTTGTCGTAGGCATATACTTCTGCAACCGCACGCAATTCCGAATTGGAACCGAAGATTAAGTCAACCGGTGAGGCGGTAAATTTCACCTTACCTGTGTTTCTATCAACACCTTGGTAAATGCCGTCTTTCTCTGTTTTTTGCCATTTGATAGACATATCCATCAAGTTCACGAAAAAATCGTTGCTTAGCACCCCTTTTTGTTCGGTAAATTCACCCTCGGTTACGCCTTGAGAGTTCGCACCAAGTACGCGCAAGCCACCAAGCAATACTGTCATTTCTGGCACGCTTAAGTTGAGTTGGTCAGCCTTATCAACCAGCATTTCCGCTGGCGAACGATATGATTCTTCAGCATTAAAGTAGTTTCTAAAGGCGTCGGCTTTTGGTTCAAGCAAGGCAAATGAATTCACATCGGTTTGTGCTTGTGTTGCATCGCCTCGGCCCGGCACAAACGGCACAGAAACCTTCACACCTGCTTGTTTCGCTGCGTCTTCTATTGCTGCCGCGCTAGAAAGCACGATTAAATCCGCCATAGAAATTTGCGCCTGCTTAGACTGACGATTAAATTGGCTTTGAATCTTACGCAGTTTATCCAATACCTTTTTGAGCGCTTTTGGGTTATTCACTGCCCAATCTTTTTGCGGCGCAAGCTGAATACGAGCGCCATTTGCACCACCACGCTTATCGGATGCTCGGAAACTTGCTGCCGATGCCCAAGCTGTGCGAATTAACGCCTCTGTTGATAAACCGGCCTTCAATACGGTTTTCTTTAAAGCTTCAATGTCACTGGCGCTAACCAAGGGGGTTTTAGGTGCGGACACTGGGTCCTGCCAAATTAGCTCATCATTAGGCACTTCATCACCTAAGTACAATGCCTTCGGTCCTAAATCTCGATGCGTTAATTTGAACCATGCTTTGGCGAACGCTAAACGGTATTCTTCTGGATTGGCTAAAAAACGCTCTGCGATTTTGCGGTATTCAGGGTCGTATTTCAGCGCCAAATCCGCTGTTGTCATCACTGGCGCATGAAATTTTCCGTTTATGTGTGCATCTGGCACACTTTGTTGCACCGACTCATCAGTGGGTTTCCATTGAATCGCGCCTGCGGGACTGCGGGTTTGTTCCCACTCAAATTGCAGTAAGTTTTGTAGGTATAGGGTTGTCCAACGCGTTGGCAATTGCGTCCACGCACCTTCTAAACCGCTGGTGATGGTGTCTTCTGAATGACCTTTACCGCAGGTATTTTTCCAGCCTAAACCTTGTTCTTCAACTGGCGCTGCACCCGGTTCAGCCTGTAAGCAGTCTTTGGGTTTATGTGCGCCGTGCATTTTCCCAAAAGTATGACCACCGGCAATTAATGCCACGGTTTCTTCGTCATTCATCGCCATGCGACCAAAAGCAACGCGAATGTTTTTCGCAGAGCCTTTGGGATCGGGTTTACCGCGAGGTCCTTCTGGGTTCACGTAAATGAGCCCCATGTGCGTTGCCCCTAACGGACGCTGTAGCTTACCGCCACGCTCTTCACGATCACTGGCAAGCATTTCCACTTCTGGCCCCCAATACACCAAATCAGGCTCCCAATCATCGGCACGACCTCCGGCGTATCCGTATGTTTCAAAACCCATGTTTTCCAAAGCGACTGTACCCGCTAGGATCATTAAATCGCCCCACGAAAGTGTTTCACCGTATTTTTGTTTTACCGGCCATAATAAGCGTCGGGCTTTGTCTAAGTTGCCGTTGTCTGGCCAGCTATTTAGTGGGTCGAAACGCATTTGCCCGCCATCACCGCCACCTCGGCCATCTAGTGTTCGGTATGTACCGGCACTGTGCCATGATAGACGGATGAAGAATGGCCCGTAGTTTCCGTAGTCCGCTGGCCACCAATCTTGCGATTCAGTCAGCAATGCGTTGACGTCTTGTTTCACGGCTGCCAAATCAAGTTGTTGGAAAGCTTCACCATAGTTGAAGTCTTCTCCGAGTGGATTGGAACGCGGATCATGGTCTCGAAGTGGCGCTAGGTTAAGTTGCTCAGGCCACCAAAACTGGTTGGTTTTGGCTTGTCCAAATTCAGCATGACCCGAACCTTTCGCCCCTTGCGGTTTACTCATTTCTGGATTTGCAAAACTGGTTGTTGAAAAGGTTAAAAGCAGTGCAACACTGCTTGCTAAAATCGTTTTGTTTTTGGGTGCTAACTTGTTCATTACTTCATCTCTTGCGGGTGGGTGTAATATATTTATGTCACTGAAAAATGCATTTCAGCAGCTTCCTTACTCTTACAATTTGAATTTCCAAATCCCCTATGTAAGTAATTAAGCTAGCACCTCTTTTTAAAAGTGATTAATGAAGCCTTTCTATTACGACAATAGATTTTTCACAAACAAGAAACATTAATTTACCACATAAAAATATAAACCGTTGTTTTTCATATACTTTATATTTTTAAAATTGTGTTAAAACAAAATAATTATTTTACATTCACATATATCAAATTAGGATAGGTTAGAACACTTTGGAAGGAGTATCGGTAAGATAATGTTTCATATCGATTATTTTCACGATAAACATAATCAGAAATATTAATAAGAAGAAAAGAATAGAGACAATTTTAAAGCTTTTTTGACGGGCATTTAGCAAGCCAATTCATCAGGCGGAAATTAACGAGGAAACAATAGAATAGAAGCCGGCTGGATACTGATTAGTCGGCTTTGTGTGTTTTGAGCATGTCTAAAACAAGCTTTTTCAAACGAGGACTTTCAACCACATCTTCGCTGATACGTGCGGTCGCATTAATTAAAATCCACTTATCGAATTCCGTGTCGTCTATCTCTATCTGTTTTTTGCAGTAATCGAGATAAGTATCGGCATTCCATTTTGCCAATAAAGAACCAAACCAACGGAATCCGAAAAACGTTTCTGCAAACCAGCCATACTTCAACATGATATAAGTTCGGGCTATATCCGATAATGGCTCTCCCACGCAAATATCATGAAAGCAAGTGACTTCGTATCCTTCACCATTAAAAAACAAAATTTCAGGCAAGTAGTCACCATGACACACTTTGTTCCCTACGGGCATCGATTGGAAAACATTGAGCACTCGCTGCTTTTGCTCATCGGGTATATCCGCTCGCTTGATTTTCTCGGCTAACACTTGTGCTTGTTTTGGAAAAGAGTCAATGCCTTCCATCGCTAAAATACGAATATGATTAAGGGCTAGTTGCTCACAATATGCTTCGAACTTATGTGGGCTGCGACGAAAATGATCCAGCAAAGATTCAGCTTTCACGCCTTGATAACTGAGTCCAAATCGATTGTCTTTGGAACGCAGTACAGCTTCGTCACACGTTAACACCTGACCATAACTTTGAAATAACGCATCATTTCTATGTTTGATCTTCTCTACCGAAATAAACGGAACACCTTGGTTGAATAGCTGCACGATGCCATTGTCCGCATCATAGTACACATTAAAGTTGGTGCTTTCGCACACCGGTTTTAATTTGCCGACATTAAACGGCTTAGTGAATTGTTGGAACATACTTCACCTGACTTCAAGCGCACGACTATGCCGTCGCAGGGTGCGAATCGACTTGTTTACCATCAAGCAGATGAATGGTTCTAGAGGCCGCTTCTGCATAACGAGGATCGTGCGTTACCATACAAATAGTCGCGCCTTCGCTATGTAGCTTTTCCAATATCGCCATCACTGCTTCGCCGTTTTCTGAATCCAAGTTACCGGTGGGCTCGTCTGCTAAAATAATTTTAGGCTGTCCGGCGATGGCACGCGCAATTGCAACACGTTGTTGCTGACCACCAGAAAGTTGGCTCGGGTAATGCTTTGCACGGTGTGCCATGCTAACGCTTTCCAACGCTTTCATGGTGCGTTCTTTTTGTTCTTTGCGGCTTAGGCCCAAGTAGTTAAGCGGTAAGCTCACGTTATCTTCCACCGACATATCACCAATCAAGTTGAAGTTCTGAAAGATGAAGCCAATTTGTGCACCGCGCACTTTCGCTTGCTCTGTTTTACTCAATTCAGTAACCAATTTGCCATCTAGGTGATATTGCCCAGAAGATGCTTGGTCCAATAACCCCAAAATGGTGAGTAAGGTCGACTTACCACAACCGGAGGGGCCAGAAAAAGACACATAATCATTCTGATAAATATCAAAACTAATATTCGATAACGCATGTGTTTCCACTTCATCGGTTGAGAACACTTTGCCCAAATTATTCACTGAAATAACGGGAGTTTTATTATCATTCATTGTTATTTTCCTACCTTAACAACTGCTTTAACTTCAGCGAAAAAGCCGCTAGTCCAACGTTAAATTCTCGCTGCCTATCCAGCGAGAAACATCGGAAATAATAATTTTGTCACCTAATTCCAGGCCACTTTTTACCTGAATAAATTGACTGGATGCAGCGCCAAAGTTAACACGTCGACGCACAGCATTGCCGCCATCTTCATCAACAACAAACACGTAGGCATTGGCATTCTCAGCAATAGCACTGGGTTTTTTGATAAACATGACGTTATTTAGCTCTGCAATTTTGATGGTACCATCAACACTTAAGTCTGGCCTTGCGCCATTGGGGAGCGTCTTATCAAAGCGCACATCCACTTTTACTGTATTATTAATAACTTGTGGGTCAATTCGGGATACTTTACCCATCACCACTTCACTGCGTAAATCCACTTCAACTGGATACCCAATGACAACATCTTTACCTTGGGTTTCTGGAATACGAAGTTCTGCAATCAAACTATTATTATCTGCAATATTGACTAAGGTGTTGCCGATCTCAACATTGTGCCCTTCAACCACACTAACGACTTGTACAATACCGTTCATACCAGCTTTAACTGTTAGCAAGTCATGTTTTTGCTTCACACTTTCGTAGCGGCTTTTATATAAGTCCACTCGCGATTCGCGCACTTGCAATTGCACTTTAATTGAGTCAGTAAATTCATCAAAACGCTCTTTTTCAATCTCAATAATACGTTTTAGGTTTTTCACTTTAATGTCGGATTGCGCGGTCATGACCTTAGGAATGATGCCTTTTTCGGCAATTTCTTTTTCAGCCAACATTTGCACTCTTGCTGATTCATAATCCGATTTCAACTTTTCAAGATTCACTTTAAGTGCCAATAACTCGTTATTTAACTTGGACTTCTCCAGCACCAAACTGGAGCTAGCCTCTTCCCACTCCCAACGAGCATTCTTTAATTCTTCATCAAGCTCCGTCGACTTTAAGGTTAGTAGAACGGTATCTTCTTTTACTTTTGTGCCGGGCTTCACAAGCACATCAACTACTTCAGCACGCGCCACGGCTGTTAACCAACGTACTTTTTCTGGCGCTAATATGCCTGAAGCTGTGATTTCTTTTGATAAATCCCCTTGTTGGACTTGCCCGTATAACAACGCCTCTTTCTCAACCGTAGGCGCGCCATTGTCCGATGCGCTTAGTCCTACCGTGATAATGATGGTAAGCACAATAGCAGAAACCGTAATCACAGAGCCGATGTGTTTGTTAACAAAGCCCCACGTTGATTTTTCTTTAACGATGTCCATTAAATATTCTCAGCAATAATAAATAGTCGGCCGCGCATTACTTATGCAAAATCACTTGCATACTGCTATAACCTTTAACGAAATTGGAGTTAATCCATGACACAGGTGCAACCACTTCAATGTGGCTAAAACGTTCTAATAACTGTTGCCATAGAATCTTAAGTTGCAGCTCAGCTAGGCGTTTGCCGATGCATCGATGAATGCCTGTACCAAACGCCAGATGTTTTTGAAGTTGCGCTCTGTCGCGCGTGATATCGATTTCATCACCATTAGTAAAAACCGACTCATCGCAATTACCTGATGCATACCACATCACCACTTTTTCACCTGCACGAATGGTTTTCCCGCCTAATTGAGTATCGGTTTTTGCTGTGCGGCGCATATAAGCAAGCGGCGTTTGCCAACGAATAATTTCGGGCACCAGCTGCTCAACACGACTCGGATCTTGTTTAAGTAGTTGGTATTGTTTGGGAAACTGATTTAGTGCGTACACCCCGCCAGTCATTGAGTTTCGCGTTGTGTCGTTTCCTGCAACAAGCAGTAACACCACATTCCCCAATAGCTCGCTTGGTAACATAGATTGTGTATGAGGCGAATGTGCCAACATGGAAATCAGATCACCTGACTGGGCTTGCCCGCGTTTTTGCTCTTTCAATTCAGTAAAGGCTTTCAGGCACGCCATCAACTCGCTTTGTCTGCGCTGTGAAAAGTCAGGAGCATTAACATCTTCGTCTGTCATGGTGGCTAAATTAGACCAGCGAATCAGTTTATGACGATGTTCAAATGGGAAACCAAATAGCGTTGCCAACATTTGACTGGTTAGCTCAACGGAAACTTTTTCAACCCAATCAAACGCCTGACCAATCGGCAAAGCGTCAAGCGTTTGTTCCGTGCGCGATTGTATTAAGCTTGAAAACTCGTTCATTACGCTGGATGAAAACGCAGGCGCAACACTTTCTCGGTACTTGGTATGATCGGGACGGTCCATCGCAATAAACATCGGTAACGGAAAATCATCGTCTTGATCTTCAATTAAGATGCTTCCTTCTGAAGAGAAAATATCGTGATGTGTATCGACGTAAGCGATGTCTTCGTATCGCGTTACGTTCCAAAATGAACCGTAAAAAGGATGATTACGACAAAGAAAAATGGGGTTTTCCTGACGTTGCTTTTTGAAAAAAGCTTGATGTTTGTCACCATGGAACAAATCCAAGGTCGGAAATTCATGCCAAGGCAAACTGGCATTCTCAATCGAATTTGAATTGCTCATTCGTTAGTCCCTAAGGTAATTCCTGTAACAACTTTGGAAGAGATTGCGGGATGAGCTTGGGATAACGAACTGATCTTTGAACCATTCTGTGTAAGCTTTTTGCTTTTTTGAATAGCGATAATAAACCTGCTTCTCGCTCACAACATCAACCTCTAAAAGACTTAAACTCATTTTCGATGCATTGAAAAATGAGTGACACTAAAATCACATAGCTTACGCAATGGTGAAAATCATACATTATTAATGGTGAAATTCATACAATATCAATGGCAATACCAACACAATCCGTTACATTGCTTCATTAAAATGCTTACCTTCTAATATAAGCAGTTGTTTTTTAAAGACCCGAATTAGTGTTCAACACCTACATTTATACAATAATAGATTTTCAGGAGTACGGTAGTTGCTACATTTTATTACAGTAACTTATTGCTACATATTTATTTTAAGATAAAAAATAACATCCCTTAATCTTGCGTCACTGTCTGTATTTATGCTGGAATCAGCATATTAAAAAACAATCCTTTTGATAAAAAAAGAGCAAAAACACAAAAATATTTTCTCTTATTTTTAGCGGTTTTTTATAATGACAGCCTTAACACTGTATTTTATTTGAACATAACCAGGGCCCAAGTGGCAACGTGAGACAGAGCCTATGCCAACGAACATTTTACAAGGATTCTACGCAGCGGTAGAAAAAAACCCTTTAAATAATGCGGTTATAGATACTCAAGGACATAGTCTTACATATCAAGAAGTTGCTGAATTTATTGGTCATCTTTCAACATTTATTCAAAGCGAAAATTATTTTCGAGTAGGTGTTTTAATGCCTCGCTCGATAGATTCCATCATCGCTTTCTTAAGTATAATTGAAGCCAACTCTACTTATATTCCATTTAATATTCAGCAGGAAGAACAGCAAAGATTGTCTCTTATTGAACAAGCCGAACTCGATATTATTCTTTGTAATAACGAAACTGAATCACTCATTCCCGAAAATCAGAAAAAATTAAATATCAATTTAAATACAAAAAAATCTTATAAAACGCCTAATCAACAAAGAAAAACAAACGCTATTTACGAAATTTTCACATCTGGGAGTACAGGAAAACCAAAACTTGTTCAAATAACATCGAGTAATCTTATTGCTCATCAAAATGCATTTTCAAAGAAAATTAGGCTTTCGCCTGATGACAAAATATTACAATCTTGCGCTTTGAGTTTTGATGTTTCTATTGAGGAAGTGCTCTCAACATTAAATGCGGGCGCCACGTTAATTGTAGGTTTAGATCCAGCAAAAACAGATATGCCTACGCTAAATCAGATATTGCAAAAGTACGGCATCACGACTGTCAATTTTCCTACTGCACTTTGGAACAATTGGACCGATTTTTTGGCTGACACTGGAGCACGTCCACCAGCTAGTTTGCACACAGTAATCATTGGTAGTGAAATGTGTTCTACCTCCAAATTACAGCGTTGGTTCACATTGAATCTCCCTATCTCGCTTTATAATGCATATGGTCTTACCGAAACCACTATTACCAACAGTATTTGGTTAGCGCACCCTCTGAGCGATAACGATATTGTGCCTATTGGGCAACCACTGACTGACAACAACTTGTATATTTTGGACGGCAACAATCAACCTGTCGCGGAAGGCGAAGAAGGGGAGTTAGTCATTACGGGTAAGCAAATTGGTAAGGGCTACCGAAACCTACCGCCAGATCAGGTTTCACGTTTTGAGTGGATTACCTTTGCCAATGATCAAAAGCAATACGCCTACCGCACGGGAGATAGAGCCAAACGCCTTAGCAACGGTGATTACGTTATTTTAGGGCGAATTGATCGCCAATTAAAAATTCATGGCTTTCGTGTAGAAGCCACCGCTATTGAATCAGCTATCGAAAAGCAGCCTAATATCGAGCAATGTTTTGTGCAATTATTAGAGCAACAAACGCCTGCGAAATTGGTCGCTTATATTGTTGGTCCACTCAGCCAGCAAGTGCCAACGGGAGAGCTACTGGCATGGCAAGCACATGAGCAACTAACGCATTATTTACCTGCGTTACAACAACTACTTCCAGCGTATGCCTTACCACACTTTTTCTGTGTGCTAGAGGCATTCCCAATGACAACAAACGGGAAAATAGACGCCAAAACATTATCTCAATTACATCAAATCAATGTTCAACACCCACATCAAACTGACACCACATCGGTAAAACACAATCATCCGCTTATTGGTATAACCGAAACCTTACTACAACATGGTTTAATCAGCGGTTTAAGCTTTGTTGCCCAAGGCGGTGATTCCATCAGCGCGCAGCAATTGGTTAACCGCGCCTATGCTGCTGGCTTCAGCTTGAATATGGAGTCGTTGTTATCGGAACAAGATTTGTTACCAATATTGCTAGACGCCTCTCCCATTGATAACCCAACATCTCAGCGGGACTCTGACGCCCAGCCTAGTTTTGCCATTATCGCCGATAAAACCTTGCCAAAAACCATACTCAAACGCATTTATCAGCATAAAGGCGTGTTGAATAAAATGAGTTACATTCGCAAAGCTTCCCAAACTCAGCACGAAATGTTGTACGCCAGCCGCCTCATTCCCGGCGAAGGCGATATCGTAGAGCAAACCGAAGGGCAATTACCCAATTTAAATCCCGCGCTATTTATGCAGGCATGGCAGTACGCTATTGAAAAGTTTGATGCTCTGCGTAGCTGTTTTCTCACCGAAGATGACGAGACGCATTACTGGGTGAGTTACAACGATTATCAGATAAGCTGGATAACACACCAACAGCAAGATATTCCAAGCTTATTAGTAGAAGACAGGGAACAAGGGTTTAGCGACTTAAGCCTTCCACCTTATCGCTTATATTTAGTTGAACAAGGCTCCGGTGATTATCATTTTATTTGGTCGTATCATCATGCTTTATTGGATGGCTGGTCAGAATTAATCATTCTGGATTATGTATTTGAATGCTACCAGCAACTACAACAATCTCAGAGTGTTCCACCTCCTGCATCACGCCATTTCGTGCACTACCTAGATTATGTAGAAAGTTATCAATTTATAGATCAGGACTATTGGCGAGACTATTTACACTATATTGAGCCGTGCTTTATTGGCGACCCTCAAGCGTCATTGCAAGAACACCCATCGGGCGAAACCCTAGAAATAGGCGCGGTTCCACTACACAGTTACCATTTAATGAAAACCAAAATGCCTTGGTTAACGGTTGGCATTTGGGCGCAAGCGTTGGCAGCCAAAACCCTCAGTAAAATTAAACAACGCAACCGTTGTACTTACGGCATTCTTGCCTCATCAAGACCAAAACATATTCCGTTCATTGATGAAACCGCTGGCTTGTTTTTACACCTTCTGCCCGTGCAAGTCACGTTACGGGATGACGATGACACCTCGCTACTGCAACAAATTAAACAAGTTAACGGCGAACACGCCTCTCACGCTCATGAGTTTGAGAAAACCCCCACGAGCCGGAAGTACTCTGCACAACGTTTCGATGTAGGTGTGGTGATGGATAACTATCCAAACGCAACAAACGCGTTCACTCGTGCCCTGACTAACCATTCACAAAGCGCCCTATCGCTGACTTTTTACTTCAGCCAAAAAGGCGACGAGTTGATGCTAACGTTGCAATACAAACCGCGTTATTTAAGCAATGCCGAAATTGAGCGAGTTCAGACTGCACTGCATGAAGTGTTGTCTCATTGGCAAGATTATTGGAATTAATAGCCGGTAAATTAATAACCGGTAAAAAGCAGGGGAGTGAAAAAGCGGCTGCCACTGTTACAACCGCCGAATAACGGTGTTTAATAATGTTTGACTTGTGCTCGCTGCCAACGGCGATAACCCCAATGTAGGATGGGATCGAGCCATTTTATTTTGCTCAACTTACCAATTAACGGCTTGTTGAGCTTAGCCGCATCATAGTAAATAAAACCTAATACTCGCGAAGCAATGCTCACAAAGTCGCGTTTAAATTCAGGACGGACAATATCCAACACCATAATATAACGCTGCTGGTCTGTGTTATTCCACGCAGTATGTTCATGAGCGTCGCAAAACATTAAGACTTTCCCATCGTGCCAGCTTCGCGTTTCTGTGCCTACACGAAAGCCGCAACGCGGCGCCTGTGCCGGAATACGCAAACCTAAGTGGCAACGAATAATGGCATTGGTATTACCATAGTGGGGCTTAATGGTGGTGCCCGGCTCTAACAAATTAAACGATGCAGCGCATAAGTTTGGGATTTTGTTCAACACTTCCCACGTTTTTGGGTACTTTTTGGCATTTTCTTCCGATTTTTTTCCCCAGAAC
This sequence comes from Alteromonas sp. a30, assembly GCF_026788005.1. Taxonomy (GTDB): domain Bacteria; phylum Pseudomonadota; class Gammaproteobacteria; order Enterobacterales; family Alteromonadaceae; genus Paraneptunicella. The sequence goes on from NZ_JABEPE010000004.1 coordinate 61,767, forward strand.
ATCAAGCCTTGAGTTTTCCAATTGTTCTTTTTCGACATCATTTCTGCATTCATGTAAGGCTCAAGCTGCGCTTGGTCTTTTTCAATTTCAGCAAAAAACTCATCAACAATGATCTGGTAATCTTTTTCTATTGTTTTTACCCAGTCAAATTCAGCGGTGTCGAAAAAGAAAGGCTCAGAGCCAGAAAACACTTGTCCAGTATCAGAAAACCACGCTTTGTTACGGCTCATCGGCTTCTCCTATGCATTAGTATTTCCCGAAGGATTTAACGAATACTGCCACTCGGAATAGCGACTTATACACAGAGAATAGAATCGCTTTTTGCCACTTTGCACTGAAGAACTTACGTAGCCAAGCCTTATGCTGATACAAGACTTCTACATAAATTTTCCCGAGAATCTGGCTCGCCACCCAAAAGCGTTTGCCTTCAAATTTCGGCTGTATTACATCGAACGACAAAATGTATCGATACTCGTCACTATTGTTCCAAGCTGTGTGCTCGTGGGCATCGTTAAACATTAATATTTTACCGTTTTCCCAGCACTGCTTTTCATTGCCAACACGAATACCACATTTGGGAAGTGGCGCAGGCACTTGAATTCCCATATGACAACGCACCATCATGTTGGTATCACCAATATGCGGCTTAATCGTTGAGTGCGGCGCCAATTCATGGAACGAGCATGAGCTGATGCTTGGTATCTTGCTCATAATGGCCCATGTTTTAGGGAAGAGTTTGATGTTTTTCTTGGAGCGCATTGTCCAATACATCATTCCCGCTGTATGCCACGCATCCTTTTTATCGGTTTTCTCTAAATCGGGATAAGGGTCCATATTGTCATGAGCATTTTTGGCGACATTCATCAATTCATCTCTGAATGTTTCCCAGTGACTTTCTATTTCTTCGACCCACGCAAATTGCTTTGGGTCATAGAAATAAGGGTCTTTTCCGTGATACACGGTTCCATCATCTGCCAACCAAGGCTTTTCTTTTTTAGACATAATAATCCCGACTACTAAAACAGGTTATACAGGGGTTTTTTAAGTAATATCATCGTGCTAAAAAGCGCATAGCTTCCACGTCTTAAAATCTTGTCTACCCAGCGGCGCTTACCTAACTTCTTCAACCACGGATGATGTTGATAACGTACATCTAGGAAGATATTACCCAACACACGACTCGCGACCCACTTACGGCTTTTCACAAACTCAGGGCGTAATACATCAAACGACAAGATGTAGCGATTTTCGTTGGTGTTATTCCACGCTGTATGCAATTGCGCATCATTAAAGAGGAAAATTCCGCCTTCTTCCCAACTTACCGTAGTGTCATTCACTTTGAAGCCGCAACGTGGCGCTGCTGCTGGAACTTTAAGGCCCATATGGCAACGCATCATGGCATTGGTGTCACCAATGTGCGGACGAATTGTAGAGTTAGGCTCCAGCAGTAAAATGGATGCTGACGATAAATGTGGAATGTCTTTTAATACTTCCCACGTTTTTGGAAACACTTTGGTGTAACGATCAGAAACGAACGTCCAATACATCAAACCAGCCGTTTTCCACGCATCCTTACGATTGGTTTTCGATAAGTCCTTGTAAGGTTCTAAAATGCCATCTTGCGTTTGCATTACCTCTAGCATTTCATCACGAATAATTTCCCAGTTATCTTCAACGTGCTTCACCCATTCAAATTGGGTTTTATCCCAAAAATCCGGTTCTGACGCCGGTAATGGATCTAGGTCGTAAGACGTCCAAGGGCGTTTTTGCGGTACAGATTCGGTCATTGCTAATTCCCTCCAGCAACGGGCTTTTTCCCTTTATTAACGCCTAGCGCAAGCATGGTTCGGAAAAAGCCAACATAGGTTTTAAACATCAAACGTTTGCGCCAAGATGAGCCCATTAGCTTGCGTAACCAAGGCTTATTTTGGTAGGTCACTTCTAAGCGAATGGAAGACAACACACGGCTAATAATGCTATTGCGTTGCTTGACAAATTCGGGTCTCAGGATATCCAACACTAAAACGTAGCGTACCGCATTAGTGTTGTTCCACGCCGTATGCTCATGAGCATCACAGAACATAAAGAACTTGCCTTCTTCCCAGCTACGCGTTTCTGAGCCAACTCGGAATGCACATTGCGGCGCACTACCCGGCACCATCAATCCCATATGACAACGGATGTGTGCATTGGTATCACCAAAGTGTGGCTTAATGGTGGTGTGTTCTTCTAACAGGTTAAACGAGGCCGCCAACAAGTTGGGTACTTTCGAGATTAATTCCCACGTTTTCGGACAACGTTCACAGTTTTCGTCGCTTTTGAACGACCAGAACATCATGCCGTAGGTTTTCCATTTGTCGGCTCGGCTGGTCATTTCCTTGTTAGCATAAGGTTGCAACTCAATTTCGTTTTTCGCGAGCAAGGCTTGTAGCTCATCACGGATCACCGTCCAATTGGCTTCAAGCTCTTTTACCCAAGGATAGTCATCGGTATCGAAGAAAAAGGGCTCGTTACCAGTAAAAGTATGATTTTCTTCAGAAAACCACGGTTTCAATTGTGCACTCATTTCAACTTCCTCTTTAAGCGTTCAGCTTGTTTGTTCCCGTGGCTATCTGGATTCGGTTAATCACATTAAATAACCCGAACAGCAGCTTCTTACCGATTTTGTTGCTAAACAATCGTCCAATGATGGGGACTTTTTGACGCAGCACTTCCTGCTTGATGGTGGCAAGAACACGAGAGGCGGTTTTATTTTTGACGGGAACAAATTCATCTCGCATGACATCAATCACCATGACGTAACGATCCTCGTCAGTGTTGTTCCATGCGGTATGTTCGTGCGCGTCGTTAAACATGAAAAACTTACCGTTTTCCCATCTGCGGCTTTCTTTACCTACCCGAAAGCCACAACGAGGCAATCCGGCAGGGACTGAAAGGCCAATGTGACATCTCATAATGGCATTGGTGTCGCCGGTATGAGGTTTAATCGTGGTATTCGCTTCGAGCAAATTAAACGAAGCCGCCGTCATGTTTGGAATATCCTTAATTAACGACCATGTTTTTGGGAACAGATGGCAGTTATCCTCAATGGAGTATGTCCAAAACATGAAAGCTAAGGTGCGCCAATGATTTTTTCGCGTCACCATAGACTGCTTCGGATAAGGCACGAGGTTTGAGTCATCACGACCCAACACCTCGTAAACTTCATCACGGATTTCTTCCCAGTGGGCTTCGATATGCGCGACCCACGGGTATTTATGGCACTCGTCAAAAAAGTAAGGATCGTCTACGTCGAACGGTGTTTCAGTATCTTTAAACCAAAGTTTTGTGAAGCTCCCCATGCCTTACTCTCCTCCGCGGATCTTAAATTCACGAATACTGGCTTCGAGTTTGTCAGCCACTTTCTGCCCCGATACTTCAGTCAAAATACTGTAGTGATCGCCATCGAAGACATCTATCGACAAGCCACCTTTTGCCACATGGTTCCATGCTTTAATCGGTGACTGACGATGCGATAACGCGCCACCACCGGCTAAAATTAAGCGAATACGATCGTAGTAAGCTTCTGGCTGGTACGCCGTCCATGCTTGATGGAAGGTACGATATTGCTGCCAGCGACGGTCAAACTCCTCTTGAGATTCGAGCACGCCTTCTGCTAATAGCTTTTCGGCTACCGCAGATAAACATTCTTCTTCGGTCAAGCCTTCAGCATCTTCTTCGTGCCACATGTGCGCTTGCCCTTGGCTAACCAATAGTTCATTGGCGAATTGTCCAATCAGCATTAAGGTGCTTTCATTTTCGTCGTCACCTTCTTCGAACAAGAAGCTGTCGATAAGCGTTAACATGCCCACACTTTCTCCAGACTTTTTCAGGAGTCGCGCCATTTCAAGGGCGATAATGCCGCCCAAAGACCAACCAGCTAAGTAGTATGGGCCTTTGTTTTGAACGCTCTTAAGCGCTTCCACATATTGTTTCGCTAATTGCTCAATAGTGACTTCGTCTGCCAGCAACTCAGGTACAACCTGCATACCAAATACCGGTTGGTTTTGCGGCATTTTCGAGGCTAACCACGAATAGCTGTGTACTGTTCCGCTAATGGGGTGGACAAGGAATAACGGTGAGTCATCACCTGTATTTTTTAACGGCACCAAGGTTCTGAGTAATTCTGTCGATACCTTACTCTTACCTTTCATGGATAAACCAAAGGCGTTTTGAATACGCGCTAACAAGCCTGTTTCATTGGTATCCACTGAGTATTCATAACTCCAGAAATCCTCAAAGAATTCGCTGGCAACCGCACCTTGCTCAAGCAAATCCTGAACATGGCGTCCTAAGTGTTCCAAGGTGGCGTTTTCAAACAAGTCGAGCATGTTAATATCGACGTTGTACTTGCTACGAATTTCCGCTTTTAAGGTCATCGCTAACAATGAGTGCCCGCCTTGCGTGAAGAAGTTATGACGCATACTCACTGGCTCGTAATCCAGAATCTTGGTCCAAATCTCTACCAAACCACGCTCTAGGTCGGTTGTTGGCTCAACAATCATGGATTTTTCTTCGGCAAACACACGCTCAGGTTTTGGCAGTGCATCTCTATCGACTTTACCCGATGCGTTTTTGGCAATCTCATGCATGAAGACAACGGTTGTTGGCAACATGTAATCAGGCAACAAGGATTTAAGCTTCTCGTAGATGCTGTCGAGGGTTAGATCTTTGGCAGCCTCCGACTCTTCATCTTTCACCACGTAGGCGACAATCTTCTTCTCATCACCTAAGTCGGTGCGTACTGCAACATGACATTCTTGAATGCCCGCCACTTGGTCAAAGGCATGATAAATCTCAGCTAATTCAACACGATAACCACGAATACTCACTTGATCATCGATACGTCCGAGGAATTCGATTTCCCCGTTTTGACGATAACGCGCACGGTCGCCTGTATTAAACGCTCGCTGACCATTTGCCAAGGTAACAAACTTTTGTGCCGTTAATTCAGGCTGGTTACGATACCCCATGGCAAGGCTTAAGCCTGAAACATATAAGTCACCCACAACACCAACTGGCACCGGCTGTTGGTTGTAATCAAGTAGCGCCACTTCTACGTTTTGTACCGGATGCCCAATGCTTAATGGCATTGGATTTTGTGAGCGTTTTGGAACGATGTCGCAAGTGGCTGCACAAGCATTTTCCGCCGGACCATAAATATTCAACAAGGTGAAGTTTAAATGTTCTGGTAAGTGCTTACGTAACTTGTCACCACCGGTAATAACGTTTTTCAGCGCCATGCCCGTCGGCCAACTTTCGTTAAAGCTCGCTTCCAACATTAGGGTTGGAATAAAGGCATGAACGATTTTCTCGCTATCCAACCAACGGATAATTTCGCTAGCGATAGTGCGTTTTTCGTCGCTTAGCACATGCACACTGGCACCGCGCGTAATCGCAGGCCACCACTCACACAATGAAGCATCGAAACCAGCGCCCGCCAATTGTGAACACGCTTCGCCCGCTTGAACATTCAAGTGAGTTTGCAAGTAGTTAATGAGGTTACTGAAAGCTTGATGTGGTACTTCAATGCCTTTTGGCGCTCCTGTAGAACCAGAGGTATAAATCACATAAGCCAATTGCGAAGATTGATATACAGGCAAGGTAAGGCTTGCTGCTGGCGCATCGGATAAGGCCGAAGCATCAACGCCTAACACGTCAACATTCTGTGTCTGACACACGCCTTCGACTTCATGACCCGACATCGCTAAAGTCACCTTCGCTTGGGCATCTTTGAGAATATGCGCGATTCTGTCATGAGGTGTATTCACATCGATTGGCAAGTAAGCCGCGCCGGCTTTTAATGCGCCAATAAAAGAGGCAAGCATTGCGCCACTACGCGGCATCGCAACGGCAACAACATCTCCAGCGACCACGCCTTTTTCAATAAGTGATTGGGCAATGAAGTCGGAAGCGTTATCAAGTTGTTGATAGCTAAGCTGAGAGGCTTCGTCTTTTACGGCCAAAGCCTGTGCATGTTGTTGCACTTGCGCTTTAAACCAATCCAACACGCCATCTTGCGGTAATGCAACTTGCTCACCTTGCGACCATTGTTGCATTTGGGCTTCTGAAATACCTAGCTGCATTGGCGCTTTACCTAAGGCACAAGTAGCATCCTGAGTGAATGCTTGGAAGATGCTTTCCAAGTTTTTCAACATTTGTGCAATAGTGCTTTCTTTAAACAGCGCTGAACTGTATTCCAAGGTGCCACGAATCACGTCGCCCTGTTGATACATCGACATGTTCAAATCGAACTTGGCGGTATCGGATTCAAATTCGATAGGCGCAATGTTTAAGCTATCGAAGGACAAATCCGCTTCTGGCGCATTTTGGTAAATGAACATAACTTGGAACAAGGGTGAATGGTGCCAACGACGCTCTGGCCCAAGCTGGTCAACCAAACGCTCGTACGGTAAATCTTGATGCTCATACGCCCCAATAGCGGTTTCGCGAACGGCCCCAATTAAGCTAGCGAAGTCCATGTCATCAGTTAGCTCTGTACGCATCACCAAGGTGTTCACGAACATACCAATAACGTCTTCAAGCTCTGTTAGCGAACGATTCGCAACTGGTACACCCACAACAATATCTTGCTGACCACTATAGCGACTGAGTAAGGTCTTAAAGCCCGCGAGCAACACCATAAAGACTGTGGCGTCGTAGCGCTCAGCCAGTTGTTTGATGCCAACACTTAACGATGCGTCGAACTCAAACGAGACCGAGTGCCCTTCTGCACTATGGTCGGCAGAACGCGGGAAGTCGGTCATTAACGACAATTCCGGCGGTGCGTTTTTCAGTTTTTCCATCCAATAGAAGAGCAGTTCTTCGAGCACACCAAACTGCAACCATTCGTTTTGCCATTTGGAATAATCTGCATATTGCACGGTTAAATCCGACAACTCAGGCGCGTCTAGTCCCTTACTTTTGCGATATAAAACCCCTAACTCACGGAACATGATTTCCATCGACCATGCATCCGTTACAATATGATGTTGATTTATCAACAAAATATGGCGATCCGGCGCGGTTTTAATAAGCGTCACGCGTAACACTGGCCCATGTGTTAAGTCGATGGGCGTTGAAAGTTCCGTTTGAACAAAAAACTCACTATTACTTGCCGCTGCATCAGGTGAAAGCTGGCTAAAGTCTGTAAAATTGAAATAAGACGGCGCATGAGAGTGAATTTTCTGAGTAAACTGCCCATCACTTTTCACTGAAAACGTGGTACGTAAAATTTCATGACGTTGGATAAGTTGATCGAATGCGTTATTTAACGCCGCAATATCTAAATCACCTTCCAATACAAACCCGGCTGGGACGCTGTAAGTGGTCGTTTTCGGGTTTAGCTGCTCAAGGAACCACAAACGTTGCTGAGCAAACGATTGTGGGAACGCTTCTTCGTTGCGCTCATAAGCTTCAAGCGGAGGCGGTACAAAGCCTTCGTGATGCCAGCGTTTCTTATCAATTCCCTCTGCAAAATCTGCTAGTTCTGGTGCTTCAAACAAGCTCTTTAATGGCAAGTCCAAGCCCATTGCAGCTTTTACGCGAGAAACAAACTGAGTTGCCAATAAAGAATGCCCGCCTAAACGGAAGAAGTTGTCGTTCTTATGGACTTTTTCGACGTTTAACAGCGACTTCCAAATACCGGCGATCAATTCTTCAGTGGTATTTAACGGCGAGGTATCCGCTACAAAGGCAACATCCAATGCGGTACTGGTTAATGCTGTTTTATCCACTTTGCCGTTGTTAGTGGTTGGCCACGGCGACACTTCTTTTACCGAAGTTGGCACCATGTAATACGGTAGCGAAGCGCGTAAATGCGCTAATACGTCTTTGTCACTCACTTTGCCATTGGCATCGTAATACGCTACTAAATGGGCGCCTTGAGCTTCCGTAGTTTGCACTAATACCGCTGCATGAATTACACCCGGCAACTTGCTCAAGCAAACTCTTACTTCTTCTAATTCAATGCGATAACCACGTAAGTTAACCTGCTCATCATTACGCCCAACAAAGTGAATTTGACCATCAAAACCTAGCTTCACATTATCGCCACTACGATAGAAGCGCGTGCCATTGATCTCAACAAAACGTTCGGCTGTTAGTGCATCTTGCAAGTAGTACCCGTCGGCTAAGCTGGCGCCTGAAATATATAACCCGCCAACCACCCCTTTAGGCACGATTTGCCCTTGTGCATCCAAAATAAGGTTGGTGACATTGGCAATGGTTTTACCAATTGATGGCGTGCCGGTGTCGCCTGCTTTTAGCACTGCACAAGTTGTTGCGCAGGCATTTTCGGCCGGGCCGTAAATGTTCAATAATTGTAGCGACAACCCTGCTGGCACGTTCGACATCAATGCCTCACCGCCAGTAATCAGTGTTTTTAATGAATGCTCTTGTGACCAAGGCAACGTAAAGCAAGCTTCAACTAATGGCGTTGGCATAAAGGCCACGCTCACCTTGTTGTCGTTCAGCCATTCAATTAATTCGGCTGGCGCGTGTTTTAAGGTTTCTGGCACAACGCGAATTTCACCACCGTGACATAATGCAGGCCACCATTCACATAAAGCAGCATCAAATGCCGCACCGGCTAATTGTGAACACACCTCGCCTGAACCATAGGAGTGCATTGTCCCCAACCAATTCACTAAATTTGCCAACGCACCGTGGCTAACTTGAATCCCTTTAGGTTCACCCGTTGAACCTGAAGTATAAATTAAATATGCAGGGGCTTGAGGCTCAGAAGACACAGCATCAAACTGGGTCGTCGCATCAGTAATGTTATCGAATAAGCACACCGCATTAACTGCACCACCATAAGTTTGCTGACCTTGTGCATCGGTCACTAATACTTTGGGGCTTGCGCTGGTTAAGATGCTGCTATTACGTTGCTCGCTAGACTCCACATCTAACGACAAAAATACTGCGCCTAGTTTCAGTGTTGCCACATACGCCGTGAGTAAGTCTGCCGAACGAGGTAAGGCAATAGCAACCACATCTCCTTGCGTCACACCTTGTTCTTGTAAGGTCAGCGCAAGTTGGCTACTGGCGTTATCTAACGCTGAATACGTTAATGATTTTTGTTCATCGGAAACGGCAACTGCATCGGGGTGCAACTGAGCTTGACCCAAAAACTGCGGCAGAATTAAAGAAGAGGCATCTGTCTGCTCGCCAGTCAGCAAACCTTGAATTTCAGCAAGTTCTTGGCTGCTTTGGAAAGTGATGCTTGCTACCGACTCCGCAGAATGGCTCGCCAGTGCAGTTAGTAATGCATTGAGATGCGAACTAAATTGTTGGATAAATGCATGGCTATAGCGGCTGGCATCGAATTCAACACGCAACGTTAATGCATCGGCAAATTCGGTCATCTCAACGTTTAAATCGAACTTCACATCCTGAATATTCAAGGCAGCGCTGGCGTCGTAGGTTTTTTCTGGCGCGTTTTGCATACTGAACATGGTGTTGATAAGCGGCGAACTGGTGCCTTGACGCTCAAGCTCAAGTTGTTCAACAACGCGGTCAAGCGGTGCATCCTGATACTCTAACGCTTCAACTAAGTTCCCTTTAACGGTTTGAATCAACGATTCAATGGATTCCTGCGGCGCAATCTTGGTGCGTATAGCAAGCGTGTTAACGAAGAAGCCCACTAGGTTTTCTAAATCGGGATGGTTACGATTCCAAACCGGAATACCAATCAAAATATCGTGAGAACTGGAATAACGGTAAGCAAGGGCTTTTAATGCTGCCAAACACACCATGAACAACGACGCTTCGGTTTTTGTCGACAATTGCTTCAACCCTGAAAGCGTATCCGCTGTTAACACATGTTGTACTAAGCCCGCTTGAGAATGTGCATCCGCCGAGGTAGGTAAATCGTAGGGCAATACTGGGCTTGCATCGGCACCTTGTAGCTTTTGCTTCCAATATGAGAGTTGCGCTTCTAACTGATTTTCACCAATTTGTTGACGTTGCCATGCAGCAAAGTCACCGTATTGGATGCTTAATTCTGGTAATGCGGGTTCACGGTTTTCGACACGAGCAAGATACAATTCCACCAAATCACGGGTCAGAACATCGATAGACCACGCATCCGCAACGATATGATGCATCACAATTTGAATATCGTAGCCGTGCTCCGGGTGATGCAAAACCACCAAGCGAATCGGTAAATCTTTGTTTAAATCAAAAACATGATTCGCTCCCATTTCTAGCTTCTTAAGGCGCGCTTGTGCATCACTTTGTGCATCTAGCTCCACTAGCTCAATATCCACATCAGCAGCAGACTGAACCACTTGAACGGGGAAATCTGGACCATTTTCGAAGGTTGTACGCAAAATTTCATGGCGATTTAGCAAGGCGTTCCACGCCTCTTTTAAAGCTGTTAGATCCAGCTCACCCTGCCACGGGAACTCGGCAGACATGTTATACGCCGTAGAACTCGGTTCTAATTGATGTAACAGCCACAACCTTTGTTGTGCCATTGATACGGGGTAAGGCGATCCCGCTGCATATTGTTCTATTTTGCTCTCGTTAGAGATTAACCCTTTCTCAATTAAAGCTTTTCGCAGCAACAAATCGCGCTGTTGGTTCAATTCACTCATTTTTACAACTCTTCTTTATAAAACGCTATTTGGGATTAGCCCCGCTTTTTACTCTTGCTCAGCCAGTAACATCAGTTCGCTTTCGGAAATGGATGTCACCAGTTTGAAATTGAAAATCCGCTCTTCCAATGCATCTTCCCCACCTAATCGCTCAGCGAGTAAGGCAATCATTGAAGTGATGCTAGAAGCACGAATAAACTTATCTAACTCAACTTTTACACCTAGGTAGGCATGAATATCTGCCAATACTTTTAATGCACTCAGCGAGGATCCTCCCAGTTGATAAAAGTCTGCTTCGATATCAACATCCGTGAGCCCAGTCGACGCCTGCCAGATTTCTGCAAGAAAATGCTCAGCTTCGGTACTGGGTAATTTCGCCCCTTTTTCTTTTTCTTTAATTGCGATTTCGATAAGGGTTTTCTTGTCGGTTTTTCCATTTACCGTCAGAGGGAAGGTATCCAGCACAACGACTTGTTCTGGCACCATAAATTGCGGTAATTGCTGCTTCAGTGCAGCTTGTGTTTTGCTTTCCACTTGTGCCTTGTTGATGCTGTCATCAGAGACAATCACAAACGCCAACAAGCGTTGAATTTTTGGCTCTACCGCGACCACGCACTCTGCTATCCACGGCAATTCATTTAATCGACTGCTGATTTCGCCAAGCTCAACGCGCAAGCCTCGCACTTTCACCTGTTCGTCGTTGCGCCCAATGAACAACAGCTCTTGGTTGTCGTCCCATTTAACTAAATCGCCGGTTTTGTAAATTTTGCCCGCGCCAAACGGATTCGCTAAAAAGCGCTCATCTGTCAATTCTGGTCTTTGGTGATAACCCATGGTCACACCTAAACCGCCAATATACAGTTCGCCTTCTGCGCCAAAAGGCACTAATTGATGTTGTTCATCAAGGACATAGGCGTAAGCGTTAGCGATTGGACGACCAATGCTGACCGGATCTTCGGGCTGCTCAAAGCTACGCCATGTTGAATACACAGTTGCTTCGGTTGGCCCATATAAATTGCACACGCGATCGGCCATCTCAGATGCCAATAAATCGCGCAAGATCGCTGGCGGCAGAGGCTCACCCGCTAAGTTGATAACCTTTAAGCTTGGCTGAATTTGATTACCTTTAATTAAGGCTTCAGCGGCGGAAGGTACGGTGTTAATCAACGTCATTTCTACCGGACGCTGAGTAAGTTCAATAATGTTTTCCACTAACACGACTTTGTTGCCTTGGGTGAGTGGATACAAAATTTCAAAAATGGAGAGATCGAAATTCAGTGATGTACTGGCAAGCACTGCCGCACCTTCTTCTGGCGTGAACGAGTCGTTTGCCCATTCGCACAATGCTTTAATATTGCCTTGACTCACCTGCACACCTTTTGGAATGCCCGTTGAACCCGAGGTATACATTAAGCTGGCTTGGTGTGCGTCTTCGCCCGAATTCGCTACGGTTAAGCTTGTGCTTTCCGCTATTAATTCAGACACAAACACCGTGTTGACACTTGCTTCATTCGAAGCATTTTCATCGAACAAGGCTTGTTGTTCAGGCGAATCAATCACCACCCATGTTAAGCCGCTATCTTCAGCAATAAAATTAAGGCGCTCTTGAGGATATTTCTTGTCCATTGGCACATAGCAAATCCCGCACTTCAAACACGCCAGAATTACGGCTATCACTTCGGGCTTACGCTCAATGGAAAGACCAATACTGTCGCCGGTGGTTACGCCTTTGTTTTGTAAATTCGCCGCCACGTTTTCCGCGTGTTGATACAAGGTACGGTAAGACCAACTGCCTGCGGCAAAATCGATGGCGCTGGCGTCCGGTTTGGCATCAACCTGTTGCATGAATTGTTGGTATACGCTCACTGATGGCAACGCCAATTCTGTGCCTTGGCTAACATGCAAGATGAAGGCAAGCTGCTCATCACTTAAGGTGTTTACGTGGGTTTGGTTAGCGTTGCTTTGGGCAGTTTCTAATACTTCTGACGAATGCGAAATTACATGGCAGAAAGAAGCAAAAAAAGCGTTCCAAAAGCCGTGTCGCGTGTCGGTTTTTGGCAATCTTATTTGCACCGTTACACCGTTGTTTTGCGCGTCATTCGCGTTCAACGTTAGTGTGACTTCGGCGATCTCATCTAGCTCAACTTGTTTACCGTTTTCAAGAAAACGTAACGCAAAATCAAACAATCGCCCTTGTTGACGCTCCGCTTGTAATTGACGTTTTATGTTGGCGAAATCATTGTGCTCAATGGCTAAGTGCTGCTGTGCATGAGTTTGCACACTCGCTATCATTTGCAGTTGCGAGATGTGCAATTGAGAAGCCACGCTTAAAGAAGACAAACAACCAAGTGGCCCCTTTAAATGCGCACGAATCGGCAAACAATACTCTTCGTTAAGTTGCGCGAACAATACATCCGAGGTTTGGAAATACTGGCTAATCACCCACGCAAAAGCACTTTGTACAAGCTGTAAAGGTTTAACGTCGAATTGCTCAGCCGTTTGCAGTAACGCATGCCATTGCGCTGCGTCAATGTGGGTTGATTGGTTAACGTAAGTTGATGCCTGATACGCTTCTGCATCAAGTAACCCAAAGGTGGCGCCTTGGCACTGCCACAACCAGTAAGGCAGGTCGCTCGACTTTGCATCTGAATACGGACACAGCACGGTTTCATAAGGCTGTTGATTCACTTGCATTTGATGCCACGCAGGCGCTTTAGGTAACAAGGCTTGTGTTACCTGAGATGCATTAATCTCAGCGCTGGCCAAGGCTTGTGTTACCGCTGTTTGCCAGCCTGTTACCAAGGCCGTTAAGGCTTCTTCTGCTTGGCTAAGCGATGCTTGGTCACAAACAAGTTGCAAACAAGCTTGCTCGGTATTCAGTATTAATTTTGGCATCGCCAACGTTGGCGATTTGGCGTCATGAAGTGCAGCATCGTTCGCACCTAATAACTGCATCATCACGCAGGATGTGCCGTTTTCATCTTCATAAGGCAGTTGTGAAAGTTGCTGACACAACCAATCCACAGGCGCACTTTTGCCTTGCTCTACTGCGCTGAGTTGCGCTAATACCTTGCTTAATTCAAGTGAAAGCGATGCACCTTTAGATTGGGAATTCGCTTCGGAATAAGACAAACATACCGCGCTGCTGTGCTGCTGATGCTGGGTAAACACGCAAACGGGCAATTGATAATGCTGCGGTAAATACCATAAAGCACTGGCGTAAAGTAACTCATCGGCACCGATGTTAAGCGTTTTGGCTTGGTCATGAATGCAAGAAAGCAGGGCATCTGATAACGCCACTGAATGCAGCTGCGTTTGTGCTTCTGTTGTTATTGGCAATGCGTTATTTATCGGCGCTTTCGGCGTAACAGCAACATCTTGGAAGAAGGTTTGCCATTGTCGGTACTGCGCGCCCACATCTGGTAACACTTGCCCATAGCCATAATCATTGGCATGGAAAATACTGTTTTCAATGGCAAGCTCGGGCTCGGTCATGAGAACGCTCAATAACGCCGTTTGTTCCAAAACAAACGCTTTTAGCGTGTCTTCCTTCAATTTGGCGGTATCGTATTGGAAGGTTAAGGTAATTTGCTCCTCCCAGCAGGTCCACTCTTGCACCAGCATAAAACGGCTGGTGCTGCTATTGCTGGGATAATCGTGCATGGTGAAATCACCAAGGCGCGAATCGTCTTGCTGCAAGGTATTGAGCGAGAACATGCAATCTAACGCAGGAATATGGCCGTTTTCTTTACGTAGTCCGGCCATATCAATCAAATTATCAAGCGGCATTTGCTGATAACTCAAGCCTTGTGCCACAACTTGATGCACCTGTTTAGCGAAGTGAATAAAGTCGTGTTGTGCGGGAACCTCTTGACGCAGAAGCAAGGTATTAACGAACAAACCGAAGGTGTCGGCAATGGCATGTTGCTCGCGTCCAGTTGTGGGAGTTGCAACAACTAAGTCGTTGCAACCAGTGAGTTTGTGCAACAAGCAATAGAAACTGGCTAAACCAACGGAAAACAGGCTCAAATTATGCCGACGAGCAAACCCGTAAACAGCTCGGCTCAGGGTTTCATTAAGTTGTAAGTGGACAAATCCACCTTGCATCTGACTCGCATCATCACGTTGCGCTGGCAAGCGAAAACCGGCATAAGGTGTGGCAAACATCTCGCGCCAATAGGCGTCTTCTGCTTGCATGTGATGCTCAACATAACGATTATGCCAGTTTACGTAATCACTGAATTGTGCGCCTTGTTCTGGTAGTGCCTGCCCGGCATACAGCGCTTTTAATTCTCGAATGAAAATATCAACAGACCAACCATCACTTACAATATGATGGAACACCAGTAATAGCAGATCGTGACCATCGTCTAGCTGAAATAGCACAAAACGATATAGAGGGCCTTTTTCCATATTGAATGCTTGGCTTTCAATCTCGGCAATACGTGCATTGACTTCACCTCGCGTACTGGTTTCGCACTGCAATTCAACCGGATATTGCGCCACACGTTGCACAGGTAAAGCATCGTCACCTTGGGTAATCACCAAATTCAATGCCTGATGCCGTGTCACTAAAGTTTGTAAATGCTGCTGTAATATTGCTGGCGCTAGGCGTCCACCTATTTCAAAAGCAACATTGATGTTGTACACACCGAGGTCTGGATACAAATTCTGAATCAACCAAATCCGTTGTTGAGCATGACTCAGCGCCCATTTATCCTGCCCGTTTGATTGCACTTGAATCAAATGATGTCCACCGTACTGGGCATCTGCGCCTTCGTAGGTATGACTTAATACTTCAATTTGCTCGGCAGACAACTTCTTCATTCGCCGCATACCTCTTTTTTATTATTATTGACTTCACGCTCGGCTGCTTCGTGCTGGGCGTACACTTCCATATAGGTTTGTGCGATAAGATCAGCGCTCGGAGCCTGCTCAAGATGCGCAGCGACAAACGCAACGTTCGGTTGATTGAAAAACGCAGCTAGCGACACGGATGTGCCAAATAGCTCTTTGACGCGAGCTAACAAGCGGCTGGCTAAGACCGAGTGCCCGCCTCGTGCAAAGAAATCATCTTGCATCGATAAGGAATCGATATGTAAAAACTCGCAGAAAATATGATGTAGGCTGTGCTCAATGGTGTTACGAGGTGCAATCAAACCAAGTTCATCTTGCCAGTGACACACTTGCGCTAAGCGCGCGGTATCAACTTTCCCATTAGCGTTAGATGGCATTTTTTCCACTAAACCATAACGCGCGGGCAACATGTAACGTGGCAAATTCTGACTCAACGATGCTTTTAAATTGTCGAGCCAATCGGGTGATAAACAGAAGCTACCGGCTTGCAGATAAGCACAAATTGACTTACCCGAATCGTCAACACACGCTACCGCATGCGTCCCCGTCACTGCATGTAATGCTTCTTCGATTTCCGCCAATTCAATACGATAACCATTGACTTTGACTTGCTTATCAATACGTCCGTAGTAATGGAATAACCCGTCTTCCCCAACACGCACTAAGTCGCCTGTGCGGTAATATCGGCGCGGTTCCTGTTCGCGCGCGCCCTGTTCTTCTATAGCCAAATACACAAAGCGCGATTGGGTTTGTTCATCGAGCTGATGATACCCTTGGGCCAGTCCCACACCTCCAATGTACAATTCGCCCATTGCCCCAGCGGGTAATGGATTACCAAGTGCATCGCATACTAAATGAGTGTAGTTATCCACTTCCGTACCCAATGCCAAACGGCTTTGCGGCATACTGGCTGTCACTTCATTAAGCAGTGAATAAATACACGCCTCTGTAGGTCCATAACCGTTCCAAAGCGCTAAACAGTGATCTTTTATTGGTGTTATCACTGCATCGGTTAACGCTTCACCGGCTAACAACACCACTTGGTTTGCCTTCGCTTGCCAGCCCAACTCCAACAGCAAGTTGGCGCGACTAGGCGTCATTTGCAGCATGTCGGCTTGGTGCTGAATTAGCGCGATAAGTTGCGCGGGCTCATCGGCAACGGAGTGCGATGCAATCACTAATGGCGCACCGCGCACTAACGCACCAATGCATTCAAAGAAGGAAATATCAAAACCGATACTGGCTAACCACAATGTCCGTTGTTGGTCATCTAACCTCATTCGAGAATTCACGGAATTCAGTAAATTAGATAAAGCGCCATGCGGCACTTTTACGCCTTTGGGTTTACCAGTTGTGCCTGATGTATAAAGGATGTAGGCCAAATCGTCGGCTTGTAATTCAGCCAAACTCGCCTCCGCTGTTGATGACACTTGCTCAGCAACATCATTGGCACTGCTCAAGTCACTAAGGCAAACAACTCGACACGAGTTCTCGTGCGGAGGCGGTTCATTTTGGCAAATCACTGCTGCTGGCTGGCAGTCTTGAATAATATGAGCCAAACGCTGCGCCGGTAAGGTGACATCCATTGGCACTAACACCGCGCCGATACGCCACACAGCAAGGAAGCTCGCTAACGCTTGGTAAGAACGTGGTAAGTACACACCAACCACATCACCTTTGGTCACACCTTGTGCGACTAATTGCGTAGCAATTTGGTGACTGAAATGCGCTAATTGTGCGTAGTCGGCCAGTGCCGATTCATCTTCATAAATCGGCGTAGAAGCATGACTTTGGCTCTGCCGTAAAATCGTTTGTGTCACCGGCGTAAACGGCATATGGATATGCCCAACACCATCTGTCACACCAACATTCATACGCGGCGCGGCACTTGTGAATAACTTAACCACAGCATCGTGTTGCGGCGCATAAATAAAGGCTTTTAGCGCGTTAATATAGGTATCGCTAAAGGATTGAATAAAGCCTGCATCAAAGAAATCAGGTTGGTACAGCCAACTTAAACTGCACCCTTGCTCATGCTCGACAGCCGCCAAAGTAAGTTCGTATTTCGCCACGGACTCCCACCAGCTAGATGGCGCAGGTTCAATATGCAAAGCGGGACTTGGTTGAGCACTCGCTTCGGTTTGCGGCGTCGCTTCTCTGGCTTCGAACGAGAAGAACAACTGGAACAAGGGCGAACGTTGCAAGTCGCGCACTGTCACCACTTTTTCAACAATGGCTTCAAACGGATAGCTCTGGTGTTGCTGTGCGCCAAGGTGAGTCGCTTTTAGCGATTGGCAAAACATCTCCAAGGATTGCGTCCACTCGATGCGCTGGCGCAAACAAACTGAGTTGATAAAACAACCCAACATATTTTGCACTTGCGCTTGGTTTCGGTTTGCCATTGGCGTACCAATAAGTACATCATCGGTAAAACTGTAGCGCCCAACCGTGAGTGCAAATACCCCTTGGAGCAACATAAACGGCGTGATGTGCAACTGTTTCGCTTTGCCGATTAATGCCTGATATTCATCATAATTTAAGCTGGAGTGGGTGACTTCACCTACGCTTTGCACTGGCGCTGCGTCGGTGCGTTTTGGCAAACTATGGAAAGGTGGAGCATCGTTAAGTTGTTGTACCCAATATTGCTCACTGGTGATAAACCGTTCCGACTGGCTTAGAGACTGCTGCCAACGAGCGTAATCACTGTAACTAAAGGCTAATTCTGGTAAATCGAGTGACGCTTTGGCTTCAACACCCGATGCACGCTGAATTTGCTGCAAATATAAAGCAACAAAGTCACGCTCAAGGAGCTGCATCGACCACGCATCACCTGCAATATGATGCAAATTGAAAATCAACACCTGACGCGTTTCAGCCAACTTCACGAGATGACACGAAAGCGGAGAGCCTTGTGTAAGATCCACCGGTTGATGCAATACTTTGGATAAATACTGACGTATCGCAAGAGCTTGTTCATCAGCACTTAACTGACTGAAGTTTTCTTGCTGTAACGGCATGGCAACCGAGGGGTGTACGCGTTGAATAACGCCCTGCTCCACTTCACTTTGTTCATGGTAACTGGTACGTAAAATGGCGTGACGTTGCACTAAAGCCTCTAGTGCTTGTTGAACGGCGTTTACGTCTAACTTGCCATTAACCACATAAGCAGAAGGCATGTTGTATTGCGCGTTTTCTGTTGCGAATTGTTCTACGAACCAAATTCGATATTGCGCGAAAGACACTGGGAAATCGCCTTCTTGCTCTGCTAACGCTTGAATGTTCGGCTCTTGCGCTGTATCTGTTTGTTGTTGCTCTTTGCCTTCAATGAACGCGGCTAACGCACCAATAGTTGGATGCGTGAAAATATCAACAACATGCAACTCAACCGCAAAATGTTGTTGTAAACGCCCCACCAAGCGCATTGCCGAGAGCGAATGCCCGCCTAATTCAAAGAAGTTATCGGATACAGTAATCGAGGCATCGATACCCAAATGCTGTGCCCAAAGTTGTGCAAGCGCCACTTCTACTTGGGTTTTGGGTAAATCTGACTCTGATGTACGAGGACTGATGGGCGGTAATGCGCTCACATCGATTTTATCATTCACCGTCATGGGCCACTGGCTAATAGCACACCACTGCTTAGGCACCATGTATTCTGGCAGTCGGAGCGACAACCAATTTTGCAACGCGTTAAAGACAGAATGTTCTGGGTTTGCTTCTGAACCTGCTCCAGCGACCTGATCAAACGCCATCGACGGTTTAAACTGTACATAGGCGTTCAGTTGCGATTGGCGCTGTGCATCAACCACCACTTTGCAACTTTGTACATGTTCGTGAGCGGCAAGTAAGGTTTCGATTTCCCCCAATTCAACACGATAGCCATGTAATTGAACTTGTGCATCATCGCGTCCAACATAGGTGAGTTGCCCATCGGCGTGAAGTCGCACTCTGTCGCCGGTGAAGTAACATTTACCTTGAATAACACTTGAACCAGCGTCAACCGATTCGGTGAGGGGCGTTGCGTTAAGATTTGAAAAGCCACTGCGTTGCTCAGCGGCACCAATATAACCATCGGCAACACAATTTCCAGCAATCACTAACTCACCAACCATTCCGGCTTGCATAACAGCGCCTTGGGTATTTACCACGGCTAACTGTCGCGCCCCAACAACATGGCCCAACGACACCAAACCGTCATCGAGTAAGGTGGCGTTTCCAGCCACGGCGGTAATGGTGGTTTCGGTCGGTCCGTAGGCATTAATTAGCGTACACTTCATTACCATGGCGCTGTCCTGCCATGCACGCACCAGCGCCGTCGACATAGCCTCGCCGCCAGCAAACATCAGGCGCAACGGGCCTTTTGCTAAACGCGTATCCCATCCTTGAACCTGTGTCATTTCCAACAATAACGCGGGAGGTAAATCTGCAACGCTAATATTGGCCTGTACCAAGAACGCCAAAAAGGCATCTAAACCTTTCGCTACATGGGATTCGTCACTCAGAACACAGGTTGCGCCAGCGCCAAATGCCAGTAATAACTGTTCGATGGAAACATCAAAACTAATGCTCGAAAATTGCAGCACTTTATCTTGCACTTCTATCGGCCAACATTGCTGCATCCCTTGTAAATGCGAGGCTAATGCTTGTCGGCTTACTTGAACCCCTTTGGGCTGACCGGAACTGCCAGAGGTGTAAATGATGTAAGCAGGTGCATTCTCCAACGCCGCAGACGCTTGCAACAATTTGCCTAAAGTTTCTGTGCTCACGCTAGCCGATGCGCCCGCAAGTTGAGCATTCAAAGTAAGATAATGGGCTTGACTGTGTGCCGGTAAATTCAAGCAATTCAGAGCTTCCGGCTGACTATAGATGACCCAAGTCGGGGCGGTGTCTTGCAAAATGTAGTCTTTGCGCGCATCTGGCAATGCTGGATCAATAGGAATATATGTGTTCCCTGATAGCAGGCAGGTTAACGCCGACACGACTTGCTCAATGCCTTTTTTCGCAATGACAGCGATTCGCTCTCCTTGGGGGTGGCCTAATTGTTCAAGCAGTTGATACACCGCTTGCAATAACCCTTTGTAACTTAGTTGCGTTTCATCATGAACTAGCGCGACTTGGTGCCAATAGATGTCATTAATATTCGGCACAATGTTTAGTGTTTTCGCAATCGCTGTTGAATGCACATTGTCTTGTTGCAAATACGCACGATAATCCTGCAACCCTAGCTTGCCAATTGGCAACAAGGTGCTTTCATTTTCATTGTGATGCTCAGCATCTACCGTCAATTGACAAACCGCGTGTAATAAGCTGGACAAGCTAGCCGCTAAATCCGCAATCACTGCCTCACTAAAACAGGCTTTGGCATACTCGAAGCACACGGTTAATGCGTCGTTTTGTCGAATAATGTCGCAGCTTAATTCAAACTTGCCTTCTTCTGCTGTTTGCTCCAATGGCGTTAATTGCACTTCATCTAACGATACTGACGATTGCGTTTCTTCTGCCTGATAAGCAAATAAAAGCTGCGCTAATGGTGGATAGCTCAATGTGTGACTGTGAACGCATTCGGACACCACTTGTTCAAACGGCACGTCTTGGTTTGCCAATGCTTCCAAATGAGTTTGTTTTAATGCCAGTAAATAATCACGGACGCTTTGCGCGGGATCGCAATTGATGCGAATCGCTAACGTATTGACCAATAACCCCACAACCGATTGAAGTTGCGCTTGCTCACGATTGGCCACTGGCATGGCCGTAATAATATCTTGTTGGCCAGATGCTCTGGCGACACTCAGGGCAAACAACCCTTGCAACAACATAGATACGCTTAAGTGATAGTGGCTAGCAATCTGCTGTAAACGCTCTGCACCTTGAGGCAGTAAGATGTTTTGCCAACGCGCAAGGCGCAAATCAGCCACATCGTCACGAGCCTGATAAACGGGAAGTTGATGTAACTCCGGCGCGCCTTTTAGTTGTGATTTCCAGTAGTCTAGTTGTGATGTTAACGACTGTTGGTGTGCCTCGCTGCGTTGCCAAGCGGAAAAATCATCGTAGTCAAAGCGCACGTTTGCGTCTATTGAGTCAACGAGTGACGCTGACGCCGAACTTGCTTTTGCTTTATAGAACTCCGCCACATCCTGACTCATAACCGAAAGTGACCAACCATCACAAGCAATATGATGCAGCGTTAATATTAAGCGCGATTGTGTTGGGCTTAATACCAGTAAATCGCACCGAATAGGTAAGTCTTGCGTTAAGTCGAAATGCGCTTGTGTGCAAGCGTGAGTTTGTTGTAACAACCACGCTTCAGGGGCTATGGCATCGATGTTTGGATCAGCGTCAATGTCGGAAAACAAATGACGTTGCAAGGCAATGCGAGCTTGCGGTACTTTGCGCATCACGACCTTTGCCTTAACCGCTTCCTCGTCCTGCACGCTAACACAACTGTGCAAAGCAACATGCTTGCTCACCAGTGCTTGAAGCGCCTGCTCCAATGCCGTTTCATTTAACTCACCAGATACATCAAAAACCAGCGGGATATGGTAAGCCGCACTGCTGTCTTCTAACTGATGTAAAAACCACATTCTTTCTTGGGCAAATGAAGCAGGGTAATGCGTTTTCGACTTATCTGTCAGCGCAATATCAGCATGAGTTTGAAGTGGCGATTCTGCGTTAGAGTTGGTGGCATTTAGCTGCTCAGCAACAAAGGCCACGGTTGGCTGAGATAAAAAGCGCGCCAGAGGCAAAGATACACCACGTTCACGCTTGAGCATGGCAACAAAACGCATGGCGAGTAATGAGTCACCGCCAAGTAAGAAAAAGTGGGCTTGGGCATTGATGGCGCTCAGGTCAATATTCAATAACGACTGCCACATTTGCGCAACGTCTTGCTCCACTGCGTTTAATGGACGCGCGCTTGGTGTATCGCTCGCTGGGTTTAAGTCAGGTACGGGTAACGCGTTACGGTCAACTTTCCCATTCGCTGTTAACGGCCATTGCTCAATACACAAGTAATGCTGTGGCATCATGTAATCGGGTAACACTTCTGCGGCTTGCGCTCGCCAGCCCGCCAAAGCCTGTTGCCAATTCTCTAGAACAGAGGTATTAGGCTGAATGTAGGCAACTAATACTTTTGCTGAACCTTGCTCAGTTACAATCACATCTGCCGCAAGTATATCTTGCAAAGATTCAAACGCATCAATGATGGCGGAAAGCTCAACACGATGACCTCGAATTTTGACTTGCCCGTCACTTCTGCCTAAGCAAACAAAATCGCCTTGTGCCAGCAACCTTGCGTTATCACCTGTACGATAAACCCGTAACGTTTGCGCTTCGTCTAAATAAGTAAATTTGTCTGCGGTGTTATCAGGCTGAGCCACATAGCCGTGAGCCAAACCATTACCGTACACCAATAACTCACCAAGGCCGCCTATCGGTGCAATGCGACCGTGTTGGTCAAGCACTAACGCGCCTCGTCCATCTAATGCCTGCCCAACAGGCAATTGTGTGCGAACTAAATCTGCTTGAGACAACGACTTCATGCAGCTAAATACGCAGTTTTCTGTAGGTCCGTAACCATTAAAAATGTGAAGATGAGGAAAACGAGACCACACTCTACGCAATGCGTTTTTATCTAGCATATCGCCGCCCACCAGCAAATACGTGAGCGCGTTAAGTTGTTCTGGACGATGCTGGCTCCATTGGGTAAATAGCCCAGATGTCAGCCACAAAGTGTTAATATTTTCACTCGAAAGCGCGTGGTTAATGCCTTCTAAACTCAGTACATCTTCGCCAGTAAAGTGCAACTGACCACCGTTAAGTAAGCAGCCCCAAATTTCATAAATAACCGCATCAAAGGCCATAGCAGCGGTTTGTAAACAGCATGTTTGTGAATTTAGCGGACTTGGATTGTGACCGAGCACTAAACCCGACACCGCCGCATGACTCATTTCCACACCTTTGGGCATGCCAGTTGAACCACTGGTGTAGATGATATAAGCCGATTTACCCGGATTGGTGGAAACTGTTTGGGTTTGGGTTTGGGTCTGCTCTGCTTCGGCTAATTTTGCAGTAGTGACGTTTTCAATTGGCACGTAGACGCACTTAATCGTGTGTGGCAGACCGTCAAAATTCGATGCTGATGAAGCCAATAGCACGCAAGTAACATTGGCATTTTGTACGATGTACTGTGTACGTTGCACCGGATTTGCCGCGTCAAGTGGCACATATACGGCTCCCAGTTTAATCAACGCTAAAATGCGGATAACGGTGTTTATGCTGCGTGTGGCTTCAATGCCAACCCGATCCCCTTCACACACACCTAGCGCGTGAAGTTCAACAACCAAGGCATCGCTTAACGCATTTAACTGCGCGTAGCTTAAACGCTGTTGAGGGTCGCTTAAGGCAATGTTTTCTGGTACTTCGCGAACTTGACGTTTGAATCCTGCATCCAGCGTGATTGCTTCCACTCGCGCGCTTTCTAAAACCGAATCGGTAATCGCTGAACTGATTTCTTGATGACCTATGTTCATTAACGATGAATTGGCACCAGAAGCCGTTTCAGTTTCATCAACCAGATCATTAATCACACGCTGAAAATGGGCAACAAAGGCTTCCATATTGGCTTTGTCGAACGCGGAACGTAGATAAACCAACTGGCCTTTTACTGCATTCGCTTGCGGCATAATTTGCAACATGATATCCGACTTCACCGTGCTTTCCGGCAAGTTATAATGACTTACTGGCAAGCCTGTGGCGCTAAAGTCCGGCTGATGCTCAACCAGTAACATCACTTGCGACAAGCTGCGAAAATGCGCTTGTTGACGCTGAGATACTTGCCTTATTAGGGTTTCATAAGCCACATGTTGGTTCGCGGTCGCCGCTAGATGCGTATTATGAACTCCCTGCCAAAATTCGTTGATTGATTGTGTTGGCAGGCATTGAATACGTAGCGGCAATAAATTAACAAAATGCCCGATTGTATGCTCAAAACGCGCATCATCCCGCCCTGAAAATGGGGCTATAAGTGTGATGTCGTCACGGTTAGCGAAATGCGATAAGCTCAACGCTAACGCCCCCTGCATAAATTCGAATAAAGAAATGCCATGGGCAGAAAGTGTGAGTTGTAATTTCACAAAAGTTTGTGCATTTAGCGCGAAGTCGATTGTTTCCCCAAGGGCATCATTTTCACGATATAAAGAGGAGCTAGGCTCAACTTCTTGTGATACATAGTCTCGCTGGAGGTAATCATCGCAATTCAACTCAGCCAGTTGCGCATCCCAATACTGACAAGCATTTTGGTAATCCTGACTATTAGTAAAGTCTCGCTGGGCGGTGGCGTAATCAACATAATCTACGTTTAACGGTGCTAACGCCTCCGTGGCATGATGAGAAGCAGGGCTATCTGCCGCAAGCAGTTGTGCATAAATGCTGGCAAATTCTTGCTCGAATACGCCTAACGACCAACCATCCATTGCAATATGATGAAACACCATCACCAAAATGAGGTGGTTATCGTCTACACGCCAGTAACCGGCGCGCAATGGTTGCTGTTGCGTTAAATCGAAAGGGGTTTGAATGAAATCTTGTAATCGAGCATCACGCTCCCCAGCCGACTTTTGTGAGCCTTGTTCATCTCCCAGCAAAACGAATTCGCAGTCGACTGGCGCTTGTACCTGCATTTGCAACTGCTCGCCATCAAACTGATAGGTGCTATGCAAACACACATGTCGCGCCACCACTTGCGTTAACGCTTGGTTTGCTAGCGACATATCTAACGCGGTACGCACTCTAAGCAAAATAGGTAAATGATATAAGCCGCTGTCTGCTTGAGACTCTTGATGCAACCAAAGTTGCTGTTGTGCTGGTGAGCAAAGATGAACACTGCCGACTTCACGCATAACAAGACTGGATGATGTTGCACCTTGCAAATAGGCAATCAAATCGTCTTTTAAGGCTTTAATGTTTGCGGCAATCTCCGGTGTGATCGCGCCGGGCGCAGCTTGCGTGGTCAATTTACCTTGCTTTAGAGCAAAGCGAATATTCTTATCCTGCGCCAATTCCAACAAATTTTGCAGTTGCGTTGCCGTTACCACTCGACCTCCTCCACTTCTGTTGAAGTTGTCGACGTTAACGATGCCAGCAAGTTAGCTTGGGTTTCCAAGGTGAGGTTTTGCATAAGCTGTAACAGGGAAACATCCACCCCAAACTCATTCATCAATGCAAAACGCAAGCGCAATAGCAGTAGTGAGTGACCGCCAACTTGGTAGAAGGAGGACTGCGGTGCTAACACTAATTGCGCGTCACCTAGCACTTGCTGCCACAGAGTTGCAATGGTTTGCTGTTGTGGTGATAAGGGCACGGCTTGTTGTTGATTATGCTGCTGTACGTAGTCTTCTGACAGGCGTTTGCGATCGGTTTTCCCATGTGCGTTAACAGGCAATGTGTCGTAGCTAAGAAGATGCGTTGGCACCATATAACCGGGTAATTGTTGGCTTAACGCGTCGCGTAGTGCTTGAACGTTTTCTTGTTGTGGGCTGATGAATGCCACGATATGCCCGTTTTCACACATAACTAATGCTTGTTTTACTGCTTCTTGTTGCAATAAAACCTGAGTAATCTCATCTAGCTCAATACGACGACCATGCAGCTTCACTTGGTGATCCTGTCGACCATAAAAGCGCAACTCACCGTCTTTACCGTAGGCCACACGATCGCCGGTTTTATAAACGCGCAATGTTTGCGAAGCGGCCACGTTGTCGCTCTCAATATCATAAGAAACGAACGCCGCATCTGTACGATCTTGATCTTGGTAATAGCCCGCAGCCAAGCCTTCTCCAGACAAATACAATTCGCCCATTGCCCCTTCTGGCAAAATCACACCCGCACTGTTTACCACCAGCGCTTTAGTGCCATCTAAGGGTTTGCCGATAGGCACATTGTGACTGTCGTTCACCTGACACTCGTGCCACGTCGAGTAAGTCGTGTCCTCACTTGGACCATATAGGTTGTAAACCTTAAGCGCCGGATACTCTTGAGTGAGATGGCTAAGCAAGGTGCCAGTTAAGGCTTCACCTGCAAGATTAAGGGTATTCACGCTGGCAGGAATAAGTTGTTGTTCAAGTAGAGCATTGGCAACAGAAGGCACGGTATTAATAAGTGAAACCGGTAATGCCTGCTCTGCCAGTTGCAAGATATTGTCGATAAGATAAACACTGCCGCCACTGCACACAGGTACAATCAGCTCAAACACTGAAATATCGAAGGTGACTGGCGTTGCCGCGAGCACACAACTTAGTTGCTCAGCCGAATACGTATTCTGCGCCCAATTAATTAAGCTGTTGATGCCTTGATGCATCACACTCACCGCTTTGGGTGTACCGGTTGAACCGGAAGTGAAAATCAAATGGCTTAACTGTTCTAAGCTGCCGGGCAAAGGTAACTCAGCCGTGTCGGTAATAGCGGAAATCTGGCTTTCAAGGGCATCATCTAGAACTTGAACAGGCACGCTATACGCTTCCGAGGCCATATTTGGCGCACACACGAATAATCGGCTTTGGCTTAAACTCAGCACTTGATTAATACGTACACTTGGCCATTCTGGGTCGACCGGCACATACACAGCTTGGCATTGCCACACTGCTAATATAATGGCAATTAGGTCAGGTTCACGAGCCAAACACAGCGCGACTCTGTCACCCGCTTCTACTTGTTGCTGTTGCAACCATGTCGCGTATTGCTGCACACGTTTACCAAGTTGCGCGTAGTTTAAGCTCGCACCTTGGTGATGGACTGCTGGCGCTTCTGGCTGTGCTGCTACTTGATACCAGAAGCGGGATAACGCGTGTTTTTCAGGTCCCGAGATTTCTGGCGATTGCATCGCTTGTTGCAATGCCTTTTGCTGCCAAGGGGAATGCGGCAAATGACGTAATGTGGTGTTGGTAATATCTAGCGTTAACAGTTGCTCAATGATAAAGCTCAAGTGCGATGCCATTTTTTCGATACTGCTATGATCGAACAAATCCGCTGCGTATTCCCAATCAAAACACCAGCTTTCATCTTGTTCGATGCAGCTAATACTGAGTGGGAATTTCGCCTGCGTCAGCAACGATGGCACAAAATCCACCTGCAAACCGCTAAATTGCGCCTCGTTCACTGGCGCTTCTTTTTCATACAAGAACATGGCATCAAATACTTGCT
Source organism: Alteromonas sp. a30 (assembly GCF_026788005.1). Taxonomy (GTDB): domain Bacteria; phylum Pseudomonadota; class Gammaproteobacteria; order Enterobacterales; family Alteromonadaceae; genus Paraneptunicella. The sequence goes on from NZ_JABEPE010000004.1 coordinate 89,459, forward strand.
CACCATCAGCAGCAGACAACCCAAGTAATTGAACTACTTCATCGAAGGCGAGCGTTTGATGCTGATGCGCTTGCATTACCGATTGTTTAACCGCATCAAGTTGTGCAGCAAAACTGGCCTGATAATCCACACGATGGCGCAGTAACAAGGTGTTGGCAAAGAAGCCAACAATGGGGTGTAGCTCTTGTCTGTCACGCCCTGCGGTAACGCTAGCAAGCACAATGTCATCTTGCCCGCTAAAGTGCGATAACATCAGGTTCACTGCGAACAAACACACCGGATAACTCGAACTATTCACCTGAGATAGTAATGGCGAAAGCTTGTCGCCAAAGTTCACTTGGTGACGATAGTAACGAGCTAGCTGGGTGTTGCTCTGCCCTTTACTGCGATCATAAGGCAAGCTCAAACTGGTTGCGGCACCTTCTAAATATTGCAACCAGAACTCGCGCTCTTGTTTTGCCTGAGCGAGTTGTTCATCGCCTTGTTGCCAAACGGCGTAATCGGCATATTGCAACGCATCGGTTTTCGTTTCAGGTTGCTTACCCTGAAGTAACTGCGCGTATATATCGCCTAGTTCTTGGAAAATGATATGCGTCGCAATGGCATCCACAATGGCGTGATGGAACAAGCAGAAAACACGCACCTTTTCAGGGCTGAAACGCATTGCTGCAAAATGGAATAGTGGTGCGTTATCCAGCGCAATGGGCTGATTGATAATGCTGTTTAAGTAATCTTCTGCAAGGTTACTTTGCTCTTGCGGGTTTTCGTTGCTCACGTCTTCCACATGTAACGGCACAGCAAGCGTTGCCAACACTTCTTGCATGGGCTCACCCGCTTGCTCAAACAAACGAGTACGCAGGATTTCGTGTCGTTGCACCAATATCTGCATGGCTTGCTCAAATAACGGCAATTGCAATGCACCAGATACATCAAATACCACTGGCACCAAATATTGTGAACGTGCGGGGTTTAACTGCTCAATGAACCACAAGCGACGCTGCATAGATGACGCAGGGAAAACATTGTTTTGCGATGCATTACGTGGCTGTTTACTAATGGGTTGTAACGCGGGTTCATCGTGTGTGACAGCGGTTTCTAATACCTTGGCTATCTCACCGAGTGAATTGACTTCGTACACCCGATTAAGCGGAATCGTGGTGTCAAACTGTTTGTCGAGTTTGTTAACTAACAAGGCCAATAGCAAGGAGTGACCACCTAACGCAAAAAAGTTATCCGCAAGAGACACTTCCTCACGTTTTAACAACGATTTGCTTAACTCAATTACCGCATGTTCATAAGGCGTTTCTGGCAACTTGGCATCCGCTTGAGGGCCTGCAATCGCAACAAATTCTCCAGTTTGCCATTGCTGCACCAGCGTACGACGGTCAATTTTACCCGTGGCTGTTTGTGGTAATTGTGGCAAGGTCACAATTCTGTCGGGGATCATGTACGCCGGCACTTTTACCTTAAGCGCTTCTTTAATCTGCGCTTCATGCTGACTTTCCTGCGACGACTTAACGCACACCCACGCGACTAATTGCGCTCGGCTTTTTTCACTTTCTGGGATCATGGCGACCGCAGCTTGGGTGACATCAGTCACATCCAATAAGCTCGCTTCCACAGAAGATAACTCTATACGGAAACCTCGATTCTTTACCTGTCCATCAGCACGGCCTTGATAATGCAACACGCCATCGTATGTAAAACGACCAATATCACCTGTGCGGTAAGCTGGCATAGGTGTCTCAGAGGTAGGGCAATACTCAGTGAAAGCTGATTGGGAGGATACATCTGCACCTAAATACCCTTGAGTGACTTGTTCTCCAGCAATGATAATTTCGCCCCATACGCCTGGCGGCACTGGCTGCATTTGCGCATCCACCACCGCAATAAAGGTGTTAGGCATGGGATGACCCAGCGCTGCGATCCCTGTTTTCGTTTTTGCTTCGGTGTCTGCCGTTTCGGCTAGATGCGCTTCACGAGAAACCGCATCGGCTGTCACCGCCACCGTGGTTTCTGTTGGTCCGTAAGTGTTCATCAATTGAACATGGGCTGGTATAGCGTTAAACCATGCCGCCAATTTCTGGCTAGGTAAGGCTTCTCCACCAACAATGACTAAACGTAACCGGCCGCAGTCGATAACGTTTTCAGGCTCCGATAACTGCTCAACTAAGATTTGCCAAAACGCTGTGGGTAAATCGAGTACGGTAATGCCATGCTGCTGGCAATAAGGCCAAAAGTCATGTAACCGTTGATGCAGGTCATTCGGGCGAATGTGTAATCGCGCGCCGCTCCACAGCGCAGGGAAAATTTCCTCCACACTGGTGTCGAAGCTAAGACTGGAAAATTGCAAGACCGTATCTTCGGTGCTGATGCCGTAAGTTTGCTGCGCAGCCTGACAAAAATGACGCAAGTTATGATGCGATACCTGAACGCCTTTGGCTTTTCCTGTACTGCCGGAGGTAAAGATAACGTAAGCGCGTTGCTCCTTAGCAAGAGCGGCCGTCACAGGCACATTCAATGCGTCAACCATTGGCGCTTCTTGATTCACAATGAAGGCTAACTGTGCAACATCCAAAGTGTTATCTTCAGCGACGCGCAATACCAGCGCACACTGCGCTTGTTCAATAAATTCTTGTTTTTTCGGCAACGGCAATGCCGGGTCTAGTGGCAAATACGCCGCTCCCGCTTGCATAATCGCTAACATGGCAATCACCACATCCATTGAACGTGGTAAATCGATGGCCACAATATTGTTAGCACTAACGCCGTTTGCTTGCAGTTGTTCCGACCAATACCCTACCTGAGCCAGTAACGCTTGATAACTCAACTCGCGCGCATCTTCACTTAAGGCAATGCTATTTGGCTGAGTTTGGGCAAAATGATTTAAAGCGTGTAACACCGAATCAAACTGTGGCTCAGCTAACGCTCCCTGACCAAAATTCGTGAGTATTTCGCGCTGCGTGTCGCTGACAATATTAAGCTGACTCATGGGCTGAGAAGCATCACTCAGTATAGACGTTAACATCGCCGTATAGGCATTGGAGATGTTCTCAATAGCCTGTTTACTGAACAAATCTGAGTTGTATTCGAAAATCGCAAACATGCCTTCTTCAAACAAACTCAGGTTAATATTCAAGTCTAATTTTGACGAGCCCGTGTCGCCGTTTAGCAAATACACATAATTTTCTAACGACTTAGGCCAAGGCGTATTTTGAAAATCGAACCCGGCTTGGAATAAAGGGTTATGCGAGCGATCATGTTGGAATTCTATTGCTTCTAAAATCCTGCCCAACGGCAAAGACGCATGCTCCATGTCGGTCATCATTTGCTGATGCGTCAATTTCACGAATTCGGAAAAGGATTGGGATAAGTCCAACTGCCCGCGCATAGGTACATTTTCCGAGCACATTCCAATGAAACTACGGAAATTTTCGTCATCGCGATTGGCTCGGCTTACTCCCAAAATAATGTCGTTTTGCCGACTAATTCGTGCTAACAACAAATAAATCGTGGACAAGAAAAAGCTAAATAAAGTGACATGTTGCTGTTTAGCAAATTCGGTAATTTGTTGTCCTTGATGTTCATCGATCCGATTAACCAACAAGGAACCATTAAAGGTTTGGCGCTCGCCTTTCGGCTTATCAAACGGCAACGCAAGCTGCTCAGAGCAATTCGCAAGCCGCGCTTTCCAATATTCGCTAGCTCGCTCGGCTTGTTTTTCGATTTGTTGTTGCTGATGCTTCACAAAGTCTTTGTAGCTATGATTTAGCTTGCCCAACATGGGTTTTACACCATCAGCACAGGCAAGGTACGCAGCGGCAAAGTCACGTAAAAAGACACCAATTGACCAACCATCAAAAATAATATGATGTACTGTCATTTGAATCACATGACGCACTTCCGACAATTTCAATAATTCGAAGCGGAATAAGGTGTCTTTTTCTAAATCAAACGGCGTGGAAGCTTGGCGCAATGAGTCTTCAAGAATATAACCTTCCCAATCTTCTGGGATGTCTTCTTGAATGTCTACGAATGGCATGTCGAATGTCACGTTGTCGCGCACCATTTGGCTTGGTGCATTACCATCGAAACTAAAACGTGTACGCAATACCGGATGCCGCGACACTACATATTCAAGCGCGTTTTTGACAACGGAAATGTCATTGATTGGACCATTTAGCACAATGCTCAACGGCATGTTGTACGCAGCACTTTGCGGGTACAAACGCTGATGCATGAAAATATCACGCTGACCAATCGCCAACGGGTATTTGCTCGCTCGACTTTTTAGGAGTTTTTGCAGTGCGGCGCGTTTTTCCTCGGCGCTCATCGCATCAATATTTATATTACTCATTCTCTGCCGCTCTCCTAAATGACGGTTTGATTAATCAAAGCCGCAATTTGCGCTCGATGTTGATTCAGAAAAAAGTGATCGCCGGGATACACATGTACATCCGCGCCAGTGGAAGATAACTGTCGCCAGGCAGAAAGTGCCTCAGTGCTTACGCGAGGATCAGCATCACCACCTAACACAGTAAAAGGCACACCAAGGTCATCACGGATGCGGTATTCAAAGCTTTCACAGGCGGTAAGGTCTGCCCGTAAAATGGGCAATATTTGGGCGATAAGTTCAGGATGTTTCTTTACTTCATCAGGAATACCGCCCATGGCAATAATGGCTTTTAAAAAGCCGATTTTATCGAGTTGGTGAACCGGGTTTTCTTCTTGTAAAAATGGCGCTCTGGCACCGGAAAAGAACAAGTGTTGTGGGCGTTTAAGGTTATGCTCAACCAACGCTTTTTCGGTTAAAAACGCCACATAAGCGCCCATGCTATGACCAAAAAAAGCGAAAGGAATGGCCAGATGCGGACGCATCGCTGGCACCAAGCCATCAATTAACGCAGGCAAGTTTGTACAGGCCGTTTCATCCCCCCGAGATTCGCGCCCCGGATAATGCACCGCCACTAGCTCTACCTCTTCGCCTAAGTATTGCGCCCAAGGCCGATAAACCTCAGGCCCAGCACCTGCGTAGGGAAAGCAAAACAACCTAAACTTCGGGCTATCACTTTTTTTTATCCAGCGTAGCCAAACAACTTGCGACTTCACGTTACACCACTTGATTAACGACTTTTAATTACTCAGATTTCTCCAGCACAGGCGCTGTCTTTTCCGTTGTTTTATCCTTGTAGTAATCCTCTACAATTTGCCCTTCTGCAAAGCGCACCACACGGTCAGCAACATCGTAGTAGTAGTCATCGTGACTGATAACGATCAGGGTTTTCCCTTGTGCTTTAAGCTCTGGCAGAATTTCGTGATAGAAAACACGCTTAAATTCCGGGTCTTGGTCTGCTGCCCATTCATCGAAGAGATAAATATCGCGTCCTTCAATGAATGCCGTCAGCAATGCCAAACGTTTTTTCTGACCTTGAGACAAATCCAAAGTAGAAAGCTGACGGTCGATGATGGAAACCTTGTCTTGCAGTTGCAGACGATTGATGTAGTGCTCTGCTTTTTCATAACTGCTGTCATCAAAAATGCCGTACAAGGTTTTAAACAGGTAGTAATCCGAGAAAATGACCGAGAAATGTTGGCGGTACGCGTCTTTGGTTTCGGTCGTGACTTCTTTGCCATTAAAGATAATTTCCCCCGAAGTCTGTGAGTACAAACCAACAAATAAACGGGCAAAACTGCTTTTACCTGAACCATTGCCACCAATGACAAAAACTAACTCGCCAGGTTTAAACGCAATATTGAGGGGACCCAAGGTAAACCCAGACTCGCCTTCTTCGTGCTCGTATTCGTAGCAAAAATCTTTTAGTTCAATTGATTCAAATTGCTCAATGCTTCTGTGCGCAGCTTCAGACAAATCGTTGATGTCACGCTCGTCATCTTTTTGCAGAGATAAATCTAACGACTGAATTTTCTCCATGGAGATGTCTGCACTGTGGAACACAGGAAACGACCCAACAATCGCTGAAATCGGGCCACTCATGAATAACAGCATCAACACGAAGCCTGTTAGCACTTCGGCGGGATAAGTTGCATATTGGGTAACAACAAACAAAATAATCCCGATCAGAGCGTAGTAAATGAACTGCCCATAGGATTCAGCGACCGAGAAAATTTTGTTCCAGCCCCACGATAACTCCATCATTTTTTGTGCCGTTGGGCGCAGTTCTTCGTTAGAAAAACCTAAACGACGTTGTGCGTGAATTTTCAGTTCTTTGTTGCCATCAATCAGGCCGTTGTAGTGAGAGATGAGTTCATCCCATTTATCACGACCTTGTTCCAATAATGGACGCGTGCGACGCACGATAAGCTCGTGAATGAAAATGCCAAAGGAAAACAAAGTAAGGAAAATCAGCGATAATTCCCACGACAAGTAAAATAAGTAAGAGAAGCACCCAGTAATAATCGCCAAGTTGATGCATTGCACTGGGAATTGCGTTAAGGCTTCGGTTACGCGATGAATGTCTTCGGTTAACGCCGCCATTAAACGGTCGCCACCTTGACGCTCAATGTTACGTAGCGAAGAAAGTAAGATTTGATCACACAAGGCAAGTCGCATTTTACGCACCGCGCGCGTTGATAAACGCAATAAAGCCAAACGTGAAGATAACTCTGCCATCAAGGCAATAAAGGCAACCGCCATGAAGATTGCTGCGGTATATTCAGCCGGGTTTTCGATTTTGGAGACCCGCTCATTCACTAGCGCAATCATAAAGGAGCTAGCAACACCGCTGATAACACCTGTGCCAATGGATAGCACCAAAAGCCAAGGCGAATATTTAATTAAAAAGGGTAAGACTTTCATTGGTCATTCCTGTTTGCTGGCCCGAGGGCCAGCGTTAAACTTTTATTCTTCGGACAATTCACGCAGTAAGGCGTCAACTTCGTCGGCAGACATTTCGCTCAAATCGTCTTCCACGTTTTCCGTGCTAACGTCTTCGCTTGCTGCCACTTCGGTTTCCCCTTCTAGCATCTGATTTTTCAAAATCTCAGCCAGTTCGTTGATGTCATAGCCTTTCAGCAAGGTGAAGGTTTGGATAACCACATCCACGTAACCTTCAATCCGTGTTTTCAGCTCAAGCGCCACAATAGAATCCAAACCTAGCGCCGTAAGTGGCGTTGTTAGGCTGACGGATTCAGGGCTGAGCATCATGGCTTGACTCACGGCTCTTACCAGTGCGTCTTTCACCGCTTCAAGCTGCTTTTCACTATCCCAATTTAGGATGTGTTCACGGGTAATCTTGCTCATCTGGCTTTGCGACAATGCTTGCTCTGGTACGAGATTGCTCACGAATGGCAACACCGCAATCGTTGGGAAGTAACGACTCCAAAGCGCCCAATCCATTGGTAAGCTGGCAACGCAACCTTGCAGTTTTTGCTCAATAAGCTCGTCCAATAACGCTAAGCCTTTTTCCAATGCAATGGTGCCGATACCGTGCTCAGAGAGTTTGTCTAAGTTTTCCTCAGCCGCGGCCATACCAACGTCTTCCCAAGGTCCCCAACACACGCTCGTGCCCGGCAAACCTTGCAATTTCCGGTATTCGGATAAGCCATCCAAGAAGCCATTCGCCGCCGAGTAGTTACTTTGTCCCGGAGAGCCAATAGCAGAAGCCAATGATGAGAACATCACGAAGAAGTCGAGATCGTCTTGCTGTGAATGCACATGCAAGTTCCAAGAGCCTTGCACTTTGGCGGCAAAAACATCGAGGAAATGATCTTGTTCGAGTTGCAATAACAAGGCGTTACGCAACATACCTGCCGCATGGAATATCCCTTTGAGTGGCGGCAATGATTCACGTAGCGTTGCAAATAATTGCTTCACTTGTTCTTCATCTGCGACATCCACTGGGAAGGTGGTCACTTTCGCGCCCAACATTTCGATAGCCGCGATTTCGTCCATTTGTTTCAGTGACGGTGCTCGACGCCCTAACAACACCAAGTTGCCAGCACCTTGACGCGCTAAACGTTTCGCTAATGACAAGCCCAATCCACCGAGGCCACCTGTCACTAAATAGGTGGCATCTTTGTGGTAAACAGAGTTTTGTGCTGTGTGCTCTCCTTCTGGCAATGTCAGAATAAACGGAGCATTGGCTTCAACGGCGATTTCGTTGTCGGTAAGCATTTGCACAACTTGTACATCCGCTTTAATGCGCCCTTTTTGCAAGCCTTCAATGACGTATTCAAGCGAGGCTTTTACAAGGTCATAGTTGTGGGACACTAAGTCGTGAATGTCTACCGCTCGCAACGCTTGGTTTGCGGTTAAGCGTAAGCGTTGCAAGTTCGCGCCCAAGCCTTGAGCTTCTGATGCCATGTCGATGAAAGTGCCGAAGCTGTGCATAAAGCCGCTGACATGTAACAAATCGGCATGGGTTAAGCAGTTAACGAACAAATCCACGCCGCGTTGTTTGGTTTGGAAATGCACGTTTTCTTGGGTGCAATCGGCAAGTGAGCCCATTAAGGTCACATGGCGATATTGCTCCGTATCAAGGTGCTGCGCAGACGTTGCCAACACTTTGGCACCAACCAGTTTCGCCAGTACGGCGAACGCAGAACCCAGCGCGGTTTCAATACCATTAACCCACACGTATTGGCCTTTTTGAATTTTGCCAAAATAACTCAACACGAGATGAGCGATCACGTTAGGCTGAATGGAACAACCGAACTTCGCGAGTGAGAAGTCACCTTCAACCTGCGTCAGCGCGTCTTTGTTCACACAAATATGGTTGCTTAAGGTGACAGGTATCATGGAGAACACGGTTTCTTGCGTGTCGGCAACGACGCCCGACCACAAGTTTACCTGTGGTACACCGCCTTCATGGGTGAGCTGCGACGGCGCAATTAACACCTGATTCACATCCACACTCACTTGGTCTGCTCCAGCGAGTTCACGATAAGACTTCTGTTTACTTAAGTAACACGTGTCTTCATCCCAGCGCGGCACTAATTCGTAATCTGGATATTCTCGTTCTTGAGAACCGGCTTCTGGATCGAAGCGATAATTCATACGCGCAACAAAACGCTTACCCTGACGAATCGCGACTTGATCTTCTTTACTATTGGAAGAGATTTCTGTGCACAGCACATCCATATCGTCTTCGTCGTATTCAGTGGGCAAGTCGATACGAGAAATAGCATATTCAGGATGCTCAATAGCCACACTCTTACAGAAGCCCCAAATCGACGCTTGCGCCGGTTCAATGTTGTCACCTTCGAGCACGTTTTGACCATTCTGAGTGAGCATGTATACCCGAGGGCGTCCTGAAATGGCTTGCTTCGAAGCTGCTCCCATGGTGTAAGCCGCACTGATAATCGATAGGAACATGTCATGTCGGAAGTTCGCTAATTCAGTGTCAGCAAAAGGGTGTGTATCCAAAGCCCAGGCGTGAACAATGCCGATACATTGGCGATTGCCTTCAATGAACAAGGTTCGAATTAACGTGTCGATACTTTCTTGTGAAGTAGGATCAACCAAATAATCGCCCTTGTCATCGGTACCAAAAGCGTCACCTGTGCTCACTTTCAAGAAGCGCTGATGATTGTAGTTTAACCACGCACTCAATTGGCTAGATACGCCTTTGCTATCAGCTAATAGCAACCAGTAACCATTTTCACTATGAGGACGGGATTGTGTATCCACTTCTGGGGATTCTTCCCACTCGAAGAAATATTGCCAATAATCGGTATTTTGTGGCATCCCAGCATTACGACTGTGGCTATCGCTCGCAACAAACGACAAGCTGTTTAGCGTGAGCAATAACACGCCTTCTTGGTCGTAAACGAACACATCAAAATCGGCAGCTTTTTCGGGGGTGTCTTTTAACGAGACCTCCACGTATCTTGCCGACTTTTCGGCGCTAATCTGATTAACCGCGTTAATACCATCCATGTCGGTGTGGCTACCGGCAGTGCCTTGAACCACTTTACACATCTGTTCGATGGTATCGACTAAACGAGGATCTAAGGTGTAACCTTCGTTCTCAAGCGGAGCAAGTTCAGCAACCGCAACGCGTGAATCAAACCATAGGTTAGTAATGCCTTGGTTAGCGGCGCCGTACTCAAGTCCCATTTCAGCGAACTTTTTGTACAACACAATATTCGGGAAGCTTTCTAAGCCTTGAACGCGTTCTTCCAATACAAACTTATTTAACGTTGCATTTGGCAAACGCTGCGCCGGAGGCACTAAGCTGGCTTCTGCGAGTGTGCGCCAGTTATTTGCTTTACCTTCTTCACTGTTTTCTTGAACACGAATTTCTAACGTTTTAAAGCCAACCGCTTGCTCGAACACAAACGCTTGAACCGCCGGCAATGCCTGACCTTCTTTTAGAATTGCAGGCGAATGCAGTTTGACGCCTTGTAGTTCTAACGGTGATTCTTCACTTTGGATTTTGCTGATAGCTTGAGCAAGCTCAACCGCCACACCATTTGGTAGACGGCTTTCGCCATTCACTCGCAATGATGTTAAGTACGCACTGATATGGTGATCCAAACGGACTTCCCAGCCTGTTTGTGCAATTGGCAAACGCACTTGCAAATACGGGTGATGCAACAAACGACTACGCGCTTCAACATGTGGACCATCTAACCAGAAGCGTTGTTGATCCCACGCGTAGCTTGGCAAGCGAGGTTCAAATACCGGATATAACTTTTGCAATGCGCAATGCGGCTCCAGACCAGCTACAAACAAGTCGCCGATAGATTTAGCGAAACTTTCTTGTTCTTGTTCATCTTTTTGTAAACTCGCCACCACCTGACAACTTGGAACAAATTGCTCAGCCGTTTTGCGAATAACACGTTGCAGAACGGGTCTTGCTGAAATCTCTACAAAGCTGGTGTAACCCGAGTTCACTAAGGTTTCGATCCCGGCCTTGAACATGACTTTTTCACGCAAGTTTTCACCCCAGTATTCTGGGGTGAGTAATCCGCCTTGCGCGAGCCATTCGCCAGACACGGTTGAAACAAGTGGGATTTTCGCAGGCATCGGTTTTAAGAAGCTAAGCGCTTTAATCAAATCATGCTTGCTATCTTCCATTTGATAACTATGGAAAGCGTAGTTAACGGGTAGTTTCACACAGGCAATGCCTGCATTTTCGAGTCTGTCGGTGACACGGTGTAGCGTGTCAACATCACCAGACAATACCAATGTTGTTGGGCCATTAATGGCTGCTACATCGACTTTATCAGCATGGGTTTCTAGGTATGGTTGCACTTCTTCAAGTGTCGATTCCACACTCACCATTAGGCCGTGACCCGTTGCTGCTTGCATTAAGCGCGCACGAATAATGATTAGGTGACACGCTTCTGAGAAGGAAATGCAACCTGCGACGTACGCTGCGGTAACTTCACCAATACTGTGACCGACAACGGCACTTGGTTGATAACCTTGATACTGCCAAAGCGCGGTTAAGCCGACTTGAATCGCGAATATGGCTGGCTGCGCAATTTCGGTGTCATCTAAGCGCGAGTCTGCTTCGTCTTTGTGCAGCTCTTCAATGAGTGACCAATCCGTGTATTGCGCCATTTCTTTATCGCACATTTCTACCTGTTCACGGAAAACTGGCTCACTAGCAAACAGTTCACGTCCCATTGCCCACCATTGTTGGCCTTGTCCAGCGTAAACAAAGGCCAGCTTTTGGTCGTCTACTTCATTCAAGGCACTGCCAACAACAGCACTTGGATGATAGGTTTCTTCCGACACCGCTTGTAATGCTTTCACAAGCGTGTCCGGTGATTTACCTGTCACTAAGGCTCTGTGCGCGAGATGCTCGCGATGCGTAAACAATGAATTAGATAAAGCTGCAAGCGATGCTTTATCTGGATTGGCATTAACATAGTCAGCTATTTTTGAAGCCAATCCTTGTAAAGACACTTTGCTTTTAGCACTAATGGGCAACATCCACTGCTCAGGCAGGTCACTGGGTAGTTCAGGTGCCGCTTCATTTTCGTACTCTTCTAATACGATATGAACATTTGTACCGCCAACACCAAAGCTATTGACCCCGATAAGCGCAGGTCTATCGTGCTTACGAAGTGTGCCGGTTTCGGTTTGTACCGCTGCGCGAATGTTGTCGAAATCAATGGCAGGATTTGGCGTTTCAAAGTTTAAGCTTTTCGGTGCAATGTTGTTTTCCAACATCATTGTCACCTTAATTAAGCTAGCAATCCCTGCCGCAGATTCGGCGTGACCAATGTTGGTTTTAACGGAGCCGATATTGCATTTGGTATTGTCATCCGCACCAATTTTTAATACTTCGCCCAGTGCGTTAACTTCAATGGGATCACCTAACGATGTTCCTGTACCGTGACATTCAACGTAATCGAAATCTCCCGGTTGAATGCCAGCATCGGCACACGCAGCAAGCACTACTCGTTGTTGTGCTTCACCGTTTGGCGCAGAAATACCTGATGATTTACCGTCTTGGTTGGTGGCACTGCCACGGATAACCGCACAAATGTGATTACCGTCTGCTTTTGCTTTTGAAAGTGGTTTAAGTAATACCAAACCAATCCCTTCTGCACGCACATAACCATTGGCTTTTTCGTCAAAGGTTTTACATTTGCCATCAGGTGCCATCATCCCAGCTTTGGTCAATGACATGGTGACGTTTGGTGAAAGCAATATATTCACACCACCTGCTAATGCCATGCTGCATTCGCCACTTCGAATGCTCTTACACGCCATATGCACCGACGTTAATGACGAGGAGCACGCGGTATCAACGGCTAAAGCGGGGCCTCGCAAGTTATAAAAATGTGAGATACGACTAGCGGCGTTGGTTAGCGCTGAGCCTAAACCGGCATAGGAGTCGGCAAGGGTTTCGTCGCCAAACTGAAGCTGTGCATAGTCACTACCGGAAATACCAACAACAACCGAGGTATTGCTTTCTTCCATACTTGACGGCTTAACGCCCGCATTCTCGAAAGTTTCCCAAGCCACTTCCATTAACAAGCGGTGAGCAGGGTCCATACGCACACATTCACGCACAGACAAGCTAAAGAAGTTACGGTCAAATTGGTCAATATCAGAAATAAAGCCCGCACGACGCGTATTCATTTTGCCGACGGCTAATGAGTTTTCGTGGTATACGCTATCGATGTCCCAGCGATCTTCTGGCACTTCAATTAAGCTATCCACGCCTTCACACAAGTTTTCCCAAAATTCGAATTTATTTTTCGCGCCGGGAAAACGACAAGCAACACCAATGATGGCGATAGGCTCATCTTTACTGCCATCACTGTCGAAGTTTTCTTCAAGTAACTCATCAACAGATTTAAAGTCGGTATCGGAAGCCGGTTTAAAGTCAGCAATGTTATGTGCAATCTTTTCAACCGTTTCAAATTCTGCCAAGTAACTTGGCGGTAATAAACGACCATATTGTTTTTGTAGGTCGTTAGACAAAATCGACAACTTCGAGCCTGATAAACCAATATCGGATAGGTTTTTATCACGATACTGTTCTGGATTATCAGTTTGTAAATGTTTACCAAGCTGTGTGAACAACCAGTTCAGTTCATCGGTAAATGCAACGCTTTCTTGTTCTGGCTCAGGCGCTTCTACGGCTTGAACTTTTTTCGCATCTTTGGGTTTTTCGTAAAGGGTTTCGTAATCCAAGGTGCCATTGAGGAAATCTTGGCGGCATTGGTTACGACGAATTTTGCCTGATGTGGTGCGCGGCAGTTTGCGGGTAACGGCTAATACATAATCAACCGCCAGCTCGTGGTTTTCTAATAACGCACTGATGACTTCGTCTGCAAGTTGCGGATCGCTGTCTTCGTTTTTCTTTAAGCCAAGCAGAACCACTAAACGCTCTTGATCGTCAACATCAACAGAGAAGGCAACGCTTTCCGCTACTTTGTCGCCTAACTTAGCTTCTATCGAGGTTTCAATGTCAGCGGCGTGGTGATTCGAACCATGAATTAAAATGAGATCTTTGATTCGACCACAAACATATAATTCGTTGTGGAATAAGAAACCAATATCGCCGGTACGGAAATAGCCGTTTTCATCACCACCTTCTAACGCAACATTGTAGTGATGTTGGTTATCTTCATCACGATTCCAGTAACCTTGGGTTGTTGAGCCGCCTCGAATCCAAATCTCTCCTACTTGGTTCGGTCCAACGAGTTGATGCGTTTCTGGGTCAACAATGGCGGCTTCAAATATGGAGCAAATCTGCCCGTTTGATACCAATCGACGTGCTTGTTTATCGCTGTCATCGCATGCAACCACTTTGCCGGCATCCAAGTCTCGTGAATTGAAACTACGCATATTTAAGGTGCGTGTTCTGCCTTTACCCGCAACTAATAATGTGGCTTCTGCGAGTCCATATGATGGGAAAAAAGCACTCTTTTGGAATCCAAATGAACTGAACTTATTGGTGAAGTTTTCAATCGTATGGGCACGAACGGGTTCCGCTGCAATGCCTGCACAAACCAAAGATGAAAGGTCTACCCCTTCACAATCGGCGTCTGCAATTTTCTGAACGCAGAGATCAAAAGCGAAGTTAGGCGCCATGGTAAAGTTAGCCTGATAATCACTAATAAGGCGTAACCAGTAAACCGGCTTTTGAATAAAGGTTTCCGGTGCCATAAAGACGGTTTGTCCCCCTTTATACACGGAATTGATTAAACCAAGCACCAAACCTAAATCATGGAAATGTGGCAACCAACTTGCCATAACCGATCCTGTATCTGCGTCAATTTCGCCGGTTAACAACTGCACTTGTTCAACCAAGTTTTGTTGCGTCACCATGACGCCTTTAGGTTCGCTTGTAGAGCCTGAGCTATACTGCAAGAAAGCCAACATATCACCCGTAATTTCGGGTAATTCTGTCGCTTGCGGCTCAGATTCCAGCCAGGAATCAATGCTCACTTTAGGGCAGTTGATTTGGTCGAATTTGCCTGATTCCGTTAATTCAGACGTTGTCAGCACTAACGCTGCGCCAGTATCTTCAACAATGGACGCTAAGCGATCAGCCTTTCCAGCAAAACGCGGCAATGGCACAGGTACGGCAACAACGCCCGCCTGCAAACAGCCATAAAAGCCATATAAGAACTCTAAACCACTGCGGAAGGCTAATACCACACGATCTTGAGGCTGTGTTTGCGAGCTTAAGTGTAACGCAACACGCTCAACCGTTTTGTTGAGTTGCTGATACGAAACACTTTCTACGATTTTCTCGCCATTTCTGCGATTAAACTTAACAAAACGATAAGCAATATCCTGACCACGAGCAGCAGCATGTTTATTAATGTATTGCGTGACAGAGTTGCATAAGTGGTCTACCTGATTACTCACACCTATATCTCCATTTGAAATCAGTACGATTGAGGTTGTTATTATTTTAAGTTCGCTAACATGAGCTTATTTAATGAACAGAAAGCGCATCCACAGGGTTAAGCCTGCTTGCTTTGATACACGGCGCCAGACCAGCAAATAACGACACGGTTAAGATCAGCATCGCTACACCAATTACCAGCCCGAGATCGACACCCGAGGTGTTGTAAAGCAATTCAACAATTGACGGCCAAATTGCAATGTATACGGCCAAACCAGCAAGCACTCCGATAACGGTCACTTGCAAATTCTGCCGCATGAAAAGAAGAATAATTTTGAAAGGCGTTGCTCCCATTGCCATGCGGATACCCACTTCTTGTTGGCGCTGGTTAGCAGAGCGACTCACGACGCCCAAAATACCAATGGACGTTAATAGTAGAGCAGAAATCCCAAGAATAGAGAGCAAGGAGGCAACCATTTGCAAGCTAAACATCGAGCCTTGCATGTACTCTTTCAGCGTCATATGCCAAGAAACAAACATGGCATTGCCTTGAGATTCCACTTGCTGGATATAAAGCTGCATGTCAGTCGTGCTTTTCGGTTGTAACTTCACATGCATAATCACGTTCGACCCGCTGTTCGCAAACTGAGCAAATGGAACATAGAAATAGGGCTGTGCATCTTCCGTTAAGGTGTCGATCTTACTGTTTGCGACGACCCCAACAATGGTCATATCACGTCCCCATCCACGAATATTGCGGCCCAATACAGTGCGGTTTGGGAAATAGCGATCCGCAAAGGCTTGGTTAACAACGGTAACGAAAGGAGATGCAGCGTCATCCGACGCTCTAAATTCACGTCCTTGAACGACCGAAATACCCATTGTTGAAAAGTAATCTTCACCAACAAAGTTACGATACAGCTTGGTATTCTCACCTTCGCGCGGGGTATAGCCCTCAATTTGAATCTCTTCCCATGAGCCACCGCTGCCGCCCAACGGCGCAAATTCAGCGTAAGAAACCTGCTGAACTTCACTCATCGAATTAAGACCTGAGCGAACACGTTGCACCTGACTCATTAACGTTTGGGTATCAGGAATATTGCTAGTTGCTGATAGGTTTAACAGCAATACACCTTCTGGATTAAAGCCCGGAGGAATATCTTTTATCTTGCTGGTATTGGCAACGAATGTACCGGCACAGGCAAGGGCTAAGAAGGCCAACATAACCTGAAAAATAACTAAAGCGGTACGCACATAAGAGGTTAAGCGACTGGTTGTTGACCCGCGCATACTCTCTTGCAAACTGGTTGCTAGGTTTTGTTGAGAAAGGTGCAAAGAAGGAATGGTGATAATACTGACACCGAAAATAAAGGTGATTACTGCACAATAAATAATGAGTGCCGGCGTGAGTAACCCCGATTGAGTGCTTAACATCAATAAAGACACGTTGGACTGCACTAAGATACCTTGCAGTACATAGATAAAGGTTAAGCTAAGTAACGAAGCAACCACTGAAAGCATCAAGCCTTCTAGTAGGAAAATCCAAATCACATCTAGGGTGGTCGCCCCCATTGCGCGGCGAATACTCACTTCTTTGCTTCGCTCAATTGCTTGTACGAGGGCCAGATTAATTAAGTTGGTACTAATAATGCCAAGTACCACGAAGCTGGCGACAAACAACACCACTAACAGCGCTGTAATTTCAGTGGGTCCACCTTCAGGCGACTCCATGAAAGGGTGCACCTTTGTGGCGATGCTTAGATTAGATGCGGGGAATTTGCTCTCAAGTCGCTGAGCCACTAGCGCTAACTGTGACTGAATCGCTGAAAGTGAACTTGACTCTGGAACACGAAGTAGCATTTTGAATGGTCGTGTTTTTCGGTCTTCAATCCAATTCGCTGAACCAGAAAAAACTCCGAGATCTGCTACAGGTAGCCAAAAGTCACGTTTATCCGTTGCACTTAGGCCGTTAAAACCCTGAGGTGCGACACCAATAATGGTATGGGAGACACCGTTAATGGTAATGCTGGTATCTAATGCTGCCTCATTTCCATTGAAATGCTGCTGCCAAAAACCATAGGAAATTACCACAACCGACGCAGCGCCAGGTTTTTCTATTTTATCGTCAACACTAAAAAAGCGACCTACATAGGGTTGTAGCCGCAATGTTTGGAAATAATTTTTTGAGACTAATTCCGCTGCGATAGGGTGCGTTTGACTATTAATTTGAGCGGATATGGGAAAATACTTATAAGCCAGTAGCGATGATAAATTCCCACCATCTTCTCGATAATCAATAAAATCTAGAAATGATGAATCGATAAAATCTTTATTTTCTACAACTGTGGTTACTGAATGCAATTGCTGTGAATTAGGGACCGCTGGTAACGGGTTGATAACATAGCTATTTATCCAGCCGAAAACTAAGGTGTTAACTGCAACACCTAATGCTAGAGAAACAACAATCACTAAAGAGGAAGCGACTCTTTTCTGTAGTTTTTTTAGAGTGTAAGTAAAATGGTTCATTAATTCTCAAACCCATATTTCCTGCAAACTCTAGGGCTTTAAGCACAACATATATAAAAATATAAGGCTTATAAGCACTGAAACTTTGCAATACTCGTCTTTATTAAATATCTCCATTAACGTTTGAAAGAAAAATGGATTAAATTAAAGACACTTGCCAAATGCCTAAAAAAAACATTACCATCACAAAAAAGTTAGGTAAAGTTTTATATTTCACAAAAGTAAAAGTGAACATTAATTACAAGACTAAAATAATTAATTAAAGGCAGTATTCTTGTGGGCGACATCAATATTTATGCGGATTCAGCAGACATCTATGATATTTTCGAATTTAAGGGAAAATCATTTACAGATATAACCGTCCAACAATTAACAGATTATTTTCGACAATTTAACGTTAAAACAGTGCTGGATATGAGCTGCGGGACCGGCGCACAATGCATCCCTATTGCACAACAAGGCTTCAACGTTACGGCAACGGATTTAAGTTTAGCGATGCTTGCTCAGGCCAAGAAAAAAGCAGGCAATACACCAAATTTACAGTTTAAACAGGCGAACATGATTACCGTCTCTGAAGGCGAATTTGATTGTATTTATTCCGCTTATAATGCTGTTGCTCACTTATCTAAATCTCAGCTTCAAGAAACCATCCTAAATGCAGCCCAACATTTAGCGCCAAATGGCATCTTAATATTTGATGTGTTTAGCGCTGAAGCAATGCCGTTTCTGCCTCGCAACAAGGTGTTGGATACGGCATTAGAAATGGGTGATACTCGTTATGTACGCTACACAAATTTTAATTTCGACATCACTAAAAATGCCGTTGATATTTGTCAGGAATACGTTATCCAGCGAGGCTTTGAAGACATTAAAGAGCTGATGCATAATTATTGCCTCCAAGCCTATCATCACGATGAATTAGCTGAAATGATTAAGCAAGCAGACCTGAAGTTAATTACGCTTTCTGTTGAAGGAATGAAGGATGTATTTAATGAGGACGGTGTGTGTCATTTCGTCGTTGCTCAGAAGCAATAGTATTACGCTATATCCTTATACAAGGATAAATTAATAACTGTACATTATCTGTACCAATCGGCCATTTATTGAATGGTCGACTGCACTCTAAACCCTTTCCTGATTACACAAAGATACACTCAATTACATATTAAAACATATTCATAAATATGAAATATTTATTAAATTCTTCACTAAAGAGTTAATCATTTTTAGCACCTAAAAATAAAAAACAACGTTTAATAAAAAGAGTAAGACAAAATTATTTATAAAAATCAGGTGCAAAAAACAATAATTGCACCTTAATACAAACCGTTAATTTAGATAATTTTTTTCACCCGCCATTATTTTTATTTCGCTTATACCAGCGAACCGCAACAAACACACCTGCAATAGCAACCCCCCATAATAACGCATGAAAAAGTTCGTGCTCCAATCCATCTCCCACAATTTCATCGTGGTGAGCATAAACAGGCGACGCTATAAAAATGGTCATTAGACTAAAAATTAATGTAATTTGATTTAACATCATATTTCCTATTTCAATTTGTTAAACGGATGGCTGTTGTAACATGCCTTCTTTTTCTATGAATTGAATGATCTCAGGAACGCCCAAATTTTCCTTCAAATTGGAAAAGATAAAAGGACGATCACCCCGCATTTTTTTCGCATCGCGATCCATAACATCAAGAGATGCGCCAACCATTGGAGCTAAATCGATTTTGTTAATAATGAGTAGATCGGAGCGAGTAATTCCCGGCCCTCCTTTTCGTGGAATTTTATCGCCCGCAGAAACATCGATAACATAAATAGTTAAATCGGATAACTCTGGACTAAAGGTCGCGCTTAAATTGTCGCCGCCACTTTCTACTAGAACAAAATCTAAATTCGGATGACGCGATTCTAATTCGTCGATTGCCGCCAAATTCATGGACGCATCTTCGCGAATAGCAGTATGTGGGCAACCACCCGTTTCCACACCCATAATGCGATCGCTAGAAAGCGCATCGTGATGCGTTAAGAATTCAGCATCTTCTTTGGTGTAAATATCATTGGTGACAACTGCCATGTCGTATTTATCACGCAAGGCAAGACATAATGTGCGTAATAAAGCCGTTTTGCCGGATCCGACAGGGCCTCCTACGCCTATTCTGAGTATTTGTTTTTTCTTCATTGTGTCCTCGTTAGGATCGGAATAATCGTGAATATTGGGTTTCGTGCCATGCACTTGCCATGGCGAGTCGAGGCAAACTGTTGCCTAATTCATCGTCACTAAGGCGATTGGCGCTTTCGATGACTGGAGCCACTTGCTCGCTTAAATCGAATAACAGTTGTTGCGCTTGGGTTTGTCCAAGGGGTACAAGTTTGGTTGCGGCTGCCACTTGACTGTCGATAACCGTCCAACAAAACCCGCTTTGGGTACTGCTAATATCAAGCTGCCAAAGCCATGCGGCGCACGCGAAAGCTGCCACAAAGCTCACATTTGGTTGTTCAAACGCATTAGTGAAGGGCGTTTCATCCACGCCTTCAAGTTGGCGTAGTAAGCGCATTAGCGCCTTGCCCATTGCCACATCGGCAAAGTACATTTCTTTGCTTTCGCGGCAAGCGAGTAAGTGCTCATTCCAGTAGCGTAATTCGGTGAGTTGCTGTTGTTCAATAGCATGAAAAGCGCGCCCCAAAATGGGTAAATCGGTGCTCGCTATGCTTTCGTATAGCAATGTAAGGATCCAGCTTTTGCAACTGCTGACATCGGTTATCCAGCCTTGTTCAACGGCGTATTCCATGCCTTGGGAAAAGGAAAAGCCACCAATAGGCAAATTAGCGCTGCAAAGTTGTAACAAACGATTGAGCTTAAGCGATGGCAACATAGCATTCGTGTCCACCGAACTTCGCACATTGGCTTTAGTGGTCATGGCTGTGCTCATGCTCATGGGAATGTTCATGAGCATGCTCGTGTGAGTGATTATGCGAGTGCCCATGCCCCCCATAAGCGCCACTTTCGGGTTCAAATACGGCCGGGCTGGCATCCACATGTAAACCGTATTTTTCCACTAACTCTTGCAAAACATGGTCGGTTTTAAAGCGTAACCAACGCGCGCCTACTTGCAGTTGTGTATGGCGATTCCCAAGGTGGTAACACACTTTGCTGAACGTATGCCAATCGTCGGTACTCGCGGTAATCACGGGTTCATTCGCCCCTTTTACTTCAATGATTTTGCCGCACTCGGTTTTTAATAATTCGCCAATTTTTAACGGGTGCCCGCGCGCAACGAAAATACCAATGCTTTGCTGTGCATCCGTTATGGCCTTTATGCGCGCTTTTTGACGCGTGTCGAAATCTAGCGTGAGGCTGTCATCGGGTTGTGTCGACTGCGTTTTTTTCACGCTGAGCCGTTCATAAACTTGCAACATGCTGATTGTCCTGTGTTAATTGTTAACGATATGTTCTGCACTTATTCCTCTTTAATTAGAACAAGCAATAACGCTGCGCTAGCGGTAACTCGGTTGCCGGTTCGCAAGTGAGTAATTCGCCATTTGCACGCACTTCATAGGTTTGTGCATCCACAGTCATTTCTGGTGTCCAATCGTTGTGGATCATGTCTTTTTTGCCGATATTTCGGGTATTTCTGCAAGCACTGACCATACGCGTCATACCAACACGTTCTGGCACACCAGCATCAATGGCCGCTTGCGACAAAAAGGTCATTGAGGTAGCGCTACTGGCTTTGCCAAAAGAGCCAAATATGGGCCTAAAATACACGGGTTGAGGAGTGGGAATTGACGCATTGGCATCGCCCATTGGCGCAGCAGCAATAAAACCCGACTTCAAGATCATGGCGGGTTTGATGCCAAAAAAGGCCGGTTTCCACAACACTAAATCTGCTAACTTACCCACTTCCACCGAACCCACTTCATGGCTGATGCCATGACTAATAGCGGGATTAATCGTGTATTTGGCGATGTAACGTTTTACCCGGAAGTTGTCGTTTTGTTCAGTATCGGGGGCAAGCGGCCCACGTTGCTGCTTCATTTTGTGTGCGGTTTGCCATGTGCGGGTAATCATCTCGCCGACACGTCCCATTGCCTGAGAGTCTGAGGCAATCATGCTAATGCCACCTAAATCGTGGAGGATGTCTTCTGCGGCGATACTTTCTTTTCGAATGCGCGAATCGGCAAAGGCGATGTCTTCGGGAATACTGGAATCGAGGTGATGGCACACCATCAGCATGTCTAAATGTTCATCAACGGTATTGATAGTGTAAGGCCGAGTTGGGTTGGTCGAGGAAGGCAACACATTGGCTTCGCCACAGGCTTTAATGATGTCTGGGGAGTGTCCTCCACCAGCGCCTTCGGTGTGATAGGTATGAATCGTGCGGCCTTTAAACGCGCCAATGGTGTCTTCCACAAAACCGGATTCATTCAAGGTGTCGGTGTGAATGGCAATTTGCACATCGTACTCTTCGGCTACCGACAAACAGCAATCAATGGCTGCTGGGGTTGTCCCCCAATCTTCATGCAGTTTAAGACCACAAGCACCAGCTTCAATTTGTTCCCGAAGCGCATCGGGTAAGCTGGCATTGCCTTTTCCTAAAAATCCAAAGTTCATGGGCATTGAATCGGTGGCTTGTAGCATCTTGTGGATATTCCACGCGCCCGGTGTGCAGGTTGTGGCATTGGTGCCTGTTGCTGGCCCCGTACCACCGCCAATCATGGTTGTTACCCCTGACATTAAAGCTTCATCAACCTGTTGCGGGCAAATAAAATGAATATGCGCATCGATGCCGCCTGCGGTAAGAATTTGCCCTTCCCCTGCAATTACTTCGGTGCAAGGTCCAACTTCGATGTTGATATGATCTTGAATATCAGGATTACCGGCTTTGCCAATGGTATGAATGCGCCCATCTTTAATACCCACATCGGCTTTTACGATACCCCAATGATCGACAATCAATGCATTGGTGATCACCAAATCAACGGTATCTTCTCGGGTTGCTTGGCTTTGTCCCATGCCATCACGAATCACCTTGCCACCACCAAATTTCACTTCCTCTCCGTAGTGGGTGAAGTCTTTTTCGACTTCTATCCAAAGTTCGGTGTCGGCAAGGCGCAACTTGTCGCCCGTTGTGGGACCAAACATGTTGGCATAAGCACGCTTATCTATTTTTGCCATGGTGTTATTCCCCTTCTGCCGGGCTGTTGTTTTTGGTGCTTGCGTTATCGGTAAGCTCTCCCATCACCTCTCCTCGAAATCCATACACAGCGCGACGCCCGGCATAAGCCACTAACGTTACGCTACGAGACTGTCCCGGTTCGAACCTAACGGCCGTCCCGGAGGTGATGTCTAATCGAAATCCGCGCGTGATGTCACGGTCAAATTTAAGTGCAGGGTTTACTTCGTAAAAATGGTAATGCGAACCTACTTGAATAGGGCGATCGCCACTGTTTGCCACCGTCACTTCAATGGTTGGGCGTCCAGCATTGAGTTCGTGCTCACCAGCCTCGGTATATATTTCACCGGGAATCATCTCACCTCCTACACGATTGGGTTATGAACAGTCACCAATTTGGTGCCATCGGGAAAAGTCGCTTCAACTTGTACTTCATGCAGCATTTCAGGAATGCCTTGCATCACTTGCTCGCGTGTTAACAAAGTCCGACCATAATCCATTAATTCAGCAACACTTTTTCCATCGCGAGCGCCTTCTATAATTTCCATGGAGATAAACGCCATAGCCTCTGGATAATTGAGTTTTACGCCTCGGTTTAAACGCCGTTCAGCCAGCAATGCGGCAGTAAATAGCAGTAGTTTGTCTTTTTCTCTGGGTAATAAATCCATAGCGTTATTTACCTTCTGATTGTTTAATCTTTCTTCACATTTATTGATTTAGGTAAACCAAATGCGTGGCGATGTTGCTGCTCTAACACAATAGTAAGGGCGACAGATTTGCCACATTTGGGTGAATATTTGCTTGCATAAATCGCTACGTGAACCAAGGTAGCGGGCCAAAATCAGGCCATTAATTTGGGTGATAGAAAACGCGTGTTGTAAGTCCCTGTGAGCAAGGAGCTCGCGTATTTGTGTTATCAGGGTTTCTGCTTTTTCGGGAGAGATAATCGTAGGCGCTGACAATATAAAAGTACCAAAAACCGGAGAGCCAGCTAAGCCAATAGAGTGATCCAATAATGGGCTCTTAGACGACAAGTGAATACGGTCATGAAACAACAGATGGTTATCACAAAATACGCGATTTAATTGCGTGAGTTGGCCGTGCTTAAATGGGTCATTGGCCGCCGGCAAACCAAGGCAAATCACATCCCAGCCTAGGTAAACGGCGCTGGAGTCTATGTGAATATCCACCTGATTTAGCGCATCTGCACCATTATAGATAATGGTTTCCTGAGGCAAATGTTCAAGCACACTCTTAGCGTGCAAGTAACAAGAAACGCGCTGAATTTGTTGACTCTTTCCTATGCTGGAATCAGTCCGTGCACGATAAAATCGATTCGCGCCAGGCGTGGTGATCAGCGCTTGTGATTGTTCGCCCATGTGAATTTGAATGTCTAACTCATCGCCAGATACAATCCCTGCTGGCGGGTGCAATAAATAAAGATGCGCGCAATCTGGCCCTTCTGGGTAAAATGCTTTTTGCACTGATAACGGCCCAACCCGTTCAATATGGCTAAGGCTAGTCCCCTGACTGCGGTGCGTTAAGTGCAGATGCAACTTGGCAAACCAATGATTACCAAGGTCGATATCTGGTTGCCATGCAAGGCTTTCGTCCGACTGTTTATTATCATCCACTTCTTGAGTGTTCACGCGTACTTGGTCTCCATCGTTGCACCAAAAAGATCCAAAAAGACCAACTTGGTGCAATTTATACTCGACTCATGTCGACAATATCGGAAAACGTTTCTATTGTTGTTAACGGGTCATCGTTATTTGAACAAAAACGCGTTCCGTTTTATTGTAGAAATGTCAGACGGTTGCATAAAGTACGCCAATCACTCAACCAATTGGTCAAGATTTGCCATATAAAAAGATTTTCTTAAATATGAATAACGACTTACATTTATCTGCTACTATTTAGAGAATCGAAATTGATGATTTTAGCGGCAACTTTATTGATTAATTTCTTGTTCCTATGGGATTTGGCGCTATAATCTTGGCCCCAAAAGTTACAGTTCCTTCTCACAGGCTCAGTTGGAGAGAAATGTGAAAAAAGCAGTCTTAATGTTAGTCGTTGCTTTAGGCACGGGTTCAGTTGCCGTAGCGCAGGATGACAATCAAGCGTTAATCGAACGAATTAAGCCTCTTGGTCAGGTTCACGTTAAAGGTGCCGTTACCGAAAGTGCAGGTGGTACTCGTTCAGGTGAGGCAGTTTATCAAGCCGCCTGTGTCGCATGTCACGGAACAGGCGCATTAGGTGCACCTAAGTTGGCCGATCAAGCTGATTGGCAACCGCGAATTGACGAACGAGGTTTTGATACCTTATTAGATCACGCTTTGAACGGCTTCAACGCTATGCCAGCTCGTGGCGCATGTGGTGATTGTTCAGATGATGAAATTCAGGCCGCTATTGAATTTATGACAGATTTTAAATAAGCCTACGAGCGAAATAATCCATAATTCCATCCGTATGGTAGTGTTTTTACGGGTTCTTTCGAAGGCTACTCATCAAGTAGCCTTTTTTGTTGTTACGGTGTGCAACTAAACGCAATGTACTGAAGAAATGTGAAGAATGGTGACTCAAACACCTGCTGAAGTGCTCTCCGAAGCAGAGCTACGGGAACTGGTTCCTGAGTTACAGCAGATAGCAGACAAATACAAACGCAAAGAACTTGTTCAAACCGCGTTATTTCAAATTTCTGAACTTTCCAGCTCAGTTAGTGAGCTCACTCGCCTCTACGCCGCGCTTCACAAAATTATCGATGGGCTAATGAACGCCCGAAATTTCTATGTTGCTTATTATGATGATGTCGCCGAAGAGGTTGACTTTGTTTACTTTGTTGATGAATTCGATGAACTTAACGTAAAACAAATACCTGCCGCTGAACTCAAAAATGGCATGACCGGATACGTGTTAAGAACCGGTAACCCGTTATTTGCTACCAAAGAGAACTTTGATGAAATAGCCAATCAACTCGATATTAGGGATCTCGGTACAAGCAGCGTCGATTGGCTTGGTGTGCCATTGAAACGCGGTAGCAAAGTCATTGGGGCAATGGTGGTGCAAAGTTATGACGACTCCGTGCGGCATAATGAAGAAGACATGGAGGTGCTACAGTTCGTTTCGCAGCATATTGTCACCTCGATTGATCGCGTCAAGAACCGAGAGTTCACTGAACGCACAATTCGCGAACGTACAAAGCAGCTACGAAAAATTAACGATGAGCTTCAAGAAGAGATTCAAGAACGCCAAAAGATTGAAGATTTGCAACAAGCACTCTTTGAAATTTCGGAACTGTCTGCCGGTCTTGATGGCGATATGGAGAATTTCTATTCGAACCTGCATATTGTGCTTGCTCGCTTAATTCATGCACCAAACTGTTACATCGCCATCCATAATAAAGATGAAAATTATTTAGAATTTCCTTATTTCTCTGACGAAAGCTATGCCCAAGTTGCCCCTCGCCCACTCGGGTGGGGACTAACAGAATATGTGTTGCGGCACGGCAGAGCCGAACTGATTGGTCCCAATCGCGCAAAAGAACTTGCAGATGAAGGTGAGTTGGACATCGAAGTTGCACACCGGATGAAGCAAGGACAGAACTATTGGCTTGGCACTCCTCTAGTTGTAGAGGGAGTGGTTTCTGGCGTTGTCGGAATTCAGTCTTACAACGATAAATACAAATACCAGCCCAAAGACTTGGAACTGTTACGATATGTCTCTCATCACATTGCCGTAGCACTTGAACGCAAACATGCATCTGAAGAAATCCAAGCCTATAACCAGCAACTTACCGATAAAGTCAAAGAACGAACCGAAGAATTACACCGTGCTAATGCCAGTTTGAAAGAGCAAATAGAAGAGCGTAAGCAAATTGAACTTCGGCTTATTCATGATGCTCACCATGATTCCCTCACTGGCTTACCGAATCGCGCATTATTTACCAGCCGGGTAGAACTGGCAATTGCCAACAAAATGCGCTATCCAAAAAATAAATTTGCTATTTTATTCATTGACTTAGATCGTTTTAAACTCATTAACGACACACTGGGTCATCAAGCAGGCGACCAATTTCTAATAGAAGTGAGTCAACGTATTTCTCGTTGTATTCGAGGTCACGATTTACTGGCCCGATTAGGTGGCGATGAGTTCGTTATTTTACTCGATAGCTTTGAACGAGACGAAGACGCCGAAGAAGTCGCTGTACGTATACTTGATACCATGTCGAATGCTTTCAGTTTGGAAGGCACGGAAATGTACTCAGGTGGCAGTATAGGTATCGCCTTTATTGAGACTTGGTATAAAGAAGCTGGCGAAGTGATCCGTGATGCCGACGCTGCTATGTATCAGGCTAAATCATCAGGTCGGGGACGCTATGTAATGTTCGACCAAAGTATGCGTAAGCGCCTACTAGAAGAAGTCGAATTAGAAAACGAATTCCGTCATACCTTAAAAGACAACAACTTCGATTGTTATTCTCAACCCATTATCGATTTAAACAGCAAAGAAGAGTTGTACTGTGAATGTTACGTTCGCTGGCATCATTCTAAGCTTGGTAAGATAAAGCGAGAACGATTCTGGAATGTTGCGGAACATGTTGGCATGACACTAGAAATTGATCGCTTCATGATTGAGCAAGCCTGCCAACGCTTAAGGGAGTGGCAAGAAACGGGGAATGAACAAGAGCGCAAACGCAATATTGGCATCAACATTTCCGTCAGTCATTTAATGCACAGCAAACAGGTTAAGCAACTCATCAAGCTGATCCAAAATTCTGGCGTGCCACCGGAAAAGCTAGTATTGGAAATTGACGAAAGTCATATTAATGGTCCAATTCAACATATTCACAGCTCTATCCAAGAGCTAAAAGACCTTGGCGTAACCTTGGTTCTAGATAATTTTGGCAACGGTATGGCTTCTCTCAACTCGCTCTGTCATTTTCCGTTTGATTTCGTCAAGGTTGACCGTCATTTGATCAAGTCTCTACCGGAAAACGAACAAAATAGGCAGCTAGTTCATTCATTACAGCAAATTGCTAACAATTTTGGTTTCCGTTTAATTGCCAATGGCATAGAAGCTCCAGCGCAATTATCCGCCGTACAACAGATAGGCTGTTTATTTGCTCAAGGACGCCATATTAGTCAGCCAGTCCCCTTACTGCCAGCTCAAAAAAGCCAAACTAGCGACACGTTGCAGTCACCATCAACAAACGTTTCTTGCTAGTACGTTAGCTATCTAGTCTTTCAAAAAATCGCCCAAACTAGCACGTAAATTGGCAACACCAATTTCCGCTTTTTTCTGACGAACTTCTTTGCTGTCTTTCGGACGCTTTTGCTGCCATTCCAAATCATCCTGAGGCAACTCCATGAGAAAACGGCTTGGCTCTGTACGAATTAGCTCGCCATACTGACGGCGTTCTTTTGCGTAGCTAAAATACAACTCTCGTTGCGCCCGAGTAATACCCACATACGCCAAGCGCCGTTCTTCTTCGATGTTATCTTCATCAATGCTGGTTTGGTGTGGCAATAAGCCTTCTTCCATGCCAACCATAAATACAAATGGGAACTCCAACCCTTTGGAAGCATGGAGCGTCATAAGTTTAACAGCATCGTCATCTTCTTCCCCTTCGCCACGCTCCATCATGTCGCGCAGCATTAAGCGATTAACCACTTCTTGTAAGGTCATTGGCGGCTCTAGGTCGTCGCCTTGCAACATGCCATTGACCCAACCAAACAAGGTGCTGATGTTTGCCATCGCCATTTCAGCGGCCTTGGGACTGGTGCTGGATTCATACAAATATTCTTCGTAACCACTGCTTTTAATAAGATCGCGAATAGCGGCAACAGTGTCACCACGTTGCGCGTTATCAGAAAGCTCGACCATCCATCGACCGAAATTTTCAACCGCAGTTAACGCTTTGCCACTCAGCACATGACGAATTTGTTCCGACATTGCGGCTTCGAACATAGAACAATGCATTTGGTGCGCTAAGCCGCCAATTTTTTCCAGCGTCACGCGCCCAATGCCACGGCTTGGTGTATTGATCACACGAAGCAATGCGGTGTCGTCGTCCTGATTCACCAACAAGCGGAAATACGCCATCATGTCTTTCACTTCTGCGCGCCCGAAAAATGAGGTTCCACCACTAAGTTTGTAGGGAATTTTGTTCATGGTTAAGGCTTTTTCAAAGCCGCGCGACTGATGGTTTCCACGATACAAAATGGCGTAATCACGATACATGCTGCCATTCATGAATTTATGCGCTAGCAGTTCCGCTACCACACGCTCAACTTCATGTTCTTCAGATTTACACTCCAACACCCGCAGAATTTCGCCGTAGCCCAACTCGGAGTAAAGCTTTTTTTCGAAAACGTGAGGGTTGTTATCAATCAAAATGTTAGCGCAATGCAGAATGCGCCCCGATGAGCGGTAATTTTGCTCCAGCTTGATGAGTCGAAGATTGGGGTAATGCTCGTTTAACAACACCAAATTTTGCGGTTTTGCGCCGCGCCATGAATAAATGGACTGATCATCGTCACCAACCACGGTAAAGCGTGCGTTTTCTCCTACCAACATACGAATTAGCTCGTACTGACTGGTGTTGGTGTCTTGATACTCATCCACCAGCACGTATTTAATTTGCCTGCGCCAGCGTGTTCGCACATCTTCGTTGGCTTTAAACAGCAAGGTTGGCATCAAAATAAGATCATCAAAATCCAAGGCATTGTAGGATTTTAAATGCTGCTGATAAGTCTCATAAAACTGGGCGAAAGCAACGTCTTGCGGGTCTCTAGCGTGTTTTAAAATATGTTGCGGTAGCAGTAAGTCGTTTTTCCAATTGGAAATAGTAGACTGCAACAACTGTAACTGGTCTTTATCGTCGCCAAACTCATCGCCGACTAAATCTTTTATCAGTGCGCTGGAATCTTTGTCATCGAATAACGAGAAGCCGGGCTTCAAGCCCAACGCTTTCACTTCTCGTTTAATAATATTCAGCCCAAGGGTATGAAAGGTAGAAACTTTTAGCCCGCGCGCTTCTTGCTTGCCCATGGTTTGCGACACGCGCTCTTTCATTTCTCGCGCGGCTTTGTTGGTAAACGTCACCGCAATAATGTTACGCGCAGGGATGCCGCACTTTTGCACTAAATAGGCGATTTTATTGGTGATAACGCGCGTTTTACCACTGCCCGCTCCCGCCAACACTAGGCAAGGGCCAGAAATGTAATTTACCGCTTCATTTTGTTTAGGATTAAGTTTCATGGGCGCTCTTCAAATTTGAGCCGCGATTTTACCTGCAAGCACCCTTAAACTGTAGTTTAATTTAGGTTGGATTAAGTGAATATTGTAGAGGTTTATATCATCCCTGAAAAACACTGAATTTTCATTACTATTTAGATTTGCTTATCCCGCTCCAACACCCAACATCGAGGATTATTGGTGTAACCAATGCTCGGGTAGTAATTGTTTGCAGCGGGCGCTGAAAGAAGTATGAGTTTGCACTTTGGCCCAAGTTGTTCTTGTGTCAGTTGTTGTAATCGCTTACCGATACCTTGTTTTTGGTAGTGTTTGGATACCGCTAAATCCGATAAGTAACAGGCATAATGAAAATCGGTTAAGCTGCGCGCCACACCAACGAGTTTGCCGTTATTCCATGCGGTCACAATCAAATTGCTGTTTTCTACCATGCCTTTCATGCACTCTGCATCGCTCACTGGTCTGCGTTCGCCAAGGGTTGATTCATTTAGCAACGCGATAAATTGTTCAGCGCTAATTGGCTCGTTGATTTTGTATAAAATAGCCATCGCAGGTATTCCTTCTTTGACATAAAAAAACGGCGACATCGTGATAATGTCGCCGTTTTTACTTTACCTGCAAACTCGGAGTTGCAGAACTGTATTGCTCAATTATTTACTGACAGCTACCCGGCGCTAAACCGATAAGCGTTGACACGCCTAGCGAATCCGGTGATACGTAAGGTGCTAACGCGCCTTTACCTGCGGTTGCAAATACGTAGTCGGCTAAGTCCGTGCCGGCTGCAAAGCGATAGCTGTTGTAGGTTGCTTGGCTAGCGCTGTCGTATGACGCAACCATATTTGGCGTAACACCATGGGAAGCCGTTAAGTCACCCGGTTGGCCTTGTAATTGACATGCTGAATCGGCATACCAAACATAGCTGCCAGTCACTTCCAAACCGCCTTCGCGGAAGTCTCTTAGCAACACTTCAACCCAGTCTTGTAAATCGTCACCCTTAGAGTTGTTGATGTTGTTAAGCACCATGTTGTTATCGAAGGCAATGCGACCGCCTACACGTACGCTTAGGATGTCTTTACGATACCCGTAGAATACGTTGTTAAACATGTGCGATTGACCACGACGCATCAAGGGCACACGACGCAATGTGTTGTAGGTACTGCTACCGTAAACATCATCGGTTGTCACAAACAAGTTATTGTGAATGGTGGTAGTAATTTGCGAGTTGATGGTTCTGCTGTCGCTTGAACCGTGCAACGCCGCACGCTTAACGTTATGTAAACGGTTGAACGAAACTGTAATATCGTAAGCGCCTACTTTCACATCAAACGCTGAATCGCCGGTTTCTTCAAAGGTGTTTTGGTGGATCCAAATATCGTGAGACTCACCCGTTGAACGAATCATGTCTGGGTCAAGGTTATGATCTTCATCATGGCCTGCCCCAATAAAGCGGTTGTTGGTGATAATCACGTTTTCAGAAACATGCGTACTTGCGCCAGAGCTATCCGAACCAATTTTGAAGCCGCTGAACAAGAAGGTTACTTTAGCACCACGTCCATCAATGGTTGTGTTGGAGTTGATAAGCGGGATCTTCAATGCATTAAGCGACTTGTCGTTTATTCTGTCGTTGAAGAAAGTAGAATTACAGTTAGCGCTAGATACCCCGTGATTACTACACCATAACGTGTGGTCACGACACTCGGCCTCGGTAGCGTTATCCAATGCTTCTAATACATCTGGGTTACTACAACCGTTACGATACATCGCAAGCGTGGTGTCGTTTGCAAAGTCTTCTTTGTCGAACACGATCCAGTTAGGCGATGCGGAACTAATGGCATCTAAAATTTGCTGCTCAGGCGAAACACTGCCGCCTTTGGTGATCACAACAAGATTGCTGTTGCCATCGGCATCATAACCACCAGTGGTTTTGCCACCGAATCCAACCGGTTTACCCAAAGACTCAGATAAACACGCCACGATTTCTTGGTCACTTTGTAACGCACTGTCGTACCAGTTTACCGAATCATCGTTAACCAGAGCCGCACAATTGGCATCGCCCGGGGCGCTTACAATTGCAGTTGCCGCTTCTGAACGATAAGTTCCACCACTGGCATCGGCAACATCTACCCAGTAGTAATAGGTGCCCGGTGCGACGTTAGTGTCGGTAAATTGAGAGCCCGACACATTGGAAGCGATTAGCGTGCTGCCAGATGGGTTTGCATCGGTATCACGATAAACAGATTGATTGGCAACGTTAATTGCTGTTACCGACCAGCTTAAATCAACATTTGTGCCTGCGGCGGACGCATTTAAACTAACCGATGGTAAATCCGGTTGCTCAACATTTACGGTTGCTGTAACCGGGCTGGACTCAACGCTGTTACCTTGGTCGTCGGTAATTTTCACCCAATAATAATAGGTGCCGTTTGCCAAACTAGAATCGGTATAACTTGTGCCGGACACATTAGTTGCGACACTCACTCGCCCCGTTGGGTTGTTATCTGTGTCACGGAAAACTTCAACTGTGCTAACGTTCGCGATGTTTTCTGTGGTCCAGTTCAAAGCCACTGTGCTGCCAGTGACACTCGTAGATAACGATACCTGACCTGCCGGTGGCGGCGTTGTACCTGATCCATCGGCGTAAGTCTCAAATTCAGCCACTGCCGGCGTACCAGAAGAACTATTGATAACAAAGTTGATTTTGCGTAACGCCACAGGTGTAAAAGAGATACTACCTGACCCGGAGCCCGTAGCTAATACGTCACCAGTGTCATGGTTTACAACATTCCATGCTCCAATATTGCCTTCAAACCCTGAAGCTTCCTGAATCACAATAGAACCAACGGTGGTATTGCTACCCCATTTAATTGAAATACGTCCTGTCGAACTTGTTGGCGACCAATACGTTGAAAGATCACCGTCTCTTACGTTTCCGTAACTTGTACCGCTTGCCTTACTCGAACCATCAGAACCGGCACCAATGCTTAGATTTTCAGCTAATGCATCTGTGCAATAAAGCGCCACAATTACACTCAGGTAACGTGCGCAATGCTTAGGGATTTTAAATGTTGCCATTGTTACACCTTCTTAACATTATTATTTTAAGTCACATTTTCCAACCACGCCTCACAATGTGCCACCGGTAGCAATTAGAGTAAATTTAGTACAACTAGAACTTATTCAAAATGCTATCGATAAAACAAAATAAGAAACCAACACCATGTCAAAATTAACAACTACCAAAATAGAAAAATCATATAAACCGGAGAGGTAAGACGATTACCCCAATAACACTCTTCTTAATAACGGGTACTCATCCTTCCCTTTAATTCAACACATTCACATTGAAAAACCGAACTGCCACCGGTAGCAGTTCGGTTAATTATATGACCAACAAACCCCAATGTAAAATTATTGTTATTAAATTTATATAAATCGTTATTTTTATGTAACTTTAATTCAGTTCTACAAGCAAATTTAACGCGACGTAAGTTTGGTAACATTTCCCGCCGTATTCTATTTAGGTAAGCTCGCGTTAATTTGATAAACTTCATGCAATACCGATTAAACACATGGGTGCTAAGTTAACGCTAACGCCCCTTTATTTTATGAGTAGCCTTATGTTGGATCCGAAAAAACTCGAAGACTTAGCCAAGCAAATAGCCGATGCCGTACCACCGGGCGTGAAAAATGTGGCAGAAGGGCTGGAAACCAAGGTAAAACAAGTGCTGCAATCTCAACTTAGTCGCCTTGATTTTGTTAGCCGTGAAGAATTTGATGTGCAAACTATGGTGCTGCAACGCACTCGCGAAAAGTTAGAAGCGTTAGAAGCGCGTGTGGAAGCGTTAGAAGGCGGTTCAGAGGCGAAAAAAGATGCTGAGAAAGCAGAGTGAATCGAAAGATAACAATGCGTAAATAATACCGCCTTAACATCAGCGCCTTAGAGTTTGAATAGAGACAAATTTTTTATTCAACGCAAGGGCGCTTTTACGCTTTTACGCTTTTACGCTTTTACGCTTTTACGCTTTTACGCTTTTACGCTTTTAGCAATCAAGCGGTTGAATTAATGCGATATTTCTCAAGATAGCATCCACATTTTTAGTCCTTTAACATCCTTAAGCTAAGCGTCCTGCTAAGCCGAAGATATAAAGTGCTAAAAATGCAGGCTTGAGCAACAAAGTAAAAACGGCTAACCGCACCCCGATAAAAAGAAGCGATAAGCGGGGTTTTGTGTTTGCTCTGTATATTCATAGTTCAGTTCATTTAAGTCTTCTTTAAAACGTTCAAATTCCGGCTCTGGGATGTCGAAACCTGCTAATACCAAGCCTTCCGCTGCGCCATGATTTCGATAATGAAATAAAGTGATGTTCCAATGTTCGCCGAGCGTTTCTAAAAAGCGCAACAAGGCGCCGGGAGATTCTGGAAATTCGAAGGAGAATATCCGTTCATTCGGCAAGCTAGCAGGTCGTCCACCAACCATGTAGCGTACATGGAGTTTTGCGGTTTCATCATTTGAAAGGTCGAACCATTCATATCCTTCGTCTTCTAGCTTTTCGGTGAGCTGTTGAAATTCGGGTAAGCCATAACGTAATCGCGTACCTACAAATATATGAGCATCGTTTTCCAAAGCAAAACGATAGTTAAACTCGGTGATGGCACGATCTCCCATCAAGCGACAAAAACGCATAAACGCGCCTTTTTCTTCTGGGATTTTCACCGCAAAAACAGCTTCCTTTTGTTCACCTAATTCACATCGTTCAGACACATAACGCAAGGTATGAAAGTTGATGTTTGCACCACACAAAATACCCGCAATATTCCGTCCCGAAATTCCCTTCTCTCGTGTATATTTTCGGATAGCGGCAACTGAAAGCGCCCCGGCAGGTTCGGCTATAGTGCGTGTATCATCGAAAATATCTTTAATAGCGCCACAAATTTCGTCGGTTGAAACGGTGATGGTTTCGTCTACAAACTGCTGGCACAAGCGAAATGGCTCTGTACCGACCCGCCGAACCGCTACGCCATCGGCAAAGATGCCAACTGAGGGTAAATCTACTGGAGCCCCCTTTCCTCTCGCTGCGGTGTAACAAGCAGAGTCTTCCGCTTCTACTGCGATGATACGAATATCGGGGCGTATGGTCTTTACATAGGTGCTAATGCCTGCTGCTAACCCGCCGCCGCCCACAGCAATAAATAGCGTGTCGATATGCGGGTTTTGCTCGAGGATCTCCTTACCAATAGTACCTTGCCCGGCAATGACATCAGGATCATCAAAGGGAGGCAGCATAATATAGCCATGCTCCTCGGCCAGTGCGTATGCCTTTGCATTTGCCGTATTGAAGTTGTCGCCGTAGAGCACAATCTCAACGTTATCACCACCAAAATTACGCACGGCTTCTACTTTAATTTCAGGTGTGGTACTCGGCATTACGATGGTAGCTCGTATATTTTTGTATTTCGCCGAATACGCGACTCCCTGGGCATGATTCCCCGCAGAAGCGGCGACCACACCCCGAGCCAATTGCGCTTCGGTTAATTGACAAATCCGGTTGTAAGCCCCGCGCAATTTGAAGGATTTTACCGGCTGCTGATCTTCTCGTTTTAACCAAATTTGATTGCCTAGCTCAGCAGAAAGTCGCTGCAAGTAATTTAAGTCGGAATTCACCGCAACATCATAAACAGGTGAGCTTAAAATCTTGCGCAGATACTCAAAGGCGGTTAGTTCTTTTGGATGATGATCCTGCATAGGCATAGGCTCCTGTTATTCGGGTAACTTGCTGACATCTCTGACCGCGCCTTTATCTGCGCTGGTCGCTAGCATGGCGTATGTTTTTAGCGCCGTAGACACCGGACGCACTCGTGTAACCGGGCGCCAAGGCTTATCACTTGCCTGCATCTCAGCTCGACGCTGAGCTAACTCGGCATCATCAATAGCAAGGTTAATGCTACGATTTGGAATATCGATGCTAATGGGGTCGCCATCTTTCACTAACGCTAAAGCCCCCCCAGAAGCGGCTTCCGGTGAACAGTGACCGATAGATAACCCGGACGTTCCACCAGAGAAGCGCCCGTCGGTGATAAGCGCGCACGCTTTACCTAGCCCTTTGGATTTTAAATAAGAGGTTGGGTATAGCATTTCCTGCATTCCGGGGCCGCCTTTTGGCCCTTCATAACGAATAATAACGGCATCGCCCGCGCTCACTTCGTCATTCAAAATGCCTTGAACAGCATCGTCCTGACTCTCATAGACTTTAGCTTTGCCATTAAACACAAGAATGGACTCATCCACGCCAGCGGTTTTAACAATGCAGCCTTTTTCTGCAATATTGCCGAATAGCACGGCTAAACCACCATCTTGACTGTAAGCATGTTCAACGCTGCGGGTACAGCCGTTTTGTCTGTCGTCGTCTACGCTGTCATAGCGACAGTCTTGGCTGAAAGCTTGGGTTGTGCGAATACCAGCAGGTCCGGCTCGATAAAACGCAATTGCCTGCTCGTTGGCAGGATTGGTTACATCCCAACTATCAAGCACTTCTTGCACGGACATTCCCAGAACATGTTGGTTGTCAGCATGTAACAAGCCAGCTTTATTAAGTTCTGAAAGAATGCCAACCACGCCACCCGCACGGTGAACATCTTCCATGTGGTATTTGCTGGTTGATGGGGCGACTTTACACAGGTGTGGCACTTTACGCGACAATCGGTCGATGTCTTCCATGGTAAAAGGCACTTCACCTTCTATCGCGGCAGCTAAAAGGTGCAATACCGTGTTCGTTGAACCGCCCATGGCAATGTCCAAGCTCATGGCATTTTCAAAGGCATTGAAGTTGGCAATTTCACGAGGCAGAACACTATCGTCTTCTTGTTGATAGTAGCGCTTGCAAAGTTCGACAATCTGCTCTCCCGCCTTTAAAAACAACGTTTCGCGATCGGCATGGGTTGCCAACATAGAACCGTTCCCGGGCAAGGATAGCCCCAAAGCTTCGGTTAAACAGTTCATAGAATTGGCCGTAAACATGCCAGAGCAAGAACCACATGTAGGGCAAGCTGAACGCTCAATTTGGTCAGCATCTTCTTGGGAAACTTTGTCATCGGCTGCTGCCACCATGGCATCAACCAAGTCCAATTTGATGATTTGGTCTGATAACTTAGTTTTGCCCGCTTCCATTGGGCCGCCTGAAACAAAAATCACCGGGATATTTAAACGCATCGCCGCCATAAGCATTCCCGGCGTGATTTTGTCACAGTTGGAAATACACACTAAAGCATCGGCGCAATGGGCGTTGACCATGTACTCTACAGAGTCAGCAATTAACTCACGCGACGGTAAGCTATACAACATGCCGCTATGTCCCATCGCAATGCCGTCATCTACCGCAATAGTATTGAATTCTTTAGCGATACCACCTGCTTTTTCAATTTGTCTGGCAACCAACTGCCCCATATCTTTTAAATGTACATGCCCCGGGACAAACTGGGTAAACGAGTTGGCTACCGCGATAATGGGCTTCCCAAAATCGGCGTCAGCCATACCGGTAGCGCGCCACAAAGCACGGGCACCAGCCATATTACGACCATGAGTTGAAGTTGCAGAACGGAGTTTTCTAGCCACTGTTTTTACCTTAAATAATTCAAGTTCAGGACGACGCTATTAACGTGCATCAATCCAGCATAATTGCCCGATAGATTCCCTATATTCACACAAAAATGCATGAACATAGTGTATTTTTTAAACCGATGAGGGAGGAAGCAGGAAGCTAAGTAGATAACAGCGAGGAAGTTAGGAGTTAACAGCGGGGCTAACTCCTATACTTAAGCGTGTTTATCGCTTATTCGACCGGCGTTAACCAACCCCATTTATCTTCTGTTTTTCCATTGAATAAACCGAAAAACATTGTTTGTACTTGTTCGGTGATCTTGCCGCGCGAACCAGAGCCAACATCAATGCCATCAACGCTACGCACTGGTGTCACTTCTGCGGCTGTACCGCACATGAATATTTCGTCCGCTAAATAGAGCGATTCTCTTGGAATGTTCTCTTCACGAATCTCATAACCCAGTTCGCGCAACATGGTCATGCACGTATCGCGCGTGATACCCGGTAAAATCGCCGCCGTTTTAGGTGTAGTAGAAACAATCCCATTACGAATCACGAATAGGTTTTCGCCCGCACCTTCACTAACGTAACCGTTTACGTCTAACGCGATGCCTTCACCGTAACCATGACGACGCGCTTCCATGGAAATTAACTGAGAAGATAAGTAATTACCACCCGCTTTGGCACCAGTAGGAATGGTGTTGGCGGCCAAACGATTCCACGAAGATACTCCTGCATCAACACCGTTTTTTAACGCTTCTTCACCTAAATACGCACCCCAAGGGAATGCCGCAATAGCGAGTTCAGTTTCTTGACCAAATGGCACTTGAAGCCCCATACCAATATCGCCATAAAATGCGATTGGACGAATATAAGCAGATTCAAGTTTGTTTTCTTTAATGATGTTTAAGGTTGCTTCGTTAATTTGCTCCACCGTATAAGGGATTGTCATGCGGTAGACTTTTGCAGAATCTAACAACCTACGGTTATGTTCTTGCAGGCGGAATACACAGGTTCCTTTATCTGGCGTATTGTAAGCACGGATACCTTCAAAAACAGAAGAGCCATAATGAATCGCGTGGGTTAAGACATGCACCTGTGCCTTTTCCCAAGGAATGATTTCACCATTAAACCAAATTAAATCAGCAAGTTTTTTAGACATTGTTATTCCTATTGTGTACGCCCAGTAGCCCAATCTAAACTGATACTAAGTACTGTTGACCTAGCACTTTTACGCGGTACGCATTGCGTTTTCATGTGGCGCATTCTCGGATTGAGCTAAGTTTAAATGAATTATTCCGGCCAAATCATACAACTTATTTAGCTGATTGGTTAGTTTACTTATAGGTTGGACTCCGTCGACGGTAATGAAAACTGTCAACATATCCATCCCTTGGGGAGACACCTGTAGGCTAATTAGCTCAAAGCCTCGGTAGCGAACAACTTGCAATACACGTTCAAGAATAGCTGGCTTATTATTCACTTCTAGCTTCAAGCATTGCATGATGGTTGCTCCCACATTTTATGATTTGCCGTATTGGGTGGCACAATCGGCCACACATTTTGTTGTTCGTCTAAGCGCACATGTAATAAAGCGGCGCCTTCTTGCTCCAATAACCAATTTAAGGCTTCTTCTGTTTGGTTATTATTTGTTAGCTCTCTTGCAGTTAAACCAAACACTTGTGCCAACGCACAGAATTCAGGGTTACAGGATAAATTCGTTTCGCTGTAGCGCTCTTCGTGAAACAACTCTTGCCATTGCTTCACCATGCCAAGCCGTTGGTTATCCATAATGATGATTTTGACAGGGATACCATAGCGTTTTAACGTACCAAGCTCTTGTACGTTCATCATGAACGAACCATCACCGGACACCGAAACAACCGTATGCTGGGGACGCGCGACTTTTGCCCCGATTGCTGCGGGCAAACCAAAGCCCATAGTGCCAAGGCCGCCACTGGTTAAATGATTGCAGGGCGTTGTAAATTGCATATGTTGCGCCACCCACATTTGATGTTGACCAACATCACAAGCAACAACAGCATTTTTAGGAAGTTTTTCACTAAGGCAATGTAAAACACTTGGCGCATCGGGTCTTGCCGAAGCGGAAAAATCGCTGTACTGCACCGCCTTTTCCGCTTTGATTTGCCTTAAGTGGGCGTTCCATTCGTCGTAATCTTGGTGTGTCGTCAACAATGGCAAAATTTGCTTCACATCAGCTTGAATAGCAATGTGAGTAGCGCGGCGTTTACCCAGTTCCGCTGCATCAATATCGACATGAACCACTTTGGCGTGTGGCGCAAATTCATCTAATTTACCTGTTGCTCTATCATCTAAACGAGCACCGACGACAAGTAATAAATCACACTCTTGGACGGCGATATTCGCACCGGGTAAACCATGCATTCCGAGCATACCCAGGTAGTAAGGATGTGCGCTAGGCACACAACCTAAGCCTTTTAACGTAGAAACAGATGGCAAATGACTTCGCTCAATAAAGTCGTTTAGTTCTTGAATAGCTCCAGCCATTGCCACTCCTCCGCCCACATACAACAAAGGTTTTTGTGCTTGCTCAAGTAGTTGATTAATTTCACTAACCGGCTGTTGATGCCCATCAATAACTTGCATTTCTGATGTGGTAGAAGTTTGAGTACCTGAACTTTGCTTGATGTCGGTATCATTTAGTTCAGTCAACAGAACATCTTTTGGTACATCTAATAAAATCGGACCGGGACGACCTTCTTGTGCCAATTCCCAGCTATATTCCAGTGCAGCGGGAAGCTCACGAATATCGGTAACAAGTTCGCTGTGTTTGCAAACACTTAACGACAAACCCAATACGTCGACTTCTTGAAATGCATCTGATCCCATTGAACTGGTTGCCACCTGACCCGTGATCACTAACAAAGGCACTGAATCAAGCATGGCATCGGCTAAACTGGTGATAAGGTTGGTTGCCCCCGGACCAGAAGTGCCAATGCAAACGCCAACCGAATTGGTTGATCTGGCATAACCGATAGCGGAAAAAGCTGCACCTTGTTCGTGCCTTGCCAAGTAGTGTTTTATCGATGAATCAAGCATGGCATCGTACAATGGCATGATAGCGCCACCAGGGTAGCCAAATACGGAGTGAACCTGCTTTTGCTCCAGAAAATGCAAAATGTATTGTGCGCCGTTCATGATGACTATTTGCCTCTATCTAATGATTATCGTTTGCTTTGTGTTAAAAAATGAATGCCCTAAAACGAAAAAACCCCCGAACTTTCGTGCGGGGGTTTTTGCTAATTTGACCTTATGATTATGCCAACAGCCGCCCCCGCAGTGAGTTAATAATAATCACCACGACGTCCACGAGCACAACGCTAGCAATTGATGCTTGAATTAAACGTTTTGTACTGTGGGCTAGTTGCATAAAAAATCTCTTTTGTTAAATTGCTTTTTAAGAAATAACATACAATTTTTGTGCAGGGCAAGCTTTAATTTCCCATTTTTCAAAAAAAGTAAAATTAGTGACTGTATCCTAATAAAAACCAGAAAATAGCGATCATACTTAACATTTTGTTTGCAACATCCAACCCAAAACAGGATAAACATCCTAGTATCAAGAGCCTATTTCTATTTTTTCATTTTCTCAAAAGACAACATTTACAAACATCACTTTTTTGCCATAATTAGCTCCGAATGTAACACATTGTTACTACTAGGACTAAAAAACAACAATCAAACATGGAGAGTTGGTTGCGAAGCTAAGCCGTATCCAGCGTCAACAACAAAATGAAACAACAATTCACAATAAAAACCCCGCTTTCAATAGCACTACTTTGTCTTTCTTTTTTAGTGATTCAAGGCTGTAATTCAACCAGTAAAGCATCTACCGTTCGAGCACTTACCACTAACGTAAACAGCGATACTAAAGTGTTGCTGATGCCGTTGGATGTGGAGCTATCTGTGCTCACCGCCGGTGGGCTTAACGAAGTGAACGCCAAGTGGACAAAAGATGCCAAAGGCCATATGGAAAAAGCGATTGAGTTTCAACTTAGTCGCAACAACCTCAACATATTAGATTATCAATCACCTACAGATGACATTAACTCGGCTAACGTTCAACTGGAAAAGTTGCACGAAGCTGTGGGTTATAACGTGCTAGTGCATCACTTTGGTCAGTCTAAATTGCCTAATAAAAAACACCAATTTGACTGGACACTGGGTGAAGATGCCAAATTACTAAAACAACAAACGGGCGCAGATTACGCCATGTTTGTATACGTGCGCGACAGTTATTCCAGTGGCGGCAGAGTGGCAATGCA
Organism: Alteromonas sp. a30; assembly: GCF_026788005.1. Classification (GTDB taxonomy): domain Bacteria; phylum Pseudomonadota; class Gammaproteobacteria; order Enterobacterales; family Alteromonadaceae; genus Paraneptunicella. Next base: position 131,610 of record NZ_JABEPE010000004.1, read on the forward strand.
AGTTGGGTTGGCGCTATTAGGCGTTGGCGTAACCGGCGGTATGCAAGTTGGTTTCGCCTCATTGGTCGACCTCAACTCTGGCGATATTGTATGGTTTAACCAGTTAGTGAGTACTTCCGGCGACTTACGCAAAGCACATGGTACGCAAAAAACCGTTGCCAATTTGTTAACGGGTTTACCTTCGCCTCGCGCAACGAGCGTTAAAGGAAGCTAGCCATGCTTCTTACATGGACTCGCACGCTGTATTTGATACTAATAAGCAGTTTACCCTTTGCTAATGCTGCGCCACTTGGCATTAGTTTAGAACCGTTATTAAAGGTCAATTACAAGCCGAGCTTAGGCACAGATGAAGGCGGTTTTTGGTATCAAGTTGAAAAACTTGAACAAGAAACCAAGCGCTCTCCATACCGAATTACCGACCCGGCAATTAACCAATATTTGGAAAAGTTGGTGTGTGATTTGGCGGGAGAGTATTGCGCTAGCATACGCGTGTATTTAATTGATAATCCCGGTTTTAACGCATCTATGTACCCAAATGGCATGATGCACATTTGGAGTGGATTGCTACTCCGTGTAGAAAACGAAGCGCAATTAGCGGCAATTCTAGGCCACGAAATTGGTCATTATTTAATGACACATCAATTGCAGCGCTACAGAAACGTTAAAAACACCACGTCTTTTTCTGCATTCCTTGATGTTGGCATTGCCGCATTAACAGGTATTCACGGGCTTGGCACACTCGCCATGCTGCCATCCGTATATGCTTTTAGTCGCGACCAAGAACACGAAGCCGACACTATCGGACTCGAACTCATGGCACTACGCGGCTACGATCCCATTCAAGCAAGCAAAGTCTGGGAAGGCATTATCGAAGAACGGGAAGCGGACCAAAGTAAAGAAAGTCCAAGCCTATTTTGGCAAACACACCCTTCATCAAACAAACGCGCCGACAAGCTACGAACTGAAGCACAACGCTTAAGTTCCCTGAATGAACACGCTGAAAGCATCAATCAAGCTGAGTACATTGAAGTTGTCAGTCAGGTTTATCCTCAAATAATGGCAAACCACATTAGTCTTCAAGAATATGAGCAAGCCGAAGTGCTGTTACACAAGCACGAAACCCTTGGCTATTCACCGGCGAATGTGAGTTTCTTCTTGGGAGAACTTTATCGTTTGCGTGGACAAAACGACGATATAAAACTGGCTATGAACGCTTATCAACGCGCCATTTCATTTGAAGATTCGCCCGCAGAGGCTCACAAACAACTTGGTTATCTCTTCATAAAAGAAAACAAGAAAACACAGGCATTTGTGCAATTTCAGCGCTATTTGGAAAAGAATCCAGACGCCACGGACAAAGCCATGATTAATTACTATTTAACGACGTTAAGGTAAGGACACGATGAGAATTTTATTTGCAACTATCGCTATTCTATTTTTATCCTCTTGTGCAGGATACAAACTCATTAACGCTAAATCCGTTAATGTAAAAGGCATGAACGTACAACCACAAACGATGTGGAGTAAAACCCCTGATTCACTGGGTAATAATGTTGAACTGTGGACCGTTGACGGCAGACAACTTAACCAATTAATTTTTATTGGTGCGCTTGCCAACAATCAAAGATTATTCACACCACCAAGTAAAGAACTTCCAATGCCCGTATTCAAGGCGGGAATGCTACCAAACGAAATGCAAGACCTTGTTTCATCGTCTTTGAAAAACCTTTATGGCGGCGATGTTGATATAACCACATCAAACCTTCGTCCTACAGAAGTTGCGGGGCAAATTGGGTTCAGATTCAACCTAAGCTACTTCACTAAAAATGGCTTAGCAAAACAAGGTGATGTATTGGTATTGGAAAAAGACAAGCGCTTGTACAGCATGATTTTTATCGCGACCAAGCTGCACTACTTCGACAAACATGCTCCTGAATTCGATCATATGGCTAACTCAATAATCATTTAAAACATTCCATTCAGGTTTAACCCGCTCTAAGATGGGTTCACTTTTTAGGGTCGCCCTCAGGCGGCCCTTTTTGTTGCTCCTTTGGGATCCAATATTCAATTTGACTCATATAAATGCACTGTGATTGCATTAGTCGATGATCACGATACGAAATAACGCACGATATGAGGCCATGCTATGAAAGTTGCAAATCCGCAAGGAAAGGGCTTAGTTACTCTATTCAGCCAATGGCACCCGCCTCTTGTCGTGCGCGAAACGCGTGATTTGCCAACCTTAATGAAAGATTATTTGCTGTCTTTAATGGTTCTTTCGGCCAAGTTTAAATTCCGTCCTGTGGTGAATACGCCTTACTTTCTTTATCTAAAAGATAATCAGTTAATTTTGACGCTGATTGAACCGCAAACTAACGGCAACCGGTTTGGCAAATTTGTAGGAAACTGCAAGCTAAAGCCGGAATTAACATGGGATATAACGTTTTCAGAAGAATCTAAATCCGATACCGAGATTCAAACCTTTATTGAAAACTTTTATGCGGGATTTAAGGCCCACCATGATCAAAACGTAGAGTTAACATCTCTACTTCCGTTTTTTGAAAACTCCCTGCCCTTTTACGCTCGAATGTACGCCAATGGTTTAGCTAAGAGTATTGGATTGGGCGTAAAACAGTTAGGGCTAGCGCATATTAACGCAGGGACACTTTTGGTTAAAAATGACGACATTCGTACATTTTTAATACAATAAACAGCCAATTTTTGTACACAAAATTAAGTTAATAAAAGGTTAAAACATCTTTCCTCGTCGTTTAAGGCTATCTTTTTAAGCTCTATAAGCCCCTGATTTTCTGGATTTTATAAAATAATTAGTAAAATTAGTGTTAAATCTTTTGATCCAAACGCGCGTTTGAATCATACTTACTACTAACTGGTCGGATGTCAGATGAGTATATAGATATGAGTATTCGCAAAAGTCTTAAAAAGGTATTACCTCCTATTTCCGTTACTGAGCAAGAAGCACTCGATGCCGGTGACATTTGGTTAGAATCGTCAATTTATCAAGGCAAGCCTGATATGGCTGCCCTTAGACGCATTCCTGTAACGCAACTTAGCGCTGAAGAGCAAGCTTTCATTGATGGCCCTCTACAGGAATTAATTGGCATGATCGACGATCACGCCATTCAAGAAGATATTCATCTTCCAAAAGAGATCCTAGACTTCCTAGGCAAAAATAAATTTTTCTCTCTTATTATCCCTAAAGCATTCGGTGGTTTAGAGTTTAGCCCTTACGCAAACTCTACTATCGTTTCAATGTTGGCTTCTAAGAGCTGTTCTGTTGCAGTAACCGTGATGGTGCCTAACTCATTAGGCCCGGGCGAGCTGCTAATGCATTACGGAACAACCGAACAACAGCAACATTGGCTTCCTAAACTTGCCGTTGGTGAAGACATTCCTTGTTTCGCATTAACCGGCCCAGATGCTGGTTCAGATGCCGGTGCTATTCCTGATGCCGGTATCGTGACAAAAGGCATGTGGAACGGTGAAGAAGTGGTTGGTTTGTCTGTCACTTGGGACAAGCGCTACATCACACTTGCCCCTATTGCCACGGTACTTGGCTTAGCATTCAAGGTTTATGACCCTGAAGGTTTATTAGGTAATCAAGTTGAGCTTGGTATTACCTGTGCGTTAATTCCTAAATCCCATCCGGGCGTGGAATTAGGCAACCGTCACGATCCAATGAACATGCGCTTCTACAACGGTACAACCCGTGGTAAGAATGTATTTATCCCAATGGACTTCATCATCGGTGGTCAAAAGAACATTGGTCGCGGGTGGCAAATGTTGGTTAGCTGCTTAGGTGCAGGTCGTGGTATTTCACTTCCAGCAATGGGTACAGCAACCGCACAAGCATCTTTTAAATCTGCTTCTGAGTATTCTTTCGTTCGTGAACAGTTTGCAACACAAATTGGTCGCTTCGAAGGTATTCAAGAGCCTCTTGCTGAAATGGCAGGTAAAACGTACCTTCTTGAAGCCATGCGTGTGCTAACTACCGAAGGTTTGGGTCTTGGTTTAAAACCCTCTGTTGTCACCGCTATTGCTAAATATCACATGACTGAGTTAGGTCGTGATGTATTAACCGCAGCAATGGATGTTCAAGCAGGTAAGGCCATTCAAAAAGGTCCTCAAAATACCTTAGCAAATGCTTACCAAGCGCAGCCAATCGCGATTACAGTTGAAGGTGCCAACATCTTAACTCGTAACTTAATGATTTTCGGTCAAGGTGCGATGCGCTGTCACCCATACTTGAAAGAGATGGTTGACCTAATCCACAGCGACGATAGCCGCGCAGATTCGAAATTCAACGGCGTATTAAACAAAACCGTGGGCTACAGTGTTGCTAACGCCTTCCGCAGCTTGGGTTTAAGCTATTTGCCATTCCTACGCAAAGAATCCGCTAAGCACGCGGCAGTGAAGAAGTACGAAAAACGCATGAACAAACTTTCTGCTAACTTAGCAACTATGGCTGACATGGCCTTGTTGGTATTGGGCGGAAACTTGAAAAAAGCGGAGATGCTATCTGCTCGTTTAGGCGACATGATGAGCTACTTGTACATGACAATGGCAGCGATTCGTTATTTTGAACTGCGCGTTGATTCTCGTCTACAAAAAGAAGCCTTACCGTACTTTGAATACGGTGTAACTTGGGCGCTAGCACAGTGCGAAAAAGCACAAGCAGACTTCGTTGCTAACTTCCCGAATGCGCCAACTCGTTACTTGATGCGTTTATTGACCAACAGCTACAGCAATGCAACTAATGCTGTAACTGATGATCAAATTCGTAAGCTTGCAGAAGCAAGTTTGGAAAATAGCGAGTTTAAAGCGCAAATCACCCACTTGGTGAAAAGTGTTGAAGGTGATGGCTATGACATCAATACGCAAGCTTTCGTTGCCAAACATAAGGTCATGCCTATTTTATCTAAAATTCGCAAAGCCCTGCGTACCAATCCTGTTGCACCGGCTACTGCCTATGAAGATATGCTAGCAGCGTTACAGAAGCGCGGCGACTTAACAGCAAGTGAAGTTGAAGCTGTTACTGATTACGAAAACAAACGTCGTGTAGCAGTACGTGTAGATGAATACGACTTCGACCTAAATTTACTCAGTAAAGAGCAAATTGCTGCCGGTCCAGAGTCCTACGAACAAAAACATAAGCCTGCGGCTTAATGAAAAACCTCTAGCACAATAAAGCAAAAACCCGGCATTGCCGGGTTTTTTTATGTTCATTTGAAACTAACTACTGGTTTCTATTCTAGTTGACTTACAACCTATGTTCGGTGAAATACCTTCGTATAATCTATAGGAGCTGTCTTTGTCAGCATGCTCTGTTAGTGCTCTGCCCAGTTCAACCTAATGTCGTCATCAGGTTTGCAACCTAAGAAATGATCGATCAAGCTATCTTTCCTTAACCACACTTCTTCCAGTTCGAATAGCTCATCTTCAAAATACTGCTTTATTTGCTCTAAGCACTGAAAATACAGAGGTTTGTTCTTGCTATCCTGTAGAGGTGACACAGTACCTTGCTCCTCTGTAGAAACTAAGTACATTCCTCCAAGAATCGCATCAATGAATATTTTCATACAATGACCTCATAAGCCTAATGATACATTAACTACCCGAAAGGGACCCTACAAGTGAAAATTAAATTGCACCCGCAAAGATAAAATTATCACCATTTACTTTATACAGATTGATCGCAATCAATTTATTACAAGGAAAACGAAAAATCCAAAAGGTAATATTTAAACCCACTTTGTAAAATAAAACATAAATTTATGGGTTAACCATATCGCATGCGTGAAAAATTGGCAAGTTTTTAACTCATTGAGATTGACAAAAGGCTCTATTTGAGAATTTTTTATAACATTTACAGTATATTATAAATTTCGAGGCAATGTGCTTATTTATCAAAATGATGTGCATATCACTCATATTTATCGCGATTACGAAGAGTCTTTTGCAATCATAATTAGATTATTGCACTAAAATTGGCATTTTGAATATAAATTTCATGGAAAGAAAAGAGCATAAAGGAAAATTTTTGATCATTTTTAATTGATTCGTCCTTGAACCAATTAAACATAAGGTTTACCGCTTCGGAAAGCCTTGTTTGCTATCCGTTTTCAAATACGTGTAACCCTCTAAGCATTCTTCGTAGAAATCTATCCACTTCACACCCTCGCGCGGTTTAATCATGCCCGCTGAAATACACTTGTCGACATTACGCTTCACATCCTGCGCCATCGCTTTAGGATTGTACTGCATAATAGCCAACACATTACTGACTGAAGAACCTTGCACTACTTCTTCAATATAGAAATCTTCTGGATCGTCGTCATAACTATATATATGCACTTCGTTTAAACGACCAAATAAGTTGTGCATATCGCCCATAACATCCTGATAAGCGCCCGTTAAAAACAATCCAATGAAATACTGTTCGTTTTCTTTTAATTCATGTAATGGGATGGTTTTGTTAATTTCATTATCACCAATGAAGTGGTCAATTTTACCATCGCTATCACAGGTGATATCCACCAACGAGCAATTTACTGTTGGTTTTTCATTTAGCCGCGTTAACGGCACTACAGGCAAAATTTGATCAATCGCCCAAATATCGGCTGCCGATTGGAAAATTGAAAAATTACTCAAATATTGCGACGCCAGTAACTCATCAAGATCATCAATAATCTCCGGCGAATAAGGTTCACTTTGTTCACGCTTACGTAAGCGCGCCAAAATCTGCCAATACAAAGTTTCAACTTTCGCTAATTCTTCAAGAGACAACACTTTCAGTTTAAATGCATTGATTGCCTGCTCTTTCCAGTCACTCGCATCGTTATAGACTTCTTGCGAGTTGGGATACCGATCTAAGTTCTGTGCAAGGTCACGAATGTTGTTCACAATCAGGTGATCGTTTGCACCGGGTTCGGTATTAAATTTCTGCTCACTCGGTTTAATTTCGCTCACGACTTCGGTGATAACGCAGCTATGGTGAGCCGTTAATGCCCGTCCACTCTCACTCACCAAAATTGGATGCGGCACGCCTTCCATATCGCACAATTCCATCATGCCATAGACCACATCGCCCACGTATTCTTCCATGCTGTAATTGCGAGATGACTCACTTGTTGAATGACTACCATCGTAATCAATACCTAAACCGCCTCCTACATCAACATATTCAAGAGCCGCTCCCATGTGATGTAGCTCAGCATAAATACGAGCCGCTTCAGTTACTGCATCTTTTATCGAGCGAATATCTGTTAATTGGCTACCTATGTGGAAGTGCAATAACTTCAAACAATGCGACATCTCATGTTCACGCAAGAAATTAACCGCATTAATAATTTCAGCCGTGGATAGACCAAACTTAGCTTTATCACCACCGGACCCTTCCCAACGTCCTTTGCCTTTCACGAACATTTTAGCGCGAATACCAATGAGCGGCTCAACACCAAGCTCTTTCGATAAACGTGTTAAGGTCACTAGCTCCGAGAATTTCTCGATAACAACAATGATTTTCCGACCCAATTTACGCCCCATCAGCGCTAGCATCATAAACTCTTCGTCTTTGTAGCCGTTTAAAATGGTTAAAGAGTCGTAATTGGTATTCAAGGCAAGAACCGTCAGCAATTCAGCTTTCGAACCGGCTTCCAAGCCAAAATTGTAGGGTTCACCGGCTTCAACCACTTCTTCAACCACTTCACGCATTTGGTTTACTTTAATGGGGTAAACGCCCATGTAAGTTGCGTTATAACCGGCTTCTTCCATTTTGTTACGGAAGATCTTATTGATGTTGACCACCTGAGAGCGCAGAATATCGTGAAACCGTACCACCAGCGGGAACTGAATATTCTCGTCACGAATTTCATCTAATACTGATTTAAAGTCGATACGAATATCGGGATTATTCGGGTCTGGAGTCATATGCAAATTGCCATTTTCTCCAATTTCAAAATACCCACCACCCCATCGTTTCACACGATAGAGCTGTTCCGCTTCAGTAATAGACCATTCTGCCATGAAGCTTACTCTCCAAATTGGTTCCCAACGAGAACATCATTCAAACTAATAAAATAATTAACCACAACTTATGAATATTTATTCACTAGGTCAATCCCAAAAAAAGCGCGACATTATAGAGCCGCAAAACGCTTTTGCATAACCCTTTTTGACGAGAAAAACGCTAATTGACCAACGCAACTTGTGCTTCTAAAAATGCATTGATTACCTCGGCCATATTTGGAATCCAACGCAACACGATAACTAGCTCGTTCTCTTCATCAACGTAAATATAATTACCGCCAAAACCCGCTGCAAAATAAGCCGACTCAGGTGCTTTACTAATGCTATTTTGCGTATTCAACCACCACATGTAACCGTAGTCAGGGCGCACATCGGTTGGCACTCGCACACGCTTCGTCCAACCTTCTGGTAATACTTGTGTTTCGCCCACTTTTCCTTGATTCAAAAATAATAAACCAAAACGCGCGTGATCTTCGGTATTGATAAACAGCCCACCACCAAAATGACCGCCGCCTGAAACGGATTGGATTTTCATTCCATCTAATGTGACCCATGAATTCTCATAACCATGCCAACGCCAAGTTGAAGACGCGCCAATTTTATCCATTACCTCTCGTTTCAATACCACGGGCAATGGCTCACGAAAGACTTGCAACAATGCATACGCCAATAAATTCACACGGACATCGTTGTATTTGAAATGTGTACCTGCGGGGTATAGCGTGCGACTTTTCCATTCTTCTAAAGAATCACCGACCGGCCTGTCTGCCCAATCTGGGGTATCCCACAAAGTGCCTTGCCAATCGGATGTTTGTTGCATCAAGTGGTGCCAAGTAATCACTCGGTTTTTATCACTATCAAACTTACCATCCTGCACATAATTTACCACTGGATCATGTACGCTTTTAATCAACCCGTCACGTAACGCGATACCCACTAAGGTGGATAGATAGCTTTTCACTACGCTAAAGGTCATATCGACACGCTGGGTATCCCCCCAACTCGCGACCACTTTACCTGATTTTAGCACCATACCTGCGGGCGTTTTTCTCGGTTTTGTTGGTCCAAGCACTCGATAATTGTGTTCTTTAGGCGCGTAGCTATCCAGCAGGACTTGATGTAAATCATTCGGTTCAAGCACCGTATTTCGAATGGCAAGTCGCACCGCTACATCCAGTTTTTCAGGACTAAATCCTGCTTGTTCAGGTGAAACAGAGTGCCACTCAAACTTATTAGGAAAATCTATCCCTGCTTGAGCGACGTTAGCCGCAGCAAAGAAAAAGCCAGCTGCCAGTAAAAAATATGTAAGCCTGTGTTTTATCGCCAAAATCATAATCGATGTGTTTCTTATTTTATTTATGGTTATTGTGGCGTAATTCTGCTCAGCATTACAAACCCACACCAGAAAAACATCGGGCTTTTGCGACGAATCGCTAACGTTATCATCTGGCTGACTTGCGCTGGTATAAGGTAGGTGTGTTTGTTGCTCGGTTTCAGGATTATTTAAGGGAGTATTTTTATTTGTTGCTGATAGCCTTTTGCCCACATCGCCACTGCGGTTCACATTTGCAGCACAAATACATAACCCATCATAGCAATGCCAAATTAAGATAAGTTGGTGTTAGCAACGCCAACCTGCATATGTAACAAGGCAGCGATACATTAAAAACAAACATTTGCCCTCGGGCCTGTGGGTAGCCCGAGATAGCAAATTCGAATAGCCGTATTAATAGACCATTAAATTACAGCCATAACGACAGTTCAAGTGAGCGCCAAATTCAGTTTCCGCTTTCGCGCTTTTCACATCTGACGTCAACTTTTCATAGGACACGTTTTTGCCATACAAAAAGAAGTTGTTGTCGTCTTTAATAGCGATTTCGTAGTCCATACTTTCTAGCTTATTAGCTACCTTGTTAATATTCTCTGGACTATGCATTTTTGCAATGATCATACAATTACCTTTAGTAAGCGTTTGTTTTTGTTGAAAGAAACAGCGAAAAACAACCATGAAGTTCAGCCATTCCTTCTTGGTCACGTAATCAACCGAAGAAATGACTGAACACGGGCATAAAGGTAAATTATTAAACCGCTCGTTGTAAGCGAAAAATAAATTGTAAATTTGTTCTGGATCAAAAAACGCTTGCATTTTTTTAGCCAGAAGTCGGGTCTAGGGGCCGCTCACGGAGCAGCCTAACGTTTATTTTTATTAACAAAATCAGAGATGGCGACAACAAGCTCCTGCTTTATTGGCAAGTTTGGCTGATTGTAAGTTTCGATATTTTTCATCCTATCTAAACTCGCTTCTTTGAAGATATGATTCATTCCTTTGATAATCTTAAGATCTGTTTGCGGATTCGCTTCAGCAAGTATCTTGGCGTCTTCTTCTCTTACCTGAATATCTGTCGTCCCTTGAATGATTAATGTGGGAATTTTCAGCTTGGCTAACTCTTCGGCAGGGTCATGTTTAAACCAAGAGATTAAATAAGGTTGAACACTGGGTCTGAATAAGGAATACAACATCGGATTAACGTCACTAACGGTTTCACCTTGTTTGAGTTTATCAATAATCGGCGATGCAATATTCAAAACCTCAGGAGGCTGGGATTTAAGCTGTTCGAGCAGGGTTTTATCAGCCGAAATCCCGGAGCCTGCAATTGAGATAAATTGATCAACACCACTCTTTTGCGCTGCGATCATGCCAATTAATGAGCCTTCGCTGTGTCCAATAATAACGACGCGATTAAACCGCTTATCATTCTTGAGTAATTCAGCCCAAGCTTTCGCATCTGAAATGTAATGATCGAATCGCAATTTATCTTCTTTTAAACCGGCTTTTTGACTTTTCCCGACGCCTCTTTTGTCGTACCTCACTGTTGCAATGCCATTTTTGGACAAAGCTTCTGCCAACATTTTTAAGGAATTATTGTTCATTGCCACATTGTTGCCGTTCCTGTCTGTCGGACCAGATCCCGCGATAATTAACGCGACTGGCACCGCTCCCTTTTCATCAGGAACAATTAGGGAGCCTTCTAATGTCCCTGTATTGGTTTTAAGTTTTACGATGGTCTCCATTTGCTCAGCAAATAGACTGCTCGTCATAAATATTGAGAGCAATACAACAAAAAAACATACTTTCATATTCACACCTCTAAGAGCATAACGCCTATGAATAGGCAAATTGTAGATAAATCAAAAACGTTCTATTACTCCGCCCTAAGCGCCAGAAACGGCGGGAGTTTCGAAGCTAAATAGGCAGGCCGAATACCTGCCAACAAGCCAATAACAGAAGAAATACTCAGCGCCATAAACACACTGGTTGTATTAAAAAGCATGGGCATTTGCGGCATTAACAACCAAGCAACAATTTGGATCATCAATAAGAAGACTAGGCCAACTACGCCTCCTAATAGCGCAAGCAATAATGCTTCGCCTAAAAACAGTTTAATAATTAAGCTTTGCGACATACCCAGCGCCCTCAGTAAGCCAATTTCGCTACGGCGCTCGCTTTGGGTAATGGTCAGCATGGTGTAAATGCCGATAGAGCCCACCAACAAACTGATAGCGCCAATGCCCATGCCGGCAATACGCACAACGTTCAGGATGGCATCAAGGCTTTCTAGCATTTGGTCCTGGGTAATAATGGTGAAATCTTCCGAACCGTGGCGTCGAATTAAATGGCGTTTAACCACTTCAGCAAACCGGCTACTGCTAATGCTGTCGCGATATTGCAGGTTTATTTCCATCAGGAAGTCACGGTTGAATAAGCGTAATGCTTGTCCGGCAGGGATGTACGCGGCTTCGTCTAAGTCTAAATTCATAAAGCGGCCTTTTTCCGCAAGCACACCGACTACACGAAAGCGACTCCCACCAATACGGATAAGCTCTCCCACAGCTCGGCCATCACCAAATAAGGCTGCCTTGAGTTTGCTGCCAAGCACCACATCGGCTCTTGAGTTCATCACCTTATCATTAGGCAGAAACTCGCCTTGGCGAATCGAGAGTTGCCACACATCGTCTGCTGCATCCGATACACCATAAACTTCGGTAGCGCGTGTTTTGCCTTGATAACGGAACTCCGCAGTGCCCGCAACAATCGGCACAATCCCAACTACATCACGCGTTTGGTTAAAAGATACAGCATCCGCTAATGTTAACCCTCGATTGGAATTCAACACACCATTTAGGCCAAATGTTTCCGTTTTCCCGGGTGTAATGGACACAACATTCGTGCCGAACTGTGTAAATTCCTGCATCACGAACTGACGTAAACTGTCGCCCATTGCCCCCAGTACCGTCACCGAACTCACGCCAATGGCAAAACCTAAGATAGTCAGTAAATTACGACCCGACTTTGCCATCACTGCTGTTTTCACCCATTTAACCGCATCATTAAATCGCATGGTTCACCCTCGCAAGACTTCGGCTGGCGGAACCGAACCCGCCTTTCTGGCAGGCAAAATACTGAATAAAGTACCCACGGATAACGCTACTAACAATGCCAGAGCATTAATCCAAAATGGGGCTTCAAGCGGTAAGTACGGGAAAAACAGTTTCAAGGTCAATAACAACGCATGGGCCAAACCAAGGCCAATAATACTTGCGATAAAAATAAGCAGCAGGGTTTCCGAAAGAATCATGATTTGAACGGTACGAATACTCGCACCAAGCGCTTTCAATAAACCAATTTCTGCGCGTCGCCGCTGCACCGAAATCAAGCTCAAATTCATAATTAGAATACCGGCAACCAACAAGCTAATCCCGGCCAAAAAGCCAATTACCATGGTAAGTGTTGTGAGAATACTGTTAAACGAATCCAGCATGGATTTTTGGGTCACAATGGTAATGTCTTCTTCGCCATGATGACGTTCTTTAATGCTGGCATAAATCCTTTCAACTACCTGATTCTGCTGCTCATCGGTTTTTGCATGTGTTGGATTAAGCTGTACTAAAATGCGAAACAAAGCGGGTGTATCAAACAACATTTCTGCCGAACGCACTGGTACCAAAAGGACATCTCGTAAATCCAGCCCTAACGACTCACCGCGCTGCGCTAGCACGCCAATCACCCTGTAGCGATAATCTTCAACCGTAATGATTCTGCCGATAGGATTTTCATTGCCAAACAACTCGCGATACAGGGTCATGCCCAATACACAAACGGGTTCAGCTCGTTCAGCACTGGTTTCTGGCAGGTTTTTCCCCATGGATAACACCATGTCGCGGGTTTGAATAAAGGTGTCTGTGGAGCCTATTGTTACCACTTCTCTGGAAAGTGCCCCGTGGCTCACCGCCGCGTTACCCGCAATAATAGGAGCAACGTAATCAACACCGGAAATTCGTTGCAAATGTTGCGCATCTTCAATAGTCAAATCACGCGGTGTTGTGCCGTAAATAGGCGGTCCTGCGCCAGCGGTTTCACGTTTTCCGGGAAATATCACCAACAAGTTTGTGCCTAAGGCATTGAACTCATTTCGCACATATTGACGCGCACCTTCACCTAAGCCTGTTAACAAAATCACCGCAGAAACACCAATGGCGACGCAAACCATTAAGGCCACCGAACGCCACGTATTTCGTAACAATACTTGCGTACTAAACCTCAGCACATCAGGCAACATCATGATTTAAAAACCCATAACGATGGATTCGTAGGCCGTATCATCGCCCATTGGCGTTTCGGAAAGTTCACCGTCAACCATCACGCAACGTCGCTTGGCGCGTTTGCCCAGCGCCAGATCATGCGTCACAACAACCACGGTTAACCCTTTTCGGTTCAACTCTTCTAATAACGCGACGATTTCCTTACCGGATTTTTGATCCAAATTCCCCGTTGGTTCATCTGCCAAAATAAGCTGAGGTTGCATGACAATGGCTCTGGCTATCGCCACCCGCTGTAATTGCCCGCCGGACATTTGTCCCGGACGATGCGTTGCCCGATCGCTTAATCCAACTTGCGCTAGCACATGCGCTACTTTTTGTTTGCGCTCTTTCGGGGACTGTTCGTCCAAAATCAACGGTAATTCCACATTTTCCGCAGCAGTCAATCTGTCGATAAGTTGAAACGATTGGAAAATGAATCCAATGTTTTCACCACGAATACGGGCTCGCTGTTCCTCATCTAACACTTCAGTTTGCACGCCTTCTAAACGATACGAACCGGTGTCGAACACATCTAACAACCCAAGCATATTGAGCAATGTGGACTTACCTGAACCCGATGGCCCCATAATGCTGATGTAATCACCTTGTTCAATATTCAGCGTAATGTCGTTCAGCACGCGCAGAGTCTCCGCGCCGGTTTTGTAGTATTTGTTTATTTTGTCGAGCTGAATCACTGTGCTACCGCCTTCACTCCGTCAGCAAGGCCAGTTAACGTGGTAGAGGTAACGACAACATCCCCTTCATTTAACCCCGATACCACTTCAGTAAAACGCCAATTTGAAAGCCCTGTTTCAATCTGTTTTTTCTGTAGTACATTTTGTGCCAATACAAACACTTGATTATTGTTGAAAAGCGCTTCTGTCGGAATGCGTTTTACCTGTTTACGCTCTTGAATAATGACTTCCACATCAGCGCTGTAACCCACCAGCAAAGACAACGCGTTGACATTATCAATGTCAACTTCCACCTCAACGGTTCTCGCTTGTTTTTCCAGCGCATAAACATAAGGTGCGATGCGTTTTAGCTTGCCTCGAAAGGATTGATCTCGATAGGCATCGATATTGATTTTCACCGTTTGACCGATTACCAATCGCCCTGCGTCCACTTCATCCAGCGGCGCACTAATAAAAAAGCAATGAGCGTTAATTAAATCAATGAGAGGTAAAGTAGCAATGCCCGGAGGCGATGGCGTCGCATATTCGCCCACTTCACCATTCACTTCGGCCACTATGCCGTCGAATGGCGCAAATAAGCGGGTTTTATCGAAATTAGCTTTTATGGCTTTTAAACTTGCTGTTTGTTGTGCGACTTGTGCTTCGGAACGTTTACAAGATGCCGTTGAAGCTTGTGCTTTGGACAACGCTAAATCCACTTGTTCTTCTGTTGCCAAACCTTTAGGTTGTAATTTTTTCAAGCGTGCGTGTTCTCGGTGATCAGCATCAGCAACAATACAGGCCCGCTGTTGCTCTAATTTAGCCGCATTTATCAGCGCTTGCCCTTGTTCAATATTGGCTTGAATGTCGTTATTCGCTAGTTCTAGCAATAATTCCCCGACTTCAACAATATCGCCTTCTTTCACGTTGATTTGGGTGATCTGCCCTCCTAACGACAATGAAAGATTACTACGTCGACACGCCTTCACTGACCCAGATCGTGTGTTACTTACGGTTTCTGCCACATCGCCAAGCATCACTTTTGCCACGCTCACCGATACCGGCTTTTCACGTTTGCTCCACAGTATCGTCCCAATCAAAAGCACCGCAACCGCTAACAACAACCACTTTTTCACACTGCACTCCTCATTTTAGGCAAGCTTTCACTGAATACCGACTTCGTACTGTCAGGAATTTGGGCGTTCTAAACTGCCCACTTAGCCTTTGTGGATAAGATTCCTTTTACACTAATAAGTGGTGTTTCACTGTTTCTTATTGTTATTTAAAGTAATCAAAAATCCGCCTATCTTTACAATTGTGTATTTTTTACTTAAGTATTAAAGCATAGCCCATAGTATGCAAAATGTTCGCTATCACATTGAGATATATCAATTTTTAAGACATCACTCGGCCTGCTTAGAATAGTTTCTCCTGTCTTAGTTCGTTGAATTCTGTAATTTAGTTACAAAAAGAGGTAGATTGAAGCAACAAAAGAAAGCAAAAATCTTAATTTTTGGTAATTTAGCAAGATAATTGGAGCTAACATGGCAGTGAAGTTAGATAGAAAACTCAAAGACACCGTAAAGAGTCTGGGCAAAACTTTGGGGGAAGCTATTCAAACTCAGCTTGGTGAGGCTTGGTTACAGCGCATTGAAGACGTCCGCCTTAAAGGTCGGGAATCATTCAAAGGCGACAATGAGGCAACCCAATACCTCAAATCAATGTTTAATGAATTAAGCAATGACGAACTACTTACCGTTGCCCGCGCATTTACACAATTCCTTAATCTTGCCAATATTGCAGAGCAAGAACATAACAGCCATCACGCCGCAGACGACGTATTCAAAAGCTTATTCGATAAGCTAAAACAAAGTGATGTGGAAGCGAGTTCCTTTGAAAGCGCCTTACAAGATCTGGATATTGATCTTGTACTCACCGCGCACCCGACGGAAGTCTCTCGACGCACCTTTATTCATAAATACAGCGAGCTTTCCGATTGCTTAACACAGCTCAATAACGATTGTTTGGACGACGAAAGCGCCGAAAACATACGTGCTCGTATTGCAGATTTGATCACCCAAGCGTGGCACACCGACGATATTCGCTCCGAGCGCCCGACCCCAACGGACGAGGCTCAGTGGGGCTTTGCCGTTATCGAGAATTCCTTGTGGGAAGCCGTTCCTCAGTTTGTTCGTATGCTTGATTGCAAATTACAAAAGCAGTTTGGTAAGAACTTACCTTTATCAGCGACGCCTGTGCATTTTAGTTCATGGATGGGGGGTGATCGCGATGGCAACCCGTTTGTTACCGCGCAAGTCACAGAAAAAGTGCTGTTGCTCGCTCGAAAACGCGCTGCACGCTTGTTCGCTGCCGATATCGAAAAGCTTCAAGTGGAACTTTCTATGCGGGATTGTGACGATGCTTTGCGCGAAAAGGTTGGTCAATCCAAAGAACCTTACCGTGCCTTGCTAACACCGCTATTGCGCCGTTTACGCAATACGCACGATGGCATTGAGGCCTATCTTTCTGGCGAAGCGGTAGACAGAAGCAAGTGGATTAACAAACAAGAAGAACTGATTGACCCCTTACTTCTATGCTATCAATCTCTGATCAACATGGGCATGTTACGTGTTGCTAATAGCGAACTGCTCGATACCATTCGCCGCGCTTATTGCTTCGGTATTCATTTATTGCGCTTGGATGTTCGCCAAGATTCCGAGCGACACGCCGACGTCTTTAGTGAAATCACTCAATATTTAGGCATGGGAGATTATCACCAATGGAGCGAAACCGAAAAACAAGCGTTTCTGCTTGAAGAGTTGCAGTCAAACCGCCCGCTTGTTCCAACCACTTGGTCGCCATCCCCCGACGTAAAAGAAGTGTTAGACACCTGCAAAGTTATTGCCCAAAACAGCCAATCGGGCTTCGGTATTTACATCATCTCCATGGCGAGTTTGCCTTCAGATGTGCTCGCCGTAAAACTCTTGCTTAAGGAAACGGGGATTTCATGGTCGATGCCGGTGGCTCCATTATTCGAAACCTTAGATGACTTGAATAACGCACCACAAGTGATGGATGCGCTAATGAACATCGACTGGTATAAGGAGCACATTGATGCGCATCAATTCGTCATGATTGGTTATTCGGACTCTGCCAAAGATGCGGGTGCAGTGGCGGCAGGTTGGGCACAATATCAGTCGCAAGAAGCCTTGGTCGAACTGGCTGATAAATTCGGCATAGAATTAACGTTATTCCATGGCCGTGGAGGCACTATTGGTCGCGGAGGCTTACCAGCTCACGCTGCCATTTTGTCGCAACCGCCGGGGTCATTAAAAGGTGGATTTAGGGTAACGGAGCAGGGCGAAACCATTCGTTATAAGTTTGGAATTCCGCGCCTTGCAGAGCGGAGTTTAAACTTATATGCCAGCGCCATTTTAGAAGCCATGTTGTTGCCTCCACCGAAACCTAAACAAGCGTGGCGCGAGATCATGAGTCAAATTGCGGCGAATGGACGCGACAATTATCGAGCGGTGGTACGAGATAACGACACGTTTGTGCGTTACTTCCGAGAAGCCACACCAGAATTAGAGCTTGGCAAATTGCCATTAGGTAGTCGCCCAGCAAAACGCAAACCAAACGGCGGCATCGAGAGCCTACGCGCCATTCCTTGGATTTTCGCTTGGGCGCAAACACGTATGGTATTACCTTCGTGGTTAGGGGTAATGAAAGCCATGCAGACAGCGCTAGATAATGGCGGTGAAAATACCATTAAAGATATGTTTGCGCACTGGCCATTCTTCCAGTCGCGTTTATCCATGCTTGATATGGTCTTTTGTAAGGCCGACATTCGCATTGGTGAAGAGTACGATAAACGTTTAGTGTCTGACGAGTTAAAACACTTTGGTGCGCAGTTGCGCCAAGAGTTACAAGACAGTATTGAGTTGTTGTTAAAACTCACCAATCAAGATCATGTGATGCAGAGCGACAAGCCGGGCTATGAATCCATGCGGATACGCGCGAAGTATTTACAACCCTTACATTTCTTACAAATTGAGTTGTTGCATCGTATCCGTCAGCTTGCTGAATCGGAAGAAATACCGGAGCTGGAAAAGGCCATGATGATCACCATTACTGGCATTGCCGTAGGGATGCGAAATACAGGATAAGTAAACTGGTGTTGGATAACCGTGCCTACCTGCTCTCAGCCGACTTTTCGTGGCTGAGAGCAAAATACGCCAAGATTGCTTAACCGTGCCGCTACTCACAAATAATTAGAGCAAAGGCGCAATCACCAAGCTCACAATCGCCATTACATTAATTAGGATATTCATTGCTGGACCTGCGGTATCTTTAAACGGATCACCAACGGTATCACCCACCACTGTGGCAGCATGAACATCAGAACCTTTGCCACCATGATGGCCTTTTTCAACATGTTTTTTTGCGTTGTCCCATGCACCACCTGCATTGGCCATCATCAAAGCAAGTAACACACAGCCTAATAGCGCCCCTCCGAGCATTCCACCTAACGCATGAGCTCCAATCCCAAACCCTACCGCAGGCGGAGCCAACACGGCTAAAATACCGGGCAGTAACATTTTTTTTAGCGCAGCTCGCGTGGCAATATCAACACAGCGCGCGGTATCTGGTTCGGCATTGCCCTCCAATAACCCTTTGATGTCTTTAAATTGACGCCGAATTTCTTGGATCATTTCAAATGCTGCATCACCCACAGCCGTCATAGTAATAGACGCAATTAGAAACGGTAAAACGCCCCCAATAAACATGCCGACTAGCACTTTGGGATCACCTAAGTGCAGCACAAACGGCTCGCTCGACTGCACCGTTATCGTTTCAACAAAAGCCGCAATAATCGCTAACGCTGCTAACGCTGCGGCTCCAATGGCAAAGCCTTTGCCAATTGCAGCAGTGGTGTTCCCCAACTCGTCTAATGAATCGGTAATGTTACGGGTTTTTTCCCCTAAACCGCCCATTTCTGCAATGCCTCCTGCGTTGTCGGCAACGGGGCCATACGCATCTATTGCCATTGTCATTCCGACAGTGGCTAACATACCAACAGCAGAAATACCGACGCCGTACAACCCAGAAAGCTCAGTGGACACATAAATAATCACGCAAATAGTTAAAATTGGTATAACGACAGATTGCATTCCAACAGACAGCCCCGTAATCATCACGGTTGCCGCCCCCGTCTCCCCTGATTTTGCAATTTTACGAATAGGGTTAGATGATGTGTAATATTCCGTCACTAAGCCAATCACGATTCCACCTAATGCCCCTGTCACCACAGACCACCAAATGTGAGTGCTAACTTCCATTCCTACCATCAATAAATATGACGTTAATATAAACAACAAGGCAGCGGAAATAGTGCCTGCCCGCAGCGCCGAGTCGGGCTGATTAGCCGATAATAACTTCACTAGCAAAATCCCAAGCACCGAACAGATCAATCCTGATGACGCCAGTGCTAACGGTAGAAACATAAGATTCTCTCGACTACCTAAGGTGCCAGTAAACATAGTCGAAGCAATGGCAATCGTAGCAATCATCGCACCGCAATAGCTCTCAAAAATATCCGACCCCATCCCCGCAACATCTCCCACATTGTCACCTACGTTGTCGGCGATAACACCGGGGTTTCGAGGATCATCCTCTGGGATGCCTGCTTCTATCTTACCGACTAAGTCTGCGCCAACATCCGCACTTTTGGTAAAAATGCCGCCACCAACACGAGAAAATAGCGCAACAATAGATGCCCCCATGCCGAAACCATGAATGGCGTGAATCGACTCAGGATCACCGGCAAAGTATAGATATAACCCTCCTAAACCAAGTAACCCCATAGACGCCACGCTCAATCCCATTATGGAACCTCCCATAAAAGCAATGGATAACGCTTGTGGTGCGCCAAAATCATGCGCGGCTTGAGTGGTGCGCACGTTCGCTTTAGTTGCTGTGTACATGCCAATATAACCAGCTACTCCTGAGCAAAGTGCGCCTACAACAAACGCTAAAGTTGTTTGAAAACCTAATGAAAAGTAGATTGCTATTGCCACGGCAAGCGCAAAAATAAACAGCATTTTGTATTCGCGGTGCATGAATACCATCGCGCCTAGGTGAATCGCTTCGGCTATTTTGGCAATTACGGGATTGTGGACGGGGACTCGACGAATTAATAAATACAAAATCAACGCCATGAACAAGCCAATTAAACCTATTACAGGTGGAAAATAGATTGCAAACATCACGGCATCTCCCAATAAATCGTCTTCGTAACAGCATATGCTCAGGGATACAATCACGCTACCGATATCGGTAAAATATCTATCTTAAGGAATAAACGCTTACATAATTCTTGCGCTGTATGCGTATATCCACTTCACTTGGTAAGACCAAATCCCGTATATTAACGCCTAGCAACACTGAGTTTAGATTAACATCTTGCTACGCTAATTAGCTCTTTCAAGCCAGAACTTAGGCTGATTTTGGCCTAACATTATTCACCTTCGAGACAGTAAAAATGAAGAAATCCTTGTTAGGAATGTGCATCACCGCTGCACTGTTATCTGGTTGCAATAGTACCAGTTCCAATACACAAACGACCCGCACTGAAAATGCCCAAGCTCAACCAGAAGAAGCCGTTTTAAACTCTAGTTCAAAAGCCGCCGCATCCGATGCTCTGGCGAGACTTGCTGATGCGTATGCCGAGGAAACCTTAAAACGTAATCCATTAAATGCTATGTTTTTTGGCGATAACCGCTTTAATCACACATGGCCAAACAGCATTGCCCCCAGCTTTATTCAAGAAGGTATTGCCTTAGATACAGCCTATCTCGCCAAACTGGAAGCCATTGATGCGTCACAGCTTACAGGCCAAGACTTCTACACTTATGAAATCTTCAAAATGAACCTGAAAAACGGGTTAGAAGGGGCGCAATTCCCAAGCGAGTTACTGCCAATCAGCCAGTTCGTTTTTAGCCCCCATAACGTTTTCATTCAGTTAGGCTCAGGTTTAAGCGCGCAACCCTTTAACAATGCAAAAGACTTTGAAAATCTCATTAAACGCGGCGAAGGCTTCGCGGTTTGGATGGAACAAGCCATTATTAATATGCGCAACGGCATTGAGCGTGGTGTGGTATTACCGAAACCAGTGGTTGAATCCATCATTCCACAATTAGAAGCACAAATTTTTGATAACCCAAGTGATAGCAGCTTAATGACGCCTCTGAACAATGCGGGCGACAAACTCTCCGAGGCAGAATTGCGCCAGCTCAAGCAAGAATACTTGCAGCTCATCGACGCTAAAATCACTCCTATATTCAAGAAAATGCTGGCCTTCATGCAAAATGAATATTTACCTCACGCCAGAAATACCCACGGTTATGGTCAGCTACCGAACGGTAAAAAGTGGTACGAATATCAAATTAAAACCAACACTACTCTGCCGTTAACCGCCGATGAAATTCATCAAACCGGACTCAATGAAGTCAAACGTATTCACAACGAAATGCGCGACATCATGAAAGAAGTGGGATTTAAGGGCGACTTAAACGCATTCTTCAATTTCTTAAAAAATGACCCACAATTTTACTTCGACTCACCGGATGACGTCCTCAAAGCGTATGAAGACATCAAGGCCGAAATGGCAACCAAAGTGCCAGCATTATTCGATGTTATTCCAAAAGCAGACTACATTGTGCGTTCGTATCCTGAGGCCCAAGCGAAATCTGCTCCGGGTGCATCCTATATACCGGGCGCACCCGATGGCTCTCGTCCCGGCATTTTCTTCGCCAATACCTACAACTTAAAAGCACAGCCTAAATACGGCGTGGAAACCTTATCTATTCACGAAGCCGTTCCGGGACACCATTTTCAGCTTAGTTTACAAACCGAGTTGGACGAACTCCCCATGTTACGCCGCATGAACTTTTACACTGTGTACGCTGAAGGTTGGGCGCTTTACGCGGAAAGTTTAGGCAAAGAGTTAGGTATGTTCACCGACCCTTACCAATACTTCGGCAAACTCAGCGCTGAGTTATTCCGCGCAATGCGCTTAGTGGTCGATACCGGTATTCACGCTAAAGGTTGGACGCGCGAACAAGCGATTGAGTACATGCTTTCGAACTCCGACATGGTGGAATCCGACATCACTTCCGAAGTGGAGCGTTACATGGTCATGCCGGGGCAAGCAACCTCTTACAAAACGGGGCAAATTAAAATTAAACAGCTTCGCGAGTACGCAGAAAAAGCTCTTGGCGATAAGTTTGATATTAAAACCTTCCACAATTTAGTGTTGTTAGATGGCTCACTGCCCATGCCGTTGTTGGAACACAAAATTAGAGAGTGGGTGAAAAGCGCTTAAATAGCGCTTCCAATGGTTCAGTTACAGTGGGTGGAGTATAAACGCCACCCGCTTCACTTTCTCAAAGTCGCTTTCGCATCCCTGCTCGCTCAAGGCTTTTCGTCCTGAAAAGTATGCTTTTCGAAAGTGAATCAACCATCGTTTTTTGAGTTTGTCTGCCGTAATTCAACAAGTCACCTGTAGAGAATTAGGCGCAAACCCTCAGCCGCAGGGAAGCGGCTGCGGAGCTTCCATGGATGGATTCACAGCGAGTTTGCGATAAGTCTCTACCGGTGACTCTTAGCTTATTCGAACCGCGAGTGACTAAATGCGAACTACACACTTTGCACTTCAATAAGATGATTGTTGAAGTGCATCACATGCGCTGCTTCATATTGCACCTTGGTTAACGGGCCGTAAGCAAAATGCTCATGCAACGGCGCTTCAAACTGCTGGAATGCTAGCAACGACGCTTTAAAACGCTGTGCAGCAGTGTAGATATCGCTAGGGCTTTCACTCACGCTAAGCAATGGTGCGCCGGGAATTTCCTCTGCCAAATTATGCGTCATTTTTCCTTTAGTATGAAAGGCACTAAACGCCAACTGCCCGATACTGCCTTTGAACAATGCTGATTTATGGTGAGGATAACCCGTCATCGAATATTCCACACTCTGCGCAAGGTGAGTGAACATTTGCGCTAACGACCACTCGCCTGCTTTGCTGAGTTTAGAGGCCAATAAGCGCTCTAATTTAGCCAGCGCAAAATCAATGGTTAACGGCTCATGTTGAGGCGTAATGCTGAACCAAACACCAAAGCTCACTGCGCTAACCGCCACACTCGCTACTCCTGTACCAATTAGGAATTGCCGCCTGTTCATCGCCTTAACCTCAAAACATAATAGATGGGAAACAAACGAGTCTACTTTAAGTTTTGAACGTGGCAAAGCGTTGACAATCTTTAACACTTGCTGTTTGAAGAGGCTGGCAAACCAAAACCACGAAAAGAAACGCTCGGTTGTATTATGAAGAAAGCCGCACCTTTAATGTGCGGCATAGGGAAGCGTTGAGGTTATTTTAAATAGACATTGTCGATGCCTGTATCAATGGTCCCTCCCCCAGTAGAAGTCCAATTTATAGAGCCGATTCGCCCGTTACCAACAACACCAATAAATCCAACCACAAATGGGTCGTGATCAACAACGACCTCAGAAATAAGCTCTCCATCGATGCCATAAACTTTGACAAATCCCGGTCCAAAAGTGTTGATTAAAGTATCAAAGCCAACACTCGTTACCGGATCTGTAAAAGTAAGTGTGTAATTCTCACCACCATTAGACGTAAGTGTTTGGGAGGGAGGCGGAAACTGAAAGTCATCACACCGGCAAACAATTAGGTTTCCTGTATGCGTTATTCCATTACGGGTCACTCCAGAATTTCCACTTATTCCGGGAACTTCATAATCCTCTGCTAACGTAGCTCCTGTTGCAGATAAAAAGGCACTCTTGTCGCGGTAAATAGTTAAGGATGTTGCTGTTTCGTTCTCGGTTTCAAGCGTCAATACCACCGATGGCGTTGCCTCAGCATTGGATAAATACCCATTGCCCACTTGCCCGCGATAATTACGACCAAACGCTAACACGTCGCCACTTTGCATCACGACAACAGAGTGATAACGACCGGCTTCAATGTCGGTGGCTAAGCCCGATAGCGGCACTTTGACTGGCACAGAAGAGGCAGTAAACGAGCCATTACCCAGCTGACCATAAGTGTTATCTCCCCATGCCCACACGGTGCCGTCGTTACGCAACGCTAAAGAATGCCTGTCTCCGGCGGCAATATCGATAACGTTGCTCAGCCCAGAGGCCGTCACCGCTATAGGCGCATTCACTGTGCTGTTATTACCCAGTTGCCCATACGTATTCCAGCCCCACGCCGCAACCGTGCCGTCCATTTTCAGCGCTAGCGTGTGCGCCGTACCTGCATCAATGCTCGCCACATCAGTAAGGTCTTGAACTTGCGTGGCAACGTTCCGGTTCAATGTGGTGCCATCACCCAAACGACCAAAGGCGTTGTTGCCCCACGTATACACCAAGCCTTGCTCAGAAAGCGCCACGCTATGGTAATCCCCAGCAGACACTTGCTGAATAGCCGATAAGTTTGCCACCACAACTGGCGTAGTCGCGTTTTGCGTTGACGCATCGCCCAGTCTGCCATCGGCGTTATTACCCCACGCCATCACACTACCGTCATTAAGCAATGCTAAAGAGTGTGCTTCTCCCCCCTCTACTTGCTGTACATTCGCTAAATTAAGCACCTGCGGGGTGTATGCATCCGTGGTGCTACCCAGTCCTAGTTGACCGTCCCTATTTTTACCCCACGCCACCACACTGCCATCGGTTAAAATAGCAAAGCTATGATTACTGCCAGCGGACAATGCACTAACGCTGCCTAAATCCAGCGGAATCGGTGAATATTGGCTTACGCGCTCACCATTTCCCAACTGCCCAAACGCGTTATAACCCCAGCCCACAATGCTTCCATCATTCTTTTGGAGCAAATTATGGTCACTGCCAATCGTCACCTCGACCGCTAAAGCGGACAATGAAACGGCACAACAAACTGCACTTAATAGGAGCGTCTTCATGGTTTAATCCCTCGTTATCGTCGTTATCATGAGGACACAACAATATACCCACAAAGGTAATTTTAAAGGACTTTTGTTAGCACCTAATATCAGGATTGAATAACTAAGGGGAGAGAAAAACGGATCGAATATAAAATTCAATCCGATCTTTTTAGATTATTTTATGTAGTAGAGGAGTTCGTTTTGCACAGGACTTGTATAAACCATGTCTCCATAAGGCCAGATATCAAAGTCCGTAGTTGATTCACGGAATAATGCAGCGCCTTGAGTCTTGTAATGAATTGAACGAGAGTCCATCAGTAAAACCATCGAATAATCCGTTCCCGTTACCGTACAACCCGCTGTTTCGTCATGCCAAATGGGTTGCGAAGAACCAACAACACTAACACTAGAAAGAGAGTTTACATCCGTCGGTTTACGGCAATTACCGCTCTGTAATTTACTGGCGGATAAATGCGCTTCCCTACCATACTCATCCACAAACATCATACCGGTTACCATTGTCGATAATATGCTTCGCCAATGTGCATCTGTCATGACGCTAAACTCCGATGGTGTTACCACGCTGCTTACTTGTGTTTTGGCAATGCCGTCTCGATGATTAGCGTATAATGTCCAGCCGCCCCCTGCTCGCACCATCTCACAATACGCATTAAAAGGAGCCACACCTCCATCACCATCGGGGTCAATCAAATACAGTCCACTTGGACTATTTGGGTTCATCGCTTTAATGCTTCGACAAGTAGCAGGCACACTGCCGGTTTCAAAAGTAAACGCTACCAATGGCGTTGCCTCAGCATTGGATAAATAACCACTCCCCACTTGCCCGCGATAATTACGACCAAACGCTAACACATCGCCACTTTGCATCACGATAACAGAGTGATAACGACCGGCTTTAATGTCGGTGGCTAAGCCCGATAGCGGCACTTTGACTGGCACAGAAGAGGCGGTAAACGTGCCATTACCCAGCTGACCATAAGTGTTATCTCCCCATGCCCACACAGTGCCATCGTTACGCAACGCTAAAGAATGCCTGTCTCCGGCGGCAATATCGATAACGTTGCTCAGCCCAGAGGCCGTCACCGCTATAGGCGCATTCACTGTGCTGTTATTACCCAGTTGCCCATACGTATTCCAGCCCCACGCCGCAACCGTGCCGTCCATTTTCAGCGCTAGCGTGTGCGCCGTACCTGCATCAATGCTCGCCACATCAGTAAGGTCTTGAACTTGCGTGGCAACGTTCCGGTTCAATGTGGTGCCATCACCCAAACGACCAAAGGCGTTGTTGCCCCACGTATACACCAAGCCTTGCTCAGAAAGCGCCACGCTATGGTAATCCCCAGCAGACACTTGCTGAATAGCCGATAAGTTTGCCACCACAACTGGCGTAGTCGCGTTTTGCGTTGACGCATCGCCCAGTCTGCCATCGGCGTTATTACCCCACGCCATCACACTACCGTCATTAAGCAATGCTAAAGAGTGTGCTTCTCCCCCCTCTACTTGCTGTACATTCGCTAAATTAAGCACCTGCGGGGTGTATGCATCCGTGGTGCTACCCAGTCCTAGTTGACCGTCCCTATTTTTACCCCACGCCACCACACTGCCATCGGTTAAAATAGCAAAGCTATGATTACTGCCAGCGGACAATGCACTAACGCTGCCTAAATCCAGCGGAATCGGTGAATATTGGCTTACGCGCTCACCATTTCCCAACTGCCCAAACGCGTTATAACCCCAGCCCACAATGCTTCCATCATTCTTTTGGAGCAAATTATGGTCACTGCCAATCGTCACCTCGACCGCTAAAGCGGACAATGAAACGGCACAACAAACTGCACTTAATAGGAACGTCTTCATGGTTTAATCCCTCGTTATCGTCGTTATCATGAGGACGCAACAATATATCCACAAAGGTAATTTTAAAGGACTTTTATTGACACCTAATATAAGGATTGAATAACTAAGGGGGAAAACGAACGATGTGATGTGGTGTGAGTAATATTAGCTAAAGAGCCTCTCTCAATTATTAGTCGCCGATAGAGAATTACGAGTAAACCCTTTGCCGCAAGGAAGCGGCTACAGAAACCACATGAGTGCCTACATGGAGGTTTCGCGGCGAGTTTACATTCCCAAACGCCGTTACCACCTTTCATTTTCCAACTTTTTGCCAAAGTAAACGCTCGCGGGCGCTTTCCTCTATCATTTACGCTAGCCTTCTTTCCCGCGAGTAAGCTAGAATATCGACCTTCAAAATAGCCGCTCAGCCTTAAAAATTTACGGAATAAATATGTCGTTATCTGTTGTCATCCTCGCTGCCGGAAAAGGCACAAGAATGAAATCTGCCTTGCCAAAAGTGTTGCACCCTATCGCTGGAAAGCCCATGGTCCAACATATTATCGACACCGTGACGGCCCTTGGCGCACAACAGATAAACCTTGTTTACGGGCATGGCGCAGAGCAACTGCAAAGCGCGTTGGCGCACAATAAGGTGAATTGGTGTCATCAAGCGGAACAATTAGGCACTGGTCATGCGGTCCAACAAGCCGTTCCACATGTAAACGATAACGACGATGTATTAGTTTTGGTGGGTGACGCACCGCTGATTAAACAACAAACGCTTCGCAAATTACTCGACGTAAAAGCACAGGCCGACATCGCCTTGCTCACAGTAGAGGCACAAGATCCAACTGGTATGGGCCGCATTATTCGTGAAAACGGTAACGTTACCGCCATTGTTGAGCACAAAGATGCCACCGACGCCCAGCGCGACATTAAAGAAATCAACACTGGCATTATGGTGATGTCCGGCGCAGACCTAAAACGTTGGGTGAGCCAGTTAGAAAACAACAACGCACAGCAAGAGTATTACTTAGTGGATGTAATTGGCATGGCCGCCAAAGAAGGCAAGCAAATTCAAACTGCTAAGGCACAAAGCGAAGTGGAAGTAGAAGGCGTGAATAATCGTGTGCAATTGGCGCGTTTAGAGCGTGCCTATCAATTAGAACAAGCACAGCGTTTAATGCTAGAGGGCGCAACCTTAGCCGACCCTGCCCGCGTTGATATTCGCGGCAATGTCAGCACAGGGCAAGATGTGTTCATTGATGTCAACGTGATCATGGAAGGCAAAGTCACACTAGGCAATAACGTGGTAATCGGCCCCAATTGCTTGCTGATTGACTGTGATATTGCCGACAACACTCGCATTGAAGCCAACTCCGTTGTGCAAGAAGCCAAAGTCGCGGAAAACTGCACCGTTGGGCCTTACGCACGATTGCGTCCGGGCGCGGTGTTAGGCAAAGGTGCCAAAGTGGGCAACTTTGTGGAAATGAAAAAATCAACATTGGGCGAAGGCTCCAAAGCCAACCACTTCACCTATCTTGGCGACACCATAGTCGGCAAGGGCGTCAACATTGGCGCAGGCACCATTACTTGCAACTACGACGGCGTGAATAAAAGCCAAACCATTATTGGCGATGGCGCCTTCATTGGTTCGAACTCATCTTTAGTTGCGCCGGTGAATATCGGCAACAATGCCACAATTGGCGCAGGCTCTACCATCGCTAAAGATGTACCAGAAGAAAACCTCGCCGTGGCGCGCGGTAAGCAAATTCTAAAATCGTCTTGGAAGCGCCCAACGAAGAAGTAACCTGCGTTAACTTGCTGTACAAAAGAAAATCATGAAAATTCGCCTAGATGACCTCACACATCCAAAAGTCATTGCGCTGTTAGAAGAGCATTTGCAGGACATGCACGCAGTGTCTCCGCCAGAAAGCATTCACGCGCTGGATTTAGCCGGCTTGCGCCAACCTGAAATGCGCTTTTGGAGCATGTGGCATGGTGATGAACTCGCCGGTTGTGTTGCTTTAAAACAACACGATGCACAGCTAGGTGAAATAAAATCCATGCGCACTTCACGAGCATTTCATCGCCAAGGCATCGGCTCCCAATTATTAACCCATGTCATTGAGCAAGCCAACGCTTTGCAACTCACGCAACTTTCCCTTGAAACCGGCATTGAAGACTATTTCGCCCCTGCCCGCGCCTTATATCGTAAGTTCGGCTTCACTGAATGCGCGCCTTTTGCACAATACAAACTCGATCCAAACAGCGTATTTATGACGCTTTTGCTCTAAATACCTGTTCCAAACTATCAGTCACCCATAGAGAATTAGGAGCAAACCCTCAGCCGCAGGGAAGCGGCTGTGGAGCCTACATGGAAGTATCCACGGCGAGTTTGCGATAAATCTCTATGGGTGACTGACAATTAAACACAGCTATTTAGGCAAACCCAAGAAAATAAGTTACGAGTAACTCTTGCAATAAGTTTCGAGTTAACTAAAATACTTTCGAATTGAAATTTAGACTTTTTAAAAACAGGTTTGATTTTCTTAATACCTGTATCTAAATACCTGTTCCAAATTATCAGTTGCCTACAGCGAGTTTGCGATAAATCTCTGTAGATGACAGACAATTAAACGCAACTATTTAGATAAGCACTTCGAAACAAACACTAACGCGAAACGATACATCACGCATGAGCATCAGCCGTCGAAATACGCAACAGCGCAGAAGACAAATCCTCGATCGTATTGGCGAAAAAGGAGAAGTAAGTGTGGAAGATCTCGCCAAACGTTTCTCCACATCGGAAGTAACCATTCGCAAGGATCTTGCTGCACTGGAAACTGATGGCCTTGTGCTACGTCGCTTTGGTGGCGCGATTCCCATGCCCACCGACGCCCCAGAAGTGAACAACGAAAAAGTTTCGAATCGAAAGATAGCAATCGCAAAATTGGCTGCAAGTCTCATTAACGATCACGATCGCATTGTCATTGATTCAGGCTCGACTACCAGCGCCTTGTTACCAGAACTCAATCACAAACACGGATTGGTGGTAATGACAAACTCGTTGCATTTGGCACAAGACTTACTGGAATTGGAGCGCGAGCCCACCGTACTCATGACTGGTGGCACATGGGATACACAGTCAAACTCTTTTCAAGGCGCAATGGCTGAGCAAATGCTCAACGCTTACAACTTTGATCGCGCTTTTGTGGGTGCAGCGGGGCTGGATGTGGACCGAGGCACCACCACTTTCAACGAATTAACTCAGCTAACACAGGCAATGGCGGAGGTTTCTCGCCAAGTGATTGTGCTTGCTGAGTCCAGCAAATTTGAACGCAAGATGCCCAATATTGAACTGACTTGGGACGGCATTTCAACCTTGATTACCGATGAACTTATCGCGCCAGACATTAAAGCGGAGCTGGAAGATCAAGGCGTTGAAGTGTTATGTGCGGAAATCGCTGAATAACACTAAATTTAACGGAATTTACGGAGCAAACTATGTGTGGAATTGTAGGCGCAATCGCCGAACGTAACGTGGTCAATATTCTTTTAGAAGGGCTAAAACGCCTAGAATATCGTGGTTACGACTCCTCCGGTGTGGCACTTATCGACGCCGATAACAACTTAAACCGCGTGCGCCGCACTGGCAAAGTACAAGCCTTACAAGACGCCATCACCGAAACGCCCGTTAAAGGCGCTATTGGCATTGCTCACACACGCTGGGCAACCCACGGCGGCGTGACACAGAAAAATGCTCATCCGCATTTCTCCAGCGACGATTTAGCTGTAGTTCACAACGGTATTATCGAAAATTACCAAACACTGCGCGACGCCTTGCAGTCTCAAGGTTACGTATTTTCTTCTGAAACCGACACCGAAACGATTGCCCACAGCATTCACGCCGAATTGAAAACAGCAAGCTCCTTGCTAGAAGCCGTTCGAGCAGCCGTTAAGAAATTCCACGGCGCTTACGGCACGGTGGTAATGAACAAAAACGACCCCGACACCTTAGTGGTGGCGCGCTCTGGTAGCCCGTTAGTTATCGGCCTTGGCATTGGCGAGAACTTTATCGCTTCCGACCAACTCGCATTGTTACCAGTCACTCGCCGCTTTATCTTCTTAGAAGAAGGTGATGTGGCTGAAATCACCCGCACTAGCATTCGCATTTTAGATGCAGACGGTAACGAAGTAGAGCGCCAAATTCACGACTCAGAAGTGGAACACGATGCTGGCGACAAGGCAGGTTATCGTCATTACATGCTCAAAGAAATTTACGAGCAACCAACAGTGGTGCGCAACGCATTGCAAGCGCGTTTAACCGAAGCCGGTTTAGCCGACAACTTGTACATTAGCAGCACAGATAAAAACGCCGATGAATTGCTAGCAAAAGTAAAACACGTGCAAATTGTCGCCTGTGGTACGAGCTACCACGCGGGTTTAACCGCACGTTATTGGTTAGAGCAACACGCGAATGTGTCGTGCAATGTGGAAATTGCCTCGGAATTCCGCTATCGCAAATCCTTCGTACACGAAGGCAGCTTGCTCATTACCATTTCTCAGTCAGGCGAAACCGCCGACACTTTAGCAGCGCTGCGCTTAGCCAAAGAACAAGGCTATATGACCAGCCTGACCATTTGTAACGTGCCCGGCTCATCCCTTGTGCGCGAATCCGACTTTGCCTTTATGACCAAAGCGGGCGCGGAAATTGGCGTGGCATCCACCAAAGCCTTCACCACACAGCTAACCGCATTGTTAATGCTCACCTTGAAGCTGGGCCAAGCTAATGGCAACGGCAACAACGCCATGAACGAAGCGCAACAAACCGCCTTTATTAACGCGCTCACTACCTTGCCGGCCAAGCTAGAAGAAACCCTAAATTTAGATAAAGAAATTAGCGGATTAGCAGAAGAATTTGCCAACAAATATCACGCCTTATTCCTTGGCAGAGGCGACCAATACCCCATTGCAATGGAAGGCGCATTAAAACTAAAAGAAATATCCTACATTCACGCCGAAGCCTATGCATCGGGCGAACTTAAGCACGGCCCGCTGGCACTCATCGACGACGAAATGCCGGTTATTGTGGTTGCCCCAAACAATGAATTATTGGAAAAACTCAAGTCCAATGTGGAAGAAGTGCGCGCCCGAGGCGGCATCATGTACGTCTTCGCCGACAAAGACGCAAAATTCGAAAGCGACGACACCCTGCGCGTCATCAATCTACCGCACGTCGACGAAATCGTCGCGCCCATCGTGTACACCCTGCCATTACAGCTACTTTCCTACTACGTCGCCGTAATAAAAGGCACCGATGTAGACCAACCGCGTAATTTGGCTAAGAGTGTGACCGTGGAATAAATGGGAAAGGTTTGGGATAAAAGTTGTGGGATGACAATAAAGTTTCATCCCACACAATAAAGGTATCACTTTTTACAATAAAGATTCACTCTTATTGTGGAGAGGCTAATCTTGGTGCTTTATCCTTTATTGCTACAATTTTGATCTTCCTCAACAGTATCAGGATTTAATAGGCAGAAAAAAATACCAGTGAGTAGGATAGTTAGGACTTCTATTAGTATTCCCTACAGCTCAAAAGCCCCTAACAAGATAAAAACTTCAATGCAAAGACCGACAAAAGAGCAAATCCAGGCTTTACCTATTTATGAAGGAGTCAAATTCGGAAATATTGCCGTTGTAACAAACCAATATCAGGCAGTGCGTGTACTCAATAAATTAAAACAAACTTCCTGCCTAGGCTTTGACACTGAAAGTAAACCTTGTTTCAAAAAAGGCCAGAGCAGTGATGGGCCACATCTTATTCAGTTAGCCACAGAATCTAAGGCCTATCTATTTCCAACACAATTTCACTTCAACGTTTGCATCGTTAAGGAAATTTTAACTGATCCAGCAATTAAGAAAGTTGGTTTTGGATTAAACGAGGACAAAAAACTTCTATGCCGAAAATATGGTATCCGACTAGCCAATCCAGAAGAACTGTCTTCTAAGGTCATGAAATTTGCACAACTAAAGGATAGGGTTGGAGCAAGAGTTGCCGTTGCAATGCTTCTTAAAAAGCGTCTTGCAAAGAGCGCTCAGCGGTCTAACTGGGCAAAGTTTCCTCTAGACAAGCACCAAATCAAATATGCTGCAAATGATGCCCATGCGGCATTGATTTTAGAGCTGGAAATTGAGAGGGTAAAATCGCTGGGAGGTCAGTTGTAAAAAATCCACTAGAAGTTTTTTATTACGGAACTCATGCGTAGATAGTTAAGTAGTACGATTTCGCTATACTAATCAAATCAGCGGTATAAAAGAGAATAACCCTTTCATTAATTAATAGGGTTACTCTTCACGCATACAGTGCAAAATAATTGTAAAAAACTTGAAATTTAAGCCTAATAAATATACCTACTCTAAATACAATTCATAAAGTGCGGTGAATGCTGTAACACCGCCATTTTCAAGGTAATTAGTAATTGCAAGACAGACTTGGTTTTCTATTTTAGCTTTATGCTCAAAACGTAACCTCCCTAACTCCGCACCATAGTTTTGCTGTAAAACTGCTAACATAACTCTGCTATACCAATACTGGCTAAGTCCTTCTGGGGACTGGTTTGGATTCATATTATTTAATTCATGTTTTTGTTTATTACGCACTGCCTTTTGCAAGAAAGCCAAAGGGGATTGTTCTACGCCATACATACCGGTTACTAAAGAAGGTACATTAATTCGAAGTTTTTGATCATGTAAAATCAGGGCTTTAATTAGCATTCTGGGAGGTGAACTCTCATCTATAAATGGATTGTTACATAAGGATTCGACATATTTGGCTTGTTCCTCCAATGTTGACTTTAAACGAAGTGGCTTGGAGGCTTTGGTCAGATACTGAAGGCACTCAGAATCGGAGGCATTCTCCCAACTTTTAGAAGCATACGGATTTAGATCGAGTGGATGCTTTGAAACTATGGAAGTAATCAAGTGATTTGATTTATGACGCTGCGTAAACTCTCGAGCACGAATTGCTAGGTATGTGCAACGTGGAGTGGTGGTGGTTCTTTTTTAACTGGATTTGGCAATGAGTTTGACCACTCTTGTATTTCACTTGATACGAGAGCAAAGTAGGAATTTAGATATAATTGTGGGTCATGGCTAATTTGGTCATACAAGTCCAAGAAATCATTAGCTACATAACTTTGCGTACAAGTTAATGTTTCAACAACCTTCGACATTTTCTCCCCCTCGAGATCTGACATCATAAAGCGAAGGTGACAAAGTATTTCAGACAATATAGCGGAGTTTTCTTTTGCTTCAGATTCTCTTAAAGGATGTTCAGAGCGAAATTCATAATTACATTTATCCGTACTATCACTCAATAAAAGCTTCATAAGTTTGCTCCTGAACCGATATATTCGATACATTAAAGTTAAGACTTTGTAAGCTTGATTACGATCTTGTTTTAAGAATGTTAGAAACGGTATGCCCACTAAGTTTTTAATATCCTTTTTAATTTTTTTGCATAAATCTTCGACACTACCGCCATAGGTTGTTTGTAAATAATTATATAATTCCTTTTCGCTGTCAGAAGGGATGGGGTCTGGGTAGCCAGGTTCGTACCCTGAACCATATATAATTGCGCGTTGCTCTCTGGAAAGTATCGAAAAAACATATCCTTGCAAATTCCCCCAAGAACCCCCAATTATTCTATCTTCGACATTTCTTCTGATAAAAGCTGAGCTAGCTTCACCATTATCATCTTTAAAGTCTGTAAGAAAAGGTTTTAAACTATCAATGTCTTGTGATAGACCTGCGCATCCTAGGATCATTTTATTCTGTAAGTTCATGGCATTTATCCCTCTGCTCGATTGATAACGGTAAAGGCTGTATTGATCAACACCAACCGAACACTTTGACTAATTTCAACATTCAATAAATGAAATACTATTTGAACACTATTTCCTGTGCTTGAGTTTGGTATCCGAGCTATGACCAAAGTGTAAAGCACCACTTTCGTTGTATTTTCAAGAGTTCGTTCTAATCTATTCATCATGCTCCCCATGTATAATTTTTAATAATTTAGTAAATTTGATACCGGCGTTAAGAACTATACTTTCAGACCACAGAAGCAATCAGGGGAGGAAAAGATCATTTTTCATGTAACCTTTAATTTATAAGCTTTTTAACCGAAAAGAAGTTATTTGATAGCTAGGAGTTCAGTAATTAAAGCTTTTTTGTCGGGTTACATGTGAACTCTCAATCAACTGTAATCAAGTAACATATTGAGGAGTTTAATCCTTATAAAGGCTGGGCTTTCATGGCTAACTTACCCCTTTAATAATTCAGATTGTTTGTAACAATAAAGTTTCACTCTAAGGCCAAATAAAGCTATGCTGTTCATAGAGTATTTCATTTGGCTTTTTTATGGCATCTGCTTTCAAAGGACTCACGCAGTCTCAAATTAATAAACGGATTAAAGAAGGGCGTGGGCAAGGCTCTGGCGCTGACTATCAGCCCTTTATCTACGTTCATGAAATATCTCCTCAAGGACGAGTTCATCGCTTGTTTGGCTTCAAGACCAAGCGAATTCTTCACTTATTATCGGACTTGGAACTAGCGATTTTCCTTATTCTGGATTGGTCGCCGGATGTCATTGATATTCGCGAGCAATTCCCTATGAATGTGGATGATACCATTCGCATTGCGCATGAGGCTGGTTTACCCCACTGGAAATATAGTGGCGTTAATCAGGTGCTTACCACTGATTTTGTCGTTTCCAGTACAAATCCAGAAATGAAGCTATTCGCTATCCAAGCTAAACCCGCTGAAGAATTGGAGAAGGCTGGAACCATTGAGCGGTTGGAGCTTGAACGACGTTACCTTGAATATAAGGAAATACCTTGGGATATCATTACGAAAGAAGACATCCCTCAAACCATTTTGCAAAACATCCAATGGCTATATCCAGCCCAGGAAGACAAGTTAAAAAATCAGGAATTACAACATTACTTTGAACTGTTTCGAAGAGAGTTCCAAAAACTACCGGATGCGGGAGCAATTTCAATCGCGCAACGTTTAGATATGTCATACGACCTCGAAAACGGCACCGCATTGTATTGGCTCCGCTGCTTACTCGCTAAACGCTTTTTTGCATTTGACATGGAGATTCCCTATCGCAAATTGCTAGTGTCTGATTTGCATGAAAATGCTCATGACGAGCCGGAGGAAATTCATGCTTCAGCTTAATCAAGTATTCCAGTTGCACGATCAACAAATGCGCATTGTCTGGCGAGATAGCAAAATCGTTTTTTGGATCGACATTAATGCCAAAGCTCCCTGGCCGGTGGCAATTAAATCAGAAGAAATTGAAAGCCTAATTATCGAACAGGAACTCGTTCCAATAGATGACCCATACCTATCACTGATACTAAGAGAAATTGATAAAACCAGTACCAACTGGATTAAGTGTGAAAAAGCCTGGAACATCATCAAGGATCATATTAATGATGTCGCCTTATTTTATCGAAATGAGCGTGGAAAACTCATCAACAGTTTGGTTGAACAACATCAAGTCACTAAGCAATCTATCACTCGTTATATTCGCCGATATTGGCAGCGAGGAATGAATCAGTATGCCTTGCTTCCTGATTATGTGAACTCTGGTGGTAAGGGCAAAACAAGAGATACCAGTAAAGGAAAACTAGGGCGAAATAGAGTGATCACCGATGGCATTGGTCACAATGTCACGCCAGATATAGCCAGAGTGTTCAGGCAAGCCATTGAGGTATGGGTACTAAATAAGAAAAATACATCCGTAGCCGATGCTTACGCTATTGCTGTAGCAGCCCTGGAAAAAACAGAGCTTGGTACTGATAAAACTCGCTTACCTACAGAGCGGCAATTCAGATATTTCTACAAGCGTGAGTACACAACAGAGGAAATCATTACCAGCCAACTTAGTGATATTGATTACGAAAATAACTATGCCGCTTTAAAAAGCACATCTACCACAGAAACTCTTGGCCCAGGCTATCGCTACCAAATTGATGCCACTGTTGCAGATATCTATCTGCTTTCTGAATACGACCGTACCAAAATTGTCGGAAGGCCTGTTCTCTACTTTGTTACCGATGTATTTAGCCGCATGGTTGTTGGCATGTATGTCGGCTTTGAAGGTCCGTCTTGGGTGAGCGCAATGATGGCTGTTGCTAACGCTGCGTCCAATAAAGTGAATTACTGTAAAGAGTTCGGCATTGAAATATCTCATGAAGACTGGCCGGTCGAAGGACTACCTGACACTCTACTTGCAGACCAAGGTGAATTTAAGGGCACTAAAGTAGAAACCTTTATTAAGGCGCATCGGGGCCATATTGAAAATGCCAAAGCCAGGAAAGGCAGCGCTAAAGGGATTGTTGAGAATAAATTCCTAACAATACAGCGTGACTTTAAGCCTTATTCCGAAGGTATTGTAGAGCCTGTTATCAGTAAAAAACGAGGTGGCAATGATTATCGTCTGGATGCCACGCTAACACTCTATGAGTTTACTCAAAAAATCATTTATATCGTGCTTTACCACAACAATAAAAAGCAAATGGAAAAGTACGATCCTTGCGAGGGAATGCCGACATCAGTTAAACGCATTCCGTTAGAACTCTGGAACTGGGGTACGTCCGCGCTTACCGGTAAAAACAGACCAGTTAACGAAGAATTACTTCGTATTAATTTGCTACCCCACACGACAGCTACTGTTTCAGATCTTGGTATTCGGGTATTTGGTGCTTATTACACTTGTCAGGAAATCGTTCAACAAGGTTGGCTAATAAGAACCGTTAAAAACCGTCCGGCGAAGATACAAGTCGCTTATGATCCACGATTGGCTGACCATGTTTATATTCGGCCTAGCGGCAATCTGGATGAATATTGGGTTTGTAATCTATCAGACCATAGCCGAAGGTTTAAGGGCATGACATTTTGGGATTTATGGCGAATTGTGCGGGAAGAAAATAAAGCTATGGCTAATCAAAAAGTTGATTCTGCTTTAGCCAAAGGCAGTCTCATAGAAAAGCTTGCGGAAATAGAGGCCGAAGCAAAGAATAAAAAGCCTGATTTCTCGTCAGCCTCTAAAACTCAAAGAGTTAAGGATATCCGAGAAAACAAACAACTTGAAAAGGCCGCTGAACGCGCTAAAACCGCTATTCGTCCTTCAACGCCCCAACAGGAAAAGCCTGCTAAGGTGGTCTCTATAAACAAAGAAACGCCACAAGACTATAACTTTCCGGATATGACTGACATCCTATTCAAGGAGGATGACGATGAGTGAGCAACTATTTCAGGGGCGTATTCCACATGCCATATACAAAGAGCAAGAACTTGAAGAATACAGCGAGAACCCGTTTACTGCTGCCCTTCCTCATATTTTGAGCTTTTCTGAAGCCTCAGAAAGAATGCGAGACAAGCCTAAGTTTAAGGAAGAAGAAAAGTTTCTCGATGGCAGTGTTCGCGTTCATGCCATTGCTCGGCTTCTACGCAGCTTTTATCAACCTCTTAGTCAGCACTTACAGCTTGAACAAAAAATCTCATTGCTGATTCGTCAAGGGTATATGGGACGTAGCCCGAAAACGGGTGACTTTTACAAGCAACAGCAAAATGCCTATCAGAGAGTGATGGAGCGTGATCTCGATGCCAAAATATTTGATGACGTAACTTCAACTGCTACATCGTTATCAATTTTCGGGTGCTCTGGTTGTGGTAAATCCCGTGCCATAGAACGCATTACAAAAACTTACCAACAAGCGATTTATCATCCCAAATATAACATCACGCAAGTGGTGTACCTAAGGCTTGAATGCCCTTCAGGTGGAGACTTAACCGAGCTGTGCCTGAGCTTTTTCGTGGAAATGGATAAGATATTAAATACTCGGTACAGCCAGAGCCATGGGCGCAAGAAGCTAGGTCCAGAAGGACTAAAAACCAATATGGCAATTATCGCCAACCTCCACGCATTAGGCGTTTTGATCATAGACGAAGTACAAAACCTTAATGAAGCTCGTTCTGGCGGAGCCAGAATCATGAACAACTTCTTCGTGTCATTGGTAAATACAATCGGAATTCCGGTTATTCAAATTGGCACACCCAAAGCCAAAAAGTTCTTTCAAAGCAACCTTAAAGACGCTCGCCGCGTGACGGGTTTAGGCAGTATTCTTTGGACAAGAATGCCAAAAGACAAATACTGGGAAAGCCTGTTAAAGCGTCTGTGGCAATATCAATGGCTGCAAAAAGCAGAAGACCTAACGCCAGAGCTCATTGATACTATGTACGACCTGACACAAGGCGTCATGGATTTTGTGGTGAAGCTGTTTGTACTGGCTCAAGCCAGAGCAATCGCTATTGGAAGTGAGCGGATAACGGCTCCCTTACTAGAAAAGGTCTATTTTGATGAGTTTCAGCCTGTTCACCCAATGATAGATGCACTGAAAAGTGGTAATCCAAATCTCATCAAAAACTATGATGATCTGACATTACCAGCAGTGGAAAACAAATTGCTTGAGATCGTTCAAGACGTAGAAGTGCAAACAGAAGTAATAAAAGATCACGAAAAGCCAACCGGAGATAAGGCCAAGATCCTGTTGTCGTTACTCCTGCAAATGGACATAGATGAAGATATCGCCATACCTATGGTTGATAAAGTAATGACCACCACCCCAGATCTACCAATACCTGCCTTAATAAACAAAGTCACCCAATTTGCGACCAAAGAGCTTAAAGACAGCAATCCCAAGCCAGAGAAAACCAAGCGAATAAAACAAGCTGATTGGAAGGATTTACCCACTAATGACTTACGTTATATTTTTGCGACTAAGGGGAAAAGACAATGCGTGAAAGCCTTGCTAGCAAAGGGTATTGTGCTATTTCTCAACTAATTAAAAATTAGCGGGGAAAGGAATGATAATCATGATTCCCCATTATTTCATATATGAAATCAATACTTTCTTCCGATTCAGGATCATCAAAATTCCTTATTAATCGCACTTCAATACCCATGTAGTGAGCCCATGCTATTGCTTTTTTCATGGCCTTACGATTGTGAACTTTGGCACAAGACTCAATATATTGGTTGACCAAAGAATACTGATTTTCACCAGCACAATATTTAGCATGATTGAATGCCTTCTCATAATGTACATGTGACTCCAAGAAATCCTTTTTGTCGTAATAAAAGTTTGCGTAACACCATTCCGATAACCAGAGCAACGCATTTTTTAAATCTCGACTCTCCAACTCACGCTCATAAGCCTCAATATCAGAAATCGATGGCGGTGATTTTCTTAAATTAAAACCTTCGTGTAGCAATTCGAAAAAATCTTTCTTCTTTCTGTTTGGCTCCTTATCAAAGTCAATAGATTGATAAGACTTGTTGGCTAGCACTTCTTGTGCAGCTAAGGAACCAAGACAAAATATAACAATCCTTTTGACTTCAAAGTCAGAAAGTCCATCAAAAATTTTCTCTTCAATAAGCTCTTGTAATGTCTCAGAACCAACGAGCACTCGGTTACTATAGTCTTCCCAAAAATTATCCACCATGGAGAAATGCAGACTATCAATATCCGCTTGCCGAATCAGATAGTTCTGTGATCTTATAATCTCAATATCTTTTGCCAGTCCTTGATTAATTCGAGATAAACGTGCTGATGCTCCCATAATTTGCTTGATGATTGATTCTAAGTACTCTCTTCCAAAACTTGCTTCTATTCTTTGGAATAAGTAAGTTGCAACACGAGCTATAAATAGCATGAGCTTAAACGACTTTAGTCTTTCACTCCTGAAATTTGCGCTCAATTGCTTGTTGCAAGTTCGTTTAAGAAGTTCGACTGAATAATCAAAGTTGTCATACAGAGCACTAATACTCGGTAGCTGTCCCTTGCTACTCCAATGTTGAGCGTTTTCGAGGTTTCTTATTGCCTGAAGATCTTCATGCTTCTTATCGGGATAATGAAAGTAAGATTGGCTAACGCCTAGTTGACT
Source organism: Alteromonas sp. a30 (assembly GCF_026788005.1). Classification (GTDB taxonomy): domain Bacteria; phylum Pseudomonadota; class Gammaproteobacteria; order Enterobacterales; family Alteromonadaceae; genus Paraneptunicella. Next base: position 172,843 of record NZ_JABEPE010000004.1, read on the forward strand.
ATAAATTTGCTTCCATGCATTAGCTAATGGCCATAAAATTTTTTGCGAATCAAAAGCAGGCAATATCCATAACTTCACATTAGGGACATCTGACCGTAAATCAGGCAAGTTAAATTTCAGGTAGTTCTTATGAAGTGAAAATACGATCCTGCCAATGAGAAAATGCTCCAAGAAATACTTCATGCTTTCCCTTTTAGAGGTGTAGGTTCCGTCACTGTTCAATACAGACTTATAAACTAAGAGCACTTCATCTACACACGCAATAACGACGTTTCTTACTTTCTCATCAATATTTATTCCTTCCAAAAGTGCTGAAAATTGAATTCCCAATTCTTTGAGCTTCCCTTCTATTTTGGAGGACTCATCGGCAAGGCGTTTGATTTTGGTCTGAATCGATTTCTTCTGAGAGCTACTCAGAAATGCATCTTTGCTACTTTTACTGGCTAATAGGCCGGAAGCATTGAAAATCTCTCTGACTAGTTCGCCAATTGTTGGATATGAGATTTGGTTTTCTTGCATATCAAATTGCAGGGGGCTGTTCACCCCTGCCTCCGTATTATTTATTGTTGTTTTGAGGAACTGCATTTCCTCTACTACCGCCAGATTTTCTTTTATGGTTCTTCGACGGCCAATTACCACCTGGCTCTGGGTGATTCGATACAGGTTTAGTCTTGTTTGCTTTTGCCATTATTATCTCCTTAGGAATTTGAAAAGTGTTTTAGTGCGCGACCTCACTTAAGCACACTCGAAGAAAATATATAGCTAGGCTCAAATAATGTATTCAGGCATTTTGGAAACAGAAAATTAATCGGAGTACTCTATTGCTATGCACCACGAATTTGCAGCTTCAATCCTTAATCTCATCTAACTCTCATCGAAAAAAATAATCATAGAAACTAAAATTACCCATTCACAATTGTTTACTAGGAAAATTTAAGAATGAACTTGAAAAACTTGTTACTTCTAGTGAGTTTGCTCATCTCCAAAATAACCTACGCGAATACTGGAAAAGCAATTATTCCTCATTGGTCTGGAGAGACTTCATCCCAAACGTTTACCAGTGTTTACATATCTAACATTACAGATCATATTATTGATGTAAGCGTGAAGTTTTATGGTGATGACGGTGCAGCATATTCAGCTACTCATTTTGACAATTTCTTAAACCAGAATACTCAGATAGCACCGAAATCAACGGCAAGAGTTATAATGAAACCTGCCAACAGAATAAGCGGTTTCGCAATAATACAGTGGTCCAATATATCTGCTGATGAAGATGTTAATGCACTAATGGCACATGGAATTGTAGTCAGAGCAAATGATGGGACAAAAAGGACAGATATTTCTATTCCTGTTAATAATGGGCTTCCATTCTAAGTGAGATCTTTTAACCTCGGGTTGGCTGTTTTGGGGAATTTAAACAATGCTTACTAAATGCTCAATTACTTCCCAAAACCCTACCCTCACGAGATGCTATTCAGCATCTTGGGGAGATGTTATGCACATTTAGGGATTAATCAGCACAAACCCTTCTTAGATGATTTGTATCAAGACAGGCATGTTATTGCGGTTGCTGATTTGCCTTGCCATATCCAGCGGCTTCATACGAATATTCAAAGCTTCTGGGATGCCACTCCTGAGGAGATCATTAAACAGCATACCCACTTTCCTTTGTATGCTCCTTTTATCGGTTTAGAAAGGCGTACAGTACTTATTAATGCAATGTTAAGTGATTCTGGTGTGGGAATTCACACTCAAACGGGCATGACTGCATCGATTGTGAAGCCTGTGGCTTATTTCCGATATTGCCCATTATGCCTTGCTGAGATGAAACGTGACTTTGGTGAATATTACTGGGACATTCGGCATCAAATTTCTGGTGCCAATGTATGTTCTAAGCACAATGTATTGTTACTCGAATCTAACAAGCACTTTCGACCAAAGTCCCGTCACCTGTATTCCTCATGCCGCATCCAAGAAATCGGCGCAATTGTTAAGAATGACTGCGATAAATCATTAGAGCTAACTAAACGTATACTTACACTGCTTTCAAACCAATCAAGTTATTCACCTACGCTTTGGCAATGGACGCTGTTCTACAAAGAGCTTGCTGCTCATAAGAATATGCAGGTTGGATCAAAAGTGTGTCATGAAGAAATTGCCGTATTCATGGTTCGTTTTTGGGGAAACGAGTATTTATCAAAATTTGGATTGTCCATAAATGCATCTGCCCACTCTTGGTTACGGAATTTATTCAGAAAGCACAAGAAGGCGTTTTCCTACTTGCAACACCTTATGGTCTGGCAGGCCTTCGAACTGGATAGCAATACCAAAAATGTATTCGATAAAATCCAGTCTTATCCAAAAGAAAAACAGGCAAAAGTATTTATTGACCTTGAGACCCCTAAAAAATTGATCTCTCAGAAGCGAAACCAATGGTTGGCACTTATTGGAAGGCATGGTGATGTAGGTGTCAAGGCTATTAGAAGTGCTTATGGTGGAGCTGCTATCTATGCTTGGTTATATCGCCACGACAAAGCTTGGCTTGCTGACATAAATAGACCGTTTCATAAACAAGGTGATTGCACTCACACCGCTGATTGGGCTGCCAGGGACAGAATTTTAGTTAAACAACTGCTCAAAATCGAGCGGTCAAAGCTGCTTGATTATACTTGCCCTTGGCGAAGCAGGAATTGGTATTTAAAACAGCTAGATAACTCATCTTCTGTTGAACATCATTTAAACGAGCTTCCGCTTTGCAAAGCATTTTTTATCAGGTATGTTGAGTCAATTGGTGAATATCAGACCCGACGAATTGCTCATGCAGTAGCTGAAGCATTTAAGGAAAATATTGTTTTAAAACGCTGGGAAATAGAACGCGTTTGCGGTCTGCGTCGAGACAATATGCCTGATATCACCGATTACCTGTTGCGATGGATTGATAGCAAGGAATATGAAGCGAGTTTACTTCAAAAATATCCCTCTAAGATCAAGGCTTTTATACCTCGGTAACTTCTTCGATAGAAACTCCACAGAGAGCTTCTGGCGCTTCCGCGCACACTTTCGGTTAGAAAATGAATCACTTTGGTCAAAAACTTATGATCTTTAGATGGCCTGTATCATGTGTGTAGGCCGAAGATTTATCCTTATATCAAGGAATAAAAAATATTGCCGATAGTGGTTAGCTTAATAATCAATTAAATGGAACCTGCCTTTTATGAAAAAGCTTTTTTTTACACTACTTCTTTTCTCAATTAGCCCTCTGAATTCGCTGGCCCAAACGATCACAGTCGATAATGGGGACTCTAATTTTTCAATTACGGAAGGAACTTGGGTGCCTAGCACCGCTATTAACGGTTTTCTTGGTAGCAACTATGTTCATAATGGTGATAACACATCTTTCAGCCAAGTACAGTGGCAGTTAAATACATCTTCAGGCGACGAATACGAAGTGCTCGCACGCTGGACCTCTCATGGTAATCGAACCTCATCGGCAACTTACGCCATTACCCATGCTAATGGCATATCAACAGTAAACGTTGACCAACGCATTAATGGCGGTGAATTCTTTTCATTGGGGACATTTGTAAATCCAACACTTGTGCAACTTTCCAACGATGGCACTGATGGATTTGTTGTGGCTGACGCAGTTAAAGCAGAAAAAGCCACTCCACAAGGCTCTTTTGATGGAATCTTACATACGGATTTAGGATTTAATCTTCAAATTAATACCACATATAAAGCCGAGTCCAACGGCATCATTACTTATAGAAATGATGGCTCTTGCACAGGTAATATTGACCTTATATTCGTTGGAACCGACGAAGAGCTGACTCAATCTGTTAGCACCAGCAGGGCTGATAATTCATCGGGTATGACATCACCTGTTAAAGAAGGTATGTATTGGAGAATTACGCGTAACAGAACAGGCTCTACTTGTATCGCAAGGATCGGATTTTTCCCGTTTGACTAATTTCAATACCCCATTTGGAATGGGCTCTAAAACCTGTACCATATTATCAGTCACCTATAGAGTGAAGTGTAAAGCCTTACATTCTTCCCAATGTATTTCAAGTTTAGAAGCTTTAATGTGAGCGCATAATCACCTCATTTAGTGAGTTAATTAGATAACATCTTTGTCTCACTATTTGATTCGAACAGAGCGTTTTTTTGAGTCATTCAGCAATTATGTGGATTTGGCAGCAGAAAAACTGACCTCATTTGCAGTGGAACAGTGAAGTTATTGAGCCAAGATTAAGGCAAGTTAGGCTTAATCTTGGGGTCTTGTTGGGACAAGACACTGATCAGTCCCGTGATCAGAAAAAGCAATGTTAAGTACACTTCCAGCGAATATTGTCCACTCCAGCGCTATAGAAGGAGAAAAACTCAGCGCTGCCTCAGTATACGTTCGTCATTATGATAAATAGAGCTTCATCCCACACAATAAAATATCATTTTCTGAAAAATGATATTTTTGATCTTTTTAAACTTATGTACTGAAGGAATATATTTTCATACCAAGTATTAAAGAATAATACCGATAAACATCGTTTCATACTAAATGAACAATAAACAATTTGAGTGTATGTACCTTATCTAAAATAACCCTACTTCATAGGTTGTTAAATATAATTCACTTGAAAAAGGAAAATTCAATATGAAGGTTGAATTTTCTTTTTTAATGAGTTCACTTCACTCATCAATTTTCGATACGATTTTTGTTCCACGGCAAGATTTTGAATGATTTTCAACCAAAAACTAGCATACGCTTGCTCAAGCAGTTCGGGAACATTAGGCATTGAATCAAGACGGTTTTGGGTTTTAAATGCCCGATGAAAGAAGATGATTGTTAGATATACAAGGGTAACGGAGCGAAGAACCCCGTTATTCTCCGACAGCTTGCACTTAATATGCTCAGAGCTAAATCAACAAAAATTACTATGCGCCAAAAGCAAAAACGCGCATAGATGAAGGTTGAATTCTTAAAACAGGTACTGACCGCTGGGATCAGTGATATTGGTAAGAATTTATGTTTCTTGCGGTCTTCGCTGGCAGAAAACCACATAAAACAATCTCCATTATGCTTCTGCCATCGTAATGTTACGCAGGCAATTCACCACAATCTTGTTGTCTTCTTCTATAGCAACATCGTCAAGCGCATCATTTAAGTATTGAGAAAACGATTCACCAACTTTTTCTTGAACATCCCGACCCCGCCCAGTGATAACGGTATAAACGCCACGTTTATCCTTCGGGCAAATGTCCCGAATGGTATATCCCCCTCTTTCTAGCCTTTCAACAAGGCGTGTTACGGAGCTTTGATTAAGCCCAAGATGTTTAGCTAAATCTTGCATCCTTAATTCTGAGTTCTCGGATTCAGAAAGAACCTTCAAAGCCCGATACTCGGTTAAGCCAATAGCATGTTCTCTTTGTAGCTCTTTCGCTATTTGGTTTTCAACACTATCTATAATTATTTTGACTCTTAGCCAAAGCATACTCTGCGGTATCATATTGAATTTCCTAAATAATATGAGAAGCCCATTGCCAGCGACTAATTTTTTGTTGTCCCATTAATTTGTACATGCAAACATATGCACGGAGATAATTATAGCAGTAAGCCCATTATTTTGAACTACTCTTCAATGTAAAATGAATGATTTATCATTAATTTTCCTGCTTATCTCATGCCACACTTCTTGGAATAAAACGCCTTATAAGAGTCAAAACAGCCAGAAAAGCATAAAATTTTTTTGTTTTTCCCGGAAATTTTTAAAAACTTTTTTCTTACGTCCGTATTTCTTCTAATTAAATTTCAACTTTTAAAAAAAATATTTGCTTGTGCAAACACATTGACAAGGTAAGTTTAACTCCCTAATATGCTTGCAAATGCAAATAACTTACCTACTGTGGTTAACACATGAAAGTACGAACACTAATTTCTTCGCTAGTAACAAATTCAGTGCAAAATGAAGCAGATATTGCTGTGGTAACTGATGAGAAAAGCTGGACTTATGGCGAATTTGCATACCTTATTAGCAAATACAAAGTAGAATTGGAAAAGCAGGATTTTGTTAGCCAAATCCCTGTAGCTGTTACGGCAAGAAAAACAGTAGATACATTAGCACTCATGATAGCACTTGGAGATCAAGGTCACACCCCGCTTGTGGTATCACCAGATCTTGGTGCAGCAGTTAAGCCAAAAGTATTTTCTCAAGCTGGGATTTCCATTGAATTGGCCGCCGAGAGTGTATCTGGCAACGCAACAATTTCTGTAACATCCGTCCCATCGGAAGACACTGATGCCGAGCTCAGCCAAATCTCGTTAAAAGATTCACCTTTGATGTTGACCACATCCGGTACAACAGGCTTACCAAAAGTTGTTTGTCTAAGTGAAGCAAGCGTTATTGCCTTTTTTGCATGGGCCAAGTCGTACTTTGATCTTAAACGTTCAAGCCGGGTACTGAGCTATGCCCCCCTTAATTTTGACCTAAGCCTTCTTGATGTTTGGGCAACGCTATCCGTAGGCGGTTCAGTTGTTTTTGTTGAGCCATCTAAAGCAACAAACAGCAACTACCTTGCAACTCTTGTAAAAGAAACCAAGCCAACCGTTATTCAAGGCGTGCCAATGATGTTCACTCTACTGTGTGACGGCAACGAGCGGCTGGGTGATGACAAGCTGGATGTAGAGCATATTTTGGTAACGGGTGATGTGACGCCTAAGCAATTACGTAAGCGCATGGCGGCAATGTACCCTTCTTCAAAATTCCATAACGTTTATGGATGCACAGAAACAAACGATTCATTTATTCATACATCAGTTGCCGAGGACTTTTCTGCTTACGAGCAACTGCCTCTTGGCACATCTATTGAGGGCTCTACATTTCGTGTTGTAGACCAAGACGGTGAGCTTAAAACCCAAGGTGCTGGCGAGCTACACACATCTACGCCGTTTTTAGCACAAGGCTACACCGACAAGCAAAAAACCTTATCAGCATTCTACTGGGATGACGCAGAGAAGCGCCGTTATTACCGAACCGGTGACATGGTTACAGTTGAAAGCGATGGAGCAGTATTACTGCAAGGACGATCTGATCACATTGTCAAAGTACGCGGAGTAAGAACTAACCTTCGCGACATTGAGCATGTACTCGATCAATTCGAACAAATTGAGGAATCTGTTGTGTTTTCGGTCCCTGATGAGGTGGAAGGAGTCATTCTTCACGCCGCCATCAAAACAACCAAGGAAAACAAGCCTAGTGGCTTCTCCTTGCGCGTGCATTGTTCCGAAAACCTGCCTTTAACATCAGTGCCGCAGCGATTCCACTTTTTTGACAATCCATTGCCAAGAACATCGACAGGTAAACCTGATCGCAAGGCAATTCAAAATTCCATCCAATCTCAGGAGGTTTGACATGAATTACATCAACGAAATTAAGGCATACATCTGTGAAGAACTTGCGCCAGACGTTAACCCAGAAGAGTTACCCAATGACTGCAACTTACTTACTACCGGCGTTATTGGCAGCTTAGCGCTTGTCCGTCTTGTGACATGGCTCGAAGAAGAATACGACATCCCAACAGGCGAATTAGAAATTGCGCCTGAAGACTTTAGTACCGTGCTTAACATCGACAATTTTATCAAAACCCATGCTGTAGAGCTGGCCTAAGTCGCGCACATTTTCGAATAGCAAAATCTGAATTTATTATTTTAAGGGAGAAACAATATGTTTACTCGAGATAAGAAAGACGTAGAAGGCGTTAATTGGGGTAATGGTGAGAGTTACCGCATGTTAACGAGAAAAGACGAAATGGGTTTTACCGTATGCCATACCGTTGTTTATGCTGGCACGGAATCCCGTTTGCAATATCGCCGCCACCTAGAAGCATGTTATTGCATCAGTGGTAGCGGTCGCATTATGTCTGCTGACAAAGAACACACTTATGAAGTCTCTCCAGGTGTTATTTATGTTCTTGAACAACACGACCCACACTTCCTTATAGCTGATGAAGGTGAAGATATGCACCTAGTCAGCGTTTTTAATCCGCCTCTAAATGGTGATGAGAAGCACACATTGAGTGAGGACGGCTTCTCTCAATATTAAGGTCGTAAGCGTAACTTTCCCAAAAGGAAATCATTTATGTACCCGGAAGATAAGCAAGTGGCCAAAAAGGCCAAAGCATCTATTGATGCCATATCTGCGTTATTGAAAAAAGCAGACACTGAAGAAGCAGGGTTTCCTTACGACCGTTGGAAGGCGGTAAGTGACTCGGGCATCTTTAAGCGTTTTGTCGATTCTACAGTATCAAAGCGAGAGTCGTTTCTTTCTACTATCAATAGCCTAGAGCGTTTAGGCGAAGTGTGTGAAGACGCTGGTTTATCATTTTCAGTCGCCACGCACCTTGCCAGTACAATTACGGCATTGAGCAAATTCGGTTCAGACGAATTAAAGCAAAGATACATGGAACCGCTCGTTGAAGGGCGCATCATTGGCGCGCACGCAATTAGCGAACCGGGGGCAGGTTCCGATGCATTGAGCATGACCACCACTGCCACGAAAAGTGGTGACGACTATATTCTCAATGGTCACAAAGCCTTTGTGACCAATGGCCCCATCGCAGATGTCATCGTGGTTTATGCGAAAACAAGCGACACCTCTTCTGCGGATTGTGTTTCAGCATTCCTTGTTGATACACACCAAGAAGGCATTGAGCTTGGTCCAACAATGGAAACTGTAGGTTTACATACATCGCCGCTTTGCGAGCTTAAGCTAAACAATTATCGCGTTTCCAAGCGAAATATGGTTGGCCGAGAAGGCGCTGGTTTTTTTGTGCTCTCACATGTTATGCAACGCGAAATCTTGTTTGCGTTCATTATTAGTATTGGCGAGATGCACCGTCGTCTAAAGCGCAGTGTGAACCACTCTATTTCGCGCCAACAGTTCGGCACACCAATTGGTGGCTTCCAATCTGTTTCAAACCGCATCGCGGACATGAAAATCAGCTATGAACTGAGCCGAAACTGGCTATACCACATTGCAGAAAAGATGATTGCCAATAAAGACGTTACCAACGATGTCGCAATTGCAAAAGTGTTTATCAGTGAAAACGCGCTAGAGACTTCAATTAACGCACTGCACATTCACGGCGGCTATGGTTTTGTTGCTAAAAACGGCTTAGGTGAAGAGGTGTGTAACGCACTTGCTGGCCCGATTTACTCTGGCACTAATGACATTCAACGCGGTCGTATTGCTGCAATGTTGGGAGTTTCAGCAAACAGCAAACCTCGCCAACCAAGTCAGTTGTCATCGGCAAATTTAGCGCCCAAGAAAGTGTTCGACTCTGAACATGAAAATGTTAAAGCATTCGTTGATAAGGCACTAGGAAATGAGCAGCTAAGCGAACGAGAAATTGCTGTCAAACTCTACTATGCCGTTCGAGACAAAATCGCCTATGAAGTTTTTGATACTGACATGGGTGAAGTCGGCCTTCGAGCAAGTTCGGTCGTAAAAGCGAAAAAAGGGTTTTGTCTGCATAAAGGCATTTTGTTCGCTGCTGCATGTCAATCGAAGGGCCTTGAAAGTCGGCTTGTTGCGAGTCGTGTAACTAACCACATTTCAACACCTGAACTGCAAGACTTAGTTGGTGGAGAAGTGTTCCTACATTGGTACAACGAAGTCAAAGTCGACGGTAAGTGGCTGAAAGTTGCGCCGGTATTCAACAAGTTACTTTGCAAACTATATGCAATTGAACCGCTTGAATTTGATGGCGTTTCAGATGCCGTTGTTCAGCCGTACAAAGGCGATAGCCAAATGAATTATCTTGGCTCACCGGTTGTATTTGACAACCCATCACCGGAAGAGTTGATAGCGCTGGTTCGTACTCACCATCCGAAAATGGTTACCCCTAGCGGAATGATCCCGAAAATGGTTCCTATTGCGAAAGGTCCTGACGGAAAAGTACCTGCTCCAGCATCTTATTGAGTTAATTAGCTTAGGAAAAGCACTATGAAAAAAACCATTGATATCTACACCGACATTGTGTGCCCGTATTGCCTACTGGCAGAGCATGCAATTCGTGACCTTATCGATGAAGAGGATGTCAGCATTCGCTGGCATCCCTTCGAGCTAAGGCCAGACCCAGTACCAACGTTGCGCGTTGAAGACCCTTACCTCCCAGATATTTGGGATCGTTCGGTATACCCAACCGCAAAACGACTGGGTGTACCCATTACATTGCCAACGATTTCGCCACAGCCAAGAACAGACAAAGCGTTTCAGATCTTCGCGATGGCGGAAGAACAAGGCAAAGGCCACGAGTTCAATATTGCAGCGATGAAAGCATTCTTTCAGCAAAACCAAAACATCGGTGATAACGATGTGCTTGCAGACGTTGCAGAAAGTATTGGTCTCGATAGAGATGAGGTGCTGGCGGCTTTGGAAGACGGTGTTTATCGCGCCACTCACGAAGCGGCCCAGCGCCATGCAGTGGAAGAAGCGCAGATTCGTTCTGTGCCAACCATTATTGTCGGTAATCACAAATTTACCGGCGTGCCAAGACCTGAAGAGTTCAAACAGGCACTTAGGCAACTTTAAATTTAACTTGTTATAAAAATCTAGTGAAAGACTAATAAGGGGAAATGAAATGTTAAGTTGGATCTATCTTGGAATTGCAGTGATTTTTGAGATTACAGTGGCGATCTCCGCAGGCAACGCTCAGGGTTTTACTAAACCGGGCTGGACAGCGGCAACGCTCATTAGTGGTGCTATTGCCACATTCTTTTTAAGCCTTGCTTTACTCGAATTCGATGTTGGCGTTGGCTACTCAATCTGGACATCTACAGCCGGTGTAGGGATTGTTATTTTGGGCGCGATATTCTTCAACGAAAAGCTCAACGGCAAAAAACTATTTGGTATCGCCCTTGTAATTGGTGGTGTTATTGGGCTTCGCATGAGCGGCGCGGCATAAAACAATACTTCAACCTAATTTAACTATCAAAAGGAAAGAACAATGACTTCTCAAAATGAAAGCAATACTCAAGCATGGCTAATGCTCATCCTCGCCGGTGTTTTTGAAATTGGTTACGCGCTGAGCGTAGGTGGCAGCGAAGCCTTTACCGTTTTAAGCTGGACAATTTCAGCCATCATCTTCTTCTTGCTAACGCTCTATTGCTTAAGCGTGAGCCTTAAAACCATTGACGTAGGTATTGGTTATGCCGTGTGGGCTGGTATTGGTGCTATTGGTGCATCTGTATTCGGCGCGTTTGTTTTCGATCAGGTATTAACCATGTCTCAAGCTTTCTGGCTTGCCGTCATTATCGTTGGGGTGATTTGGTTAAAACTCGCCAGCAGCGAAAAGTTTCAAGATGCAGAACTAGCAACTCAATAAACTGACATAGCCTTTGGCGAACTTATGACCTTGTAAGTTCGCCATTGATTATCTCTTAGGAGAAATACGATGTGTAAGAATCACGCTATCCTTGAGCAACGCATGAGCGAAGTCGTTGATTACTCAGTGGAGCATGTGAAAAATGGCGGTATTCCCTTCACGGCCTATGTCATTGATGATGAAGGCAATATTCTTGGTCAAGGCGTTAATAGAGTGATGGAGAATAGCGACCCAACAGCTCATGCGGAAGTCGAGGCTATTCGAGATGCCTGTAAGAATACCCAATCACCACATTTACGCGGCCTAACGCTACTCGCCTCTGGTGAACCTTGCGCCATGTGCTACCTCAATGCCATGTACTCTGGCATTGGCAAAGTTTTATTTGCAGCAGACTCCAATGAAGCTGCCGTGCATGGTTTTGACTACCGCAGAACCTATTCAATGCTGGCTGACTTCCCTTCCCGATGGCCGATGGAAATTGCTAAGCATCAAGTGGAAGGCTCATTAGAACCCTTCAAAATGTTACTAGAAAAGAGGAACCTTGGATGAGTGATCAAACCATTATCCCCGCAGAAGTGAAAAGCCTATTCAAACCTGATGGTTGGAACAGAACTATTCGCATTGGCATTGTTGTTCCTCATGCCGATGTTGGTCCAGAAGTAGAAATTCAAGCCATGGCATCTGACGACATCACGGTTCATGCAAGCCGCATATTCTTTTCAGCAATGCGCGCTGGTGGCGAAATGGATGAAAAGATCCCTCACGCTCCCGTTGAATCCTTTGTTGAAGCACCGTATGTCGATAATGCTGTAGAGTCTTTGTGCTCATCACCTTTAGACGCGATTGGCCTTGCCTTTACTAGCTCGGCATACAAACATGGCCCAGAAGGTGAGCGTGCTTTAATTGAGCGACTAAAAGCCGTTTCTCGAGACATGCCAATTGTGTCGACATGCCTTTCAGCCGAACGAGCATTTACTAAGCTAGAAAGCAAAAAAGTTGCCATGATTAACCCTGCATGGTTCGATGCTGACCTTGTTGCACAAGGCGCGGACTACTTCAGAGAAGCAGGTTTTAACGTTGTTCATCAAAGTTCATGTGGCATTCCTAGTGGTCAAAAGTATGTCACACCAGAAGCCTTGTATTTATGGGTTGAAAAAGCGGTTAGAGAATCTGGCGCTGATACCGTTTTCGTTGGTGGTAACGGGCAACGCTCTGTTGGCGTGATTAACGCCGTGGAGAAAAAGCTAGGCGTTTCCATGGTAACGGGGAACCAGCTTATTTTATGGGATTCACTGCGCTCAATTGGTGCAGATACAGTAATCTCAGGCTACGGGCGTCTTTTTGACTAACACTTAGCCATCCCTCTTTCTTCCTTACGGCGGTTTATTGGTTATTTTAGATAAGCCTCTGACAGAACTGGATAGCCGCCACGCTCTGGAAGGAGCAGCAAAACCACCACTTATGGTGGTTTTGTTGCTTTTACACTCGTCGAATTTAACGCACGACAATGCGTAATTGAAAAGAGGCGGATTAATTCTCACCTATTGAGTAGCCCCCTAAAAGGCGCGAATTTTTGTAATTTCTTCATCGGAAATCCCCAACGATTCAAGGAATTTTTGATGCTCTTCCGGCTCCATTTCTTCAAACTTTTGATGCCACTTAATCATGTCGCTATCGCTAAACCCAGCGGCAATCATAATTTGTACCCAACGTTCTTTATTCACTGTATTGTCCTCTAGCAAGCTTGGTTCTTGAAGCAGCGCAACAATGGCTTTTTGTTGCGACCGCAAGTTCTGGATTTCCCGCTCAAGATCGTTGAAATGATCTTTCAAGATCTCAGCTTGGGAAACACCATTTCGCTCAAGCAAGGTGTGAATGCTTTGCAACGACAATCCATAAGAGCGATACGATAAAATAGCCTGAAGCCTCGCTATTTCCTTCTCGCCATACCAGCGATAACCATTTTCAGAGCGAGTGCTTGGCAAAAGTAATTTCACCTTCTCGTAATACAAAATGGTGGTGCGAGAGACACCTAATCGCTTCGCTAATTGCGTTACTGTTAGCATGGTTTGATTCACTTTTTCACCTCGATTGACCGAAAACCAAGTCTGAACCCTAGACTGATAGACGGGTCAAGCTGAAAATATCCCTTAAAGTAATTGTAAGCATCTTTCTTTGCTAGACACTGAGATAAGAAACCTTCTGATAGCGTAACTCAGGTGACGAGTAGATGGTTGAGTGTACCTACTTAACTGAGACCTGTATCGGTACACTCATTTAACTCTTTTTGAACTGGTTAAAAATTACCTATCGTATATGAGAACTCTAGTCTTAACTTCAGGATGTGACATAAAAGACACTTTGTATTTGTTCGCGCCTATAAATGCGGGGCCATTTACGCCATTGTTACATAAGGAGTGCACATAGTTAAATGCCCATGTCCAATTCCATGGTTTGTATATCTCGTATCTCGTATTTTCATTGACTCCCAAAATAAAAGCATAGTCACCGCCGCCCTCTTGTCGTATCCAACCATAAGTACCTTCTCTATTATTGTTCGATAAATTACCTTCCAGATACATGTGCTCTTCAATAGTACGAACCTGATCATTTGAATCAGTCTCATGTTGAAGCTGTAGCCTGATAGTACAGCCATCAACATCAGCACAGTGCTGTTGAATATCTTTCGTTACACAAGCATAGGTTGACGTATCGTTGTTATAGACATCAAATATTAAAGGAGGAACCTCCCCATTATTGCTTGATGAAATAGAGGCAATTTCTTTATCAACATATTCCTTGTTGGCTACATCTCTGTTCTGACTCGGCAAGGCAACACCTGTTATCCTCTGATTGTTTGCGTTGTTATTACTCTGAAGAATTTCTGCTAAGCTTTGGGTCACTATAACAGTTTCCCCAGGGTCCCCTTTTTCACCTTTTTCTCCGGGAACTCCCGGCATACCTTGTGGTCCTTGTTCGCCATTTTCTCCCGGCACTCCTTGTATACCTCGTTCTCCAGCAATACCTTGGATCCCCCGTTCTCCCTGTTCTCCTTTTTCTCCAGGAATACCTTGAATCCCCCGTTCTCCCTGTTCTCCTTTTTCTCCGGGAATACCTCTAAATTCGCTCCACTGCTGACCATCGCAAATCAATGGGGAGTTCAAATTATCGTCATAGTAAATACTTCCTCGGCTGTTGTCGTTGCAAAAAAACGGCTGGGTTAATTTTGGCGTAAGTAAAATAGCCCCATTAATTGCTACATTACCGCTAAAAGTATTTTCTTCAGAAGAAAGGGGAGGGATAGAGTTAGCATCTAAAGGATCAGAACCCGATTCAATTTCATACAAGTTGCCAAAGCCATCTCCATCTGAATCAAAGTCAGCATCACTTAATTGACCTGAAGGATCCTGACTAAATGCATCGTTTGGGTTAGAATTCAAGAAATCCGCTTCATCTTTATCAACAATCCCATCACCATCTGAATCTAAAAGCACTTCTTGCATAACGACCCGCACCGCATCAGCGATAACAAAACCATTGGCATTTTGATTTGATAGCCGCACCTGTGAAGGACGGTCAAAAACACCAAGCGAAACCCACTCCGCATGGTTTAACTGTTGGTTAACCTGAACTAGATGCGTGCCATCCTTATCGACTATCTCATAGCTAACATTCCTGGCTCTATTAGAATCGGTAGTCCAACGAGCAAATACTTCATATGTTGCGTCATTACCAATATCTAAATTCCATTGCACTTCACTAAAAGACTCTACCGAGCCATCGTGGAGATAATCACTACCAATGTAACCAGCAACCACTGAACTCTCATTCCAGTTACCGGAAAGTACAGAAAAACTTACCGATTCGTTATCAAAAACTAATGTTTCAGCATTTACGGAAAACACCGAACAAAGAAGCAAGCCAGAAAAAACACAGGCCCTTTGAGCAAAAAAAAATTTCATAAAATCTCCAAAATGACTATTCAATAGCTGTGCAGTAGAGACCTCCAAAAACAACATTCATAATTAAAAACCCAACCGCAATATGGTTAGTTTAGACTCCATTTAGAAAAAGTGAGAAAAATATATTAAAAATTAAAGCAACAAGATTGGAGAGAAGCAAAAGGGAAAGGAGGGAAAAGACTAAATACCTGTAAGTCGGGCATACCCCCTCAGCCGCAGGAAAGCGACAACAGAATCTACATGAGAGCTTACATGGAAATATTCACAGCGAGTTTTCGGATAAACCTCTCTGTAGGCGAGCAAAAATCAAACCAAACCTTTTAGCCTAAAACAAAAGACGCAATCCGTTAGTTTGTGCCCACTAACTGCTGCGCTTTTTGTAAATCGAAGACTTGCGAATCCACCTTTAGATACACGGTGTTTTCTTTTTCGTTGATGGAGAAATCGCTAACGCCGGGTAAATCTGAAAAAGCATGTTCAAGATCGGCAGGCGTTTTGTTTTCAGGGTAAGCGAGGGCATAACGCTTTAAATGTTCCATGCCAGTAAAGCCAGCTAATAAGCCTAACCAAAGCAAGCAAATGCCCGCACCGGTGGCAAATACGGCTTCGGCAGAAAAGTATTGTGTTACCACACCAGACACCACGCCACCTAAAAACGCCCCAAAAAATTGAAAGCTCGCATAAATCCCCATGGCTGAGCCTTTTTGCCCAGCGGGTGCAATGCTCGATACCAGCGCAGGAAAGTTCGCTTCTAGATAATTAAAGCCACAGAAGAAGAGCCATACTCCACCCAGTAGCCACATTGCATCGGCGTGTAAACTAAACAAAATGGCGCAAGCGAGTCCCATTAGAATAATACTGGCACGCACTAACGCTCCACCAGCAACGCGCCTCTTTAATCCCATTAACACCACTAACCCCACGATAGAGGCAAGTAAGATTGGCAAATAAAGAGACCAATGTTCGTTCAATTCCCAGCCCTGCGCTTTAAATAACACTGGCACTTGTACGAATATGAGGGTAATGAGCATATGAAGTAACATCACACTCAAATTTAAACGCCAAAGTGATGTATCACTAATCAGTTTTTTGATGTTGTTTAGCACTGGCAAGGTATCGCCTTTAGGCGCCTCGGTTTGGCCTTTTGGCACTCCGAACAACACTAAGGGAATCCCTAATAAAGCTAAAATGGCAGTTAACGAGAAAATGCCTGATAACCCAGAATACCCTGCAATCACAGGGCCTAAAATCATGGCAAGATAGAAGGAAAAGCCAATTGCGATGCCAATAATTGCCATCACTTTCGCTCGTTGATTCTCGCGACTGACATCCCCTGCTAATGCCATCACCGCCCCTGCAATCGCGCCTGCTCCTTGCAAAATTCGACCAATAACAACCAATGTCATGGTTTCTGCTATGGCGGCTACCACACTCCCTAAAGCAAACAGCGCCAACCCCAATACGATAATCGGCTTGCGTCCGATTTTGTCGGACCACATGCCCATTGGAATTTGCATCACAGCTTGAGTTAACCCGTACCCACCAATCGCAAGCCCAACAAGCAAAGGAGAATAATCGGGATATTGGGGAGCAAGAACGGCAATAACAGGCATGATCATGAACAAGCCCAACATTCTCATGAGGTAAATGCTAGCAAGCGATAATGCACTTCGTAATTCAGTTTGGTTCACGAGCGTATCTTTTTATATCTGTTAGTTTGATTAATGAAAGACCGGAAAAGTAAAAAAGTTTACCACATGAAGAAACGCGCCTGTAGTATAAATCCCGACAAAACGCGCTCTTTATTCTACAGGCTGTCGTTCGTTTTTAACGGTCAGTTTTGACGCTTGATGCTGATCGAAGTAAGAAATCCAGAATTCCGCTCCAATCTGATTGATTATGTTTGACTCTGCATTCATTAAAATAGCAAAGCCTGCGCCCGTTTCAGGACTAAATGCCACTTCTGCACGATACCCTTTCACCCAACCGCTATGGTAATTTAGCTTGTGACCATCGAAGTCGTATACACGCCAACCATAACCGTAATGTGCATCTTGAATATGGCCTCGCCACCCTCTGCGTCGCAGCTCGCGAGTCGTACGTACGCGCGGTGTTGTGATGTCATTCACCACTTTGCTACTAATTACATCCGGTCTTTCACCCAACATGGCTTTAAGCCAAATTCCCATATCAGTGGCATTGGTATTCACGCCAGCAGCGGGTGCAAAACGGTAGTAACTGTTCGAAACGCGTGTTTTTCGCCACGTTTTATTTCGCGTAAGAACATGAGGCTTTGCCCATGTGGTTGATGATTCCAACGGTGACTTGCCAACCGAGGTATAGCGCATATTCAAGGGCTTCAATAGCTCCTCTTCTAGTAACTTACTGTAGGAAACATTGTTCAAGCGAAAGTGATGCTCAAGTACACCGAAAAGGGCATTTTGGTAGGTGTAGCACTCACCCGGCTGACATAAAGGCTGTAAGTCGGCGAGTTTATTTAAAATACGGTTAAACGAATAGTTAGCTTCAATTAAATTATCATAGGCATTGGGAACTAATCCGCTACTTTGAGAAAGCACATGTTCCAAGGTGATATTAGCTTTGCCTGCTTGATCCCAACCAAACTCTGGCGCCAACTGAGAAATTGATGTTTGCCAATCCAGCTTGCCTTGCTCAACCAGCTTGCCGGCTAATCCACCCGTAAAGGTTTTAGAAACCGATGCCAAACGGAATAGCGTAAACTCGTCTACCGGCTTTCCTTTTGCCTCGGTCAAACCATAGCTGAAATAACGTGGCTCTTCGCCCGCTTCAACATACACCATGCTGTATCCGGGTACTTTAGCCTTGGATACCTGTTGCTCCACTTTATTTAAAAAAGCGTCTAACCATACCTCAGTTTGTGCCTGCGCCACGCGTGTGAAAGCACAACAAAAGACAATGAGAAAATAGGCAATATGGGAAAATCTAAACATCATTTATTAGGATTATCGACACTGTGTTAGAACGAAAATTAGTTGACTATTATCCAATGAGCCCGCGCGTTAAGCAATGACCCATGTACTTTTGTCTTAATTCAAAAACAAGTAAAAGCGCCCAATGCAGCCAGAACTCTATGCTTTAACGGATTAAAAAAGACAGCATTTATAGCAAACATTATAATAGATCCGCTGTAATGGACATTGTTTATCACAATCAGTTCCGTTTTCATCGCTTTTTATTAAGATTACATGGCATGATATTCACCTCTTTCGTATTCGATATTAACCATGTTGCAGTTCACTCCCGAACAATATAAAAGTGCCAGAAAAAGCCGAGACCCTCGTTTCGATGGTCGTTTTTTCGTGGCAGTAAAAACCACGGGCATCTTCTGCCGAAATGTTTGCCCAGTGAAACTGCCTAAAGAAGACAATGTGGTTTATTTTGATTTAGCAGCACAAGCACTACAGGCAGGATTTCGCCCGTGTTTGCGTTGTCGACCCGACAGCGCCCCCGGCTCTTGCGCTTGGCAAGGTGTTGAAACGACATTACATCGCGCCATGCGTTTACTCAAACAGCACCCGGACATGGAACTCTCTGTTATTAGTGAAAAGCTCGGCATATCAGATAGGTACTTAAGGAAACGTTTTCAACTAGGACTGGGCGTAAGCCCCAAACACTTTCAACTTACCGAGCAACTTTTATTTGCGAAGCGACTACTGCACGAAACTCAATTGAGTATTGAGGATATCGCCCATAGTTGTGGCTTTAATAGTGCTCGACGGTTACAAGACAATATGCAAAATCACTTTAGGCTTACGCCCAGCGAAGTACGGAAAATGCAACATACCCAACACGAGTTTCATCAAATTACGATACCATGCAGAGCCCCTTACAACTGGCCTCAAGTAAGAGATTTTCTGGCATTACGCGCCATCTCAGGTGTAGAAGAAGTCACCGAGTCGTACTACAGCCGCCACTTCGAACTGAGTGAAAACAACGTTGATTGCCGGGGTTTTTTCTTCGCCGAATACCAAGCTACAAGCCAATCGTTCAACGTGAATATCCAACTCGACACCCCCAGTTCGTTGGGTGCTGTGTTGCGTAATATTAAACGAATGTTGGACACCGATACCGATAGTCAGTTGATCGCAAACCACATGATCCGTGCGGGGCTCTCCGAAAACCAGATAGTCGAAGGGCTCAGGCTACCGGGTGTATGGGATGTATTTGAAGCGGGCGTTCGCGCCATTATGGGCCAACAGGTGTCAATAAAAGCCGCCACGAAACACGTATGTCACCTTGTTGAAAACTGCGCTCATGAAGTGAACGGGCAACTTTACTTTCCTCGCCCTAGCGACATTCTTGCCAGTGATCTTAGTTTCTTAAAAATGCCACAAGCAAGAAAGCAAACCTTACACAACTTAGCGCAATACGTAAGTGAAAATGGCCGACAAAGCGACCCAGAAAATTGGCTTCCCTTAAAAGGTATCGGCCCGTGGACAGTGGCCTACGCCAAGATGAGAGGCTTGTCCGACCCAGATATTTGGCTAAGTACAGACTTGATTGTCAAAAAACAACGTGAGAAGCACCCTATAAACGACGAACACGTCATTCCGTGGCGCAGTTACCTTACGTTTCAATTGTGGAGCATGGCATGACACAACTCGAACACAACGCTTACCTTGATACACGTATTGGCTGGTTTCACATTGTTGCGACGAACCATGCTATTACGCGAATCGACCATTTTGCGCCACCACAAGACTGGACACCTGAAGCCGAGCCACGTATTTCGGTTATCGACGACGCGAAACAACAACTGCTGGAATATTTTGCAGGCGAACGAACCGAGTTCGATTTACCTTTAGCTCCCAAAGGCACAGCATTCCAGCAACAAGTTTGGACTGCGCTCACTACGATTCCTTATGGCGAAACGACCAGTTACCAAGATATCGCCTCCCAAATTAACAAACCCAAGGGCAGTCAAGCGGTCGGCCAAGCGAATGGAAAAAACCCCATTTCGATTGTCATTCCTTGTCATCGTGTGATTGGCAAAAACGGCGGGTTAACAGGGTATGCTGGTGGACTCGATAGGAAATCCAAATTGTTAGCGCTGGAGAGCCGAATAAAAGACCTTTTCGACTGATATTGTTTTGGCTTTTAGTATCTGTGCATTAAGCTCCTAGTCTTAAATGCCTGTTGCTTAATTCAGCGAACGCAATATCTGAATACGTAAAACACTGTTGTCACTTTTTTGTGAGTAATCTAATGCAAGTTAAATGGCTCGCCGAGCTCTTTTTCCTCGCCGCGATCTGGGGCGCCTCGTTTATTTTTATCCGAATTTCGATTCCAGAGATGGGTGTGTTTGGAGTCACCTTCTTTCGAACTGCCATTGCAGCCCTTTTCCTCGGCATTATTTTATATGCCACAAACAAAGCCAATATTCGCAAAATCTTTCGTTACTGGGGCACACTTTCGCTCATCGCGCTATGCGGGACGGCTATTCCTTTCTCCCTATGGGGATTCGTTAGCCAATTTTTAGCATCAGGGACCATGGCGGTACTCAATGCCGCGACTCCGCTATTTGGTACCTTTGTTGCCTATATGTGGTTAAAAGAGCCTTTTCATAGCAACACTATCATTGGCTTAATCCTAGGCTTTATTGGTGTCTGTGTGATGATGTTAGTGCCACAGGAAGGCATTCAACTCGATACTCTTGCCATATGTTTAGGGTTGCTCGCGAGCGCTTGCTATGGCTTATCCGCAAACATCACACGAGCAAAAGCAGCGGGACTATCCGCGATGACAGTAGCAACAGGTAGTCAGCTTTATTCAACGTTATTTATTGCCCCCATTGCTATTTATTTCATGCCCGAAACAGTTCCCGGGTTTGATGCATTAATCAGTGCCAGTGTATTGGGCATCGTTTGTACCGGTTATGCCCTATACAAATACTTCCAAATGATCGCAGAACAAGGTATTAGTAAAACCTTATCGGTAACTTATCTCATCCCGCTATTCGCCATGTTGTGGGGAGCATTGTTTTTAGGAGAGCCGATTGAAGCACGAACGTTACTCGGAGGTGCTTGTATTTTGTTAGGCGTGGCATTTACCACAGGATATTTTTCTTTTCGTCGTCGAGCTAAACGAGCCTAACCCATTAATTAAGATATAAAACTTTAGGAAGGCGAAGTATGCAATTAAAATGGGTTGTTGAACTGTTGTTGTTATCCGCAGTGTGGGGAGCATCCTTTATGTTTATGCGTATTGCATCACCAGAAATTGCCCCAGCGGCCCTCACCTTTATTCGATGCGTCATTGCCACTTTTATCTTGGGCGCAATTGTTTATTTGTCTTATAAACAAGAAATCAGACACACTCTTACACACTGGTGGCCGCTTACCTTGCTAGCCGTAACCAATACTGCGCTTCCTTTTAGTTTGTGGGGCTATGTAAGCTTGTTTATGGAGTCAGGTCCGATGGGCGTGATTAATGCGACTGCGCCGATGTTTAGTTCACTCATCGCTTTCATTTGGCTCAAAGATAAGCTAAGTAAAAGTGCTATTTTTGGCATGTGTTTAGGCTTTTCTGGCGTCACGATTTTACTTATCTCACCCAACGACACTGTGAGTATTGCGTTATTTCCAGCCTTGCTTGGCCTGTTTGCTTGCGCCAATTACGGTTTAGCGGCTTGTGTTAGCAAAGCCAAAGCAGCCGGTTTAAAACCAATGACGGTTGCTGCTGGCAGCCAATTTTATTCCGCGATTATTCTATTACCTTTCGCTCTCATTTCTTGGCCACAAAAAATGCCAAGCATCGAAGCGATATCCAGTACAGCCGCACTTGGTATTGGCTGCTCGGGCTACGCTTTTTATCTTTATTACAAACTCATTGCCGAGCAAGGCATTGCCCGCACCATGACCAATATGTACCTCATTCCGCTGTTTGCGATTTTATGGGGCGGAATATTTTTGGGTGAAACACTGGCACTTCGCACAGCTATTGGTGGCGCGATTATTTTGATTGGCGTGGCCTTCACTACCGGATATTTGCAGTTTGGGCGGAAAAAAGCGCTGGCGTAAAAAGAAGGCTTGCGAAGCAGCGTAGAATAACCCGCTCACTGCGTTATTCACAATGAGCGGGCGTTATCGAGATATATTAGAACGGTTTTCCACCGTTAACCATTAGGTTTCGTGTTCCATAAGAGCCATTGGAATAAAGAACAAAAGACGCTTCAACAGACAGGGTTGGTTCGGTTACGCACCTGTCAGCCTGCCATGAAATAAGCCCTGAATAGTAGCTTGTACTATTATTATCAAATCTGAAACGACCAATTTCGAAAGAATTTAATACAGCGGCACCAGTGCCATCACTCTTACGAAGAGGGTTATTCGATGCTGAAAACTTAGCATTGAAGCTCATACCCGTCTCTGAATCAACTTGAATACCATTCTCATCAAAAAGCTTTAATCGCACATTTACCATGTCGGAACCTATGTTCAACACTCTTAAATCAAAAAATGTGGTCGTTACTGTTGTGAAAGGCGGGATCACCATTTCTCGTTTGGAACCCAGCCCATTTACACCGTGAGCTAACGGATAACATTCAATGCCATTTTCTGCTGCTAGATCAATCTCGGATTGTTGAGCAGTTGCAACCAATGAAAACGCAGTAACCATTGCTACCAATAAGGTACGCTTAAACATATTTTTCTCCAAAAAATGAATGTCATAACAAGAGCCTCACTCCACCTTGGCTCTAGCCGCATATTATAAAGCCGAAGGTAATGGAACAACTCATCCTTGAATCATAACGTTTTACCCTGCAAACACTTTCCGGTTTTCTTGCAATGCTGTGGGTTAAAAACGCCCTGATTTAAAACAGGAAATCGAAGCAAAGCGCTGTTGTCAAAAACATAACCAACAAAGCGCTTTATCAATGCCGCATTCCCCCTTTATAATTGGGCAATTTTGCGAACTCATTTCTAATTCCAATTACAGTAACTAAGGTATTCACATGAGCTTAAACGATGTGCCAGCTGGCAAACACTTGCCTGATGAAGTTAACGTTATCATTGAAATTCCAGCGCATTCAGACCCAATCAAATATGAAGTTGATAAAGATTCAGGTGCAATCTTTGTTGACCGCTTCATGGGTACACCAATGCACTACCCTGTTAACTACGGCTATGTTCCTCACACACTTTCTGGTGATGGCGACCCTGCTGATGTACTGGTTATTACACCTTTCCCTCTTTTACCGGGCTGTGTGATTGCTTGTCGTCCAATCGGCGTACTCAACATGACTGACGAGTCAGGTAACGACGCAAAAGTCCTTGCCGTTCCCGTTGATAAATTGTCTGTTTTATACCGTAATGTAAAAGAGCTTTCCGACGTGCCAGAGTCTACGTTAAAGCAAATTGAACACTTCTTTGCCCACTATAAAGATCTTGAACCAAACAAATGGGTTAAAATCGAAGGTTGGGAAGGTGTTGAAGCAGCGAAGAAGGAAATCTCTGACAGTGTTGAGCGTTACAACTCAACTGAAGACAAGCCTGCATTCTAATTCTATTCAAACAAACGCTTTTAGCAGTTTGTTGTTACAAAAAGCATCTCATTTTGGGATGCTTTTTCTTTGCTTCCCTCGGCACTCCTGACTGAATCTATGATAAAGTAAACGTCTTATTTTCCTTCTGTTCAAGGTGGGAGCCGTTAATGAGTCGCCTCGCATCCATACGAAATAACCCGCAGTTTTTACTGCTCGCCATGGCGTTTGTCATGCCGCTTACGCATTCAGTTTGGCACGCGTTACTAAACAACTTTGTTGTGGAAAAAGCCAACTTTACAGGTGCAGAAATTGGGATTTTACAGAGCCTTAGAGAGGTTCCCGGCTTTTTGGCGTTTACCGCCGTTTTCGTTTTATTAGCGATAAAAGAGCAAACATTCGCACTCTTGTCTCTTGCCGTTTTGTCCATTGGTGTAGCCATCACTGGCTTATTTCCTTTTGAAATTGGTTTATACGCCACCACGGTTTTAATGTCGGTCGGTTTTCATTATTACGAAACCATCAACCAATCGTTAACCCTACAATGGCTCCCCAAGGATAAAAGCGCGCATTTTATGGGAACACAGCTTGCCGTAAAATCATTCGCGTCGCTATTTGCCTATGCATCTATTTGGGTACTCATGGAATGGCTAGGCATGAGTTATAGCACGACCTACATGCTCGCAGGTGGGATTGGCTTTATTATTATTGTGGCGCTATGGGTAAGTTTCCCACAGTTTAAACAGGTTTCTCAGCAACACAAACATATGGTGCTACGCAAACGCTATTGGCTGTACTACGCGTTGGTTTTCTTTAGCGGTGCACGCCGTCAGATTTTTGTGGTATTTGCCGCCTTTATGATGGTTGAAAAGTTCGAATATTCCGTTGGAGACATCAGTTTGCTGTTTATGATCAACTATGTCTTTAACTTGTTTTTTGCAGCCAAAATCGGCAAGTGGATCCACAAGGTAGGCGAACGCAACGCTTTGATGTGTGAATATATTGGGCTCATTATTCTTTTTATCTGTTACGGCCTAGTAGAAAATAGCTACATTGCAGGCACATTGTACGTTATCGACCATCTGTTCTTTGCTATGGCGATTGCCATTAAAACCTATTTCCAGAAAATCGCCGACCATAAAGATATTGCCTCAACGGCCGGTGTTAGTTTCACGATTAATCATATAGCAGCGGTCGTCATTCCTGCTCTATTAGGCATTGTCTGGTTAACCTCACCAAGTGCCGTATTTTATTTTGGAGCCGGCTTTGCTGTTTGTTCGTTAATTTTATCAATGAATATTCCTTTATCACCGGATGAAGGCAACGAAGTCGTCAAAAACCCGATGGGCTGGGCAAACATCGCCCCCCCTAAACCCCAACCGGAGAGCCATTAATGCGGTACTTAGTCTTATTCTTTAGCATCATTCTAGTCAGTTCCTTTTCTTGGGCTAAGCCTACGGAATTGTATTGGGAGGATTTGGCACCAAAGGATTACGTTATTCCTGATGCTCCGCAGCTCGATCACAATAAATCTATGGCTCAGCAAAGCCCGAATGCACCAACACTTCCTGAGCTGAATGGTAAAGAAGTCAAAATTCCGGGGTTTGTTGTACCACTGGAAGGCGATGATCAAACTCTTACTGAATTTTTACTGGTACCTTATTTCGGAGCTTGTATTCACGTTCCACCACCACCTTCAAACCAAATTGTTTACGTGAAATTTGAAAAAGGTGTGCCTGTAGATAGCTTATATGATGCCGTCTGGGTTCACGGAACACTATCAACGGAAGGTTGGCAAGGAGACATTGCCACAGTGGGCTACAGCATGAAGGGAATTGGCGTTACACCATTCGAATAACGAGTAACGCCTTTATCTAACTATTTATTTTCAGACCTAAAGTTGTGGCTTATTTCGTTTATTTAATTGAAAAGTAAGCCACATCCTCACGCAACTTTGTTGACAAAGAACTAAGTGATTTCGTTGCTTCGTTGTTTTTCTGTAATGACGAAATGGAGTCCTGAGACATTTGATTAATGTCTTCCATCACTTGGCTAATATCCTCTAAAGACCTAATCTGTTCTGCCATAGACGAGGTGACTAGCTTCGCGTTGCGTAATGAATTCGACGCTTGTTGCTCTATGCTTTCTAACAAGTCATTGGTTTTACTTGTCAATACACGCCCATTTTCAACCAGTGGTTGGGTTTTTTCCATTGCGCTTACCGATGCCGCTGTTTCTTTTTGCACTTCCATAATCATTTTTTCGATTTGGCTAGTGGCATCGCCTGTACGCTTCGCTAATTCACGTACTTCGTCGGCAACCACTGCGAAGCCACGCCCGGACTCCCCCGCTCTTGCCGCCTCAATTGCCGCGTTTAGTGCTAACAAGTTGGTCTGTTCGGAAATATCGCTGATAACATTCGTTATGCTACCGATTTTGCTCGATGTATCCGACAGTTTGCGAATTTGGTTCACGGTGTGTTCTACCGTTTGTGAAATGCGCTCAATTTCCTGCGCGCTCAGCTCAATAGAGTTTTTACTTTCTAAAGTGTAATCCGTGGTGGAAGATGAGTTATCCTCCGTTTGCTGGGCAACCTCAGACACCTGTCCCAAACCTTCTCGAATCGTAGCTAGCCGTTTAGTTGCCGATTCCGTTAAGTTTGCTTGTTTCTTAGCAGCATTGAAAACCTGAGAAGAGCCAGTAACAACCTTGTCCGTTTGCTCCGAAAGCTCATCAGACGCATTCACAATATCTCTAACGATACTACCAAGTTTGTCGCGCATCGTTGCCAAGGAGGAAAGCAAGCTGTCTTTGGTAGAAGATTGAATCTTCACCGTGAGGTTTCCATTTGCCATTTCTGACAATGAATCTGCGGCTTCATAGGGCTCTCCACCCAACGACCAAATGATGCTTTTCTCGATCACTTTAGCAACAATAATGCCGATAACAATCGCAATCGCACTGAGGATCATCATCAACGACTGAAACCCATCTGCCACCTCTCGCGCCTTCGGCGTGGCTTCTTTATTGACGGTTTCTTGGTAATCAATAAACTCATTAATAGCGGCAAGCCAATTAATAAATGCAGGTCGTGCTTTGCTCATTAATAAAGCTTGTGCTTGTTGTGGCTGTTTATTTCTGGAAAGCTGGATGATTTGCTGGATAAGAGGCAAAGTTTCTTTTTGAATGGCGTCTATTCTGTCAAGTATTTTTAGCTCTTTGGAGGTAAAACTAAACCCACTTGAAATCATTTTATTAATATTTACTTCTGATTCTTTGTAGAATTGATCTAATGCTTCAATTTCATCAACAAAGTTATCAAGCGCGCGACTATTATCTGCCAAGACAACATCTCTTATTGCAATAGCTCTATCGTGAACACTTCCTCTAAAATTAATAGCATGGCGCTGCTTCACTGAATTAATGTCGGTTATTTCCGTTAATGTTTCATTAATAAAGTTAACCTTATTAATGCCAAGAACGGTCAAAACCACCATTAAAAAAAGGATAAAACCAAAACCTATAGTCAAGCGTCTTTGTACAGGCATACTTTCAATATGAAGTAGCATCGTGTTCCCCAAATAGTCCAGTTTTTATTAGTTTTTTAGCTAACTTATTGCTAGAAAAGCGCAAAGTCAAACTGCATTTTTTCTTTACTTAATGCCTGGAAGAAGCAAGGTATTCCCCAATCGAATATGCGAGAAAATAAGCTACCTTGGATAGAAAAATAAGATTAAAAATAGCGATTAATTATTTAAAGTAACCAAATTACTGATTTCAAAATTTTTCGGAGAAAATTTCCGCGCCAACAGCATTAAGCGAAAATGTTACTTTTTTTCACCCACCCACATGATGCGGAAATTCTCCCAAATAAATCATGAATTGACATCAAATGACAGATTAGAAACTTGCTTTTACCTTACCGTAGTAATAGACGCCATTATAGCCATAGGGTGACGCAGAACTATAAGGAAATATGCCATTAAAGTTATTCTGTTCGATAACACGGTCTGGAGTTTCATCAAATAAATTATTTGCGCCCAGTGCAAACTGCCAATTCTCAGTAAGTGCATACCGAATTTCCACATCGACTTCTGTTTCTGAACCATAAGTTTGGTCGCGAGTTGGATCGGTTGAGTGGCGAGTGGTTAGTTCTCCGTGATGACGGAATATCAAAGAGCCACCCCATTTGCCGCCTTGCAAACTAATGCCGAGATTACCTTTGTTCTCCGGTTGCGCTTCTTCTATTAACGCCAGTTCTGTACGACCAAAACGACGCGCATTCGGGCCGAGAGGCTCTAACTCTGGTGGATTTTCAGCAATCCGAGTAATATCCACATCGTTAAAATTCATGCCTAATGTGATATTCGCGTTCCAAGTATCGTTTAATGTCCATAAATAACTAGCAACAAAGTCAACACCTGTGGTTTCCGTATCAATGGCGTTGGTAAAGTAACGCCCACCATTCACACCAAAGTTACCATTTGCTTCTAAAATAGCTTGTACCGCATCGCCACGAATATTGTCGGAGAGCACAATGCGATCATCAATATCAATGCGGTAGTAATCGATGGAAATTTCCAGTTCAGGAATAGGTGCATACACAATACCGGCGCTGTAGTTAATCGACTCTTCCGCATCGAGCGGCTCTGCACCAAGGGCGATAGCGGCAGGATCGTTTACTCTGAAGGTCTTCACTTCGTTTGGAATATTGTCGATAAACACCGTTGCTGTTGTCGCATAATTAATTTGCGCTAGTGACGGCGCACGGAAACCACTACTAATAGCGGAACGCAATGACACACTGTCCGATAGCTGATAATGCAGTGCCAACTTACCATTTAGGGTAGTGCCAAAATCGCTGAAATCCTCAAAACGAATGGCAGATGAAATCAATAGTTCATCCGTTAGGTAATTATCAAACTGTGCGTAAACTGCATAACTATCGCGGGAGTTGTCGCTGGCATCGCTTGGGCGAAAACCCGGAAATACTTGAGAGCCAACGGCAGCAGTACCGCCAAATTGATTCGCTACACCGCCATTAATGTAAGACGCTTCTTCCCCAGCTTGAATCTTGTAAGTTTCATCGCGATATTCTGCCCCAAACGCCATATTTAGAGGGTTATTCAAGCCAATATCAGCGCTGGTGGTCATATCAAAATTCACCGTGAATTGTTCGAATTCTAATGTTCCGGCATCAAATGATGTTTGGCTTTGTGCGCCTAAAGATGTGTTCAAACTGTTATTAACGCCGAATTCAAATTCATTGCTGCCGTAAGTCACACTAAAGTCGTAAGTGGTTTCACCCGGCTCGTATTTAAAGCCCAATGTTGTGGCATAGTCAGTGACGTCCGATACAATCAGGGGAAGGAAGCCGTCGGGGTAAATCTCAGGCACATTTCGGCTATCTTGGGCGCGACGATAAAATCCCCCCGATTCACCATCGCGCGCTTCGTAGCTAGCGTTAAAGTAAAATTGGCTCGCGTCCGTATAGTTATAACCCGAATTAACAAAGATGCTATCAGATTCAACATCTGCATCACCAAAACGATGGTTTAAACGATCGAATTCGGCTTCTCTTGGATCTGCCTCACCATCAATTTCTACGTATTGTTGACGCGGATCCAGCCCCGCGCGATTGGTGGGCGCTTTGTTACGATGCTGCGCGGCAAAATGCACGAAACCAATATCGCTGGCAAAACCAATGTTGCCCTGAATCGTGCTAGAGTTACCGTCACCTTCACCGTAAGCCCCATAATTCCATGAGGCTTCTTTTTTCACATCATCACGCAAAACAATGTTAATGACGCCAGCAATAGCATCAGAACCATATTGTGCAGCCGCGCCATCACGTAACACCTCAATTCGCTTAATCATATTTGCAGGAATAGTGTTGAGGTCGACCGCGCTTGAACCTCGTCCAACGGAACCGTTTACATTTACCACCGCAGATGTGTGGCGACGTTTACCATTCACTAGCACCAATACCTGATCAGGGCTCATCCCGCGTAATGTTGCTGGGCGCACATGGTCTGTACCATCAGTAACAGAAGGTCGAGGGAAATTATAAGACGGCACTAACGATGCCACCATTTGGTTTAATTCAGTAAAGCCTGTATTGGAAAGTTCTTCAGCGGAAATAAGGTCGACGGGAACGGGCGAATCCCCAATAGAACGCAACGGTGTGCGCATACCAACAACTGCGATTTTTTCAACACTGTCGGCCTGCGACGAGCTGGTAGACTGCGCGTAAGTCATGGGTGTTGCACCAAATGCCGCGAGCATCATAATTGTGATTTTATTTTTCATAGGTGTGCTTTTAGTTCTCGATAAAATGGCTCTAAAACGCTTTTCAGAACGGACAAAGACTCAGGAAGAACCGGAAAGTAAAACAAACCACGCTGGCATAGTATAATGCCAAAATGGTCAACTATTTAGGCGCAAAGATAACAGGATG
The DNA here is from genome assembly GCF_026788005.1 of Alteromonas sp. a30. GTDB lineage: Bacteria > Pseudomonadota > Gammaproteobacteria > Enterobacterales > Alteromonadaceae > Paraneptunicella. The sequence continues at coordinate 203,171 of NZ_JABEPE010000004.1, forward strand.
AAATTGGCTATGGTAGCAACACGTTAGCGGCTATTTTTACTACTCAGGTGAAAAAGTTATAAGGCGACATCAGTAGGTTGAAGCATAAGGCTTCTTATATGATGTCAGACTATTGGAATCTTCACCGTTACATATGCACTAAATACCTATAACACTCAATAAAAACAACAGGTTAAAAGAAATGAACACCAATCTTAAACACCCTTGGGTTTTGCTCTCTCTCTTCATTAGTACGCTTAGTTTTTCGGCCTCATCCAGCGCTGACAATGAACGACCTAAACCAGCAGTGCCAAAGGTAACAGCACAAGTGCAATTCACGGATGCCATCAAAGAACATTGCGGTAAGGCTTACGCAGGAAAAGTAAAAGTCGATAATCAACCTAGCGCAGCATTTACCAACAAATCATTGGTGATGCATGTGATGAAGTGTGAAGAAAACCGGGTTTATATACCGTTTCACGTTGGTAACGACCATTCTCGCACTTGGATCCTTACGCATACAGGCTCAGGATTAAGTTTAAAACACGACCATCGTAAACCTTCTGGCAAAGAAGATAACCTAACCCAATATGGCGGCCACACCATAAACGCAGGCTGGCCACAAATTCAATCCTTTCCGGCAGATGCATTTACCCAAGAATTATTCGCGAATTTAGGTTTACCACAATCCATTGGCAATACATGGCACATGTATATTTATCCTGAAAAGTTCACCTATCGACTAACACGCGAAGGCCGAGAGTTTAGTGTCGAGTTTGATTTAACTAAACCTATCGCATTGCCGCCAACGCCTTGGGGCTATTGATTTAAGCATTGATTATTCATCATAAAGGATGCGTTGCTCTAGGGTCGCGGCGCTTGATTTTGTTAGCAAAGGTACTCACTATTAACGCTATGATATTGACTTCCCTTAAAGCGAAATTAACCAATCAGGCGGCTCCTTGACGCTGTTTACATTGGTCGGACTAACGACCACTGTTATAGTCTTTCTTATTTTTGATTTCGCCACGCAGCTTGATATGAGTCAGGCTGCGCTTAATCAGGCATTTCATATTGCTTGCACGTTGGTGCTGCTTGTTACTTTGGCATTTGTTCCCCGAAAGTCAGAGATGCTTCCGATCCGTTTTTTCTGGTTTTGTATCAACGTAGCGCTTGCTTGTTGGTTATTTACCAAAATCGGTTTGTTGATAGCCCACCAGCTTGATGTTGCTGAAAACATCTATTTGTTTGCCGACTACGGTTACTTTGCTTATTTCCTCGTGATGGTGTTTTCACTGTTGCTATATAATTCGGCACATCATCAGGATAACAAACAGCTTTCGCTCAGAGCATCCATCCGTCAATATGGCGCACTTGTGTTTATGGGCATGATGTTTGTGTATTTGGTGATTATTCCCAGTCAAAGCCAAAGCCATGAGTTTACCCAGCATTTTTCGTCTTTTTTGTTCTTTATGTTGATGGATGCTTACTTAGTGCTGGCTTTTTACTCGCAATCAAAAGCGTCTGAGCGTCAGGACTGGAATCGTCGCTTCTTATTCTTAAGCTTTTCCTTTGTCTGTTTTTTTATTCTGGACTTTTTGGAACTCATGTCTCGTTCTCAGGTGTTACCTCCCCAAGGGCAACATTGGGTCTCGCTGCTTTGGTTCAGCCCTTACTTTTTTCTCGCTTATGCTCTTAAGCAAGCACCTTCACTCACGAAGCTTAAACCGCAAAATCCACCTAGCTGGCTACCTCAGCCGGAATTAATGATGCTGCCGCTTCTCCCTTTGATACATTTTGCAGGTTATTTTGCCGGCGCTTTCGAGGAAGAGCTTCGCGAAATTAGGGAAATAATATTGGTTATGTGGATCACTTTTTATTGCCTAATTATTTATCTCCTTGATAAACAACAGGGCTCATTCAGTTCCCCTAGAAACCATAACGAAAACGACAAACACGCGCCCTCCTCGCAAGCCCCTAAACTTGAGGTTGCCAACTCACGCTCAAGCCAGATATCGCTCAATGGCGTTCCCTTTGCTTGTTTAATCTTGGATAACAAAGGCAAGATTGAAGCCGCTAACGATGCAGTCACCCCCCTTACCGGTTATCAATCTTCCGAGTTAACCGGTGTATTCTTCAACGCGTTGTTGTCCAACGATGAGCCTTTAGAAAGCATTTTTCGGTTTGCCGAAGGAACTTTTTCTGAGTCCAAGCTGGTTACATCTCATACTCGAGAAGTACGCTTACAACATCGCTCTGGACGCATTCTTTATTGCTATATTCGCTTTGCAGAGGTCCTTGAAAACCAATATTCCGTATGCTTGATAGACATCACCAAGCTGCATGAAGCGGAAGCACAAGCTTTGAGTATAAAAGACAAATTCCTTGCCAATATTACCCATGAGTTCAGAACCCCGCTGACACTCATTCAAGGCGCAATAGAGGAAGGGGAAGATAAAATTCAAGAAAGTGCGTTGAAACACCGTTTTGCAGTGGCAAAAAGCAATGTTTATCACATTCTAAAAATGGTTGAGCAACTGCTGAATTTATCCAAAATTACCAGCGCTCCCAAACTGGTTAAAACTGTGCAACCCGCTTCTGAAATCATCAAACAGTGCTGTTTACAATTTTTGCATTTGTGCCAACAAAAACGCATTGATTTTCAATATCAATTAATAGAGAAATGTTGGGTGGAAGCACATGAGGACTCACTCCAGCAAATTCTATTTAATCTCCTCAGCAACGCCTATAAATACACGCCGGAAGGAGGTGAAATTCGGCTTGTAACCACGTTAAGCACGGACAAAATACAGATCGAAATAACCGACACTGGCTGCGGCATGACACAAGAGGAACAAACTCGCTTATTTGAACGCTTTCAGCGCGCTGACATCAGTAAGCATTCTTCTACTTTTGGCATGGGCATTGGGCTTGCACTAATCAGCGAACTTGTGCAACTGCATCAATGGCGCATTCAAGTCCAGTCGGAAGTTCACCAAGGAAGTTGCTTCACTTTGACTCTCCCCGTAACCGCTGAACCTGACAATGCAGAGGTAAAGGTAAAAGCGGTATCGTTTGATGCATCACACCACGCTACATCACGCCAAGCGGCTGAGAATAAGCCTAAAGCCGAACTTACTAACACCTCGGTAATCACGCAAGATAACCGTTTGCTGATCGTTGAAGATAACCTTGATATGCAAGATTACTTGCGCCATTTGCTCAGCGAACATTATCAGCTTGAAGTCATTGGCACGGGTGAAGCGGGTTGCCATTATGCCGAAGAAGCCATTCCAGATTTGATTATTTGTGATTTGATGCTGCCAGATATTTCTGGTTATCAGGTGGTTGAACGCATTAAACAAAATCCACATACGCAACATATTCCTATTTTAATGCTAACGGCAAAATCAGATATTGAGAGCAAACTCGCCGGTTTGGAGAATCGCGCAGACGATTACCTCACCAAACCGTTTCATTACAAAGAGCTGCAACTGCGCCTTCAAAACCTATTAAGCATTCGAGAAAAAATTCAAATTTTACTACGCCAGCAATTGAATCAAAATGTGCTTGCTAAGGCCAAAACCGATGCGTTGCCTGATGCCTTGCCTCAATCAGACGTTAATCCACATCAAGACTTCTTAAGCAAATTACAAACCGTTGCTCATCAACATTACTCAGACTGCGAATTTGGTTTGAGTTTGTTGGCTTCGGGGATGGCCATGTCGGAGCGACAATTACAAAGACGATTAAAAGCCTCTTTAGGTATGACACCCGGTGAATATATTCGCGAGTACCGCCTCATTCAATCTCGCTCTTTGCTGCATCAAGGGTTTAATGTAGGGCAAGTATCTGATGCTGTTGGATTTTCTGATCCCGCATACTTTGCGCGATGCTTCAAACAATGGCTTGGCTGCACACCGAGCGATTACCAGAAGCAGGCTCATCAAGATGGCTCACCTTAAACGTTAAGTGGAGGTGAGGATTTCAACAAGATCTTGCACTTGGGTAATGCGCTGGCATCGCATCAACTCGGAAATATACAGTTCATTAATTTCACGCTTACTTTTCATAACCCCGCACCAACTCACACCCGCTTGTTCTTTGGCGGCATACATGGCTTTATCTGCCAACATTGAGGCTTGATCCCACGTTAACGCATTTCGATGACTCGCCTCGAATGGATAGTGCGCAAACCCCATTGAACAGTTCAAATCGAACGATTGGTTAAACCAATGAAAAACTTTGGTTTGTAACCCCTGTTTAACACTATCAACGAATGCAACCGATTCTTCGGCATGATTCACTAAACCAACAACCATGAATTCATCACCGCCCCAGCGAATAATATGAAATGGCGTTGGAATTAAGGAGCGTAAGGTTTCCGCGAAATGCACTATCAAGGCATCACCCGCCGCGTGTCCCAGTGTATCGTTGAAGGGCTTAAGGTTATCTAAGTCGATCAGCAACAACAGCATTTTTTCAGTAGCGTCGTCCTGCTGTAGTCGATTCAAGTGATCTTTTAAATATAAATCCAAAAAATGCCGACTTTTGGCGCCAGTTAAGGCATCGGTGGTATGTGAAAGCGCCAATTCTTTGTTCAGTTGTGTGAGTTGTTTATTTTGTTGAGCTAATTCCCGTGTGCGTTCATCTACCAGTTCTTGCAGGCGTTTACGCTGATGCTCTTCTGCCGCTAGCGTTTTAAGATGATTCCGTAAGAACCAAAAGACAATCACTGTCACCAACAACGCATACACGCTATAGGCGATAGGTGTGCGCCAAAGTGGAGGCAACACTCTTATCTTCAAGTTAATTTGAGGTTCACTCCACACACCATCATTATTTGCCGCACGTACTTTAAATGTATATTCACCAGAGGGAAGGTTGGTATAAGTTGCGCGTCGTAAATTGCCAACGTAAAGCCAGTTTTCATCGAACGGACTTAACTGGTATTGATACTGATTTTTCAATGGCGCGGCAAAATCCAAGGCAACGTAATCGAAAGCCACCAAATAATCGCTGTGTTTTAGTTCCAGAGTTTGCCCACGTTTGGGCATTTTAACTCTGTCATCAACGGAGGTAATATTGACGAGTTCAACGCTCGGCGGCACATTATTCCTGACCAATGGCTCTGAAACCAACCAATTAAAGCCATTGTTACCGCCGAAATAAATGCGCCCTGCTTTGTCTTTGTGCGTCGCCCCCAAGTTGAAGTCGTAGCCTTGTAACCCATGACTCACGTTAAAGGTGGTGGTAGTCATGTCTGAGGGATTTAAGCGCACTAAACCACGCGCAGTCGACATCCAAATATGACCGAAATTATCCTCTTGAAAACCATAAATGGTATCGCTGGGCAAATCGTTTTCTGTGGTGAAATGTTGTAGCACTAAGTGACGCTTTGCTTTATTTTCATGGAGCCATAAATGAACACCATGCCCTTGCGTTGCTATCCACATATTGCCTAAGCTGTCTTCAAACAAATTCCATGTTAACTCGGTTGCCAACCCTTCTTTTGTAGATTCGTCAGGTAAAAATTGGGAAATGGAAAAGTCTTTGGGATCGAGTAAGTTAAGCCCTCTATCAGTTGCTAACCAAATATAGCCGTCTTTATCTTCCAAAACCTGAAATACATTTTTGCTGGACAGCCCCGCCGCCCCTTCGCCCTTCACAACATTTTTAAACCCACTGGCAGTTTTCTTACTGACTCCACCAGAATAGGTGGTTAGCCAAATATTGCCTTGTCTATCTTGCATGATGTCGGTAACACCGTTGGAAGGGATGGAACGGGGATCATTAGGGTCGTGAGTAAATTGCGTCCATGGTGCTTGCGGTGAGGCCCGATATAAAAGGCCCTGCGCGCGCGTTCCAATCCATAAACCATCATGTTTATCCACCAAAATGGAAACAACGCTGTTCGACACTAAACCTGCTTCGGTAGAAATGCTCTTCCAGCGTCCATCGGGCATTTTAATAGCAACGCCTCCGCCGTAAGTAGCAGCATAAACCTTGCCTTGGTTATCACTCGTGATGTCGAGAACCACGGAATGATCTAAATTAGGTCGCGTAACGGGAATGTTGTGGTTAAAAAAGCGAGTAGCCGGATTCCATTTGTTCAATCCACTATAAGTACCAATCCACATTAACCCTGTTCGATCTTGGAAAATGCTCATAACACGATTATTGCTTAGGCTATCGGGATTCGCGCGATTACTACTAACGTTGTTAAATTTATCGTCTTCCAATATCGATAAGCCTGCATCCGTGCCCAACCAAATCGCGTCGTCTTTGTCTTGGTAAATCGCTAACACGCGGTTGTTAGCTAAACTGCGAATATTGTGGGGATCATGCTGATAATGCCGAATGGTTTTTGTTGAGAAAACATATTGATTCAATCCACTTGATCCGGTACCTATCCAAATATTACCTTTGCGATCGCGCAGTAAGCTACGTATTCGGTTTCCTGTTAAACTAAGTGGCGCTTGTTCCTGACTCTTTGGTGCTTGTTTCAAGTTTTGCCATGAATTCGTTTCTGGTTGATAAATATCAACGCCACCACCATCAGTGCCTATCCAAATTCTGCCGAGTTTATCTTCAGCAAAAGCGGTAATCGATGGATGACTCACGCCTTCAGGTTGTTCTGGAAAAACCTTATTCACAAATTGCCCGTTTTCTTTAACAATAAGGTTAACGCCGCTTTCAAGCGTTCCTACCCAAATTTGTTGATTGGAGTCGATGAATATTTCAGAGACTTGTTGGCTGGAAAGTTGCTCGGGAAGGATCCGCTGAAACTGGTGTTTGCGCGTATCAAATTTGAGCACGCCGCTGCCCAAAGTGGCTAGCCATAAGTCACCAGCGGTATCAATGGTCAAGTCGGAAATGACGTTACTAGATTGCTTGTCATTGGCTCGATATTTAAATTCAACAAAGTTGAAGCCGTCGTACCGGTTTAATCCTCCCTCTGTAGCAATCCATAAAAACCCTCGTTTATCTTGAATGACACCACGAATAACTTCATGAGTTAGGCCATCTTTCACATTAAAAGAGTCAAAACGAAATTCATTTGCACTAAACGCAGGCAAAGAAAATAACAACAATAGGATCAGTAATTTTGGCAAGAAGGTACGCGTCATTAATGGTTGAAATTGGATTTTACAGGTCAAGTGTAAACAAAAAAAAGGCTTAGCTGCAAAGCTTAAGCCTTTTTAAAATGTAGCCGGATGTATTTTTTATTCCGGCGTCATCCAATTTGCCACATCGGTTTCATAGCTGTGGTCCAGTATCACAGTGGATGTGTCTGGAATAGAAGATGCGGACATAAGTGTTGCATCCCGCCAAATATTGCCGTCTCGCCAGATGTTACCGTCTTGCCAAATATTACCATCTTGCCAGATATTGCTATCGCGCCAGATATTGCCATCGCGCCAGATGTTGCCATCTTGCCAGATATTGCCATCGCGCCAGATATTGCCATCGCGCCAGATGTTGCCATCGCGCCAGATATTACCATCTCGCCAAATATTGCCGTCATTCATCAAGGTGGTAATAGCAGGCTGTAATTCATTTTCTGTCGTGAAAGCAAGCGCCCCAATGTAGTGCTCTTCTCCAGCGATGTCTTTGGCAATGTCCATGCCTTGATTGGCACAGTTTAACGCGTCTGTTAATACTGCTTCTGTGGCATTAATTCGGCCAGCACCTTGTTTCAAAACGTGCTCAAATCGCACACCATCTGGATCTTTAATCGGTGTCGCGGACGCTAAAAGTTTGCACTTAACTTGATCGGGAGTAAGGTCAGGGTGATATTGAAGCAGTAATGCAACCACGCCTGAAACGGTTGCCGCGGCTTGTGACGTACCTGACATTTCAAAGTAGTTCAGGCCATCATGAAATTCTGGATATTGTGTGGCCCACTCAGCTTTCAAATCCATAAGTCCGATGACGTGACCGCCGTACCCGAGTAAATCAGGCTTCACGAATCCTTCAACAGTTGGCCCCATAGCGGAGAAAGTCGTGATCCTATCGTCGGCTTGATCGGTGGCGGTGTATCGATCGGTGGCTGCACCAACTGTAATAATATAAGGTACATTGCCAGGCACACCGATTGTCATTGGATCAGGCCCCTGATTACCCGCAGACGTTACCACTACAATCCCTGCTTGCCACGCTTTCATCACGGCAATGTTAACGGGATCATCCCAGTAAAAACTGCGAGCTTCTGCACTAAACGACATATTTAACACGCGAATATTGAGCAAGTCTTTGTTTTCGATTGCCCATTGAATACCATCTATCACGGAGGTGTAGTTACCCACACCATCATCGGAAAAGGTTTTAATGCTGAGTAAGCGTGAATTTGGTGCAATACCGTAATAACGGTTGAAAATGTCTAATTGACTATTGGCTGCAATTGAAGCTAGGTGCGTGCCGTGTCCATTCAAGTCGGTGTCTGTGGTGTCTACTTCACCGGTCGTTGCGTCATAAGTACCATAGTAACGCTGACGATTATTCGCCGTTCTATCAATGCCTTTCATCCGTTTTAGGCCAGTATCCATCACAGCAATCGTCACACCATTGCCATACCAACCCGCATCATGGAGCGGCAATGCTCCCATTTGGAACGGAATAACTGATTGGCTTACCTCAGATAAGCGTTTTTTGCTGTTTGTATTGAGGCGCATGGTCACATCAAGGCTGACTCTTAAGCCTTGGTTACGAAGGTTTTCTGCTTGCTCACTGGTCAGTTTGGCTGACACGCCATTAATGATAGACAGCGGTCGGTCGATAGTCGCCTTTTGCTGCAATACGGAGGCCTTGGCATCTGCCAACGAGCTGGCCATTACAATATAGCTCGCCACTTCTTGCTGTTTATTACTGGACAACCAAGAGCCAGAAATAACCGTGGTGATGCATACAATGAATGACACTAACAACACATATTTCTTCATAACAAACTCCTTGATTCTCAATTGTTTTGTTGCTCGAGCTGCGCGTTCAAAAGCGATTTGTTGATACGATTAGCAATCTATAATTTGAACGTACTGAAACGGAAAAAGCGGGCCGAAGCCCGCGCGTCACAAGGGTCTATAAACCTTAGAATGTTACCGTTACTGTTGCAGTACAAGTGCTTGTTGCTTCTTCACAAACTTGATAGATGTAAGAACCACCACCTTTTGTCGTAATGCTATCGGTGTAAGCACCATCATTTGCAGTGGTTGCTACCAAGCTGCCATCACGATAAACATCAACATTGCTCGTGGTTGCACCGCCCCACGTTAAATCAACTGTTTTCGTACCTTTAGACTTAAAGCCATTCGCTGATAATGAGAAATCATCGCTGTTGCCACCGCCGTTGTCGCCGCCAGCACAACCGTTAGCCGTTAGGTATGCATTGGCATCATCGGCTTTAACCAAACCGAATCCGAAGAAGTCATCTCTACCCGGTGCACCCGCATCAAATGCCGACGCTTTAAGTGCCGCACGAATCTCTTCACCAGTACAGGTTGGGTGATTAGACCAAACCAAAGCGGCGACACCTGTTGTTGTTGGTGTTGCCATAGAGGTACCGCTTAGGAAGCTGTAGTCACCATTTTCAACAGAAACAGTAACGTTGCTTGCTGCTAACAATGCAGCACGGTCTTCCAGCGCTGCGCCAACAGCAGGGATAGTAGTTGTGTTAGTGCTAGCATCACCCAATGTACCGAACAATAAACCCGGCTCATTGTTGATGATTAATGCACCTAGGCCACCAGACGCTTCACAGTTTGCCACTTTATCGAGGAATGAAATATTTCCACGGTCGATAATACATACTTTGCCAGACGCGCCTGAATCAACAGCTTCTGCTGTCCCCATGAAATAGGTTGAACCCGTTGCTGTGCCAAAGTTTTCCATTGCAGCAGAGGCAAACGGTACACCATCGGCAGACATCGCTGAGAGCGTGCCAGTGCCAGCAGGGAAAGTAGACAGTGTATCCACACCACCAGCAGCCACTTCAACACACACGGTTTCATCTGTTGTCACGTTTTTACCGCGACCTACTGTACAGCTTGGGAATTGAGAGAAATCTGCAATGTTGTTGTCAGCATCTGCCGCACCAATCATCATAACTGATGAATACGCCGCAGGATAAGAAGCCACGTCATTACCATCATTACCCGCCGCCGCTAAGGAAAGGCCACCAGCATCACGGAAAGCAATAAAGGCATTTTCTTCAGTGCTGTTAGCACCGCCACCGCCTAAACTCATGTTGATAAGGTTAGCACCCGCTTCTGCACACAGGTTGGCTGCGTGAGCTAAGTCAGATGAATAACCATAACCATCGGCGTTAAATACTTTGATGATGTGAAGATCGACACCCGGAGCCATACCGATAACGCCAATGTCGTTATCCGCTGCGGCAATCGTGCCCGCTACGTGTGTCCCATGAGGACCACCCGCTTCAAACCAATTGCCTGTACCTGGGTCGTTATCGCCAGTTACACGAGTGAAATCAAAATCTGGGTTGTCGTTAGAAAGACCCGAATCGATAACACACACCTTCATGCCGGCATTCAGATCTAATGTCACTTGATCTGCTTGTGCTTGATAATAGCCATAAGGCGTGATTTGCATGTCGTTTGGATTGCCAGCATCGTCATTGAAGATAGCAAGAGGCTTACGAATTTGGTCGTCTTCAATTAATTTAATATGCGGGTTATTCAATAACCCTTTTACTTCTGATAAGTCTTTACCGGCAAAGGTCGCGGAGAAGAAACCGTGAGAATCAACATTGATTTCCCCACCAAGCTTCTTAGCTAGCGCTTTAACTACGCCTTTTTTACCATCTTCTACTTGGATAATATAACGGTCGTTTGCAGCTTGAGTGGCAAACGACGCAGCCAATGTGGCGGCGACTAACGATGCTGAAATTTTATTAAGTTTCATAACTCTTTCTCTCTTCACTTGTTTTATTTATCACGTCATGCGAGTGACGTTTTTATTTATGCGTCTTCCTTTTTATTCACTGACATTAACTATGATGTAATTTCCGCTCTATTGAGCCGCTTCCCTTACGTTGATATTCATCATATAGAGGAGCATCAACACAGCATTAGGAGCTAAACGACAATTATCTGGACACAAACGACAGGATATTTTCAACAAGATTAAGGCATTGTTTTATATGAAAATAATAATTAATAAACCATGTTTAATTAATTAAAAAACAACAGTATTGGTTGGAAAAATTAGCTTAATGGGAAAATTTATAAGAAAGTTAGAATGGTCGGCCCCATTGCAGAGCCAACCCCAAAAAATAGAAAGAGAAATGAGGTTACATGGATTCGTATTCGTCTTGCCAGAAAAACTTTTCTTCATTAAAGGCTGGCTTCAAATCATCTAGCCACGTTGCCTTTTCATCGTATTTAGCAAAGAAGGGACGCTGCACCCATTCAGGATTTCTTGCCTGAATAAAACGCAATACAAATACTTTTTCGCCCATAACTTCAGTCACACCGGATATTTCCACTTTACCGGGACCTGCACTCATTGAAGGGCCTCTCACCGTGCGGCTTACGCCGGAAACCTGTTTGTAGGCATCACGGAATATTTCCCATGTTTGGTAAAGTGGCAACTCAAAATAACGCTTTGCACCCGTGTCACGCTCTATGAACATGTAATATGGAATCATGCCTAACTGTGTTTGCTCTTTCCACATCTCAGCCCACATATCAGCATCAGCATTAATATTATTCAACAATGGGGCCTGTGTGCGGATCTGAGCACCGGTTTCGCGAATTCGCGCTATTGCTTCTCGCGTTACCTCGGAGCGCAACTCTTGGATATGGTTGATGTGCGCCATGATAGACACATGTTTACCCGCTTTCACTAAGCGTCGTAGCAAAGCTAAAAGCTCACTTGCGTCATCATCAGAAACATATCGATGTGGCCAAAACGTCAGGGATTTGGTGCCAATGCGAATAGTACGAATATGATCGAACTCAGGTTGCGTTAACGCATCCAAGTATCTCTCGAATTTTTCCGTACGCATCACCATTGGGTCGCCACCGGTCATCAATAGGTCGGTTACTTCTGTATGTTCTTTCAGGTACGAATGAAGCTCTTCAGCATCGTTGTTATTAAAACGCGTTGCTTTACCAACAAACTGTGCCCAACGAAAACAAAAAGTGCAGTATGAATGGCAATACTGTCCTTGAGATGGAAAAAACAGCACCGTTTCTTTATATTTATGCTGCATTCCCTTTACTGGCTCACCATCAATTTTTGGCACATTTTTGTCCATCTGCCCTGCTGGATGCGGGTTTAACTTTTGACGGATCTCTTGGGCCAGTTGAAATATCGCTTCTGCACTTGGATCAGTTTTTAATAACGCCGCCATTTTATTGAATGACTCGTCATCTAACATTCCACGCTGCGGAAACGTTAATTGAAAGACGGGATCATTGGGTACTTTGTCCCAATCAATAAGGTTATCAATAACAAACTGATTCACCCGAAAAGGGAAAACACTAGCAACAACTCGCATTTCAAAGCGCAGTGCGTCTGGCATTTTCTGCAATGCATCTATCTTATCTATCTGGCGTTGCTGATAACTTTGAAATTTTGGTGTCTGATAGGTTTCTGCTGGCTGTATTTGTACGATTTGATTCATATGAGTCGCCCCCACTGCTTAACGACACTGCTATATTTAAGGCGCGCGAGACTACCACATAAATAATTAGAGTTCTAATCAAAATACAGTTATCTCGTTGAATATGATTATTTCAACAAGGTTAATAAAATGCTGCGAAAAGTGGTTATTTAACGCTTATTCAAGGGAATAACATGGGTTTTGTCTTTATTATTTAATTGACTTTTTCAGGTCTAGGCAACAGCGCCTTCGCAATAAAAAACATTGCAGTCAAAATAATTCCCGGCATCAAAATGAGGTTTAACGCTAAAAGTGTGATCTTCCACAATACATAACTTAACACGCGTTCCGTTTGCTGATGAACATGCTTTTGGCCAACGCTTTTTAAGTGATGTATGCTCGACTTCGCCCTTTCCTCTAATTTATGACCCGCGGTGAATGAGAGTAAACTACCATGTAATTGACTCAAATTTGCTTGGCTACTGAGCTGCAATTTACTGCTGATTTGCTCAGATGCTAATGCAGAAAAATGAATGCTGTAGGGAAGCAGTAAATGTACGACAATAAATAATAGTGTGGTGTGCCGTGTAATAAGCCGAGCGTTAATGAGTACACGTTGCGGTATCAACTTTTTCTCCCGAACCATTGCGAGCAATGCATAAAGCGTCCAAAAGATGAGACATAACCACATTAAATACGGTGATAAAAAATGTGCGCTTTGCGCAAGTAAGCCCAGCACTCTCACGGCGACAATTGACCCCATGGTAACGTCAATGCCTTGTTTAAGCCCTTGATTTAACTCTTTTAGTAACTGACCTACAGTCACATTGTAGTCAGCAATAAATGACACTCCAATTTGGCTACTTTCAGCGATGTCTAACAGGGTAGTCACCTCAACCAGCAATATCAGTTCATCCAAGGCTTGTTGTTCAACACCTTTCAAATAATGCTGGTTTGCTGTCAACAAAGTTTCGTTACTGGTATTCATACCATGAAGCTGAATTTTCTTAAGATGGGCAAGTTCAGCGTCAACTTTCGCACTGCTTAAAAGAGCAAAATAGCCAACACTCAAGAAGGCCACACATATTAATCCCAAACGTAAATAGCTAGGCATTGCAAACACCTTCCCTTTTAAACATTACATCCATATCAACCTTGCCCTCTATTCCCGGGATCCGGCCTTTATCGCTGTATTGCCAAAGGTTCACGTTAGATAGCGAATCAGGCTTTTTTAAGGTTTTGCTGTATTCTGCTAACCAAAATTTATATTGGGTGAATTCAGTGCCTAAATTGTCACGCCAAAAATCCCCATAACTGTATAGAATTGGACGGCACTTTAGCTCAGCTTGCACATAATCGAGCCACACTTTAACGCCTGCTTTTATTGCATCAGAAGACATGCCCTGCGAAACTTCAACATCAAGCATAGGAGGTAACAGATGCGACTGTTGTTTGATGGTTTTAACAAAAAATTCCGCTTGCTGTTTCGCATCAAGGCTAGGTTGAAAGAAATGATATGCACCGTGTTGCAATTGAGTTTGCTTTATCGCTTCAATGTGCTTCATATAAGTGGGATCGACAAAGCGGGTGCCTTCCGTCGCTTTTAAATAAACAAAATGCACGCCTGATTTTTCCACTTCCAAGAAGTCAATTTCCCCTTGAAAGTGGGATACATCAATACCGTGCAGAGGTTTTTCAGTTTCTTTAGGCAAGGCTTTAATGACATGAGTCGGGATCGTTTTTGCGTGGTTTACTGGCGTGAAATGCGGTGAATGTGCATAGGGACGTTTAAAAATAATCACTAACAATGCAATAAACCCTATTAACTTCAGCACCTTCATTTAACCCCCTTCTTCGGTTATCTGTAGTAACCTTGTTAAGCTAACGCTTCGTAGTTTCCTTCTGCCCAAACTTCACTTCTAGAAAACAAGTTTTGTAACGCCGCGGGCTTGGTTAACACAAGTTCATTAAAACTCGTTTGCCAGGTTGTTCCATTTTCATGCACCTTAACAAGGTTGTGCCAATCTTCCTGCCAATTAATAGGTAAAAACACACACTTGGATGTTGTGCTGGCATACAGTAAATCATGGCTATTTAGCATCACTATTCGCCTAACTTGCTTGAGCGTTAATTCACTTTCTAGTACGAGATACATAAGACAAGACTGCGCTAAAGCAGGAACGAACACGTTTTCGTGATGAGTTTGCTCACCACTTAAAAACTGAACATAGTTCAGATATATCGCGCTCCAGTTTTCATGGGGGTTATGCCACCATGTGGCCTTTGCATCGATTGATAACGAAGTGAATTGCTGCTGGGCCAATAAAGGCAACTCCAGCGTTAACTCTCCTTGCTCATTGTTGTCTGTTGATGCGCTTTTTATGTCGGACTGCAACGTCAGCCAAAGCGCTTGTAAGTGCGCTAACCTTGTGAGTAGCAAAGCGTGTCGATTCAAATTTAATATTTGAATGCTTTCCTCTCCTCGGGACAACGAGGCTTTCTCGTTGACGGATAAACTTGCCAGCCACGCATTAAATTCAGCATCCAATTGCGGAGAAGATAATGCTTTTCCCGTTGGATCTGATTGCAATGGGATGGTATTCGGTTGCTTCACTAACTGCGCTTCAATTTGCGCTTCGTCCATTTGTTTTTGCAAATAAAACCCTTTAACGCGATCAAACGCATACGCTTTGCCGTTAAGCGGATTAAAACGAATGTAATCCCTTGGGTTTTCCGTTCTAGGATTGATTAACACCGGATGCTCGTTTGATTGCTGCACCTCAGGCATATGATGTCCATCTAACGTTGGAAACTGTAAACCTTTGTTTTTCTCCGCACACTGCGGGCAGGTATAAAGTAGGTTGCTGGTATCATAAGTGAGACCCACATAAGCGCGGCGCTTTAGCGCACCTTCATGAAGATAACCTGCCGGTGGTCGGTAGTGGGAAACCAAGTGCTCTTGAATATGGGTTGCACCCAATTGACTTTCACACCAGTAGCACTTTCCAGATGACGCCCCAGCCAAGGTTTTTACAATGTCATTTGTTGCGTATAACGAGGCATCAAACGCGGCCTGAGTATATCCGATGCTGAACTTGTCGTTGCTCAACTTAACGCTTTTATTGGCATTACGCTCGGTTAAGTAAACTAAGTTATCAACTAAATCATTCGCGAACCCTTCTTTAATCAAGGTGTTACGATCAACTGTCGCAAGTAGGCGATACTCGTGAGGCTCAGACACTCTATGAAGCAGGTCCAACATTTGTTTCGTTGCTACCTGTAATGTGGCTTTATGTGTCTCATTTAGCATGAAGCTCATTGGTGCTATCGACATCATAGTTTTTTACCTCACATTCCTTAGTACAAGAATTACGACTGGCCGTTACCCGAGGGTATTTGTGGCCCTGGCGGATGTTGAATATTCTGCTCTGGCTGAGTGCCATGCGAATCACCTTGAACCCCTGGTCCTTGCCCCAGAACGCCTTCTTGTTGTGGAGCTTGGGCCGCTAAATGTGCACTGGCTTGTTCTGCCTGTTGTTGTGCTTGCAACACACTTTGCTCAGCGAGTGCTTGCTGGTGCTGCATTTCTTTTTGCATCTGCAAGTTAGATTGATGCATAGCGCTTTCTGTTTCTTGGAAATGATGTTGCGCTGATTGATTAAGCTGCTGCATCTGCGATGCGGCTTGTGCATTACCTCCTTGCATTGCCGTGTTAGCATCATTTACCAAATTACCGGCTTGCGGTGCCGGTTGCCCTTGCATTTGAGGCTGTTGCTGAGCGTGATGCGGCTGCTGTGCCATTTGTTGCGCTTGATGCTGTGCCTGTTGAGCCTGCTGCTGCATTTGCGTATCAATAAACTGCCTATGCTCCAAGTGCCCAAGCAACTGCCTATTCTGATTGAAAGACTGATTCAAGAAATGACCAATTTGCTGCAAATTTTGGCTCAATTCCGTAATTAACGTTTTCATATTTTCATCCACTTGTGCGCGTGGATCTTGGTTTTGATTTTGTTGTGGATTCATTGCATGTCACTCCTACTCTGGTTGAGCATTGTTAGGGTTAATCGGCACGTTCTAGGTGCTGGTTAGTGTATTGGTTGTTGCTTGGGTATTTGACGCAATTATCTGTTCAAATCGCAACACACTCACACAACCATTTTCATCCAACATGACTTCGCATGTTTGGTGATCAAAATTCGGGTTACTGAGTTTGGCAAACCAGTATTTGCTATCTTGAGACAACGTCAATTTTTCCATTTTCAAGAAACAGGTAAACGCAATTAGGCTATTCTGAAAGGCCTTTACTTGTGCATCATTGCCAATATCATCGAACAGGGCCTGCGGCTCGGAATGACGAACCCAGTTAACTATCGCCGTTGCCATATCACGGAACCCAATGGCGGCATTTTGCTGCCCCCAATGCTGTAACAGCGCAGGAATTTGTAACGTTCCTTGGTTCGACGTCAACTGAGGGCAATTTAGATTTTTCACTGCTTTGGATAACATGTCTTGATATAGCTCGTTGAATTTATTACTAATATTGGGAGTTATCTTCTTTGCTTGATTTTTACTCACCAAATAATTCAACGTAATGCACGCAAACTCAACAAAATGGCAAAATGCCGAGGCGCTACAAGCAGCCTTTAAGGCAAAACGCGCAGCTTCTAAATACACAAAGTCGGGATACGCGTTATTCGTAATAGTTTGATTCAACTGACTTAGCTGACCAATATCATCTAGCGACATGGTTAAGAACAGCGCATTGTGGCTGACTTGCAGTGTATCGAGTACGGTTTCTGCTTGCAGGTTATGCCATGCCGTAATCGCCTTCTTATCGACACCAAGTTGCTCAAAAGCCTGGGTGTTTTTTTGCGGTAACGCCAAAGATAAGGTTTGTAATTCGGATTCACTCATCGACATTAAAAAATCCGCAGATGCCACTACGCCGGAATCCGCAACAGGAATTAAGTTCGTGCTGAACAATCCCTCAGCAATGCTGTTTAGCAATGCAGTTTCAGACGAAAAATTATAGGTCAGGTGTGAATCGTTAATGGCTTGCTCTAGCCACTGCATCGATCCTGGCATCCAACCTAAAATGTTGCTTGCCCTAACGGATAAGCTAGATGTGCCTGAAATGGGGGAATGTATGGAAATCATGATTCCGTATCCTTTAACACACGACTGTGCTCTTTATTCGTCACCGGAAGGAAAGTTTTTCACGACTGTTCCCGCATTTTCACCAATAGTTTTGAAACTTTCGGCGCTTGCAGTCACTAATCCCTGAATTTGTGCTAATACTTTTGCACATTCGTCCGCATTACCTGTTGCCAACATTTGGGAAACCGCAACACCTGCCGCCGTTGTGCTAATCGTATTCATATTGCGAAGCTGGTCAGTTGCATCTTGAATGGCAATGGCTGCACTTTGAGAAACAGACTGATACGCCTTTCCCGCCCCTGAGTGACGAATAATATCGCCCGTTAAAGTGGCTTGCTGCACCGCCTGAATTGAGTTCATTATTTGTGGATTTACCATTTGATTAGCCATGAGAATACCTGTTTCAAAGTGTTGTCGTTCACGCCTGTGGATGTCTGATTATGCTTCGTTCTTTCATCCGCTAATTTGTTTGTATGCGCCGCTTCTTCGTTTTTAGGTGGTGGGTGTTGTACCCGATGAGGGGACGCTTTTGTCACCTTCTTCCGAACTGCTCCCCCCTTTCGACTCCAATGATTGCAATTTCGCAATCAATGCTTTGAGATTTTTTTGCACATCTGCATCACTGGAACTTTGTGAGCCAATGTCTTTCGCGGCGCTGTCTATCAGCGTATTCGCCATCGCAATGAGTTGTTCAGCATCGGCCTTACTTGATCCACCATCACCGCCGCTAGCGTCCCCGCCGGAAAGCGGCATAAATGGTGGCGGCGGCACATCTGGCTTTTCGACCGGAGGAAGCTGTACAGCAGGTCCAACAGCTAGCATTTTCGCACACGTCGCTGTTACCGATGCATTGGTAGTAAGCTGTGCATTTTGTTGCGCTGAAATGGCGTTGTACATCGCCATACCCATCGTTTCAGCCGAAGCCATGTCGAGCAATGCCTGACCGTGAGGAGCTGCAATACTAGTGAGTAAGGTGCTGCTTTGCGTAACAGAATCTGTAATCACATCATTAACTGTTGAACCCGTCATGATTATTGTCCTTTGGCAGCCCCAGCTGCGCCCGTTGAAATAATAAGTGCCAAGCACTGATCTAAACTTGCCTGACTCGAAAGTTGAGAAAAGCGTTCATTTTGAACAGCATTTTCCATCAGAATACCTACGCTATGTGCGCCAGTACTGTAAACCATTCCCATGGCCACACCCGGAGCCATGCCTGCGTTTACCAAGGTTGCTACGAGACTCATAATCACCCTCTCGTTTTTTTCCCTGAACCTATTAACTAAGAACCTCCTTGTTCTTAGGCTAAGCTAAATAATACGGTTTTGAATCAACCGTAAATCATGCTTGTTGCTTTACCTGTAGACGCCGTGTCTACGCTGTAAAGTGTGCTCACACCTTGTACAGTAGAAGCCTGCCAAGTGATGTTGCTTTGCTGTTGAGAAGTCGTCGCATTATGAGCAGCATTGCTTAGCGCTTGTGATGTTGCCATCATCAAATTGCCCATAGAACTTGCTGGTGCAAGACCAACTACTTCTGTGTTTGCTTGAGTAACAGAGTCAGTGATTTGGCTGTTTACAGTTGTTGGATACATTAGGTTTTACCTTCTGTTGGTTTAAGAAACTTATCCGCCCAAGATAGCACTCGTCGCCTTCCCGGTTGACGCGGTGTCTAAGGAGTAAAGCAACGCCACACCCGTCGTTGTTGCAGCCTGAGCAACAATATTCATTTGTTGCTGTGCTGCCGTCGCGTTATGAGCAGCATTTGCTAAAGCCTGTGAGGTTGCTTGAAACAAATTCCCCATCGCGCTGGCAGGTGCACTGCTTAACACTTCAACATTAGCCTGCGTCACTGAGTCAGTGATTTGGTCGTTAACTGAAGTTGGAAAAGCCATTTGGCGTACTCCGTATTAATTCGAAATTAAGAACCCAAAATGGCCGAAGTAGCTTTACCGGTTGAAGCGGTGTCTAGGGAGTACAAAGTGGTGACGCCCATAGTCGTTGCTGCTTGTGCCGTTACGTTAGTTTGTTGCTGCGCGGTAGTTGCGTTATGAGCCGCATTACCTAACGCCTGTGACGTTGCTTGGAATAGGTTGCCCATTGCAATAGCAGGTGCATCACCTAACACTTTTACGTTAGCTTGGGTAACAGAATCCGTGATTTGATTATTTACTGAAGTTGGAAAAGCCATGATGCTTATCTCCTTGTGTTATTAAAATTTAAATATTTTTAGGCAAGGTTTACAAACCAGCGACTTTCGATTGTAAAATTGCTGAAGTTGCTTTGCCTGCTGCTGCGGTATCAATGGAATACAGTGTTGCAACACCCATTGTGGTCGCCGCTTGCGCAGTTACATTTGTTTGCTGCTGGGAAGTGGTCGCATTGTGCGCAGAGTTGCCCAGCGCTTGTGAGGTTGCTTGGAATAAATTACCCATTGATAACGCGGGCGCATCACCAAGCACTTGTACATTGGCTTGTGTCACTGAATCAGTGATTTGATTATTAACTGCGGTTGGAAAAGCCATAGTTAACTCCTACTCATTAATTGATTAAATTAGCGTTTAGTTATCAGTGAATGTGCGCGCCCTAAAATGCGGCATCACCTTCATTTGATGGAGAAAGAATAAACAAGGCTAAAACAGAAGAAGTGTACAAATGCGGCAACTGGCAGGTAAATTGCGCGGAAGATCGTTTACTTTGAGTAAAAAGCATTGATAAAAGGTAAAAAACAAGGATGCTTACGAAATAAAAAGCGGAACTTAATCCGCTGATAAACTGCCTAACTGACAACAAGCAAACCATCCCCTTGTAGGCTCCTAAGCACCTAATTTAGAGTGTTCACTTGTACTCAACAATAGCATTAGAACTAGTGTAATTGGCGACGATATTGGGAAGGCTTTATACCAACCAGCTTACGAAATGTTTTCTCAAAATGACTTAAATCATGAAACCCTGTCTCATAAGAGATTTGCGTAATTTGCATACTGGGTTGATTACGTAAAAGCCGCTTTGAATACTCAATTCGAAGTTCTAAAAGCAACTTTTTAAATGACACGCCCAAGTGTTTTCGATACAAAAAAGATAGGTGTGGCGGGCTAACACAGGCTTTTTTTGCAGCATGTTCAATGGTAATTTTCTCGTTGAATTGCTGCATCATGAAATTGAGTGAACGCGAAATAGCAATGTGTTGATGTGCCACATCGGGAATTTGGTTTTCCAATAACGATACCGCTATCGACTGTTTACTCCCTAATTTTGGCTTGTTTTCATCAAACGTATCCATCGCAAGGTAAGCAGGATCTATTTTAAGCCCCTCAAACTCTGGAAAATAATAAATGAGCGCCTTTTTTGAAACGACTTCATCTTCCGATAACACCGCCAACTTCGCAAAAAACCGCTCTAACCCCTTTACATTATCTTCCCAAGAATTGCTGAAAATAAGGGGCCAACAATCCTGTTCAAATTCAATGTGTTTAATGTTTTTATATTTTTCTCTTAGCATGTGGATGAGTAGCGGAATATCTTCTGTTCGTCTATTTAGATTAGGTAAACTAAGAGATAACCACGGCGCACAAGATTCAATCACCTCCTTGTTTTCATGCCGATCCCAAAAAGTACACATAATCCTGACGGGCACGACCTGTCCCATATACTCTCTTTCCCAGAAAGGTTGTAACCGGTTCAAAATGGACTCGGGTAGAACATTGAGGTTTTTTAAAAGTATCGACCCTCCTAATGCCTTTTTGAAACATTGTTCAAATAGTTGAATGGCACTTTTGGGATCCCAATGAGAACAACAGACATTAATAAAAGGAGAAGTACGACGAGCACTCATCTCATGAATTGATGATGCAGCGAGTGATTTTCCCGTTCCTTTCTCACCACGAAGAATTAACGGAAAATCCACACCTGCATATTTACTGATTTGTTGTTTTAACTGTGTTAAAGCTGGGCTGTTCCCTACCCATCGATGACTCAAGGCTGCTTCCATATCAACTTTGTGTGATTCAAAAATCACACACTCCACTGTAATCAAGGTAGCGCTTAAAGTAATGGATATATTGTTCGAGTATTATTTCACGTTATTTCACGTATCATAAAAAGCCCAATTTCTCGTTACCTGAAAACTAAGCCATTAAACTCAGTTCACATTCTAATTTATCGGCTTTTAAAACGCGGCAACACGACAATCCTAAACGTAACTGAGAAGGTCTCCGCTCAACAAAATTCGGTGCATCCGCAATATTTTTGAATTGTTGAGCAAATTGTTTTCTAGCTCGATGAACATGAACATTTACTGCGGTTTCTTCAATGCCTAAATCTTTTGAAACTTGCTCAACATAAACCCACCCTTGCTCGGAACTGGCTAAACCTGACTGCTGATCTTGGATACGTTTTCGACACAAATATAGGGAAAGATAATGATGATTGCGGATTTTTAAATCTTGTTCTTTTGTACCTTGGATGATTTTCAAACTAATACTTTCTTCATCCTGACTGACACTAAACTCGGCACATAAATCTTCTAAATGCGATTCTTCTTGTGAAAGCGGCACGGTTTCCATGCAACCTCCCGCTAAGCGGAATTGCCAATATTCTTTGTTTATTTCAAGTAAATCTCGGTCTTTTAAAGCTCGTTTGTGATCTTGTGCATGCAAATCTTCAACCCACCACATGCCATTACTTTTATACACAACTGTGCTCGGAGATTGGCCATTAGGCAACATATGATAAGTGTCGAGCTCAACAACATAATCTAATGATGGCGGCTCTGCCTTTGCATCGGGCTGACAACGACACAAGCTATCAACGGGAGCCTTGTTATCAATCAAGGTATAAGTATCATTAGTGTTATGCCCAAATTGAATGGCCGCGCCCTTCTTTATGGCAACAAATTGATTTTTCGGCATTTTCACACCATTGACCCAAGTACCATTGGTACTAAAATCTTTGATCATCCATTGTTCTTCTCGCCATTCTAGAGCCGCATGGTGTCTCGATACTTCCGCACCTTTAATTTCTGTATCAACTGAATGTAGCATTCTGCCAAACACATGATAATGCGCTAGAAATACGATATTTCCAGCGGGATCTAATAAACATGCCATTATCTTCTCCTCCAATTTTGAATTGGTTAGATTTCGCCCTTTCTATCCAAATATATTAGCCTTATGTCGACCTTTAGCGAAACATTTATATGCTATATGGTTAATATTTACTTTAACGTCAAAAGAAAGTTGAAATAAAGCGCCAAAGTGACAGGTCAACAAAACTATTGAATACTTTGGAGATAAATTATGCATATCGTATGTGCATCTTGTGCAGCAACTAACGTCATACCTGAAGACAAGTCTCATGTTGATGCGAAATGCGGTAAATGTCAGGCTGCGTTACATAGCCATCAACCATTTGAGTTAAATAACTCAAACTTCTATCACTATATCGAAAAGAATGATTTACCTGTTTTGGTGGACTATTGGGCATCTTGGTGTGGTCCGTGCCAAGTCATGCTACCGGTTTTCGCAAAAGTTGCCGCGGAAACTGATTCTATACTATTCGCCAAGGTCAACACCGAAACGGCACGGGAAGTAAGCGTCGAAGCAGGTATTCGAAATATTCCAACGATGATTCTTTTTGCTGGCGGAAGAGAAGTATCTCGTACCAGTGGTGCACTTTCAGAAGCACAACTGAAAGGTTGGTTAGTACAATCCCTACAAACACGCTTTACTGCCTAGGTTTCTGCCATCCCACAAGCAAAAAGGCGACCCATTGTCGCCTTTTTACTACTTAACCGCTGTCTTGCTTCTACTGAACAACCTCAGACACCATTAACGATGCGATTAATGCGTTCATTTCTGCAAAACCGTTCTCATGATATGCAGGCAAGGTAATGGCCGATGCAGTGGGGTCAAGCGAGGGTCCCAGCCCTACATATAAATCGGCTACATTTTCCTGAAGTGGGAATGCTAAGTTTTCATAAGCTGAAGCAAGCTCGTCGTTATACATATAAGGAAAGAAGCTAATTAACAGCGTGCCTGATAAATTAAACGCTTCATAAGCTAACTTAATTGGCTCTGGATTATCCGCATTATACCGATATAAGCCATTATGTCCGTCCATATAGTTCGTCATACGAGGAGCAGGGAAATCACTGGTAGGCGCACGATATACCACTGTCATAAATTGCTCTTCGAACCCATCAGAAAGTGACTCAAAATACTCTCTTCTATCGTTTCCTTCTGGGTATGCTTTGGCCATACTCAATAACCAAAGTGGCATTCTATGGCTGTGGGATGAATCGGTAGCAATACCAGCCACAGGCAAAGGCGCTAAATTCTCTTGGATTATAGAGTGGCCTGCAAATTGATAATCAACATAGTTTTCCCAAAACCCCGGTTGATATAACCAACCACTGTCGGTATAAACCACTTCGCTTTGAAAAGTATCATAACTAAGATCCAAAATACGCTGGATACGCTGACTCACATCACCGTCGATTCGGCGCTGCATTGCTGCAAACTCACCGGCAATGGCAAAAACATGAAACTCTAAATCAACCGTCACTCTACGTAATTTAGATACCGGCTCAGTAACAAGATCAAGTTTAGTTTGAACCACTTCTTCTAACGTACCAATGTTGTTGAACGCATAACGGGCTGATTGCTCAAAAAACACCAACTCCAAATGCGATAAAATTTTATCATAAAGCGCTTTCTGTTCTTGATTGAACCCATTGGGTTGCACCAAATTCAAATAACGTGTGGCCAAATAAAGAAACTGGAAGCGACTTAAGATATTCGGCTCAATACTCTCATCAAAAACGGCCAAGTAATCTGAGAATAGCGCATGAAAATCATTTTGCATTTGCACTGAACCGTTTGGGGAAAAAGCATAATCTAAAGGCAACATTAATACGTGCCCAGCATCGTAAATATTGTTCGAAGCCCAAGGTACCTGTTCCATATAATTTGGAATTACGGAGGACCATAATTCGCTTATTTGTTCCTGTTGCGTGGGAGCAGGTGGAGGAGGAGGGGGCGGTTGAACAGGTTGCGTTGAGTCACCGCCGCCACCGCATGAAGCAAGCATCAATATTAGTAAGCTGGTAGTAAAAAGCGTTTTCAAACTCGTAAACATAGTATTTTTCTGGATCTGGAGTTGTGTATTTATGACGTTTTATTCCAGTCAATTACTGGTACTTTATAAAACAGGTTTCATCTCAAAGCTAACCATATTTTTCCACTCTGAGAGCTCTTGAGGCCAACTATTTTACCACCACAATTGAAGATAACATTCTTCATGCACAATCACTACATTCATATTGAATGCGATCCATATTATGGTAGGATCCAACAGCTTTTCGATTATTTCAATTTCTAACGACAGCTGCAACAGGAATTAGCTTACCAGCACAGCTTTAGGATTTATTGTGCCATTAATCAAACTACTCAGACCTCACCAATATATTAAAAATGGTTTTGTGCTCATTGGTCCTCTTTTTGCGCATCAATGGTCGCAAGATATTTTACAATTAACGCTGTTTGCTTTTATTAGCTTTTGCATGGTTGCAAGTGCTGTTTACGTTTTGAACGATCTCCTTGATATTGAAGCAGACAAAGAACATCCAACAAAGAAAAACAGACCACTACCTAGTGGTAAAATCTCGTTAAAAACCGCGTGGATAACTCTAGGGTTATTGCTTACAGGGGCGCTGACTATTTCGTTCAATATCAGTATTTGGGCAGGTAGCTTTGTTAGCACTTACTTTATTCTAAACATCTTCTATTCAATGAAATTGAAGCACGTCGTCATTTTAGATGTTTTTATTATTTCAACCGGCTTTATGCTGCGAATTTTAGTAGGCACCCTCGGGCTAGGTATTATGCCTTCGCAATGGATATTATTGTGTGGTTTGATGGTTACACTCTTTTTAGGCTTCACCAAAAGAAGAGCTGAATTGCTGACTCTCGAAGCATTTGGTGCAAACAGCAACATAACCAGAAAAGTGTTGGATGATTACAAGCCCGCGATGCTAGAGCAGTTCATCTCAATTACCGCCGCCTGCACGATATTAAGTTATGGCTTATATACCGTAGCGCCTAGCACTAAGGCGCTGCATGGCAGCGATAACCTCATTTATACGTTACCTTTTGTTGTTTACGGCATCTTCCGATACCTATTTTTATTACACCAAAAAGACAAAGGTAACGATACAGCAAAAGATTTACTAACGGACATCCATCTCCTTACTACTGTTGCCTGTTGGGCAATTGCGTCCCTCTGGGTTATCGCATGAGCGAATACCAACTCAGCGGATGGAAGTTTAAGGCGCTCATTATCTCCATCGTTTTATCTGCCTTGGGATATTTAGGGTTTTCCGTTTGGGGAGGCTGGGAAGAAGTGCAGGCTTCTTTTGTTGAGATTGGTTTTATTGGTGCAGCCATTGCGCTAAGTATGTCGCTTATTAACTATGGTTTAAGGTTCATTCGCTGGCAAATGTATTTACAAGTCCTTGGTCACAAATTACCCGTTAAAGATAACATTCTGATTTACATCAGTGGGTTTGCATTGACTACCACGCCGGGCAAAGCAGGCGAAGCTTTTAGGGGCGTTCTGTTAAAACCCTACAATGTGAGCTATTTTTCATCATTTGCAGCATTTATTAGCGAAAGATTGTCCGATTTGTTGGCTATCGTTGCCTTAGCCTTAATAGGGTTATCTCAATATCCCGAAGGGCAAGTTTTCGTGATGACTGGCGGCTTGATCATTTTGAGCTTATTACTATTGATGGGCGATGCGCGCATCTTAAATTGGATAAAGAAAAAAGCTGAAAGCTATACCGG
This sequence comes from Alteromonas sp. a30, assembly GCF_026788005.1. Taxonomy (GTDB): domain Bacteria; phylum Pseudomonadota; class Gammaproteobacteria; order Enterobacterales; family Alteromonadaceae; genus Paraneptunicella. Next base: position 229,771 of record NZ_JABEPE010000004.1, read on the forward strand.
CAAAATAGCTAAATTGGTGGGTCATATTGCAACCGTCTTTTTAAACGCTCGCAGATGTCATGAACCAAAACTAATGGCTTCCGCTCTCATACTCAGCTTAATTTCATGGGGTGCAGAGGCCCTTGCGTTTTATTGGGTACTGGAATGGCTTGGTGCCGACATTTCACTCCCCTTTGCTGTGTTTATTTATGCTATTTCCATGCTTGCAGGAGCTCTAAGCTTCTTACCGGGTGGGCTGGGAGGAGCCGAAGCGGCGATGTTGGCACTGCTGGTGTTAAAAAACGTCCCCATGCCAACCGCTATAGCCGCAACCGTGTTTATCCGCCTTGCGACTCTCTGGTTTGCTGTTGGCTTAGGCATTTGGGCGCTATATCTGAAACGGAAACCAGAGGCCATGCATCCATGAGCATCACCCTTTCCCCTTGGAACCGTTACCCCAAAATCAGCAGCGAAAAGGTCATTTCATGGACAGACCGAACAAAACCCCTACCTAAAACCCCCATGATTGCCTATGCCAACGGCCGCAGTTATAGCGATGTTTGCTTAACCTCCGATGGCACACCAGTTTTAACGCGTCCCCTCAATAAATTTATTGAGTTTGATCGGCAAACTGGAAAGTTAAAAGCAGAAGCTGGCGTGACTTTACAAGAGATTTTAACCTTGGTTGTGCCACAAGGATGGTTTTTGCAAGTCACGCCCGGTACGCAGTTTGTTACCCTTGGGGGCGCTCTAGCAAATGATGTCCATGGAAAAAACCATCATAGCGTAGGAAGTTTCGGCAACTTTGTTCTTAATTTTGAACTTTTGCGCTCTGACGGACAACGTCTTGTTTGTAGTCCTGACACAAATCAGCAATGGTTTGAAGCCACAATCGGCGGCTTAGGGTTAACGGGGCTTATTGTTTGGGTAGAAATTCAACTACAACCTATCAACAACCCCGCGATGGTGGTGCAAAGCGAATCATTTTCCAATCTCACTCGCTTTTGGGACGTCAATAGCAAGCACTCCTCAACGTCACCTTATACTGTAGCTTGGCTCGACTGTGCGGCAACGGGAAGAAAGCTTGGTAGAGGCGTATTTTTTGCTGGTCGTCATGCAGGAGCATTGAATACTTACCCCACTCACCCTGAAACAACAAAGTCTGTTCCGATTGAATCTCCAGTTTCTCTGATTAACCGCTTTAGCTTAAAAGCATTTAACGCTTTGTATGCTCGTCAGCCGACGAAACCAGAAGGGTTTATTCAGCATTACATTCCCTATTTTTATCCACTTGATGCAATCAAAAACTGGAACCGACTTTATGGGAAAAAAGGCTTTTTCCAATATCAGTGCGTTTTGCCGATGGAATCCGCTCCAGAAGGCTTAAATTTGTTGCTCAAAGACATCTCTAAAAGTGGCCAAGGCTCATTCCTAGCGGTGCTGAAAACCTTTGGAGACATACCTTCTAAGGGCTTACTATCCTTTCCTCGACCGGGCGCCACATTAGCATTGGATTTCGCCAATAGAGGAAACTCAACCCTGCGGCTGTTGAGTAAATTAGATGAAATTGTTAAAGATCACGGCGGCGCGTTATACCCCGCAAAAGATGGCCGCATGAGTTCGGAAATGTTCAAACATAGCTTTCCATTGTGGGAACATTTTTCTGAGAGTATTGACCCGTATTTTTGTTCAGATTTTTGGAGTCGAGTTAGTCGATGAACCCTACCAACAGAGCACTCATTATAGGCGCGACGTCCGCCATTGCAGAAAGTTGTTGTCGAAAACTAATCGGTGAAGGTGCCTCCCTTGTTTGTATTGGCAGAGATGCAAATAAGCTAGAATCACTTAAACAAGATTTACTCGTAAGAGCAACGGGGGAGCAACAAGTACACTGCATCACAGCAGATTTAACTGATACCGAAGCTCATCACGCACTGTTACAAGAAGCCCATACACTATTACCTGATATAGACTCCGTGCTCATCGCCCATGGCAGCCTCCCTGATCAAAAAGCATGTGAACAGTCTTATAACGAAACAGCCAAACAGATAAATATCAATGCGCTAAGTGTCATCAGCCTATTAACAGAATTAGCCAATGACTTTGAAAAGAAAGGCAAAGGCGTTATTGCTGTTATTACATCCGTTGCAGGGGATCGAGGTCGTCAAAGCAACTATGTATATGGCGCAGCAAAAGGCATGGTATCAACATTTCTTCAAGGACTACGCAACCGACTATCAAAAAGCGCAGTATCTGTGGTCGATATAAAACCGGGTTTTGTAGACACCCCAATGACTGCTTCCTTCGATAAGTCCGGGCCTTTATGGGCGCAGCCAGAGCAAGTTGCTGAAGGGATTATTCAGGCAATGAAAAAAGGAAAAGATGAAGTATATTTACTCTGGTTTTGGCGCTGGATTATGCTCATCATTAAACTGATTCCTGAACGTATTTTTAAGAAGCTCTCTTTGTAATGCAAACCCCTGTAGTCTATTTTGATTTCGACGGCACATTAACGACTGGCGACACGTTAATCCCTTTTTTACGTTACATTTCCACGCCGTTGAGCTTTTGGTTTAAAATGCTGCGCGCTAGCCCATACTTGCTTGCGTATAAGCTAAAAATCATGGCGAATGATGTAGCGAAGCAACATGTTTTACGAATCTTTTTGAAGGGTAAACAGCTAAGTGATCTGCAAAGTCAGGGAACAAGCTTCAACCAAGAGATTGTTGCTCGCATGCTACGTGCAGAAGGTATGGAAAAACTCAAGTGGCATATTGCGCAGGGACATCAGTGCATACTAGTTAGCGCCTCTCTGGATGTTTACCTAGCTGAATGGGCAAAAGAAAACGGGTTCACTGATTACCTTACCTCCAGTTTAATAACCACGCCTTCTGGGCAGGTTACAGGAGAGCTTTTTGGCGAAAACTGTTTTGGCACTGAAAAATGTCGTCGGATAGAAGAGTGGGAAAAACGCACTTCCCGAGCACCATCAAACCGATACGCCTACGGCGATACTGCTGGGGACTTACCTATGTTAAAAATGGCACATCAGGGCTTTTTATTGGGCAAGTCAGGATTTGAACGCATCTAAAACAAACGAATAAAGTGATATTAAAAGAGAAAGCCAAAGGAGCAATCAAGTGACATTAGAATGGAATAGAAACCTCAAGCCTATTGGCTTTGCCCTAATATTCTTATGTATTGTTTTCGGCATTGAGGTTGCCGCAATTTTTGCTCTGAACCATGGCAATTTCACCTTCTCTCTTGATGACCCATACATTCATCTAGCACTCGCAGAAAATATATTCAAAGGCCATTATGGCGTTAATTTAAGTGAGTTCTCGGCCCCTTCATCAAGTATTATTTGGCCTTTTATTCTTGCGCCTTTTGCCTCCTTATCTATTGCCCCTTATCTATTATTATTTATGAATGTTGTGGCGGCCTGTGCAACATTGGTACTCATATGGAGAACATGGTTTAAAAACACTGTCAGTGAAACGACAGGAAAACATTTGCCTATTCTAGTGCTACTTATCGCCTGCATTCCTGCATTGAACTTAGTGGGCTTGGCCTTTACCGGAATGGAGCACTCTTACCAACTGTGGTTCTCTTTAATGATTGTCAGTGGCCTCATTTACGAAGTCCAAAATAAACGTGTTACGTGGTGGCTTATTGCCGCTATTATTTTAGCGCCCCTCATTCGATATGAGTGTTTAGCACTGTCTGGCCCAGCGCTGCTCTTTCTATTTCTCCGGGGTTATCGCCTCCAGTCAGTTTTTGCTGGGTTTATTATTGCCATCTCCGTTATTGGATTCGCCTTATTCTTGATGTCACTAGGCTTAAATCCATTTCCGACCTCCATTATGGCCAAGTCATCAGTTGTCTCTTCTGGCGGTGGGCTAGGCACATTAATCAGCAACCTCAATCGAAGCCTGTCAACTGATAGAGGGATCTTGTTAGTTTTGGGAATGCTGTATTTTCTGTTTGTATCACTCGATAAGACGCGGGAAAACGGTGTCAGACTGTTATCCGCTACCTTGTTTTTGAGCTGCGGGTTACATGCCGTTGTCGGGCGCTATGGATGGTACGATCGCTATGAAATCTATATCTGGGCATCCATGCTTTTAACCATTGTTTTCCTCAATTTAGAAGCGCTAGATAAGTTAAGCAAAAAGTTAGGTAAGTTCTGGGCAACAACTTGGATAGGCTTCGGTACATTGACTATCTGCTCATCCTATATCTTAACGGGTTTAAGCACTCCCTTGGCTGCAAACAACATCTACGAGCAACAATACCAAATGCATCGATTTGTCAGTGAGTTTTATCAAGAGCCCGTTGCCGTCAATGATCTTGGTTATGTTGCTTATCATAACGACAAATATGTTCTCGATTTGTGGGGCTTAGCTTCTGTAGAAGCGCTTAAACTAAGACAAAGCCAGCAACAAGCCTCTTGGATGGCAGAAATAGCCAGTAAACGTCACGTTAAGCTAGTGATGCTTTATGAGGATTGGTTTCAGGATATTCCAACACAATGGAAAAAGCTGGGTGAATTAACGTTAGGTGGACGTCGCGTTACCGTATCTCGCCCCAGCGTTGCTTTCTATATCACAGATTGCGAATTCGAAACCTCAGCCCAAAATGCGTTGACGGAATATATCAAAACACTCCCCCCAAAAGTCTCTTTTACGTTAACTGAACCCCGATGTGAAGTGAGATGACGCCCTAACAATATATAAACAGTAAAAAGAGACAAGTATGTTGCCCAGTTTTGAACGCTATCAGCAAGCAAGTAAATTAAGTTTATCTGTGTTCTTTGGCGGTATCATCGCGCTGTTGTTCGTGCGAGCAGATAATTACGTTAGCGATTGGAAGTTCACACATTATCTATTTAATTATGAATATGGCTTCATTAAACGCGGGCTTGTTGGCGAGCTATTCGCTTTCTTTTCTCCAAACATTCACTTTCAATCCGTGGTCAGTTTTTCGTATTTGCTGGTAATTGCTTTATCTGTAGTATTGGTCGCCATGTGGAGCCAAGTATTTTTCAAAGATCGAAGCAAGGCCGCTTTGTTGTTGGCTTTGATTGCCATTGTCAGTCCATTTACTATTCAACATTTGGTATACGACTTAGGCCGCTTTGATGCCATCACTGCACTGCTTGCTTTAGCAACAATCGGTGCCATTAAGAACACAAAAGGCCCTTCACAATTTCTTCTGGTTAACCTTCTGCTTTCTACCTCATTACTTGTGCATGAAGCCGCTTTCTTTATGTTTTTCCCGCTGATCTTTGCCTACTGGTTATGGGTTGAGGAAAACAACGCCATCATCAGCAAAGTCGTTTCATTCATTTGGGTATTGGGTCTCACCTTCTATATCTCAACACAAGGTTTAATGACTCAACTATCACTCTCTGAACATCTGGCCATTTTACAAAAAACCTATGGTAATAGCGTTGTCGAGTCTTCGCTTAAGGTGTTGTACAAAGGGGGATTAATAGAAAATATTAAAATGACGTTAGCCAATACAGTGAGACCTTGGAACCTTATTCATCACGGTATTATGTTTGTATTGTTAGCGCCACAATTCTATTTACTCTTTAAGATCATTAAAGAAAATAAGAATAAATTGAGCATTAATGCCAATCTGCTGTTACTTGCTTCTCTTTCGCCCCTTGCTCTGTATCCGCTTGGGCATGATCATTTTCGTTGGTGGTCGTTGGCAATCACCAATGTCTTTGTTGTACTTTTCCTCTTGATGCAACAGCCTCAATTTAAAGAACAAACACTCAGCATTATTTCAAAGCATTCAAGGCTTGTGTATTTCATTATTGTTTCCAGCGTAGTGCTTGGTCCAATAGGTATTACGAGTAGCTTTGACAGTGTCGTGGATATGGGGCGCTGGCTGTTAAAATAAGGTGTGTGCGATAGCTAAAAAGGCAACTTATCTTGAGATGAGTAGCCTTTTCGTAAAGATTCCATTAACTCTCTGGTTTAGTATCAATTAACTCGCCGACTTCAAGGAAAGGTGATACATCGATGTTTTCGGCATCCATCATGTGCGCTAAGCGCTGCATCGTGGCAACCATCTGACTTTGTTCCCACTCTTCGAGTTTAGAGAACCGGTTGGTGAAGTGCTCCTGAAATGGCATAGGCGCAGTTTGCAACATTTCTTGGCCTTGGTCAGTGAGAAAGACGCCAACACGACGCTTATCCTCTGTACTTCTGATCCTTTGAACAACATTGCGCGCTTCAAGTCTATCGAGAATGTTAGTAACCGTTGCTGGGCTCAAATTTATATTGTTCGCAATTTGACGAACCATGACCCCCGGTTCTTGCCCAACAAAACGCAACACAAGCAACTGCGGGCCAGTTAAACCAATACTTTTGTTCAATTGTTTAGAACGTAAGTCGATTGCCCGAATAACGCGACGCAATGCAATCAACAACTCTTCATCTTTATGCATAAAAAACTCTTTGTTTTGAGCTAAGGTCAGCTCCAATTACCGCAACAAATGTAGGAAGTGCATATGTTTATGATACTGATCAATGACATCATTAATAACTGCCAACTTCGACCATCCCATAATATCGTAGTCTTGCCCGCCTTCCTGGAGGTGCACTTCGGCGCGATAATATGATTGTTCATCATCAGTGTCTATGTCATCTTGCTCAGGTGCTGCAAATTCAGGTTGAATATGCTTGCGACGATGCACCCCATAGACAAAGTCATGCTCATCTCCCATACGCACAATCAACTCAACACCTCTATCAACTCGCTTAACCTCCGACTCGATTTGATTTTGGCTAAACTCGTCAACAACTGAATTCAAAGCCGGTGTTACGATCTTTTCGATATACCGCTCAACTGAGCTTCTATTAGGGAAATCAACGATATTTTGCAACCGTTCACGCCAACCTTCAGAATGGACTGTGGGGTGCATTGGCACCGCATTCATTTGTAAGCTTTCTCTCTTGTATCCTTCCACCCTCAAGGCTTTAATTAACCCAAATAAGGCAATCAGTAAGATAATGGCAAAAGGCAACGCGGAAGCAATCGTCATGGTTTGCAACGCATTTAGTCCTCCTGCGGTCATCAAAATAATCGCCACTACGCCGACAGCAACGGCCCAATAAATCCGCTGCCAAAGGGGGGTGTTGTTATGGCCGTTTGAGCACAACATATCAACGACCATGGCGCCAGAATCACATGAAGTCACAAAGAAAATGACTACCATCGCCACGGCAATACCAGACAACACTTGTGAAAATGGGAAATGTTCGAGGAACACAAACAACGCGACCGATGTATTATCATTCACCATACTCGCTAAGTTTGTTTGGTCCTGATTGAGCACCAAATCAATAGCGGAGTTACCGAAAACGGTCATCCAAAACAGCGTAAATGCAGAAGGAATTAGCAATACGCCTAACACAAATTCGCGAATGGTGCGCCCTCTAGAGATACGCGCAATAAACAAGCCAACAAAAGGCGCCCATGCGATCCACCAGCCCCAATAGAAAATAGTCCAACCACCAATCCAATCCGTTTTCTCATACGCAAATAAATTGAATGTGTTACGGACAATATCGGATAAATACGCCCCCGTATTCTGCAAGTAGGCTTTCAGGAGGAAAACGGTTGGTCCAAGCACCAAAATAAACACAAGCAAAGCCACTGCTAGAATCATATTTGCTTCGGATAAACGACGGATGCCTTTATCTAAGCCCGACATAACCGACACCACCGCAATCGCAATCACACCAATCATTAATAAAACTTGATTAGTGTTGTTCACTTCAATGGCAAATAAGTGCGCTAATCCCGAATTAATTTGCGATGCCCCAATCCCCAAAGACGTTGCCACACCAAAGATGGTGGACGTAACAGCGAAAATATCCACGGCATGACCAATCCAGCCATAAATTCTATCGCCAATGAGTGGGTATAGAGCAGAACGGAGCGTTAACGGCAACCCATGTCTAAAGCAAAAATACGCCATGACCAACGCAACTACTGCGTAAATAGCCCAAGCATGAAAGCCCCAATGGAAGAATGTTGTTTTAAGCGCCTCCCTTGCGGCATCTAACGTTTGAGGGTCGGCCGATGGCGGAGTGAGAAAATGCATTAACGGTTCTGCCACACCAAAGAACATCAAACCGATGCCCATGCCAGCAGCAAACAACATAGAAAGCCAAGTCAGCAAGGAATAATCAGGTGTAGCATGATCAGGCCCTAACCGCACCTCGCCATATTTTGAAAACCCAAGGTACACAACAAACAACAAGATAACGGCAACACTCAATACATAGAACCAACTTCCGTTTGTTACAATTAGTTCTTGCGCTTGATTAAAGATGGATTCGGCTAAACTCGGCATAAAAAAAGCAAAAGCGAGTAAAAGCGCAATGAGAATGGAAGATGGATAAAAAACGCGAGGATTTAATGATTGAACCGTATTATTCGTCTGCACAACTGAGCCTTAAGTTAGAAAAAATCATATTGCATTCTCATCAATAGCAAACTACCAGATGGGTGCTTTTTAAACCAGAAATAAACACTACACTAATATTTCGAATACAAATCTTAATTTGCAAACAACCCCCCATTTAATTGGGACAATCCTTTTAGATTTGGGTTTCATGCTAAATTTAACCGAATCATTATAGTTCGAGTTGAATCAAATTTGAACTTTCTTCTCGTTGCTATATGATCTAACAAAAAATATTTAGCTCAACATTTTTAATTTCTGAACATTTTTGGATCACATAGGCAATTAGTATCATGAGAAAAACCAAACTCAGTTGCGCGATAGTTGCAGCACTGACGGCTGGCTACCTACATGCAGATGAAGGCGGCAAAGCCAAAATTGAAACAATAGAAGTAACAGCAACAAAACGCACACAATCCATTCAGGATGTCCCCGTTTCTGTTACCGCTCTTAACGGAGAAGCACTTGAAAACCTCGGTGTAGATAACTTTCAAGACTACGTAGAGTTTCTACCCAATGTGGTTTTCCAAGGTACTGGCCCTGGACAAAATGAAATCTACATTCGTGGTGCAGCAACCACTCAAAGTAACATCGCCCTCTCTTCCGTTCAGGCACTGCAACCTTCTGTCGCCTTTTACCTTGATGAGCAACCCGTCTCCATGTCAGGCAGAAACCTTGATGTGTACGCAACCGATGTTCAACGTGTAGAGGTACTTCCCGGACCACAAGGCACTCTTTTCGGCGCTAGCTCTCAGGCAGGCACCGTCAGAATGATCACCAACAAACCAGATCATAGTGGTTTTAGTGCAGGGTTTGATACTAACTTAGGCTTCACTCGAGGCGGAGAAATGAGTAACTCCGTTGAAGCATACGTTAATGCCGCGTTAACTGACGATGTTGCTGTGCGCTTGGCGGTATACAACGACGATCAAGGTGGGTGGATCGATAACACTCTAAATGTGCCCGGTGAAGGCGGCTACATTGGTAGCGCTCTCGTCATTGACCGCATTTCAGGTGGCCCACTGTCTGACCCTGAAAACACGCCAGTTGACTCTCCAGTTAACGCATCTTTGGTAGAAGAAGACTTTAACGACGCAAGTTACACAGGCGCTCGCTTAGGCTTGTCGTATCACATCAATGAAGACTGGTCTTTACTGGTTCAACATACCGAACAAGCTTTAGAAACTGAGGGCGTATTCGCTTACGATCCAACATTAGAAGGTCGTAGCTCAACAAACCGCTTTGTTCCTGAAGAAAACAACGACGATTTCGGCCTTACCACTTGGACGCTCGAAGGGCGTTTGAAGCAATTAGAAATCGTTTATACCGGCGGTTATCTTGATAGAGAAATTGATTCTTTAGTTGATTACACAGGCTACACCAACGGTGGTCTATTCGCAGCGTACTACGTGTGTAACCACTATGAAGCTGAAACACCAGCCGATGAACGTTGTCTGGACCCAACTAAATACTATAAAGAAGAAACCAGTAGCACTCGTTTAACCCACGAACTACGCGTAAACACACCTGCTGAGAACCGCTGGCGTATTACCGCAGGTGTTTTCTTCGATGAACAAGACATCGATACCATTGGTCGTTTCCAACTAGGTAACACCGACTTAAGCTTCTTCTCTGATTTACAACGCACATTAGTGGGTACCGACGGAATCAATAGCGATGGCGGCCCATTTGAGTCAGACGTTAGCTTCGTTAACGACGTTAAACATGGCGCAGATCAAATTGCCGTATTCGGTCAGTTAGAATACGACATTACCGATACAGTGACCGCTAGCTTTGGCGCACGTTGGTACGAAATTGAAGACTCCTACAAAGGTTCAACAACGACTGTAGATGTATCACGTCGTCTGCGCGCGTTCGCGACACTCGACCCCGAAGAACTTATTGCCGTAGGCGAAGATCCAGAAGCCATTATGGCGGCGGTAGAAAGCGGTCAACTTCAAGTCGACTTATTGAATGATGACGGCACGTTAACGGTAGATGACACCATTATCAAAGCTTCTCTTGACTGGAAAGTAACCGATGACATCCTACTTTTCGCTAGCTATTCAGAAGGTTTCCGTCCCCCCGTTACCAACCGTGTAGGTGGTGGATTAGCCACCAATCAAAGTGGTGCCTTTGAAGGCTTCCGTATTCCGGTGTACTCACTTACCGATACATTAGAAAACTACGAGCTTGGCCTAAAAGGTGACTTCCTTGACGGCATTCTTCGCGTTAACGCCACGGCTTACTATTCAGAAATCGAAGATCTGCAAACATCTCGTTTTGACCCAACCAATATCAGTTTCTTAGTTTTCACCGACAACGTTGGTGATGCCGAGATTAAAGGGTTAGACGCAGACATCACATGGTTAGCAACAGATAACCTAGTGATTGATGCATCATTCAGTTTCCTAGATACCGAGCTAACTCGTATCAATACTGAACTTGATGGTATTGCAGCTGGCGTAGGTGCAGAACTTCCTTATTCTGCGGATTTCTCTGGCAACATTCGAGCACGTTACTACTACGAACTTGAGAATGGCTTCACTGGCTATGTAAATGCGTCTATTTCCTACACAGGAGACAGACTAGCAGGCATGAATATGGATGCTTACGTACTTGAAGACACAACTCGCTTAGTGTTTGGCACTGGCAGCGGGTTAAGTATTCAAGATGAAGCAGCGGTATATCAAGGCGTTACTTATACCGATAGTAACGGCGAAGTCTTCCGTGGTGGTCGCTATGTTCAAGAAGGCTACGCGATTGGTAACTTAGCCTTTGGTATTTCTGGGGACGAATGGAAAGCGGAGCTTTACATTGATAACGTCACCGACAGAAATGCTATCTTGTACATAGACACACAACAATTTACACCTAAAGTTGTGACAAACCGTCCACGTACTGTTGGCGTTAGATTCTCTTACGACTTCTACTAACGTTAACACGATAAGCAGGTTTCCCACCTGCTTATCGCTTTTTTCCGTCAGCAAAAACTGGCACATTACAGCTAATCTTTTCCTTCGTCTTTGAAACCATGATCCAAGATATAAAGCAGGCCATTACACAAGGTCGCTACTCACAAGCCGTTGAGTTAGCGAACAATGCACTTTCACAAGCGCTCGACGAAAAACAGCGAATAGACATTCATTATATGTTGGTCGTTGCACATCGACTAAGCAAACAACTCGATGCTGCGCTTAAAAGCAGTGAACAGCTCACCCAACTTGCCCCAAATCATGGAAGAAACTTTCAAGAGCAAGGGCATATTCATCTGGCACAAGGAAACAAAAAACAAGCAGCAATCGCATTCTATAAAGCCGTTCAACTTAACCCAACTCTAATTGTAAGTTGGCGAGCATTAAAAACCTTATACCAAGAAACAGGCAACACACAGGCTGTATCACTCGCTGAAGCACAACTGAGTTACCTTGAGAACTTACCAAGAGCTATTGTTGGCGCACGTGACTTAATGCACGAAGGCGACCTCATTCAAGCCGATCAAGTTTGCCGCCAGTTCCTACAACAAGAAAAACATCACGCAGAAGGACTGTTTCTATTAGCCGAAATTGGCATTCAAATGAAAGTTTATAGCGAAGCTGAGTTTTTACTAGAAAGCTGTCTAGAACTTTACCCAGAGCACCAAGGCGCAGGCTTAGCTCACTTAAAACTATTGTCGAAAATGGGAAAATTCGAACAAGCTCGGCAATTAGCTGAGAAGCTACTAAAATTGAACCCCAATAATCCGGCTGTTATTACTGCAAAAGCCTCATCGCTCGTTGGCATAGGTGAAATTGATCAGGCTATCGACATTTACCAGCAATTACTTGCTGAGCAAGATGACCAACCCGGCGTACACTTGCTTCTTGGTCATGCGTTAAAGGCACAAGGAAACTTCACTGATGCCATTGTTTCTTATCAAAACGCTTACCGTTTCAAACCCGACTTCGGAGACGCGTACTGGAGCTTAGCCAACACAAAAACCTACCGTTTTACTGACGAAGAAATCGCAACGATGAGCAAGTGGGTTGAAGCCTCAGAAATACAAACCGAAGACAAGATCCACATGTTGTTTGCTTTAGGAAAGGCACAAGAAGATAGGAAAAACTTCGACGCATCATTCAACGCCTATGAAAAAGGCAACGCCCTCAAACAACAAACATTAGGCTACGACCCCATATTTATTGAAAAGCAAGTTGATGCACAAATTCAACAATGCACAGCGGCGTTATTCAATAAGTTTGAGAAGGCTGGTTGTACCCGCCCAGATCCCATTTTTATCGTTGGCCTACCGCGAGCAGGTTCAACCCTTCTCGAACAAATTCTGGCGTCCCACTCACAAGTAGATGGCACCATGGAGCTGCATAATATCCTTGGTTTAGTTTCACGCTTAAGAGGCCATAAAAACCAATATCCCGAAGTCTTGCATCAACTCGACGCCAACTACTTCGCCCGTTTTGGCGAGCAGTTCCTCGAAGAAACACAGATTTACCGCAAACAAGCACCGTTGTTTATCGACAAAATGCCCAATAATTTCTTGCATATCGGGCTGATTAAACTCATTTTGCCGAAGGCTAAAATCATTGATGCTAGGCGCGACCCGATGGCTTGCTGTTTTAGTGGTTTTAAACAGCTTTTTGGAGAAGGCCAAGAGTTCAGTTATAGTCTTGAAAATATTGGACGATATTACCAAGCCTATTTAAAACTCATGCAGCACTGGGATGAAGTGTTACCCGGAGCAGTATTGCGCGTACAACACGAAGATGTCGTGAACGATTTAGAAACACAAGTCCGAAGAATACTCGACTATTGCGACCTCCCATTCGAGCAAGCTTGCTTAGATTTTCACAAAACCAAACGAACCATTAAAACGCCGAGTTCAGAGCAAGTGCGGCAGCCTATTTATCGCTCTGGATTAGAGCAGTGGAAACACTTTGAAGCGCACCTTTCCCCATTAAAAGAGGCGTTAACCCACACCACTCCCTAAGCAATAACAACAAACTCAATAACCGAGCAATAAAAAAGGCGCTTTAAGCGCCTTTCTAATAACGTGACTACGTAAAATCCGTTGTCCTAGTTAACCCATACACGAGGGGTTGAACCCGCAGTGTTATAGTACACAGGAATTGAAACTCGGCCATCAGCCGCTTTCTTCTCAGCAATCAAATGTACGGAGTTTGTTGCCGCTGCCACCGTTACCGTCATTGATACATCAACAAGCTGAGTTGGGCTACCAATAGCAGTCAGGATAGAGGCTTCGCTGATAGTTGCCACACCACCCGCATCTACTGAACCTAAAGAAGCATTAGTTACTTTACCGTTTGTCCCATCTGCCAATGTATAAATAATATCAGCAAACACGTCAGCAGAAACACCACCTTCGTTAATGACTTTCAGCCAGCTAACAAATCCATTGGCATTCAAACTTAACTGAGACACTTTGGCCTGCAAACCATTAACCGTCCACTCACCAGCAGCAGTGTTGTCAGCAACCAAATTCTTATCCGATTCAGATTCGAAATCTAAGTCAGATGAAACCGTGAAAGTACGACTCGTTAACGGATCATTACCCGTTGTAATAACACTAACAATTGCAGAAGTTGCTGCGAACACATCGCTAGCACTCGCTTCGAAAGTCGCAACGCCAGCGTCGGCGTCAAGCGTGAAAAGACCGCGAGCCACACCGTCAGGAGAGGTCGTTAAGGCAACACTTGCAACGCCAGACAAATCACCGCTTAACGTTAAGTTAACCTTATCGTTATCATTTAAAACAACAGAATTAGTAATAAACGCTTCCGTGAAGGCTAGTTCAATATCGTTAGTATCAAGACCACCAACAAAGGTCAGGCGATCATCATTTACATCAATAACGCCATCTGCTCCCCTGGTAACAGAGGCAGAGAATTCATTTGCGTATTGAAATAATTCAATTGCTGGGAAAATATCGTAAACACCGCCTACGTCACTAATCGTAGCCCCCAATGTAATCTCACCGCCTGCGGCTAAAGCTGGCAGATTAAAATCAATGGCCTGACCAGCAATGCTAGAACCGGATAAAATAAAGTCATCTGTTGACAATATGCCACTGGAAACTCGGAACAATAACTCTGTGGCACCTTCCGTCTCAGCAGTGATTAATAAGAACTCATTTAAGTCACCTGTTCCCGCTCCACCAGCACTCACTTCAAGAGTGTAGTCAGCATTTTGGAAAGTCGCGCCGTCAGGCAAAGTAATGAGAACGCGGTCAGCCGCGTTTAAATCAACTTGAGGATCGAAAACAATTGAGTCACCAGAAATGTTTGCAGTAAATTGGCCCGTTGAGGCTGCTTCGGTACTAACCGATTCTGAAACAATCGGATTTATAGTTCCCGCTAACGCTTCTCCTGAAAATTGTGCAGCGATTAGACTTGCAAGCGCCGCTACCTTTACAACCTTTTTCATATTTAACTCCATTAGAGCGCTATTAAGACGCCGTTAAGTTACTTCTTCAAATATTAAAAATTTAATCTGTCAGATCACTCTCAAATGATCCCCAACAACTTTATAAAATATAACCAGTTATCAGCTTAATACTAGACCTATTATTTGTTGTAATCAACAAACGCTAGTTATGCTTGACAATAGTAGTGACTGAATATGAACAAATTAAGTCTACATTAAGCTACGTTTAGTTTACGACCCTATCAAAATCGACGAAATACATATTAAAAACGTTAAAAAAGCCCTTAAGTTTGTACAGCACGGGGAGCTGCCCCCCCCCCTTCTTACGTTCAATAACAATTGAATAAAATATTAGCCAAAGTTCAAATTTATTCTTACTATTAAAGTGCTTACCCTAACTAACCCAACAAATAAAACGGAAATAGCCATGGCAACAGAGTCAGAAAACAACAACAAAACAACAAAAACCCTAAGCAAAGCGATTGAAACCCTCAAAGACGCCGCTGCCGACTTTAGCAATTTAACGGTCACCACCTATACAGGCGATTTAAAGTTACTACTTGGCACATCCGCCGAGAGCACCGACCCCATCAATACAAATAACTTAAATTTCCAAAACATTTTAAATAACGCACTCAAGGCCAAGGTCGATGGCAACCTAAAAGTCGTCTGCTTTAATTCTTATCAAATTGACGGTGATGCGGTTGTATTCAGAGCAGATGACCTTTCGCCAGAAGAAATGCAAAAATTTGAAACTGCACACAATGCGGCTATTAAAGCCGGACAAGACACGCGAGAAAGCATCCTAAATTTGTTAAAGGACTCCGTCGGGTTGGTACTCAAATAGCCTTAATCATTGATAAGGACAACATCACTTACCTTCACCAGCTCGACAGTTTAATACAATGGATTCAATCGCATGAAAAATGACAATATTCAGCTTTTGCAACAAGCAGAGCAACTTATTGACAATGCTCAAAAATCACACATTGTGGGCGGTTACTCCATTGCAAAGAACACTACCAATTTAGAACTTTTACAAGGCCCGCTGGCAAACGTTATTTGTCAGCGCCTCGCGGTATTACAGTACCTTTCGCATGAAGAAGTAGAGAACATACCTGATATATCAACAGCTCCCAAAGAGCCAAAAACTCTCCAATTCATAGAACGCTTCGATGCCGCCGTTAAACTCATGCAAAAAGAAGCCGGCCTCAAAGTTGATTCATGGCTTTCGAGTAAAACATTCAGTGCCTTACAAAATGTTTTTTCATTCGAAGATCCAAAAGATCTTAAACGTTGGACTCAACCCCAATACCAAGCCTTTTTTAATCGAGCACTTTACGCGAGGCTAAATGTGCTCGGAATCATTCCACAGCCCGCCACCCGATTTTTTACCTTACCAATGGAAAGGGCTAACCAATATGCCGAACTGGCTAATGCCGTTACCAAAGGATTAAACGACTTCACTACTATCGTAAATCACTTGAATCTACGCATTCCACAAACAAAGGAAAACGGCAACCTAGCGCTCATAGCCATGATTTTCGACACCGATGGATTAACCCAACAACTCGTCGAAAATAAAATCCACATCGAAGGAAAGTTAAAACAGGTATATCGTCCAGATGCATGGAATAAACCCAAAAGAGGCTTTCCTAAACTTGATGAAAAGAGAAAAAACGCCGTTAGCTTGCGCTTCTTAATGGCACAAGCACGCATTGAAACATGGCTAAACGGATATGGCTGTGAGATAGGAAAAAAAAGCAACCCAATTCAATTCCGTCCTACAGATAAAATCAGCAGCAGCACCTACGGAAGAGTTTTCTCACCCATTTTAAATAGACGGAACAACAGAGCATCTATCAGATTTGGTGCAGAACTCCGAAGAATGCTGCACTTTTGGTCCGATGCCCAAGCATTAATTAATGGAAAACCAGTGGAAAAGGTGCCCACCATAAAAAATCGGATAAAGAAGGATATGGAGGATAAAGGCTCAGCATGGACGTATGCTAAACTCGCCCTCCAAACCCTAGATTATGCTAATCAGCTCAACCAAATAGAGCTCAGACAACAAGACATGGACCCAAGCTTATTAACCCAACAGGTCAGTAAATTAAGCAAAACACAATTAAAATCAGAGGCATGGAGCACCAAACAAAATTCATCCTTTATATTTGATGGAATTAAACGAGCATGGCGCTGGGTTGTTGGAAAAATAAAATCCGTAGCGCATATTTTCTCTGAGGGTTTAGGATTAATTATTCGCGCTGTGAAAAGTGTCGCCTTTAACAGTTTATTATTTTATAAAAAACTCAATGTTGTTGTATCGGATGCCGTTGCTCAAGTTATCAAAAAAGAT
Source organism: Alteromonas sp. a30 (assembly GCF_026788005.1). Taxonomy (GTDB): domain Bacteria; phylum Pseudomonadota; class Gammaproteobacteria; order Enterobacterales; family Alteromonadaceae; genus Paraneptunicella. The sequence continues at coordinate 247,035 of NZ_JABEPE010000004.1, forward strand.
TGGTGGCAATCTAAAAACCTCCTTATTTTAAGAGACGCAGACTTTGATCTAATCACTGCTTTTAGCAAAAATGCGTCACAACAAGAAACATTACAAGCAACCAACAAAATAGCGCTACAAACCCTCCACTTTAAAGCAACAATATCCCTCATCAAGCTAGTTATGCTTGCAATAGACAGTATAAAAAACTTTTTCGTTAACCCGATTTATGGCAGCGTTAAAGCCCTAATTACTCTCATCAATTTCGATAACTTATTTACTCCAGAAGATAAAGAATACATAGAAATTGCATTTTCACAGCTTTCCAAATAAAAGATTCTGCATACACTAATAAAACAGCTTTTTGTAGAATTTGAGGAACAGTTCACTCAAGGAAAATTAAGCTGCCATTACTTTTAGCGCTCGTTTCTAGTAGAGTGTTATTCCGTTTTAACAAGGCTATCCATACTCACCTAAACTCAGGGAGCTAAAATGAAGAATCATTTTGAAACAGGCGGTAGCGACTATTCCAAATATCGCCCCAACTACCCAAATGAACTCATCAAGCAACTTTCTAGCCTTGTTAACAAGCCATCAACAGCATTAGATATTGGTTGCGGCACAGGGCAACTAACGGCATTGTTAGCGGATCACTTTGAAACCGTTATTGGCGTTGATAGCAGTGAAAACCAGCTTGTTAACGCCGAATTCAAACCAAACATTACCTACACGCTTGGTTCCGCTGAAAACATTCCCACAGAATCCAATAGCGCCGACTTAATTGTGGCGGCCCAAGCGGCACATTGGTTCGATTTAAGCGCGTTTTATGAAGAAGTTCGTCGTGTTGCCAAGCCTTCAGCCATCATTGCACTAATTGGTTATGGGCTACCAACGCTAACAGGAATTCCAAACGCCATGTTTCAAAAAGCATATTGGCTAGATTTACGCCAGTATTGGCCGCCCGAGCGTCAGCTTATTGAGCTGGGATATTCAACATTAGACTTTCCTTTCCACACAATTGAGATGGATGAATTAACTAATGAGAAGCGGGTCACGTTGGATGAACTAATCGGCTACATCGGCACATGGTCGGCCACTAAACGTAAGCTGGAAGAAGACGCACATTATTTAACACGATTGCATGAAGCGTTGCGTGCCGTTTGGGGTAACGAAGAAAAACAACGCGCATTGCAGTGGCCTATTTTTGCGAAAGTAGCCAAAGTGAAAGGCTAAAAACAATATTGTGAAACAACTCTCATTAATCTTCTTTGGCAAACACACAAACTACCAAACAGGTAAATATTCACCTCAAAACCTGCTTTAACAATAATCTAGTATTCAAACCTATACATTTCCGAAATGTTTAAACATTTAACATATGGAAAATATTATTTCCTTTAAATGAAATCGACCTATCGGAACCTAAACACATGAGAAAAAAGCTTAGTCTTCTTACTGGCTTGCTACTTTTGCCCCTTGTCACCAATGCAAAAACCATAGAAATTCCCGCAAGCGAAGATGCAACAATCAATAAATCATCGCCAGACATAAACAATGGCTTTGGCACTATTCTGGATGTAAAGCCAGAATCCGATGAATCAAGAACCTTGGTCAAGTTTGACTTCGGCTCACTCATTTCCGCCGGCGTCACCGAAGTTGACATCGACTCCGCCATTTTAGAGTTTGACATAAAACTTAACTATGGCTGGGAACTAAGAGGCAAGCCAGCCCAATACCAAATTACCGCTAACAAAATTGCCTCAAATTGGGACGAGGCGGGAGTGACGTGGAATTGTAGCGTTGCGGAGTGCTCCTATTACTGGTTTGGCGGCGATTTCAACCCAACGCCTTCCGCTAGCGCAAATGTTGCGACAATCGAAACAGGTAGAGATATCGCTTTGCTGGACTCAAAAATCCAGTTCAACTTAACAAACGATGTAAAAAACATCTTCAGCGGCGAACAAAACCATGGTTGGCTCATAAAAAAATATGATGAGTCAGCTTCCGGCATTATTCAGTTCAATTCACGAGAAGGGGAAATAGCGCCTAAGCTCATTTTAACGCTTAATCGTCCTATCGACTTACAAGCGCCAACCATCGCCATTACCGAACCCTCAAATACCATTTATATTGGTGAAGCACCTAACCACATTCGCGTTAGCTTTCAAGATGATGTTCAAGGCGTAGAAACTTCAAGCCTAAGAATATTACTAAATGGTGAAAACATACGTGAACAATGCGATACCCCCACCTCCTCATTTATAAATTGCCCAATTCCAGAGGAAAAACTAACCAACGGTAATCACTTAATCACGGCCAGCATTCAAGACAAAACAGGCAAGCTAAGCACCGTTCACAGCACTTTTTCCTACTTTGTAGACCAAAGCACAACAAAATCGAAATGGATAGATGGCACTGATAGTGTTCACACTCTCGCTAAAGTTGGCATTGGTACAAGCACACCAAGCGAAGCTTTGGATGTTGAAGGCAACGTCACCGCATCTGGCACTGTCACAGCAAACGAATTAGATATCGCCCAAAGCATTACCGTTTCCAATGGCAATTCAGAAACGCGAATTAGCGCAGCAGAAGGCATAACAATTATTGACGGCGGCCAAAGCACCTTTAGCATTTCAAAAGACGGCTCATTTACCGCCACAATGGGTTCGGTGAATGGCTCGATTGATCACAACTTACCCGAAAATGCCAACAAGATTGTTAACGTTGAACATGTCGAGCAGCGCCTAACAGACATTTTACCGAGCCTAGATGCCGACAACTATGTATTAAAATGGGACAACGCCAACGAAAAGCTGGTGCAGTCTCGGATCAAAGAAATGGCATCAGGCATTGGCATTAACCTGCCCGCGCTAATGTACCCACAAGCCGATGTGGACATTGCAGGCGATACCCGTCTTGTTGGAAACCTGAACCTTGTAGGCGAACTCACCGCCAAACAAAATGCCACCTTTGAAAAAGGCGCGGTAATAGAAAACGGCGAAAAAACCAACCAAGCACTCACCGTAAAAGGCGTTTCCACATTTGAAAGCGCGCTGAACGCAAAAGGTGATACCACGTTTGACCAAACGTTAACCGTAGATGGCGCAACCACACTTAACACGCTCACCGCCAAACAAAACGCCACCTTTGAAAAAGGCGCAGTGATAGCAAACGGCACTGACACCAACCAAGCACTCACCGTAAAAGGCGTTTCCACATTTGAAAGTGCGCTGAACGCAAAAGGCGATACTACGCTTGATCAAGCTTTAACTGTAGATGGCGCAACCACACTTAACACACTCACCGCCAAACAAAACGCCACATTCGAAAAAGGCGCAATTATAGGAAATGACTTTGACACCAACCAAGCACTCACCGTAAAAGGCGTTTCCACATTTGAAAGCGCGCTAAACGTAAGTGGCACAACCACACTTAACACACTCACCGCCAAACAAAATGCCAGCTTTGAGAAAGGCGCAGTGATAGCAAACGGCGAAAAGACCAACCAAGCACTCACCGTAAAAGGCATTTCCACATTTGAAAGTGCGCTGAACGCAAAAGGCGAAACAACACTTGAAACACTCACCGTCAACAAAGAAGCCACATTCGAAGAAAACCTAGTCGTTAACAAAAGCATTGAAGTTGCCACCACCGATGCATCAAACACCAAACACGCGACCAATGTCGAGTTCGTACACAACATAGAAAACAACCTACAAGACCAAATAGACGAATTACCCACTGTTGGCTCGAAAGAAAATAACTTCATCCCAAAATGGGAAGGCCAAAGTTTAGTTATCTCTAACATCATTGAAACCGAGAACGGCGTAGGTATAGGCGTACTCGCACCAACAGAAAAGTTCGAAGTAGGTGGTAATGCAAAAGTACATGGCAACCTTGCTGTAACGCAAAGCATAACCGTCACCATGCCGGAATTAGCAGAAGACATCCAAGAGGAACACGCTACCAATGTGGGCTACGTTAAAAACAAAATTGACAGCGTAAAAACACTAATAAACGACGAAATAATAGGCGTTGACGAAAGATTAGACAACGCCATAGACAGCGTAAACGAAGAGCTTACAGAGCAAGTAACACTAATCAATGACAACCTTAGCAATGAGGTATCCACCATCAATGCTAACTTCACAGAAACCAACAGTAACATAAGCCGTGTTAGCGCCGCACTTGGAACAGAAGTCACAAGAATCAACTCTACAATCAATAGTCTACCCAAAATTAAATCAGCAACCACTAATAGAGTCGCTAAGTGGAATGCAACAACTAAATCATTGGTTGACTCAAGCATTACCGATACAGGCGCGGGCGTAGGTATTGGCACAAGCGCCCCAAGCACTAAGCTCGACGTAATAGGCAATGCAAAAATTACCGGCAGCTTAACAGTGTCAACACCAGCTAACCCAGTTGATTTAAATGCGGTGAATGTTGGTCATTTAAAAGCCAAACTCAAAGAATTAAGAGATCAATTAACATCTTTGGAAAGCGCGCTCAACAGTATAGAGCAAGAAAACCCAAACAACGAACTCATCACCAACGTTAACTACACTTCATCAACCCAAACCCTTGCTATTACTGAAGGCGCAAGAACCCATTCATTGGTACTGGCAGGAATTCAAGGACCAAAAGGAGATAAAGGCGACCGCGGTAGTAGAGGACCTATAGGAGATAAAGGGGATAAAGGCGACCCCGGTAGTAGAGGAGCAAAGGGAGATAAAGGTGATAGAGGCGAAAAGGGCGAAAAGGGTGATAAAGGTGATAGAGGTGATAGAGGCCCGAGAGGGGAAGATGGTAAAGATGGCGTATCTAAGTCTTATGTTGACGAAAAAATTGCGGAACTAAAATCTATGATAACGTCCCCTCCTGTGGAACAGAAGTTTGTACTAGGGAATAATACGGTGTACTCATCTAACACTGTAATAAAGTCAACACCAACAAAGCCAAAATTTAGTAATTCTGTAATAACACCCTATGGAGGAGACTTAAGAGTCGAATATGGAGTTGAAGGCCAAAAAGATCTAACTTCTTCGATAATAGTCAATGGTTCAATTAAACGCACTTTTTCTGATACTGATAGAGATGGGTTTATACATGTTAGTTACGATCTCGTAGGCCTAGCAAAAGGGGATACTATAAAAATGGGCTTTAGATCGACGGATGGAGTTGCTATATTCAATGGTTTTCAGCTAAAGGCTGGAAACAAAGGCTTAACTTTCAATTAGCTATTTAATTTAATAAGAAAACATAAAGTAAGGTTACTTCAACAACGAAGTAACCTTAATCTCACTACTCCACAAAATCGTGCAATTCATCAATTGCTTTATCGGGTTGATACGCCAGCAACGTATCGTAGTACAGCATTCTGGCTAAGCTCGAAACCGTTTCCTTTTCCAGTAACACAGAACGAGGAAATACCCCCATTTTCACTCCAACCGACACACTATTTAAGTAATAACTAATAAATGCTTCTTGCGAAATCTCGGTTTCATCGGCGTTATTGGTAGCGCTTCCGTCCATTTCGCCAACGCCCTTAATTAACCACTCCATAGAAGCGCCCGTTTTCATATGCACATCGAAACAGGCTTTAAAAGGCGGATTTTGCGCGTTTTTCCACGTAGAAACGGCGCTCGTAGTGGTATTTAAAAAACGGGCAAGCTGCGCATCGTTTTTAACATTACAGGCATCTCGCAAACGCGCGATAACATCTAGGTTATTAATGGTTAGGTTTTGCGTCACAACATCCATCCCGTTTTATTGCCTACACCCTTGCTAAACATCTTGCCCAACCTTCCCCGCACCCGTAAAGCGCAAAAAGCCGTTCATATGCTCAACCTTCAATTTCTGAGCAAATTCTATGCGTAACAAACAAAGTGTCAATCAAAAACATAAAAAAACGACTAAACAAAACGAGATAAGAAATAATTAGACATATTTTTTGCTTGATTATATGTCTAAATATATTTATGTTTGTCGAAAATTCGTAATGCAGTACCCATTAAACACACCCAAAAAAAGTGAGTATAGTTATGAGATTCATTTCCGGTGGAGACCTACGCGCAATGCGCACCGTTTCAGGCTTAACAACCATGCAAATGGCCGCAGCAGCAGGCGTAAAAACCCGCAAAACATACGAAAACTGGGAGAAAAACCTCGGCACACCCAACGTTAACCAATTCATTGCAATGGCAACCCACTGCGGCTTAAAGCCCAGTGAATTTATCGCCAATTTTGAAATAGACATTAACGTCGCATGGAAGAACTACTCCAAAAAAACCGAGCGACTCGCGCCGAAAATGACAGATAAAAAACGCTGGTTTTTAGAGCGCGCACTACACGAAAGAATGACTTGCGAAAACGCCAAAGCGGAAGCAGGAATAGAAGCCGAAGTAACAGCCAAAATAGAAGGTATTACCGCCACAAGCAGCGGCGAGGCTGAAAGATAAACGTCAGCCAGTCACCCAAAACCAGTTCAACAACATCACATTCACTTGCTAAACTCTCCATTAGTTGAACTGGTTACAAACTCCTCAAATAAATTGCGCCCAAAACGCTCAATATCTTTCGTACTGGTTTCATGATTCACAGAAAACAAACGTAAACGACTCGCAATTTCAACATATTCAGAAAACAGCGAAGCAAAACGCTCCACGTAAATACTCGGTAAATTTGCACGCACCGACTTACCCAACAACGATCGCGGTGGTTTATCGCCATGAAGCAGCCATTCCATATTGCAGCCTGTTAGCACGGAAACCGTGTAACAGGCGCTAAACGGTGGCGATTTAGCCTTACGCCATGTACTAACTGCACTGCTGGTTTCTTGTAAGAATCGGGCGAGCTGCGCATCGCTTCTTGCATTACACGCTTGTTGCATACGGCTAACAATGGCGCAATTATCCAATTGATGTTTCATAGTAAGAATTGTCATTAATGAAAAAAGAGGTGCTTACAATCTACCTTAAATAAAATTAGAAGATCCACCTTAGCGCCAATTTAAGCAATATTATTTAGCAAAAATATTTAAACATTTAGCATTTGAGCCAAATAAAAGGCCATTCATTGCTAATAAAACCGATTCTTTACATCTTTTTTAGGCAAAAAACCAATAATGCCTTACAAAAAGGTATAACGCCTAACTGGTTAATAAAAAACACTATTTTTTATCCAGAAAAATTACCAACTTGACATTCATAAAAAGCTTTTCACAAATTTGGTATAAAAAGCACGCATCAGTCCCTTCGCAAAGCAAATATTTCGCCTTTTGCTTGCATTGTTACGCATTCACATATACAAATCACGGATACTTAACTAACCCTTGGAGTTGATAAAATGAAAGATGCGTATAAAATCCTTTCCTTCGCAATCACGTTATTGCTTACGGCAAGCGGTGTATTTAATAGCCCCGTTGCAATGGCGAATAACAACACAAGCACACAACTAATTAGCGTAAGCGGCAGTGGCGGTGGCTTAACTCCCATTCCCACCGGCAGCGGCGATGGTTTAAGGCCAGATCCAACATATGGCAGCGGCGGTGGTTTAACGCCAGACCCTTCTGCCCGTTACGATGGCATTGTGGCAAGTGGCAGTGGTGATGGGCTGTTTCCAGACCCAAATTCCACCGAAGCGCCCGCCACGCAAACCTGCTTTTTAGGGTGGTGTTTTTCTTTTTAGAAAAGGAAAGTATGTTTTTAATTAATTTTATAACCGAAATTAGAGACTTTTTGCCTTTTATATACTCACTGCTGTTTGTGGTGAGTATACGTTCATTTAAACAGTACACTTCCCTTTCGGTCATTGTGGTATTGCTGGCATTGTTTGAATTTGCATCCAATGCCGTTACCCTGCCCCTACTCAACGCTTTAAACGACAAAAGCATTACTTATTTTTATCGCCTTAGCGCTTGGGTTGGGTTTTGGATACTGGTGGATGCCGCCATTATTCAAACGCTGCAAAAAGCCCATGTTTGGTTAAATGTAAGCAAAGGCAAAGAGCTTGTGATTGTGCAATGGGCTTATACTGTTTTAATTTGCCTACTGACCATGTATTACTTGAACGCTTTAAGCCTAAATTCTGAGATTATTGCCAGAATCCCACAAATCGGCATTCCCATTATTAATCTTTCACTGGCAGGGTATTTGTTGTTTGTTGCCATCAAAAAACTGGAGCTAACACCGTGGAAAGCGCAAGCATAATCCTTGTATTCATTGCCATGTGCGCCCTTATAGGCTGCGCCATTTATAGCAGCATTCGCACTACCCAAACGCCCTTCGAAAAGCGTGAAAATGAGCGCAGTTTTGGCTTGTACGAAAAGCTGGTTTACGAAGGTATTGCCCATGCCGATGCGCTAATGAGTTGCCGCAACAAGCACTTTATGGAAATTATAAAAGCCAATGAGCAATTAAATGAATGGGACGCAAAAGTGTACCGCCTAATGCAACTGACTCTTGTAAAATAGCGTTGAGGTAAATATGCAAAACACTATCACTTTTTCGCTAGTTGCTAATGCATCCCTACTGGAAATGAGCCTATTCGTTTTCATGCTGGTACTCATGGTTTTTGCGATTTACATCAGCATTCGTACCACAAAAAAAGCGCAATTATTTTTGGATAAAAGTCCCGAAGCCGAAGCAAAGCGCTTAATGCTTTTTCGCCGCGCTAAATACGATGAAAAATATAAGCAAGTAATGGGACATCATCATATCGACTGGCTAGAAGAGGCAAGGCGTTTTAAGGAAACCTACGGCAAGTAGCGCATTTTTTGAAAGGTTTGGAGCTTCTGCGCTAAGTGAATACCCTTTTAAAACACGCTTTTCGTCATCCATGACCGCTGCACCTCGACATCCTGTCTCGGAGCGTTTTAAAAGGGCATATCACTCATCGTTTCTAATGATAAACCCACGCTCCCGTGAAAGAGCGACTAATTAATTACGTAATTAATTAGTGTGAGGTAACGTTTCAATCCACGCTCCCGTGAAGGAGCGACTTATTCCAATTTAGCGTTTAAGTTCGGACCAAGGTTTCAATCCACGCTCCCGTGAAGGAGCGACTATCCCGGCGGGTCCCGCTCGCCACTGAGTGATCGTTTCAATCCACGCTCCCGTGAAGGAGCGACGCTGAAAAAGAAAATGGCTACCACGTTAATCACGGTTTCAATCCACGCTCCCGTGAAGGAGCGACAGCCAACCCAGACGATTTAGACGCAAAGGTTAGAGTTTCAATCCACGCTCCTGTGAAGGAGCGACGATGGATGTAAGAGTAACCCACATCCTTTATGTCGTTTCAATCCACGCTCCCGTGAAGGAGCGACACGGCGCTCGAAAAGTGGGTTCTTGCGCTTCTGGTTTCAATCCACGCTCCTGTGAAGGAGCGACGCGGGCAAGCGTTAATAGACTTTGGCGCATTTAAGTTTCAATCCACGCTCCTGTGAAGGAGCGACCAGCATACTTATCCACAGTATTAAGTATAAAATAGTTTCAATCCACGCTCCCGTGAAGGAGCGACCAATCGCCTCGTTTAAAGTAGCGATAAAGTAAGGTTTCAATCCACGCTCCCGTGAAGGAGCGACGGGTTAGTACAGTTGCTAACACCTGTCCAAGTAGGTTTCAATCCACGCTCCCGTGAAGGAGCGACGAAACCGACCCTCTTGGCTTTGGTTGTATGGGTGTTTCAATCCACGCTCCCGTGAAGGAGCGACGTGAGTTGAGCGTAATGCTCAATATCCAAATCAGTTTCAATCCACGCTCCCGTGAAGGAGCGACGATAATGATAGGGAGCATGCAATAAGTCTTAAGTGTTTCAATCCACGCTCCCGTGAAGGAGCGACAAAGGAAGTGATAGTGATGACAAAGTGACCATCTGGTTTCAATCCACGCTCCCGTGAAGGAGCGACTGACCCCGGGCTTTACTGGCGTAAAAATCCCATGTTTCAATCCACGCTCCCGTGAAGGAGCGACTTGCTTGTTCTGCCTTGGCTGACTACGATGTTTCCGTTTCAATCCACGCTCCCGTGAAGGAGCGACTGCTTAACTCGAAATCAATAATAGTTCCCATTGGGTTTCAATCCACGCTCCCGTGAAGGAGCGACAACCTTTGGGGAGAGATTCGTTTTTTTGATTAGGTTTCAATCCACGCTCCCGTGAAGGAGCGACAGCCCCTTCTGCAAGCCAGAACTGGCAAGGGGCGAAGTGGCATTTTGCGCTAACCTCGAATTTTACGCACTTTTTCGGCGTTCAAAATTTAGCCACAAATTATAAATGACTGTTTTTAATATGAATTTAGTGTGCGCTAGACCCCTAGGGTTTTCATGTGAACCAAGGGTTAGCGCTGTTCTGAAAAGATTTGGCTAGATTGAAGCAAGGCAATGCTCCACTGAAAACCTTACGTTCATCCATCGTTTCCTAAAACTTGGAAGACTTAAAACCAGCACAAAGCCACTTAGCAAAAATCAAATTAGATTTTAGTTTGTTCCCAAGCATTTGACATTTGCTAATACCTTCGTACAGATCCTTTACTTTTTATGCGTAAAAACATGCAAATTTGGATATTTATGTTACCCTGAAAATGGACGCAGTTTGTCCTTTCTTAAACAAAAAAGAAAAATATTTCACAAACAAAAATATATTTTAGGAAGGAAGTTATGTCTAAAAATCCAACGCTAAAAGCACTTTGTGCAGCCATATCTGTGGCATTCGTTACTGCTGCGAATGCTGGCCCAGCGGAGATTTCGATTAACGAAACATTACAAAGCAAAGCCGACCAACGCTTAGCCTCAGTTACACAAGAAAAACTGATTCAACAAGCCAACGAAAAGCTTGCAAAACAACGTGTAATTTACCAAAAATACTTTAACAAAGCGTATGCAGCCTACCCTAGTTTGCCACAAGGCATTTTAGAGAGCTTAGCGTTTGTGGGTTCGCGTTGGGAACATCGGGTTCCTACCGATGTTGAAACGCATCACGGTAAACCACAAACCTACGGTTTATTTGGTTTATACGATACCAATCGCGTTGGCTTCAACGACACGCTCGTACACGTTGCCAATGCCTATGGCGTGAGCAAAGAAGAAGTAATCAACAATACCGAAACCCACGTTATGGCAACTGCCGCCTTTATTGAGCAAAGCATTGTAGATAAGGGGTTAGTCGGCAAATCCATTGAAGCGTATCGCCCTATTTTCGCATTGTTCTCTGGTATTCCAACAGATAACGACATTAACACCTATGCTGTAAATAGCTTTGTGTTCGACGCATTACACGTATTAGAACGCGGTCACGACGATCACAACATCAACATTCCTGCTCGCAACGTTCGGTGGGAAAATGCCTTTAACGCAACTGAACTGCGTTTATTAAATGCCAAAGGCTTAATTATTGATGCAGATAGCGGCACCATTTCCCTTAAGGGCGAAACCTTTGGTGCGGAAACCGCGCGCTCGAGTGCCAATGAAGCAAGTCGCTCAGCAGCGGAAACCAGCAGCGATTACAGTATTGCTAGTACCGACTACGGCCCCGCGTTATGGGTGGCATCGCCTAACTTTAGTGAACGTAACGACACCATTTCTCACGTAGCCATTCACACCATGCAAGGCTCTTATTCTGGCTCGATTAGCTGGTTCCAAAACACAGCATCAAGTGCCTCGGCTCACTTCATGGTACGTAGCTCAGATGGCCAAATCACCCAAATGGTTCGCGAAAGCAAAAAAGCGTGGCACGCCCGCAGTGCGAACCCTTATTCAATTGGTATTGAGCACGAAGGTTACGTTAGCAACCCTGCGTGGTACACCAATGCAATGTATTCAGCATCGGCGGGTATTACCAAGCATATTTGTAGCAAATACGGCGTGAACTGTGGCAATGCTTACTCTGGCTCTGCTCATTCTGGCGTTGTTGAATTATCGCAATCATACACAGTAAAAGGACACCAACATTTCCCTAGCCAATCGCATACCGACCCGGGTATTAACTGGGATTGGTCTCGATACGCTTCGTTAGTTGGCGGCAGCTCTTCTGGTGGTGGCGGTAGTAGCTCAACCACTATTCTAGATAGCTTCGAAAGCTCTGAAGGTCACTTCACCAATACGCCCGCATACTCTGGCAGTACAACGGGAATTTCCACTTCCTCAACGGCCGTTCGAACAACATCACAAGCTAAAAATGGTATTGCTTCTGAGCAAATTAAATTAGTTGATAACACCAGCACTAGCGCAAGTTGGAACGTTCGCTTCCTTTCTGGTACTGGACGCCCTTCAAGTAACACATCATTAACCGTTAATAATGGCTATGTGGGTTTCTGGGTACTTTCAGGTGGCACAGGTTTATCTGCTGGACTCACCATTGATGATAACGATGGCACGGAAAAATCCATTAACCGTTCTATTCCGGCAAACAAGTGGACATTCTTAGAATGGCGCTTAGATGACGCCAGTCAGTGGAATGCGTGGGCGGGTTCAAGCGATGGTCGCATTGATGCATCAAGCGTTACATTAGATGCAATTTGGTTCTCTCGCGCGCAAACGAGCTACAACGTTTATATTTACATTGATGACGTTCAACACAACATTAAGTAATTCATATTAGATGTTATTTAAGGGAGCGCTGTAGCTCCCTTTTTTATTTCTGTCGCCACGTCCTAAAATACGCAAACCCCAAGATATATTACTCGTTTTCCTTCTTTTTGTGGTCATTGCATTCCTGTTAAAAAAAGCGGCTTATTACCAATGTTTATGCGGGTATTCGGACGTTTTTAAATAAGACAATGAAATATCCCAGAAAAAATTAAAAACCTTCAAAATTAGTATTTTTAGTTTATTTTTCATATAGTTAATAAAACAATCAAAACAATTCTTTTTGACCTTCCGCCAACCAATTTATCTTATTATCGGCATTGCACTTTTGTATTCGCTGATTTAATATAATTTTTTGCTGGTAAGTTTTGTATTCGTAAAGGTCAAATGAATGTACGTACTATAGAATTTGTCACAGTTTAAGTCCGCAAAAATAAGCGGTTAGTCCCAATACTTGTTTAGCAATATGGTTACTTCTTATGGCAGCGGCAGACGCCACAGTTCAAAAAAATTCCGTTCTCCAAAATAAAAATTACCGTTGGTTCTGGTTCTCCTACACCATTACCACCATTGGCGACCAATTTACTATTCTTGCATTACCTTGGTTAGCCGTTCAGATGTCGGGAGATGCACTCGACCTTGGCTCCGTGCTCGCCATCGCCATATTACCGCGCGTATTGTTGATTCTTTTTGGTGGTGCGCTGGTCGATAAATACAGCCCAAAACGCATTTTGCTCTATTCCAAACTGCTCAGTGCCTTTACCTTAATTACGCTTATTGCAGCGATTTGGTATGAATGGCTCACAATTGATATTTTATACATTGCAACGTTTTTTTATGGCCTTGCCAGCGCCTTAGACTTACCCGCGTCGCAATCTTATCCACCACTCATTGTTGATAAAGACCACATTACCTCCGCCAACAGTTTGCAAATGGCAACGCGACAAGTAGGCATTATTGTTAGCCCCGTGATTGGTGGTTTGATCATCGCAGCACTTACCTTAAAGAACGATTCATCATTCTTGTTAACCCAAGACTACACATTGCTATACGGCATTGCTGCCATTTTGAGTATTGATGTTCTTTGCTATTTAATTTCATCCTTAACCATTGGTTTTGCCGTTAAACTCAAACAAATTACCAAAGCAAACAAAGAAATAGACGAAACCATCGTAGAGAAAATTAAGGATGGTTTTCGTTATTTATTTTCCGATAAGCAACTTCGTTCGCTTATTCTTTACATGCTGCTCACCAGCCTATTTGCTAATGGCATTATGCGCGTTGCCATCCCTTATATTGCCGATAAAAATGAAACCTATGGTGCGGATTTAATGGGCTGGCTGCTTGGCGCACAAGCCGTAGGGGCAATGATAGGCATGGCGTTTTCGGGCATGAAACCGCATTTTAAAATTATTTCATTAGGGTTAACGATTGTTGTGCTCGACTTAATTGTGGGCGGTATTCTAGTGGGGATGAGCGAGTTTCACTCCTCGCTTTATGCGCTGTTTGCACTGCTCATTGGTTTCGGTATGGCAAATGGTATTAATCAGGTGAAAGGCTTCAGTTGGGTACAAGCCAGAGTCGATAGCCAATACCTTGGTCGGGCCATGTCTGTTGTTACTTTCATTAATATTGCTATCGCTGCCGCATCGCCTTTTGCCGCCGGTTATGTGATTTCTGTGACCAATTTGCAAACGCTCTTTATTATTGTTGGCGCAGGGTTAGCCGGCACTGCAATTTTAGGCTTCTTCATTTTTGGCATGTTAAACGTAGGCAGGGATGAAAAAACGAAAAACCCATCAACGCCAATGGAAAAGCCACCCGAAAACGTTAACGCTGCCGATGTTCAATCACGTTCGCCTGAAGCAATGAAGGATGCATCCAAAGAAGCAGAATTCATCGAACCTGAGTTAGTAGCAGAAGCCAGTATTGAAATGCCGATTTCCGACGCTCAATCCTTAAACGAAAACAAACAATAATAATCACACTATGATGAAACTCAGGATTACCGACAATTTCCCAGAAGACACAATTTGTATTGAATTAACTGAATCCAACACTACCGAACAATTCACATCTGAACCTTTTGTTTCGCCGTTTAGTCAGGCATTTTTGGCTAATTTCACTAAGCTATTTTCAAGCTCGCCTGATGAAGTGGAACTCAAGCCACATTCTGCGGAATTAATGGAGAAATTCATTCGTCTTGGTCAACATTTGGGTGATGCTTTATTAGGCGAAAACCACACGCTCAATAAGTTTCGGGAAATCATAGAGGAAAAAGGCTACGCTCAGTGTGATGTGAGTATTGAATCTTCCCGCATTGCCTTTTTTGAATTGCCTTGGGAAGCTCTTATTCTGCCCGAGTCCCAATTTGTATTAGCTACCACAGCGCGCAGTTTCACTCGTGTATTCACGCCACAAAATGCACAAAGCGACAGTCTTTACTTTCCAGATATTCAATTTGATTTAAAAGTTACTGGTCCAACGCAAACCCAATTTAAGCAAATGATGGGCGGTGCGACACCTGAACAACAAACAAGCGAAGCCGAAGCATCGAGCACACCGCTACAAATACTGAGTTTGTGTTATGGGCAACTTGAACAGGCCGAAGTAAACACGGAAGCAAATAGCAAAGCTCCCGAACAAGAAATAGAACACACGCTTGCGTTTGATTTACTGGCAACAGACACCGCGATAAAAACCAACATTCATGTATTTCAGGGCCTTGATGCTCTAAAAAAACAGCTTTCAGATAATGCTTTTCATGTATTGAGTTTATCCGGCGACATTGCGCTTAATGATGCACAGGCGTTCTGGGTTTCACCATCGGATGCTAATCAGCGCATACCAATGCAAACCTTGTTTGAGCTAATGCAAGAATTCAACATTCCATTGCTAGTGCTCAACATCAACCAATACCTGCAAGATCAACAATCCATAAGCGCCGACACCGGATTAGCCTTTGTTAGCTACCAAGCGCAAGAGGCGGGCATAGGCAATGTATTAGGCTTTAATCAGTCAGCAAGTGCTCAACTTCGATTACCGTGTTTATCGCAGTTTTATCGACAACTCACCAAAGGTCTGAGCCTCGCCCAAGCGGTTGTAGAAACTCGCAAAGCCTTACAGTCGCAGCAGGCAAATGCGACGTCATTAACAGGAATGGATACGCCAAGCTGGCCGTTACTATCGCATTATGGGCAACAGAATTTGGTCTTTTTTGCCAGCGCACCGCCAGAAATTGAAGCGGAAACGGCGCTGTATGCACAGCAAGTCCATCAGCAATTATTCGGCTTTATCGAAGAGGCGCTGCCACCTTATCGTATCAGTCTCGATAACGGTGAATTTGTTAACGCACTCGCAGGATTACAACAGCAACGTATCACTTGTGTAAAGGGCGAACAAGGTGGGGGGAAAACACTGCTGGCACATCAGTTAGCCTTTTATGCGGTTGAATCCAAATGTTATCAGTGGGCTTTTCGTTTCGATTTTTCAAAACATGAATACCAAGCAAACGACATTCTGCAAATGATTGCACCGGTACTGCAAATTGATGCTGCACAAGAGGCGCTTTCTGCCCTTCAAGAAACTCGATGCTTATTTGTATTTGATGGATTAAATTCGCCTCAAACACAAGCACAATTAGCCGAACTGATAACAACATTAACGACACAGCAACAAGGCGTGCTAATTACACAACATAGCAGCGCGAACGTAAGTTTTTTAAAAGATAACGCTGATAGCAATCTTGTACAGTTAGCAATAGCACAGCTTAGCCAAGCACAATGTTTAACCTTAACGCTCACACAACTGGCGCAATCGCAAGCACAACAAGGCCAACAAACTCCAGAAGCGTTAACCGCTGAGTCGGTAAAGCAATTAACACAATTGCTTCAACAAGCTCAATTAAACCCGTGGCTTGGCATTCGCTTAGGTAACTTTCTGGGTTCAAGCGCGAGTCAGCCTAGTGATTTAGAAAAAGCCATTAGGCAACTGGCGCCACAATGGCAAAACATGACCCAATGCGCGATCCATGACGGCGCGGTTCAAAATAACTCTATCAAGGAAAATTATTACCAGTGGCAATGGTTACAATTGACCGAAAGCGCACAACAACTGCTATTAATTTGTAGTCAATTTGACGAGTCCTTGTTAGAAATGTTGATGGTGGCGTGGGAGCGAGAAACCGACATAAGTCAACCATTATCAGCCTTGCTCGCTCAACCTGTTTTCAACGATGCTTTCCCACACTTCTCCGCCATGATTAAACAATGGCAGCGCCAAGGTTTTATTAAAATGCGTCCACACGGACATGTTATTGATGCCGATTGTGTTCACTTTCTTGCCCAAAAACGGGCCGACGCACAATGGTTACAAAACCCAGCATTACAAACCCAAGTAAGCCGGTTGCTATGCGCTGGTTTACGCATTTTGGCCGACCATGTGTTACGCCAGCAAAACCCTGCTATCTTCCGTAATTTATTGAATAACCGAGCTTTGTGGGCGAAGCACCTGAAAACCTTGTGGCACAGCGAATGTTTTGCAGAATTCATCAAAACTAAAGCCACGGTTTCTCAGCTAATGCAACAGGCTCAGTTAGGGCAAGAGTTTGCAATGTGGGCGCACAAACTAACGCAGGAAATAGCGATTCCTCTTATTGATGAATCATCCCCCGAAGCCTGTATTGCATGGCTAAGCTTAGCAACGTCAGCATTAGATGCACCTAACACAACCGATTCGACTAAAAACAAAACCGATGCTTTCGCTCACGCCGCCGAACAAGCAAAACAATGGTTACTCAGTACGCGCGCCACAGCAGAGCAAAAACTCAGTGCGCCACAATTGGCGTTAATGCAACACGCGAATCAATTCTTGGGTTCGTTTTATGCTGCAAATGCTGACTGGGAAAAAGCAATTGCGTGTCATCTGCATACCGCGGAAAGCTTTAAAACCGCGCAAGCGTGGCCCTTGTTAGCCAGCGTGTTAAGCACACTTGCAAATACCTATGTGCGCAATCAACAAAATGACGCCGCGCGAGAATGCGAGCAGCGCATTTTAACTGAATTACCATACGAACATGCGCCGAAAGGATATCGTTCGCAAAAGTTAGTCGACGTTATTTTAAGCCGCATTCAACGTGGCGATATTGAGCATATCCCAGCATTGCTCAACGAACTTAAAAGCAGCGAAGACGCAAACCGCTGGCAGGATTTCATCAAAGGCGTTGAAGCGGATATAGATTTTGCCCAAGAGCGCTGGGAAAAAGCGCTGCCTTACTATGCAAAAATGTGGCAACAAGCGTTGCAATCGCAGCAAATAGAGCAAGCCAATGTGTTACAACAACGCTTGAACACGTTGGAATCGCACTTAGGCAAAGACACGTTCTCCTCGCTTTTAGCGCAAGTTCTGGAAGAAGGACAGACACCATGAGCCAAGCATCTTCAATGAGTGCCAGCCAAATAAGCGCAAAGGATTTAGGCAGCGCTGCATTTTGCCGTGATTATGGACTGAAATACGCCTATGCCACAGGCGCAATGTACAAAGGTATTGCTTCTAAAGAATTAGTGATTGCCATGGGCAAAGCCGGGCTAATGGGCTTTTTAGGCGCTGGCGGGTTAAAACTCGATAGGCTAGAGCAGGATATTATCGACATCAAAAATGCGCTTAACCAAGGGCAATCCTTTGGTGTGAATTTGCTGTGCGATCATGAAAACCCTTCAGCGGAAATGGCTATTGTTGATTTGTTTTTAAAACACGATGTGAAATTTGCCGATGCTGCGGCTTATACCCAAATCACGCCAGCCATTGTTAAATTCAGGCTTAGCGGGCTGCCCGCAACGCAAGACGAACTAGACCTTGCTATTAGCAATACACAGCAAAAGGATGTAGGCAACATCGTTAGCAGTAACCGTGTGATTGCTAAACTTTCTCGCCCCGAAATAGCACAGCAATTTATGTCGCCACCGCCTCAAAAAATTGTGGATGCTTTGCTTCAAGAGGGCCATATCACTGCAACACAAGCAGCGCTTAGTCAGCATTTTCCGGTTGCCCAAGATGTGCTGGTTGAATCAGATTCAGGGGGACACACAGACGCAGGCATCGCCAGTGTACTGCTACCTTCAATTCGCGCACTTCGCGACCGATTAATGCAAGAGTACGGCTATTCCAACCCAATACGTATTGGCGCGGCGGGCGGCATTGGCACACCAGAAGCGATTGTGTCAATGTTAATGCTAGGCGCAGACTTCTTTGTCACAGGCTCGATAAACCAATGTACGGTGGAAGCAGGCACAAGCGATCAAGTAAAAGACTTGCTGCAAGACATTGACGCACAAGATACCGCTTACGCACCCGCAGGCGACATGTTTGAAATGGGCGCACAAGTACAGGTATTACGTAAGGGCTTACTCTTTGCGAATCGCGCTAACAAACTCTACGAGTTATATCAAAATCACAAAAGCATTGAAGACATCGACCCAAAACTTCAACGCCAAATTCAAGACAAATATTTTCAGCGCAGCTTCGATGAAGTGTGGCAGGAAACTGCTACCTATTTGGCGCGAGTAAAACCCAATGAACTCGCCGCAATTGAAGCCAGTCCGAAAAAGAAAATGGCCGCCATTTTTAAATGGTATTTTGTTCATAGTACGCGCTCTGCGTTGTCTGGTAATACTGAACAAAGAGCCGACTTTCAAATTCATTGCGGCCCGGCACTTGGCGCATTTAACCAATGGGTGAAGGGCACCAAAATGCAATCTTGGCGTCATCGCCACGTTGCCGACATTGCCGAAGCGCTCATGCAGGGTGCTGCACAATTACTCGAACAAAAACTTACTGAAATCACCGGAAAATCGTCATGAATAATGTTGTTACGCTAGAGGAAAAAGGCTCGGACATCGTACTGCTTACGATGAAGGATGAAGTCAGCAAAAACACCTTTTCTCCAGAATTGTTGCAAGGGCTGCAACAGGCATTTAGTCACATTAATCAACATCCCACTTATAAAGTAGTCGTGATGACAGGGTACGACTCCTATTTTTGCTCAGGTGGCACGCAAGAAGCTTTATTGAGCTTATCGGAAAAGGAAGGAAACTTCACAAAAGGCGGTATTTACAGCATGCCTCTTGATTGTCGAATTCCGGTGGTTGCAGCCATGCAAGGTCACGGTATTGGCGGTGGCTTCGTATTTGGTTTGTTTTCGGATTACGTGATACTCGGTAGAGAAAGTGTGTACACCACCAATTTTATGAAATATGGCTTTACCCCCGGCTTTGGCGGCACCTGTATTTTACGAGAAAAGTTAGGGCTAGGATTAGCGCAAGAAATGTTAATGGGTGCCGACACCTATCGCGGAGAAGACTTAAAGCAACGCGGCATTACCTTCCCTGTTTATCCACGAGACCAAGTGCTTGATAAAGCCATGGAAACCGCTCGATTATTGGCAGAAAAGCCGCGAGTCTCGCTTATCACATTAAAAGATCACCTTGTTGAAGACATTCGCCAAAAGCTCCCTTCGGTTGTTGAAAAAGAAGTCGCAATGCACAACAAAACTTTTCACTTACCCGAAGTCAAAGAGCGCATTAAAACCGTATTTGGTCGCTAACAGTGGTGCAACACCATTCAAATATCAAAAATTGAACGTATTAACGGATGTCAGGAGCGCTTAGCATGACCGCATTACCGGAAATTACTGAAAAAAAACGCAGGCAGCTTAATAAAGCTTTTCCTAGTGTCCCCTACATGGAAGAAGTCGCTAAAAAGCGGGTGCCGCATTTCGTATTCGAATATCTGAAAAATGGCATTGGCGATGGCATGGCCGCGAAGCGTAATCGAGAATTACTAAAAAATGTGCAACTGCTACCGCACTTCTTATCGGAACACGACCATCCAAATTTAAAAACAACCCTGTTTGGCAAAGAGTATGACGCACCTTTTGGGGTTTCGCCTGTGGGTATGGCCAGCCTTATTTGGCCCGGCGCTGAAAACTATTTGAGCCGTGCTGCCCATAAACATAACATTCCATTCACCCTAAGCATGGCGGCCTCGCTAACCTTAGAAGATTGCAAAAAGCTGGCTCCCGACAATGCGTGGTTCCAAATGTTTGCTCCCGACGAAGACATCATTGTGGATGATCTCATCGAACGTTGTAAGCGTGAAGAATATGACGTACTTGTACTGACTGTCGATTCGCCTTTTCCATCACATCGCGCCCACGACATTCATAACGGCTTTTCAGTGCCTCCTAACTTTGGCATAAAAAACCTCATACAGATGCTGAAACGGCCCAGATGGTGTCGCCAAATTGTAAAAGAAGGCATTCCACAATTTGCCAACATCAAGCCTTATTTAGACGCTGCCAAAGAGGACAACGACAACAAACCCTACGTTAGGGAGTCCACTCAGTTTATGGCGGATAAAGTGGGATTACACATCACCGCTGAACGCTTTGCTAGAATCCGAGAAGGTTGGCCGGGTAAGCTACTGGTAAAGGGTGTGCAAAGCCCAAGCGATGCCAAAACCTATTATGAGTTAGGCGCAGACGGCATTATCGTATCAAACCACGGAGGCCGTAACTTCGACGCAGCGGTTGCCACAGTAACCTTGCTGCCACTTATTCGCCAAGCACTTGGGAACGACGTCCCCATTTTAGTGGATAGCGGGGTGCGTTCTGGCTTAGATGTGGCCCGCATGCTCGCGCTTGGCGCCAATTTTGTTTTTATGGGACGCCCGTTTATTTATGGTGTCGCCGCAATGGGAGAGATAGGTGGCGATCATGTCATGAACATCCTGAAAACCGAATTGCAATGTGCCTTGGGTGTTATCGGGAGTCCGAGCATCCAAGAACTTCCCAACTATCTATTTAAGCACAATAAATAAGGCGTTTTGGTATGACACAACAAGCAAAAAAAGACATTGCTATTGAGGAAGTTACCCAATATTTAGTTACCGCATTAACTTCGATAGAAGTGGAAGCTGAAAATGCAAAAGCCATTGTGGATATCATGATAGACAGTGAATTACGGGGTCATAGTGATCACGGTATTTTTACTATCACCTCGCTGTTTAACTGGCATCTCAAAGATGGGATGAACCCTAATCCGAAGCCTCAAATCATAAAAGAAACGCCCGTATTAGTCAGCATCGATGGTGATGCAGGTTGCGGAGTCATTGCCATGAATTTGGCAGTGAGCAAAGTTATCGAAAAGGCAAAATCCTCAGGGCTAGCCGCCGCTAGCGTTACCAATACGGGCAACCCCATAGCGTTAGCCGCTTATGCTAATGCGATTGCAGAAGCAGGTTTGCTCGGTTTTGTGTGTACTGGCTCTCCCAATGTTGTGATGCCTCCGCCGGGAGGATTAACCCAAACAATGGGGACAAACCCCCTTGCCTTTGCCGCTCCTGCGGGGGAACATGATCCCTTTATTCTGGATATGTCCACCAGTGCAATGGCTGGTGTGAAAATCTATCAAGCGGCGCTTAATGGTGACAGAATAGACGCCGGACTTATTGAGGATAAAGACGGTAACAGCTTAGTCAACCCAGCTAATTTTGTACTTGGAGAAAGCCTGATTTTGCCTTTGGCAGGTGCAAAAGGCTACGGGTTAGCATCTATGGTTAATATCCTCACATCTGCATTAACAGATGATGTACGAGGTCATTTCTTGTGGGCGCTGGATTTAAGCCAAATTGTTGAACCTGAAGCCTACAATGAACGCATGCAAGCAATTATTTCCCGCACCAAAAGCGCTCGAAAACGCGATGGTGTTGAAGAAATCTTTTATGCAGGAGAGCGAAGCCAACGCCAAAAACGTGCAGCCCTAACCAAAGGAAGCATTACGCTTCGCGATATTACCTGGGAAGCAATTAAGCAAATTAGCGAATACGCGAAAATCCCTTTGCCGAAAACGTTGAATTAGCACGCTGGATAATGGCTGAATGGCTTCAGCCACAAAAATTTGTTGCAGATACGCTATTAAAGCCCCCCTGCAAAACTACCTATCTGCATCGTTAATGCCTGTCAGTTGGCTCACGCTAATGACTTTGCTGAGCTTGTCGCCAGTCTGCAACGTTGGATTTTCTTCTTTGCTAATTTGTGGGTTTAGGAATATCTGACAGCGGAGTTGACCATCTTGAGCTTGTACCAAAATGCTGTTTTCATCAGTAACCTCTAAAATAGTCCCGGGTTGGTGAGTCACTAAGGAATTAACTTGCGTCGCATTTAGAAAATGAACCAATAAGGTATCGCGGCAGGAATATGGACCGCCGAGTTTGTCGAAGCCCAAACATGCGCGCTCTATATGCTTGCAACTATCTTCATCCCAATGAATTGCCAAATAGCCTAAATACCCCTTATTTACGCGCTTTGTTGTTCCATCTTCTAAGGTAATATTCTCGCGCAACACACCCCAAGAGTGCGGCAAGCCTGGCTGTTGGTAATCATTTGGCATTGGCGTTAACGTATTCGATAACATTTGGTCGAGGGTATCAACCAACATCTTGCCAGCCACATTAATGCCTTTTTGCAATATTGCCTGACTCGATAACCCCGGCAACGCAATGGGCTCTGATTTAGCCATAATCATTCCTGCATCAACTTCTACGGTGAGTTCATGTAACGATAGGCGAGTTTCTGGTTCTCCTTCAATAATTTGCGCAGCTAAACTCATGCCGCCACGGTATTTAGGTAAATCGGCAAAATGAAAATTAAGGGCATTTACTTTAGGTAATTGAATTAAGCACTCAGGTAGAATTTGATACCCCCAACAACACAAAATGTCAGGATCTAACGCCTCAATTACCTGCATAGCATCGTGCACTTGCGCTGCTACTGCGGCATCTTTGTCCATTAACCGCTGTAGGTTCGCACAATTTGGAAAAGAAAAAACGGGCAAATTTGACTCTTTAGCGGCGTCTGCAACGGCTTCTCCACCTTCTCGCGTAATCACCGCAACGCACTGATGCGTGCTGTTTTCCAAGCCTTTTAATAAGGCATTAAATTGCTCCACGAATGTTGAAACCAGAATAACGTTATAGCCGCGATCTTCACTCGTGCGCTTTTGCTTAAACGCTTGGGAATGTTGCTCGGGTTGAGTTTGCATTGGCTATACCTCTTTAGCATTAGGGGAAATGAAAGCTTTGGTTTCTGTGTATTCCATGAGCCCGGATTGAGTCCACTCTCGGCCGTTGCCAGACTGTTTGAATCCACCAAATGGTGCGTCGTAGTTGAAAAACGCCCCTTGTAAATAGGTTTGCCCTGCACGTAACTTACGGGCGATCCCCAGCGCACTATCGTAATCTTTGGCATAAACCCCGCTGGAAAGTCCGTATTCGGTATTATTGGCAATGGCAATCGCTTCTTTGATGTTGTCGTAATACAAAATGCAAAGCACTGGCCCAAAAATTTCTTCTTTGGCGATAGTCATGTTTTCAGTCACGTCACTGAACAGCGTTGGCATCACATAAGCGCCAGAATCCATTCCTTGCGGAAGACTTAATCCACCGGTCAGTAAGGTCGCACCTTCGTTGATGCCTGTTTGGATGTAATCCAAAACCCGCTGTTGTTGCAAAAGGTTGCACAATGGCCCCATAAATACGCTTGGATCTTGCGGGTCGCCCACCGTAATATTCTGGGCAATATCAACCGCCAAAGCTTCGGCTTGTTGTTTGAGATGTCGAGGCAGCAGCATGCGCGTTAACGCATCGCAGGTTTGCCCTGAGTTCAG
Source organism: Alteromonas sp. a30 (assembly GCF_026788005.1). Classification (GTDB taxonomy): domain Bacteria; phylum Pseudomonadota; class Gammaproteobacteria; order Enterobacterales; family Alteromonadaceae; genus Paraneptunicella. The sequence continues at coordinate 271,314 of NZ_JABEPE010000004.1, forward strand.
CATCACGTTTTCGATACCATAGCGAATAGCGTCTTCTAGATTGGCATCTTCAGTAATGATAAGCGCCGATTTGCCGCCCAACTCTAAACACACTTTTTTAATGTGTTGCGTCGCCTCTGCGCCAATGGTCTTGCCAACACGGCTTGAACCCGTAAATGAAACTAAGTCGACTTTGGGATGCTGCGCCATCACGCTGCCAACGACTGCTCCTTCGCCAAACACTAAATTGAATACGCCCGCAGGCAAGCCAATGTCATCTATGATCTGCGCGAGTATGAAGTCTTGCAGCGGCGTTTGCTCCGCAGGTTTAACGACAACAGTGCATCCTGCCAATAAAGCGGGTGCTAACTTACCAATGAGTTGATGCAATGGATAATTCCACGGGTTGATTAGCGCACAAACGCCTGCCGCTTCGTGCGTAATTAACACTTCATCGGTGCGCTGCTCATCCGCTAAACACCCCACCAAAGCTGCGGTTTTTCGCAATCCCTCAATAGGCCCAAGTACATGTAAGTCATCCACATGCATCACAGGACAACCCATGGTTTGCGTATGCGCTTGAGCAAACTCTTGAGCGCGTTCTTGCATGGCATCAGCAAGGCGCAATAACCATTGTTGACGCTCACTAGCCGGTAAGCTCGACCATTCAGGAAATGCGTCAGCGGCGGCGTTTACTGCTGCTTCTACATCAGCTTCTGAGCCTAAAGGGAAGGTTGCGACAACGTCTTGGGTTGCAGGGTTTAGCACCGTATAAATTTGAGTATCCGACGCCGGCGTTTGCCATTTGCCTCGGATGTAGAACTGCTGGATGTTTGTCTTCATTTTATGGCCAATTTGTATAAGTTGCGCCTAACCAAGAGTCGCACTGCTTCACTTATAATTTGGGGTAATCAGGTACGAATTTTTCCTGAATAATCTCGACAATCGTCGGGCCGTTGCGCTGCGCTGCTTCGGTTAACACCTGCTGAAATTGCGTTAAATTGTCTGGTCGTGCCACTGCACAACCAAAGGCATCACCTATTTTGCAAAAATCCGGTGGTGATAAATCCACTGCCATTGGCTGCATGTGCGCATCTTCCATAAAACGCTTAATTTCGGCGTAACCACTGTTATTCCACACAATGAAAATAATCGGCAGCGACTCTTCTACCGCGCAACCAATTTCACCTAAAGTAAATTGTGCAGAGCCATCACCTATAATGCTCACAACAGGACCTTGGGGCTGTGCGACTTGTGCGCCAATAGCGGCGGCAATGGCATAACCCAAGGTGCCGTAACCACTGGCAGAGTGAAAATAACACCGAGGTTTTTCGGTTTCGTAAGCAAACCACGCAAAGTACGTTGGCTGCGTTGAATCGCCAACCACGGTTGCGTTAGGTAGTGTTTCTTGGATGCATTGAAAAAACGCCGCGTAATTTTGGTCAACGTCACTACGTAACTGCTCACGAAGCTGTTTAGCTCGCTCTTGCCCAGCAGAGACTGTTAATGTGGCTTGCGTATCTGGCAGAAGTAATGCCAGTGCTTGCAAGGCAGCATTAGCATCGCTACACACCGCAACATCCGGGCGAATATTCTTGGCTAATTGCTCTGGATCGATATCAATCCGAATTAGCGTGCCGCCGATTTGAATATCACCTTTAAAGAAATAGTCGTAGTCGGTTTCCGCAAACTCGGTCCCCACCGCTAGCACAACATCAGCTTGGAGAAATTCGTCGCGAATAGCATCGGTGGAAGCCGTTCCCCCCACCGCTAGCGGATGACTATAAGGCAAAATACCTTTGGCATTTACCGTATTCACAACGGGCGCATCCAACTTTTCGGCTACGGATTTCACCGCTTCTGCGGCATTCACAGCCCCTCCCCCCAAGGCAATCAGTGGCCGCTTTGCTTGTTGTAGCAAACGACACATTTGCTGCAATGAATCAGCACTCACGCTTGGTACAGAAGGCGTAGGCCAAATGCGGGTATCCTGTACTTGCACCTGACTGTTCATAATATCCAACGGAATTTCGATATGCACAGGGCCGGGACGTTTAGTGGCGAACACAGTAAAGGCTCGCGCCAACACTTTGGGTAACTCTTCAGCACGCAATAAGGTGTGAGTAAACACCGATACACCCGCTGTCACTTGATGTTGATTCGGCAGCTCATGCAACCGCCCTTCTCCCATTGCCAAGGTATGCGTACGATTAACCGTGGAGATCACCAACATCGGAATAGAATCCAACCTTGCTTGCCCCATTGCTGTAACAATATTAGTCACACCAGGACCTGAAATCACAAAACACACACCGGGTTTACCAGACACCCTTGCATACCCTTCTGCCATGAAGCCCGCGCCCTGTTCATGACGGGGCGTGATGTGTTTTATGTTGGTTTTTGGCAGGTTTTTATATAAATCGATAGTGTGAACACCGGGAATCCCGAACACGCTTTCAACACCGTACTGTTCCAGCAGAAGCAGTAAGTATTCACCACAAGAAAGTGTTTGCCCGCTCGTTGTCGGGCATTGGATTGACGTTGTCATCGGCTTAACACGTTATTCCACGGCAGCAGCATGCACTGCCGATACGGTATCCGCTGATGCTGTTTTGCCCTTGGTACCCTCGTCACTGATGATTTGACCATCAAGCAAGGTAATTTGGCGCTCTGCCATTAGGGCGGCTTCCGGGTCGTGAGTTACCATGCAAATGGTGTTACCTTGCTTGTGTAGCTCTTTTAAAAGCTCCATCACAATTTTGGCATTCTTCGAGTCAAGATTACCTGTCGGTTCGTCCGCCATTAGCACTTTAGGGTCGCCGGCTAATGCTCTGGCAATCGCCACACGTTGTTGTTGACCACCAGAAAGTTGCGCCGGATAGTGCTTCATACGGTGCGCCATATCGACTTTTTCAAGGGCTTGCGTCACTTTCTTCTTACGGTCTTCTTTACTGAGCTCTTTGCGGTAAGTAAGCGGTAACTCAACATTCTCATAAACGGTTAAATCCCCGATTAAGTTAAACGCCTGAAAGATAAAACCAATTTGACGGTTACGCACACCAGCACGCTCAGCCTGACCTAACGACGCGACATCTTCACCCTCCAGTAAGTATTTACCTTCCGAACTTGAGTTCAACATGCCTAAAATCGAGAGCAAAGTGGATTTACCACACCCTGATGGACCACAAATGGAAATGTATTCGCCTTTGTTAATGCTTAAATTAACATCATTTACCGCCCATGTTTCCACTTCATCGGTGTAAAAGATTTTTTTTATGTTTTGTAGTTGAATCAGTGGTTTACTGTTCATAATTTTCTCCAAGCCCCGCAGGGCAAAACGGGTAATACTTACTATTGGATTAATTTAATAAAATGATGTCGTGATCTTGCCAAGCGCTGCTATCGGACAAAATAATGCGGTCTTGCACTCGCAAGCCTTCAAGAATTTGCACCTTATCCACTGAGGCTTCACCCAGCTTCACCGACACACGTTCTGCATAATCACCGTCTTCATCCAAGCGATACAAACTGACCACACTGTTGGTTTTAACCAAGTTCGGTTTGGCAACGAATAGGGTGTTTTGGAACTGTTCTTGGAAGATAATACCTTCCACTTGCAATTCAGGACGTGAGCCCGTTGGCAGCTCGCCGGTTAGGTCAACATCAACCAACACCGTACCTTCGTTAACGGCTGGTTCAACACGGCGAACCACGCCATCGACTTTGCCATTGCGGGTATCGATAATGGCTTTTTGGCCTTGCACAATTTTGCTTGCCTGACGCGCCTGAACTTTCAGCTCGGCATACAGTAAATCTTGCTGTGCGATACGACCAATTTCGCCACCGGGTTGCAAACGTTGACCAATTTCCAGCTCTAACGACTGGACAATGCCATCAATGCCGGAAGTTACCGTTAGCGCCTTCACTGCATTACGCGCTCGCTCTAGGCTTTTACGCGCTTGCGTGACTTTGGCTTCTTGCGCCGCCAGCTCAATTGCCATGTTGTCTTTAAAACGTGCCAAGCGCTGGGTTTCCAGTTTGAGCACTTCTGTAAATTGCTTCACATCAAGTTTAGTGCGTTGGTAGTCCAATTCAGAAACAATGCCATCTTCTAACAAGGTTTCTTCAGCCTTATGTTGCAAGGTGGATTTATCCAAAGAAAACTTCGCGCGCAAGGTAATGGCTTCGTATTCCATTAGACGGTTTTCAAGGTCTGCTTTAAACGCCTCTAACTCAGCGATGCTGCCTTCTAAAACCGACACGGCTTCTTGCTCTTCAACGTGAAGCGTTGGGTTGTCTAACTCCACTAATACTTGACCGCGCTTAACACTATCGCCGGGTTTGACGTGCAACTTACGCACACGCCCTTCCACTTGTGACGACAACCACTCCACTTCTCTTGGCAGTAACACACCGTTAGCGCTCACTTTAATATCGAGCTTTCCGCGCTGTACCTCGCCAATCATTAACGTACTACGGTTAATACGTTTGCTGGAAAAGTCGATGCTAGCAACAGAGAATACCGCCACAATCAGCACCGCAATACCGGCACCAATCATGAAACTCTTTTTATTCACCTTCGAACTGGATTTTTCTCTTATTCGATCCACTTTAGTAACCTTTTTTCTTTATTCTTATTAGCTTTCTTGCAACGTATCGCCCGGCTCTTTAGAAACAATCTTCTTGGCGGGGAAATAAGTCGCACAGAACATAATGATGCTGACCACCACAATCACCCCAATAAACACTAAGGGCAGCGAAGCAATATCCGTGGTTGAGAGGAGTGCGTTAATGGCAAGCAGGCTGAGTAATCCGCCAAACACACAACCAATCACCAGCAACACAATGCCTTTATTCACGAAACTTCTGATAGCCTTTTCATTAGTCAAGCCAAGCGCACGACGAATACTAATATCGCGCGTACGAAGCATGACCGAGCGCGACATAATGGCGAAGATACCACTGGCAGCAAGGACAAGTGCTATCACACCAATCATGGTTAGAAGGATGCTTAATTGTTCGAATTCAAATACCGATTCTTCGAGCACTTGTGTTAACGATTTAATAAGGAATACCGGCACGTCACGGTCGACGTTTTGCGCTGCAACCTTTAATGATTGGTGCAAATCATCAGGCGCACCGTTCACTTCCAACATCACGTAAAAAGGTGTTGCTTCTATATCTAACGCTGTATGCCCTAAGCCTTGCGCCATTGGGCGATAAATAGCTTTACGCGGATCACTTGCATCTTCAGGGCGACCAGAAACGGGGTTTTTGATAATGCCGACAATGGTTAACCACTCGCCATTATTTGCCGGATCAAGCTGAATTCGCTTACTCAAAATATTGCTCTCATCAGGCCACAAAATCTCAGCTAGATATTCATCAATCACCGCTACAGGTAACGACTCTTTGTTGTCGGCGCGGGTGAAGTAACGACCTTCGAGTAAAGAAATATTCATCACATCAAAGTAATTTGGATCAACCGAAATTACTGTTCTTTCTGGATATTTGTTGTCTGTGGTAACGTCTCTGTCTTCCAAATTGTAAGATTCATAAGACATATTCTGACTCGGCAAACTATTGCTGTAAGTCACTTGCTTAACGCTACCATTGGATAACAACTCACTACGCAAGTTGTCCATGAATTGCTGGCGCTGCTCAGGTGTTTTGTAGCTGCTGGCTGGTAAACTAATGGACGCGGTTAAGTAAGTATCGGATTTAATTCCGTAGTCCACTGCAAATTCATTCTTCAAACTGGTGATGGTGACGCCGTTGGTGATCAAGATGAACACCGAAATGAATAACTCAAAGGTGATAAGCATCATCACAAACCAGTTGCCTTTTTTCGACCCTGCATGCTTTGTACCGCTAGCAAGGGTTTCATAAATTGCTATGCGTGACGCCCTGAACGCTGGAATACCACCTGCTAACACCCAAATAATCAACATCAATACAAACGCAAGAATGATGACATCTAGCTCTAGGTCGTAGTTAATCCAGAAAGGTTCGCCCATAAAATCAGGCCCCGCTTGTGCGCTCGTTGTGCCCCACAACGCGAAAATAGACAACACAATACCAAGCACGGCACCAATAAAGCAGATGAAGGAAGACTCCATTAAGATGTTGCGAATCAATCCAAAGCGAGTTGCCCCTAGTGCACCGCGTACAGCAAGTTCGTGATTCCGCTCGTTGGCGCGCACTAATAACAAGTTACCCACATTGATGCTCGACAGCGCCACAATCAAAATGAGGATGGCAAATAATAGTTTGGAAAGCGTTAACACGCCTTCGTCGTTAAAAAACTGACGTGTGAAAGGCAATATTTTGGTTTCCGTATCTTTGTATTCGTAGCTAAATTCTGCGCTTAAGTTTTGCATTAAACGTGTGGCTTCACGCCCGGCGGCTTCGCGCTCTACGCCATTTTTTAACATAGCGACGATGGTGAAGTTAGCACCATCAACCCCCGGCTCAGGGTTGTTAGGCAACGTTAAAGGCAACCATAAATCACTCGCAACAGGGTAACGGAAGTCTTCTGGCATCACTCCAACCACCGTATGCGGTACGCCATTTATACGCGTGCGCGAATTTACGATGTTAGGATCCGATGCATAATAGTTTTGCCACAAATGATGACTCAATAACACCACGGGTTCTGAGCCAACTTGCTCATCATCAGCCAACAGCAACCGACCCATTTGAGGATTAACTTTGGTGAAATCAAGCAAGTTGCTAGTGAGCTTTGCGGCAGTGAAGGTTTCCGTACTTTCGCCATCGCTGATGGTAGCTAGGGTGGCGACTTGAGTTGCCCCCATCTCGGAATAACTTTTCGCATTTTGTTTCAAAAATTGGTACTGATAAGCATCCCAAACATTACTGTAACTTTCTCGCGATGTTTCGTTTCGTAAGCTGAAAACAACGAATTTATCACCATTAGGAAACGGAAGCGTCCGCAAAATTTGGTTATTAATGACCTGAAAAATCATTAATGATTGGGCAATACCCAATGCAATTACCAAAATACAGAGAGAAACAAAGATTTTATTTTTCCTAAGCAATCGCAAGGTGTGATTTATCTCTAACTCTAAATTCATATTATTTTTCCTTTCGCGACGCAGCCGCTTCGCCATCAATCGTTACAATGCATAAACAATAACTTCGCTTAGCATTATTGAGCTTCATTTATTGTTATTTTAAAAGTGAGCAAAACACTTAACTTATGTGAGTGATTTACTCCTGTTACGAATCTTATTTCTTTTCACCTTTGAATTATTTGATGTCTTCTTCTTTCTTATTTAGACGGAATAACAAGCTATATCCGGGGCCAAAAACCAACCAGAAAAACGCCAGAACTTTAACCATATTGTCCCACATATAAAGTGACAATATCTTGTCCTCATCGTTAACCATCCAAATCATGACTCGCACTAAAACAAAAGTAATTGCACAAGCCAACAGGGCTTTTGCAAACAAGATAAGTTCGTACTTAATATTGCCCCAACCCACTGAGGGAGGAGCTTGAGGCTTCGGTCCATTGGCAAAACGATGGGCAAAACGCTCATCAGCCCAACGAATCAACCCATGTCCGAAGATAATAGAAAAGCCGATATAAGCGGCGGCTAAACCATGAAAGAAAGTGGCAGTAGTACCGCTTCTTAAATCGACTACAGTGACTATGAATAACAACACATCTATCAGTGGAATACTGTACAAACAGTACAGGCCAAACTTAGGCCAGCCAATGACATATCGCGCAAACATCCCAAGAAACAAAACCACCCAAAAAGCAATTTCGCACCCTAAGATAAGAACAAGCAAAATACTGTCTAGCATGAACCTACATCCATAAGTTGTTACCTCATTATCACTCTGAAGAAACGCGGCATAAAATGAAGCTTTTTAGATGATATTAAACTAACACCACTGCATTTTAATGCCAAGTTTTTCACCTTTAATTTGATGGATTTAATTGCAACAAACAATCATCAATTGTTTGATTTGGTTGAGACAAAATATTTTCCAAAATAGCGATATACCAATTGGATAATTTCGCCATTGTTGATGCGCGATATTTACTACTGTTGTAAACCCAAACACCAGAAACACCGCTTTCTTCTCGAAGTAACCTTAAGTCCAATGTGTTTTCATATTGGATCTCATTTTCAGAGAAATACGCCGCCTCACTCTGTAATCCATCCAGTGCCCAACCCGACTCCTGTGCAAAGTTGTAATATTGGAAGTTCACATCTGAAATTGGCAGGGTTTGATCGCAGTCTAGTGTCTCTAAAACAGCATCAATTTGAACATCAATATTGGCTTGTGCAGTCACCACATTGTCTGCCACTTGTTTTACAAAGCTGGCAAGACTCTTTGCCTTATCCACACGTGAATGCACCGGCAATAAGTTCAAATACAAACCTATGCTCTTCGCCAATTCCGGCAAATCACGTTCAGCTTTTGGTGATACCACCACAATGTCCGACTCATCTGCATAGTTAGCGAGCACCAAGTGCAACGCCGACATAAAGAAGGTGTATAACGTAATGGACTGCGCTTTACAGTATGCGTCGATACGCTCGAACAAGGCTTCATCGATGTTTAAGTCGAAGTTACGATTCAAACCGCCTGTTGGTACAAGGTCGCTCTTTTCCAAATCGGTTGGGAAAGCTTGAGACCATTGCAAGTCACCAAATACCGACTGCCAATACTGCATCTGCTGCTGTAATGCAGGCGTGTTGTGCCAGTAATGATTCCAATAACAGTAATCAGGGAAGTCGGCGGCTAAAGGCGTTAACTCAGGTAATACAATGTCACCATCGGCTTTCACTTGAGCGCCGTTGTATAACGTCTCTAGCTCTTCTTGGAAAATCCCCCAAGACCAACGGTCCGACACCAAGTGATTCATACCCAAGACAACATAAGACTGCTTTTCTGCGTCTGGTGAATCATGGTTAAGTGCATCATTTTCAATAATCAAACAACGTAAGAATTGACCGTTACGAATATCATAAGCACGATTCACTTCATCCAACATCATTTGACGCAAGGTCGCTTCGGCGTTCCCTGATGGTGGACAATTGACCACAGTGAAATCCGGTTGCATTTGTGGATCTATTTGCAACGCCAGATGCCCACGATAATCCGCAAAACGCATTTGGAATACCGCATGACGCTGCACCAATGCGGCATAAGCACGCTCAAACACAGCAATATTTAAGTCACCTTTTAAGCTAATAATGCGGAAGGTACGCAACATTGGCTCCAAGCTCGGTTTTTTCGTGAAATGCAAGAACATCTTCTGCGAATATGGCACAGGACAATTCACCACGCCTTCTGCCTTGAAGGTTTTCAGCGGGAAGAAAGGTTGAGTCTCTGAATGTTGGTTTTGATGTAGCCAATTATCCAGTTTTGCCTGATCCGCTGGAACAAGGGGGAAGTCGGCTAAGCTAAGCTGCGCTCTTTCCACACCAGTACAATGCGCCACTATATCCAGCAACGCTTGGCGATAATACTCCGCCAACGCTTGCATGGTGTCGGGGCGATAACGATGCTTATTAAACTCCATTGAGAAGCCAAATTGTCCTTCTCCCACCGCAGCGTTAAAGCGCATTGGATAAGGACGTTGACGACGCGGGCTGATTTCTGCACCTGTGTCTTCATCCACTGGCATAAAGTCGCTTAATACTTCTTTTGAATTGGACGCTTGTGTACTTTGGTCGAACTGACCTAAGTAGTTAAAGGCAATATCGAATTCAAAGGCATCTGCTGCTGCCGTTAACGCCTCATCTTGTGCCATGTAACGCAACACACCGTAGCCAATACCGTTATTTGGAATCGCCGCATTAGCATTTTTTACGCCCTTAATGAGCGCCGATAAATCTTCTGCTTCAGCATCGTTGTTGTTAGTGGAATCACCCGCTAATAACATAGGGAATACGCTGGTAAACCAACCGGCTGTTTCGCTCACATCAATGTGGTTGAACAATGGCTCACGACCATGACCTTCCATGCGTACACGTAATACATCGCGTCCACACCAACGCTTAAAGGCAAGCTGTAGTGCGGCGAGTAGTAAGTCGTTGATCTTAGTTTCATAAGCACCGTGAGATTCACGTAATAGCTGGTGCGTTTCCTGCTCAGACAACGCCAACGACACATTGGCAGAGGTTGCCATTGAATTGTCTTCGTGATCCGCATCTTGAGGCAGTGGCTCAACCTTTGTGGACATTGCCGCCAACCAATGCGCCTTTTCTTGTGCTAAGGCATCACTGCTGGCGTATTCTTGTAAGGCTTGCGCCCACTGTTGGTAAGAGCTGCTCTTCGCCGCTAGCTTAATCTCGCCTTTGTCCTGCCATTGTTTCAGAGCTTTACTCATATCATCCAACACAATACGCCACGTTACGCCATCAACTAATAAGTGATGCAGTACCAAGACTAAACGACTGTCTTGAGAAGCTGGCGCATCAAAGTAAACCGCTTTTAGTAACGGCCCTTGCGCTAGATCCATCTTGCCCTTAATAAAGGTTGTCATTTGCGTTTGTATAGCTTCACGCTGTGCCGCTGTCGTATTGTCGTCAACCAACATCGGAATATGCTCAACACACTGTGCGATCATAGCGTTGGTTAATGGCTGATAACTGGCTTGCCACTCACCCTCATCCGCGCTTACAAAACGTAAACGCAAGGCATCATGACGCTGGTGCATGGCATGTAAGATGGCGTTTAACGTATCGGTGTTAAAGCCTTCTGGCACAGCCAAAATCGTGGACTGATGGAAGTAATGTTGATCAATCTGGTCGCCCTCTAAGAACCAATGTTGAATGGGCAACAAGATCTGCTCGCCTGAAACATCGCCTTGTTCCGCTTTAATATTCGACGCTTCCCCTTCTCCACCCGTTAAGGCTTCAATCGTTTGCCCTTCGAACATGTCGCGCATGGAAATATCAATGCCAAGCTCACGAGCACGGGCAATCACCTGTATCGATAAGATGGAATCCCCGCCAGAGGCGAAGAAGTTATCGCGAATACCCACTTGCTCAACTTGTAATATGTCGGCCCAAATGTCACACAGCGCCGACTCTTTGTCGTTACGCGGGGCAACGTAGGT